>JAWKHN010000003.1:0-366593 GCA_041394795.1 Pyrinomonadaceae bacterium | reverse complement strand
AGCTACGGCCGTTAAATGCTTGGTGTGTTGAGGTTTATTGATTTTCTGGAAGGGGCTGACCTTATTCACCTGCCGCACAAGGCGGCAGGGGCCTCCGGATGTATCAATGTGGTTTGGACTAGCAGCTGACCTCATTCACCTGCCACACAAGGTGGCAGGGGTCTTGGCGGATTCCTCAGAAGTTCAAATCGCCAGTCGATTTCATTCTTGAATCGACTTTTTGGAGTGGACTCAGATCTGGATTGTCCGAGAAGGCAATTCGAAGAGCATAGCGATTTGGCGGTTTTTCTAAATCTGGTCGTCTTATGTTTGATCGCTCCCATGGTTTCGCTGTTCTAAAGCGGCGATTCGCAACGACCGATAAACGAGCGCGAACGACAATCTTCGTTGACAACCCCTTCCTGAAACTGCAATACTCTCCATTAACGATAATGAAAATCGTTTTCATTATCGTTAATGCGATTGAAATTGGCTCGTGATTCCCAGTCTCAATCTGAGCGAGACCGCATTCTTGAAACCGGACGATCGGCGAGTTTTGCTTCAACGACTTGTGTCCGACTTGTTCCATAAAAGGGATTGCGAGCGAATGGCAAAGAAGAAGAAGTGTTGCAAGAAATACAAAAAGAGGAAGGCGGCTTGCAAGAAGTGTCCGAAGCTATGCTTGGCATGAGGTAGATTCCACCGGAATAGGCCGATTCGAACGTTTGATGGATCGGAGTCTCGAAGGCCGCTTAAAACAATAATGGACCAGTTTTATATTTCATCACGCAAACGCGGTTTCGCGTTGATTGCGCTCGTTGTCGCAGTGTTCGCGATCCTGGGTTGCGGGGATGCAGGCAAAACCAACAAATCCCAGCAAGCCAAAAGGCTCGTCGTGATCGGTGGATCGGCTACAGAGGTTGTCTATGCGCTTGGCGCCGGAGGGATGATAGTGGCGACCGACACTTCAAGCGTCTATCCGGTTGAGGCGACTAAGCTTCCGCAGGTCGGATATCAACGAACGATTTCCGCGGAAGGCGTTGTCGCGCAAAAGCCTGACCTCGTGCTGGCGTTGCCGGAAACGGGACCGCCCGCCGCTCTTGCCCAAATCAAGCAGGCGGGAATCGTTGTCGAGACGATCTCAAATGAACACAGCGTCGAAGGCGTAGCCGGAAAAATAGCCGAAGTTGCGAAAGCGCTTGGCATGGAAGCGAAGGGAGAGGAGCTTCTGAAAAATTTTAGAACCGACGTTGACGCCGCTTTGCGGGAATGCGGTTTGCGGGAAACCCGTCCGTCGATGGTTGTTCTGTTTGCGAGGGGATCGGGAAGTCCGATGATAAGCGGAAGCAAAACCGCGGCCGATGCGATGATCAAGATCGTTGGCGGCGAGAATTCGGCAAAAGGCTTTGAGGGGTACAAGCCTCTGACACCCGAGGCGCTCGTCGAGGCGGCTCCGGACTATGTAATCGTGCCGTCGCGGGCGTTCGAAGCGATGGGCGGCAAGTCCAAGATACTTTCGATTCCCGGAATGTCTGAGACGCCGGCGGGCAAGAACGGCAATGTGATTTCTATCGATGACGCCCTGTTGCTTGGGTTCACTCCGCGTTTGGGAATCGGGATTAAAGAGCTATGCGCGAAGATTCGATAGGCACAAACGAACAAGTACTCGCTTTTGTATCCTTGCGTTCAATTCTCGGAACTATCGGAGGCTTCGCACGCGATACAAGAACGCCGCATGCTGCGACGATGATTTTGCTGTGCCTTGTGGCCTGCGCGGGTCTGGTTTCGATCGGCACCGGCTCCGTTTCCATATCTCCGCTCCAAGTGGTATCGATTTTGCTTTCGAAATTTGGCATCGCGCCGCTGGCGGAGTTTACGCATCAGCAGGTCGCGGTATTGTTCTCGATTAGGCTGCCGAGAATCTTGCTTGGAATCGTAGTTGGCGCCGGGTTGAGTCTCGCAGGGGCGGTTCTTCAAGGACTCTTTAGGAATCCTTTGGCGGATCCAGGGCTGATCGGCGTATCGGGCGGAGCGGCATTTTCAGTCGCGGTTTTTATCGTACTCGGAAATGCGTTGCCGTTTGCGTTGCCCGGTAACGCTTTCACTTATCCGGTCGCCGCTTTTGTTGGTGGTCTTTTGGCAGTCGCTTTGATTTATCGAATCGGCAGAAGGCGGGAGGGCGTTCATGCGATGCTCCTTGCCGGCATAGCGGTCGGAGCCTTTTCCGCCGCCGGAATCGGTCTGATGAGTTTTTTGGCGGACGATTCACAGCTTAGAAATTTGATGTTTTGGAATCTCGGAAGCCTTGGAGGCGCAACCTGGGGGACTTTAACGGTCAGCGGAATTTTGGTGATGTTTTCCGCGATTTTTCTTATCCGCCGGGCGAGGGTGCTCAACGTCCTTCTCCTGGGTGAGTCGGAGGCACGGCTTCTCGGAATCAATACTTCCAGATTGAGATTCGAACTTGTAGCCGCTGTCGCACTCGCCGTTGGGGCGTCGGTCGCCGTTGCCGGACCGATCGCATTTGTCGGTTTGATTTGCCCGCATTTGATCCGGATGACGACAGGTGCCGATCACAGGCAATTGCTTCCGAATTCGGCACTTTTTGGTGCCGGACTGGTATTGACTGCGGATTTGATTTCGCGCGTTGCGATCGCCCCGGCGGAGTTGCCGATCGGCGTACTTACCGCTTTGATCGGAGCGCCGTTTTTTGTTTGGTTGTTGGTGAGGGAATAAGGACAAATGTTTCGAGCAGAGAATATTTCGTATTCGGCGGGCGGAAAAACGATACTAAAAGACATCAGTCTTGACGTCGTTCCCGGAGAAATCACCGCAATCGTCGGCGCAAACGGCGCGGGTAAATCGTCGCTTCTCAGGATTCTGAGCGGTGAAAGGGCCCCGACATATGGAAGGGTAACCTTGGATGGAAACGATATCGCGGAGCTGAGCCATAAAAAGCTTGCAAGACGGAGGGCGGTTCTATCGCAATTTACCGATCTGAGATTTCCGTTTACAGGCGTCGAGGTGGTTCTTCTCGGAAGAAATCCGCACATCCAGGGCGGTGAATCGAAACTGGATCGACGGATCGCAATAGAAGCGCTGGAGGTCGTCGAAGCTCTGCATCTCATGGACCGCCGGATCGATGTTATGAGCGGCGGAGAACGTCAAAGGATTCATCTGGCGAGGGTCTTGGCACAGATTTGGACCGAACGGGAAGAAGAAAGCAGATATTTGTTTCTGGATGAGCCGACATCGAGTTTGGACATAGCTCACCAGCATCTGACATTGGAGATCGCCGAACGATTCGCCGCCAATGGGCTTGGCGTGGTTGTGATTCTCCATGATCTCAATCTCGTTTCGCGTTATGCGGATCGCGTATTGGTGCTAAAGAATGGGCAAGTCCGAGCGATGGGTGCGCCGGCAGAGAATTTAACGAGTGCTGTGATTGAAGAGGTGTTCGAGGTGAGTTCCGTAGTGGTCGACATACCCGGAGGCTCCGGGGCACCGTTGATAGTCCCATTTTCGAGAATTAAATAGTTCTCATTCCTAACGATGGCGTGCGACTAAGCCCTGACAAGAGTTTTTAATTCGTGCCTGCCGGAGAGTTCGGTGCGAGAATATGAATAGGAAAGGTTTGCGAATCGCAGCTTGGCGATTCGAGAACCGGATGGAGAGAGAAATGCAGGTTAAGGCTGAGATTGGTAATGAATTGCGACGAATATGGTCTGAGTTTCAAGCGGCAAATGCCGGGGTTCGGATCCGCGACGCCGCGCGTGAATTGGGTGTCAGCGAAGGCGAACTTGTGGCGTGCGAGGTTGGCGAGGGCGTTACGAGGCTAACGGATGATTTCGCGGGGTTGCTCCAGGAACTCGCACCGCTTGGGCGTGTGATGGCATTGACGCGAAACGAAGAGGTCGTGCACGAGCGAAAAGGCGTTTACGAGAATGTCGAAACCGGACTGCCGCATGGAATGGCGCTGTTTGTTAACCCCGACATAGACTTGCGGATATTTCTGGGCAATTGGAAGTATGGTTTCGCGGTTGAAAAGGAAGGGCCGCGTGGTGTCTCCCGTTCACTTCAGTTTTTTGGAAAAGACGGAACCGCTTTGCACAAGATCTTTTTGACCGAGTCGAGCGACATCGAAGCCTACTCGGATTTGGTACGGAAGTTTCGTGCGCCGGAGCAGATCGCATCAATAGAAGTTTCGGAGAGCGACCCGCAGTCGCCGGACAATCCGGATTCGGAAATCGATGTCGAGGGGTTAAGGCGCGATTGGCAGGATCTGCGCGATACCCATGACTTTTTTCCGCTCTTGAGGAAATACAAGGTTGGTAGAAAACAGGCGCTGCGTCTTGCCGGAGATGAATTGGCCCGAGAGGTTGATGTCGCGTCACTCCGATTCGTGCTTCAGGAGGCGCGTGATCGAAAAGTTCCGATCATGGTTTTTGTCGGAAACAGGGGAATCATCCAGATCCACACGGGCACAGTCGAAAATGTTCTGGAGGCCAGAGGCTGGTACAACGTGATGGATGAGGATTTCAATCTTCATATCAACGAATCCGAGGTTGATTCGGCTTACATCGTCCGAAAGCCCACGGCGGATGGTGTCGTGACGAGTCTTGAATTGTTCAATAGGAACAACGAGGAAGTGGCGATGTTTTTCGGGAAACGGAAACCCGGAATTCCGGAGCTGGAGGAGTGGCGACGGATTATAGAAGATTTGGAGGAAGCCTCTGTTGCTTGAGTCGGTTTTTCTTCAGAAGTTTGAAATGAAGTTGCTTCCGGGCAACTTCTATAAAAGGGAAAATTGTATCAGCCAAAAATAGAGCCTTGCGGAAGATCGGAAAATCCGAAAACCCGCAAGGCCTTGATCTTTTTGCCTATCGATCTCAAGTGTTCCTACATCAACACTTGAGAACTTCAACCCCAAACACTAAGAGTCGCGTCTAAAAGCGCTTCAAACATATGGGGTATTCTCAGCACTTGTCCCTGTATAAAAAGGAATTTACAAAATCTCTACTTTTTTGTCAAGTTTGAAATAAACATTGTTGTCAGGATCGTATTCGTGCTTTGCAAGCATTGAGATGTTTGAACCGCGGTGCGCAGTCTTCATCACTCATAAAGCAAGTGCGTTAAATGGGATTGCCCTTCGGGTTTATATGCAAAGCGCTTTGGAATTAGCTTGGCCATGCTTCGGAAAGACCACGATAGAACTGCTCTGAGAGTGATGCTGATGCACCAACCGAGATTGATGTGTTCGGTTCTTAAGCCAATCGTACCGTGATGGCACAATTCCCGCGGAAGTTTCGCATTACCCAATACGGAAGGGATTCTTTCCGATAAACGCAATGCGAGGTAACGAAGATGGGGGATACAGCACTAGAACGAATCGCGAGCACGGCTCAAAACGCCGATGGGAAATTGCTTCCAAAGGCGGAAGTCGACGTTATTAAACAACTTCCTGGGACTCCTTTGCCAGAGGTGATCATTCAAGAACTTGAAAGAACAACCGGCGTGGATTTGAAGAACGTGCGTGTTCACGCAGGCGAAACGGCACTGCGAATTACAAAAGCCATAAACGCGACGGCTTTTACATTTGACAACAAATTGTTTATTTCTCCGGAGGTGGCGCACGGGGATCAATTTCAAGCACAAGAACTGATGCGTGAAGAGCTAAAACACATGGCGGCCAGGCAGGTAAACAGACGCATCGGTTTGGAAACCAAGCGAATCTCGTCCTTTGTTGAAGAAGCTTCAAAGAATATTTGAAGATTCAATAAGTTCGCGATATAAATCGAAAAAGGAAGTTCAGAAGCCTGCTGGGAATTTTTGAGCGAACACAAACATGGCAGAAAACAAGAAAACGGTGGTTACCAGTGCCGATCCAAACGCTAAAGGCAAGGTTTTGCCTCCTTCGGAAGTAAAGGCCGCCAAGAGCATCGAGGGCGATCCACTGCCGCATAATCTGAAGCAGAAACTCGAAAACAGGCTTGGAAGCGATCTCTCAGGGTATCGCGTCTATTCGGGTGAGCATTCATTGAGGATACTGACGGCGGTAGGTGCGAAGGCAATGACAGTTGATCGGACGATACTGGTTTCACCCGAACATGCGTTCGGTTCGCCCGAAAACCTCGAACAGACTCTGAACAGCGAGCTTGAAGCTCATGAATTGGTACACCAAACCATGCACTCGGACAGTACTGAAAAACCCGGTACCGAGGAAGGGAAGATAGTGGAAAACGAAGCGGCGAAAGCGATCGAAAGAATCCTTTCGAATCGAACCGAAAAGGAATCCACCAATCTGCTCAGGCAACATTTGGAGCGGAATCGGAACGGGTGAGTGATCGTTTATTCGATGAGTCTTGGCGACGGGATCGGGCAGGCAATTTCTTTCGGATCCCCTTGCTCGAAGACCATCAATAATCCGGGAATCCATACAAGCCCCCTGCGCGGTAAACCGGCAGGGGGCTTTGATTTAACGATATTTTCCGCTCAAGAAAGTTGTTTCCGGTGTTGCCAAGATGGACTATTATTGACCTGAGAATATGAGGTTTTGGATTTGGGCCAAGATAAGGTCATTTTGGAGCGGGTTCGAAATCTAGAATGTCTGCATATTTAAAGGAAATTCCGGACGCTCATGGAAATTTCAAATTTCATTTGAGCGGTCTTTATTTGGAGGACAATCACAAAATGGAAGGCACCGAACAGGCAATCGTAACGAGTGTCGATCCCAAGACCGATGGAAAAACACTACCCCCGGCCGAGGCATCGATTGTAAATAAATTGGAGGGAGAACCGCTGCCTCCCGAGGTGAAATCAAAGCTTGAAGCGTCTTTCGGCGCTGATTTTTCACAGGTTCGGGTTCATACCGATCACAATGCGCTTCGAATGACGTCGGCAATGGGAGCCGAATCATTTACGTTGGGGAATCACATTTTTCTTTCGCCCGGCGCCGCTTACGGTTCTGCCGAATTGAAGAATCGGCTGATTGCGCATGAAGTCACGCATGTTGTTCAATCGAGAAAGAAGTAGAACCCCAAACAGGCTTTTCGAACACCACTCGACTTTTTGGATCAAAAGTTGGTTTGAAGCTTGAGATCGCGTTCTTTTGCCGGCTAATAACCAATGGCAACTTCCGCGGGCCCTTTTTCAAAAAAGAACCGGCCGGCGTATTTGGAGGATACGCCGGTCGGTTTTTTTTCCACGCTGCTTGAAGGGGAACCCAAAAGGGGGTAACCAATCGTTTTTCAAAAAAGCTTGGAGAACGGTTTCTTTGGCCTAATCAAGATCCCATTTCCCAAACTGGAAAAACACTTGATCAACTTATGAATCCCTTGAAATTTGCGGGATTTGGGTTATAACGCGGAAAAACAGTATTGAGATCCTTGGTGCCAAGGAATTTGTTTGAAACTTCGGACAGTACGTCGCGGAAATCGGTTGTAACAGCGAGGTATCGGCCGCGGTCGAGCTGGTCGGGTTTCAGTCCCTTCCACTCTCCGTAAACCTTGCCGCCCTTGACCGAGTTTCCAATAGCGATCATGGCGTTGCCGTGTCCATGGTCGGTGCCGCGGGAACCGTTTTCCTGTGCGGTTCTTCCAAACTCGGACATCGTCAGTACGAGTACGTTTTCCATGTGCTTTCCGAGGTCGGTAACAAAGGCATCGATCCCCTGACCAAACGTGCGCAAAAGATTTGCAAGCTGCCCGCGCCCGCCATTCTGGAGCGCCTGATTGAAATGCGTATCCCAGTTCAAACCCGGCGTATCGGTAAATGCCGCCTCGAGACCGACTCCGGCCTTTATCAGTTGTGCGATCTGCCTAAGATTCGTACCGAATTGGCCGGCCGGGTATTGGGCGCCGTTTTCGGGTTTGTATTTCGAAGGGTTGGCTGTTTTGAGATAGTTGATCGCTTCAAATGTCTCTTTGCCCGTTTCCCCAAGACTGTCGTTTGCGTTTTGCTGCCAGATTCCCTCAAATCCGCCCGACACCGTGTTGGTATAGGAACCCGCCCGAATAGCAAAGGTTTGGAGATTTGTCATAGCGACCGTTGGATAACGACCCATCAAAGTACGCGGAATTTGCTGCGTCATGGCTACGGCGCGAAACGGAGAGGCGTCCGGTGATTGATGATCCTGAAGCGCGCGGTTTAGCCAACCGTCGCGGGTGCTTTTGATGCCCGGCGTGCCTGATTCCATGTAATCCTGTGCGTCAAAATGCGAGCGAGTGTTGTCGGGCGATCCGGCGGAATGGATCACGGCTAGATTCTTGTCTTTCCAGTACTTCTCAAGCGGCTTGAGCGACGGGTTGAATCCGAAAAATCCGTCAAGATCGATCGCCCCGTTTTCATTTCCGGGTTTGGGTACCGCGATCGTACGCCTTATGTTGTAATACTCGGGATCGCCGAAAGGCGCGATCATGTTGAGTCCGTCGACCGCGCCGCGCTGAAAAATCACGACCAGCGTCTTTTTGCCGTTGGTCTTCGAAAGGGAGGCACCGTTGGCAAACTGTCTCAAGAACGCGGGCGATGATGCCATCGCACCGATTCCCGCCAACGCTATCCCGCTCTTTTTTAGAAAAAATCGCCTATCCATAAAACTTCTCTTCCATGTTCACGCCTATCCGGCGCGTCTTGTAGAGATTAGACGAGAAGATGGGCGGTTTGGTTTGGAAAATGTCTGTAACGGATCTTTGTCGGAGGTCAAATTTGTTAAGAAAAGGCTTCGCTTCAACCCATCGCGAAAGTTAGAATGTCCAGAAAGGATTGTTTCTCTCTGTACGTATGTCAAAAACCAATCGACTGTCGGCGGTTTCAGTGTCGCGGTTTTTCAAAGTATTTGGTTTGATTGCGGCGCTCTCGGTGTCGGCTTTTGCGCAACCCGGTTACGAGGTGATCTCGGGATCGGTTGTCGATCAGAACGGCGACGCGATTGCCGGTGCGTTGGTTCTGATAACCAGAGCCGACGAATCGGTGCGCGTTACGTCGGATAAGGACGGCGCTTTTCGTGCTGAGGTGGAGTGGATGCCCCCGTACACGATAACGGTGTCGGCAACCGACTTTGAATCGAAAGTGTTGGAAAATGTCGCCCTGGGAAAACTGGAACAACCGATCGTTTTGCGTATCGATCCCCGTTTGGTTACCGTTACAGCCGATTTGGGCAAGACGACTCTTATAAGGGATTCGGTCGTACCGGTTTCAAAGATCGAAAGCGAGGAGCTTTCGCAAAGGACATCGGGAGTGTTGTCGGGGGTTGGGGCCACCGAAACGGGGCTCAATGTTCAGAGCACGAGCCCAACGATCGGTGCGATCGTCGTACGTGGTCTTACGGGCAAGAATGTCGTCAACTATATTGACGGAGTCAGATATACAAACACCGCGCAACGGGGCGGAATCAATACGTTTTTTAATCTCAATGATTTCTCGAATCTAAACGCCGTCGAGGTTTTGCGCGGTCCCGACAGCGCGCAGTACGGCTCGGATTCTCTTGGCGGAACCGTCAATCTCGTCTCAAAAGCAAATCCGCGATTGGGTTCGAAAGGTTTTTCCGGCGAGGTCAATTCGGCCTATTCTTCGGCAAACCGCGGTTTTCGCGGTGGCGCCATGTTGGCTTTAGGTACCGCCGATACGGGATTTCTGTTTAATGGTTTTGGCTACAGATCGAATACGCTGAGAACCGCGGATGGAATGGATTCGCATTCGGCCTACACGAGGTATCTTGGACTTCCTTCCGATCTTTTTTACAGACGAAATCCAGACACTGAATTTACGCAATATGGCGGAAGCCTTAGGGTCGATCAGAACCTACACGGTCTTGGACAGTTCGTCGGCTACTACCAGCGTTCGCAGCAAGACGGCGGAAAACGCTTTGATCAATTGATTGGCGGCGATGGAAATCTAATCGCGGATCTCAGAAACCTGATGGGAGATTTCGGTTATGCTCGATTGGCGTTTGGCAATACCGGTTTCTTCGACAACGGCTCGATCACCGTCAGCTACAACAGCCAGCGCGAAGAGAGGGTCAATCAGGGCGGGCGCGGAAACCCGCTTGCCAGCGTTACCCATCAATACGAACGGACGACGGCGATTGGCATAAGCGGCTTTGCCGGAAAAAGTTTGAGCGAGCGTTTTAGCCTGCTTGCGGGAGGCGAGCTTTACAATGAGGGCATCAATTCGCCCGCATTTACGTTTAGACCGACTGACGGAACTTTTGTCGTTTCGCGTCCGAGGGTTCCCGATGAGGCCAGCTATCTTTACGGCGCCGTATTTCTAAAACAGGACGCGCGTTTTTTCGATTCCAAACTCCGCGTTTCCGGCGCGATTCGATACTCCGCAGGGTCTTACAGGGCTCGTGCCGCCGATAGTCCGATCGTGAATGGATCGCGGCTTTGGGAAGACGATTCACTCGGTACGGGAGACTTTTCGGGAAGAATAGGATTTCTTGCCGATCTAACCAAGAAATTTTCAGTCGGAGTAAATTACAGCCGCGGTTTCCGATTCCCTTCGATGACCGATCTTGGCACCTTGGGACTTACAGGCGACGGATTCGAAGTCGATGCAGCCTCGGCGGTTACGCTTGGAGGGACGATTGGTTCGACCGCCGATTCAAGCGCAGTTGATACTGGCATCGCGGTTTCGAAGCAAACGCCGGAATACTCAGACAATTTCGACATCAGAGGCCGGTTTGATGACGGACGTCTGCGCGTTTCGCTCGGCTACTTCCGTTTGTTTCTTTCCGATACCATCGTCAAACAGGCATTGATTCTTCCGAGCGGGGCCGTTGGCCAGCAACTCGCCGATCAGATTATTACGGATCAGCTTCCAAACGGAGTTGTGTTTGTTCCGCTTTCGAGCGCGCCTGTTTTGGTCCGCGCAAATTACACATCGGCGGTTCTAAACGGAATCGAGTTTGACGCCGGATACAAGATCTCCGAACGCTTGCGGATCGATGGCGGTTATACCTATATCCATGCGGCCGATGACGAAACGGGCGAGCCGCCGAATATCGAGGGCGGTACGCCTCCGCCAAACGGATTCGTGAAGCTAGGTTATGCGAATCAGAAAGGCTTTTGGATTGAAGGAATCGTTTCTTTTGCCGATCGACAGACGCGTTTGTCGTCGCTTGATCTGGGAGACCGACGCACGGCCGCCCCGCGCAGCCTTTCTCAGGTCGCCGACTTCTTCCGTCGCGGAGCCTGCGCGAGAGGATTGACCAACAATCCGGACGGCGTCTGCGGCACGGGCGATGAGACGATCCTGCTGGCGACGGGTGAAACCTTGCCGGAGGTTCAGCAGAGGGTTTTGGGCGGCGCATCAAGCGGAGTCTTGTTCCCTTATCTTCCCGGTTACGGTCTCGTCTCGATTCGCGGCGGTTACAGGTTTACACGCAAAGCGAGCGTTTTCTGGGCGGCGGAGAACATTCTTGATCAGTTCCACAGAAATCCGAGTTGGGGAATCGACGGCGCAGGAAGGGGTTTTCGCGGAGGGGTGAGAGTGGGTTTCTAGGGGTTGTTCGAGGGGGGGGGGTAGTGTTCCAAGTTCGTCCGGGCAACGTTCCAAGTTCCAAAAGTTCCAAGTTCGCCCGGGCAGAGTTCCAAGTTCCAAAAGTTCCAAGTTCGCCCGCGCAACGTTCCAAGTTCCAGGAGTTGAGTCCACTCTAAAAAGTCGAATTAGAAAGTGAAGGGCATCATTTTCAGTCACAACGGTTCGATATAGGTGAAAGACCCCTGCCGGCTTGTCCGGCAGGTGAATAAGGTCAGAAGCTAGTAGCGACGACAAATGATTCGTTCCGGCCCCCCTGCCGGCTTGTCCGGCAGGAGGCAAAGGTCCCTAGCTACGGCCGTTAAATGCTTGGTGTGTTAAGGTTTATTGTTGTTCTGGAAGGGGCTGACCTTATTCACCTGCCGCACAAGGCGGCAGGGGCCTCCGGATGAATCAATGTAGTTTGGACTAGCTGCTGACCTCATTCACCTGCCACACAAGGTGGTAGGGGTCTTACCTGGTTTCCCTGAGGATCAATTTGCTTGTCGATTTTTTCCTTGAATCGACTTTTTAGAGTGGACTCATCAGTTCCAAGTTCCAAGATCTGATTCCAGAAGATGATGTTTTTCCGTGCAAGTAGTTAATCTGGGGCAGTCAGTGCAATTTCTTCCTATGGGGGTGGGGCGACACAAGAACCGAAATGTTTGTTTAGGGCCTTTTTTTGAAATTCAGATTGGGATTCTTTAGAGCTTGTGTTGCTTGGAAGTGCGAGCATTCGGTAAGAACCGCAACCGCCGGCAACACTCAATCAAGCCCCGAACGGGGCGGAAATAAAATAGCCCGTGGCAAGCGAAGCGCAGCCTCGGGTCGAATTGCAATAAGAATGAAAGCCCCAGCGGGGCGGAATTAAGCTCGAAGGTCTTTGAAAGGTTTTCGCGTGAAGAGGCAATTCGCCCCTTCAGGGCGTAAAGCCATCGCCGAACCTTGACCAGACGCGGCGCTCCGCTTGCGACTGGCTTGTGCTTTTCCGCCCCGTTCGGGGCTGGATTGAGTGGGGCTTTCATTCGCGGTTTCAGTCGAACTAGTGCAATTCCAATAAGAACGACTTCCAGGAGTCCAATATTCCCCTTTCCAAGAACACATTGGATTGACGTCTCACCTCGGCCTCAACATTTCAGACCGAACTAGAAGATTCCAAATAGACTGGAGGAGCAGCGCAAGTTCGCCGGAACCGCAACCGCCGGCAACACTCAATCAAGCCCCGAACGGGGCGGAAATAAAATAGCCCGTGGCAAGCGAAGCGCAGCCTCGGGTCGAATTGCAATAAGAATGAAAGCCCCAGCGGGGCGGAACTAAGCTCGAAGGTCTTTGAAAGGTTTTCGCGTGAAGAGGCAATTCGCCCCTTCAGGGCGTAAAGCCATCGCCGAACCTTGACCAGACGCGGCGCTCCGCTTGCATCTGGCTAAGTTATTTCCGCCCTTCCAGGGCTTGATTGGTTGTCGTTAACCAGGCATGTTCTTTTTGATATCGACTTTCTAGAATGGGCTAAACTTCCGGCTCTTGGAACTTCTGGAACTTGGAACTTGGAACTCTTCCGGTCAACCCGGAACTCCGCTCGGCTCTCTTGCCGCATTACTTCCGTGCAATCCCAAGTGCCAGTTCCAGAAACCTTTCGTCGTCGAACTTTGATTGTCTTCCCTGTCTTACGATCACCATCTTTTCCGTTGGGAAAACATAGAGGCGTTGTTTGCCCGCGCCGGCCGCGACGTACACGTCTTTTGGCAATCGTTTTCCAAAGCCTTCTTTCGCGGCTTTTGTCGTTTCGTCTTCGATACCGAGTAGATCCAGCATGCGTTTCCTTTTCGGTTCGGGTACCGAGGCGCGTCCGTCGTTTTGCTTGTTCAACCAAAACGTTACGCCGTAGTTTTCATTTGCAGTCGAGCCGGTTCGAAGTTGTCTGAGAAGCTCTTTCCCTACGATCTGCTTGCCGTTCCATTTGCCATCATTGAGCAGCAATATTCCAAACTTCGACCATTCCCGGGCAGTCAAAAACGCGCCGCTTGGGAGATTGATTTGATCACCCTGTTTTGTCCAGCGCGCGACCTTGAGTCCGATCGGATCAAGGATCCTTCGTTTGAGATATGCCTCGACCGTTTCGTTTTTCGACTTCAATTTTCGCGTCATGAATTCGCCAAAAACCTGAAACGGTGCCGGTCCGTATTGAAACATCTCGCGGTTTGGGTAGTTGAAGTTGTTTTTGATGGCGTCCTTGTATGCGGGAACCCTTCCAAAACTTCCCGGGTCAATTCCGCTGGTAAGCGTCAAAAGATCCCTGACGGTGACCGCAGACTTCGCGGGGTCAGCCTTCCATTCCGTTATCGTGTCCGAGATCTTCTCGTCAAAACCCTTAACGATCCCGTCCTCGATGGCGGCGGCCAGCATCACACCGCTAAACGATTTCGTGCCGCTTGCAAGCATCTGGGCTTTGTCGGCTCCATGTCCGTTTTGATATTCCTCAAAAACGGTCTTTCCATCTTTGATGATCAGAACGGAAAGTCCGCGAAATTCCTTGGAGTAGGCGGCCGCGCGTTCGTAAGGGGTCAGCTCGGAAGCCGTCACCGCTTTTGATTCGGCCCCCGAAAAGCAACCCAAGAGACCGAGGGCCAGGACAAGAACAAGACGTTTCATAACAACTCCCATCAAAGCAGCTACTGTCTCTGGAATTCGGGAGATCCGAGTACAAGGCTGACAACCTTTACTACTTCCGGATCACCGCTTGGTTCCCTGAGTCTCGCGTTTTGCCCCATGCGGTTGCGGTTGCCGCGCGGTGCCATCATGCTTCCCGCGTCGTCATCGTCTTCGTCAGGATCGGGACCGAGTTTTACATCGGGAAGCGGTTGCGCCATCTGTTTTGCGAGCGTCGACTTCGTGCCGTCTGATACTTCGCCGTGGAGAATGCCGTCGAATACGGTGTTGAGGGTGCCTGCCTGATCGGTTTTTTTGAAATGATTCAGATCAACCCTGACTTGCGGCAAACGGTTGGAGGCAAGCGCGACCGCAAAGTTCATCCGTTCGAGAAGGCCTCCGGTGTTGACCCAATCTACGGCTTTGTCCGGATAACCCGTCGGAGCCTGGTAACCATAAAGAGGTTCGCCCATTCTTTCGAGAAGTCCGATCAAAACGCGTCCGTTTCGGGCGTCGGCGTTTAGAGCGCGAAGCGAGCTGACCATCAACTCGAACGGGGTCTTTATCTTGGCGCGATAGTTGTCGGCAGCGTAGAAATCCTTGTGATTAAACAACGCCCTCAGCGTCGTCTTGATATCGCCCTTCGATTTGGTGAACGCGGCGGCCGTATCGTTTACAAGTGCCTCGGAGGGTTCGTCATTGACGAACTTAACCGCGAGTTTGCGCGCTATGAATTTAGCCGTCGAAGGATGGTTTGCGAGCAGATCGATGACCTTCAAACCGTCCTTGATGCCGCCATCGTCAATCTTTACGCCGAGTACCGTTTTGGGCTTCTTATCGTGCAGCGCGGATGCGAAGACAAAGGTGCCGGATTCGGTGTTGGCGCTGATTCCCAACTGGCGCGCCTGTCTTTCGGCCTGACGATCATCTCGATCCTTGACCATATTGGCGGCGGCGCGTCTGAAGCCGTTGGCGTCGTAGATTGTCCAGCCGGTAAAGGCGCGGGCGACTTCCTTTATGTCGTCGGAGGTGTAACCGCCATCGACGCCGAGTGTATGAAGCTCCATCAATTCACGGGCGTAATTTTCGTTGATTCCGCGCTGATTGTTTCCGCCGCCGTTCTTCGCGGCCTCGACCAATCGATCGATTTCCTCATCGGTTCTTCCGCGTCGCTTTAGCTGTTCGCGGACTCGCGGGTTCAATTTCCCGTTTTGCATTTGGCTGAGAAGCCTCTGTCGGTTCCGATTCTGCGCGCCATCGGCGTCGGGGGAGACGGACTGGAAATTGTCTAGATAAAAGAGCATCGCCGGATGCTGGGCGGTTGCGGTGAGCAAATCCTTGAAATTGCCAAGCGCGTTTTTTCTGATCACATCGCGCTCGTAAGACGGGATAAAGAAGCGAGTCGCGCCTTTTCGCGAATAGACGTTGAAGTGGTTTGACCAGAAATCAACCATCACCTCTTCGAGTTGCCGTTCGCTATAGGTCGCTCGAAGTATCCGCGACGCTTGCACTTGCGACATTATCTGATTTGCGGGTTTGAGGTCGTATTTTTGATAGAGTTCCTGAAGCTTTTGGCGCCGTTCGCGCATCCGGGCTTCGTTGTTTTCTTCCTGCTGCTGGGGATTTTGGTTTCTGCGATTCCCCTCCAAAGCGCGGAGAAAAGCTCCCGGATTCGGATACTTGGCGAAAATTTCGTCAACCGAAAGATTCAACACCTCAAAATTCTTTAGCAATGCAACGGTTTTGGAGTCGTCGATTTTTTCCGGTTCGAGCTGCCAATCGATGTATTTTTGAATTCCCATCGACTTTACCTTTTCGAGGTCACCCTCGCGAGGCCCGAAACCCAATCGGTTGAGAACGTGAAGCGCTTTTTGGTCTTCCGACAACTTCTTGCCGATCAAAGGGTTGCGTCCGTCTCTCGGCGCCGGAACGGCCATCAATTGCGCTGCAAACGCAAAAACCACGAAAATCGCGGCGAACCTTGTTGCAAATCCATTTTGACTATTCATGTTGATACTCTCCATCGACCAAACGCCAAGGATCCCGGAAGTTCAATTCGCTTTCCATCCGCAGCGTCAAATCTTTTACTTAGACGTTGGCAATGCTAAAATGGACGAACTTTGAACGGTTTTGAGTCGATTTGATATCGAAATCTTTCAAAATCCCTGTTATTCAAATATACAACCTAGTGTTGGCGCAGGGCATCGAAAGCGTGGTTCAAAAGAACCCCTGATCTACCTGAAGTTCTTATTAAAAAGATGAAAACGAGAAAACTTGCAATCATTGTTTCGTTTGTATTTCTGTTTGCCGTTTCGGCGTTTGCGCAGTCCGATTTTAGCGATCCGAGTGTGGACTATACATTCTCGCTTCCCGATGATGACTGGAAATTGTCGAGCAAGCCGTCGGACGTCAGCCCGAACGTAGAGTACATCTATAAGTTCAAGAACGACGGGTTTCTTCAGGTGCGCAAGATAAAGGTTGAAGAAACAACGCTTTATAGTGAAATGATCAGCCAGGAAGAACAGGGGCTGCAGATCATCCCCGGTTATGTTCCCGGCAAGGACGAGAATTTCCGCGGAAGCCTCTCGGGTCGTGTTTTCAACTACGAATTCGTCAAAAACGGCAGAAACATGAGCGGCCGGATCTACTTTCTGAAAGCTGACTCGACGACGGTTTACGTTCTAAGATTTACCGGAGAGAAGGACAAACTCAGATCGATTAGGAACCAAACCGACTCGATCGCGAGGAGCTTTAAGATCAAGGGAGAGGAGTGACGATATGGAATTCAAAGTTGACCGGAAGAGTTCCAAGTTCCAAGTTCCAGAAGTTCCAAGTTTTTCCGGGCAGCTTTTCGGGTTCGACAGGAGAGAGTTCAAGGTTTCGATGGTTGAGGCCGATTTTAGACGTTAACCCGATGTGTTCTTGAATAGGGGGAATTTGGACTCCCGGAAGTCTTTATTATTGGAATTCCACGATTTCGACTGAAACCGCGAATGAAAGCCTCACTCGATCGAGCCCCGAACGGGGCGGAAAAGCACAAGCCAGTCGCAAGCGGAGCGCCGCGTCTGGTTAAGGTTCGAAAATAGCTTTACGCCCTGAAGGGGCGAATTGCCTCTTCACACGAAAACCTTTCAAAGACCTGCGAGTTTAGGCAGGACAAACCTCCGATTCGTCCCGCCCCGCTGGGGCTTTTTTCTTTTTGCGATCCTGGCCCGAGGCTGCGCTTCGCTTGCCACGGGCTATTTTATTTCCGCCCCGTTCGGGGCTTGATTGAGTGTTGCCGGCGGTTGCGGTTCTTACCGAATGCTCGCACTTCCAAGCAACACAAGTTCTGAAGAATCCCAATCTGCAACTCCCGAAATCTGCAATGAACTCACTCTTCGGCCTTTGTGGCGTGCCTTCTAGTGGAGGAGATTCTTCTGACTGCTCCAAATTAACTACTTGCGCGGAAGACCACCATCTTTTGGTATCAGATCTTGGAACTTGGAACTTTTGAGTCCACTCTAAAAAGTCGATTCATGGAAAAAATCGACCAGCAAATTGATCCTCAGGGAAACCAGGCAAGACCCCTGCCACCTTGTGTGGCAGGTGAATGAGGTCAGCAGCTAGTCCAAACCACATTGATTTATCCGGAGGCCCCTGCCGCCTTGTGCGGCAGGTGAATAAGGTCAGCCCCTTCCAGAAAATCAATAAACCTCAACACACCAAGCATTTAACGGCCGTAGCTAGGGACCTTTGCCTCCTGCCGGACAAGCCGGCAGGGGGGCCGGAACACTTCATTTTTTGCCGCAACTAGCTTCTGACCTGATTCACCTGCCGGACAAGCCGGCAGGGGTCTATCACAAATACCGAACCGTTGTGACTGAAAATGATGCCCTTCACTTTCTAATTCGACTTTTTAGAGTGGACTCAACTTTTGGAACTTGGAACTCTGCCCGGGCGAACTTGGAACTCTGCCCGGAAGGCACGAAGTACGCGGGCTCATCGATTTTTCGGATATCTTCGGCCCAGGCGTTTGGGGTTTTCGTTTTGATTCTCGGGAGATTCCCGAATATCTCGCGGTTTGTGGTAACGAGCGTTACGTCGAATTTGGTTGCGATGCTTAAAAGGCTCCACGCTGTTTGGCCGCCGACCGAGTATCGCTCCTTCAAATTCCTCGCGACCAGATCCGGATCGCCAAGCGAAAGCGCTTTCTCGAAGTCCCGGCCGCCAAAGCCGTCGCGGCATTCGGCAAACAGAACGATCCTTCCATCCTTTTCGACCAGCGGCGTTGAAGCCTCCAAGGCTTTGTGCGCCTGTACAAGATTCAGATCGTAGGGGTTCCCACCCGCCCCGACGAATACCAATCGTCGCTTCTCCTCAAACTTCACCGAATGGCTTTGGAGATATTCTTCGCAAATCTTGGTGTGCGACGTTTTCAAGTCACCGCAAACCATTGTGGTGATTTCGCCATCAGCGCGCGTGATCGTGTTTACGAGGAAGGTTGGCGGCACAAAACCAGCGGCCTCGACAAATGCCTCATGAACCGGATTCCCGTCGAGAAGGCCCGCTCCGACGCCTTTTGCTCTCACACAGTTTTCGCGGTCAAACGCGAGCGCATGCGTATTTCGGATCGTCGCCTTTCCCGCGAGTCCCGGGCAGAGCAGTTTTCTGCCTCCGCCAAAGCCCGCGAAGTAGTGAAACCCTACCGAACCGATTAGTATCCGGTGATCCGTCTCGACCGCACGCCGGTTGATCTCGACATCGATCCCGCCGCTGGTACGCCCAACTCTAACAAGACCCAACAGATCGCCCGCGTCATGGTCAAAGCAACGCACACGATCGGCGACAAACTTCGAGAGTATCGACTCCTTTTCCGCTTGCGTGGTTTTTCTGTGGATCCCGTTGGCGAACATCACTTCGATGTCGTAGGGAGCGACGCCGATGGCGATCAGACGTCTGAGAAGAAGGTTTACGATCTGTGCCGCGCCGGACCGCCGGGTCGCATCGGGAACGACGAGCATCACCGTTTCGCCGGGTTGGAAGAGGTCGTCAAAAGCAGGCGTCCCGATGGGATTTGAAAGCGCGTTGCCGATCTCAAGATCTGAAAGCGGCTCGTCCGTCGAATTCGATTCGAATGAGATCAGTTGCTCGTGCGGAAAATCGAATTGAAGCGCGTCCGTGCCAAACGGTATCGAAAGTGGAATCATTGTCGGCCCACCGTTTCAAAGCAATTTGTCCCGGAAAAGCATGAGTGTTCGCGTGCGAGTTCGGCGTTTTCGAGCTGTACGGTCGTGTGGCCGATGCCGAATTCATCTGAAATAAGGGATTTGACGTTGAGCAATATGGCGTCGCGGTTCAGCTCGTCGTCGTGAACGATATGAACGCTCAAGGCCTCGATCCCCGAGGAAATCGTCCAGATATGAAGATCGTGAACGCTCTTCACGCCCTCGAGCCTTCCAATCGAATTCGCGACCGCCGCCAGGCTAATGTGCCGCGGAGTGCCCTCGAGCAGAACATTTACAGATTCCCTTATCAGATTAAGAGCGGCGACGACGATGATCAGGCTTATCACGACGCTCGCAACCGCATCCGCCCAGATCCAGCCAAACATGAGGATAAGACCGCCCGCCACAATCGCCGCGATCGAACCAAACAGATCGCCCATGATGTGGAGCCAGGCGCCTCGGAGGTTTAAATCATGCTTATGGTTTCCATGCAGCAGCCACGCCGACACCATGTTTACCAGAAGTCCGCCGATCGCCACTATCGTCAGACCCTCGCCCATGATCTCAGGCGATTCGGTGCTTCGTTTCCACGCCTCCCAAATCACGAGAAACGAAAGGACGACGAGAATGATCCCGTTTACAAAAGCGGCGAGAACTTCAAGTCTGTAATATCCGAATGATTTGTTCGCCGTTGCGGGCCGGGATGCAAACCAGAACGCGCCAAGCGTAAGCGTAAGCGCGGCGACATCGGTCAACATGTGGCCGGCATCGGCAAGAAGCGCGAGGGAATTCGTAAGCCATCCGCCGATCGCCTCGGCAAACATATAACCCGCCGTAAGAAACAATGAAATCTTTAGGTTTCGTATGCTCTTTGGGTCTCTGTGATTGTGTGAATGACCGCTACCGATTTTTGGTTTTCTCCTTCGTATCTTGAACACATCGTGCTCTTCTCCAAATTTTACAGGATTCGGGGAGCGGTTTCGAGTCGGAGATTCGAGGTCCCACATGCCGCGTTTCGTATTCTGTTTGTGGCGAAGAGTTTCCCGGCCGAGTGCGCGAGCCCGGAGGCCTCCAAAAAGAAGAAAGGCCGTTCGGGTTTCCGAACGGCCTTTTCCGCAGCTTTTTCCAGCGTGCTACTGTTTCGGAGCTTCCGGTTTGGCGGGAGCCGCGTCTGCCGGTTTTGCTTCTTCACCCGCCGGCTTTGCGTCCTCTGCCGGCTTTTCCGTAGTAGCGGTCGGAGCGTCGCCCGAACCACCAACCTTGTATTCGATTCGGCGATTCTGGAAACGTCCTTCTTCGGTGTTGTTGTCGCCCTTGGGTACGGTTTGTCCATATCCCTTTGAGGTCAACATCTTTTCGTTGACGCCCAAATCCACGAGCGCCTTCTTGACCGATTCCGCACGCGCCGTTGAGAGCTTCATGTTCGCATCGGCGTTTCCTTGGTTGTCGGTATGCCCGCCGATCTCGATCGTCGTGCCTTCTGCCTGCTTCTTGAGCACTTCAGCGGCCTTTTCGAGAATCGGTTTCGCATCCGCCGGAACATCGGATTTGCCCGAAGCGAAATTGATGATCGAAGCATTGAGTCCTTCGACAACCTTTTCAACCGAATCAGCTCCGGCGAGCATTTCCATCGCCTTTTCGTTGGCCGCCTTTGCGGCATCCTCCGCACCGGCAATCGAAACGGGAAGTCCCCAGCCCGCAAAGAGCGACTTGATCTTATCGGCTACGCCCGCCGGAAGATCACCAACGATGTTCAACTTGTCGCCAAGCCAACCGATCGTACCGGATTTCCAATCCTTGAGGCTCGGAAGCAGATTCTTGAACGAATCCCACCAACCGTCCTTAAAGGCCTTGGCATTTGCGTCAACCTTGAGACCCGAAACGTCAACATTGCCCGCTCCCCAAACCGCTTCGGCTTCCTTGAGGATGTTGGCCTTTGTTTCCTCATCCTTAACCGTTCCGGTGATCGCATACTTTCCGTCTTTGGCTTCGATGCTGACGCCAGATTCCACCGAAGCGGCGCCTGTTTCGGTGCCGGTTGAATTCGCGGAATTTTCATTGCCCGCCATGTTCGCCGCCTGATCGGTTTTTCCGGTGCAGAACATGAATCCAAGAACCAAGATCAAACCAAGAAGTAGAAGCGGCAGCAACCAGGTTAGAATCGAGCTGCTATCGCCATCGCCGTCCCCGTCGAAAACATTCTTAACGCTACCCAGTGCGTCGCCAACTTTGTCTGCGGCAGCACCGGCGGCGCCGGTAACGGCTCCGGCGGCGTCACCAATTACTTCCTTGCCCTTATCAACCGCAGCGCCAGCGGCATCGCCAACCTTGTCTGCGGCATCGCCGGCCATATCCATGCCCTTTCCGGCGGCGGAGCCGACCGCTCCAGTTACCGCGCCGGCAGCATCACCGATCTTGTCTGCGGCACCGCCTGCCAGATCCTTAACCGTGTCAACCGCGTCTCCGGCAACTTCTCCAACTTTGTCCGCGGCGTCACCGGCCATATCCTTTACCTTATCGACCGCATCACCCGCCGCATCGACAGCATCTCCGGCCATGTCTTTCGCTTTTTCAACAACGCCCTCGGCAGCTTCTTCAGCGTGCTCGGCGGCATCGTCAACAATATCTTTTCCGTTCTCGTCAGCCATTTCCAATTCTCTCCTTTAAAGATGTTCGACAATCCAAACAAATAGGACTGAGCCCAGTTGAATGAGACAAATTATTCGGGGGCGGCAAAAACAACCAAAGTTTGGACGGGCCCGGACGCGACATTGTGTTGGTCACGATCTCCACGACACAGAGACGGATCTTCTGAAGCGCAAAGCCGCTCCAAACCCCCACCCGTTCGTGAACACGATCGGAATTCGTCTAACTATCGGTACGACGCCATTTTTCCCCAACCTGTACTAATTCGTCAAGTTTTGTTTCCAGTTCGATCCGGAGGGTTTCGATCTCTTCGGTGGTTGCATCTGCCGGTACGAAAACTGGTTCCGCGACAAACACCTTGCATCTTGTAAATGGCTTTGGAATCTGAGTCTTATCCCAATTGTTCAATTCCCAAAAACTTCGGCATGCTCCCATCATCGGAATAACCGGTATTCCCGTTTCCTTAGCCAAGAGCAGCGCTCCCTTCTTCGCCTTGTGACGCGGTCCCCGCGGTCCATCGACCGTGATCACCGGTCGGTTTCCGAGATTCGTGGTTTCTACGAGTCGGGCAAACGCCGCCGATCCTCCTCTGCTCGATGAGCCTCGTATCACTCCGTAACCGAATCTCTGTGCGATTCGTGAAATGTATTCTCCATCGAAACTCTTGGAAATAAGGACGGTCGCGTCGTATTTGCGCCAATAGTAAGTGGTAAGAAAAATGTTGTCGTGCCAGAAGGCCATTACGGCATTCTTTAGTTGTGCATGGACTTCCAGCCAGTCTTCCCAACCCTCGTGTTCGAGGTCTTTCCATCCTGAGAATGGTTCGATGCGGAGCGTCGAGCCGAACACGCGTATTAACGCGTAAAGCATGATATCGGCGAGTCTAATTAGAAGACGCTGGGAGAAGCGGTAGCTCTCCAGCGAAGCAAAGCGGTAAATATCTTGAAGTTCGTTGTCGACCTCTTTATCCATCGTGGCAACAAGTCATTGATTAAGGTAAGATTGTGCAACTGAACACTGTATTTTGTCGTAGGGCTTTTTGCAAAAGGGTTTTGCCTGATTGCGGAGATGATTGCCCAACCAGTGATTGATGCCGAGAAACATCCTGATAATCGATGATCACGACGATTTGGCGACGGCGTTGGACGCCGAGTTTAGTTCTCGTGGTTATCAAGTGACGGTTACCGAGACAAGGGCCGCGGCCGTTAAAGAAGTCGCGAAAAGTTCTTTCGATGTCGTGATTACCGACCTTGATGGAACGAATCTCAATTGCGCCGAAGATGAGACGGGAGCGATGAATTGCCTGCCGGAACCGCTCGAAGGCGGGCGGAGCAATGTAAAGGTATTCAAGATCTGCCTTCGTGACCTCGTAAAGAAAGGCTTCAATGAAAGCGAGGTGGAAGGGATCGTACGAACGACTCTCGACTACAAGGCGAAATACATTGATCGCGGGCCAAAGATCAAGGATCGCCATGAGAAGATCGAGTTCGTGATGCCGAGCGTCATCTCTTTGATGAACGATATTCTCACTTACCTAATCAAGCGCGTCGAAAAGCTCGGCGTTGTAAATCCCGAAAGATCCAATTTGTTTGTGGCGCTCGACGAGGCCTTTGTTAACGCGGTCAAGCACGGAAACAAATTCGACAATACAAAATTGGTGCAGATTTCGGTTGAGATCAGACCCGGCACAGCGACGTTTACGATCGAAGACGAAGGCGAGGGATTTGACGTGGCGACCATTCCGGATCCAACCGATCCGCAAAATCTCTTCAAGACCTCGGGTCGCGGAGTGATGTTTATCTACAACATCATGGATGAGGTTACCTACAACCAGCGCGGCAACCGTTTGACGATGGTAAAACATCAGGATCCCGAATAGATGAAAGTCACGATCGGCCAAATCGATACCACAAACGGCGACATCGAAGGAAATCTGAACAAGATCCGCGACGCGATCGCGAAAGCCCGTGATGATGGCAGCGATCTTGTCGTTTTTCCCGAGCTTGCGATACATGGCTATACCTCACAGGATTGGTTTCAGGATCCCGACATAATCGATGGCGCTGCGGCGCATCTCGAGGAGGTTGTAAAGGCTTCAGAAGGCATTGCCGTGATCTTGGGCACGATTCGAAAAAATTCGGATAAAGACGGTCGGCGGCTATTCAACTCGGCGGCCGTTATCAATAACGGCGAGCTGCTCGGCTTTGCCGACAAGACTTTGCTCCCCGAATACGATGTCTTTGACGATCCAAGATATTTCGAACCTTCCGAACAGCGCAGGCTGTTTGACGTCAACGGGGTCAAGATCGGTGTCGCGATCTGCGAGGATTTCTGGAACGACAAGACATTTTGGGCCGAGAGGCTTTACGATCATGATCCGACCGATGAGCTGATCGAAATGGGCGCCGAATTGATCGTATCGGTAAACGCCTCGCCGTTTAATCGCGGAAAGATCAAGACGCGTTGCGACATGGTTTCGCATCGTGCGAGGTCGGAAAAGATTCCAATCGTTTTCGTAAATCTGATCGGTGGAAACGACGGAATCATATTCGACGGCGCGAGCCTGATTGCCGACGAAGAGGGCGACATCATTCTTCAGGCGAGGGCATTTGAGGAATTCGTTGAGACGGTTGAACTTGATGTCCGCAAACCGGATGCGAGAGGAATAACCGGCAACGAGATCGAAACGATAAGAAGAGCGCTCGTGCTGGGAATTCGCGATTACGCTCGGAAGAACAGGTTTTCGAAAGCCGTTTTGGGGCTTTCGGGCGGGATTGATTCGGCGCTTGTGGCGACTTTGGCGTGTGAGGCGTTGGGTGCGGAAAACGTGCTGTGCGTGATGATGCCCTCGCCGTATTCCTCCGAAGGCTCGATCAAGGATTCTGAGAAGCTGGTTGCAAATCTGGGCTGCGACGCGCGGATAGAGCCGATTTCAGGCGCGTTCGATGTGCTTTTGAATCAGTTGGAGTTTAAGGCTCCGACAAAGGGCGGGGAAAACCTGGCTGCCGAGAACATGCAGTCTCGTCTTAGGGGCCTGATATTGATGGCGATCTCGAACGCCGAATCCCGATTGGTTTTGGCAACGGGAAACAAGAGCGAACTCGCCGTCGGATATTGCACGCTGTATGGAGATACAAACGGCGGACTCGCCGTCATTGGAGATGTTCTCAAGACCGAAGCCTACGAAATTGCGAGGCGAATAAACGAAACCGCCGGACGGGAAATGATCCCGAACGAAATCATAGATAAGGCGCCATCGGCGGAGCTCGCCCCAAACCAATATGATTCCGATTCACTTCCTCCGTATCCCGTAATGGATCCGATACTTCGCGAGTATTTCGAAAACAAGCGATCCCCGCAAGAAATCATAGCGCTGGGCCATGACGCCGAATTGGTTTACATGCTTCTCAACAAGGTCGAATCTCCTGCAAACGAGTTCAAAAGAAGACAGCTTCCTCCAACGCTTATCGTTTCCAAGAACGCGATCGGAATCGGACGGCGAAGACCCGTCACGCACAAGTACAGAAGGGAAAGCCAATAGAGTTCGAAGGAACGGAAGAGTTACAAGGTAACCGGAAGAGTTCCAAGTTCCAAGTTCCAGAAGTTCCAAGGACTGGAAGAGTTCCAAGGACCGGAAGAGTTCCAAGTTCTAGAAGTTCCAAGGACCGGAAGAGTTTCAAGTTCTGGAAATTGAGTCCATTTTAAAAAGTCGGTTTTACAGATAACTCGCTAGTTCAGGAAAAGCACAAGCCGGTCGCAAGCGGAGCGCCGCGTCTGGTCAGGGTTCGGCAATGGCTTTACGCCCTGAAGGGGCGAGTTGTCACGTTTCATGAAAACTTGTTAACTTCCTTCGGGATTCGATACATCATATCTGCGATTCGTACCGCCCCGCTGGGGCTTTGGCTCTTTTTGGAATGCAAACCCGAGGCTGCGCTTCGCTTGCCACGGGCTACGTTCTTTCCGCCCCGTTCGGGGCTTGATTGAATTGGGTTTTCGGTCGCGATTCCAGTCAAACTCGCGAATTTCCACACACCACAAATTCCAAAGAATTCGAATCTGTATATCCCGAAAACGGCTTTGAACTCACTTTCTAGAGTGAACTCAGAAGCTCCAAGGTCCGGAAGCTGAGTCCTTTTTAAGAGGCAATATTACAGGTAACACGTTCGTTCAGTGGCGTTCAACCAAGCCCTGTAAGGTCGAAATGCCGTTTTGCATCGAGGTCAACAAGAGATATTGGGCCGATTCAATAAAAATCAAAAAAATATTCCATTTGCTGCAAGTGCCGGTATCGACTTCGTTCTTAGTTCACCAACGCGAGCTTAATCGTGTAGAAAACGGAGGAAGAAATCATGTCGTCATTTACCAACCCCCTTGATTCCGTTAGAGTTGCAAGCCCCTGCAGTGCCGATTGGGAGAGCATGATCGGCAATGAACGGCAGAGATTCTGCGGCCAGTGCAAAATGAATGTTTACAATCTTTCGGCGATGACGAAGGATGAGGCTGAGAATTTGATAACGGGCGCCGAAGGCCGGCTTTGCGCGAGATTTTATCGCCGACCTGACGGGACGATCCTAACAAAAGACTGCCCGGTCGGTTGGGCCGCGGTTAAGAAACGTGTTTCGCGAATCTGGACGGCGGTCGCTGCGATGGCCTTTACTATGTTCGCATCGATCGGTATTGTGAGCCTCTTCCGCGCTGTGGAAGATCCGGTTGAGATGGGAGCGATTCCCGTGACGAATCAAAACTATAAGCCGGAAACAGGCGAGGTAGCGCCTTACAATCCGGATGACAACGCGATCATGGGCGGGATCTCACCCGCTGAGGACTCCGATTCCGAAGCCGAATTAGGGAAGATGGAAATCGTGAGGTAGGGAGTTACGAGTTTCGAGTTTTGAGTTTTGAGTTCTTTGGCGGAAGTTGAAAATTACGATTCGAAGAGTCTCAATTTGAAGAGTTTCAATATTTAAACGTTTGCGCGACAAGCTGGAAAAAGCACCAAGACTCAGAAAACTGGATAGCTTTGTAGCCACAAAAAAGGGAGAGAATCAACTCTCCCTACAGAACTCAAAACTCAAAACTCGAAACTCGAAACTCATAACTTCTTAACAAAGTACCCGTTTCGCGACCGCACGGAAATTCCCTGCGGGAGCGAAACGTTTACTTTTAGATCCACATTTACGTATTTGCCTTCTTCGAAATCCCCGTTTGAATAATACTGAACAAGGTATTGGGCTTGGAGTTCGCTTCTGAGTTTTCCGAATATCGCATCAAGCGAGTCGGAATTTTTGCGAAGATTTGCCTGGTTTTCGTAATCGCTCTTGAGGTTTGTCGGCAGAAAGGTCGGTAGAAACGCGGTTCCGCCGGTTTCATCGGCAAAGCGAATCATGTTTTCCTGCCCGAAGCGGCTCATTGAATTTAGCTTGAGCGAGCTTCCAGCGGGATTGATCGAATAGAACACCGCGTCTGCATCCTGCAGATATTTCAAGCTTTTGTTCTGCTCGGCGTGCCTCACCTCGTTGCGTTTTTTGACGAGAATGTCTCTACGCTGTTCGTTGGTAATCGTGTTGATGCGTTCTCCAATCGCCGCAAACGCCGAAGCAAATCCCTCTCGAACCCCTTCGCTGTTAGTGTCTTCGCCATCGGTGATAGCTATGACGACTTTCCGGCTTTTGGGATCCGAGTTTTTTCTCAAGTAGTCGGCGGCCGAGGAAACGGCGTCAAAAAAGGCGGTGTATTCCTTGCTCGGTTGAAGGGTTTTGATCGTTTGAACCGAGATCTGGGCCGACGATCTTTGCTGGAGCATCCGGGGTTGTTCACCGATCGTAAAGATCGTAGCGTGATCAATCGGACGCATCACATCAAGCAAGAACTTCGCCGCCGTTTCCTGTTCGAAT
Organism: Pyrinomonadaceae bacterium; assembly: GCA_041394795.1. Lineage (GTDB taxonomy): Bacteria > Acidobacteriota > Blastocatellia > Pyrinomonadales > Pyrinomonadaceae > Aridibacter. The sequence continues at coordinate 338,707 of JAWKHN010000003.1, read as the reverse complement.
CTGAACATGGCGTCGGTGCTGGCCGAGATGTCGAATAAAATCGCAATTTCCAAAGGAACCTGCTCGGCCTTGGCGACCTCTACAATGTCCTGTTTTTTTCTGTTCTCAAAAACCACAAAATTCTCCGCATCCAATCCCTTAACGGCATTTCCCATGCCGTCTGTAACCGAAACGGGAATAACGATCAGACGCGATTCAACTTTGATAATCTCATCCGAATCGATGATCAGCGGCGGGGGTGTTCCGACTGGCGTTTGAGCCGAAGCCGGTAAGATCAAAAGTCCCGCGAACACGAAAACAAAAGCTGCGTTAAGCGCAAATTTCATAAAACCAATACGGAGAGACAAAGGAAAAGGTTGTGCTGGGGAGCCCGAATCCGGAACAGTCACCGAATTCGTACGAAATCGGCGAAGTGCCGGGAGCAAAATCATGCTCTCCGGCACCTTCGCATCTTGGCTCGACTCGTTTTTCGAGCCGAATTGCTGGTCTTGAAAAGATCTATAAGGCTTTTAGCAGACGCTTTGATTTTGACGCGCCTCCAAAGCATTAAGCCTTACTTGGTTCCATCGACGTCGGGCGGATTTGCCACCCTCACTTCGACGTTTTGGTTCAATCCACGGCTGACGAGGAGTTTCACCTCGACACGACGATTCTGCGCCCGACCATCTCTCGTGGAGTTGTCGGCAATCGCTTGATTTTCGCCATATCCGAAGGAAGGACCGATTCTGCGCAAAGGAATATTGTGAGTCATGATCAAATAATCCTTCACCGCCTGGGCGCGCCGATCGCTCAGCTTCTTATTCGCGGCGGCGTTTCCGTCCGACGACGCAAAGCCCGTGACTTCAACAACATAGCCACGAAGAGTCAGCGCCGTGGCGGCAACCTCGTCAAGCTGTTGTTTCGCTTCAGGAGTAAGAACCGCGCTTCCGACCCTGAAATTAATCGTCGCAGTGGACTGAACGACATAATCGTCTATTGCCGAGATTCTTGAATTGGTAGCGTTTACTCCGGCAACAGCGGCATCCGCCGTTTCCTGCGCCGCCGCCGCGCCGCCTCGCGCCGCGTTGGAAATCGCCATCAATTCATCGATTTGCCCCGAAACTCGCTCGGCGTTCTGTTCGGCTTCCGTAAGCCGCTTTTCTGCCGGAGCGACCCTGCTCTCAATCGACTGCGCGACCTCGAGATCGCTTCTATCGAATCTTACCTTGCTGGCGGCAAGCGTCCCCGCGGCATCGCCGCGTCCTTCCGCCTTCAAACGCAAACCTCGAACGATGCTCGCCGAGGCGTAAGAATCTCCGCTACCCCAAAAACTGTTCGACTTAATGCTGGTGTTTGGAGAAATCGTGACCTTTGTAGCAACTCCCGTTTCGTCTTTTAAAAGAAAGTTATCGCCGTCCTTGGCGACTACAACACCTTCAATTTTGTATTTCTGACCGTTAACGAGCGATCGAACCTGTTCATCCTGCGCGGAGACCACTACGGCACCCGCCACCAAAATGACTCCCAAAAGAGACACGATCATTCGTAAACCATTGAATTTGCGAAGCATAACTTAAACTCCTTAGATATCTGCTCTACCAAATTTTCGAAGATTATTACTACATTAGAGAGAGCATTTCTGAGACGTACCAACGGTGCTTTGGGTTGTCACGAAAACTGGGAATTACCTAACATCGATTCGGGTGAAGAAGTTAGGAATCCAACGCAAAGTAATAATTCCCTGAAAAGATTTATCGGCGCGATATTCGGTTTGTTTCCAAGAACAGCGAAAATATTTCGCCAATGTTTAAAAAGGTTTAAACGTAATTCGCTTCCAGAAAGAGTTACGAGTTCTTTTGGATTTGGCAATCATTCTGCCGTCAACGGAGTCTCAAACTAGCGGGCCAAATCCATTGGTGGTTGGATCTTCTTTAAAAAACCTGCCGCGCAAGGCGGCAGGTTGCAGAAGGATCTCCACTGAATGTGGTTTTTGGGAGTTCTCCCGTTGCCTAAAGAGAGAATTCCCCGGCTTCCAGATACGACTTTAGGAAAGAAAGAAATTGTTCGGCATCGGCACCATCGACGATTCTGTGATCGTATGTCAGCGCGAAGTACGACATTTGCCTGATGGCGATCATGTCATCGCCGGAATCGGTTGTGATCACTTTCGGACGCTTTTCGATAGTTCCGACGCAAAGGATCGCAACCTGCGGCTGATTGATGATCGGAGTTCCAAACAAGCCGCCGAAAACACCGGGATTTGTAACCGTAAACGTACCGCCCGCCACTTCGTCCGGCGAGAGTTTCTTGGCTCTGGCACGATCGGCGAGATCATTCGCGGTTCTTGCAATTCCCGATAGCGAGAGAGCGTCGGCGTTGCGGATCACGGGAACAATCAATCCCCAATCCAAAGCGACCGCCATCCCGATGTTGATATCACCCTTGTAAATGATCTGATCGCCCGCGATCTGCGAGTTTACGACGGGGAACTTGCGCAAAGCTTTTGTTACACCGTCAAAAATAAACGGCATATAAGTCAGCTTCGTTCCGTATCGCTCCTGAAACTCCGCACGCTTGGCTTCTCGGTATCGGGCGATGTTCGTCATGTCTATTTCGTAGACACTCGTGACGTGAGCCGATGTATGCTTCGAAAACGTCATGTGGTCTGCGATCTTCTTTCGCATAACCGACATCTGTTCGACCCGATCTCCGGCGCCCATCGCGATTGAGGGCGGTCTGTAATCCGACTTCTCGATCGCCGAACCGGTTTCGGGAGCTGATTGTGGCTGAGCTTCCTGTCTTGCGACCGGTGCGGAAGCTGATTCGACCGGCGCGCTTGCGGTCGGTTGCTTGACCATCAGATCTTCAGGTTTGACGGCCGCGCCTGATTCGATAAACGAGAGTATGTCGCTCTTTGTAACGCGACCGCTCATCCCGCTTCCGGGGATCGCGGAAATATCGATGTTGTGCTCTTTAGCGATTTTTCGGACGAGCGGCGAGCTTTTTCTCTTGCGAAGGCTTTCGAGCGATTCATCGGAACCGTATGTCGCGGGTGTCTGAACCGCGGCCACGGGTTGCGCTACAGGTTCGGGAGCAACGTTTTCAGCCGGAGCGGTGGCAGGCGCCGGCGCGGATGCCGCTGGTGCGGCGCCTTCGGCTCCAATCAACGCGACGACGGAATCGACCTCAACCGTTTCGCCTTCGCCGGCACGAATTTCGAGCAGAGTTCCCGAAACGGGCGATGGAACCTCGGCATCAACCTTGTCGGTGGAGATTTCCAGAAGCGGCTCGTCCTTTTCGACAGCGTCGCCAACTTGTTTGAGCCACTTGGAAACCGTGCCCTCGGCGATTGACTCGCCCATTTGAGGCATCACGACTTCTGTCGCCGGACCGGCTGGAGCGTTCGCAGGTGGAGCATCGGAAACAGGAGCAGCGGGTTGTGCGGCAACCGCCACGGGCTCCGGAGCCGACGCTTCCTGAGCGGCTTCCGCGACCGGAGTTTGAGGTGCGGGTGCCGAAGACTCGCCTTCCGCTCCGAGGACAGCGACGACTGTATCGACCTCAACCGTCTCACCTTCCTGGTATCTTATCTCAAGCAAAACACCCGATTCCGGAGAAGGAACTTCGGCATCAACCTTGTCCGTCGAAATCTCCAGAAGTGGCTCGTCACGCTCGACCGTGTCTCCAACTTGCTTCAACCATTTTGAAATGGTGCCCTCGGCGATCGATTCGCCCATCTGCGGCATTACAACTTCTACGCTCATATCATCTCCGGGTCGCAACCATTTGGCTAAAAACTCAATCCAAGAAAGGCGCTTTGGGAGTTCGACCCCTGTTAATCTGCAAAAAATGATTCAAGAAACCAAACCAAAATTCTATCGTTTTATAACCAAAACAACAAAGGAGACTGCTTCGCGGAGCGCCAAACGGAAACAGTTTGGTTGAATTCTGAAATTCCCGATTGAACGGACTCCGACATTCGCGAATTGCTTTCGGGCCTAATTTGTGGCAATACAGGGAGCAACGGATTACTTCGAAATACAATTAAAAAGGATGAGGCACCGAGTTATGCACAGAACAAGAATCGTTTATTTCTGGCTCGTATTGGCTGCATTTGCGGCGATCGCAGCGGGACAGAGCAATGGAAATCTAACAAAGGAAGACTACGATCGTGCGGCCGCGATGTTGCCTCAGAATACCTTTAGATTGGTTGATCAGGCGGCTGTTCGCCCGACATGGCTGTTTGACGGAAAATTCTGGTACTCGGTTTCGGTAAACGGCGAAATGACCTATGTCTTGGTCGATCCAAAAACCGGAGCCAAGAAGTCCGGAACCAAAATGATCGAGGTGTTGGAGGATTATCCGCCGGAGCCGATGGCCGGTTCATCGGTTCGCAATTCCGTGATGTCGCCGGATGGAAAACTAACCGCGTATATTAAGGATTGGAATCTTTGGGTTCGGAATCTGGTTTCCGGCGAAGACGTTCAATTAACTACAGATGGAATCAAGGATTTTGGTTATGCGACCGACAACGCGGGTTGGACCGACTCAGAGAGACCGATTTTGCTTTGGTCTCCCGATTCCAAAATGATCTCCACCTATCAGCAGGATCAGCGCCATGTGAGCGACATGTATGTCGTTTCCACAACCACCGGCGCGCCGAAAGCAAAGGTTTGGAAATATCCGCTTCCCGAAGATAAGGAAATCATAAAGATCCACCGAGTGATTATTGATGTAGCGGAAAAGAAGGTTACGAGACTAAAGATGGATCCCGATGATCGCAGGGGTACGCTTTGCGATGACATCTCCTGCTCGGGTGCATTTGACGACAACGAATGGAGCGCCGACTCAAAATCGCTCGCGTTTGTTTCATCAAGCCGCGATCATAAATCGGCGGATCTGAGAATCGCCGATCCGGCGACCGGCGAAATCAGAAACGTATTTCAAGAAGTCGTTAAAACCCAATACGAATCAGGGCAAGGCACGATCAATTGGCGCTATTTGCCTGAAACCAAGGAGTTTATCTGGTATTCGGAACGCGATGATTGGGGTCATCTCTATCTTTACGACCTCGAAACCGGCAAGTTAAAGAACCAGATCACAAAGGGCGATTTTGTGGTTACGCAGCTTTTGCGTGTGGATAAAAAGAACCGTGTGCTGTTCTTCCGTGCCAATGGCAGGGAAGCGGGGCGGGATCCTTATTTCAGCCATTTTTACAGGATCAATTTTGACGGCTCGGGGTTGAAGCTCCTGACGCCGGAGAACGGAAATCATACCGTTTCGATTGCCGAAGACGGTATGACGTTTGTCGACAACTATTCGCAACCGGATGTTCCGAATGTTGCGGTGCTTCGCGACATGAACGGCAAGGTTATTACGGAGTTGGAAAAGGCCGATATCAAGAGGCTCTCAGCGACGGGCTGGAAACCGCCGACACCGATTACGGTCAAGTCCCGTGACGGGCGTTGGGATCTCTATGGTTTGATGTTTACTCCGACCACGCTTGATCCGATGAGGAAGTATCCCGTCGTTAACTACATTTATCCGGGACCGCAGGGCGGGAGCGTCGGTTCGCGTTCGTTTTCTCCGGCGCGAGCGGATCATCAGGCACTGGCGGAACTCGGTTTTGTCGTTGTCGCGATAGACGGCACGTGCAATCCCGATCGCTCGAAGTCGTTCCATGACGCGTGTTACGGAAATATGGCCGACAACACCTTGGAAGATCAGATTTCGGGTTTGAAGCAGCTCGCCGCGAGGTATCCTTACATGGATCTCGAACGAGTCGGGATTTGGGGCCATTCGGGCGGCGGTTTCGCTACCGCAGCGGCGATGTTCCGTTATCCGGATTTTTACAAAGTCGGGATTTCCGAATCTGGCAACCACGACAATCGCGTTTACGAGGATGACTGGGGCGAGCGGTACATCGGTTTGATGACGACCGAAGCGGATGGGAAAACAAACTACGAGAAACAGGCAAACCAGCTTTACGCCGGAAATCTCAAGGGAAAGCTGCTTTTGGCGCACGGCGGTTTTGACAACAACGTGCCTCCATACAACACCTATCTCGTCGTCGATGCGCTTGTAAAGGCAAACAAGGATTTTGATCTGATCATCTTCCCCAACGCCCGCCATGGCTACGGCCAGGACAGCGGCTATATGACTCGAAAACGCTGGGATTATTTCGTAACGCATCTTCTTGGCAAGACACCGCCGAAGGAGTACAAGATCGGAGGATGAGGAGTTACGAGTTTTGAGTTTTGAGTTTTTCCGGGTTGAGGGGCGGGTTTTCCGTGCAACGGGAGCGTTGCGCGTCCCGCCCGCAGGAACGACTGGATCGCGGGCGTCCCGCCTGCAAGAACGACTGGAGCGCAGGCGTCCCGCCTGCAATTCGCGCTTCAGCGCGAATAATCTCGTGGCGTAAATTCGACTCCACACAAACACGGCCAGCGTCGGCGTCCCCAGTTTTACCAACCGATTTCCTAAAAAAAAGCGCCGCGATGACCGTCGTGGCGCTTTTTCAAATTCTTCCGAGCCATCATTTACGGTACGACCGTCAAACTGATCGTCTTCTTAACCTTTTTCGGAACAAAATCTCCGTCTCGATAGACCGTTACCTCAACTTCATACGTGCCAGGTTCCAATTCTCCGAGATAAATCTTGGCGGTGTTTCCCTTCGTTCTAATCGTCCCTTCTTCGGAATCGAAATCGATTTCGATGTCTTCCGTTATCGGCTTGTTGATTTGCACTTCAAGATTGACGACCGACGACCAGCCGCATTCGTTCTCGCAATACTTGACGGCGTATTTGTCCGCCGTAAAACCAATTATCTCGATGGGGAAATCCAAATCGGGATCCGTGATGGTCTTTGCCGGCCATTCCTCGTTTTGAATCGGTTTTGGCAACAAGGTTCTAGCGTTTGTGTCGCCGATTTCCGCAGCGCTTTCGACCAGTTCGATCGTGAAAGTCTCTTTTCTGTCAACGCATCCGACTCCATCATCGACGCAGATTGTGATCGTATGTTTTCCAAGAGACGATCCCGAAAGGTCCCATGTTACTTTCCTGCCATCGCCGACTATTTGACCCTCGGAAACTTCGAAAGAGTAAGTTAACACCTCACCTTCCAGATCACTTGCTTCTACCGATATTGGCAGCCACTTGGCGAATTGTTTGCAGTTCCCAGCTTTTGCATCGCAATATTCGTCTGTTTTCTCAGGCCCAATGAACAAATGGGTAATTACAGGAGGCTCACTAACATAAGCGCACAAAACAATCTCTTGCTCAACTTCCAACCCTTCGTCGCTCAATTCAGGAATGCCATCATCATCCTGAGCCAAGGCCGAGCCGAAAACCAGAAATGTTACAAGAAGGAGGGCGAGAAATCGCCAAATTGAGCTATGGGAAAATGCGACAACGGACATTGGTTCGTCTCCTGAATTGGTGGGTTTGCCCGCCTCACAAACAAATGCGGGTTAGATACCTGGCCTCTCTTCGTTTGAGACTTTCGCGCGGGAGGAGTTTCGATTTAGCACAAATATACCATTGAATGCTTCCTTTTCCAGCGACTTTTCGTCTTGTTGGAAATCACGGCGTGAGGGGGAATGCAGAAAAGCACACAAGAACCAAATCCCCTCTTCTCAAACTCCACTTGAGTTCGAAAACCGTCTATAATCCAAAAATGCTCAAGCTAAAGCGAATCGTCCTTGTATTGCTCGTCCTCTTTGGAACGGGCTCGGTTGTTTTTTCGCAAACGGATATCAACGATCCAAAGGTGAGGCAGGAATATCTGCGCGGTTCGATCACGCCTGAACGCGAATGGTGGGATCTGATCCACTACGATCTTTCGGTCAAGTTTTATCCCGACAAGAAGATGATCTCGGGTTCGAATGAGATTTCGTTCAAGACGCTGAAACCGGCGACGCGAATGCAGATCGATCTTCAACCTCCGCTTGCGATCACGCGCGTCAAATACAAAAACTCCGACCTCGCGTTTAGCCGCGAAGGAAATGTCTATTGGATTGATTTTCCGGAGTCTCCAGAAGTCGGTGTCGAATCTACGATCTTGATAACGTACGGCGGGATGCCGAGGGAAAGTACGAATCCCCCTTGGAGCGGCGGAATCACATGGGATCACGATGATCTCGGCGAGGACTACATCGTCACGACCTGTCAGGGCATTGGCGCCAGCATTTGGTGGCCCAACAAGGATCATGGATATGACGAACCGGATCGCGGCGTCGATGTGCGGATCACGGTGCCTGAGCGCTTGGTAGCGGTTTCAAACGGTCGTCTTAAAGACACGATCTACAACGAAAACGAAAAGAGCAAGACGTATCATTGGCAGGTCAAGAATCCTATCAACAACTACGCCATCAACGCGAATATCGGAAACTACGTCTCCTATGGCGAAACCTACGAGGGCGAGGGCGGCACGCTCGATATCCAGTATTGGGTTTTGAAGCACCAGCTTGATGTTGCCAAGAAACAGTTTGTTGAAGTTCCGCGGATGCTCAAGGCGTTCGAGTATTGGTTTGGAAAGTATCCGTTTTACGAGGATGGCTACAAACTCGTGACGGTTCCCTATGCGGGAATGGAACACCAGAGTTCGGTTACTTACGGGAACTGGTTTAGAAACGGTTATCGCGGACGCGATCTGAGTTTCGCGGGCATCGGCTATCTCTTTGATTTCATCATCGTTCACGAATCGGGACACGAGTGGTTTGGCAACAACATCTCGATGCGCGACGCGGCAGATATGTGGATCCACGAAGGATTTACAAACTATTCGGAAAACCTCTTCGTCGAATATCACTTTGGCAAGGAAAAGGGGCATGATTACGTCGTTGGTTCGCGACGAATGGCCAGAAACGAAAGGACGATCATCGGCGAATACGGTCTGAACCGCGAGGGTTCGGGAGACATGTACTACAAGGGCGGGAATCTGCTCCATACGATTCGCCAGGTAGTGAACGATGACGCGAAATGGCGGATGATTCTTCGCGGTTTGAATACAGATTTTGCCAAAAAGACCGTAACCACGGCGCAGGTTGAAAACTACATCTCATCAAAATCGGGCATCGACTTCTCAAGAGTCTTCGATCAGTTTCTTCGAACAACAAAGATTCCGGAATTCAGATACAAGATCGAAGGCCGCACATTGCGGTATCGTTATGAGAACGTGGTCGATGGGTTCGACATGCCTGTCAAGGTTCGAATCAACGGCACCGAGAAGTGGTTGAAGCCGAGCGCGACCGAAATGAGTTTCGAGGCGCCCGACGACATACTGAAGTTTGAAGTGGACAAGAATTTCTACGTCGAAGTACGCAAAGACGATTAACCGAAATTACGAGCTGACCGCAAATCATGGCACGAGGTGCGCCCGCGCGGCGCGGGGTGTTTCGCGCAAAAAAGGAGCTAACCGATGAAGCGAATTGTGTTGTTTGCCGTTTCGGCGTGTCTTCTGTCGGTGGTGGTCGGAATCGGTCACGGACAGTCGGGCGCATCTTCAAAGATCCGAAAAGCCGTCGCGGAACTTGAAGGAAGATATCAAAAGGCGTGGAAAGCCAACGATGAGAAAGAGGTGTTGGACCTGTTCACCGAGGACGCCGCCATTTTTCCGTTTGGAAATACGTCATTCAAGGGACGCGATGAGTTGCGCGGGTTTTGGTTTGGGTCTTCCGCCTCGTCCACCAGGATCACGTTTTTTGAAACGACCCCGATAGACATATTTGGTTCAAAGAATTCGGCGTTTGCGGTTGGAAAGCAAAAGCTCGAATGGGAGACCAAGGATGAAACGGGTATCAAACGATACATGGCGACGGGTAATTTCTCGGCTGTTTATTTGAAAATAGAAGGCGTCTGGAAAATTCACCGAAGGCAATGGTCAAACGCGATTGAGGAGATAAAGGACTGAGTTCATTCTTAAAAGTCGGTATTGATAAAAACCCCCTATCGGCTTGTTCGGAAAGGGGCCAGATCGGAATTTTTTGGAATCGAATTGCAAGTGGGTTGCGTCTTTGAAACGACCTATGAGACGCAATCGCGAACAGTGATTTGGGCTTAATCATAACCAACTCAATCGAAAGTTTTTATATGCGACGTTTTTATCGAGCGGATAAGGGAATATCGAACCGCGGCAGTTTTCTGTGGATTTTGCTGCTTGTACTGGGCCTGTCATTTTCAAACGGATTCGGTCAATCGCCGGCGAAGCCAAACTGGAGCAGCGTCGCGGATGGCGTTGAATACACCGAAATGGAAACGGCTGTTGAGGGCGAACCAGTAAAAGTTTTCCTTCTGCGGCTCGATCCGGCAAAAACGCGTATCGATGCAAAGCTCGCCTACGACATGGTCGCCGGAACCGAGGGCACGAGTTCGATCGCGACACGAAACAACGCGATCGCCGCCGTCAATGCCGGTTTCTTTAGATTCGACGGCTCCGTTTTTGGCGGCGATCCGGCGGGCCTTTTTATCGAAGACGGACTTCTCGTGAGCGAACCCGCACGCGCTCGCTCGGCCGTATTCATTGAAAACGGTGCCAGCACCAAGCTCCAATTCGCCGCACCGGAGCTCGCAACTTCTCTCGAGACCGGAAGAACCAAAATGGAAGTCAGCGGTTACAACCGCGAGCGCAAACCCGAAGAAGTGGTGATCTTTAACAAAGCCTTTGGACGTCGAACTTTTACCCGCGACAGCGGCGCGGAGATCATCGTTCGAAAGGGCCGCATCGTTTCGATCGGGATCGGTGCCTTTAACAGCGAGATTCCCGAAGACGGTTTTGTTGTTTCGATCGGCAAGATCGCCATTACAAGTATTGACCACGAACCAAAAAGGAACGCAAAAGTTAGAGTGAGGCATGTCTGGAAAAACGCCGATGACGGTGCGCCGTTGGCGCCTGCGCTTTTGAGGGGAGATGCCGTCGCCGGTGTTTCGAGGCTGGTTTCAAAGGGCGCCCTAAATATCACGTGGCAGAAGGAAGGCACCGGAAAAGCGTTTGGCGAGGCGCGTCATCCGAGAACTTTTGTCGGGCTATTTCCCGATGGAAGCCCGCTTTTGGGGGTTGCCGATGGAAGGCAGAAAGGCTACAGCGTCGGGATGACATTGCCCGAGCTCGGCGCATTCTTGGTGTCGATCGGAGTTTCCGAGGCGATGAATCTTGATGGCGGTGGATCGAGCACGATGTTCCTAAAGGACAAAATCGCCAACAAGCCTTCGGATGAAAGTGGTGAGAGGAAAGTCAGCGATGCGTTGGTGGTAACGCTGCGAAACCGAAGATAGGCGGGAAATTATGAAAAGGCATCGAACGAGATTTTCGATATTCGCGTTTTTGTTTTTGTTTGCAACGCTCACGGGAGCGGTGCGCGCGGACAAGATCGACGATGAGATTCGCGCACGCATGAAGGAGCGCCATATTCCAGGCGCTGCCGTCGCGGTTGTTAAGAACGGGAAGGTGGTAAGACTCAAGGGATACGGCCTTGCCAGCATGGAATTTTCGGTTCCGGTTACAAAAGACACCGCTTTTGAAATCGGTTCGGTTTCAAAGCAGATGACGGCCGCCGGGATCATGCTTCTCGTTGAGGATGGAAAGGTGAATCTTGACGAGAGGATATCCAAATATCTGCCGGGAACGCCCGAAGCCTGGAAGGATGTGACTGTGAGGCATTTGCTCACGCATTCGTCGGGAATCAAAAGCTATACGAGCCTGACCGGTTTCGAGCTGTCGAGACGCGTCAAAATGGAAGGATTTATCGAGCAGCTTTCGCCTTACCCTCTGGAATTCACGCCCGGCGAAGAGAACATCTATTCGAACAGCGGTTTCAATCTTCTCGCCTATATCATTCAAACACAAAGCGGAAAGCCGTACATGGATTTCATGCGTGAGCGAATTTTCCGTCCGTTGGGAATGAACAAAACCACAAACCGCGATCCGCGCAACATCATTCCTTTGAGGGCCGAAGGATACGAATGGGAAGACGAGGGCCATCGCGGCAGGGATGGAAGTCTTACTGATCTGATGGGCGCGGGATCGATCGTTTCAACAGTCACCGATCTGATCAAATGGAATGCCGCGCTCAATGGCGACACGTTTTTGAAACCCGAATCAAAGAAACAAATCTGGACGCAGTTTGTTTTCAATAACGGCGAAAAATCGCCGTACGGATTTGGCTGGAGGATTTCGGATTTTCGCGGACAGCATCTGATAGGGCATACGGGACAGACCGCCGGCTTCGGCGCCGCGAATTTTCGTTATACGGATGCCGGGATCAACGTGATCGTCCTTACAAATCTTGGCGAATCCGGTATGGGAAGCCTTTTGGCCACGAGGATCGCGAAATACTACATTCCCTCGCTTTCCTTAAAATCGCTCAAGCCGGTAGAAGAAAAGATTCCTGGATTGGGAGCCAAATTGGGCAAGGTTCTGGCAGCGAGACGCGAGGGGCGTGTCGAGGAGGACATCACCGCCGAGAGCCTTCGCAGGTTCCTTGGTACAGATCGAGCGAAAAGGGAAACCGAACGGATGCTTCCGTTTGGAGCCGAGCGAAAGATCGAGTTTGTTGAAACCGAGATCGATGGCGAGATGGAGTATTACGACTACAGAACGGAAACTGCAAAACGGTTTTATTTATGGCGGGTAAGCGTCGATAAGGACGGGAAGCTGTCGCGCTTGACGCTGGTAGAAGAGGAATAAATGAGGAATCCGTTATCGCGTCTATTGGTAATCGCGGCAGTCACGCTTTTCGGGCATTTTGGCTTTGCTCCGGAGGCGGTCGCGCAGCTTGGCAAGAGCGCGAGGTGGGCCGTCGAGGCATACGTCGAATACGGGTTTCTTGAAGCGGACATCACCTATGCAAAGGTCAGTGAACGGGAACTAAAGCTAGATGTTTACAAGCCCCGCGGCTCAAAAGCCGGAGTTCATCCGACATTGATGTTCATACATGGAGGCGGCTGGCGTGCGGGAACGAAGAACAGCTATTCGCTTCGCGTGCTCCCTTGGCTCGAAAAAGGCTGGGCGGTCGTTAACATTGACTATCGTGTGACGTCGATGGCGCGGGCACCGGCGGCGGTCGAGGATGCACGTTGCGCTTTGCGGTGGGTTCATGCGAATGCCGAGAAATACGGCTTTGATCGCGAGTTGATCGTCGTCAGCGGACAGTCGGCGGGAGGGCACCTCGCGCTTATGACAGGGCTTGCCGCGGATGACGAACGGTTTGACTCGAATTGCCCGGGAGAGAAAACAGCTGTTTTGGCTGTCGTAAATTGGTTTGGAATAACGGATGTCGGCGATTTGCTTTCGGGGCAAAACAAGACGCAGTTCGCATCAAATTGGATCGGCGAAGATCGTTTTGAAGACCGCGAGTTGATTGAATCGGTATCGCCTTTGTCGCATGTTTCGACCGATGATCCGCCTGTAATAACGATTCATGGCGACAAAGATCCTTTGGTTCCGTACAACCAAGCTTTTCGCCTTCATCAATCGCTCAAGGAGAAGGGAGTCGGAAACGAGCTAATTACGATCAAGGGCGGCGATCACGGAGACTTTTCGGCAAAGGAGAGCGTTCGTGCCTACGAGTCGATATTCAAGTTTCTCGACAAGGCAATGCGAGCGAAATCCAAATCGAAACGGTAAGCATTGAAGATTGATGGCGGAAGCGCAGAAAAAGAAAGGCAGTGACACCAGAAACGAGATCCTCGATCTTGCGGTTTCCATCGCATCGCTCGAGGGGATCGAAGGAATTACGATCGGTCGTTTGGCGACAGAACTCAAGATGAGCAAAAGCGGGCTCTTTGCGCATTTTGGTTCGAAGGAATCGTTGCAGCTTGCTGTCTTGGAAGAGGCCACCAAGGTTTTCGAATCCGAGGTGATCGAGCGTGCGGAGAAGGCACCCGAGGGAATCGTCCGGCTCCTGACATTTTTGGAGGCATGGCTGGTTTCAATTGAACGCGGCAGGTTGCCCGGAGGATGCTTCTTAACTTCGGCTGCGCTTGAATACGATGGTCGCCCCGGAGCGGTAAGAGAGTTGACCGCAAAGGTGCTTGCGGGCACATTGGAAATGCTCGTTGAGGAAGCTGGAAAAGCGATTCGAAACGGGGAACTGGCATCGGGTACGGACCCCGAACAACTCGTTTTCAAGCTCTACGGCGCGATTCAATCCGCAAACATTTTTACCCATCTGTTCAATGATCCACGATCGCTTGATCATGCGAGGAAGTCGATTCTGGAAACGATTGAAGCAGGGAAATGAGTTAAGAGTTGCGAGTTTTGAGTTTTGAGTTCGTTTGCAGTCGGCGGAGCGACTGTCGTATCGGGCGGAATGCGGGCGTCCCGCCCGCAGTGAATTACTCTCGAAGTCTGAGTAAAAGAATCAACACCGCCCAAAGAACTCCAAACTCAAAACTCAAAACTCAAAACTCGCAACTCGAACCTCCCCACCTTTTGTCGTAAAATTATCGATTGTACTTTTGAACCCGACGACGAGATTTTGCGATGACACAAGAAATACCCGAGATGCCGCTGTCGTGTACGCGCGACACGAATCTTTCCAGAGGCGAACTCGTAGAGCTCTTCCGCTATTTGAAGCTTACGAGGATGTTTGACGAAAAGACCGTTCGACTCAAGAAGCAGTCGAAGCTGACCGGAGGCGTGTTTACATCCCTCGGGCAGGAAGCGACGGCCGTCGGCACCGCCTTCGCGCTTGAGCCTCAGGACTTTATCGCGCCGCTAATTCGCGATATCGGCGCATGTTTTGTAAAGGGTATCGCCCCCAGAACTATTTTTCTTCAATACTTTGGCCGGGGCACCGCGCCGAGCCGCGCCACCGATGTGCAATTCCATTTCGCGGATCTTGATAAGGGATTCGTCGGACCGATTTCGCATCTCGGCGACATGATTCCGGTAATGGCCGGGATCTTGCTTGGAGCGCGTATGAAAGGAGAAAACCGAGTCGCTGCCGCTTATATCGGCGAGGGTGCGAGCTCGACCGGCGCGTTTCACGAGGGCGTCAATTTCGCCGCGGTCAAAAAACTTCCGCTTATCACCATCATCGAAAACAACGGTTACGCGTATTCGACGCCGACTCGCGATCAGGCGGCATGCAGCCAGTTCGTCGATAAGGCCGTCGGATACGGCGTTTTGGGGTTGCGCGTCGATGGAAACGACATCATCGCCTGCTATGAAACCATGCGACGCGCGGTCGACCATGCTCGCAACGGCGGCGGCGCCGTGATTGTCGAAGCCGTAACATATCGCAGAAAAGGACACGCCGAACATGACAATCAGTCATACGTGCCAGAAGGCGAAATCGCTTGGTGGGCGGAGCACAACGATCCGGTCGTAAGATTCGAGAGATTCCTTACCGAGAACGGCATCCTTTCCACCGATGACATCGATGCGATCGCCGGCGAGATTAAGGAGTTTCTCGACAAGGAAGCGGATTGGGCGGAAAAGGAACCTGTTCCCGATGCCTTGTCGGCGGCGATGGATGTTTTTGACAACAGCGTCGTCAAGCCGGCTTACAAAAAGCGGGTCCTCGACGAATGATTCGCGGAACAAACAAGGCCGAATCCCGATATTTATAGTTTATGTTGCTTGCTCTCGGATACGTAATCTTGGGTTTGATACTGCTCACCTTCGGAGCGGAGGGACTCGTGCGTTCGGGGATTTCCTTTGCATTGCGGATGGGTGTGACGCCGCTCGTGATCGGCTTGACTATCGTCGCCGCGGGAACGGGCAGCCCGGAGCTCGTGGTTTCTGTGCAGGCCGCGATCGAGGGAAACAGCGGTTTATCGCTTGGCAATATCGTCGGTTCAAACATCAGCAATACGATGCTGATCCTCGGATGCGCGGCGCTGATCCATCCGATCCACGCGAAATCCGAAGTCGTAAGACGCGAAATGCCTGTTATGACGCTGGCGTCCGGAGTGCTTTGGCTGATGATGCTCGACGGGAGCATTGGAAGGATCGATGGCGTGATACTCCTTTGTGGAAGCATCGCCTATACGACTACGATTTACATTCTCGCCAAGAGATCCAAATCGAAGGATATCGAAGAAGAATTTGCCGAAGGAGTCGAAGACACCACGGATTCGATTTGGATGGACCTGGTATATTTTGTCGGCGGACTCGCGATCCTGGTGATAGGCGCGAAATTGCTGATCGATGGCGCGGTAACGGTCGCCGGAATAATCGGGGTCAGCGACGTCGTGATCGGGCTTTCTGTAATCGCGATCGGAACCAGTCTTCCCGAGCTTGCGACCTCCGCGATGGCTTCGATTCGAAAGGAATCGGATCTGGCACTAGGCAACGCGATCGGTTCGAATATCGTGAATATTCTCGTAATTCTAGGGATAACGGCAATTGTCACGCCGATTTCGGCGCTTCAAATACGATCATTCGACATGGGAGTTTTGCTAGCAAGTTCGATGCTGCTTTGGGCACTGTTGGGGTTTAGGTTTGTACTCGATAGATTTGAAGGGGGATTGCTCCTTCTTGGTTATGCGGCTTATATCTACACGTTGGTGCCGTAAGAACACGAACAAGGGAAGAAATGATCAGAAAGATATTAATCACAAAATCATTCAAGGAGTTTTTCGAAAACGAGAAATCGGCGGGCATGATGCTGATGGCGGCCTCAGTCGTTTCGCTAGTTCTTGCAAACTCGGCGGTATCGTCCGAATTTCTCGGGCTCTTAAAGAAGCCCGTCGCCGGGTTGACCGTCGCTTATTGGATCAACGACGGCCTGATGGCGATATTTTTTCTGCTGATCGGGCTTGAACTAAAACGGGAATTGTTTGAAGGCGAACTTTCAAACCTCAAAAACGCCTTGCTGCCTATCTTTGCGGCTTTGGGCGGAGTGATCCTTCCGGCACTGATTCACTTTGGGTTCAATCATTCTCTGCCAACGCGCGATGGATTCGGGATTCCGATGGCGACAGACATCGCTTTTGCATTGAGCGTACTGGCCTTGCTGGGCAGCCGCGCGCCGGGTTCGTTGAAGATTTTCCTGACGGCGGTCGCGGTTATCGACGATCTTTGCGCGATCATCGTGATCGCGGTTTTCTATACCAACGAGATTTCATTTCTCTATTTGATATCGGCGTTCCTGGTATTCGGAATTTTGCTCTTGGCGAACTACTTAAGGGTTATGCGACTTCCTCTTTATTTAATTGGGGGTGTCGTTCTTTGGTATTTCATGCTTCGTTCGGGTGTTCACGCAACGATCGCCGGAGTGCTTCTGGCATTAACGATTCCATACACTCCTGAAACCGACGACGAAGACGCGCTTACATTTCTCGAGCATTTGCTCCACAAACCCGTCGCCTTTTTCATAATGCCCGTTTTTGCACTGGCAAATACGGGAATCGTGATCGGTGCGGATTGGGCCGCAACGATGCTTTCGCCGAATAGCCTCGGGATCATTCTCGGGTTGTTTGTCGGAAAGGTTGTGGGAGTTACAACGGCGAGTTTTGTCTCGGTCAAATTGGGGATTTGCAGATTGCCTGTTTATCTCAAATGGAAACACATAATCGGCGCCGGGCTTTTGGCAGGTATCGGATTCACGATGTCGATTTTTATTACGAACCTGGCATTTGAGAACGTTCCCGGCGGCGAGGCCCTTATTAATGGTTCAAAGATGGCGATCTTGGCGACATCGCTTGCTGCAGGTATAGCTGGATTTGTTTGGTTGTTTGTATTCGGAAAGATAGATACGGAAACCACCGATTCGATGTCATACGATGATGAAAGCTAGTGCAAATTCGGGATTTATCGCTGTTCCGTTCAAGGGAGAAAAAGGGCTTTCCGAGCTTTACGGCATTGCCAAATTTTCTCGCGCCGGGATTGTGGTGGAGTTTGAATCCAAGCTTCTGGGAATGATCGACGGCGGCGTTAAGGAGATTCGGGTTCCGCTTGAAGACATTCTCGACGTCAGGTTGCGTCGCGGGGTTTTTGGTTTCTTTGCGCAGATTCAGATGAGGCTCAACAGGCTGGAATCGATTTCCAAACTACCAAACGAATCAGGACGTGTAAAACTGAGCATTCGAAGGGTTGATTTCAAGAGGGCCGAAGAAGCGGTCGAGTTTATCAACGGCATTTTGTCCGGCGATTCGGCGGAGCTTCCGCCAAAGGCGGTTGCGGTAGGCGAATTGTTCGAGGCACCTGAAAAAGAAGACAAATACAAGACAAACGAGCTGCTCGATACGAAGAGGCTCGACGAAGAATAAGTTGATGGCGAAACAGGAAGGCACGACGATACTCGAGGCCCTAAAGGAAGGCATTCGCGAATCGATGAGCGCGGATGAATCGGTTTTTGTGATAGGCGAGGATGTTGGCCGTTATGGCGGCGCGTTTAAGGTAACCGAAGGGCTCCTCGATGAATTTGGTCCGGAGCGGATCATCGATACGCCGATTTCCGAGGCGGCGATCGTGGGTGCGGCGTGCGGTGCGGCTTTGATGGGAATGAAGCCGATCGCTGAGTTTCAATTCATAGATTTTGTTTCGTGCGGCTTCGACATGCTTACGAACTACGCGGCGAAATCGAGATATCGCGGATGCGGTGGAATCGGTGCGGTGTTTCGCGGGCCGTGCGGATCCGGAGTGCGTGGCGGACCGTTTCACTCGCTCAATGCGGAGTCGTTCTTTTTGAACACTGCCGGACTGAAGATTGTCGAGCCTTCTACAGCGTATGACGCCAAGGGTTTGATCAAAGCGGCGATCAATGATCCGGATCCGGTCTTGTTCTTCGAACACAAGAAGCTTTACAGGATGCCGCGCTTGCGTGAAGTTTTGCCCGATGAGAATTATGTGGTCGAGATCGGCAAAGCGCGAATCGCGCGTGAAGGTACCGATCTTTCAATAATCACTTTTGGTGCGCAGACACTCAACGCCCTCGACGCAGCCGAAAGGCTTGAAAATGAAGACGGACTTTCGGTTGAGGTGGTCGATCTCAGGACGCTCGCACCTCTCGACAAGGACGCGATCCTCAAGACTGTAAAGAAAACAAACAGGGTTGTCGTTCTTCACGAGGCCTCGCTTACCGGGGGTATTGGCGGAGAGATCTCGGCAATCATCGCAGAGGAAGCTTTTGAGTGGCTCGACGCCCCTGTTGTGCGAATCGCATCGATCGACTCGCCGGTTCCGTTTGCACCGGAGATGGAGGATTACTATCTGCCATCGCTAGACGAGATCGTGGAAGGATTGAGAAGGGTTGCGGCGTATTAATGCGGAAGCATTCTCAAGAGTGAATTAATAAGAAGAAGTTTCCTCTCTAAGAAATCGATTCAATGGACAAAATTGAAAATATCCGGAAATGCCTCTTCTGAGGCTGTCTCTTAGGTGAAGTTAGCTGCATAAGGCACAACAATCTCGGAAACGAAAGTAAGCTAGCTGGAAAGACCCCTGCCGGCTTGTCCGGCAGTTGAATCAGGTCGAAGGCAAGTCGCGGCAAAAGATGAATCGTTCCGGCCCCCCTGCTGGCTTGTCCGGCAGGAGGCAAAGGTCCGTAGCTACGGCCGTTAAATGCTTGGTGTGTTATGGTTTAGGGTTGTGCGGGAAGGGGCTGACCTTATTCACCTGCCGCACAAGGCGGCAGGGGTCTTGCCTGTTTTCTTTGGAAATCACTGTAATTGTCGATTTCAGCTTTGAATTGACTTTTGAGAAAACCTCAAGGAGATACGTGGCCGGGCGAGGAGCGTCATTGGGCGGAACCCCGGTTGCCGCAACTAAAGCATCGCAACCACGTTAGAGGCGCTGGAAATCAGCAATTACGGGCATTTCCCTGCACCGGTGCACGGCGCGAACATTCATTCAGGAAGCTTCCTTGTAGTCCGCCTGGAAAATTTTATTCACGATCTGCCATTCCCCATCAATCTTTAGCAACGACATGTAGTCGGTGAACTTCACTTTCGGGTAATCGAGTTCGATCTTCGCGGTCGCTGCCGTGCCCGTAATATCGATTGATACGATCCTTCTTTTCCTCATAGCCTCGTCCGCCGCAGGCTTTCCGTTGAATCTTCCCGCGAATTCTTCGAGCGAAATATTCAAAAGCTTGTCATTGCTAAACGCCATGATGCGTGCGTCTTTGTGAAACGCCTTTTTCAAGAATGCGGGATCTCCGGTGGCATGAGCCTTTAGGTAATTATCCAAAGCAACTCGCACTGCTTCTTCTTCTGACGAATAAGCGGGAGAAATAGAATAAATTGCCGGTACGGATGCAAGCGCAAGGAAGATCAATGTAATTGCGATGTTTCTTTTCATAGTCTAGCCCCTGAGATTTGTCGTAGTTTTGGTAGTACGTGCATTTGAATCGTTTGGTTTAATTCCTGCAATTGAGTTTCTTTGAGATTTGCAGGTGTTGCGGAAAACAAGTGTGAATCTGTTAGACAAATCATTGAATCCGGTCCACTTGATTCCGTGTCGGTTGGCGTTTTCGCAGAAGTCCGCGATGAATCCGAATGCCGGGTGTCATGCTTCGATAGCGACCGAACCTCAAAACACCCGCAAAACGCGAGGGCCGCTGCGGGAATTTGCCTATCGACTATAGGCTCAGTTGAGTGCGGGTTCTAGCGCCTTCTATCCTCAAGGAATTTTAGCGTGTCTTTTCGCAAAATTACGACGATATCGGCAAACACATCGGTTCAGGGCACTCTACGCGGAGCAAAGCCTATCGGCGATAGACGATGGACTCGATTGCGGAATGGGTGTTGGCTGGAAGTCGAAAGATCTCTTCCGAATCCGTTGAAGACCGAAGCACCTGTCCGAAGCCAATCGTCGATAGGCGATGCCAATCGGAAGAATTGTCGGAGCTATTGCTCTTTCCTGCTTCGAAACGATCCCGACTGGCAACGGAAATGTCTGAATGTTCTGAAACTCGACCAAGTTGGCGCTGAATTCCCAATCAGCGCATCGTCAAGCGACAACCTGCCGCAAGTAACAACCTGCCGCGACTCTACCCTATAACTGAGGTTTACAATGGCTTAGATATTTTCGAATCGTACCACTAGTCTGGATCACCTTGCTGCTTGGTGCAGAAGCAATAGCGATTGCCTTCGCCATCGGTTATCTTTTTGCATCCATAGGGTGATCTGCAATCGATTGTGTGGCATGTAACGACGCCTGTAAGAATGTCTATTTCCATATGGCAACGAATAGCGCGCTCATCAACTACCCTTCCTGATTCCGGATCGACCGGGCGAAACTCAAGTATCGTGCCGCCATCGGTCTCTAACTCCCTGACGGCGCAGCCATGCAAAACGATGGATTTAATGTTCATCTTCAAAATCCTCCAAAAATACCGGGAGAGGCATTGAAACACGGAAATCGTTTGAAAATGCCCAATCGGTAAATGCGGTAAAGCGAACCCTTTAGGCCCTGAGCACGCCCATATGGGCTCAAACATTGCGAACCCCTCAGATACCAGGCGCGGGTAATCTCTCCCACCCTTGATCTTGGGAGAATGCAACGTCAGGTTATTCCCATCGGACGAAAAATGTAGTGATTGGACTCACTGACAATTGCGGACAATCGGAGTAATGTTCTCGTTTATGTGTGGTATTCCGCTGGACTTATAGGAAAAACTAAAATCCAAAGTTCGGTTTTCGCGCAAAAATGTAGGCGCGTTTTGAAGGGTATTCGTAATCGGTGTAAGGATACCTGATTATCGTGTCTTCGATGTGGAAGCCGATTTCAACAAGTATCTCGAGGATCGCATCAACTTCCAGCTCATAAAACTTCACATCGGTTTGAACGCCTAAAAACTCTTCGGGTTCGACGACTTCATTGCCGACATGAAATGAAAAGAAAAGCAGTCCGCCTTGTCGCAACACTCGGAAAAACTCCGAGAACGCTTGCGATATCTCTTCGTACGTGAAGTGAATGATGGCGTAAAAACAAAGGATTTTTGAAAACGACTCGCTTCCCGAAACGAGTTTCAACATGTTTGCAGTCTCGAACGCGATTCCCGGATTCATTCTCCGAGCCGTCTCAATCATTTCGGGCGAGAGGTCGTAACCGATGATCTCTTCCACACCGAGACGTTTTAGATGCGCGGTCGTATGGCCGCAACCACAGCCTATGTCCGCGACTTGCCCCTCAATCGGCGGATCTTCTGCGAACCTCTTGAGAAGAACGCGGTCGAGCGGTTTGTGAGCGAGCTCTCCGGCAAACTTCTCAGCGTATTTGTCGGCCGCCGTATCGTAGACCCTGCGAACTTCGTCAAGCTGCTCCATCGCTTCCTCCAAATGCTATTCGGCTCAAAAGGCTATAAAACAAGCCGCGAAACGACACCGCGCGGTCCGACCGCCCAAATCGCTTTCTTGCCCTTGGCTGCAACAGAGTTTCGCTCGACAGCGTCGAGTTTTACCCAACTGACACCGCCGTCTCTCGAAATATCCGAGCCATCGATTCCAACAACGACGATGGTTTTGTTATCAACAATGGTCGCCCCGGAACGATAGCCAAAAGGGCTTTCGGCTTTTGTCGTTTTCCAAATCGCTCCCGAATCCGATGACAGACCGAAGGTCGCGTCGCGTTGCGCGGGCTTTGTATAATCGCCGCCGACAAGTATTCCTTTCTTGCCGCGAAGCGCGATGCCGAATGTGCCAGTGGCTGCTTCGCCGGCGATCAAAGGCGAGTCACGTTTAACCCAGGTGGCGCCGCGATTGTTTGAAGAGAACACGTTCGTGGCTTTTCCGCCCGTAACCAAAAAGACTTCGTTTCTGCCGCGCGTTATGATCGAAGTTCCGCTGGCCGCAAATGCCGCCTCGCCGTCGGCGGCTTCGGGCATCGATGCCGCGGGAAGCGGACTCCACGTTTCGCCGTCCGTGGTTTGATAAAACACAAAGCGGCCGTTTACCGGATCGCTTTGAGCCAGACCGTGCTTGCTGTCCCAAAACGCGAGGGAATCAAAAAACGCTCCCTTCATATCGTTTTTGAACTGCAGCTTCCAAGTCTCGCCGCCATCGGTTGTTTTGTAGATGCGGCTTTGATCCATCTCGCCGATACTCAAAACATAGGCCGTGTTTTTGCCAAATGCCTCGATGTCCCTGAAGTCAAGCTTTTCGGCGCCGGGAACCTGGATCTTCTTCCAGCTTTTTCCGCCATCCACGGTACGGACGACGGTTCCGCGCGTTCCGCTCGCCCAAATCACTTTCTTGCTTTCGACATCGATTCCCCGAAATGCTGCATCGGTGCCGACATCATGCGAAACCCAACTCGCGGCATTCGCAAGACCCACGGAAACAAAGAGACAAAAGAGCGCAATCCCAAATCTATTCATAGGAAGAAAATAACACGAATCCGCGACCGGTCGCACATTACCGTATCGAGACGGAAAAGCGCGATCCAGGGCGAAAACGTTCGAGATAAAAACGCGGGTTTACCCTGCTTGCCCCGAAAATCTATAATCAGTTTATAGACAAACAGAACTGAGGTTATATGAAGACCTACGACGAAATCTTCGAAAACAACAGACGGTGGGCGGCGGAAAAACGCCGTTGCACTCCGGATTACTTTCAAAAGCTCGCAAAAGGCCAGAACCCCGAGTATTTGTACATCGGCTGCAGCGACAGCCGCGTCACGGCCGAAGAAATGATGGGTGCGGATCCGGGTGACGTTTTTGTTCATCGAAACATCGCCAACGTGATAAGCAATTCCGATCTCAACGCGATGAGCGTGATCGAATTCGCGGTTTGCCATCTCGGCGTAAAACATGTCGCGGTTTGCGGGCATTATTTTTGCGGCGGCGTGGCGGCAGCGATGGAGTCAGTGGATTTGGGATTGCTCAATCCGTGGCTGCGAAACATACGGGATGTTTACAGAATTCACAAGGATGAGCTGAATTCGATCGCTGACGAGGAAAGGCGTTACAAGAGGCTTGTTGAGTTGAACGTCGAGGAACAGTGCCTGAACATCATCAAGACGGGCGCTTTCCAAAACATATACAAAAAGCGGGGTTATCCGATCGTGCACGGGTGGGTTTTTGACATGGAAACCGGGCGGCTCATCGATCTCAATTTTGACTTCAGGGGCCGGGTAGAGGAAATTATGGAGATTTACGATCTGATCAAAAAAGAGTGAATGCAAATAGGCCGATATTGCACGTCAAGATATAGGGCCAACAGGAGGTGGTTATGGGACTCAAAGAGAGAATGGTTCGCATACTTCAAAGCAGCGAAACTCAGCGAATTCGACTTAACATGACGTTTCCCGCCGGAACCGCCATCGAAATCAACGGTGAATCCTTTACACGGGTAGCGACCGCATTAAACGCGAATCGCATACATGTTCAAGAGGGAGGCGTGCCCGATGGCGTAGCGAAATACAGCGCACGGGTAGAGGGCGCGTCGGCCGCCAACACCTTTTATATCGGAGCAAACAGTTTCGGCTCGAGAGATTTCGCAGGGCTTATCGTTCATGAAGCAGTCCATGCGTTTTTCGATCTCACAAGCGGGCTCTTGCCGTGGCTCGACAATGAGGCGGCGGCCTATGTCGCTCAAGGCATGTACCTCAGACACTCCGGTTTTCCGATGTCTCGCTTCAATACGACCTCGCTCGCCTATTTCGGAAGAGAAATCGCGGGCTGCGTCGCGCGCGGCGAAGACTATTCATTCTGGATGGACGCTCTCCGCGACGGGTTGAGAAGCGACCCGCTTTACAGCACGTATATCAACGGTCATTTTACCGGCGATGGGTAGGAGGAGTTTCGAGTTTCGGGTTTTGAGTTTCGAGTTGGGGCATCTCATTTGAAATGCGCATGTTGAAACGCGGGTCGAAGCCGTGAGGGCTATTTGATTGAAATAAAATCGTAGGAAAAGTAAGATCGTTCCACAATCTGAGGCAGTAAAGGAACAATCTTATGGCATTCTTACCGATCCCGAGCATGCTTTTGCGGCAGCTCTACACCTATCGGAGTCTCTCGAACACAAACGACGGAGTTTACTTCTCAATCAAGAACCGTCTTACCGATGTTACATTTTCGGAGTTGCGGTCGATCCGCATCGACGGAGTCGAAGTTCCCAAAGACGCTATCACATTTGAACTGGGCGAAGCGGGAAGAGTTTCCGCCAGCGAAGTCAGCGAATCAGCGCCGATAGACTTTCCTTTGCGAAAGGTGATCGGAGTCAATTGTTCTGTCGATCATCTGGAGATCGGAAAACACAAAATTGAAATCTCAGTTCGGGCAAAGGGTTACGGTTCTCTCAAGTTTGAGGTTGAAGATGCCATCCCGGAGGTTCAACACGCCGAGGTTCGTATCCCGCGGGCCGAAGATGACTACTCCGACGAGATCATAGCCAAGCGCCAGAGTTTTGTAACCGAGTTTTCCGGAGCAAAGCTCGATCATGTCACGAAATATTCATTCGATCCTCATACTCTGACCGGGAATTGCGAGAACTTTTCGGGAGTCGCACAGATTCCGATGGGTTTTGCGGGGCCATTGACTGTGAACGGCGAGTTTGCAAAAGGCGACTTCCTGATTCCCCTCGCTACGACCGAAGGAACGTTGATCGCTTCCTATAACCGCGGGATGAAGGTTCTAAACCTTAGCGGTGGTGTGACGACGACGGTCGTCGCGGATGCGATGCAACGGGCGCCGGTTTTTGTGTTTGAGAATGCGCGCGAAGGTAGAAAGTTTGTAACGTGGATTCTCGACAATTTCGCAAAGATCAAGGAAGAGGCCGAGGCCACCTCAAGCGTTGCGAAATTAAAGGACATCGATCAATACACGGCAAACAAGTTTGTCTATCTGCGTTTCAATTACACGACGGGCGATGCGGCCGGGCAAAACATGGTAGGCCGCGCGACTTTTGCCGCCTGCGGCTGGATCATCGACAACTACGAGGAAGACAAGATCAAGCGTTTTTATCTCGAATCCAATTTCGCGACGGACAAAAAGGCTTCGCAGGTAAACATCATGCGAACCCGCGGCAAACGGGTTACGGCCGAATGCACGATTCCTCGAAACGTGCTTGTCGAACACATGCGCGTTGAACCCGAAAGCCTTGTCTATCACTCGGGCGTGGCGAATGTCGGCTCTTTTCTGTCGGGCGCGAACAACAACGGATTGCATTCGGCCAACGGAATCACGGCGATGTTTATCGCCACCGGTCAGGATGTCGCGAATGTTTCGGAAAGTTCGGCCGGGATCATCTATTCGGAAATCACGCCGGAGAAAGATCTTTATATTTCGATAACGATCCCATCACTGATCGTTGCGACATACGGAGGCGGCACGGGGCTCGCGACGCAAAAGGAATGTCTCGAAGTGCTCGGTTGCTATGGACGCGGGGGCGTAAACAAACTCGCGGAGATCATCGCCGGCGTGGTACTGGCGGGAGAGATTTCCCTCGGCTCGGCAATCTCGTCAAGCGACTGGGTTTCGAGTCATGAAAAGTACGGGCGGAATAGGTAGCGTCCGGGCGGAGTTCCGTCCGAGCAGAGTTCCAAGTTCCAATAGTTCCAAGTTCCGTCCGGGCGGAGTTCCAAGTTCCAATAGTTCCAAGTTCCAAGTGGCGATGGGTTGAATGGAATGTTTCCTTTGAGGCGGCAGGGGCTTTGGCGGGTTTCTTGGTTGCTAGAGTTCATAGCCAATGCTTTTTTGAAACGACTCTTCATAGTGGGCTTTATTCTTGGAACTTGGAACTCTTGGAACTTGGAACAGCTAAAACAAAGGAGACCTTCAGCAAGAAACCATGACTAAAGGCAGACTCGAAGCATTCAGCGATGGCGTGATTGCGATTTTGATTACGATCATGGTCTTGGAGATGAAGATTCCGCATGGCGCGGATCTTGCATCTCTCAGGCCGATTTTGCCTGTTTTTCTTACCTACATCCTAAGTTTCATTTATCTAGGGATTTATTGGAACAACCATCACCACATGCTTCAGACTGTCGAGCGTGTCAACGGTTCGATGTTGTGGGCGAACCTGTTTTTGCTGTTTTGGTTGTCGCTCGTGCCTTTTGTTACCGGCTGGATGGGTGAGAATCATCTCGCACCTTTGCCAACCGCGATTTACGGTGCGGTTCTTGTGATGGCGGGGCTCGCCTATCAATTGCTGCAACTAACGATCATCCGGTCACAGGGCGAAGGGTCCAAACTCAAATCCGCCGTCGGGAATGACTTCAAGGGCAAGCTATCGCTTGTGCTCTACATTGTCGCGATGATCGCGTCTTTCTATTTTGTCTGGATCGCGGCGTCGATCTACATTTTGGTCGCTTTGATTTGGCTTATTCCCGACCGCAGGATCGAGACGGCGATAGAATGAGTTGCGAGTTTTGAGTTTTGAGTCCACTCTAGAAAGTCGATTTAAGTTAATAAGTTGAAAGAAGATCCGGAATTTCCTCTTCTGGGGTTGTCTCACAAGTGATGTCGACGACAAAAGGCGCAACATTCTCGAAAGCGATAGTAAGTTGGCTTGAAAGACCCCTGCCGGCTTGTCCGGCAGGTGAATGAGGTCAGAAGCTAGTTGCGTCGACAAATGATTCGTTCCGGCCCCCCTGCCGGCTTGTCCGGCAGGAGGCAAAGGTCCGTAGCTACGGGGTTAAATACTTGGTGTGCCGGGGTTTATGGTTGTTCTGGAAGGGGCTGACCTTATTCACCTGCCGCACAAGGCGGCAGGGGCCTCCGGATGAATCAAAGTGGTTTGGACTAGCCGCTGACCTCATTCACCTGCCACACAAGGTGGCAGGGGTCTTGCGTCGATTCTTTGGCAATCACTTTACCAGTCGATTTCAGCTTTGAAGCGACTTATGAGACAACCTCAAGTAGATACATGGCTGGAGGTGGAGCGGCTTTGCGCGGAACCCCCGGCGTTGGAGTGCGGCAGTTCCGTTGTTTGAGAAGCTCTTTTCCGATTGATGTTGTTGATTGGCCGATTTCAAGAGGCGTGAAAGCGGTTTTGGATTTGAAAAAAACTGTATTTCCTGACAAACTCCGATTGAAAATGCCAATCCCCCGTACGGCGGTCTTTGAACGGATTCTTGATGGCAGGTGTGAATCTCTGCGGTCGCAAGAGAATCCAGAATGACTATTGATGACGAGCATGCGAGACGCGCGCATGCCGAGGCTGTGCTCCCGTTCGAATTACAGCTTCCATTTGTCTGCCCCGTTCCCACGATCAAAGGAGTAGAAAATGAACATCATCCACGTAAAGATGCTGCACTTTAACCTCGAAGAGGGAAATGGAGTCAGTGCGAAGTTTGAGTTCACCTCGATCAAACCCGAATTCAGCTGCGAACTGTGGATCAACATACCGAAGGAAACCCCGATTTCGGAGGTGTATTCCGAGGCGATCTTGAAGTTTAAGGAACAAATGTCGCTGTTTGCGAATTTGCCCGCCAGTTCGTTTCATTCCTAATGCCTCTTTTTGGCGGCAAGCGGTTTGAAACGTTCTTGAGATCGATTGATTCTTAGAGGCTCGAAATTCGGTGCCTCGCCATTAGTGTCCCTCAACCCACCTTTCCAGACCGAACCAATGCTACAATTCAACATATTCAAATCAAAACCACTCACGCGAGCTGGTTAAAATACCGCCGATGAAAAAGACGCTGGATTTTCTGAAGAAGCTAAAGAAGAACAACAATCGCGATTGGTTTCTTGCCAACAAGAAGCTTTACGATGCTGCCCGGGAGGAATTCGCGTTTGAGGTCGATTCCCTGATCGGCGGAATAGCAAGATTTGATCCCGAAATGCTGGGAACCGTGGCCGGCGATTGCATGTTTCGCATCTATCGCGATGTGCGGTTTTCAAAAGACAAGTCGCCATACAAGACGGCCTTTGGCGCTTATATGGGGCCGGGAGGCCGGAAGTCGTCGGTCCCCGGATACTATCTTCATGTCTCCCCCGGAGAAAGTTTCATCGCCGGTGGAGCGTATCAGCCGGCGCCCGAAGCCCTTATGAAGATACGCAACGCGATCGCAGAAGACACCACCGGGTTTCGCAAGATTCTCAATGCCAAAAAGTTTAGAGAGACATTCGGAGATCTTGAAGGCGAACAGTTGAAGACCGCGCCCAAGGGATTTCCAAAAGACCATCCGGCGATCGATTTGCTCAAGTTCAAGAGCTTTATCGTCGTACGCAAGTTTAAGTCGGACAAGGCGTTGACTGAGACTTCATTTGCAAAAGACACTTTGAGCGGGTTTCGCTCATTGCAACCGATGCTGCTGTTTTTAAGGGAAGCGACGAGAGCGTAAAAAACTGGCTAAAAGATCATCGACTCGTCGATGGCGCGGAGGAGTTCCGAAGCCTTCTGATCAAGTTCGATCTGTTTTTCTTCAAGCGTCTTGATTTTCAAGGTAAGATTTCGGTGCGAATTTCTTACGGTTTCGTTTTGGGCGCGGAGTTTCATCGCCTCCTTTTTCAACTCATACAGCGACGACCATTCCTCTTCAAGCTTGTAGATGAAAAGCGTTGTTTTGTCTTGAAGATGGTCGAGTTGTCGTAAACCGTTGCTGTCGAATTGTGCCATGCCTTGTAAACCGCGAAACATTTTCTTGATGTGTTGAAGATGTTAAGACGTGCTGGAAAAAGACGCAAGGTTTTGTCGTACCAAAAGATGAATTTGACGAAATTTTGCGTTTGGAAACATGCGATTCGGGTTGAGTCCGGGTGCGACATGTTGCTTGAACGCCAATAAATACGGTGTTTTCTGCCGAAAACTCAATTTTATGAAGATCAAAATATTTCTTGCCATTTTGTTTTTGGGATTGTTTTCCATTCCGCTTGTCGCGCAACCTTCGGCGGTCGAAGTGAAGAAGCTTAATGAGCTTTTTGACTCCGAATGGGAGCGCGGACTGAGCAACAATCCGGAGAGAGCGACGTATTTGGGGGACGAACGATGGAATGACCGTTGGACCGACGTCAGTCTTGATTCGATTGAAAAACGGCATCAGGAGGATCTTGAAACGCTCAAGAAGATAAAGGAGATCGATGAGAATGCGCTCAGCGAATCTGATCGCCTCAATCTTACTCTGTTCCGCAAGCAATATGAGAACCGGATCGAGCGCTACCGCTTCAAGGAATTTCTCTTGCCGATCAACCAACAGGGCGGGATTCAAACGGCGCAGTCGGCGACGAGATTCATGAAGCTCGAATCGATAAAGCAGTATGAGGACTGGCTCTCACGGATGAACTCGTTCGACCGGAAGATGGATCAGGTTTTGGCGTTGATGAGGGAGGGGAAACGGCTCGGGATCATGCTGCCAAAGGTAGTGCTGAGTCGGGTGCCAACGCAGATCAAGGCGCAAATCGTGGAGGATCCGGAGAAAAGTCCTTGGTTTGAACCGTTTGGAAAGATCCCCGCGTCGTTTGCCGACGGCGAACGCGAACGGCTCCAAGAATCGGCGAAAGAAGCGATACGCGCAAAGATCGTTCCATCCTATTCGCGGTTGTACAAGTACTTTACAGAGGAATACCTGCCCGCGGCGTATCCAAAAGTCGGTGTTTGGCAACATCCGGATGGCGCGGAATACTATGCTTTTCTAGCGCGTTCTTTTACTACGACCTCGATGTCGCCGGAGGAAATCCACCAGAAAGGTCTTTCCGAAGTTAGCCGCATCCGCGCGGAGATGGAGAAGATTAAGTCCAGTGTCGGATTCAAGGGCTCGCTCAAGGAATTTTTTGCCTATCTGCGGACGGATGAAAAGTTCTTTTTCAAAACCCCCGAAGAACTGCTCACCGCCTATCGTGCGACCGCGAAACGGATCGATCCGCTCGTGCCGAGAGTTGTAAAAACGCTTCCGCGGACGCCGTACGGTGTTATTCCGATTCCCGATCAAATCGCGCCCGATACGACGACCGCCTATTACAATCCTCCGGCGGCGGATGGCTCGCGTCCCGGATACTACTCGGTAAATCTCTACAAACCGGAGACACGCCCGAAATGGGAAATGATGGCGTTGACGATTCATGAAGCGGTTCCGGGACATCACCTCCAAATCGCTATCCAGCAGGAGTTGGGTGAATTGCCGAAGTTTAGGCGTTTCGGCGGTTTCACCGCCTTCACCGAAGGTTGGGGACTTTACTCCGAATCACTCGGCGAGGATATGGGTTTGTATGAAGATCCCTACGACAAGTTCGGGCAATTGACCTACGAAATGTGGAGGGCGGTCAGGCTCGTGGTCGATACGGGTATGCATTACTACAAATGGGATCGCGAAAAGGCGATCGAGTTTTTCCGCGACAACGCCGCAAAGACCGACCAGGACATCGTAAACGAGATCGACCGCTATATCTCGGATCCGGGGCAGGCGCTTGCCTACAAGATCGGCGAACTCAAGATGCAGGAGCTGAGGACGAGGGCCGAAAAGCGGCTTGGTTCGAGGTTTGATCTGCGCGAGTTTAACGACGCGATCTTAAAGAACGGCGCGGTTCCACTGGATGTACTCGAAACGAAGATCGAGGAATTCATCGGCGGGAAGTGAGTTTCGAGTTTCGTGTTTTGAGTTTCGGATTCTTTGGGTGGAGTTGGATTGTTCCGCTTCAAGGTATCTTGGAAAAAAGACAAAAAATGCCGTTGCGTTTGATTCGCGACGGCATTTTATTGTGTTGTTATTTGGCTGATTCTATTGGCGTTGCGCCGCCGGCAGTGCGATATCGGTGGCGATGCCGAATTGGAATCCTGTAAAGCCGTCCCTTGAACGAAGCAGATACCAAACGCCATTCGACGGTCTGTATTGCGCGACATCCGTTTTTCCGTCGCCGTCATAATCGGCCGGAACAGGAACGTCATCCGACAATCCAAACTGGTAAAACAAAGGCGAGCCGTCGGAGCTGTTGAGAATGTACCAAACATGGTTTGAGGGACGATAAACCGCAAAATCGGTCTTGCCGTCGCCATCGTAGTCTCCGGGCGTTGGAATGTCCTCGGCAAGTCCCCATTTGGTGGCTCTCTCGACACCATCCGCACTGCTTTTCCACCACCAGTTGCCGTCCGAAGGTCGATAGATCGCGATGTCCGATTTGCCATCACCGTTAAAGTCGCCGGCCACGGGTTTGTCGCCGGGACCGCCGAAACCGATCTGCGTCAAGTTTCTGTTGATCGATGAAATCCGGTACCACTGGAAAGTCGAAGGCCGATAAACGACGTAATCCGCACGCCCGTCACCGTCAAAATCGGAAGGAACCGGGATATCCGTCGAGGCTCCGAGATGCGCGAAAATCTGGCTTCCGGATTGCGAACCCAGATACCACCAATCGCCGAGCGAAACCCTGTAAATAGCGAGGTCTGACAGACCGTCGCCGTCATAGTCCGCCGGAATCGGACGATCACCGGAGAGCGCGAAAATGGATTGCGTGACGCCAAAGTCCGAGCTGCGAAGTATGTACCACTTGTTTTCGGAGGGGCGAAAGACCGAAACATCGGCTTTTCCGTCACCGTCAAAATCAAAATCGACGATTCGCGTGAATGCGCTCGTCGAAAATCTCGCGATTCCGATCCGAACCGTTCCCTCGAAAAACTCAAACGAACCGCCCGTTATGATCTTTCCATCGGCCTGTTTGATAAGCGTCGTCGCTGAAGCATCGAGCCCGGTCCGCAAAAACAGACCGTCTAGTTCGCCCGAGGAATTGACCCGCGCGATATGGTTTCTGGGGAACGTTTCACTTGATGCAAAACTGCCGACAAGCACGATGTTTCCATCGTCCTCGACAGCAAAATCAGAAACGCCGTTGGTCAAAGGAACCGAAAAACCCATGTTGATCGATCCATCCGGATTCAATTTCTTGATTCCCGACGACGCGACATAGTATCCGCCAACGGTTTCCGCGATCCTGACGACCGCACCGCCGACCGAGGCGTTAAAGGCCGAATCAAGTGTTCCATCGGAGTTCAGCCGGGCGATATTGGTGCGGTTAAAACCATTGACTCCCGAAAATGATCCTCCAAAAAGCAGCTTGCCGTCGCCGAGGATCGCGACATCGTAAACATTTGGCGAGCCGACAAGGACGTTGAATGAGCTGTCCAGCGAGCCATCGCTGTTCAGCAATGCCAGACCGGTGCGGGATTCGGTTCCGATCGTAAAAAAATTGCCGCCGACAAGTATCTTGCCATCGGGCCGTACGACGACAGAAAAGACCGAGTTTCCGGTATTGCCGATCGCTTCCGGAGCAAAGCCCGTATCGAGCGAACCGTCGGGCGCAAGTCTGAATAGATGCGTAACCGGCGCGCCGTCATACGAAGTGAACTGACCCGCGACGAGTATTTTCCCGTCCGCCTGTACGGCAAAATCGTTAATCGATCCTTCGACACCGAGTCCGGGATCAAACGTCATATCAATCGATCCGTCGGAGTTTACGCGACCGATCTTGTTTCTCTGAACGCCATTGATGTTTTCAAACACACCGCCGATCAGCACTTTTTGATCGGATTGCAATTCGAGTTTTGTAACAGAACCCTTTACTCCGCCGATCGCATCGGAAAATCCCGAATCTTTTGAGCCGTCATTCAAAAGCCTTAGAAGCTTAAGCCCGCTCCCGGGCGAGCCCGGATTTGAGGCAAAGAGCAAAACCCGCTCCGATTGATCGACCGTCGCTGATTGCACAACGTACTCCGCCGGCGAGGAGTATGTCTTGTCCGTGGTGCCGTCGCTGTTTAGTCTAATGATCCTCGTGCCGTTTGCGGTGATCATTTTGTCTCCGGAGACCGCCTTTAGGATTCCGGAGTTGACGCTAGTCGCGGGATTGAATCCAATGTCGACACTGCCTATTGGATTGAGGCGCGCGAAATTTGGTCGGGCAACGCCGTTGACGGTTTCGAATGATCCAGCGATTACGAGTTTGCCATCGGATTGCATCTCGATGTTCAGAATCATCACCGAGTTTGGAGGGAAAGTGCTGCCGGTCAATGTCGGCGATTCGAGGCTCGCATCGATGTTGCCGTTGACGTCGTATTTTCGCACCGAAGGATTCGCACCGGCCACGATAAATCCGCCATCAGCAAGGAAAATTATGTCGTTTAGCCGATCGGAGCTGCGGTAGTTGTACGAAATCGGATTGAATGTGCCGTCCAATGATCCATTGGAGGCGAGCTTGTAAACGGTTCTTTGAGAAACAAACGGTGCCGCGAATGAACGAACGACGAGCAGTTCGCCCAACGCGTTTTCGCCGAGGATATACATCGCCGTCGAACCGGACGAAGCCTCGCCGTTGAACGCGCCTTGAAAGCTCGAATCGTTCGATCCATCCGAGTTAAGACGGTAGATTCTCGACTGCGAAGACGGAGTGGTAGCACCCGCCAGATAAATCTGTCCACTCGAGCTCGCATAGACCGAAGGAAAACCGAGGCCCGAACAAACACCGCATGAAAAACTCGAATCGAAGGTTCCGTCGGCGTTAAGCCTCGCGACACCGCCCGTGGCGTGACCGTTCAATACGTCGAAGTTGCCAAATACGAGGATCTTTCCATCCGGTTGCAAAACCGTTTGAAGCTGATAGTTGCTGCTTTGGGATACGGTAACATTGAAGCCGCCGTCGAGCGGAGAATCAACGGCGTGAATCGACGTTGCCCCCAAAGCACAGCAAAAAAACAGCACGGCGAGCGCGCGGAAGACCGCCTTAGAATCGACGTTCACTTGACCTGACATCTTTACTCCAAATCCATAAACCACAAGACGGAAAGGGAACTCCAAAAAACATTTGGAGGGAAATCCAATGAATCTGAAGTCGAACACTTTGGGAATGCGTTTTCAACAAAGAATACGCCCCGACGAAGCGTTAAATCAACATAATTCTTTGTTTTGGCAGAAGGACCTGTGGGGTGAATGAAGCCTCAGCATCGGTCGCCGAAAAAGTAGTAAAGCGCACCGAGCATGATTGCCCAAGAGAGGATTCGTCGAAAGATCACGGTTCCGACATTTTGTTGCGCGGGTTTCTGTTCAATTCCCGTTCCGAGGTTCTGAACCGGAAGCGGATTCGCGGGAGGATCGATACCCAGTTCCATCAATTCAACCGCTTGTTTGGCTTCCTTGAGTCCGACTCCGTAAAGCTCCCTGTAAAGCTTGATTGCGGTTATCTTTTGTCCGCGATCGATTTCGGCCTGGATTGCTGTAAGTTTTATATCGATCTGTTCTGACCGGACAAACGGTGAAGAATCGACTTGGTGCGGCGTACCAAAATCTGGCGCCGATTCGGCGGCAAAGTTGCCGATACCGGGCTGCCGTTCCTTCGCCATCGCTTGAGTAACCGCCGTCGAAGGCACGATTACCTTTGCACCGCAAGAGAAGCAGTTGCGAAAAGTGGGTTCGCCGGTTGAGTAATATTGTTTTCTCCCGCATGCGGGGCAGTCGAATTCGATTTGCATTTTAGGGGACCCTCGATTCTTAGAGACCAGGAACTCTTAAATTCCCTCGGCTTCGGCAATTTTCTCCACGATCGATTTGGATGTAGCCAGATCGACTCCCATTGCTTCGCGTGTGATCTTGACCGCCTCTATCTTCCGGCCTTCCCTCAGCAGATCGATGATTTCCTCGCGGGGCGGTTCTGTTGCATGCTGTGTGGTCTCCTGCGCTGAAGCGATTCCGGTGTCCGAGAAATTGACGACATCGGTCGCTTCATCCGCTTCAAACGAATAGCCGAGTGAATCGGTTGGATCGGAATACGAAGACGAATATCCCGTAGAACTCTCGAAAACCTCCGCCGGAACGATGATCGGCGCATGACACGATTCGCAGGTTTGGAACAGCCCCTCGCCGCCGACGTATGACATCGGTGCACCGCAGGACGGGC
Source organism: Pyrinomonadaceae bacterium (assembly GCA_041394795.1). Lineage (GTDB taxonomy): Bacteria > Acidobacteriota > Blastocatellia > Pyrinomonadales > Pyrinomonadaceae > Aridibacter. The sequence goes on along the minus strand of JAWKHN010000003.1, from coordinate 303,023 downwards.
AATCAAAATCTCGTACTTTGCTCATGGCTTTTGAATCGGGCAACTCCGCAAGTCAACCCGTCCTCTGATGATGAGACAAAAACGCGGTTTTGGAAAGGGCTTGATATAAAAGAATTTGGATTCGATCTTCAAATCCGGTTCGGATCGCATGGTTTTGCAGGGATTTGGGATCGCCCTGAGTTCGCTGCAAGAGCAAAACGGCGCGCGTTTGAGATATAATTCCGAACATTAAAGGCCACCGGGGCTCGGTTCCAAAGCCGAGACAACCGCGGGGCGAGTTTGTTTCTGAAGGAGCGGAAAATGATTAAATATTTTGCGATTACATTGGTTTTTATACTTTCACTTTCGATTGTCGGTTTCGGACAAAAAGCTACCTCGAAGGCGGTCGCGCTTGCGAAGGCGAACGAGGAACAGGTGAAAAAGGTCTTTGATACGCTCGTCGAAGGCATAAAACAGAACGACGCCGAAAAGGTTATGAGCGTTTATCACAAGGATGCGCGTACGTTGTTTTTCAACTACAACGGTTCGGCGACGATCGGTTGGGAGAACATGTACAACAATCGAAAAGCGTCGTATGAGAAGCGCGCCAACGTTTCGCTTGAGATTACCGGACTTCGCGTTGAAATCCTGAGCCCGACCGCGGCCTATGTCAGCTGCAAATGGAAGCAATCGCAGGAGTATGAGGGAAATCTCGAACAATCGACCGGACGAATGACACTCGTTTTCAAAAAATGGGGCAAGGATTGGAAGGTGATGCATCTTCACACATCGCCGGACGCTTTCCCGAGCCAAGCCGTAATACCGCCTTCGGAACAGTAAAGGAGTTACGAGTTTCGAGTTTTGAGTTTTGAGTTGGATTGGTGGCGTTGCGAGATTCAGGATTGAGTCCGCTGTGCAAAGTGTTTGTTTAGAGAAACAGAGCGGGTATTCTGGGCATAACGGTTCACTAGGAAGAAAGACCCCTGCCGGCTTGTCCGCCAGGAGGCGAAGGTTCGTAGCTACGGCCGTTAAATTGATGGTGTGCTTAGGTTTATGGTTGTTCTAGAAGGGGCTGACCTCATTCATCTGCCACACAAGGTGGCAGGGGTCTTGCTTGGATTCTTTGAAAATCACTGCAATTGTCGATTTCAGCTTTGAATTGACTTATGAGACATCCTCGCGGAGAAACTACTGAAGATGCGATGTTCGCAGCGCAAACAGCCTTGGCCAATATGTTTGTGAGGCTTCGACCGTGAGTGAAGCAGTCAACTGGAAATCAATTCCCGAGGGCCTGGAGCCAAATAGGTTGATGCCGGATTCCTAATTTCGACTTCGTTGGTTCAACTCCGAATTCGGTGTCCTTAAAAGAGTTTCGAATGTTGGGACCGTGTGTTTTTGATCAGGTTAAATGGCGGGGCGCGATTCTGTCATTTCGCGGGCCAACAGGAATTCAAAATCTTTAGGACTGCTCGCCTTCGAGGATTACCTGCGCGGTCGCGTGCTCGGTCGTGTGGGAAATCGAGAGATGGATTCGTGTGGCGCCCATTTCGTCAATCATTTCGGCCGCTTTTCCTTTAAGGCGAAACTCAGGGGCTCCCAATTCGTCGTTTGTAATTTCGATGTCGGTCCAAGAGATTTCGCCGCGGAGCCCGGTTTTCAACGCCTTTAGCAAGGCTTCCTTGGCGGCGAATCTTGCGGCGTAAGACTGCGCAGCGGCCGCTCCCTTCGACTCGCAGTATTCTCGTTCCGCTTCGGTAAAGACACGCGTTGCGAATCGTTTCGTCCTTTCGATAGTTTCGCGAATGCGATAGACTTCGATGATATCGGTGCCGATGGATAAAATCATAAACAAACAGGCTGTTAACGGATCAACCGTCTCTGAAGAAACCACTCTATCAGAAGCCGGGTTTTACTGGCTACAACAGGGCGCCGTAAAGGTTCTCGTTTCGAACGCGCTCGAATCCGCGGGTTTTGTAAACGGGTTTTCGACAAGGCTCGGGGGCGTTTCATCGATCCCCGAAAACGCATTGAATTTGGCGGGTTTTGATGAGGACAGCGAAGAGAACATTTTCGAAAACCGTCGAAGATTTTTGGATGCATTTGGCGGCGAGATGCGGCTTACGAGTGTTTGGCAGGTGCATGGCGACAGTGTTAGGCATGTCAAGGACGAGCGCGAGGCGTTGGAAACCGAGGAAAAGCATGACGCAATCATCTCTTCGCTTTCAGGCTGGCTGGTCGCTGTAAAGACGGCGGATTGCGTTCCGGTGCTTGTCGGAGATCCCGTCACGGGCGCGTTTTCGGCGATCCACGCGGGTTGGCGCGGAACCTTGAGCTCGATAGTGCGGAAATCCGTCGAAGGACTTTCTAGGGAATACGGAGCGAAACCGGAGAACATGGTCGCGGCGATCGGACCCGCCGCAGGAAAAGACAATTACGAAGTCGGCGCCGAGGTGATATCGGCATTTTCCGAAACCTTTCCGGACGGCGCCGAACTTTTTGTTGAGACGACCGCCGGCCACGCGCTGATCGATTTGCATCGGGCGAATAAGAATCAGTTGATTGATAGCGGTTTGCCTGCATCAAACATTTCGACTGCCCCGCTTTGCACGATGGAACGCACCGATCTCTTTTTTTCGTACCGAGTTGAGAAACGAAAATACGGGAAGACGGGGCGATTGATGTCCGTCATCGGACGCGCTTCTTGATTTCCTGATCAGACGCTATTCGCGCAGCGGAGGAAATCGGGTTTGGTTGAATTCTCTTGGCCGGCGTGCCGTTTTTAGATTAGTTGATTCGACGCACGGTCGATTCAATTTGCTTGATGGTTAAACTCACAAAGGAACTCCCGAAATGATACGAAGAACATTTCCATTTCTACTCGTTTTTCTTGTTTTCGTCGCCAACGCGGCAGGTGCCGATCAATGGATCACGGTTGATACAACAAATTTCCGACTTGTAAGCAATGCCAACGAGTCGGCTGCGAGGCAACAAGGCTTCAAGCTCGAACAGTTTCGACTCGTATTCTCCAGCCTTTTCCCTGGAGCCGAGCTTCGTTCCACCAATGAAGTAAACGTGATCGTTTTCAAGGACCGCAGATCCTATTCGCCTTTTCTGCCAAGGAAAAGCAGCGGGCAGTCGGATACAAATGTGGCCGGCTATTTTATCGGGGGCGAGGATGCTGCGTACATCACGTTTTCAGTGCCGGAGAATGAGAATGATTCGCCGGGCACCGCCTATCACGAATACGTCCATTACCTTCTCGACAATAATTTTGACGACACGCAGATTCCGAAATGGTTTGGCGAGGGGTTGGCGGAGTACTTTTCGACATTTCAGATCGTTGGAAACGACGCTCAGATTGGAAACCTCGACAATCAGGCGTTGTATCTCTTGAACAACACCGAGTTTATTCCATGGGAACAGTTCTTTGATGTTGGCAAGAAGTTTAAGCTCGACGGAGACCAATCATTGTTTTATTCGCAGGCTTGGGCACTAGTTCACTTTTATGGCGTTTCGAACGATCTTCCGAAATTGACCAAGTTTATTGAACTGTCCAACAGCGGCAAGGACTACAACAGCGCGGCCGTGGAAGCGCTCGGAATGGACATCAAGGCCCTGGACAAAACGCTTAGAAAGTATGTCAAGCAAAAGAAGTTCAAAAGGCAACTCGCACGGCTAAAGGCGGGTTGGAACGTTGATGAATCCGCAAAAACGTCGGTCATAAGCGAAGCCGAATCGAAGGCCTATTTGGGAGATTTGATGGTTCGGATGCAGGAGTATCTCGATGCCGAGGGATACCTTGCCACGGCATTGCAGTTGGAGCCTAACAATCCGAGGGCGAATACCTCGATGGGTTTGCTTCGCTGGCGTCAGGACAACTTTTCCGAGGCGAAGAAATATCTTGAAAAGGCGGTTTCATTTAAGGAGGCTTCGTATTATTCGCACTACATGTACGCCTATGTTCTCGTTCGGTCAAAGTCGGGCGCGCAGAATGTCCTGTTTGGAATCGAAGACCAGTATGCCGACCAGATTCTCAGTTCGGCAAAGCGTTCGATCGAGCTAAACCCAAAATTCGCACCGGCATATGACATTCTTGGGTATGTCTATCTGGTGCGCGGCGATGATATCGACACCGGCCTCAAATATGTATTGGCGGGTCTAAAGGCATCTCCCGGAAATGATAGCCTGTTGCTTACCTACGCACAGCTTTTGTTTCGCAAGGAGAAATTCGAAGATGCCGACAAGATCGCGAGGCGGGTCAGCGAACGGACTCAAAACGCGGCCACAAAGGCAAGGGCGATTTCGATTCTCAACAGTGGAAAACAAAGATCCGATTACCTCGCGTCTAGAAAATCCAAAGAAAGAATCAATGCAGGAGATTTGCGAGGGACGTTTGACTCGACCCGAGGCAAACCTCTGACGGCGGCTGAAAAAGAAGCTATCGATCGCGAAAAACGAATTTCGTGGATGAACAGGGAACTCACGCCATTGGCCGACGGCCACCGCCGTTTGCTTGGGAATCTGGATCAGGTTGCCTGCAAGGGCAACAACATCACCTACGGTTTTTCGATCAGGGATGGCGCGAAGGAGACCTATACAAGCGTCGGATTTCAGGATCTGGAGTTGATTGCCTTTACCGACACGACAGATGACAAGATGATCAATTGCGGGGTTAAGTTCTCGAATTTTCTCGCCGTCGTCACTGTCGCGCCCGCTACGGTTCGCGGTACCAATGGTGTTCTAACATCTGTCGTGTTTGTCCCCGATGATTTCCGCTTTAAGTCCGAAGACGAAATCAAAAGGGATTCGACCTATGTGCAGATGGTTACCAATGGCGTCGAGACGTATGTCGCGATTGATGCCGAGGGCGATGAAACGACAGAAGAGACCGCAAAAAGGCTCTTTGATGAATCGGTCAAAGCAAGAGATCGCGAGGTGATCGGAGTTCCGGGAGAGGGCGAGACGATGATTGAGGGGCATATAGATCGAATTCTTTGCGATTCATCGGGTATGAATTTTCACATCGATGTTGGCGGCAAAACGCTCGTCTTGCGGCCCGCTACCGGCAACGCCTTTTCGATCGTGTCGCTAAATGTCACATTCAACCCCGCGGCCCTGGCGTGCAACGCCACCCCGCCTTCGGAGAAAGTGATCGTTATCTATACAAACTCCGGCGGAAGAATCGGCCTCGACGGAACAATGCGAAGAATGGCATTCGTTTTGGAAGACTTTAAGATGAAGCAGTAGGCGGAACAAAGGTCGGGTTCAAATTCAAAGGATTGGGAAGTTGATTATTCGGGCTCCGCGGCAAGCATCTTAAATTTGCGCAAAGCGCAAAATAGCAAGAAGCTACTCTCCCCACAGAACCCGCAACTCAAAACTCGAAACTGCCCCAGCGCTTACCGTACAACCGCCGTAATCCATATCGTTTTGGACTTCGGCGCGTAGCAAACTTCATCGGTACAAGCCTGATATCTGACTACCGCTTTCACCCTCACGGTCTTGCGTGAATAGCGCGAAGGCACGGCAAACTTGAATCCGAATGAAGCGCGGTTTTCGTAAACACTGATCGGTGAATCGGAGAATCCAAACTTTTTGGATTTTCCTGCCGGATAAGTTAGCCCGTAAACCCGACCATCGGGGCTGGTGAGCGTAACCGTAGTCGGTACGGCATATTTGCTGTTTGGCTTGTAGGAATTTACGTGGAGGCCTTTGGGGATGTTTAACGTAACGACTCCGCGAACGGTCTTGCCTTTTGAAACCCTGCCGTTTGAAATCGAGCCTGAAACTGTTTGCGCCATCGATGGCAACGACATCAAACCCAGCAAAACAACCAATAAGAACGTCTTTTTCATAATTCTATATTTAATTCTCTCCACCCGATCCTCTCACCAATTGCCGATAAAAAATCTACCGAGCCTAACGCGAATCGGTAGGTTTCAATTCAAAACTACGAGACATGGTCTCGATATCTTCCCGATAGTCGTCTTCAAAGGGATGCAGCAACGTCGAGCGGAGTTCGTATGTTTTATTCCGCTTCTTGTCCGCGATTATCCTACGGTAGCGCTCGTAGCTGATCTCGTCTTCGGAAAACTTGCTTTTCACTATCGAGCACAAAAGCCCTTCGCCCAAAGCCGTTTCTTGTTCTTCGGCGAGAATATCTTCGCCGGCTTCCTTAGCGTCGGCAATTACCTTTCTGATGTTCAGCCCATCTGAAACTCGAAGCCGGGTTCGCGCACGCCAGATGTTTCTCGTCCGGCGTTCGCCATACTCCCTCGAATACGCTTCAAAAGGGAATTCCGATTCCCTGTTCAGAGGGTACAGAAAACCCGCCGGCTTGTTGATATGGAAATCATCCATTTCGACCGACTCGGGTTCGAATGCCGCCGCCGCGGCACGTTTGATGCGCGTCGAAATAAACACCATCGCCGCAACAAGCAGTATCCCTAAAATGACGATATCCATTGCAAAATTTCGAGGCTATTCCGTTTCGGCGGCCAATGCGATCTCTCTCGCGGCTAGCTGTCCGCAGGCCGCAAAAATATCGTTTCCGCGGGGTCTTCGCAAATAGGCCGAAACTCCCGCGTTTTCCAAGGTTTTCTTAAAACGCAAAACCGATTCCGCTTCGGGGGCTTGATACGCTAGCGGCTCCGCCGAATTGTGCGGAATCAAATTGATCTTCGCTCTTCGCAAACGGTATTTCCGCAACAATTGCGCAAGCTGACTCGCATCCTCTTCCGAATCGTTGACGCCTTGAAGCAGCACGTATTCAAAGGTGAATCGCTCACCGCGTTTCAATGTCTTTTGAAAATCGAACGCCGCCCTCATCAGTTGGTCCAAATTCCACTTCGTGTTGATCGGCATCAAAACATCCCTTAGAGGATCATTCGCCGCCGAAAGGCTTATGGCGAGATTCGGTCGTTTCTCAAGCCGCGCAAACTCTTCAAACTTCGGAACCACGCCGGCAGTCGAAACCGTGATTCTTCCCGGAACTATGAACAAACCGTCCTCATGACTCATGAGAGCGACGGCCTTTGCGAGGTTGTCCAGATTGTGGAATGGTTCTCCGGCTCCCATCGCTACGAGGTTTGTGCCGTATGGTGTTTCATTTCCGATGCCATAAACATCGTTCAGTACAAATACGATTTGCTCGACGATCTCGCCCACCGAGAGGTTTTGAAGAAAACCGAGTTTGGCGGTCAAGCAAAAATCGCATTTCAAGGCGCAACCGGATTGCGACGAAAAGCAGATCGTGTCTCGGCTCTCGGTAGGTATGTAAACGGTCTCTACGGGGTTGCCGCGATCCGTTTCAAACAAATAACGGCGTGTGCCGTCGCTGGAAACATATCTCGATTTGAGCGCGAGTTTTCGCGTAGCGAACCGTTCCGCGAGAAGTGCGCGGAAGGCCTTTGGCATATCAGTGAAATCGGAAAACGCATCCAAACGGCGCTGATGCAGTCCGCGGAAGATTTGCTGCGCACGGAATCTCGGCTCGCCAAGTTCGCCCACGAGCTTTTCCAATTCTTCCTTTTCACAACCGAGCAAATGCAGTTTTTCTTCCAAGTCTTTCTCCAAGCCGACGATCTCTGTTTGGCGTCGAATGTTAGATAATACAGAATCATGCGCTGTGATACATAGCGCGGCAAGTCGATTCGATCTTGAAAAGGAAGTGGTGCGAAAAATGGAAAAGGACTATTCAGAAGATACCAAATCAATTGACAGCATCATCGCTGCGACATATGCGGTAATTTCGGGCGGCAAAGGAGAGCCGCGCGACTGGGAACGATTTCGCAACCTCTTTCATAAGGACGGCCGTCTGATTCCGAGCTCAAGGGATGAAAACGGACTGATTGTTTCCATCGCCCACACTCCGGATCAGTACATCGCACGGTCGGAAAAATTCCTGCTCGAAAAGGGGTTTTTCGAATACGAGACCGAAAGAAAGACCGACACCTTTGGACCGATCGCCCAGGCGTTTTCGAGATACGAGGGACGATACAAGCTGGATGATCCGGCACCGTTCCTAACCGGGATCAACAGTTTCCAGTTGATGAACGACGGGAAGCGCTGGTGGGTGGTGTCGATTCTATGGATTCCCGAACACGAGATTGGGGATTTTCGAGTTTAAATTTTCGGGTTTTATAGTTGTTGAGTCGGACTCGATTGATAGCGGTACAGGGCAACGGCCAACCAAATCAATCCCGGCGAGTTTCGGCACGCAACTTTTTCTCGCAAACCGTTGCAATTCTTGGCAGTTTGGTTTAACATTGTTGATGTTTGTTGTATGACGATTACAACAGACTGGTTTTCCCGCGGGTAGAAAGCTCCCCTTCGCACCATCTCAAGCTCATCGTTCATTTTGAACAGTTCATGCCATTGGAAATGAGTCAATCTGACTGATTTCTTATGCATACCTACATATGTGAACGTTGGAAATGGGAAGGCGGGGAGAGAAAAACGCCGTTCTATGGCGGAAACTGGCTCGCATGGAGATTTTGAATTTCACTCTATCCTGTTTAAGCAAACCGTGATTCTGAAGGCATTTGCGCTGGGAATAGCGTATGCCGGAAGGTTTGCCTCTGAAAAGTCGCGATAGACGAAATTTGATATCCCATGAGCATCCAGCGATTCATACCCGGAGTTGCGCTCACGATCGAAAATTTGGCATCTGTTTTGCTACTTTCGAACCCTGAGTCGCCGCATTGGGGATGGCAAACGTGGATTAGGCAAAACAAAGAGAAAGACGTTGAAGTCATTTAACCTCTCAGATCACAATCTTTCGACCAAGCTCTTTTGGGGATTTGTCGTAGTAATGGGTGGCAGCGCCGCGATGTTCGGCGCCTACTACTCTCTGCGCTTTAGCCTCAAGGAGTGGGTCGTTTTTGCCGTTTGTACCGCGATTGCCGTTACAGTCAGTCAATATCAAATCAAACTTCCGCGCACCAAGGGATACGTTTCCCTGCGCGAACTCATTATTTTCTGGGCGATGATTTGGCTTGGCCCGGGTGGCGGAGTGTTGCTTTCGCTCGCCTGTTCGCTTGGAAACTTCAATATCGGTCGCAAGAACAAGCTTCGTTGGAGCCTTGATATCGCATTGCTTTCATCGGTAAGCTGGCTGTCCGGGAATGTGCTCTATTTGATAGCCGACGGAAGCTGGGGTGTTCAATCGCAACCGATCGGAAGTTCGCCGACCGGCGCCGGGATACTGTTTCTCGGTCTCGTGGCGACGGGATTTGTTCATTACACGATATATTCCGTCGGATACTCGATATTCCTGAAGCTTGAAGGAAGCCATTCCGTTCTCGATCTTTGGAAAGACAATGGGCTGCTTGGGACGGCAAGCGGTACCGCCTGTGTCGTTACGGTTTTCCTCTTCCATCTGATTCTCGTCTATTTCGGGCTGATGCTAGGCCTTTTGCTGTTGCCGCTCGTAATCGGCGCGCATCTCGCCTATCGTTTTCACAAGCAGTTGCTCGCCCAAAAGACAAAAGAGCTTCTCGAAGCGAACAGAATTCACCTCGCAACCGTCGAAGCGCTTGCGACGGCAATCGACGCACGCGATCAGGTTGGACGAGGACATGTAACGCGCGCGCAAATCTACGCAGTTGGAGTTGGGAAGATCATGAACCTTTCCAACGAAGAAATCGAAGCGCTCAACACCGGCGCGTTGCTACATGACATCGGAAAACTTGCGGTTCCCGACCATATTCTGAACAAACCCGGCAGGCTTACTCCGGCGGAACTCGAGAAGATCAAGATTCACGCCTCGGTCGGAGCCTCGATTCTGGCGAAGATCGATTTTCCGTATCCCGTGGTAAAAACCGTCAAACACCATCACGAGAGATGGGATGGCGCCGGCTATCCCGATGGCCTCGCCAAAGAGGATATTCCGATTACCGCTCGGATTTTGACCGTCGCCGATTCGTATGACACGCTTCGCGGCGCACGACCCTATCGGCCGGCCGTAAACAGGGAAGAGGCGAGAAAACTTCTCATCAGCGGTGCCGGTACGCAGTTTGATCCGCGCGTCGTTGATGTATTCCTGCGCAATCTGAGAATGTTTGAGGATCAGGTCGAGGAGCTCGGCATGTCCTACAAGGAGCAGCTCACGACGAGTCCCGTGGCGGGTGTCTCCGAAGGCTTCGAATCGAAATCCAGCTATGTCGAGCAGATCAAGCGTGCGAATCGCGAGGTCTTTACGCTTTATGAGCTTGCAAGAGTTTTTGGTTCCTCGCTAAACCTTCGGGAAACGCTGGAGTTGTTTGCAAACAAGATCTCGGAGATGGTTCCGCTTGATACATGCGTGGTCTATCTGCTGGATGACGCCGACTCGGTAGCCATCGCAAAGCATGCGCAGGGTCGTCATGCCGAAGCGCTAAAGAACCGCAAGGTTCAGGTCGGACAAGGCGCGACCGGCTTTACGCTCCAGAAACGCCAACCGGTTTACAACATCAATCCGGGCTTGGATTTCTCCTTCTATCAAATGGAGTTTATCCAGGATTTCAGGGCCATGGCATCGCTTCCGCTGATCGCCAATGAAAAGCTTCTCGGCGCGGTTTCGCTCTATTCGTGCGAACTGGAAACATACGAAGACGAGCATATGCGGCTTTTGGAGACGATTTCGAGAATCGCCTCCGACGCAATCGCTACCGCACTGATGCATGCCGAAACAGAAAATCGTGCGATGACCGATCCGATGACCGGTCTTCCAAACGCACGTAATTTACAGATTCAGTTCGACAAGGAAATCGGTCGTGCACGCAGAAACGGAACGACATTCCAGGTTCTTATGCTCGATCTCGACGGTTTCAAAAAGGTCAACGATACCTTCGGACACAAGGTCGGAGACGCTTTGCTCAAGGGCGTTGCAAAGGTTATGTCGGCGCAGTTGCGTGACTACGATTTCCTCGCCAGATATGCCGGTGACGAATTCGTTGCGATCGTTCCCGAGATGGACAATCCTTCCGTACACGAGCTATGCCAGCGGATGGAGAAGGCGGTACGCGAGTTCCGTCTTGAACTCGGTGAAGGAAAGGTCGCGAGAGTCGGCGTCAGTCTCGGCTCGGCGGGATACCCGAACAGCGGCGATACGCTTGATCAGATCCTTATCGCTGCAGACAAGGCGATGTATGCCGTCAAGGCGAAGCGCAAGGCGAGGATGAAGGCGATACGCGCGGAAAGAATTGCCGCCCAGAAAGCCAAGGAAGAGATGCTGAGGCGGAAATCGGAAATTATTGAGGTACGCGAAATTGAAGTGGAAGGACGTCCGGTTCAGCCCGCGACTCCTCCGATTGAAATCGTCGAACCATCCGACGACGCTTTGATCGTCGAATTGGACGAGAGCCACGTTGTTCCAGGGAAGAGAACGTAAGCAGTTTCGAGTTTTGAGTTTCGAGTTTCGAGTGCAGCTGTTCCCATAAGCTAGAAGGCTTGGGAAAATCTGAAGTGGAATTGGCCTTGGCGGAGTTGATAGATTCCGTTGGGGCCGTTTTGCTGGGGTATAAGGAACTTCGGCGGATTGAGCAGGTATCCGTAGTCGATAGCAAATTCGCCGCCGATCGGTGTTTTGATCCGCAAACCGAATCCGACGGTGTGCGTCCAAACCGCGCGTTTGTTTGTTTCAAAAACATCGTTCGGGCTGGCGTTGGCCGGATTGAAGATCTCCTTGTAACGATTGAAGACGTTGCCGCCATCGTAAAATGGGACGGCGCGAAGGCCTTCGAAAACCGGAATTCTCGCCTCGATATTCGTTACCGCCAATGCGTTGCCGCCAAATGGTATCGTAAACGGATCCAATGTAACGATCTCTCCCTGTTGGTTTCGAAACGTCCCTTGCGGAACCACGACTACTCTTGGCCCGGCCTCTTCAAAATCAAAGCCACGAAGATTTGTTGAGCCGCCTCCAAAGAACCGTTCGCTAATCGGAAGACTGCCGTTGAGCCCCGGAAACTGCGTGTTTGTAAAACGATCGCCGCCTGAAAAGACATGCGCCGCGCCAAGAATTCCGCGCGCCGCGATCGTCGTGTTTCGCAAGAACTTGAATGTGTAATATCGGTTATAGGCGATCTGGAACTTTGAGAAACCGACGTTTGCCCCGAGCACGGGAGCCGAGAAATCAAATTCGGCAGTTAGATAATCACCGCCCGTTGGGTCGCTCGCGCTGTATTTGCAAGGGGTTCCTTCCGAATCGACCTGATTGATCTTTTCAAGAAACGTGTAAACGATCGAACACGCCTTCCGCGTATCCCTCACAAATGTCGCGCTCATCCCGGAGATTCGAATCTTCGCATCCGGTCTCAAAAGTTCCTTGATCAGAAGGCTTTCGAAATTAAACAGCCTTACGTCCTCAAATCTATATTTGAAGAACAGGATGCTCCGGTCTTTCTGGCTTATCGTTCGGTTTGTTTCCGCCGAAATTGTAAAACGGTTGAGCGTCGGATCACCGGCGGAATTTCCAAACTCATCGATCGGCACGCCGTTCTCATCGATTCTCTGCACGATTCCAAACGTGCCGCGGTCAAACGCCGAGCGGAAAAATCTAGTTACCGTCGAATCCCTTTGGTACTGCGCTGAAAACCTCAAAGGCGCGAAACGCTTGGCACCGTTCTGGTCGGTGCCGTCACGCCAGAATCTCGGATCGACGAAATCGAGCTGGACGAGTTGCTGCCGTTGGCTCCAACGTATCTGCGCGCCACCCTGCTGGAGCTTTCCAAAAAGATTGAAGTTGCGAATATCAAAAAATCCGCTGAGCCCGACATCGGTCGAATAGCCACCGCCGTACGTGATCAATCGAGGTTTCTTTTCCTCGAGGTTGACGATTACATCCGACAGCAATCCGCTACCGTCGGGTTTTTCGCCGGCCGGCTCGGGGAAGAACTCGACGTTTTCGAAGGCATCGGTAGAGAAAAGTCTTTGCTCGGAAGAGTAAATATCGGTCTGGCGCAAAACCTTGTCTGACTCGACATCAAGCGAACGGCGGATCGCATCCGTCTTCGTTATTTCGTTGCCGTTGATCAAGATCCGATTTACATAAACCGGTTTTCCTTCGTCCTCAACCTTGAAGACGAGTTTGACCTCGTCCTCTTCAGCGCCCTCCTGATCCGGTAGCTCGACGGTCGAATAGGTGACGTTTGCAAAATAGAAGCCCTGGTTGGCGTAATACTGGCCGAGCGTTTTGGCTCCGTTTCGGGCTCTCGTACGTGAAAAGGTCTTTCCTTCAAGAAGCGGAAGCTGTGCCCTGAGCGTTGCTGCGGAGACGGATGTGTTTCCTTCGACGCTTACTTCCGAGATCTTTGTCGGCCTCCCCGTACGGACGACAAAAGTAATGATCAGGTCTTCCCCCGCGGGTGACACACCTTGCTTGACGCCAACCTTTGCTTCCCTGTAGCCAAGTTCGCGGAGAAGGGAAAGGATCGTCGCCTTGTCTTGCTGGATCAGCTCGATTGACGTGTAACCGCGTCCGTAGCCGATAAACGGTATGAATCCAAGTGAATTTGCCGGAGTCGATTGCAGCACTGCCGATATGTCTTCGATCGTGAAAAGATCCGTTCCTTCGAGACGCAAATCGGCGAGCCGCAAACGCCTGTTCAAATCCGCCTCGTATTTGAGTTCTACCTTGCGATCAAGCAATTCGGCACCCGAAAGCGCGGCGCATAGATCCTGTGTTTCGTTCTCCGTGGCCGACGCTTCGTCGGGTGCAAACGCGGGAGTGACCGAACAAAGCGGTTCGACGGTTGCAAAGAAATAACCCTTTTCCTGAAAATAGGTTTCGAGTCTGCGCTGTCCCTCGACGATCGCCGAATAGTCGAGCGTTCCCTCGCGCTTTACCGGAAGCAGCCTGGTTTGTGTTTTCGAACCGACATCGATTCCTTCGGCCTCAACCGACACCGCGATCTCCGCCCCTACAACCCCCTTTAAGCTAACGTCGATCGTATTCTCATCCGAGTCATAAACGACTCTCGGTTCCAAAAGTCTCGGAGCGAGGTAACCGGCATCCTGGAGTTTGCTCCGAATTTCATCGACGTCGGTTAGCAGTTTGTCTCTTGAAAACACCGAACCTTTCGAGAGCGACAAACCCTCCTGAAGATTGATCTTGTCCGCTCCCGTGATGTCGGTTTCAAAGGAATTGATGCGCGCCTGGGCCTTTGGCTTGACGTCGAAAACGACCTCGATTTCCTTCTCGTTCGCGAGCATGTGCTCGCTCGCATCGACATCGGCGTCAAAATAGCCGCGGTCACGGAGATACGTCAGAATAAGATTCGAGTTTTCACGCAGGATCTTGTCGGAAACCGCGGTGCCGGGCGTAAGCAGATTGATCTGAAGCCGGATCTCTTGTTCGGTAACGGGATCGCCGATGGCGGGGGAAACATTGACAGTGATCTTTTTCGCGATCGATTTACGCTGAATCATAAAGCGCAGATCGACCTCGTTTTCGCCAACCAGATCCGCCTGTACCGAAACCGAAACGATTCGGTCGGTTTCATAAAGCCTCTCGATCGCATCCCTGACGCGTACCGTCGAATAGTCCTCGCCGAGTGCCGAATTGGCGAGCGCCCGAAACTGCTCGGCCGCCGAGACGTCGCGATCGGCGCCTTCGAAAGTGATGTCGATGCGTCTGATGATCTTGTTTTCGTATGGATTTTGGGCGCGGATCACAAACGGAAATAGAAACGCTACGAGAGCCAGACAAAGTCCGAAACGCAGCAATCCCCCCTTGAATGTTTTTCCCGCCAACGGCATCAAAATCTTTTTCTGAGTCTTATTTCAAAACTAAACTTGTTTCTGTTTTGCGTTACGTTTGTCAGCGAACGCTGCTCGTATGTGGCAACAAACGAAAGCCGATTCGAAACCCTGTATTCAAGCGCCAAAACCTGGTTCTGATCCTGCGAAAGATTTGTCGAATAGGTCGCAAGTAGATTCTTATTGATCTGCCGTCCAACCGTCAGACGCGCCGTCGGGTTTCCCCTTTGTCCGGAAACGATCGGGTCAAGCTCGAATCTGTTTAGGCCGAAGAGCTTGTCGGTCGCCTTGGAAATCGGTCGGTTGATGATCTCATCGGTAAGTATCTCGGCCGCCGTGTTGAGCCCGCCCTGTGCGATCGTCGGAATTCCATCAGCGGTGTTCGAGAGATTTCCCGTTGTAATAAGCGAGACGATGTCTTGCTGCGGAAGTGCGGGGTTCGATGTGACGACGGTCGTCAAGGCATCTGTGTCGCTCAGATCGCCGCTGAGATTTACAAAAATTTGATATCCGCGAACCTCGGTTTCCGCCTGCAGGTTGATCCGCGGTTCGATGTCGGTATTTGGCGGAAACGTTAAGACGCCGCGCTGAACCTCATATCTGTCGTTGCGGAAAAAGATCGTGCCGCGCGAGGCGGTGATGCGCCCGGAAAGCCTCGGAGCCTCTACATCGCCCTCAAGCCGCAGATCGGCCGAAGCGGTCAGGTCGGCGAGATTGTTTTTGACAACGAGCGCTTCGCGCCCGAGTATGCGTATGTCGAGCGTTGGAGGGGAATAGTATATGCCGTCGCCGGCATCCGAATCCGACGATTTGTTTAGAGTTGCGTCGCGCCTGTTGCTGATAAGATCCGCAAGATCGATGTCCTTTCGATAAACGCTTCGGCGGGCGATGATCGTGCCCGAAACGAGTGTCGCAAACTCGTTGCCTTCGAGTCTGCCGTTGATCTCGATATCGGCGTTTCCGGTCGTAATGAAATCCTCGGGAAGCGGCGCCGTGATGTTTGTTCCGCGGATTTCCAAACGGATTCGATCGAGATTCAGGCGATCGGTAAGAAGCGCGCCGCCGGTTGCCGTCACTTGTCCGCCACCGAGATTCGCGGTGATCCTTTCGAACTGGATCTGGTTCGTCGTAAACCTAACGATTCCGTTTACGCGTTCGAATGTAACGCGGTTTGAGCCGACAAAGGTCGCCGCCGAACCGTTTTCGAGCACGGCGGTTCCATTCAAAACGGCCGTTCGGTTTACTCCCGAAAGCCTCATCTCAACATCCGCAACGCCCGTCAAAAAGACGTTCCGAAGCGTGTTTCTCGAAAAAGCGCGGATGATTCCAAGATTGACCTTTCCCTCAACCACGAGCGCGTTCATCCCAGAATCGGTAAACGCCTTCGTGCCGGTGACTGTCACATTCGAACCGCTTCCCGCAAAACGAGCGCTTTCAAAATCGATCTCGCTCATGCTAAAGCTGACCCTCACGGGATCGACCGAGTTGAGCGGGATTTCGTCAAACAACAACCCGACATCGCTCAGTACGGCGGTTCCGCGCAGTCCGTCGGTTGAGAAAACCCGTTCTCCCTGCTCGTTCTGTCTGGTTAGAAACCCCGAGATATTTATCTCGCCCGATGCGTTTCCGGTTATTTCGACCGAGCCGCTTTCTTGCGGTCGGAAGATAGCGATATAGGGTGCGACCGGTGTGCGGTCGAGTATGCTTCGGGCCGTGAGCGGAAGACGCTGGTCCGCAAAATTCACCGATGCCGTGATAAGTTGCTTTCTCCCGCCGACATTCCCCGTCAAGTCCGCCGTCAAAACGTTGTTCTCGGTGACACCCTTGAAGTCCATGCGTCCCAGACGGCTTCCATTGATCGCGACTCCCGTTCCTGTTCCCTCAAACGTAAAGTTCCAGGTTTTCGAATCCGAGTTCGCGCCGACGGCTGTTCCCGTTAGACTGATCGCTCCGGCGATATCTGGAATTGATTCCGATTTTGGAAAGAAGGCGAGGATCTTTGTCGCCGGTATGTTCGCGGCCTCGACGTTTAGATTAAAACCGCCGATTTCGGTTCTGATATCGCCGTTTGCTTTTAAAGTTCCATTTCCAAATCCGGCTTCGAAAGTTTCGATGCGGATCAGATCCTTTTCAAACGTCGCCTTCGCGTTCAGACCCTCAAACGACTGTCCGTTGATTTCGCCATTCTGCGCCTGTAGATTCGCGTCGCCGCGAAGATCGCCGGGAAGACCAAACAGGTTGAGGTTTCCCGTGCTTCTGCCGGAAAAATCGCGAAGCTGTTCGGGGAGCGATGCGGGCGGAATCAGTATCCCGAGCGTGGCGAGTTCGAAATCTTTGAGCGTCGCTTCGACCGAGGCGTTGTTTTGACCGCCATAGGGAATCGCTACGGCGAAATTCATCGAACCGCCGTTTCGTGCGAGCAGCTCGCCGTTGTCGATCTTTGCGCCCGTGCTCGTGGTTGCGACCGTTGCCGAGACCGAGCCGACGTCTTTTCCGCGCACCAGAAGCGTATCGAGAGAAGCTCGTCCGTCGAGATTCGGCTCCGAGAGGTTTCCCGTAAGTTTTCCATTAAAGACGAGATTGCCCGCGAGATTTACCTCGTATTTGTCCAACTGATTTTCAAAGTCGGGTGCGATTCCGATCACTCGAATGATCCTGTCGATTTCCGCCGCATCACTCGAATTGAGCGCGAACGCGAGATCGGAGCCATAACCGCCAAGATCAAACTTGCCGTTGGCGTTGAGAATGCTCTTTTCGGTCTCAAACGAGGCATAGTCCACATTGAACAGACCATTTACCGCATTCGCCTCGAGTCTTCCCGTCACGGGAATAAAGCCTTTTTCCTCGGTACCCGCGTTGGCGTTGATCTCGGCGCGCAACGTTCCGCTCGCCCGCTTGAAATCGGTTCCCGGAAACGAAAGCTCCGCACGGCCGTCGGTTTTTCCCTCGAGCGGTATCATTCGGCCGCCCTGTACGGCAAGGAGCTTTGAAAGATCAAGCCCCGTGAAATCTGCATTGACCGAGGAGCGCGTTGAGGAGTTTGAGGCGATAACGGCGCTTCCCTTGATGTCGCCTTCCATCACCTCGGCGGTCAGGTCATCGAGATTTATCCGTTCGTTGTCGGCAACAACAGAAGCCCGCGCGTTTCCGAGAGCGACGTTCCCCAGCAAGCCGCCGCCAAGCGTCATGTCCATCGTCGCGCGGTATCGTCCGGATGGCTCCAAAACAAAGACGGGCTTTTTGACCGCAACCGCGTTGAGGCGTCCGTTGCCCTTCAAATCTATATCTCCGGCATCAAAGTCAGATGTGGTTCCCTCGATCGTGCCGTCGCGGACGGTAAGCCTTACGCCGGCGACATTCAGATTCGAAAGGACCGCGGCGTCCGTGTCGACGCGGGCGATTTTTACCGCGGTCGAGGTGATTCCCGTGCTCCGACCGTCGTAATCGATCTCGACGTTTGATGCATCGACGCCGTCCGTTGTGGCGCTTCCCGTTTTCACCTGATCCGAACGTATGTTTCCGGCGGTCACGGATGTTTGTCCGTTGCGGTTTCTTACCTTTATATTCGACGCCACCGCGCCGCGGAGCTTTGTATCGCCGCTTTCAAAATCCTCCACCTTCGCTCTTTCGGCATCGACTTCCGTTTCCCCGTTTCGGTTGCGAACCGTCGCGCCGTCAACCGCGACGCCGTTCATCCTCGCATTATCGACGTTAAGCGTCGAGGCGGTCGCACGCGGAACATCGGCGACCGTCAGCCCGTCGCGCGAAACGATCCGTATGTTGCTGGTTTGAATGGACTGGAGTCTAACCGAATCGCTCGAAAACTCGCGTGCGCGGAAATTTCCAAACGTCGCAAGCAATTGATTGTCTTCATATTCGGCGACCGCGTCGCTGATATAAAGACTCCCAATCGTGCCCAAAGGAGAATCGGCGGCTGCGGCCTGGAGTTCGCCCCACCATTTGAAGTCCGCTCCGGTGCCGCGTATCGAACCGACAAGCGACGGGAAGTCGATGCGGAAATCGCCAAAGGTTAGCAATTCGGCGACGGCCTTTCCGTTTGCTTCATACATCGCGCCGGAGCCGTTGGCGTCGGCATTTACACGCAGACCCTTGAGCCTTATGTTTGAAGCGGCGAGCGATTCCGAGGAAACCTCGCCCGAGATCTTGTAGTTTTCGCCCTCGCCGCTGACTTTTCCGTTGAAGTTTCCGATGCCGTTGATTGGCGTCGTCAGAGGAAACGTCGTCGAAACGCGCGTCAAATCGACTGTCGATGTAACCTTCAGATCGTAGATCAGTCGCGACCAGTCCTTTATCGTTCCGCTAAAGCTCGAATCGCCAACCGGGCTCGTTATCGAAAGCGAGGAGATGTCCGCGCCTTCCTCGTGAAGCCTTCCGCGCGCCTTTATTCCGATCGGTTCGACCTTGCTTGTGTCATAGACAAAGTCGGATTTGGTTGCCGAAAGATCGAAGTTGTAGGCAATATCCTTGGAATCCGCCGGGCGCTTTTCGTCTGGCGTTAAAAGAAGGGCAAGCTCTTTCGCGTTTCCAGCGATCACGCGTTTTTGATCGCCGAAATGCAAAAGGCCGTTGCTCAAATGAACGTTCGCCGCCGCGTATTGAAATCTGACGCTGCTTTTTGGCGGGAGAAGCTCGATCCCCTCGTAGTTGGATTTCCCGTTTTGATCAAACTCGATCCAAACTTCCAAACCATCGATATCGGCGCGGTCGATGCTGACGTTTCTGATCCGGCTCGCCGCCCACAGATCCATGATCGACATTCGCAATTCGGCCGAATCAAACTCGACTATCTTTTTGCCGTTCTTCTTGTTGAAAAACTCCGCGTCTTTTACCGTCATGCCGAACGGCGAGAACGTTACGTCAAACTGTTTCGCCTTCATCGAGATTCCCATCTCGTCAAAGGCGGTTACGAATTGTGTTTTGACGTAATTGCTGAATGCGCCCGAGCGGACGTAGATCAAAAAGCCCGCGAAAATCAGGAGAATGATTACGGCGGACGCACCGATGCCGAGCAGCACTCTTCGACGTGTGAAGAATCCGCGCGATCTTCGAACCGCCGGAGCCTCTTCCCGTCTGGATTCGCCAGACGGTTCCGGTTTCTCTTGTTCGTTCTTATCGGGCATCAATCAAATTGAGGAGAGCGCTTGTATTGGGGAATTATATCTTAAATCGCGACGTTTCGAATGAGCAATTCGAAGAAGCGATGCAAAGGGCTGAACTTTGCAAAAAAGAATTCGTCCGGAAGAGATCTGAAGAGTTCCAAGTTCCACAGTTCCACAGTTCCAAGTTCAAAAGTTACTCGGGAAAAGAAATCGCTAAACAAAACATACCGGCTCAGATCAACCAAACAAACGTTCAACACCCTCAACCCCCGATTTCAATAAATCAACTCCACCACCACGAACTCGGAACTCTGGAACTTGGAACCTGGAACTCTTCCGGTTCCCTTGGAACTCTGGAACTTGGAACCTGGAACTCTTCCGGACTCCTTGGAACTCTGGAACTTGGAACTTGGAACACCCCGTCATATTCCAACCAGACTAACCCGCAATCGGCTCCACCTCCACGATCTCCAGACCAAAAGCCTCGATGGCGTTTACCTTTGGAGGGTGATTTGAAAGCAGCCTGATTTTGTTTACACCAAGCATCTTTAGAATCTGCGCCCCGATTCCATAGTCTCTCGCCTTCCCATAACCGGTGGTTTTGCGTGCCTCCTGAAAGGATTGGCCGGATTCGATCATCAACGCATACGTTTGCAATTGATGAATCAAATCGAGATTGTGTTCGTTCTGCCGCAGGTATAAAACGACGCCGCGTCCCTCTTCGGCGATTTTTTTTAGGGAAACGCGCAAAGCACTCGACGCCTCGCCCAATTGCGCTCCAAACATCGCGAATGTGATGTTTTCTGTTTGGACGCGAACCAGCACGGGGTCGGTTGTTTCGGAGAGCTCGCCCATCGTAAAGGCGATATGTGTTTCGCCGTTGATCACGTTTTCGAAAGCCGCAGTTTGAAACACGCCAAAGTCCGTGGGAAGTTCCGTCTCGACAACCTTCCTGACGAGGCTTTCCTTAGAAATCCGGTAGCGAACCAGATCGGCGACGGAAATGATCTTGAGTCCGTGGGTTTCGGCGAAAACCCGAAGTTCGGGCAGACGCGCCATCGTACCGTCTTCGTTCATGATCTCGCAGATCACCGCGGAGGGATCAAGACCGGCGATGCGGGCTATGTCCACGCTCGCCTCGGTTTGCCCGACTCTTACGAGAACCCCGCCGTTCTTGGCACGAAGCGGAAAGACATGGCCGGGTCTCGCGAGATCCGTCGGTTTGCAATCCTTGGAAACGGCGGTCGAGATCGTCTTCGCACGATCGGCGGCCGAAATTCCCGTGGTAACGCCCTCTTTAGCCTCGATAGAGATCGTAAAGGCGGTTCCCATGCTTGAAGTGTTTTCCTGGGTTTGCGGCGGCAACTGCAGAAAGTCGCAACGGTCTTCGGTAAGCGGCATGCAGATCAAACCGCGTCCATGCGTCGCCATAAAATTGATGATCTCGGGCGTCACCATCTCCGCCGCGCAAACAAGATCCCCCTCATTCTCGCGATCCTCGTCATCGACGATGATGATCATCTTCCCAACGCGAATATCCTCAACAGCTTCTTCAATCGTACTTAACGGCATAAAACAAGTTATAAAAAAGTCCTGATTTCTACCTATGATTCTAGAACTTCAAACACCAAAATAAAAAGAAGCCCGACTCCCCACCAATGCGCAGGCGCGACTGGCGCGCAGGCGTCCCCGCCTGCAATGAGCGAAGCGAGACTGGCGCGCAGGCGTCCCCGCCTGCAATGAGCGCTCCGCGCGAACGACCCCTCCAAAACCACGCGAGTTCGAGTAATAAAATCAACACCACCAATAGAACTCAAAACTCGAAACTCAAAACTCGTAACTCCCCGGCCTGCAATGAGCGCTCCGCGCGAACAACCCCTTCAAAACCACGCGAGTTCGAGTAAAAAAATCAACACCACCAATAGAACTCAAAACTCGAAACTCAAAACTCGCAACTCCCCTCGCGCCGGCAATGAGGCGAACAGAGAATCGTTCGGAACCCATCTCTAACGAAAAGTCTGCAGCCACCGACATCGAACGTTCGACATCGCGCATCATATTCTCTTGCGATGGATCAATGCCGTTACAAGAACGGATACTGGCTCCCATCTCTCAGCGCGAGTGGAAGGTCTTCGAGGCGCCAAGTCAAAACAACGCCGAGGTTGTCCGTCCTTTCCCATTAGCCAAACGGGTGCAATGTCGTGGTGAATAAACACAATAATCGATTGTCTAAAATTCAGGGGGGCCAGGAAAACAGCCTGTTGGTTGTCGCGTTGCTCATCTGCTTTGCAACTTGCACGATCCAGGCTCAAGAGTCGTCAACAATCCTTTTGTCATACAAGATAGACCACCTGATTGGGTTCGCAGATGAGACAGGAAAGGCCGTCATTGAACCTCAGTTTTCGAATACACGAGGATTTCGAAATGGCTTCGCCGCCGTTGCCAAGGCTCGTTTGTGGGCCTACATCGACGTGCCGGGGAAATTGATCACAGAATACAATTACGAAGATGCCCGAGATTTTAGCGAGGGTTATGCAGCAGTCCTAATAGATGGAAAATGGGGTTATATTGATCGGAACGGCAAGTTGATTATACGGCCGCGTTTTTCGAGCGCCGGCGAATTCAGGAACGGTATGGCAGCGGTGGTACCTTTTGGAAAGGGCGGCGTATCTTCGGAAAAGGTGGGTTTTGTTGATTTACGCGGCAAACTTGCAGTAGAGGCGGTTTATGAACTCGCGGGTGATTTCAATGAGGGCGTGGCCCCAGTGGCACTAAATGGGAAATGGGGATATATCGATAAAACTGGACAGTGGACTATAACGCCAAAGTTTCAATCGGCAGGTGCGTTTTCCGAAGGGCTAGCTGCTGTGAGGTTGGGCGAAGAAATGTTCTACATCGATCATGGTGGAACCGAAGTATTGTATTCCGAGGCGACGAGTCTCGGGCGATTTCGTGATGGGGTTGCAAAGGCATGGTTTGAACGGGGCGGGGTGGATTCATGCGGATACATTGATAGGCAAGGGAGGATTCTAGTCGAACGAATCGATTTCTTTGAGTGCGACGAGTTCTATGAAGGTTTTGCCCGTGTACGCGTGAGAACTGTCGATGAGTCCTTCCGCAAGCACTATGCTTGGGGCTATCTGGACAAGACCGGCAAAATGATGATTCCGGCAATTTATGATAGCGCGTCACGATTCGAGAATGGGACTGCAACGGTCAGAATCAATGGAATAAGAATGCACATTGAGAGGAACGGGCGCGTTATACAAACTCCTGATCTGAAGCAAGAGATACCTTTAATCACGGAATCTCAAGACTGAATACGGGTCGGTCTACACTTTCAATAGTTTCTCCGTAATCTGATTTTTAAGTTCGCAGAAATCCACATTAAATGCCATGGAATTCCAAGGCTAAAAGAAACGGCTTCAGTGAAGAATTCCGTTGGGCGGGAATGTCAATTTAGAAAGCCGTAAACGATGGAGATTTACCGTTTCGCTATTATTCACACCCAAGAGTACGATTGTTTGGCCGGAGCCTGCGCAACGTCCAGCGAATTAGCAAATATATAATTGAAGCCAATCAGGCCAGATATGAAACATGTAAGAAGTTTGAAGATAGTGATTTGCGGGTTAATCCTTTCTGTGGTTCTGATCGGTCAGCCCGGAGGGGGAAGGTGCCCAGGCGAAGGTATAGAGATCCCGAACCTGACGACGGTAAAGGGGCATGTCAAATTCCGAAACCGACCGGATCTCGATGACAATTCAGGGGCAGGAATTCCCATAATCTTCAAAAAGACCGGTTGTGATGACTGCTATTTTGCAGTTGCTTCTGACAATAAGGGCATGTATGAAGTCCAATTGGCACCGGGTTCGTACGAGCTCATTGTAAGAAATCCTTCAGACAACTACGATTTGCTTCCGCCGGACCAGAAATCCAAGTTCTCCATAGTTGAATCAGTGAACAATGGAATGATCGTGCTGGATATCGATTTAACTGAGGGGAAATGCAACATAAACGCTCCGATCATCGAGACAAACTGATCGAAGCTCCAAGCGAATGTGAAATCGGACTTGTCGGATGATCTTACGCTTTATGAATGCTTTGCAATGAAGCCTGCAGATGCCTCCGACCGGAAAAGCGCAAAAGAGCACTAACAATTGAGTAGCGCGTGTGAGGTAATGAAGTTTAATGAAGAAAAAGTACAAGCCACTGTTAGTTATCATTAGGATGCGCTCTGCACTTCGATGTTTTTGCCTGCACACGTGTTTTCGCAAAGTATGAATGAGAGCGAGCCGGCCGTGAAGTTCACAATTTCTGGTGCGAAGAAAGTGTGTTTGGGTGAGCCGATATTTTTCGAAGCGGAACTCAAAAACCAAGGTGGTCGAGATATCGAAGTTGATTACCATGATTTCTGGACGGCCTTTTCAGAGAAGGCATTCGATAGGTTCTCCAATTCTAATGTCTCGGGAATACCATTAAAAATACCGGAATTTAGGGCGCAGATTCGGGAATTCCTCTATTTAGGCGGGAAGCCCACTTTCTATTCTATTGGGAAGGGCGAGACGCATAGTTCCTTCCTGGTCCTAAACAGTAAAATGGATCCATTCTATAGAACTGTTGGTAAATACGAGATTCAGACAATTGCATCATTCAGAATTGCTTCAAATGTCAATTCTCAGGGAGGTGGAATCTCAAAGTCGATCGAAGCTGAATATGCGTTTCACATAGTTAAATGTGAATAGTCAGATCGTTCGAATAGGAATATTAGGCCTGATACGGATTACGATGAAAAGAAAGAGCGCCACCAAAATAAACAAATGGTAAAAACATTTGTGACCGCGAAGGCTGGCTTGTGTGAATCATCAGTTTGCCCTAAGAGGATCAGCGTCAAAATTGGGAAGCGCGAATCCGGTTCCAGAGGAGAGATAAAATGAAAGAGCTGCGCTTGATATTTGCTGTTGCGTGCCTTGCACTGGCTGGCGCCTGTGTGTACCAATCCCAAACCAGGCCGGAGAATGTCAATGCTTTGGAAAATCGATCTCAGAAGACGATGAATGCAGCTACGCCGCCAGTAGAAGTCGAGCATGACGAATTTTCTGACTTGATTGAAAGAATGACGGACAAGGGTAGGATCGCGGCGATTAAAGGTCGATATATGGAGCCTCTGAACGTTGCGTATGATGGGTTTAAGAATAGTGGATTATTGCTTCCAAGGGAGAGGTCTCAAAAAGATTGCGATGTCTGGATCTATGAAGAAGCCAAGTATTTTTTGGTTTACTAGGAGCCGCTCGAAGAGTTGAATCCAGATGGATCGTGGACGGGTTTCTATTTTCTCATACGCAAATCCGACCTCAAGATCGTGGAAAGCTTAAGGATGAAAAACTAGGAAGCACTTTTCCGAACATGGCATTTGAGGTGCGGTTGATCTCACATTTGGCTTGCCTTTGAATCACGTCAACGAAAACGTATGGTAATTAGAATTCAATTGAAACTGCTAATTTGTGGTGCGATCACTTTGCAACTACTATTCGCGACATCGACTCTGGCTCAGCGCGCCGAAGTAGCGAATTTCGAGAGCTGGAGTCAAGATTCAGCAAAGATCACACCGACCCAGTTCGAGATGAACCTGGATGCAAAAGATTCTACCTACGAATCTAACTTTGAATCTGATTCCGGAGTTAAGTACAGGCTGAAAGCGAGCAAGCTCTTTCTGCCAAAAATTTCCGGGTATTTTTGGTTATTCCAGCTGTTCAAGTGCCAAGTAAGCTGCGATTCTCCTGAATCCTTTTCCAAGAACCTGTTGAGCGAGCATCATCCAGAGGATCGCACTACCGGAGACTACCTGCCAAAATTCGGCAACTTGCTGTATCCCGATGAAAGACGATTAATCAATGCAAATGGAAAAGAAGTTGTCTTTCTTGGCTATCCATCGATTCATCGGTTCGGCACGGAAAGGTCGTACAAGGTCGATGGTTTCCTTTTGACGCTAAAAGGCGTTGAGGCGTGCTTTGGAAAGGGTAAGGATCCGGAATTAATCGAAACCAAAGTGGCTGTGTCATTGAGCAACAGTGCAATGTACATCAACAATCCCTGAGAAGTGTGGAGTTGTCGGGCTCCATTAGCATTGTTTTGCCGGGTTTTGGCGATATTGTTGATTTTCCAAACGTGTGACGTAGGAATTGTGCTTGAAGATGCATTTCGTCGTGTAATAAGGTTCCATACTGTACTCATTTGATCCAACAATTTATTCGCTCGAATGCCCTGCTTGCAAGAATCAATGAACGATTTCAAAATCCAACGTTTTGTTTTAGCGCTTTTTCGGTATTGATAGCGCTCAGTTGTTCGGCGGGCGGTTTAGGAGGTAATTTGGCCCGCCGTGAGAACCAGACCAAGAAAAACGGTGTCCAGATGAATTGCGAAGAGCAATGGAGGAAAAATTTGGAGTCCCTAACCGAAGAAGAAAAAGCACGGCTTAAGTCTGACGGCGTCTTGCGGGGCACGCATCATATGGTTGATCCGGATGTCGTGCCGGCTTGTGAAGACAGGGAAGAGATCAGTTGGTTTATAACGGAAGTCTTGGGCGGGCGGTTTGGCGTTCGAACGCAAGAGATTGGACGCAAACACGCGGATAAGATCGTAAAGCTTCTTGACAAGAGTTGGCATGGGGCAACATTTTTTGACGGAGCCGGTTATGAGGAAAAATACTCGTTCCTTGGCAACGGGGTTTTGCCGGATCATGCTGCCGTCGATTTGCAGATCATTGTAATCAGGAAGGAAGGGATCGGCCCGGACTTGTTTTGGCAGATCAGGGACAGCAATCTCCCAAAACTCTCCGAATATCTAGAAACACTTGAGTTAAATCCGAAAGAGGATCACGAAAGGATGACTCGGTTTTTCGCGGATCTACAGCTCTTCTACTTTACAAAAGACGCGAAATACAAACGGAGCGCGTTGGCATTTGCGAATTCAACTTCTGTGGTCGCCTATGACTTGGAAAATAAAGAGCTCTCGCTAAGAAAGAGTATAAGGACTATTGTACGCAAATTGGACAACCGTCAAGAAATTGGATCCGAAGACATGTACCCTTTGGAAATATTGTGCAGTAAAGTCTGCAGATATCTCCAACCTCCTATTTTCCCCATCCCAGATTAAAGTTGCTTGATAGATGAACAAAAGAAATGGACGTGAGCCTTGATGAAGATGTCATGAAATCAAGAGAATTGCGGCCTGTTACCAGTAAGGGAGGTGTACTATGAGCCGCTCGAAGAGTTGAATGCCGTGGTTCGCGGCCGGGTTTCAAATCTCTCACGCAAATCCTACCTAATGACAATAAAAAGCGCAGAAATGAAAAAGAATCCGGGTATCGCAGTTGGAGTAACGGATACTGATATTGTCTGAGTGTAGAAGGCGCTGCGTATGAGCGAAAACAAAAAGCGAAGGCTACAAAGTAGAAATAATATTAAAATGGACTTGCTTTGTGTGTGTGTGTGTGTGTTAGCGTCTGCATATTGATTGAAACAGGTTTGCCTCATTGAACTCCCGAAGTCTCCCGGACTGATCTCCCGAAAGAAGCTCAGGACAACAAAAGGTGAACAACCCATATCCGGATAACTGAATCTCCGCCGGATGTGAGTGTTTCATATGACGCGGCGAGCAGGGTTTTTTGGATGTGGGAGTCCGAGAACGTCCGCTTTGGGGTGAGGATTATTCCCCGCAGCATCAGGGCACTTTCCGATTTCTTCAGCATTCAAACAATCTTAAGATTGCGAATAATATTCGCCGCAAAAGAACAGCGTTTTGCGCGGACTGCACTGTGTGGAAATGGATCATAGTCGATTCAGTCCAAACACGCTCCGCGAAGCGACTCGGATAACTGCGCCCAATACATGGCGCCCGGCGCAATACGTTTAACGCAGATCCCTGCTCTGCGAAAACAAAACGCCCGATATGTTTTTTCCTCGAAGGGCCAGCCCAGCGAGGCCAACGATTGAAAACCCGAAAGCAAGCCGCGAAGAAACGCGACACAGAAACCATGAACCATCCAGAAAACCAAATAGGGTACGCATCCGGAACTTGGAACCTGGAACCTGGAACTTGGCCGCGAGAACTTGGAACGTGGCCGCGAGAACCTGGAACACTTATGACACCGCACAACGGAAGCGAGAAGCCACATGTCCACTAAATCTAACCCCGTCGAAGCAAATGAATCCAACGAAGCGCGCGGATTCGGGAAACTTGAGAAGATTGGAGGAATTGCCGTCCTTCTCGTCCTCGTAGCGGGAACTCTTGCCGCGACGGGAGTCTTCACATCGAATGATTCGCCGAAGGGTGCGTCCGCGGAGAACTCGAAAGGCGGGCTTCTATCAAGGCTCAACCCCTTCGCCCCGTCTCCGACGCCGACGCCGCTGGCGCTAAGTCGAGAATATTTATACGCCGGAGACAGGCTGTTGGCGGTTGAGGACACGGGCGCGACGGCGGCGCCTCCGGCCGATCTCGCCGTCTGGCGTCCATCGACCGGAGTCTGGTGGGTTTTGGGAGGTCCGGGCTCGCAGCAGACGGCGTATGGCTGGGGCACAAATGGCGATGTGCCGGTTCCGGGAGATTTTGATGGAGATGGCAAGACGGATTTCTCGATCTTCCGCCCATCTACAAACCAGTGGTGGATCATGAAAAGCTCGGACTCCGCCTACTACGCCCTGACTTTCGGAACCGCGGGCGACAAGCCCGCCCCCGCCGATTATGACGGGGACGGCCTGACGGACGCCGCCGTCTTCCGTCCTTCCGACACGAACTGGTACATACTCAGAAGCTCCGACGGAGGACTCGCCGTCACCCAGTTCGGCATCGCATCGGACACCCCGGCGGCCGCAGACTACGACGGCGACGGAAAGGCTGACGTCGCCGTCTGGCGCGACTCGACAAAGGTCTTCTACTCGCTCGATTCGTCAAACGGAAACCTCAGAACGGTCACATTCACCGTCAACGGTGCTCCCGTCTCCTCGGATTTTGACGGGGATGGGCGGGCCGACCAGGCGGTGAGAAGCGGCAACCAGTGGCACGTCTTCCAAAGCACGACAAACGCCTTCTGGACGCCTGTCAGTTGGGAGCAGGCCGGCGATCTGCCGGTTCAGAACGACTATGACGGAGACGGCAAAACGGACGTCGCGGTCTGGAGAAACTCGACCGGCACCTGGTACATCAGGAACAGCGCGGACAACTCGACAAGAACGCAGCAATGGGGCGCGGCCGGCGACATTCCGGTTCCGGCGTACTACAGAAGGTAGCCGGGCGGGCGGCAATGGAGGTTTGAATCGAAGGATTTGGAATTTGGATGATCGGGTATTGGAGAATGGGAATGAAAAACTTGGCGAAAATAGCGATATTGGGAGTTTTGACGATCTTCTTGGTGGCTTCGGCCGCCATTGCGCAGTCGGGAAACGGAACCGACACCCTCGCACTCAAGAGCACGTCAAACAACATCGACCAAAGCCTCAGGAGCACGGCGCAGGTAAATCCCTCAACGCTTGCGCTTGAATTCTCCATACCCTTTGCGACCTATCCCGGGCGCGCCGGAAATTCTGCTTCGGCCGGGATCGAATACTCCTCGAAGGCGTGGCGCGGCGAATCGACCATCAGTTGGTGGTATCCGGTCAACACCCAAACGAAGTATGTCACGGACGTCTATTCCCGCTATGCGGAGAAATCGGCGGCGGGATGGACCGGCACCCTTTCGCCTCCGCGGATTGATACAAGGTCCGAGATTTATACCCAATACGGCCAGATTCATTCGGACAACATTACCGACGAGGGCGGTATGAACAGCGGATGGCTGGGATTCCTCCAAAACCAGACCCAAAGCTTGATGATGCCCTGCGGCTCGAGCTGTGCGATGTGGGTTTGGGATTGCCCCGGGCAACCGATCGGAAGCCAGTGCCCGATGTCCACCGCGACGGTCAGATGCGTGAGCAGGGCGCTTGAGGTTTGCGATCTCGACACTGACGTGCCGTATGATCCGCCGGAGGCGCCTCCATCATTCAATCTTTATTACATCAAGCGCGTGAACGTGCTGATGCCGAACGGTTCGTCTGTAGAGTTCAGGGCGGATGACCAAAAGCATCTTTGCGGAACAAATCTGACAGGCTGCACGAAGGATTTGACGGGCACATTTCTTTCGGTTGATGGCAGCGGGATGCGGCTTGAAAGGGACGCGAACGGGAGCACGCTCCATATGCCGAACGGGTCGGTCTACCTGTTCCCCTCGAGCACCCCGTCGCCTCCGGACGGGATTCCGGCGGCCGAGTTCCGCGACAGGAACGGAAACAGGCAGGTATTTTCAACCGTTGGCACCGGCCAGGAGGCGGTCAGCGAGGTTCGGGATACAAACGGCCGTGTTTTGGAGGATCCCCTTCCGCAGGGATGGCAGCGTGGAAGAAGGCTTGCCGGTGACGAACAGGTCGAATACCCGTCAATGGCCGGAGGGACTCTCTCATACAAGCTCACGTGGCTCTTTCTGAAACCGATGGGCTGCGAGGCAAGCTCCGATCCGAACTGCCTCGGGGCGAACGGCGCGGCTCAAACGTCCGAAGGGGCGCTGCTCGACCCGACCCAGAAGCTCGGTTTCGACGGAAAGTATTTTTGCCGGGGAAGCATCTCCGAGGATCTGACGGCCCAATATCCCAATGATGTGCTTTTCGGCCAGGTTGAACCCGGGGTTCGTTCATGCAGTTCCTTTGATCTTCAAAAGGATTCCCAGGGAAACATCGTTACAGACACCGAGGGAAACGGCATTCCCTATCCCGCGCGTTTCAACCCGGTTGTGCTCGCAAAGGTCGAGCTTCCCAACGGGAACACCTACGAATTCAAGTACAACCGCTATGGAGAAATCGCAAGGATCATCTATCCGTCGGGATCGTACGAGGAATTTGACTACTCGTGGATTCAGCCGATCGGGCAGCCCATCAGTTCTGTATTCAACCAGACGAACCGCGGCGTGACGGAAAGGCGGCAGTATGACAGCGCCGGGGTCCTGCAGCAGATAACAACCTACGAGGTTTCATTCGATGAACTCGGAACTCCAAACGCGTCGTACGAAATCGAGACGAGGGTAACAAGGGGAACAAGAGACGAAAACGAAAATATTGTATGGGGAGCCAGAAGCGTCCGCTCGCTTCACATCGACAACGGAGACAGCCCGTTCGGCTTCGGGGATCCGCTCGCGGGACGCGAAAGGGAATCGAGAAGCTACGACGAAAACGGGGCGCTCAGATCGAGAAGTTTCAGCTACTACAAGGTGAAGGGGCCGCTCTCCGGAGGGGAGGCGGCGGCAAGCCGGGACGCAAGGCTTGAAAAGACCGTCTCGATGGTCTTTGAACCCGGGCAGGCGAAGGCTCTCGCATCGCGCTCCCAGACAGTGTTCGACGAGAACGGAAGCGCGGATGCGAGGCAGTTTGCACACCTGAACGCAATCAGGACTGAATCGTACAAGTACAAGGCGGTGGACGCGTCCGCCTATACCGAAACGGTTGTCGGCTGGACAACGCTCGACACCCTTTTTTCCTCGGCGCCAAAGGCCTCCATCGCGGAGACCGACTTTGCGTATGACGCGAACTATCTCGCGGACGGCATTGTCGGGCTGGCCGTTGAAACCAAGGTTCTGAATCCCGCCGACAGCTCCGTCCTCGCCAGGACCCAGACGGTCTACGACAACCTGCTTCCCGCTCCGGATGCCGGGGCCTACACCGCCGACGAGAATTGGGGCATGGGAGGAACGCAGTACGACTGCGGCTCGGGAGTTCCTTGCTGGGAGGAGAACACATCGCCCAGAAAGGGACGAGCCTCTACGGTTAGGCTCTGGGATGACGACAACCAGGTCTGGATCAAGTCCCACACCGAATACGACATCTTTGGAAACGCCGTGCGCACGAAGGACCATGCCGGCAGGGAGTCGAGGGTTGTCTTCAACAGCGCCTACAAGTACGCCTATCCGGTGGAGTCTGTTGCTCCGGCGCCGGGCGACGGCTCAAGCGGAACGGATCAGGAGTTCAGGACAACGACAACCTACGATCTTGCAACCGGGCTCGTTCTCTCCGCCACCGACCTGGGGGATCTGACAACGTCCGCGGACGACCTTGTTTCAACGACCGAATACAACGATCCAATGCTCCGCCCGACCGCTGTCGTCGCTCCAAACGGGGCGCGAACCGAGACCGTCTACAACGATGTTCCGGGGGACATGTGGGTCAGAACGCGCTCGCAGTTTGACGCGAACGTCTGGAAGGAGGCGACAAGCCATTTGGACAGCCTCGGAAGGGTTGTGAGGACTGTCAGAAAGGATGCCCAGGGCGATGTTGCTTCAGAGACGAAATACGATCTCCTTGGAAGAACAAGGGATGTCTCGAATCCGTACCGATTGGGGGCAAACGGAGGCCCCGCCCAGGGGCAAACGGTGCTCTGGACACGAACCGAATACGACGCGGCGGGACGCGTCGAAACGATCAGAACCCCGGTCGCAGCCCCCAACACCATTGCGGGCGATCCCACAGGAACGAGAACCTACGGAATAGCCGACGGATCGGGGCCGAACGGCACCACGCTTCTCGGCACATGGGTGGTCGCGACGGACGCTTCGGGAAGAAGGTCGAGAAGCGTTACAAACTCCCTCGGCCAGCTCGAACGGGTTGACGAACCGACATCATTCGGAGGCACGATCGACCAGGACCTCGGTCCGGTTTCGGCGCCGCTCCAGCCGACCTTTTACAAATATGACGTAAAGGGAAACATGGTCGAGGTGACTCAGGGGGTTCAGAAACGAAACTTCCTCTACGACTCGCTCGGACGGCTGATCCGGGTCAGGCAGCCCGAACAGGAAGTCAACGCCTCCCTTGCCAAAACCGACCCCGTAACCGGCAACAGCAGCTGGACGGCGGGCTTCAGCTACGATGTTCTCGGGCGCCTTGTGAGATCGACCGACGCGCGCGGCGTGAACATCGTCAACGAATATGACAACGCCGACCGAGTGCTCAAGCGATGCTATTCGAAGGAGAACTTCCAGACAACTGCCT
Organism: Pyrinomonadaceae bacterium; assembly: GCA_041394795.1. Taxonomy (GTDB): domain Bacteria; phylum Acidobacteriota; class Blastocatellia; order Pyrinomonadales; family Pyrinomonadaceae; genus Aridibacter. The sequence goes on along the minus strand of JAWKHN010000003.1, from coordinate 270,124 downwards.
CAACCTGCGCAGGGCTTGCCGGAAACCTCCATCCGACGACAACCGAGGTCAGCTACAAGTACGATCTCATAAACGGCCAGATCGCAAACAGCAAGGGGGCGCTGATCGAAACATCGAACGGCGTTTCGACAAGCAGGACGAGCGCCATCGACCAGTTCGGACGCCCGACCGAGTACCAGCAGATCACTAACGGGACGACCTACACCTCCAAATACGCCTACAACCTTTCGGGTGCGCTCATCGAGGAGGAGTATCCCTCGGGAAGGAAGGTGCGGAACGATTTCGACGAAAACGGCGAGCTTTCGCGCATCCACGGACAGAACGGCGCGGCATCCACCGCAAGGACGTTTGCCAACTCCCTCAACTACTTCCCCGACGGCAGGATAGAGAAGCTCAGGCTCGGGAACGGTCTCTGGGAAAGCTCCAACTTCAACGAACGGCTGCAGGTAACGATGCTCGGCCTTGGCCGAGGCCCCGAAGACGCCTCGGACTGGCGGCTTGAGTACGGATACGACGAAACGCTTCCGCAGGGCGGCTCGGCCAACACGGGAAACGTCGTCAGCCAGACGATCACCGCGAGGGGAATCGCGAAATCGTTTGTCCAAACCTACAAATACGACGCACTCTACCGCATCACCGAGGCGAGGGAAACAAACGACGGCGCGCAGCAATGGATTGAAAACTACGGCTACGACCGCTACGGAAACCGCACGACGTTCGCGCAGAACCTCGAGGGATCTCAGCTTGCCCTGAACAGCCTCACTCATCCAACAATCAGCCAGACGACAAACCGCTTCAACACCGGCCAGGGATACCTTTACGACAAGGCCGGAAACCTCACGACGGACGTGGACGAATACGGAAACGTCCGCATCACGACATTCGACGCCGACAGCAAGCAAACCAAAATCACGAGCGGCTCCCCGCAGCAGACCAACATCGGCGAGTATTTCTATGACGGAAACGGCAAGAGGGTAAAGAAAATCGTTTACGACTCCAACGGACAGCCGACGGAGACTGTCGTTTTCGTTTACTCGGGAGGAAAGCTCGTAGCCGAATACTCCTCGAAAACTCCACCCCAGGGCGCCGAAGCACAAACGAAATACGTCGCGACCGACATGCTCGGCTCTGTCAGGGCTGTAACAAACCAGAACGGCGAGATAGTCTCAAGACGAGACTTCCTCCCGTTCGGAAAGGAACTCCCGAACTCCTCGACACCCGGCCACTCAAACTCGCTCAGAACCTCCGCCGCCGGCTACGGCTCCGACAACATCCGCCAGAAGTTCACGGGCTACCAAAAGGACGAGGAAACAGGCCTCGACTTCGCCGAGGCAAGGATGTACGAAAACCGCCACGGGAGGTTCACGGCAGTGGATCCGCTGCTTGCGTCGGGGTTTTCGAGAAATCCACAAACAAACAATCGATATTCCTATGTTTCAAACCGGCCATTTGCATTCAGAGATCCGACAGGGCTCGTACCATGTCCTCCGGATAAGCAGTGTGTGACTGAGAACGGAGAAGAAATAATTTTAGATGACGGCCCACCAATTGAGATTGACGCCGACTCAAACAACATTGTTCCAGGTTGCGGGGGATCCAATGACCCCGGCTGCCCCGAATCCAGCGGTCCTACTCAAGTACTCACTACGGTAGGCGGTGCAGGAGCGGCAACCGCGCTCAAGCCCCGGCCGCCAATACAACCTGTGACAAGGCCGCCATTGACACTCGTGCCGAATCCGTCCAAGGCCCCAACGAATGTACCGCGGTTCGGTCCCAAGGTCACACCGAGATTCGCGATATCGGCAGCGCTTCTAGGTGCCGGGGTCATCATTTTGATGTTGCCTTCGGAAGTACAGGCTCCCGTGATTAATCAGCTAGATGATAAAACCAGTCAAGCACGAAGGCGAGATGATGAATTGAGACCCGACTTCATAATTGTGCGCGGGGGCATTTCTGAAATACCTCCACCAGGAACTGTTTTCTCGGGTTCATTTGGAGCTAGTATCGAAGATGCTGCTAGATTTGTTCCTCATAACCAAATCCGCTTCACAACTGTTAAAGCAATCATCGAGGCCGGGGGAACTGTAATAATTGTGCCAGAATTTACTCGTGGCGAAAACCTGAACCTTCGCCATGTTAACGTAGTGCTGATTGGTCCTTCGCCATTTTCCGCGCTTATGCCAAATCCAGTTCCGAAGAGTGAAAGGTTACAGGAGTAAGGAGGTTTCAAGTGACTAAGTATAGTATTGTTGAGTATAGGGAGTTTTATGATGTTCCAAGAGTTCTACTCTTATTCAGTGAAGCATGTTTGTTGCTTTTGGATTGTCAATTTGACGATGAAGCTGACGATTATCCGCACTCTTATGAAGTTTATCTCATGCCAAGGGATTTCGACTGGAGCGGATTGAGTAATTGGTATGGCATCGAAGCCAATGCGATTCGTAAGATCGGAACTCTAGGTCTTGATCAGATCGAATTCGACGAAACCAAGAGAAAACACATCAAGAGTAGGGCTCTTGATGCACTCTGTAGCGGCGACTTGTAATGGTCTAATCCTAATACAAGCGACGTTTGCATATTGCGGGTGATTTTCAGCAATTCTCAGCAATATTATTGTGGTCCCGTCCTGTTTCGCCTTCGCGAGTCGATTTTGGGCTAAATAGAACAGCCTGAGTCGGCTCCGATCGGCCGATTTCCCGGATTTCGGGCCCACTTCGGACACGTCCGGTCCGAAAGTCGCTTGCTTTTGTTCTTCTCATAGCCCCGTCTGAGTCGTCATGCCGGTTTCAGCCTCCTGATCCGTTCCCACGCTCCGAGAAAGTCCTTGAGCCAGGGGGTATACGAGAGGAAGCGGTAGATGATTCTTCTCCCCTGCCGGATGATCTGCGCAGGCACCATCATGACCCGCAGGAGAAAGGTTCGAAACTCCATCCTCATCACCTTTTCCGACCTATCCCTGAAACGCATCATCATTGCAAACCAAGCCTTCAGGTTCCACGCCAGAGACGCCATCACCATGTACGCCCAGTTGGAGAGAAGGTTGTCCACCGGCATGAGCATCGCGTTCACGCCGTTCTTCAACTGTTCGATCACGTTCTTTTGGTTACATCTTCCGGCAGCGAGGGCGACAACACCGGCCGTGTCCAGTTCCTCGCGAGTGGTGATGTAGAAGAAACACCTGATGTCGTCGAACAGGACGCTCTCGCCCCTCTCGACGCTCAGGTTCTTTCTGACCACAACCATCTGTTAGTCCCTTGCGCATTTCCCGGGGCGGTAGCGGAACTCCGCAACATCCTCGGAAACGAGCCGGATATTCCTGTATCCGCGCTCCGCCACGATCCTGTCCTTCACGTTTTCAGGCCGCCTGCGGGCCTTTCCCGGCGTGCGTGCGCCCGCGCGCCCAAGAGGAACCCATTCGCCCTCCCTCAGGCTTTCGGCGATGTTTTTCAGGACCGGCATCGCGTCCATGCCGAGCACGAAGTCGGCCTCCCCGCTCCAGCGGTCAAAGTTCGCCGTCAGCGAGAAATCGGTGTCGCCCCTGACGCAGATCCGCTCCGCCGCCTCGCCGACGAGCGCTATCGCCCTGTCGATCCATTCCGCCGCGCCCTAGTGGCTCGGGCAGTTTCCGGGACGGTTGACCAGATAGAGAATCTCGCTCGTGTTGGCGAGCGATACGACCAGCGAACAGGTATCCCCAGACGCCGTTGCAGGAGATGTCCATTCCCGCCTTCCTCTCGCCGCACGTCGGAGCGATCGTTCCGTCGATGTCGATCAGCGCCTCCTTCAGCATGCTCCGCCCGCGCATCCTCCAGACGCGCCGCCTTGAACAAGTTCACCGCCTCCATCAGTTCGAGGATGCTTTCCTCGGAGAACCGCCTGGTGAAATCTCCCGCCGTGGTCGCGTCCGGCAGCCTTTCAGCCCCGAGAGCGTTGAGGAAGACCTCGTCGCCGCGCCTGATCCCGATGTCGCCGAGGCGCATCCCGCCCGCCATGACGTTGCAGGCGATGTTTAGCACATGATCGCTCTCATGGTACGGCACATGGAACTTGAGCAGCTTCAAACGGCTGTTCAGATCGCCGGCGAAGCAGATCTTCTGGACCTGCCTGGTGAACGGCTCCGATCCCGCCGCAGTTCAGGGCGTGCGTCTTGCGGCTCACATCATAGTGAATGTTGGCCGCATCCATCTCCGGCGAAGGCTGATCGCCATAGTGCTTTCGCCGAAGCCTCCGCGCCGTTGTTCGCTTGCGTTCCGCCACCGCCTTATCGTATCTTTTTCCCATCAATCGGCTCACTTGAAATACCTCTTTCGTTGGTTTTTAAGGTTTGTAACAATTACATTATAACCAATGAAATCGGGTGTCTCGAGCCGATTGTGTTATTTTCGGGTCATATCCGCGCTTTGTTTAGGACTAGTTGCGACGGCAGTCTATTTGTCGGGTTTCGATTTGTCTGACATTAAGTAGGAAGCAGAAAGTGAGGTGTTTGTTCGGAAGTATTTGGTATGGCCAAGCACTTTTCACGTATCCATTCCATGTTAAGAGTTCGGAGCGTGGTATTGGCGTTTTGTGCGTGCATTCGGGGCAGTATTGAACGGAGGTAGCAAAATTAGGCATTATTTGTTCGGAAGTCTGGCGGTAGCGGTCATCTCTTTGGGATGTGGCGGCCAAATGGGAGTGTCCAAGGGAAGCGAGATATCGAATCAAGTCATCGAATCGACAGTGTCTGAGTCCCCTTTTCGAAAGAGGGTTGACACGTCTTTCGGTATCGTCACGCTTGGACCGAATTATAGTGAGGCGGATAGCATGATCGATATTGAGAATGAAGATGGCTCCCGTTGGCACCAGTTTTCGTTCTACTATGATGATAGCGATGGAAAGTATGATTTCGCGCGAGAAGATTTTCATCCCTACCATCTTGACCCCGACTATTCCGGTTTGGGATTTGAATGCCTCAGTGAAACGGAAGATTCGTACAAGGTAGTAGTCGATATGACATGGTCAAGTAATTCCGGACACTAATATCACATTCCTCCTTGTTGAATTTGTGTCAAGTTTTTGCGTTTTTCAGGCATAAGGAAATCTATCAACTTTTTGGAGCGGTTCGCTCGGCGGGACAGCCTTTGGGGATGCCCCGCCGACGCTCATTTGTTGATGAGTTTCCTGCCGGCTATTCCTTGACGGGTTGCTCGCCAGCAGCGCCCGTCTCTGCTTCACCGGCAGGGATTTAAGTTCGTTGATGAGCTCCCAGTTGTCAAACCTCAAAAGGTTTTCAAACTCGATCGGCGTCAGGTACAAGATTCCCGAATGGAGACGCTTCGGGTTGTAGTAGCCCTCGATGTAGCTGAAAGCCTCGCTTATGGCCTGTTCGACCGATTCGAACGCTCCGTCCTCAACAAGCTCGGACTTGAACCTGGAAAAGAAGCTCTCCGCCTGCGCGTTGTCGTAGCAGTTCCCCTTGCCGGACATTGATTGCCTGAGACCGTGCATTTCAAGCAGCTCGCGGTAGTCGCGACTCGCATACTGTGATCCGCGGTCGCTGTGGACTATCGCTCCTTGCCTGACCAGCCCGCGCCGAAGGCCCACCCGCAGAGCTCCCGTCACGAGATGGCGCGTCATGCTGGCCGACACCGCCCACCCGACAATCCGTCTGGTCAGCTTGTCCTGAAACGTAGCAAGATAGCAGAACGCACCCCCTATAAGCCTCAGATATGTTATGTCACCGACCAGAACCTCGCCCCAAGACTGTGGCTGGTTCCCTCCCTTCTCCAGCAGGTTCGGGCTGACAGCGGCCTTGTGCCCCGAGTCGGTGGTCTTGGGGATGAAACTCCTGGGACGGATCGCAACGAGCTTCTGCTCCCGCATCAGCCGCCGTACCCGGTAGCGCCCCATCCCAAGTTCCGCAGCGATCCGCCGCGAACCGTATCTTCGGCTGTTTCTTTCGAAGCACTCCCGCACCCTTTCGGCATTCGCGCAGGGCGCTTTCCGCGCTTCCAGTCTGGCCGCCCAACTGTAGTAGCAAGAACGGCTTACCCGCATCACCCGGCAAAGAATCCTGACGGGGTAGTTCCCGCTCTCCGCCAGAATGAACCGGCACCTCTCTATCCTCGCCGCCCGAAGATAAGCGCCGCCTTTTTTAGGATTTCGTTCTCCATCTCGACTTCGCGAAGCTTCTTCCTAAGCCTGACAAGTTCCTCGTCACCGCCCTCCGACGCCTCCATCCGTTTCCTCTTCCACAAATGAAGCTGGTTCTCGCTTACACCAAGCTCCCGCGAAACACTGGCCACCGACTGACCGTCAAGAATCTTCCGAACGGCCTCCTTCTTGAACTCTTCGTCATACTTTCTCATAATCCGATTATACTGCGAGATCGGTGTCCGGTTTTATTAGACCACTACAGTATTCATATTCGTTGAATTCCCCACAACGATACATCGATCCAGATGGTGAAGAATGGGTGGAAAATACGGGGAAAGATAAGGCAGAAAAACCTTGGATATGGGTAGACAAATGCCCAAAGAAGCAAACATGTTACGAGATCGTAGTTACGAGAAATAGTAATTCTCTGACTATTTACCAAAAGAATGGGGGCACGTCTACTTACTATGCAAATGAGCATGGGCAGATTGATCTTCGTGAACTTGCTATGAATGATGACGCGTATTTTGAAGTTGCAAATGATCAGAGGGTGCCGGAAGAATGGGTTGGGATTCAAGCTGCATCCGCCCTGTTCGTAGCGGCATACAATTATCACAGCGTATATACATCGGATGACAAGCTTGTTGTTACTGCCGCAAACTTGAGCAACGGCAAGCCGTGTGTCCATAAAAGCGGAAAGAAATGTCATTCGGGGCATAGGGGAAATGCTTTAGACATAAGATATATGAACAGCGACGGCAACGCAGTCAAAGCAGGAGACTCATCCTATTCACTCGCTGATGTTGAACGAATGAAGAAGTTGATAGATCTCTTTTCAAAGAGCGGTTTCAATACTGTCTTTACTGGCTACAATCCAAAATTCGGCCTTCCACGTCCGGCAAAGAACACGAAAGGCAATGAGAATGTTCACAAGAATCATATACACTTCAACAACTAAGTTCCTTGATTCGGAATTGCGGAATCAAACGAGATGAAAATAATGTTACATAAACTGAATTCTTTTTTCGCAGTTGTTCTTCTTCTGAATGGATGCAGTTTCCAAACGAGAAATGCGGAAGAAACGAAAATAACCGGCAGTGTTTTTGAAAACGGAAACCAAATAGAAAAAGAAAAGACCTCTGGTCCTAATGGAATTCACGTGCCAATCAAAGTGAATGAATGCATTGATGAACTCGAAAGTTCGTTCAATCTTGTGCCAGCAAGCGAATACAACCCGTATTATTTAACCGGGAATCTGGACGGAGAAGCTGGGACCGATCTCGCGGTACTTGTTAAGAAGGCACATACGACCGTACACGGATTGGTTGTTTGCCGTGATGGTGCAAAATCCGAGATGTTTGGGGAACTTGCGTTTAACGGGAAGCCCTTAACCTCATTCGAAAGGGACAATTATGTAACCGATGACTGGGGAGTGGAGGCCATTGATAACTTAGAGACACACAAAGCTACTTCAATACAATCGAAATCTAAACTAGAGAGAATTGGTTTCTCGTTTGATGGGGGCTCCGTTTGCGTCGAATGGAACGGCGACAGATTTGTGGTAGAGGACTGCTAGGAAACAAAAGTTGGTAGACGCTTCGAAAGTTAGACTGAATTGAAAGAAGAAATGAAAGAAAAGCGGAAATACATTGTATCAGCAAGGTTAAAGAGTCAAGTTATCCTTTTGGTAGTTGTGATGGGAGTGCAAGCGGTTGCGGGAAGGATTGAGAGCAGCCAGCGCGTTTATGCCCGGGAGGGCGACTACCCTGAGTTTTTTGATTTGAAAAACTGGCCACGAAACCCGTTCTCTCCAAATAGTATGCCGGAGTGCGCTGCCTCTTTGGACAATACAGAGGATCTCGAGGTGGCTGTTGCGTCAAATCCGTACTACTTGCGGGTCGATTTCGATGGAAATGGATCATTTACAGATCTATTCCCGATTGTTGATCGAAAGGCGGGCAAGGCATGGATTCTTGCATGCGAATCGAATTCCGGAGTTGATCGCGCTGTTCTAATTTCCGGAGATTCTGAAGACGGAGACATCTTCAAGGGCTTCTTGGATCCTGCCTCAGCTTTCCTGTTTTGGGAAAATTCGTCTATGGCAAAAGATCAGGCGGAGTCCGAAAATGAAGAATGCATACTCGTGTTCAAGTATGGAAAATTCCGTCTAATCATGGATCAGAAAGAAGAATATGTTGTTGAAAAGCTCGATAAGTAGTTATTCTCGAAGGTATTCTACAAACCGGAGCTATTCGAACGAGTCCTCGGGGCAGGCGCCTACGCCCGCCGTCACTTACACCTATGACAATCTCCCCAACGCCGTCGGAAAGCTGACAAAGGTTGAAAACAGCGTCTCCAAGACCGAATACACCGAATTCGACATCCTCGGCAGGGTGACGAAATCACGCCAGACGACCGAAGGGACGAGCTACGGCGACACCGAATACAAATACAACCTCTCGGGCGCTCTCTCCGAGACGAAGTATCCCTCGGGCAGGGTCGTCAGAAACGTCCTCGACAACACCGGAAGGCTCTCAATCGTCCAGTCGAAAAAAGACGCGAACCATGGTTTCCGGGACTACGCCAAGGGCTTCCAGTACACGGCCACAGGGGCCGTATCGGACATGCAGCTTGGAAACGGGAAATGGGAGTCGACGACGTTCAACTCAAGGCTCCAGCCGACGAAGATCGCTCTCGGAACCGTCCAGGGCGGAGACGACAAGCTGAACCTCGCGTATGAGTACAACACAAGCGGGGTTGCCGACAACAACGGAAACGTGCTGAAGCAGACGATCACCGTAAACTCCACGCCCGGCCAGAACAACGGCTTCACCGCCGTTCAGTCCTATGCGTATGACGAGCTAAACCGCCTCAAGTCGGCGACGGAAACCATCGGAGGAACGCAAAGCTGGAAGGAGGCCTACACCTTCGACCGCTACGGACACAAGAACTACGACGAATCGCAGACAACCACGCTGACAAGAAACTGCGGAACGGCGCCGAACCTCACGATCTGCCAGCAGGACCGCGAGATGGAGAATCCCGAAATTGATTCAGCAACAAACCGCATCAAGGAACTCCAGCCCGACGGCGATTCGGTGAAGGACTACGAATACGACCCCGCCGGCAACACGACAAAGGACCCCGACGGAAGGACGTTCCAATACGACGGGGAGAACAAGCAGATCAAGGTGTCAAACACCGCGGGAACGATCGGAGAATACTCGTTCGACGGAGACGGCAAACGCGTCAAAAAGCGCGTCCCTGCAACCGGAGAGACCACCCACTTCATCCATGACGCGGGAGGCAAGCTCATCGCGGAATACTCGACAATAGTGGAGCCAACATCAACCGCAAAGGCAAACTACCTGACAAACGACACGCTCGGAAGCCCAAGGATACTGACGGACAGGGATGGGAATGTGGGTTCAAGGAGGGATTTCTTGCCATACGGTGCGGAGATCACAAACACGGTCAATACCAACCGCACCTCGACAAACGGCTACGCGGGGGATCAGGTGAAACAAAAATTCACGGGGTATTCGAGGAATGAGGAAACGGAACTGGACTTCACGCAGGCACGTATGTTTTCGTATCATCTAGGTAGATTCACCACGGTTGATGAGGTTACCAAAGATTCTGATTTAAATGATCCACAAAGCTGGGATAAATATCTGTATGTAAGAAATAACCCATTGAATCTAACTGACCCAACTGGAGAAAAAGCGGAATTTGATGTTCAAGTTGATCGAAAAACGAAAGTAGTAACTGTCACTGTTACTGCAAGTGTTGGATTGTGGAGTAAACCCGGAAAGACTTTCAAACCTAACTTGTCAAAAGTACGAAAGAATGTCGAGGCGCAGCTCAAGAAATGGGGTGGTACGATGAAGATTGCTGGCGGATATACACTAAATGTTAAAGCGAACGTTACAGTTAAAACATTCGATTCAGCAAGAAGTACCGATGACGTCCTAAAAGCAGATAGTTCGGTTATGAATGTGATTCAACTTGTAGATAGACCCGCAGGGAAAGAGTGTGGCAATGGCGCAAATAGTTGTATCGGAGGCGGTGACGCGGCGACTATAAATAACCCAGATGGTACGTTACCAGATATTGGAACATGGAGATACACAACAGCAAGAGATAAGAATGAACCTGCTCATGAGTTCTTTCATATTTTGGGTAAATCGCATAATGCTCAAGAAAAGTACGGAAACGGGTGGACCGGAGGGCCATTTGCTGAACAAGGAACCACTAATACTTCAGGGGCAACTTTCTATGATTATACACGTGCTTTTGGAGATGATGTTACAAAAGCAATCGAAGAGGCAAAGAAAGAAGACAACAAATCGCGTTGGCTGCCGAAAAGAGATGTGATCGTAAGGCCAACAAGGATAGTTAGATGTTGCTCTCCCTAGTGTGACGTATGAATATGAATAGATTCGTAACATATTGTGTATTGAACCTACTTGCAATTTGTTGTGTTTTTACTTCTGCACGTGCGGATACTCCCTCTCCGCCCTGGTCAGAAGTTGTTACTTCTAGTAATGGAAAATATGCTTTAGTTTTGATTTCTCCAAAAGTTAGCGAGCAAAACGACTATGTCGTTCGGAGTCGGGAGTTTTGGCAAAGGGGCGGCATTCCTTCTGAAAATGTTTCTGAAGCAGAAGAAGCACTGGAGAAGGAGATACGTGCTGAGGCCACGATTCGCAGAAAATATACTGAAAGCGGACTTTACACTGTAGAGAGCACTCCCAGACTTCTCTGGAGAATTGAACTTTATGATATTACGTTGTGGAAAAGGGTGTCCAATGATGGAGTGCACGTAGTGGTAGGTAGAACGGTTGTTTCAGGTATTACAAAGGAAAAGGCGCTTGAATATGCACCAGGTATCAAAGAAGTAGCAACCACGTATCCAAATTTGGCCGAAGATGTGTTGATGTTCTACTCTCTCGGAAAGCTGATTCGCTCATATAAGGCCTCAGATCTAACGAGTATCAATGAAAACATGATACAAACCACATCTAATGACTTTATGTGGAGTGATGAAGGTGAATTGAGAGGGAAGGAAGAACAGCTAGTTATCATAAAGAAGGACAAAGAACGACTTGTGTTTGATATTGTAACAGGAAGCCTCTTAAGCGGGATGATTTTGCGAAAAAGTACGCCTGAAAGTTCCGAAGGTGATAGCGACAGTGTGCCAAAACCTGGAAGTGATAAATCGTTTTGCGGCGGAATAGCATTGTTACTGGGGATTGTACTGTTCGTGGTGGGGCGTTGAAACGTTCGGCAATAAATCGATCGCTTTTTCGATGCAGAGAGAGTAGATAGCTTGAAAAAGCTTATGGCTTGCATACCAGGTGGAGATGGCAAACAGTTGCTTCAAGTGAAAGTGAAAGTGAAAGTGGAAGAGCTTAGTTCGATTATTTGAGGACAAAAACAATGCGACTGGATTGGCTGTGCGATTTTAGGCGGTTCGAAGCGGGGGAGAAATCTATGCAGGTAATCCAGAGTTGTTTGAGTGACTCGATGGACATAATCCACCGATGGTCAATTGACAGCGGGGTGGTTCATGTCGTGCCAAAAGCAAACAATTGGCCTGTACTAGATGAGATTCTCGACCTCGAAATCGAGAACTTGGAGATTACAGATAAAACCTCGAAACTCGAAATTAGGGACAAAGTTCTCGAAGGACTAACCGGACTGGAGCGTCTGAAGGCAGGGAGCATACGATTCACTATTGTTGTTCGTGCGGAAAGTCGCCATCAAGAATTCTATAAACCCGTTAAATTTGAGAGGGTCAAGCTTCGAGACTTTGCTGATTACATGGTCAAGGAAAGTACGAAGTTTAAAAGATGGCACCTAACTTACGATCCGATTACGCAATTAGTGGTACTGGATTTGTAATGAATCCCTTTTTAAGAAACCTCTGAATAGTATGGAAATATGGATTGAATTCTTATTCTGAATCGACCTCTGAATAGTTCTGTCGGTTTTAGACACTATCTCCCATTTCACCTAGCTGAATTGTCGTCAAACAATCACATTTAACTGGGACAGTGAGAACGATCAGCAGTTTTGAGCTATTTGCCAGGCAGGACAGCCTTTGGGGATGCCGACACTAATTTGTTTATAAGTTTCCTGTCTGTCGTTCCTTCACGGGGTGTTCGCATCGGGCGCGCTCATCGAGGAGGAGTATCCCTCGGGAAGGAAGGTGCCGAACGATTTCGACGAAAACGGCGAGCTTTCGCGCATCCACGGGCAGAACGGCGCGGCCTCCACCGCAAGGACGTTTGCCAACTCCCTCAACTACCTCCCCGATGGCAGGATTGAGAAGCTCAGGCTCGGGAACGGACTCTGGGAAAGCTCGGCCTTCAACGACCGGCTTCAGGTAACGATGCTCGGCCTTGGCCGCGGCCCCGAAGATGCCTCCGACTGGCGGCTTGAGTACGGATACGACGAAACGCTTCCGCAGGGCGGAACGGCCAACACTGGCAACTAATCGCTTTGCTTTTGTTTTAGGGAATCCCATCAACCTCGCAGACCCAAGCGGCATGCAGGTTGCATGTTGCGTAGACTGCAAATGGCACAGTGATAAGGCTGGAAACCATTTCCAAAGAACTCCAGCGAAGGGATTGAGACCTGTCAAGGGAGAGGTGACGGTCGAGGCGACTGATGGTTACACTTACGTTTTTACGGCGAACAGCGCGAAGAATCTCGGAAAAACGGCCGAAGTAGCGAAATCGCCAAGTATGTCCGATTTACCATGCGCACCTGCATACCAGTGTGCCGGAGGGACAGATGCTCGGCATGACGCCGAGGCCGATTTTGCATTCTTGTCATTCACAACGGGTGCAATCAAGGGCGGAAAAAATGAATTTAAGGGATTTTTTGATCCCCCAACCTGGAAAGTTCCCAAGATTACGGGACTGCCAGAGAACCCGTTCGTGCCTTCCTACCTTTCCCTTGAGTCCTTAGGGATTGCAGAACCAATCTTTGAATACGATCTCCCGATCAATCAAGAGCAGAAACTTGGTATGATGGCTGGAGCAGGTGGGGTTGATTTGCTTGCTGCGGCGGTAGGAGCTAAGGTCGCATCTTCCATGGGCGGGCGTTTTGGGGTTCCAAAGGGAGCACTGTGGACTTCGACCAAGAGCAAGTCAGCCGTAGAAAATGCATTTGGTCATTACAAGAAACATATAGGCGAAATCCCAGAATTCAAAAACGCCAAGCAGTACGTTGAAGGTACGCAGAAGTTTTTGAATAGTCCGCCTAAAGGGACGTTAACCAAGACACGTTCAAACGGTGATACCCCTTTTATTCGATCCGAAAACCAATACCAGTGGAGTCAAGGACGCGAATGGTGCGCCGCGTGCCATGTTCCGGCCAAAGGAGTGTATGTTTTATTGGAATAAGCAGTAGGGAGGGGAATTTGATGAGTTATCCTTGCCGGTGCTGTGGGTATTTGACCTTTAACGAACAGCCAGGCGGCACTTATGAAATCTGTCCCGTATGTTACTGGGAAGATGATAGTGTCCAGAATGAAGAGCCTGATTATGATGGCGGTGCCAATGGAATAAGCCTGAATGAAGCCAAGGACAATTTTGCTATCTTCGGTGCGATAAAGCAGGAATATGCCAATGATGTCAGGAAGCCTTTGGAAGGAGAGTTGCCATAGGACAGGCCCGCTTCGGCGGGCTTTGCCGTTACTGCTCTCTCGGAATATCTTCCGGCTCGTTATGTCACCGTTCATGGATCACAGCCAGCACCTCGATCAGGTGAACGGATTTGATCTCGCAGATAATCCGGTCGGAATAAAGGCTCGGTTCGCGCACAGCGTCTTGGTTCAGTTCCGGCACCTTGAGTGGCAAAAATACGGATACTTATGGTTTGATGACATCACAACTGAGCCAATTCCGTTCGATTTGAGATCTGCCTCTATAAAAACGGGGCTTAACTAAGGAACTTCTGGTTAATACGGAGATGTGGAGAGAATTCGTGTTCTGAGGTAGTGTTCAAGGGGGCAAAATCTCATTTTTGCCCCCTTTTATCGACTATTTCTTTCTCTTGCCGCCGTTCATGATGGCTTCGATCTCGTCGATTTCTTTTGGAACCTTGCTGGTCAGATTGCGGTTTCCGTCTTCGGTAACCAAAACGTCGTCTTCGATCCGGATCCCCATGCCCCTGAATCTTTCGGGGGCCTTTTTGTCATCCGCCGGGACGTAGATTCCGGGTTCGACGGTCAAGACCATGCCCGGTGCGAAGGCGCGGGATTGCTTTGCCTGCTGGTCGTCGAAGTATCTTCCCGCGTCATGAACGTCGAGCCCTAGATAGTGGCCGACGCCGTGCATGTAGTAATCGAAATACTTTTTGTTCTTGATAAGCGTTTTGGTCGCGCCTTTCAAAAGTCCGAGTTTTTTCATTCCCTCGGTCAGGAGTTCGATCGAGAGATTCTGTCGTTCAAGGATCGTCGTGCCCGTAACCGTCGCCTTGATGCATTCGTGCTGCACATCCAAAACAACCTGATACATCTCTTTTTGCGCCTTTGTAAACTTGCCGTTTACGGGAAATGTTCGGGTGATGTCCGAGGCGTAACCCTTGTATTCCGCGCCGGCGTCGATCAAAAGCAGGTCGCCATCCTTGAGCGGGGCGTTGTTCTCGACGTAGTGAAGGATCGTGGCATTTTCGCCGGTTCCGACGATCGAGTTGTAAGCCACGCCGGAGGCGCCCTTGTCTTTCATATAGGCCTCGATCATCGCCTCTATCTGCGATTCGTTCATGCCCGGTTTCGCCTTCTTCATCGCGAGTACATGCGCTTCTGCGGCGATTTGGCCCGCAACTGCCATATGCTCGATCTCTTCTTCGGTCTTGAAGAGACGCATTTCATGGATCAGGAGCGTCGGGTCGATAATCGTGTGCGGCGGATACGCCGTCTTGAGTCTTGCGAAGCGCTGGCCTGAAAGATATTCGAGGATGAGATTGTCGAGCTTTCGATCGACACCGAAACGATAATAGAGTTTGTCGCACCCATTAAGGAGCGAAGCGAACATCTTTTCGAAACGCTCGATGCCGTAGGCCTTCTGTACGCCGTATTTCTTTTCGGCGCCCTCCGTGCCCGCTCGTCTTCCATACCAGGTCTCCATCGCCGGATCTCTGGGACGAACAAACATCGTGTATTTGGTGCGACGACCGGGAGTTATGACGGCGATCGCGTCAGGTTCGGGAAAATCAGTCAGATAAAGGAAATCGGAATCCTGTCTGAATTTGTACTCCGAATCGTAGCTGCGAGTGGTCTCATGCGCCGCCGGGATGAGGGCGACGGAGTCTTTGCCGATCTGTTCGATAAACTTCTTTAGTTGTGGCCTCATTGCTATCTCCTGATATGTATTGGAAATACAAGCTTACGGCAGGTTGCGGGAAAAGTCGAAAGGGGAGGGAGTTGCGGGTTTCGGGTTTTTAGTTTTGAGTTCTTTGGCGGGAGTTGGCGTTGAGGTGCCCTACGGCTTCTTGGGTTCGGATTCCTTGTAAACCGAAACGTAAGAGATATCCCGAATTGGCGATTCCGGATTTTGAATACTCTCGGCTGGTGATTTACCTTTTAGTGCGGACGCGAAATCTTGGAACTTGGAAGTTTGATCTTGACTCTTCGAATTACAGAAATATTCAAATCGATTCAGGGAGAATCGACGCACGCCGGTCGGCCGTGTGCTTTTGTGCGTCTTACGGGATGCCCCATGAGATGTGTTTGGTGTGATTCCGAATATACCTTTACGGGCGGCGAAAAGATGGAGTTCGGGCCGATACTTGAGAAGCTCGAAGGGTTTGGGTGCAATCTGGTCGAGGTGACGGGCGGCGAGCCCTTGGCGCAGAAAAATGTTTTCCCGTTTATCGCGAAGTTGTGTGATTTGGGGTATGAGGTTTTGGTGGAGAGCGGGAATTTTGTTTCGACCAAGGAACTTGATCCGCGCGCGAAGCTGATTCTGGATGTGAAATGTCCGGGTTCGGGCGAGTCCGAACGAAACCATTGGGAGAATCTGGAACGGTTGGTTGCCGGGAGAGACGAGGTTAAATTCGTTGTCGCGGATCTGGCGGATGTTGAGTATGCTGTCTCGGTCGCGGAAGACTACGGTCTTTTGGGCGAAGGGATCGTCTTGCTGATTTCGCCGGTTTTTGGCATTCCTGAAATCGCGTCGATTGCCGAGCGCTGCACTTCTTTGCCTGAGGGATTTCGCCTGAACATGCAGTTGCACAAATACATCTGGGGACCCGAAGCAAAGGGGGTTTGAAGTTTTATGGACGAACAATCGCGGGCGATAGTGCTGGTTTCAGGCGGAATGGACTCGTGCGTTACCGCGACTCTTGCAAAACGCGAGAACGGCGAAGTCGCGCTGTTGCACGTCTCGTATGGACAGCGTACGGAAAAGCGCGAACTCCGGGCGTTTAATGAAATCGCGGAAAGGCTTGGAGCGGTCGCGAGGATGCATGTGCCGATCGACTACCTTGTAAAAATTGGAGGTTCGTCTCTGACTGATCGGACTATCGAGGTTTCGGATGCGGATCTTGAATCCGATGAGATTCCTTCGAGCTATGTGCCGTTTAGGAATGCAAACCTGCTGTCGATCGCAACCAGTTGGGCCGAAGTGATTTCGGCGAACAGGATCTATATCGGCGTAGTCGCGGAAGACTCGAGCGGGTACCCGGATTGCAGACCCGAGTTTATCGAGGCGTTTGAAAGGCTCGTGGCGACGGGCACCAAGCCCGGCACCGAAATACGTGTGATGACGCCGCTCATAGACTTATCGAAAGCGGAGATCGTTAAAAAGGGAATTGAGTTGGGAGCCCCTTTGGAACTCTCCTGGTCGTGTTATCAAAACGAAGACAAGGCATGCGGAAGATGCGATTCCTGCGCGTTGCGCTTGCGGGGATTTGCCGAGGCCGGTATTGCGGATCCGATCGAGTATGTCTGAGGATTGGGTTGCTTTGTTTGATCTGCAAGCGGTTCCACGAAAAGCACGAAGTTTGCGAAAGGTATCGATGGGGCGTCTATCATATTCTAGGTCACTTTTGGATCTCAGTTTTGGCTTATGGGAAATCATTTCCTCGTCAA
Organism: Pyrinomonadaceae bacterium; assembly: GCA_041394795.1. Taxonomy (GTDB): domain Bacteria; phylum Acidobacteriota; class Blastocatellia; order Pyrinomonadales; family Pyrinomonadaceae; genus Aridibacter. The sequence goes on along the minus strand of JAWKHN010000003.1, from coordinate 252,882 downwards.
TGTCGATTTTTAGACCGGAATATGCACCACGAAATACACGAAAGGAAAAGAGTTTTCTTTCTACCACTTTCTCGTGGATAAACCCGCGCCGCTATCCGGCGGGCACACTGCGAATATTTCGGCCGAAATTTCGATGATTCCAACAAGATCCCGGGCGATCACCGAATTCTTTGGTAGAATCACTCTCAACACCAAAACTTCAAGGAGTCGAAATTGATGAGATTTTTACTATCCGCAGTTGTGATGCTGTCTTTATTGCCTTCGTTTCTGTTTGCCGATGTGCACGATGAGGCCGCAAAGAAGGCCGAGGCGATGAACAATGAAATTATCGCTTGGAGACGTTATCTCCATCAAAATCCGGAGTTATCAAATCGCGAGTTCAAAACCGCGGAATACGTCGCCAAACATTTGAGATCGCTCGGGCTTGAAGTAAAGACGGGTGTTGCGAAAACTGGCGTTATCGGAATCCTTCGAGGCGGAAAGCCGGGACCGGTAATCGGCTTGCGCGCCGACATGGATGGGTTGCCGGTAAAGGAAAGGGCTGATTTGCCGTTCAAATCGATCGTTACGGCTGATTACCTCGGCCAGACGGTTCCCGTAATGCATGCCTGCGGCCACGATACTCATGTCGCGATTATGATGGCGACGGCGAAGATTCTTTCGGAAATGAAGGACAAGGTGGCCGGCACAGTGGTGTTCATTTTTCAGCCCGCGGAAGAGGGCCCTCCGGGTGACGAAGAAGGCGGCGCACCGCTGATGGTCAAGGAAGGCGTGATGGACGATCCAAAGATCGAGGCGATTTTCGGCCTTCATATCAATTCGCAAACCGAGATCGGGAAGCTTGGATACAAGAGCGGCGCTGCGATGGCTTCGTCGGATTGGTTTACGGTGCGGATTAAAGGAAAACAGGCGCATGGCTCGGCACCTTGGGACGGCGTTGATCCGATCGTTACCGCATCACAAATTATCCAGGGATTTCAAACGATCGTCAGCAGGCAGTCGATGCTTACGAAGGCTCCGGTCGTGATCACGGTTGGAAAAATCAACGCCGGCGTACGTCAAAACATAATCCCCGAAACGCTGGAAATGGCGGGCACGATTCGAACATTGGACGCGCGGATGCAAAAGGATGTTCACGAAAGGATGCGCAGGACGGTGGCGTCGATTGCAGAAGCGCAGGGGGCGACGGCCGAGATTGATATAGAAACCAAGGCGCTCGTTACGTTTAATGATCCGAAGCTGACCGATCAGATGGTGCCCTCTCTCGAACGCGCCGCTGGCAAGGAAAATGTTTCGGTGCGTGACTGGACGACGGGAGCCGAGGACTTCTCGTATTTTGGCGAGAAGGCGCCCGGATTCTATTTCGTGCTGGGAGGAATGCCAAAGGGTGCGAATCCGCTGACCGTAGCAGGCCATCACACTCCGGATTTTTACATCGACGACAGCCAGCTTGATGTCGGAGTAAAGGCCTTCTGCAATATCGTGTTTGATTATCCTGGAAGGTAATCGAATGGGTTGTGCCGGGAAGAGTTCCAAGGACCGGAAGAGTTCCAAGGTCCCTCCGAGCAGAGTTCCAAGTTCCAAGTTCCAAGTCGCTTATTTTGAGAGTTTCTGTTTCCAAACACAATGTCGCATATCTAAAATTTCAGCGTTTGAGAATGGAGGCTCGGAAGTCGGGGTGTCGCACTTGGAGCTCCTGAGCCCACTCTAAAAAGTCTTAATTGAGGGAATAGGCGCGGTTTTTAGGGCATGACGGTTTATTAGCAAATAGACCCCTGCCGGCTTGTCCGGCAGGTGAATCAGGTCAGAAGCTAGTAACGACGACAAATGATTCGTTCCGGCCCCCCTGCCGGCTTGTCCGGCAGGAGGCAAAGGTCCGTGCTACAGCTGTTAAATACTTGGTGTGTTACGGTTTACGGTTGTTCTGGAAGGGGTTGACCTTATTCACCTGCCACACAAGGTGGCAGGGGCTCCGGATGAATCAAAGTGGTTTGGACTAGCCGCTGACCTCATTCACCTGCCGCACAAGGCGGCAGGGGTCTTGCCTGGATTCTTTGGAAATCATTGTAATTGTCGACTTCAGCTTAAAATTGACTTATGAGGCATCCTTCAAATAGGACATTCCGGATTTTGGAATTAAATCGACTTTTCAGAGCGGACTCAAAGGCTCCAAATTCCGAGTGACCGGAGCGGAGCCTTTTTCTGAACTGTCAGTAGATTCAAGGTTTGGAGTTTGTTTGGGTTATGGAAATCGCAAAGGAAGACAAGGCGGATATTGTCGAGAAGATCAAGGACTACTTTTCGACGGAACTGGATCAGGATATCGGCCAGTTTGATGCGGAGTTTTTGCTTGAGTTCTTTATCAAGGAAATCGGTCCGTTCTTTTACAATCAGGGGTTGTTTGACGCCCGGGCGGCGATGCAAAAGGTCGTGGATGATGTCGATGAACGGCTTTTGGCGTTGGAGCTGCCGACTCAGTAGGCTGCGGAAGCAGGCGAATGATTGAGGGGCGGATAGTAAGTTCCAAGTTCCAGGTTCCAAGTTCCAAGAGTCGGAGGTTGAGTCTAGTCTAAAAAGTCGGTTTATGGGAATAATTTGAATAAGAATCCGGAATTTCCTATTCGGTGGCGTAGCCTCACGGAGATATGTGGCCGGGGGCGGAGCGGCTTTGCGCGGAACCCCCGGTGGCCGTTGCGATCCTTTCGTTGCGGCCACCCACAAGCCGTTCCGTTCATGGAAAGCGCACTTTTTGCCGATATGGAGAGCGGCAGCGCATATTTTGCGTTGCCTTAAACGGATTTTTTCTCTCACGCTCATGATTCAACTTATCTACGCAAGCACGGCAAGCAAACCCTTTTCGGTAGATGAACTATCCGAATTGTTGAAGGTTGCTCGCAAAAGAAATCGTAGATACGGTATTACCGGAATCTTGCTGTATGACAACGGAGCCTTTCTGCAGGTGCTTGAGGGCGAGGAAAACGAAGTTGAAAAGCTCTTTAGGAGAATTTCCAAGGATCCGAGGCATACGCATATCGAATTGCTTCTAAGATTGGAAATCGAGCACAGAAGCTTTACCGAATGGAGAATGGGATTTCACGAAGGCTCGATCAAAGACCTCGAAAAGCACCCCGGCTTTGTGGATTTCTTCAATTCGAGATTTCCGTTCGGACACGAAGACCTTGATCTGGCGAAGCAGGCGCTTCTCAGATTTCGCGATGGCGCTTGGCATCATTTGTAGGGACGGTTCCGAGAATGCCGCGCAAATTCCTTTGTTTTGGAAATTCGGTAGGTGCGACATACAACCCATCGATACTCCACCGGTTAAACGGCAGATCAATCGAAATAAGGCCGGGCGAAGTTCATGTGCTTCGCCCGGCCTTTATTCAACACGATTTCTTTCAGGACCTATGATTGCGAGTGCGCCTCAACAAACCACAGGAGTTTGTCTGTCCCGCGAACGATCTCCGTAAAGAGATCTGCCGTAATCATATCGCCTGCTTCGTCCGCCTGATCGACATTCTCGCGGGCGTTCTTCGCGAATTCCGAGAGAGCAGAGGAAAGTGCGTCAACATGATCCGCACCCTCCGAGATCTCCAAGGGGTATTGCGACAACGATGAGTTTTCCGCCGCAACGCGCACCGTGCCTTCGGCCGTGCCGCCAAGTGTCGTTACGCGCTCGGCGAGCATGTCCGAATACGCTTCGGTTTCGGTCGCTACCTGATCAAAAAGCTCATGAAGCGCGATAAAGTTCATGCCTTTGACATTCCAATGCGCATGCTTTGCCTGCGATTTCAAATCCATCGAATCAGCCAGACGGGCATTCAGAATCTCAACCATCTTTTCCCTTACATCTTTCGAAATATCAATCTTTGTATTATGCATATGAGTTCCTCCTCAATTTAGAATTATTCTAAATATAAACTGTGTCAATGTCAAGGGGGGAAGTTACGAGTTTCGAGTTTTGAGTTTTGAGTTCTGTGTGGGAACTTGAGGGGTTTTTGTTCGCCTTGCTGTGCAAGGCGTTGGGGGCATAGGTCGATAAAGGCGGCGTTAAACGATTAACCGATTCAGTACGGGCGCCACTATAGTCACAAGAACTCAAAACTCAAAACTCGAAACTCGTAACCCCTCTAGAACGATCCCATTGCGAGATACCGGAGCGCGAGCTGCTGGGCTTTGAAAATTCGGGTTCCGTAATCCGTTGGCGAATAGAATCTTCTTGGGGCGCCGGTTTCATCGGCACCGCGTTCTTCTTCCTGCGAGCTTACAAGGTCTTTTTGCTCCATTCGTTGGAGCGTAACGTAGATCGTGCCCTTTTTTAATCCGCCTCCCGATAGTTCCACCATCTCCAGGCCGAACAGGCTTCCTTTCGTCTGGAGCAGTTCCATAATCAGGAACTCTTTCTCGGAAAGCGCGGGGAATTCATTTTTTCCGGCCATACATTCCTCAAGTGAAAACTCTGAACCGCGGAGCGCAATCGCTCCTTGTTCGAATGGGGCTGCATTCTGCCAACACACCAAACGCGAGTTCTAAGATATTGAAACGGCAAAGGGAGGTCAATTCGAGGGCGATCGTGACGAACCGTTTGCGAGTCGCACCAAATAGAAACCCGATAGATGTGTTGGCGTTGCGCGCCGGTATGTTCGAGAGTTATGAGGCATGCGCAACGGGCGCTCAAAAATCGGCAAATACCGACTTCCAATTCCGGGATGTCGTGCGAGCCAGCATTTGGAGGCTACTCATTGTAGAATGTACAAAGTGCTTTTGCTTGGAATAGAAACTTCATGCGATGAAACGGCGGCGGCGGTAGTGCGCGACGGTCGAGAAATTCTGTCTTCCGTGATTTCGTCGCAGATCGACATACATAGCGAATGGGGCGGTGTCGTGCCCGAGGTCGCCTCGCGCGAGCATCTTGTAAAGATCGGGGAGGTCGTTGACTCGGCGCTGAAACAGGCAGGAGTCTCTCCCTCAGATCTCGAGGGGATCGCCGTTACGAACGGACCGGGGCTGATCGGTTCCCTGCTGGTCGGGGTGTCGTTTGCAAAATCCATGGCTTATGCGCTCGACATACCTTTTGTAGGCATCAACCATATCGAAGGACACTATTTTTCGGTCGAGTTTGACAATGGACCAATCGAATATCCGGCGCTCGCGCTGATAGTATCCGGCGGTCATACGAACGTTTTTTATAGCTCCGAGCCCGGGCAATACAAGTTGATTTCAAGAACCCGCGATGACGCCGCCGGCGAGGCTTTTGACAAGGCGTCGAAGATGCTCGGACTGGGTTATCCGGGAGGGCCGATCATTGAAAAACTCGCGCTCGAAGGCGATGCTTCCAAGGTAAGTTTTCCGATCGCCAAGATCTCCGATGGAAGACCCGATTTTAGTTTTAGCGGACTCAAGACCGCTCTTTTGCGTCATATAGAGCAGACGGGCATCGATACGTCGGGAGCTTTGGATGATCAGGATGTAAGGAACACCTGTGCGTCGTTTCAGCAAACGGTTGTGAAATCGTTGATGCGGGTCGTGCGGAAACAGGCCGAAGAACTATCGCCAAAGACGATCATCGTCGCCGGCGGAGTCGCCTGCAATCTCGCGCTAAGGGCCGAAGCCGAGAATGTCGGCCGGAAACTTGGTATTCCGGTCTATTTTCCATCGCGGCATCTTTCAACGGACAATGCGGCGATGATCGCTGCCGCAGGAGAGTTTCATTTGTGCCAGGGAGAAAGGGCGGCGCTCGATCTAATGGCGGATGTTACGATTCGGCTTCAGAATGTTGAGACAGAAGAAAGCGAGCTGCGCAGAAAGAAGGTAAGATACAAGCTTTGAATCGGAACTGGCGTGCTCGTTGGTGTGGCGAAAAGCTGAAGGAATTTGAATGATGAAGCTACTCATTTTGTTTGCGGTGCTGTTTTCCCAAGCGGCTTTAGCGGCGACGCCTGAGGCGGCGAAGTGTCGCATGCCGGATTTCAAGGAAGAGTATGAAAGCTCGAAAGCGGTGTTTGTTGGAAAAGTCATTTCCATGGAATCAGACACCGAAATGAAACACTATCGCTTTTCGGTCGAAAAATACTGGAAAGGGATCGACTCCAAGGAAGTGACTGTTTCAATATATATCGGTTATCGGGGTGCCGTGGAATTTGATTTGGACAAGGCGTATCTCGTTTTTGGGAAACCGCGCGAAGGCGTCGAGGGACTCTTTGACGGACGATGTTCGCGGACTTCGGAAATCGGGGGAACTTCCTCGACTCTTGCAGACGACTTGGAAGCATTGGGAGATGCCAAGACGTTTGCTTCAGAGGACGTTTCACAGATACGGGTTTCGGGCGAGGTGGATGGATTCCGATTCGGGGTTTTGCCGACCGGTATTGTCGTCGGTAGATTGTATTAAGTGTTGTAAATATCGAGGATTGGAAAAGAGATAAAGATGAAGTTAAGGATTGCTGGATTTGCCGCTGTTTTCGCATTGGCGGGCGTGCTCAATATTGCTTTTGGGCAGATGCCTGAAATCATTCGCGAACCGTTTCTTACGGGATTGAGTTCGCCGGTTTACATCACGAACGCGGGCGATGGAACCAACCGCCTTTTTGTTCTACAACAGCGTGGGTTGATCTTGGTCGTGGAACCCGGTTCGACGATCCCATCGACGTTCATGAACCTCACGGGCACCGTCAGTTCAAGCGGCTCCGAGCGCGGGCTTCTCGGACTGGCGTTTCATCCGGATTTTGAAAACAACAGCTACTTCTTCGTCAACTACACCCGCGCGAGCGATGGCGCGACGGTAATCGCGAGATACAAGGCGATAAACGGAAACACGACAGGCGATGCCGCAAGCGCAGTGATCCTTTTGACTATTCCGCAGGATTTCTCAAACCACAACGGCGGCAACATCGCGTTTGGCCCGGACAACAATCTCTACATCGGCATGGGTGACGGCGGAAGCGCCAACGACCCCAATAACCGGGCGCAAAATATCGAGAGCATGCTCGGCAAAATGTTGCGCATCACTCCGAATCTAAACGCGGATGTCGGCAACACGCCTTATACTAATCCACCCGACAATCCGTATGTCGGTGTTGCCGGACTCGATGAGATCTACGCTATCGGACTCCGAAACCCCTACCGTTGGTCTTTTGACGCCGGCGGAAACCACGATCTGTGGGTTGCCGACGTGGGACAGAACGCGATTGAAGAAGTTGACAAGGTGACGCTTGGCGGCAACTATGGCTGGCGCGTTTATGAGGGAAATAGCTGTACAAACAACGATCCCGGGCTTTGCACTCCTTCGAACTATATCGCTCCGATCTTCCAGTATTCGCACACTGCATCGCGCTGTTCGATTACCGGCGGATATGTCTATCGCGGTACGCGCCGGACATTCCCAACTGGCTCATACATTTACGCGGATTATTGCACCGGCGAGTATTGGCTTTGGGACGGCACTTCACAGAATCTAATCGAAAACACCCCTCGAAACATTTCTGCAATCGGTGTCGATGAAGCGGGGGAAATGTATATCGTTGGGCTTGGCGGAACCGTGGAAAAAGTTGTCAATACGACCGTTAGACCGAGCGTTGCCGATTTTGACGGCGATGGGCTGACCGACCTTTCGGTTTTCCGACCCGATGCCGGCACTTGGTACTCGTTTTTCCTTGGAAACAGCTCGGTTGGATCGACGACCCAGGGGGCGGTCGGTGACATTCCCGTTCCCGAGGATTATGACGGCGACGGAAAGACCGACTATGCGGTGTATCGACCTACGACGTTTGAGTGGTTTGTTCTTCGAAGCAGCGACCAGACGGTCGATACGCGGATTTTTGGCCAAGAGAATGTAATACCTCTTCCCGGCGACTATACCGCCGATGATGCCGTTGACTACGGGTTTTACAATCCCGCCCAAGGGACGTGGTATGTGACGAATATCCCAAGCGGTTCAAATGCCGGCGGGTTCACGATTCAGCAGTTCGGTGTTTCGACCGATATTCCCGTCCCCGCCGATTATGACGGCGACGGCAAAAAGGACATCGCTGTATTCAGACCCTCGACAGGGGTTTGGTACAACAAAAACTTCGACGCCTTCGCTTTCAGAGCGATCAAATGGGGAGTTGAAACGGACAGGCCGATACCCGGCGATTTCGATGGCGACGGAATGACAGATATCAACATTTTCCGGCCTTCGGAAGGAAACTGGTACGCTTACCTTAGCAGCACCAGCCAACTTCAGGTGCTCAATTGGGGTCTCGATACCGACATCCAGGTGGCCGGCGACTACGATGGCGATGGAACCGACGATACGGCGATTTGGCGTCCTTCGACCGGCGAATGGTATGTACTCCGAAGTTCGAACTTCTCGTATTTCGCAGCGCCGTTCGGAACAAACGGGGATTTGCCGGCTCCAGCGTATCAGACGAGATAGACTGAGCCGAATTTCAAGTCAATAAAACCGCCCGCCTTCGCGATCGTTGAAGACGGGCGGTACTTTTTTGATCGCGAGAACTTCACGCGCGGGCGATTGTAAGTACATTTACGGATGCGGCACCAGCCCTTTTCAGTGCCTTCGCGGCCGTTGAAACAGTCGCCCCTGAGGTAAACACATCATCAAGAAGCAGGATCCGTTGCTCAACGATGAGGTTCACGCGCCTGACCGCGAACGCTCCTCTGACCGAACTTTCGCGGCCTTTGGCGTCCAACACGGCTCTGCTCTTCGTTACGTGTCTTTTGCGAATCAATGATCCCGAATCGACGGGAAGACCGATTCTCTTTGCGAGATTCTCGGCGAGAAGTTCCGCCTGGTTGAATCCGCGCTCGAAGAATCGTCGTTTTGAAAGCGGTATTGGAATTATGATGTCGGAAGGATCAAGGGTTCCTGACAAATAAGCTTCAGCAAGCAGATCGTAGATCTTCGCCGGGTAATGAGGTTTGTGTTTTGCTTTCAGTATCAATTCCGCCAAAGCGCCGCCGTATCTGCCGCAGGAGCGAGCCTTGTCAAAATGCAGATCAGCGCATTGTGTGCAAAGCGATTTGATGTTTGTTGGGGCTTTTGGATGAAGGCGACCGCATTTCGGACAACACGCCGCGCGCGGGTCGAAAACCTCGGTTTCAAACCAACAAACGGCGCAAATCGCGCCGTTTGAATATTCGTCAGCAACCGCTCCGCAAATGGAGCAAAATTCGGGAAACAGAAGGGATAGAACCGGGTTGAGGAGGTTCATCGTGAGGGAGTTTCTTTTCTTCTTTTTTATTCTTCGTCAAGCAATCCGCGCTCGACCAATTCCTGGCAATCAAGACAATACTGGGCCCAGGGAATCGCGTTCAATCTCTTGGGATTGATCTCGGCCTCGCAGTTCTGGCAAAGACCGTATTCATCGTCTTCAATCCTTTCGAGCGCTTCGTTGATCATCGTCAGTTGACGTGATTCATTTTCCGAAACGGCAAGCATTACATTCTTCGAATAGTTTCTTACCGCCAGATCAACCGGATCCGGAGTTTCACTGTCATCAACCGAAAGATCGTTGTGGCTCAACTTGCCGGTAATTACATCGCGCTCCGCAATGAGCATTGCCTTGATTTGTTTGAGTTGCGTTTTCGTCATTTCTGATATGGATGCCCTTTTAAAATCGTAAAAGCCCTATATATTTGCTCTATCAAAACCACCCTTGCCATCTCATGGGTCATCGTGAGAAACGATAAGGATAGCGCATAGTCCGCCCGTTCTTCAACCGCAGAAGACACTCCTTCAAAACCGCCGATAACGAACGTCAATTCCTTTATTCCCTTGATCTGCCAGTCTTCGATTTGAGAAGCAAACTCATGCGAGGTTATGGACTTCCCACCGACATCCAACAGACAAACGAAACTGCTTGGATTCACTTTTTCGAGAATTCGGTTGCCCTCGGCTTCAACTGTTTCGTGAGACGCCTTGTCCTTTAGTTCCGTTATAGAAAACTTGCAGAATCGGCCGAGCCTTTTCAGGTACTCATCCTGGAGTGCTAGCCAGTTCTTGTTCTTGGTTTTTCCGACCCAAAGAAAATGGAACTTCATATCGGGGTGCCTTGATCAAGCGCAGAACTAAGCCAGTTCGACCTTTGCGGCATCTCGCCAAAGCCTTTCAAGATCGTAAAACTCGCGCGATTTCTCGTTAAAGATATGAACGATAAAATCGCCGTAATCGAGCAAAACCCATTCCGCCGCGGCGTAACCCTCTACGCGGATGGGTCTTTGCTTGAACGCCTTTCTCACCTTGGAGGTGATTTCATCGGCAATCGCCTGAACTTGTCTTTGATTTGTTCCGCTTGTAATCAGAAAGAACTCCGTAAAACTCGTTACATCCCTGAGATCCAGGATTACCGAATCTACGGCCTTCTTTTCGTCCGCGCATTCAAACGCCAATTTGAGGTTGTCATCAAGAGTCTCAAACGGCGTTGTCTTTACCGTCAGTTCGATCTCCTCGCGAACATCGCCTCTTTCCAATGATTTTGATTTTGATACTTCTTCCATAGCTGGTTCCGGGCAACAAAGGCCGGAAAAATTAGGTTCCGGGTTTCAAGATCCACGTTTCAAGTTTGCGTTCGTGGTGCGCGCCAAACCGGTTTCTATGCGCTCTTATACTTTGGGCCGACCACCGCAACGGCCTCGATAGATCTCGTATTTATCAATATATTCGGCCACTTCGGGTGGCACCATATCGCGCCATGCATTCTCGCCATCCGCAACCGCTGTTCTGATGCGGGTCGCTGAAACGTCGACAAACGCGACATCAGTAAAGTAGATTCTTGTTCCTTCAGTTTGACCGTCGAACGGATTCTCGCCTCGCGCGTCGATAATTATTTCCCTTGCTTTGTCCGTCACATGTTCGGTCCGCAATTCATACCCCGGTCTTGTAACGACGGCGATATCGACCGATGTCAAAAGCCGCTCCCATTCGCGCCAGGTCGTTATCTCCTCCCATGAATCGGCTCCGATGACAAACATCAGCCGGTCTTCCGGGTAGATTTCCCAAAGCCTCGCGAGCGTTTCAATCGTGTATGGCCGAGAAGGTTGTTCGACCTCCAAGGGCGATACATAGAGTCCGCTCCGACTGGCCGTTGCCAGCGCCAGCATCGAGTAACGATGGAAAGCCGAAGTCGGACGATTCTCCGGTTTGTGCGGTGCGTGAAACGCCGGCACAAAATGAAACTCGTCGAGTCCGAACCGCTTCGAAATTCCCTCCGCAACGGCCATGTGGCCGTTGTGAACGGGATCGAATGTTCCGCCATAAAAGGCGATGCGCTTCTTCATCAGTGAACCTGTTCGGAAACTTCCTCCGAGTCGTTTTCCAAAAGCTTCCTGAGATGCGCGGCTATTTCGAGCAGGATCGGCTCGGGACAATTCGGGTCCTCAACATAAATGCGGAAGTTTCCCGGGACATTGTCCACGTGGAAGACATTGCCTGCGTAAGCAAAGCGAATCCAAACCCCCAGAACGCCGTCAAACTCGGATTCCTCAATCTCGCATCCTTCCAAAAGCGCGATGTGATCCGCGAGTTCGTCAAAAAATAAAATTTCCGGAAAATCGACAAAATGACGTGCCGAATCCGGAATGCCGTACATGTCTTCAATACCGCTCATCTTCGTATTCGTCGTCTCCCTTCGACTCGTTGATTTCGTCGAGTCTCTTGGAAACCGTAAAGATCAATTCCTTGAGTCCCAAACGCGATGCCGAGGATATCTCGAGAAACTGCCGTCGATCCGCCGCGGCTCGTTCCTTTAGAGCCGAGAGCCTTTCCGGCTCGTCAAGCGCGTCGAGTTTTGTGGCGACAACGATTTGCGGGCGTTCCGCCAAATCGACATCGTAATTTTTGAGTTCGCGGTTGATGGCTTCGTAATCCTCTACCGGGTCTCTGCCGGAAATCGAAGAAACATCAACGAGGTGCAGCAACAACTTCGTACGCTCGACATGCCTCAAAAATCTGTCGCCAAGTCCGGCACCTTCCGAAGCGCCTTCGATCAGACCCGGTATGTCGGCCATTACAAAAGTCTTGTATTCATCGACGCTCACAACGCCGAGATTTGGCTCGAGTGTCGTAAACGGATAGTCCGCGATCTTGGGTCGAGCCGCCGAGACAACCGAAATCAGCGTCGATTTTCCAGCATTTGGAAATCCCACAAGCCCGACATCGGCGAGAAGTTTTAGCTCCAACTGAAGCTCTGCATGGATTCCCTCGCCCCCTTCCTGATGATACTGCGGAGCCTGATTCGTCGAGCTCTTGAAATGCGCGTTTCCAAATCCCCCGCGACCGCCTTCGGCGACAAGGAATCTCTGGCCGGGTTCGGTGAAATCGGCCAAAAGCTCATTGGTTTCAGCGTCGTAAACCTCGGTTCCCACGGGCACAAGTACGATTGCATCAGATCCGGACTTGCCTGATTTTAGAGAGCCTTCTCCATGCCTGCCGCGTTCGGCCTTGTGCTCCGGATTGTAGCGCAGATGCAGAAGGGTGTTGTAGCTTTCGGACGCTTCGAGAAAGACATCGCCGCCCTTGCCGCCGTCACCTCCGGACGGCCCGCCACGCGCAACAAACTTCTCCCTTCGAAATGCCGTTACGCCATTTCCGCCGTTTCCGGCCATTACCCTGATTTTGACCCTGTCAATAAACAAAACCGAAACTCCGTACAGACAAAAAACGCTCCGCCGAGACAATCGGCGCGAGCGTTTTTGCTAAAAGCTGATGATCCCTGATCTTACGCCAGTTCGGCCGATCCTTCAGCATACACACTGACGAATTTGCCGCGGCGTCCCTTGTTTTCAAACTTAACAATGCCGTCGATCTTTGAGAAAAGCGTGTCGTCCTTTCCGATTCCGACGTTGTTGCCCGGTTTCCATTTGGTTCCGCGCTGACGGGCCAAAATGTTGCCGCCGCGGACGAGCTGTCCGCCAAACTTCTTAAGACCAAGTCTTTTACTTTCCGAATCTCTTCCGTTGCGGGATGATCCAACCCCTTTCTTATGAGCCATTTGAAAAACTCCTCGTAATGCCAAAGCGATTCAAAAACTCGCCCGGCGCAATTGATCGGCAACTAGATCTTTTCGATCTGGATTTCCGTGTAACCCTGACGATGTCCCTGCGTACGCTTGTATTGCTTGCGACGCTTTTTCTTAAAGACGATGATCTTCGACGCGCGTCCGTGACCAATCACCTTGGCCTTAACCGTGCCGCCGTCAAGATTCACGCCTTTGTCGTCGCCGATTACGAGCGCCTCGATATCGACCGAGCTGCCTTCTTCCGAAGCGATTGTCGGTACTCTCAAGGTTTCTCCGGCCGATACGCTAAACTGCTTGCCGCCGGTTTTGATTACTGCGAAACTCATTTTGATTGTCTCCTTCGCATTGGCAGATCCTGTCCACCAATCGAAAAGTTCTGATTATAAGGAAGAAGCCTCTCCTCGTCAAATGAAAACCGGGGCTTAACTTTCAAAGGTCGGCGGGCCGAATTGGTCGGTTTTCACTCCGAAACAAAACCGGAACATCACAATTCCGTTGCACGTTGGCTATCTATCTTGCCGGGATGTTCTCGAAGAGACTTTTTGCTTTCTCGATGGCGGCGGAATCCCGGAGCACATCGCCGGCAGCCGAGCCGTTTCCAAGCACATGTCCCGACCAGATCATGTTCATGTAGTCGGCGCTCAGTTCCAGACTTTTGAACATCGGTTCGGCCTTAGACGCCGGACCGGCCGAAACCGAGATCGCCCACATTCGCTTTCCATTCATTCGTTCGCGAAAGTTTAGACTCTCAACCCGCAGCCAGTGGCTCCAGTGATCCAAATAGAGCTTCAATGTTGCCGGGACGTTGTACCAGTAAAGCGGAGTAACGAAAACCAAATGATCGCAATCGGCGGTCGCCTGATACAGCTTCAATGCGTTTCCTTCCGGAGCGGCATACGGCTCTCCGTTGTGACGCAAGTCTTCAAACGCCGGGATCGGAAAATCCCTCAGGGCAAGCCATTCAGTTGACGCAGCTTCCAATCGTTCCGCCGCGATTCGCGCCAATTGCTCCGAATTCCCATTGGGTCTCGCACTGGCGATGATAAAAGTAAACTTCTCCATTGATATCGATTGTGCTCGATGCGTACGCCAAGTGCATGCATTGAGCAACAAAGAAGAGGGCGACGTTTGCAATCGCATTCGTCGCCCGCGTTTTTCTACTCTGCGTCCTCCGCGGTCGTTTCAGTTGCCGGCGACTGCTCTACCGGCTTGGCCAACGACCATTTGCCGTCCTTTTCCTCGACTCCGAGCTTTGCGAGCACGTCCGGCAGGCTTAGGCCGAGCGCCTGCATCTGCTGAAGCAGGTTGAAGATCAGATTCGGACCCGTCTGCGCAAAGCGATTTAGGCTTCCGTTTCCGTCGCCGTTCGAGGAACCGTTTTCGATCATCACGACCTTGTCGATCGAACCAAGCGGTTCGGCGACCGCACGGAATACCGGCGCGGAGGCGTCGATGATCTCGGGAAGCTTCTCAAGGATCGTTTGCAACCGGGCGGCATCGTTGAATTCGCGCCAAGCGGCCGCCTTCTCCATGATCGCCTTGGCTTCCGCGAGACCCTGCGCCTCGATCGCCTTGGCTTGCGCCATGCCCTGTGCCTCGAGTTTCTCGGCTTCGGCAAGTCCAAGCGCGCGTATCTTCTCGGCTTCGGCCCGGCCTTCCGCTTCGACTGCGGCGGCTCGACCCTCACCCTCGCGACGGAGCTTCTGCATTTCAGCTTCGGCATTCGCGATTTCGGCCTGTTTGTGGCCTTCGGCAGTCAGGATCTGGGCTTCCTGTTCACCCTGTGCTCGCAAAACGGAAGCCTTTCGCTCGGCTTCGGCCTGTTTTACGACTGTCGCTTCGAGTTCTTTCTCGCGACGCAAGACCTCTTGCTCCTGCACCGAGATTTGCTCTTCCGTTCGGACACGGCTTACGCGAACCTCTTCAGCAACAACTTCCTGCTGTGCCTGAGCTTCCGAAAGCGGACCGGCCTGTCGGGCTTTGGCGCGCTCCTTCTCGATTTCAGCGGCAACCCTTGCCTTTTGGATCTCAGTGTCCCGATTCGACTGCGCGATTTCGGCTTCGGTCGCAAGCCGCACCTTTTCGCCTTCCTGAAGCGCGAGCGAAGCTTTGATCTTCGAGTCTCTGCGCGCCTCGGCCTCACCGATTTCGGCGTCGCGCTTTACTTCGGCGGTACGCCTTTTTCCCAACGCGTCGAGATAGCCCTCTTCATCCGAGATTTCCTGGATCGTCAGGGCGTCGAGACCGATACCCATCTTATCGAGATCGCCGGCGGCTTCGGTCGTCAGTTTGTGGGCAAAGCTCTGCCTGTCGTTGTTGATCGCCTCGACAGTCAGGGTACCAAGAATCGCACGCAAATGGCCTTCCAAGGTTTGAAAGACGAGCCTGTGAAATTCCTCGTTGCTCATACCGAGAAAACGCTCGGCTGCCGAACGCAGCGATGCGTCGTCGCCCTTGATCTTGATGTTCGCCACGGCCTTTACCGAAACCGGCACACCCTCAACGGTATATGCCCTTTGGGTCGATAGCGCGACAGTGAGCACATTCAGATCGAGATACTCCACCTTTTCGAGAAACGGAATGACGAGTGTCGCTCCGCCCCGAACTAGCCGATATCCGACCTTGGTTCCATCCTCCAGCTTTCTTTTTCGGCCCGAAATAACCGCCGCCTGGTTGGGGGAGACCTTTATATAGTTTCGGCTGATGATCGTAAATGCCGATATTACGGCGACAACGATTACGGCAATGATCGCCAGAGCGGGAATACCGTATTCAAGCATTTCAGTAACCTCATTTTCTCTTGCCCTGGGGCAAGGCCAAAGGAACCAATTTCTCCGGAAGAACTACTGGTTCCAAGTTCCAGAATTTGAACCAAAGATTGATGCCCGATTTCAAAAAAGGACATCCTGTATCAACAAAATTGTCAAAATTGGAGCGGTCGGCACTTCAAAAACCACATTTCCGGCCGTGGCTTTTCGCCAATCTCAAGCCCGACTACGCGCGTTATCAAGCGGTACCCATCGGACTTACAAAGACGCCGTCGCCGGTGTGTTCCTCGATCAAAACCTGGGTGCCTTCGGGCAGATCTTTTCCGCCGCGGGTGCGGGCGAGTTTGTCAACGCGCTCCTCCCCGACGATGCAGGAAACCTGTCCGACGCTTCCGGGTTTGATCACGACCGTAACCGTCGCGGTTCTACCGATCAGATCGCGTTCCCGAACATTGCTCGTCGACTGCTGGCTGTGCAACAGAAAGCCGAAGCCAAAAACGAGTCCGCCGAATATCATTCCGGAGACAAGGCCGGTGCCGATTGCGGCCCAAAAGCCGTAACCCCACTGAATGGTCAGCGCCGCCAAACCGCCAAAAGCGGTGAGAAAAACGCTTATCACCCGGCTGTCAAAGACCCCGAAATGGCCATCGCCGTCAATGTCGAGGTCGAGATCCAAATCCAAAGACTCAAACAAGTCTCCGATTAGGAGTGAAATCATCAAGAAGATGAGACCTATGGCGCTAATGACGAGGAATGTAACCAAAAGACCATTCATAATGCCTCCAATCGACCGGGCGTGCCCGGTCCGTATTTCTCACAAGGTAACAAATTGCGGGTTCCTCAAAACGGGATCGCAAGCTACGACATTTCCAGTTGTAAGTGTCGAGCGATCAGCCCCTCAAACCCGCCCTTGTGAGATCCGCGGCGTGATTGTTTGGCTGGTCAATAAATAATACGAGCCCGCAAATTCGGGGGTTCCGGAAATCGTACCGACGCGGGCGGAATTCGTCGTCGGTATATATATGTATTAAAAATCCATTCCAATCGCGTTAAAAAACATCGGAAACGTCACGCGCGATTGGCCGCGATACTGCGGACGGAATCCAAACAGTACGATCAACCCCTTTCCGTAGCGAACAAAAACCAATGCTCCCTTTCCGGCAATCCTCTCTCCGCCCAGCGCCCAGCCGGCTAGAAGCAGTTTGTCCTTGGATCTTGGATAGGTGCCGATTATCGTCGCTTTAACGTCATCGGATGTTGAGTTTTTCAGCGCGAAAACCGGTGATCTTTCAAACCAAACCGGCGGCGTGGAGGGGTGCTCCCCGTTGATCATTCCAAACTCGGGATTCTCATAATCGATCTCCATCTTGAGAATCGATCCGGGAATATAAAACTCGCGTCGATTCCAATTCTTGGCGATGTTTTCCACGGGAAGCCCGAGTTGTTCGATCGCGAAATCGCTTGATCTGTTTAGAAATACCAACCGGCCTCCATCGCGTACATACTTCTTGAGCTTCTCGACCTTTTCACCATCAAATCCGCCGACATATTCATCGGGCATCGAGTCCTTGGAATAGCCCCGTACGAGTTCCTCCGCGCCCTGATCCGGGAAGACGACCGCTTTTAGCTTGGAATCCGCGATCGCATCGGGCGCGACGGAAACCGCGTTGCCATTAACGCCATAATTAAAATTTAGAAAATCGCCATAATTTTCAGTCACCCATCTTGTCCAGCCTTCGTCCATCGAGGGAGTATGGGTAGCCAGCAAACCGTACCGCAGGGAGCTTGCTTCCGGTTTTTCAATCGCCTGTGTCACCAACTGGCCGGTGACCTTCTTGAACTTGATTTTTCCGTCATCCGCTATTTCCATCACGCGGGCTCCCGAAAGAAGTCCAAAATCATGGGCGGTCACATCGTATGGCGGAATCGGTTCGCCCTTTTCATCGATGAGATTTGGATACTTTGTTTGGTCGGTCAGCGCTTTTGCAAAGGAGTAGTATGGCTGACCGGAACGAACGAGGGTCGGGAGAATAAAGTAATCGTTTTTGTACGCAAAAGACTCTACCAACTCGGTATCGACGCCTGCCTTGTTTAGAACATTGACCAGCGAATACGAATTTTGGGAGATTACGAGCACTTTATCATCGCCCGTCGAAGTCTTTCCGGTAGCATCAAAACCGATCTTGAAAAATCTCGTCAGCCACTCCTCCCTATGTGTCGCGGCATGATCAAGGAGATGGAAGGCGCCGGTAGTCATGTAATCGACGATGTCACCGATCGTCCATTTTCCGCCCTCCCAAACCGGCGAGAAATTTGCCGATTCCTTTTTCGCGTCGATTCCGAGGCTTCCCCTCAAATCCTCGAATTTGACTTCGATTGGCGAAGCGATCCTCGCCGATGCGGTCTCGCTGAGGATTCTAACCCCGCCGTGATAGTGCGAATAGGCCCGCGCGGGCGTCCAGGCATCGTATGTAGAATCCGTCGTGATCCCCTTTTTGCCATCTCCGCGCATCTTTTGCGCGATGTGATTCCCGAGCTCGGTATATCCCTCGATGATCTCTTTTGGGACGTTCGGTTCGACCGGGTTTAGATATGGCGGAACAAAATAACGGGCGCTGACGGGGCCCTGCTGATGGATGTCATGGACGATCTGGGGATGATAGACGTTGTGAATATACTTGACCGTCAGTTGCGTTTCGATCTGCGTAAACGCATACCAGTCGCGGTTGTTATCGTGCCCGACATACTTGTGGTAAAGCTCCGGCGGCGATGTTCCCTCAAACTTTGTACCCAGCGTCTTGTCGTACCAATCCTTGACGATATCCACGCCATCGGGATTGAGTGACGGAACCATTATGATGATCGTGTTTGAGAGGATATTCGCAATCCGCGGATCCTTCGATGATGCCAGCCGATAGGCTATTTCGGTTGAACTCAAAGTCGAACCGACCTCGGTGGAATGAATGCCGTGTGTGATTAGTACAAAAGTCTTTCCCTGAGCGATCAGTTTTTTCGCTCTTTCATCCGAGCGCGAGATCAGTCGCGGATCGGCCAGCTTGTTGTTGATGTCAACGAACTTGGCAAGGTTTTTGAGATTCGCGGGGCTTGAGATCAACGCGTATCCAAATGGTTTTCCGAGCGTGGTTTTGCCGATTTCCTTAAACGTGACCTTGCTTGAAGCGGCATCGAGTTTCTTGAAATACGAAACGATCGACGACCAATGCGCGAGTTTGTAGTCCTCTCCGGGTTTGAAACCGAGTACGGATTCGGGTTTGGGTTGAGCCCACGCAAACTGGGCGAATACTAGCAAACAAAGCAGAAAGCAATATCGAGAAAGACCTTTGGGACGGTCTGCTGGGAAGGACATAAATTACTCCTGGATGAATTTCGGCGATTATATTGCAAATTGGCTGTTATATAAAGACTTGGCATTTCGAGTGCATCCGGGCTGACGACAGTGCGATTTTGCCAATCCCGTTCGTTCTAAGGCTGGCCGGCGCGTGCGCTTTCGGTACGAATCTTAAAAAGCGGCATGTTTGCTGATGGTTTCGGTGATCATTTTGAAAGGGGTGAGTTTTGTTATGCAGGTTTTCATCGCACCTCTCCTCTGTGAAAAACAGGGGCGGGCGGTTTACAATGTTTACCCAAGCTTTCTTCGCGAACTCCTAACTTGAATAAAGCTTCAAAACCCTACGCGCCTTGGTCTTTGTTTTTAGGGGGTCGCCGTTGCGCCCCGTTTTCGCGGTTAATCTTCTATTCGCTTTCGATTCCAAAGCGGAGTCGAAATCTGGAGGTCTTAATGTCAGGCAGATTTTGTCTTTCGAGTCTAATTCTCTTCGCAGTCCTCGTATTTGAATTTCCGGTTTTTGGGCAGGACGTTCCGCTTCCACCGCCTCCGCCGCCACCCGTTCCGGCCGAAGCTCCGCGGATCGGTAGAGGGTACGGCAATGGATCAGGGTACGGTAATGGATCTTCAAGGAGTTCCCGACAGCAACTTCCCGGCGCAAAAATCAAGGGGAGACTCGTTTACGAAGACAACGGCGCACCGATCAGATTCACCGAAATCGGATTCACAAATTCCGAGACAGCATACTACGGCGGCAGTCTGGAGAAGGTCCGCACCGATGAAAACGGGGAGTTTATTTACCCGAATCTTCCTCCAGGACGCTATGTACCCGTCGTTTTTAATGAGGGAATTCTTAATCCGGACGCCTTTCGCGCGGAGAACAGGCCATCGGATCCGACTGCGTACAAGACGGCGATCGAACAGAACTTTCAGTTGATCAACGTCGCCGGACCGGGCGAAATGGATCTCGTGATCGCGGCCCGCCGGGGCGCGACGATTTCCGGCAGGGCGACATATTTTGACGGCGAGTCGGCGTCGGGCGTTACCGTGAAACTGATTGAAGCCGGGGATTCAAACATTCCCGCGGCACTGCTTTTGGGTACCGGAAGGGGCATGCCGTCTATCTTTACGACAAAGACGGATGATCTCGGGGTCTATCGTTTTTCCGGTCTTCCCGCGGGCACGTATTTCGTCGTTGTTACCGAACCCGTCGAACACTACGTTGGAGGCAGATCAATGCGGTGGGGAATCGCGGGAACCGAAAGCGATTTTTCGACCTACTATCCAAATGCCAAATCGATGTCTGAAGCCGATTCGGTCGATGTCTTCTACGGTTCATCGGTTGAGGGAATCAACGTTTCCTTGCCCAATCGCGCGCTTTACGATGTCTCAGGCAAAGTGGTTCGCAAAGACAACGGCCAGGAACTGAAAAATTTCCGAGTCACTTTCACAAAGGTTTTGGAAGAAGAGCAAAAGGAAAAGGGGAAATCTTCAAGCGAACCGCAAAAGATTTTGAACAAGGTTTTGAACACGATTTCGAGTCTCGGGAGAGACTATTACGGTGATGAGATTGACTCGAATTGGGAGATACGAAGTCTTCCGCCGGGCAAATACCTCCTCAAAGCGGATCAGGTTCAACCCCAGCGCTACGACGACAGCGGAAAAAGGATTGAATCCGATGAACCTAAATTGCCCTCGGTTACAAAAGAAATCGAGATAACTTCGAGCGATATCACCGGTCTGACGATCGAAGTTCCGGTCGGGGCGACGTTCAAGGGAACGATAGTAGGCGAGGATGGACGGCCGGCAATCGGAAACGGTACGGTTGTTGTTACCAATTTGAAAACCGAAGAAAAAGCGGAGGTGCGTTTCTTTCGCTCCTCAAACGAAAACTCGCGTAGAAGCTCGACCGGCGACAACGCCTCAACCTCGACCTCGTTCGACTTTGGAGCGTTGGCGCCCGGAGAATATAGGATCGATGTCGTTTCCCAACAGGTATTCCTCGTAGGTTCGAGTTCGGGGCAAAAGAGCATCGACGCCAACTCATTTGAAATTAAGGACGGTGATGTACACGACAACGTGAGGTTGGTTGTTAGCGGTGCGATGGGCCGGATCAACGGCAAAATTTCGGGAGCGGCCTCGTCGCAGAGAATGGGGATCATGGCGGTCCGGAGCGATGTCGAAAGCGATATCGTCAGCGCGATGTTTGAGGGAAGGGCGGCGGCCGGGAACGTAAAGGCCGACGGCACTTTTGAAATGAAGGTGAGACCCGGGGAATACAGGGTTTTCGTGGTCGATATCGGCAGTGCCGGGAATAATGTCTTTTCTTCATTGGAAACCATTTCCGAACATTTGTCCGACGGGTTGCTCGTCTCGGTTGGGCCAAACGAGGCAAAGACCGTGAATCTGCAGGCGCCGATGGACTAACATGGCTGAAAACTTTGAGGCAGGCGAGTTTGGTTTGAGGTCCGAATTCCTTTTTGTGAATTCATATCCCACGAGAATATTTGAAGGCGGTTCTTGAATTTGAAATGAATAAGAAACTTGTTTTTCTGTTTTCGATTCTTCTTTTTGTTCTTTCGGGAACGGCGGTGATTCCTCAGACGTCTGCGAGTGATGCTGCGAAGGATGCCGCCGACAGGGTGCGCGCAGGAGCCGATAAGGCGGCGGATTCCAACCAACAGGCGGAAGAACCCACTGTTAGGATTAAAGGCCGCGTTTTCTATGAAGACACCGGTCTTCCACTCAGAAGATCCTGGATCGGTTTGGTAAAGGTAAGTCTTCTCGCGCCGCCTCCGGATGGCGGGGATCAAAACATTCGCCGTTCGAGCTGGGAGTTTCAAAACCCGGAAGCGGTATTGACGGATGACTCGGGGAATTTTGAATTGTCCGGAGTTACGCCCGGCGTCTATCAGGCCGTATTGAAAGTTCCCGGCATTTTTAACCCTACCGCCGAAGATCGGGACAATCCCCAATTCAAGAAGTTCATAATTGACGGCACCCCGGGAATGGAGATCGATGTCCCTGTTAAAAGAGGGGGAGCGATCAGCGGAATCGTAACGTATCAGGATGGCGCGCCGTTGATCGGAGCCGCGGTGCGTTTGATGAAGTCGGTTCGAAATGATGCCGGAGCGGAGACGCTCTTGCCGGCGGAAACACTTGGTTATACGACTACGGATGACCGTGGATACTACCGAATCGCGGGTCTTCCCGACGGCGATTATGTGGTGGTGACCTCGGAGCCTTCAGTCTTCGACGGATCGAGCAGCCCCGTTTCATCATATTCAACCAGCAATTATTACGATACTTCGGAACTTAAAACTTTTTATCCTTCCGCAAAGACTCCGGCCGAGGCGAGCCGAATACCCGTTTTCTTGGGTGCGGAGGCCGAGAATACCGATATCGTTTTGTCTTCACGACAGCTTTTCGAGGCCTCGGGACTCGTCGTCGATGGAACTTCGAACAAACTGATCGACGACATTGAGATCTACTTCCGCAGGGAAGGCGAGGATGAAACAAACGACTACCAGGCTTCGCAGATCAAGAAGACGGTAACCGATGCCGAAGGCCGCTGGAGACTAAAGGATCTCCTGCCAGGGAAATATATCGTCAGAATCGGCGAGGCTTCATACAAGCGATACCGCGAGGAAGGCGCCGTGGTAACGCGTCCAAATTACGCCACGACCGAACGAAACTTTGAGGTGGCTCAGGGTGAAAACCGCGACATCATTTTCAGAATCGCATCCGAGGGCAAGATTTCCGGAACGATTTCAACCGAGGGAAATCAATTGTTGCCTGCGAGCGTGACGATCAATGCCGATACGAAAACGGGTCGTGCCTCCAACGATTCGGTCGAAACGATCGACTATGACGGCGATGAACCGAGAAGCAAGGCGAAGTCGGATTTCCTTATCGAAGACCTTTCCGAAGGCGAATACTACATTTCCGTGGACGCCGATGAGGGGTTCTTCGCGAAATCGATAACCTTGAATGGCAGGGACATTGCGGATACGCCCGTAAAGGTTAAGTTTGGAGAAGAGCTGAAGGGATTAAAGGTCGTGCTTTCTTCGGGTTACGGTACGCTGGCAGGAACCGTCAAAGGGATGGATCCGTCAAAGTATTACAACGTCTATATGATGCCCGTCCGGCAGGATGCGCCGCTCTTCCGGTCATTTCTGAGATCAAGCACCGAATATTTGGCCTCAAGCGGTGAGTACGAGGCGAAAGTGCGACCGGGCGAATACTACGTGTTCGTGGTTGAAGGGTATGGAGCCGCCCCTACAGGAAAGACGCCCGAGTTTCTTGAGGAATGGGTTGGAGGGTTAATCCAAAACGCCAAGAGGGTAAACATTGCCCGTGGAGCGACTACGAATTTGGATCTGGAAATAGAGGAAGGGCAGTAACCGGAAGGATCCGGAAGAGTTCCAAGTTCCAAGAGTTCCAAGTTCCAGGTTCATGGTGTTGGGCTTGTGTAGTTTTTGTTAGGGAACTTGGAACGTGGAACTCTCCCGGACAAACTTGGAACTTCTGGAACTTGGAACCTGGAACTCCTCCGGGCAACTTGGAACTTGGAACTCTTCCGGACGAACTCTTCTTTTGTTAGACATTTCCCCCGAAACTGCTATAATGTTTTAGTCTTGTTGAAAAACGTTCAACAGGGCTCTTAACCGCCATCACCCGCACCGTTTATTCCGTTTCTCCCTTCCAATCAAAAACAAATCATGACGTACGGCACTTCTGTCTCAACTGCACTTAAATTTGTACTTTTGTCAGTCGCATTTCTTTCGCTTGTCTTGGTCGGGACATCCTGTTCGTCGGCACCTGTTGCGGAATCCGCGAAGCAATCCGGTGAGGCGTTGAAATCCGATCATACGATCGGACCGAAAGCGGAACCCGAGGCGGCAAACCCGGATTCGGCGATACCATCCGGTGCGTTGATCGAGATCGAAAAGGATTCGCCGTCCGATACGGTCAACGTTTTTTACAAAAGACTGCGTGAGAACCGTTTCAAGGATGCGTTGCTTTTGACCAACATGCGTCCCGCGGTCGAAGGTTTGAGCGAAACCGAACTCGCGGATCTTGGCGTTGACTTCAAAAACCTCGCCGCGTCGGTTCCTCCACAAATGCCAATCAACGGTGAAATCATCACCGGGGATCAGGCGACCGTAACAATCAAATACAAGAACGAGAAAGACGGAAAACCCGAGGTAAGCGAACTGCAGCTCAGAAAGCATCAGGGCTTTTGGCAGTTGGTGCTCGCCGACGCTGAAGGGGAAAAGAGGATTCGCAAGGAAGGCAAAAACTATTTCTTCGCGCTCCGACTCGACGTCCACGAGGCGGAGGCGAAAAACATGCTGAACCGCATCGCAAAAGCCCAGGCGGTCTATTCGCTAAACAACGGAGGTCAGTTTGCCGATCTACCGACTTTGGTCAAGAAGGGTTACGTACCCGAAGATGCGCTCTCGTCCGCTTCAACCGGTTACAACTACGCGGTAAATCTCGCATTCGACAAGTCGCTCTACACCGCCACGGCGACACCGGCCGAGTATGGGAAATCGGGCAAACAGTCCTATGCGCTGAAGATCAGACGGGGCGCCGAGCCTCTCCTGATCGAGAAGGATTTGAAGGGCGCCGAGTTGGACGGATAAACAGCGTTAACCGGTTTAAGCTCAATGAATACTTGCATTTTGCGGATTTTGGGTTTATATTGCCCTGACCCTCATAAATAAATTTACAAGTAAAACGAGATGCTGAGAGATTGGGTAGCTAAATTCAACAAGTCCCTGAATGCGGGAGGAGCTTCGCGACGAAAGGAGCTTCACGTCCCTATTCGTTTGACTTTTGAACCCAATAGAAACACCGGTAGCCTCGCAATGAACACCGGAAACCTTGCTATAACTGGTGAAACCAGAGACTTTAGCAAAACGGGGTTGGCTTTTGAGGTAAGTTGCATTAGGCTTCGCGAGTTCTATTTGGTTGGTGAGGGAAGGACTCTAAACGCCGATATTAGTTTGCCGGACGGCAACGTGAACATGAAGATTCTTGGGCAGAGATACGAGCAGGTCGGGGAACATTTATCGGTTTGCAGATACCTTGTCGGGGCGAGTATCGTATCGATGTCGGATCATGATCGCGTTGTTTACGAGAATTTTTTGAGTTCCCGAAAAGCAAATACCGGGCCTTTGAGTCTGGGTGTGAAGGAAACTTCGTAAAGGATTGCAAAATTTGAGTTGAGAATGGTCGGACTTGTTCCGGCTTTTTTTGTTTATGAAAGACAAGATTGGAATCGGTTTCATCGGTACGGGGTTTGCGAGGCGAACGCAGATCCCCGGGTTTGCGGCGGCCGAAGACGCGCGCCTCGTATCCGTTTCGAGCGGAAGCGCGGCAAACGCCGAATCGACCGCGGGCGAGTTTGGGTTTCAACATTTCTCGGGCGATTGGCGCGACACCGTTTCGCACGCTGACGTCGATCTTGTCTGTATCACGACTCCTCCTTCGATGCATCACGAAATGGCGAGTTTTGCGCTCGAGAACGGAAAGCACGTGCTTTGCGAAAAGCCGATGGCGATGAACGCCGGCGAGGCGTCCGATATGCTCGAACTCGCCGAACAGAAAGGTTTGATGGCCATCATCGATCACGAACTTCGTTTTCTCGAAGGGAGAATGCACGCCTTCAAATCGATTCGCGAAGGGGAAATCGGCAAAATCCGGCACATAAAATATATATGGGGAAACGGCATGAGGGGCGACAAAAGCGTGCCCTGGACGTGGTGGTCCGACGAGGCATCGGGGGGCGGTGCGCTGGGTGCGATCGGATCCCACATCGTCGATACAATTCGCTGGTTTTCAGAATCCGAAATCGTTCGCGTTTTTTGCAGGCTTGCGACTCACGTCAAAGAAAGGGAGTTTGAAGGCGCGCAGCGCGAGGTCACAACCGACGACGAAACGCTCATGATCATGGAACTTTCGGATTCGGAATTTGTCAAAAACGCCACAGCATTGGTTTCGGCGTCTTTGGCCGAATCGGGTCCTTATCGAAACGAAGTCGAGATTTACGGCACCGAAGGCGCATACAAGATTCTCGACCGCGGCGAGTTGTTCAAAGTTTCATCCGGCAGCCAGGAATGGGAGAGAGTCGAAATCAATGAAACGCCGCTCGCCAAAGGGATGATGGACAGCGGCTGGTCGCGAGGATTTACGGTGATCGCCGAAAAGATCTGCAGCGCGCTAAAGAACGGTGAAACGAAAGTGGATTTCGCCGCAACATTCGCGGACGGTCTAAAAATCCAAAAAGTCCTCGACGCGGCCCGCGAGTCGAACTCAACAGGAAGACTTGTGGAAACTGGGTGTACCTTTGCCGCTTATTGAAGCCAAATCGTTTAGCCAAAAGCCACCGGCAATCATTTGAAAAAACAAATCCTTATTGCTCAACAAGTAAACATCTTGGTTCAAATTTGACAATTCCCCAAAAGTCGGTGAACATTCGGGCATCGCAGAAGTTAAACGGTCCGCCAACTCCCGGCAGCTTATTGTACATCTCCCCGGAAGGCGGGCCTGGGATAGACACTCATAAACGACAGGGCGCGAATGCTTCCACGGGCACAAAAGTCAATCAATATCGAGACCTTTCCGGGTTCGTTTCCCGGGGGGCTTTTCTTTTGTCCGCCGTTTGGATGGAGGGCGTGGTGCGCCGGTCCGGTTGAAAAGATCGCGGGGTGAGCCGTTTGGCCGCGGGATCCCCGGGGGCGATCATCGCTTGAAAGCGATTTGGTCACCTTGGGAGCCGCGGATTGAACTGGCTTTTTGGGATTCCCCGCCGGAAGGAGCCTTGCCGAAATGAACCGAAAAGAACCCGTTGCCGTCCGCCTGTCCGTGCGACTGATCGTAACTGCTGCAATCATTGCACTTGTCGCCCCCCCCCTCTTCCTCTTGAGTGATTTCGGGCAAAAGACGCCGAAGAAAAGGCCCGGGGCGAAGGCTCCGGTGCTCCCCGCCCCGCTTCCATACGATTTTTCGGACAAGTCCGGTTCGCTTTCGGCCGCAAGCAGGGTTTTCTCCGCGGGATCGTCACTTGCGGACTACGTTTCCGCGCCCGAACTTCCCGAGGGGTTCGAGAACGCCTCGCCCGAATCGCCGCTTTCGCGCGATCTCGCGGGGGTTCTGAGGGGCGCGTCGGAAAGGATTCTCGGCTCTCCGGCGAAGGCGGCGACAAACGCGGCGGGCGATCCGTCGTATGATTTCGACGGCGACGGAAAGGCGGACATGTCGGTCTGGAATCCTTCCTCAAGCGAGTGGAGCGTATCTCAAAGCAACGGGCAGGGCACGGTTTCCGAGGTTCTGGGAACAAGCTCGTCCTCTCCCGTCCCCGGAGACTACGACGGGGACTCGAAAACGGACATGGCGGTGTTCGCGTCGGGCGCGTGGCTCGCAAAGCCCTCGGCGGGCGGAGCCGATCTGACGCATTCCTTCGGAACGGCGGGAGACGTTCCCGTTCCCGGAGACTACGACGGAGGCGGAAAGACGGACTGGGCGGTCTTCCGCCCCTCCACAAGCACCTGGTGGGTCCAGAGCCGCGAGACGGGGGCGATCACATCGACGGCTTTCGGAGCAGCGGGGGACATTCCCGTCCAGGGCAACTTCGACGGCGACTCGAAGACCGACCTCGCCGTCTTCCGCCCCTCGACCGGCGACTGGCACGTGCTTGGAACAACCGCCGGGTACTACGCCTTTCACTGGGGCGTCGCGACGGACACGCCCGTCCCCGCGGACTACGACGGCGACGGAAAGACCGATTTCGCGGTCTTCCGGCCCTCGACCGGTACATGGTACGCGCACCACTCGGACGGCTCGGGCTACACGGCCTTCCCCTGGGGGAACTTCGGCGACCAGCCCGCCCCGGCGGACTTCGACGGAGACTCGAAGGCGGATTTTGCGGTCTGGCGCCCGACGACCGGCGTCTGGTTCGTCCACAAGTCGGCGACGAACGCCTACGCGTACGAATCGCTCGGGATGAACGGGGACGTTCCCGCACAGGCGGCGTACGTCAGGAAGGTCGGCGGGTTTTACGCCGAATACGATTTCGCAAAGGACAGGCTTTCGCCGAAAAACGCCACCGGCGGAACGGACCTCTACTCGGGGAACGTCTCGTGGGGGGCGGGTCTCGCGGGGCTTCCCGGAAGGGCGGGAATGTCGGCGGGGATAGGCATCTCCTACAACTCGCTTGTCTGGACAAAGGACACCAAGAACTCCGTCATGGTCTTCGACGCCGACGCGTCAAACGTCTCGCCCGGCTTCACGCTCGGTTTTGGCGCGATCGAGCCCGTTTACTGGGACAAGGCGAACGGAAGGTTCGCGTATCTGATGACGACGCCCTCGGGAACGAGGATCGAGTTCAGGCAGATCGGCGCTACAAACGCCTACGAGACAAAGGATTCCTCCTACGCGCTTCTTGAAACCTTCGGAAACTCCAACCCGAACGACCCGGTCGAGACGATCACGATCGCCGTCACCTCTTCCGGAGGCACGAAAACCGAATACGCATGGAACTCGGGCGCCTTCCGCCCCTCGAAAACGACGGACAGGAACGGCAACTTCGTCTCGGTCTCGCACAACCAGTACGGTCTGCTCGAATCCTTTGCCGACACGCTCGGCCGCGTTGTCAGCGTCGGCTACGATTCAGCGCTGAGGCCGGTTTCGGTCACCCAGCAATGGAGGGACCAGAACGGCTCGGGATCGCCCGTGACGCGCACCTACGCCGAGTTCGAATACTCGCAGACGGCGGTCGATCCCTCGTTTGACCAGTCCCTCGGCGTTTTCGGCCCCGACGGAGGAACGCTTCTGACGGTTCTCTCGAAGGTGACGTACGGAACATCTTCGTCAAACACCGGATCGACCTCGTTCGAATACAACTCCTTCGGACAGGTTTCAAAGATCACCAACCGCGCCGGCGACGGCCATATCCTCTCATACAGCCGGACGAACCTCGAAACCCCGGGAACCGGGCTTATGGATGTGCCGAAACTCTCCGAAACGAGAAACTGGACCGAGAACTTCAACCTCGACCAGAACGGCTCGGAGCAGGAGACCGTCTTCAGGAACACAATCGCGACCGGCGCGGCGATACCCGCCGCGGGCGGAGGCGGAACGGGCACAAAGATCGAGGCGTGGATGGAGGGCCATCCGACATCGAACCGGTCCATAAGCTATGTCGGCGGAAGCGGCTGGATGGAATCGCTTCCGATCCTCTCCGAGGACTGGGCGGACGACGGCGGCGGGCTTGAGAGAAAGAGATGGAGCGCGACCCAGTGGACGCAGGACGACACGAACCTTTCAAGGCCCGACAATCCGCGCGCCACCGTGTCGAGGATCGGCGACGACGACAACGGGTATGTGCGCAGGACCGAGACGACCTACAGGCTTTATCCCAATTCAACCGTTTCCGAATACGGGCTTGTCGAAAAAACGGAGCTTTTCGACGAATCGAGCCCCTCGGTCGTTCTCAAGCGGGCGGAGACCGATTACAACCTCTCCGCGGCGTACGTTTCGAGGCGGATCATCGGCCTCGTCTCCGAGGCGCGCGCCTACGGGCTTGAGAACGGCAATCTGGAGCTCGCCTCGAGGACGACTTTCGAATACGACCACGAGGGATTCACCGAGGAAACGAACCAGACAGTCTCGCCCTCGGCGGGGCACGACAACGCAAATTACGGCGCGTCTTTTGTCGCGGGGCGCGGAAACCAGACCTCCGCAACCCGCTGGGACGCGGACGATTCGCAGAACCAGACCAAGGCGATAACGACTGTTGCGAGATACGACACCGCGGGCAGCGCGGTCGCATCGATCGATCCGATGGGACGAAAGATCCGCATCGAATACTCGGACTCGTTCAACGATTCCTCAAACCCCGGCACCTACGCGTACCCGACAAAGGTGTTTGATCCCGCGGGAAACTTCTCGCGCGTCAAATACCGTTTCGACACCGGAGCTAACGTCTGGGCGGACTCTCCGCATCCATCCGATGCGAACGACCGCGGGAAGGAGACCGAAAGGGAGTACGACGGGTTTGGAAGGATTCTGAGGGAAACCCTTGTGAACAACGGCGCCTACACGAGATACGAGTATCCATCGGCGGCGGTCGAGTCGAGGGTGTACACGACAGTTGTGGACATGAACGGCGACGGACCCGACGCCTCCGACGAGGTTTTGTCGAGGGCGTGGACCGACGGCGCGGGAAGAACGCTTGAGACAAGAACGCTCCATCCGGGAAGCACCGGAGGATACGCGGGCTCCATCGCCGAATACAACGAAATCGGCGAGCTTGTCCGAAGCACCGTCCCGACCGAGGTCGATTCCTCCGGAAACCCCGCCGGAGACGACTACCGCGGAGCGGGCGTCTGGCTCTGGAACCAGAGGGAATACGACTGGAAGGGCCGCGTGACGCGCGAGATCAACACCGACGGAACCGACCGCCTGATCTCATACGAGGGCTGCGGCTGCGCCGGCGGGCAGGTAACGACGGTCAAGGGAGAGCTCGTTCCGCGCGACGACCAGCCCCTTGTCAACGCGAGAAGGACGCAGAAGGTCTATTCGGACATTCTTGGCCGAAACTACAAGACCGAGGTGTTCAAATGGGACGGCTCGACGGTTTACAGCCGCACCGAGCAGACCTACGACCGGAGGGACGCCGCAACGAAAACCCGGCAGACGGCCGTCAGCGAAACCGGCCAGCCCTATCAGGACGTCGACATGACTTACGACGGATTCGGAAGGATGAAGACAAGGCACTATCCGATCGAGGACGCCGGAACCTACACCGAATGGTTTTACAACGCCGACGGCTCGAACAGCCAGATCATCGACCCGCGCGGAGCAGCCGCGACTTTTGCATACAGCGATCCGCGGGGACTCCTGACGAACGTGACGTATCAGGCCCCTTCGGGCTCCGGAATCCAGGCCGCTCCTTCGGTGACGTTCGCGTATGACTCGGTTGGAAACAGGATTTCAATGGACGATGGACCGGGCGACACGACTTATGAATACGACGAGCTTTCGAGGCTCGTTTCGGAGAGCCGATACTTTGACGATTTGCCGAACGCTCCGGTTTCCGGCAACAGGTATGAAATCGGGTATTCTTATGATCTTGCCGGTCAGATCGCGTCGGTGACCGACCCATTTGGGTATGAAATTTCATACGATCACGGGATTACCGGTGCGGTTGACGCAGTCAGCTCGACTCCGACCGCCGCCAATCCAACGGGCGCGCTTGTTGGAGGCGTTGAAAGAAGGGCCTTTGGCGGCGCAAAGGAGGTTTCCCTGGCAGTCCCCGGCGAGTCGGCGGGTCTCGGAATCGACTATGACGCCCGTCTGCGTCCCTCGCACGTTGAGGTTGCCTCGACCACCGAACAATCCGGGTATCTCGAAAACTCGGACATTTCCTATAATGCGGACTCAAGGGTGTCCGCACGCGACGAGTTGAATATTGACCGCATGGACAGCATAACCCGTTATGACTTTGCCGGTCGCCTGACACTCAACCGCTTTCCAATGGTTGACAACAATGACAATCTCAATGTCCGGCTATACGAGGAAAACCTGTCCTACGACGGATTTTCCATGCTAACCTCGAGAACTGGACAGCACTGGGGAACCTCAATCGGGTTCACGGAAACGTATATCAACGGCAGAATTCAAAACCGGCCGGGAATGACGTATGACGAGGCCGGCAATATCGTTGAAACGGGGGACACTTACAGTCCGCACGATTACCAGTCCACAGAATTCGACGCATCCGGAAGAAAAACAATGATGATCGAAAGCGTGAAGGGACGATGGGGAAGCCTTCTCAACATGGTTACAGTGACCAAAACGCAGTTCGAGTTCGACGGAGCGGGAAACGCGCTTGTCGAACTTCGGGGGGTGCAGTTCTACCACGCGGTAAATGATCCCCCGCCGGCTTCCCCGCCAACCGCAAGCGTGACCGCCTACCAGGTTTGGTCCACCGTGCTGAACGAGGCCCTTACAAAACTGACGCCTCAGGGAGCAAAGCTCGAGACGAGGTTCGAGGCAGCTTCGGGAGTGCGTGTCTCGGACAACGTCTTGACGGGCATCATGTCATTCAGTCTAAGCGGCGCGGGAAGCGGGGCGGTTTCGACCGTTTCGGTATCCCAAAGCGGCGTTGGCGGAAATGTCAAACAGTACGAGCCACTCGGACAGGAGATTTCAATTGACGATCCGGCCGGCCTTCCCGATCCGCCCCAGAACGAGTCCGTGAGCTATTGGATGGATATGGAATGGGGCTGCAGGCTTCCGGATCCCTTCCGGGGCGACTTCTTCTC
The DNA here is from genome assembly GCA_041394795.1 of Pyrinomonadaceae bacterium. Lineage (GTDB taxonomy): Bacteria > Acidobacteriota > Blastocatellia > Pyrinomonadales > Pyrinomonadaceae > Aridibacter. Next base: position 220,418 of record JAWKHN010000003.1, on the reverse strand, counting down.
GATGCCAACCCATTGCGCGATTCAGCTTGCGACGGAGAGCTGGAATCCCTACCCTATGGACTTGTCTCCTTGGTTTCCCAAGAAAGGTAATAAAGTAACCCGCTATGTGATTACTCCTGTTTATGGAGAAGGAGGGGTCGGCGGTTCCAAACACTCCCTTACGAACAACGCAAATGCAATGACATTCCTGTTTGGTTCCGACCGGAAGCTTGCCCCGACGGAATTCTATCTTGATGGACTTTATGGTTACGATGCGGAATACTCAGGAGAAACGGTCGCGACGTTACCTGACATCAAAGCAAGAGATATTGCACGTGCTGTGCGTCTTTGTGCACACCAACTGTGGGGTAACAAAAACCGGGTGTTTGATATGGCGGAAATCTCTTCGGTTTCTCCAGGTAAAACCGATGGGAGTATTAAGTTTGGAATAACGTTCAATGAGGAAAAGACTCCTACAACAACCACGGGCAAACTTAACGGAGTAACAACGGTGACCTCGGATCGAAGAACGGAATTCCAGACATTCAAGCAAGATGGCACCTCGTTCAGCGGAGCCGAACTGGCGAGGATGCACAAATCCGAGTATCCCAGCGCCGAACAGTTTAGTTTTCTTGGTGGCTTTACAACTAAGAGCGGCAAGTCGTATGTAGCAACTGATGTTGGAAAAAGCGACACGGCGCTAGGAGTCTTAATTGACAACAACGGATTGGCACTTCAGATTCACGAAGCTGGTATACAACTTGGACAAAAATTCGGTGCTGGCAATTGGGACATGGTTAACAGTTATAATTCCCATCCAAATTCTGACGAGGGAATAAAATTCGAGGAGTGCGTGTTTGTGAAATTGAAGGAATTGGAAACAAAGTGATGAAAAACACTACAGTCATTTTCTCCTGCGTCTCGTTAATGCTTGCAATTGCTTATTTTGCATCGTATATAAATGTAACTTCCTATCCAAGCAAAGGACGGAAAGGAAACGCGTTTCCTCGATCGCCTTATTCATCAGTCGATTCCAAAGTCCAAGAAGGGTGGAATGGGCGGAATGTCCGAACTCCTTTGAGCTCCTCACTTACGATGATTAGCTTTGTCGATAAGGATTCTGGTTGGGTGGCGAGTGAAAATGCCGTCTTCGAAACGGGTGATGCTGGAAAAACGTGGCGACGGGTGTGGCAGACGCGGAATTCAAAGCAGAAAATTAACTCGATTGAATACTCAGGTAACGGAATGGGTTGGATATCAGTTACTGAAGGAGGATTCCCGCTTGAACCACCCTGGGTGAGTACCTTAATTTTGCGAGCCCCCAAACCCGAGGCAAACCCCGAAGTGATATTCAAAAGCAGGCATATGTTTGCGTCCCGCTTCTGGAATCTTGATGGTGAGCTATGGGTTTCAGCGTTTCGTTATCCCGATGGAGACAATAAGCGCGGAGCACCGGATCTTTGGCGCATCGACGGTGATGAACAACTAAAGGACTATTCCAAATACATAAATGAGGCCAATTCCCAATTTGATACTTTTCACGGTTTTTATCCAAGTGTTTTGTTCGTTGGGAAGCGTGATTCTTGTTTATTAACGAAGAACATTATGGGTATGTTCTTGCAAAGCTGCGACAATGGGTTTTCCTGGACGATGTTGGTGAAAACCGGTGGGTTTGAATATGGTCGCACCGATACTGGCCTTGGCGTTGCTAAAGACGCGACACTATTTTGGGATCGCGACCATATCGGAGATACCTTCATAACGCTGCTGAGGTTTTACAATCAGAATCTTTCGGAACTGCAAGGTGAATTCATTTTGCTTGATTACTATCCGGTTGACGCAATTTCGGCGAAGAATGGGGATATTTACATGGTTGCCTATCCGCTGGATGCGGAACCGATAAATGGAAAAAACGGATTTGTGCTTTTCTCAAAGGACAAAGGTCGAACATGGCAAAAGATTTTCGAATGTGTCGACAAAATCACAGCAGTTAACTTTGTCGGCGAAAGCGAGAAAGCATTTTGGCTGGTTTCTATAAAGGGTGAATTGATGAGACTTTCAAGGTGAATTCTGCGATTGTACGCAGAATTAGGCTGTTTAGCTCGCCTGACCGTATGATAAGGAGAGAATGTGAATGGAGGGGATTTACCGTTCAAAGAAAACGACTATTGCGTCAAGTTTTACGAAAAGGAGCCCAAGACCGAGAAATCCAAGTTTCACCAATGACTCAAAGCTTGCATAATCATTCAAGCCCCCGCCCGCACCAGGCAGTCGACCCCAAATGCCGGAGATGGATATGCACAAAAGCACCCCGACAACAAACGGGTACATTGTTTTAAATTCTCGCTTTTCGTAAGACCAACCAGGGGCCCGACTCCATGTCGTCCTCAAGTAGTAAAACATGCGACAGTTGAAACGAAATGTAGTTAGGCAAGCACTTTTAATTCTCAGGGGGATACTCGTGAATAGAATGTTGATTGTGACAAGCTTGATTGTGATTGGCTTGATCATTGAATTTTCTTGTGTAGCCAGTACTGAAAGGAACTATTCGACCAATTTTGATCAAAACAGAATCAAAACGTCTGGTCAGAACCAGAGTCGATTCAACTTAGAAGTATGACATGGTCAAGTAATTCCGGACACTAATATCACATTCCTCCTTGTTGAATTTGTGTCAAGTTTTTGCGTTTTTCAGGCATAAGGAAATCTATCAACTTTTTGGAGCGGTTCGCTCGGCGGGGCAGCCTTTGGGATGCCCCGCCGACGCTCATTTGTTGATGAGTTTCCTGCCGGCTATTCCTTGACGGGTTGCTCGCCAGCAGCGCCCGTCTCTGCTTCACCGGCAGGGATTTAAGTTCGTTGATGAGCTCCCAGTTGTCAAACCTCAAAAGGTTTTCAAACTCGATCGGCGTCAGGTACAAGATTCCCGAATGGAGACGCTTCGGGTTGTAGTAGCCCTCGATGTAGCTGAAAGCCTCGCTTATGGCCTGTTCGACCGATTCGAACGCTCCGTCCTCAACAAGCTCGGACTTGAACCTGGAAAAGAAGCTCTCCGCCTGCGCGTTGTCGTAGCAGTTCCCCTTGCCGGACATTGATTGCCTGAGACCGTGCATTTCAAGCAGCTCGCGGTAGTCGCGACTCGCATACTGTGATCCGCGGTCGCTGTGGACTATCGCTCCTTGCCTGACCAGCCCGCGCCGAAGGCCCATCCGCAGAGCTCCCGTCACGAGATGGCGCGTCATGCTGGCCGACACCGCCCACCCGACAATCCGTCTGGTCAGCTTGTCCTGAAACGTAGCAAGATAGCAGAACGCACCCCTATAAGCCTCAGATATGTTATGTCACCGACCAGAACCTCGCCCCAAGACTGTGGCTGGTTCCTCCCTTCTCCAGCAGGTTCGGGCTGACAGCGGCCTTGTGCCCCGAGTCGGTGGTCTTAGGGATGAAACTTCTGGGACGGATCGCAACGAGCTTCTGCTCCCGCATCAGCCGCCGCACCCGGTAGCGCCCCATCCCAAGTTCCGCAGCGATCCGCCGCGATCCGTACCTTCGGCTGTTTCTTTCGAAGCATTCCCGCACCCTTTCGGCATTCGCGCAGGGCGCTTTCCGCGCTTCCAGTCTGGCCGCCCAACTGTAGTAGCAAGAACGGCTTACCCGCATCACCCGGCAAAGAATCCTGACGGGGTAGTTCCCGCTCTCCGCCAGAATGAACCGGCACCTCTCTATCCTCGCCGCCCGAAGATAAGCGCCGCCTTTTTTAGGATTTCGTTCTCCATCTCGACCTCGCGAAGCTTCTTCCTAAGCCTGACAAGTTCCGCGTCACCGCCCTCCGACGCCTCCATCCGCTTCCTCTTCCACAAATGAAGCTGGTTCTCGCTTACACCAAGCTCCCGCGAAACACTGGCCACCGACTGACCGTCAAGAATCTTCCGAACGGCCTCCTTCTTGAACTCTTCGTCATACTTTCTCATAATCCGATTATACTGCGAGATCGGTGTCCGGTTTTATTAGACCACTACAGTAATATGGAAATCGGGTCGCGGCAGTTCGTTGGAGTCGTTAGGCAAACCGGTGAGAAGATGGACTGAAGACGATACTGTGATCGCGGACGAACTGATTGACGCATCTGTCTACCAGCTGGAATACCCGTACAAGGGGAGATTGCATGCCTACGTGAGACGAAATGATGATCGGCTGTATGAAATGAGCTTCAAGCCTGAATCAATGAAATTAGGTGAATTTAGGAAATTGTTTGAGAACTCGTTTACTTATCAACACTACGAGTTCGATGAATGCGATACCGGCGACGACTCCGCGCCTTTGTATAGAGCTGCTAACCTGCATTTCTCACAAGAATAACCAAACCATAACAAATTGCTAAGTCTTAAGCAAAGAATTCACTATAAGACTTCTGGTGGCTTAGCAGGTGTGTTTTTTCGTGCTTCTCGTGCGAGTTTTTTGGTTTGTCCGGTGATTTTGCTGTTTTCAGGGCGAGCTGATTTGGCTGCTTGGATTAAACAGTCGTTTGAGGGCCGAAATGTGTTGTTTGGAGTCAGATCGCCAGGGGTTTCGGCGGTGGTATTTGCTGTATGGCCGCAAGTATCCGGCGGAAAAGCGTCTCATGGGGAAACGATTCGGCAAACGAGATAAGGATTCTCCGGCAGCTGATCTTGAGCAGGGTTCCGATTTTGAGAAGCTTGGTGCGGATTGTTCCGCATTGGGCGTTGTCGAGTTCGGTGCCGACAAGAGCCTCGGTTCTCATTATCTGGAGCATCAGATATGCGAAGGTGGAGAAGTAGAGGCGCATCTGGTTTGCATGAAGAGTTTCGGCTGAAGTGCGGTCGGCGAAAAGCCAAAGCTGCTGCTCCTTGATCCGGTTCTCCATGTCGCCGCGTGCGCAGTAGACCTTTTCGTATAGCTTTTTCGCGGGAAATTCGCGAACCGGAAGCGATGTCACCACAAACCGCGGATTTTGTTTTCCGGGCAGGCACTCGGCCTTCGCAACAACCCTTCTCTCACGCGACCAGCTCTTGAGGGTCTTGTATTTGAGTTCGGCAAAACGCCTTTGAGCCTTTCCGGTTTTGGCGCATTTCGCGGAGACGGTTTCCATCAGCGAAGCGATCCCGTTGAGAAGCCTTTGGTTCGTGGCAAAGCCGAAACAGTAGTAAATGCCGCGCTCGGACTCGCACCAGCTCATTATCTCATCCCGGCAGAATCCCCCGTCACCGCGAACAAGTATCTTCGCCTTCTTCCATTTCCCGCGGATTTGCCGGATGATGCGCTGCAGCTCTTCGAGCGCTCCGTCCGCGGGATCCTTGTCCGATGTCCTCAGACGCGCGCAGAGCGGGAATCCATCGGCAAATATATAGAGCGGAAGATAGCAGTAATGCTTGTAGCAACCATGATAAAAAGCGCCTTCCTGATTGCCGTGCAAGGGATCGTCAGTCGCGTCGACATCGAGTACAAACCACTCCGGCTCCTCTTCAAAGCGCTCCATGAACACTTCCGTCAGCAACCTGTCGGCCGCATCGGGGTTAAACGCGATCTTCTTGCTGCGGTCGCTTCCGTCCGCATCCGCGGGTGTGAGCTCCAGCCTGTTCAAGGTGCTTTTTCCGGCAAGCGCGCGCGGCAAGCCCCCCGTCATCCTCTTCATTCTTCCCTCCGTGATTTCGGATGCCGCAAAACCCAGCAGCGAATCTTCCCGAAGCGTGTCATGATCCGACAGATCCTCATAGCCGAGCGCAAGCCCGAACACCCTCTGCCCAACCAGCGATCCGACACTGTGCCTCACCTTCGACTTCATCCGAAAATCCCGAAAGCATCCCGCAAGACGCCGTATTACTCCCGTCCTATCCTCCAGCTCGCGAAGCAGCAATATGCCGCCGTCGCTACTGACCTTAACACCGTCAAAAACGCCTGCTACTTTTCTTCCGCTAAATGATTTGAAATTGAGAAAATTGGTGGTACACTCTGTAGTCATAAAAGGCTCGTCCTCTGTGGGGTTAAATTGTTGCGAACACAACCTTTATACCACATCGGGCGGCCTTTTTCCATTATTGTTGTGAGAAATGCAGGCTAATGGGTCAATTCTCGTTGTTGAGAACAGAAAAGGTGATATTGTTGCACGTTTGGATCGGGGTATTGATTCTGGTGAAATGAATACGATTCGAGAGATACTATTTTCAATTGAACCATATGGAAGTGACAGTAGCAGGTGCAAGAAATGATGACATGCAAATTGTGGATATGCACTCGCGAAATGAGTTGCCCCAGTTATTCCCAACACGTCGAAACCGCATACAATACGGAATGGAGGTAAAAGGAATGATCAAAAACAAGTCAAAGTCCTAAAATGTGCACGGCTTTCACATTTTCAGTTGTGTTAGGGAGTTTCTCGACCCGTTTCAATAACTCAGGAGACTGCTTCATATTCTGTGAGAACGTTCATTTATCAGTCCGAATAGGCCGAAATGTTAAGACGAAACTATCCGCATTTCATGCCGGTACTTTTGCTAAGACTTCGAAATGCTCTTGCTGGAGCGTGCCTTACGCTCCTATTAACTATCTTCCAATTCGGTTGTTCCGCAACCCCCGCCTGTAATCCGGAAATATCGTCTGATCAGACCGAGATTTCCAAGGAAACGGCGGTGCTGATTGCGACTGGATTTCTTTGGGTAGACTACGATCTGATAAAGATTGGGTCGAGTTGAATAAATGGCAAATGTAAAAACACTTGTGCGGAAGAATGCATTGACGAAACCTTATGCAATTTTATCCATCGTCGCTTTCGCTCTATTGATCTCACTTTTGTTGATATTTTTTTGGTTTGGTTTCAATTTCCTTTGGATTTATGAATCCAAACTACAGATACTATTGCAGACACTAGTCATATCGACCGTCTTGTTTGTTCCCCACATACCATACTCCTATCTCCTTGTTTTCCACCCTCCAGTGCGGTGGATTTGGAAACTTTTGTTGCTTTTTTCGATGTCGCCGGTACTTCTTCTTTGGTGCTATGCAATAATGCAGATCTTTGGAGGGGAATCCTTTTCATTAACAAATCCATTGACTTATGCTTCAATAATCTCGATAGCAAATGGAATTACCGTCTTAACAATGTTTATTCTTGCTGTTGCGATAGTACTAAATGACAGGCCGTCAAATGACTACTGATCCAGGAAAAGGATTATACCGTCAACAACCTGTGTTTCCTGTTTTCGCATTACAGCCGGAAATTCCCCCTTCCTGAGGAACTGCAAATCGAATTGCACACCAATTTGCTGACGACCTCGGCGATTGACGAAGAGACTTCAGGTGGAAGCAAACACAGGCGCCGCAAGTTCGAAAAGAAGTTCAGAAGAGCCTTTTTCAAGAGGGATGTTGAAGGAAATCAGGGGTTCAGGATGCAAATCGGAAAAGGACCTAAGTTTCGAGAACTAAATGTGGAGGTTCCGCGGATAAACAAAGACGGTATGGGCCGACCGGAGCCAAATCCAAACGCAGAAAACACCAAAGAGCGGGTCCTCAAAAACATTAACAATCCCGAATATCGCAGATTGCAAGCGGTTTGCTTTCTTGAAAGCCAGATTCATCTCGCTTCACAATAGTTGATTGCTTCATCGGGTGGCTCATTTGGACGAAAATGCGCCAGTGGTAGAATTTCGCACCTACGGAGACACTAGTTTCGATCCCCCAATCATGCCGAGGCATTATGACCGAAATCACTGCAAGAAGCTGTCTCACATTCTTTTGCCTTGCAGCCGCATTTTCAAGCTGCATGCCGAAGAGCGGCGATCAGCCAGCGATTGAACCTGAAACCAAGCGCTGCGAAATTCTGAACATCAGAAGAATCTCAGAAGGATCGGTTCCAATCAGGGGCGAAAGCGTCTATTTTGCCCTTCGCGAAGACGGTTCGGCCGAGCTTGAGCATTTGGTAAAGTCATCTCCGTTGCAAACTCCGGGTCCGATTCGCTATGAGATGAAACCCGTTCGGGGATTTAATCTCTCGCGCGAAAACACCGAAATGTTCCGTAAATTGTCCGCTGAACTCGCCATGGACAATTCATTCGACTTAGATCTCCCGGGAATTGGCGTTAGATCAGATGCGATCGGAGCGCTTCATATATTTGTAGGAGCGTGCGAGAAGAAATCAAGAAAGATCGTTATCAACGATTTCGAAGACGTTGTTATCGAGAATGCCGGTTTGGGCGCGTTCCCCAAGCGAGTAGAGGATTTGATTTTGAAGATTGACGGTCTTCGAAAATCAGAGATAGAGAAGATCACAACTGTTTCGACAGGACAATAACAATCTTAGAACGTAGAAAACTTGATACTTAAACAAAGAAAACAGGGGAACGGCTGGCAACTGATGAATACTTTATCCAAGTTAATTGTAATGGCAAATATTTTATCAAAGGTCGCTGAAAAACCTGAGACTCGGATTCTTCATGTCCCTAGACCAAGGCCATTGGCGCGTCCTCTGTTCGGGGCTTTGCTGCTAATGCTGTTCTTTCTGCCGGCTTCCATTTTCCTTGCCGCCGTGCCGGCGGAGCCGGCTGGAACCACAGTTCAAGTACGCGAACTCGAATCGATTGCCGTTTCGCAAAACGAATCGGCTTTGGTTTCGGTACGCGAGTCCGGGGATACGCTCTTTGCCATGCAAGAATCGAAATTGTTTAGGTTCGATTCCAAGATACGGGTTTGGAGTGACGTATCACCTCTTTTACTCAAACATGAAAAGCTGCGGGCCTTTGCTTCCGGTAAGAACACCATTGCAATCGCTGCCGTCACCGAAGCGGACTTTGGTCCTGTCGAGAACAGCAATTCACGCATTTTGGTCTCTTCGGATGAAGGCGTGACATGGAAGGAGTCATTTAATCAAAAGGACTCTCTTGTGAGCGGGCTTGCAACAAATGAAAATGGTCTAATTCTGCTTTCTGGAATCATGAGGTTTCAGAAACTCGTAGGGGGAATAAAAAACCTGTTGCTGCTTTCTGAAGACGACGGAAAGACATGGAATCCCGTGGAACATCCGGAGCCCGAAAAATCGAACGGTGCCATCAGGGGCGGATCAAATCAAGTTGAACGAGTTGGCTTGGCTGAAGGTTCCTTTCTATTTGCCTATTCCGATGGCACTCTGTATCGAATGGAACGGAAGTCCATAACTAAAGTCGTCGCCGCAAAAGTACCCGGGCGATCATCGAATGCGTTTCCTTCGGTTCGCGGCTATACGGTTGGCGTCGGAATGACTTCAACTCAAGGCCTCTGGTCGGTATCAACCGCCAATGCCATGCATGGGCGATCTGGCTTGATTGCTTTTTACGACGAGACAGGACAGTTGCAAGAGAGTATTGAAATCGGCGCCTCGGTGGTCTTGGCCGCGAAAGCGATCGGAAGCGATTCGATATTGCTTCTGCTTCGGGATTACTCCGTTGATAAAAAGGAGGGTATTCTCACTGTGGAACTGGTTAAAGATGGTGAACGAACAGCCATTGGCGCATCCCAAGGAAACGTCGAAATCCCGATCGCCATAAATTCGGGGCAGAAGGCCGATCAGTTCTTCGTGTCGTATTCGAACGGTATGATAAAACGATTTGGCCTTTCATGTGCGGCCAGACAATAACGTCTTGAACTTGTTTTACTGTTGAAAATGGCACAGGCAATCGCAGGTTTCTTCCAACTCCTTTTCGGCTTGAGTTCTCTTGGTTTGACAGTTCGAATCGCTCCGGACTCTCCTGATGAATCGCGGCTTTGATTGCTGAAAGCCTGCGTTTTTCGTCGCCACTGCTATTTTCGTCAACAAGCAGCCTCGACTACGACGACAGGCAGCGCGTTTCCCACGCCGAGGCGACGTCCGCACTCGATTCGGGCGGCTACAGGCTGAGGGCCGACTACAACTATTCTGCCGATTCAAACCTCAAAGAAAAGGATGACCTGATCTCAAACATGTCGGATCGGACATACAGGCGCGACTTTGCGAACCGGGTCACGTTCGAACAATTTGGATTTGGGGTAACCAGTCAAAGCCAGCAAGTCCGTGTTTTCGAACAGACGATCGAATATGACGGATTTTCGATTGCAAATGACGTTTATGGCAATCACTGGGAAACGCTGATGTCTTATGGCGGAAACTACGCAAATGGAAGGATCGTCGGCAACGGTTCCAACATCGTCTACGACGAGTCCGGGAACATAACCCACACGGCGCCCGGGAGCAACGCCGCGTTCGACTTCCAGAATACGGCGTTCGACGCGGCGGGAAGGAAAACTTCCTTTCACTCCAGCGTGAGGGGACGAATGGGAAGCAGGCTCAACATGGTTACCGAAACCAAGCAGGAATTCGAATATGACGGAAACGGCAGGCCTGTTTCGGAGAAATCCGGAATCGAAATCTACCACGAGTCAACCCAGAACCCTCCCGATCCGGTTCCGGTCGTTCTCGGCTACCAGTTGTGGTCAACCGTTACCGGAAACACGGTGACCGGGCTGACACCCACGGGAAGTTCGAACGGAACCACGATCTATGCGGGCGAAGCAAGGCTTGGCGTGCTATCGGCAAGCGGAAGCCTGGTCCTCGGTTCAGCGGATCCGGTGACCGGAACAAAGATCAGCTACCAGTATTCCGGAGTGGGCGGGCGCACGGAGATAAGCCTGCTCGGGCAACGGATCGAGAGTTCGGATCCAAACGGCTTCCCCGATCCGATTCCAAACGAGATCGTAAGCTACTGGGAAAACATGGAAAGAAGCTGCGAGCTCCAGCAGGGCTGGGGCGAGTTCAACAAGCTCCCGTTCCACTGCCAGCTGAAGATCGCCATGAACTCCTCGGCAATGTGGAGCGAACTGTCCTGGGAGGAATCTCCGAAGGCGGTGGAAAAGGCGAACAGGGCGGCAGTGACCATTCACACCCATGAGCACGCCCACCAAACAATCATGATGGAGCAGGCCCTCAAATCCTCGGCAAAACCGCTCGGAGGTGACAAAAAGGAAGACGAGACAGAGGGTGATGGAAGCACGGGAAGCGATGACAAATCGAACGATGGGGATTACTCCTGTGATTATGGAAAAGACGGTTCGGCGAACAATTGCAGCGTAAACGTTGCAAATGAAGGAGGCTGGGTGGCAGGTAAGAGCCCAAGTGACGGGAACGCACCTCTAAATGATGAGGAGAATAACAAACTAGACGGATTAATAAAGGATCTATTGGACTCTAATCTCGTAAAAGATCGCTGCAAGCAATGGCTTATTGAAAAGCTAGGCGTGGACGGATACACAAGTCTTATAGAAACCTTAAACGACAAAGGGCTTCGCTATTCAGGTACAAGAAGCACCATTTCGGTTGAGGATTCCGGCATTTTCCCATCAGATAGGAGGGAGAAACTTCAAGCATTGGCCGATGGTGCAGAAAATCCAAACTATCGAGCTTCCTTTTTGAATGAAATTGCAAATCTTGATATGCCACTCAATGAATGGCTGTCATTAACTGCTGAAAATAAACGAATACGGGCAATTGTTTCCTATAAAACAAATGCAATCTACTATGTCACATTTGACAGCAAAACTACTGTGCTACATGAAAATATGCATCTTTCTACTGGCTTGAACGACGTAGATCTCGCTGCAAAGCTTGGTATTACGGAAAATGAAATTTTGGATCAGTATTCGGCAAATGGGTCTCCAAGCGCAGCAATTTCAAAGAAGTTGAAAGACAGGGGATGCACAAATTGAATCGAAAGAGGGAATCAGCTAAATGACATTGGTACAAAAACTGCTTTTGGTATTGTTAGTTCTAGTGATTGCTCAGGTTGTTTTCTCGCAAACTCCTGAATGCGGAATTGACTTTGAAAAGGAGAAGAGTTTTAAGCTCTTTTCGCGTACACAGTGGATCTCGCAAGGCGAAGAAATGAACACCTTTGTAATTGAGATCAAACCATCACAGTTCGAAATGAACTATTTGATGGAGATTGTTTCCCGATTCAGGACTTCATGCCGGATGAATGGGAACATCACAATTGAGTTTGACGACAAGTCAGCCAAATATCCAGAAGATTGGAAGCCGAACCCCTATCGCCGACTCCAAAAGGACAAATATTGGGGATTTTATTGGCTGAGCAGAAAGCACTCTTTTGATCTGCTTTCGTATTCGGATAAACAAAACATCTATTCGGTTGAATTCAAGGAGAAAGGATACTGCGTAACAATCGAGCCGCCTGATGAGAATCCAAATTGAGCAGGCATGAACAGAAAGCTTTCATCGAAGGTGATTGTCGCTCAATCCCAATCCCAATCCCAATCAGAGGGGCATTGTCGAGCAAGATGACACATATTCCAATGACTGCAACCGTGTTGGAAGTGTTTCCACGATTTCACTTTCGATGCTTGTAGCTGATTGGCCGAGCGGAAAGTGAAGTAGTAAGGGGGCGGCGGCGATTGCACAATGTTTATAAGGATTTTAGAGGGATCGAGCGACTATCCAGTAGAAGAGCTCCAGCTACCGCCTAGTCTTGAGAAATTCATTGGCGATGACGAATGGGGCGCATTGTTTATCGACACGCTTCACACACCGATTTGGAAATGGGATTCCGAGATCGAACCAATTGAGGTTGCCGAAGAAAGGTTCATGAAAGGACTTCGGGAAGCAAGCATAGACTATCCGCTGCTCGGGCGCTTTGATGACTTTTATGAAGACGTAAGGTACGGGAAGGATGAAATAGATCAGCTGCTCCTTGAATGTAAAGCGATATTGGCGTTTGCAACAAATCCACTAGCGCGGAGCTTGCTCGAAAGGCTGATCAAATACGGCACACTGGCAAAGGACTCTGAGATGGACATGCTTTTGTTTGCCGATTGAGAAACGGAATTTGGCGACTTCATCAGAGTAGTTCAGAAAATGGAAATTTAGTGACGATATTTCGCAAAATCATCATTGCAGTTTCTATTGCGGTTTTCGTTGTCGTTGGCGCCGTGTACCTTTTTACCGGTTTTTGGGACACATCGGCCGATGAGAGACAAACGGACGGATTCGTTACCAAACCCCACGATATCGGTCGGGAAGAAGCCATAGCGATTGCATCGAAGTTCGTTTCAACGAACAGCGACCTTGATAGGGTGGAAGCCCATGCAACTGAATTCAAGGATTCATGGACAGCCAATTTCGTTAAAAAACCCGAATATGGCCATTGGTTTGGCGGCAATTCGAGTGTAGAAGTAATGAAGAAGGACGGTTCGATTGGAAGATTCTATTTCGAGAAATAGTGTTTGGTGGAAAAGTCGATTCTGGGATGACAATCAAATTCGAATACTGAAGTTTCGTGCGAACATTCATTTTCATTTCACAGAAAGCTTATCGCAAAGCGGACCTAGGCCAGCAGACCGACAGTGCTCAAAACCAATTTGGCTTTTAAGCGTGAACTCAATTTTGGGAACTTGAAACTTTTCATATGCTTGTTTAAGTCCCACGTGCTTAGGCAAAACATACTTGCGATTCGTTCCGCCCCGCTGGGGCTTTATTTCTTTTTGCATTCTCGACCCGAGGCTGCACTTCGTTTGCCACGGTCTAAGTTATTTCCGCCCCGTTCGGGGCTTGCTTGAGCGCTGCAAGCGGTCGCGGTTCCGGCCTTACTATTGAGACTCCATAGGACAAGAATTTCAGAAAATGTGGCTCTTCGTTTTTCAAAGTGTTCGCGTTTGGAATGCAGCAATTGCAGCCGTTTCTCCGCGCCGGTACCCGGCGCGAACGTTGTGTTTGTCTATACCGTGGATTCCGCGCAAAGCCGCTCCATCCACGGCTTGAATCTACGTGACGCTCCGCGTCCGAATAGGAAATTCCGGATTTTGGAATAAAACCGACTTTTTAGAGTGGACTCAACCCCTGATTCCACACTAAAAAGTCGATTTCGCAGATAACTCGCTATTTCAGCAGAGCCCAGGAAATAGCATAGCCAGTCGCAAGCGGAGCGCCGCGTCTGGTCAGGATACGACGATGGTTTTACGCCCTGAAGGGGCGAATTGCCACGCTTCACGAAAACCAAATAAAGCCTGTCGGATTAGATAGGACATATCTGCGAATGGTTTCGCCCCGCTGGGGCTTAAGTCATTTGTGGGCTTAGAACCAGAGGCGGCACTTCGCTTGCCTCTGGCTAAGTTATTTCCGCCCGGTTCGGGGCTTGATTGAGAAATGCCAACGGTCGCGGTTCCATCCGAACGCTCGAACCTCCACACGACACAGATTCCAAAGAATCCGCATCTGAATCTCCCGAAAAATGCGTTAAACTCACTTTTTAGAGGGGACTCAACTTCTGAGTCCGCTCTCAAAAGTCGACTCAATTAAAAAATCGACCGGCAAAAATGATCCTCAGAGAAACCAGGCAAGACCCCTGCCACCTTGTGTGGCAGGTGAATGAGGTCAGCGGCTAGTCCAAACCTCTTTGATTCATCCGGAGGCCCCTGCCGCCTTGTGCGGCAGGTGAATAAGGTCCGCCCCTTCCAAAACAACCATACAACTCAGAACAACATGTATTTAACGGCTGTAGCTGCGGACCTTTGCCCCCCTGCCGGACAAGCCGGCAGGGGGGCCGGAATGCTTCGTTTAATGCCGCGACTAGCTTCTGACCTGATTCACCTGCCGGACAAGCCGGCAGGGGTCTTTTTTCCTAATAAACCGTCATGCACTAAAAACCGCACTAATTCCTTCAATTAAGACTTTTTAGAGTGGACTCAACTCCCGGGAACTTGGAACCTGGAACTCCCCCCGGACGAACTTGGAACTACGCACACATGAACCTAATACCCTAGCCGGACAAACTTGGAACTTCTGGAACTTGGAACTTGGAACTTCCCCCGGACGAACTTGGAACTTGGAACTCCGCCCGGACTCACTCACGTCGAAGTATGATCATGGACGACCTTCCATTCGCCATCGATTTTTCGGAAGATCAAGGTAAAGAGTCCGGTGGGTTTGTCTTCCTTTCTTTCGAGCGTAAAGCGTCCCTTTACGTATGCCGACTTTTTGTCTAGTACCGTAACTTCGAGTTCTGAAAATGTAAGCACGCCCATCTTCTCTCGCGTGTCATAACCCTTCTTGTAGCGGTCGAGCGCGGCCTGCCAGCCTTTTGCGATGGAGTTGCCGGAAACGAATCGAAGGTTCTCCGATTTCCAGTAGCCTTCCATAAACCCCTCAAGATCGCCGCGGTTCCAGGCGGCGGCCTGATCGGTGATCACCTTAAGCACTGCGTCCTCGATTTTTTTGTTCTTGCCGGTGTTTTGGGCCGAGACGGTTGCGACCAGAATGAGCATCGTTATAGCTGCAAAGATTTTCATAATTTCGCAAACTAACAGAATCCCGCGTTTCATACAATGATTGCCGTTTAAATTGGCTTCCCTGGAAAGCAACTCGAAGCGCTTTCGACGCACCATAGCGACATGCCTCGCGATTCATAAGATGCGGGCTGATCCGCGTAAAATCGCAACTGAGATTATGAGATTTGCCACCACAGGCGGAAAGCTTTTTCCGTTCGCACTACTTCTATGTTTTGCCGTGTCGGTCGCCGCCCAAGAGACCGCACCGGTATCCGATGGACCTATCCAAAAGGCCGTAATGGCAAAGCAGGATTCGGAAGGAAATATCGTTGAGGATGTGACGGAGTTCTCGCCGACCGACAAGCCCCATATCTGCTATATCGACATGGCGGACGGGAACACCGGAGCCCTTTTGGTTAAGTTTATCGCCACAAAGGCCGTCGGCCTGCGTGCCAACACAGTGATTTACACCGGCAAATACACCATAACCGAAAATGACGCCGGTGCGGTTTTCGAAGCCACTATGAAAAACAAGTTTCCGGTCGGAGATTACCGGGTGGAGATTTCGTTTAAAGGTAAGCTCGAAAAGACCTTGGAATACAAGGTTAAGTAATCGGTTCAAACCCCGAAACTTCTCCCAATACCTCCTCGTTTGCGCTTGCTTTTCGCTTGGTCGCGTCGGCGTTCTGCTTTGATTCCTTGCCGAGAATACATCTTTGAACGAAAATCAATTCGATGTACGAACCAAGCAAACGCCTCTCGGAGTTCTTTTCCGAGGCGTCGTCAATGACCGAGCGCGAGCTCGACAGGCTCATACCGGAACAGGATCGAGAACCCGAAAAGCTGCATTCCGCGATCCGCCACAGCGTTTTTGCCGGCGGCAAACGTCTTCGGCCTTCGCTCGTATTCGCGGTCGGCGAAGCGCTGGGTTGCGAACCCGAGCGTCTCGTGACCTTTGCGGCGGCGGTTGAAATGACGCACACCTATTCGTTGATACATGACGATCTGCCTTCAATGGACGACGACAAGCTTCGTCGCGGTCGCCCGACATGCCATATCGTCTATGGCGAGGCGACGGCGATACTTGCCGGAGACGTCCTCCAATGCCTTGCCTTTGGCGCAATCGCCGATGACGCACGCAGTTCTCCCGAGACACGTCTGAGGCTTGTTTCCGAGTTGGCGGCCGCGGCGGGAACGCCGTATGGAATGGTCGCCGGCCAGCAACTCGATCTTGAGGGCGAAGGCGCGAAACTCACGGAAAGCGAGCTTCGGGATCTGCATGGCAAGAAAACGGGCGCCTTGATACGGGCGGCGGCGCGCGGCGCGGCGGCGATTGCGGGTTGCGACGAAGCGATGCTTGGAGCGGTCACCATTTTTTCCGAAAAGCTTGGACTTCTGTTTCAGATAACGGATGATCTTCTTGACGTCACCCAAACCACCTCAATGCTTGGAAAGACGGCGGGAAAGGACGAGGACGTAAACAAGTCAACTTATGTTTCGCTTTTTGGAATCGATCAAGCGCGCGCGCTAGCGAAGCAAACGGCGGACGAGGCTTTAAGGTCGATCTCGGTTTTGGAAAGGCGAGAGATTCTGGAAGAGATAACGCGGTTTGTGCTGATGAGGCAGAATTAGCCTTTAGTACGCCTCGAAACGGAATGCCGCATCTATTGCGAATATCAAAGACTTGGTGTTCGTTTCTATGGAAAACGGTCGAAACAACATATCGGGAATTTGGAAGCCCTTTTTGATCGCGGCAGCGATTGTCTTTCTTTACTGGGCGGTGCTGGGAAAACTCGGCGTGCACTGGTGGAATGACGAGAACTATTCGCACGGGCTTTTGGTGCCCTTTGTTGTTGGCTACATAGTTTGGACCAGACGCGGAAATCTTTCGGAAATCGTATCGCGGCCATCTTCGGTCGTCGGAGGGCTGATCGTTGTTTCGGCTTTGGGGATGCTGCTTGCCGGAACGTTGGGCGCGGAGTTGTTTCTACAGAGAATTTCCTTCGTGTTGATGACGGCCGGAATTCTGACGCTGCTTTTCGGGCAATATCTCGCACGTGCGATGTCGGTGCCGTTTTTGCTTTTTTTGCTCGCGATTCCGATCCCGCAGATCATCTTTAACAAGATCGCTTTTCCATTGCAGATTTACGCTTCGCAATTCGCCGTTTGGGGAATCCGGATTTTCGGAATACCGACGGTCAGAA
This sequence comes from Pyrinomonadaceae bacterium, assembly GCA_041394795.1. Classification (GTDB taxonomy): domain Bacteria; phylum Acidobacteriota; class Blastocatellia; order Pyrinomonadales; family Pyrinomonadaceae; genus Aridibacter. The sequence goes on along the minus strand of JAWKHN010000003.1, from coordinate 202,941 downwards.
AGGGGAACGTAATCGAAATTCTGCCGGAGGGCTCGGTGCAGGCGATAGCGCTTGAGGTTGTGGAAGCCTGCAGCGGCATCCGCTCACTGATGACACTCGTAACGCTGGCACTTGTTCTCGCCTTCTTTACGCGTACGGTTGAATTCCAAACGCCGGGAAATTGGTTCTCGTTTTTGAAAAACCGTGATGTCTGGCGCGGCGCGATTCTGATGTTGCTATCGTTGCCGATCGCGGTTTTGACAAACGGTGCGAGGGTTACATCGACCGGCATCATGACGTACCGCTACGGTTCGAAAGCGCTCGAAGGTTTTGTCCACGAACTTTCCGGCTGGCTGGTATATGTGTTTGCGCTCCTGCTTTTGATGGCGGCGAACGTCGTGCTCATGAAGCTCTTGGGACCGGCGGAACCCTATTCAGACTCCGTACCGGAACCGATGGCCGCGAACTCGAACTTCGTTGGCAAACCGGCGCTGATCCTGCTCTTGGTATTGCTTTCCGGAGGGTTCTTTATCAACTGGCTTGAAAATCGCGGCGAGATTCAGGTCGAACGGAAACAGCTTTCCGAGTTGCCCGCGCAATTTGGAGATTGGACGCAGAAAGGAGACCCCGTCAGATTTTCGCCGCAAACCGAGAGCGTTTTGAAAACAACGGATTACGTGATGCGCGAGTATCAAAAGAACGGACGCACCGCGAATCTTTACATAGGTTATTACGCGTCGCAGAAGACCGGAGCGACCTATCACAGTCCGCAGAATTGTTTGCCTGGATCCGGATGGGAGATGAAGGCTCCCGACGTCGTAACGATCAAACGCGCCGATGGAACTACTTTCGAGGCCAACCGCTACATCATCGAAAACGGCAAATACAAGGAAGTGATGATCTATTGGTATCAGGGCCGGGGCCGGACATCGGTCAGTGAGTATTTCGACAAGATCTTCACGGTCCTCGACAGCGTCACCCGTCGGCGTTCGGACGGCTCGATGATAAGGGTGATGACGACGGCCGCAAATTCTGAAAAGGATGCCGAAAAGGCGGCGATCGAGCTTTCGAGTCTTGTTTCGAGCAGTCTCGATGGATTTGTACCCGAATAGAGGGGACATAAGTGCAACTCACTTTTCCGGAATTTTGTTTAACACAAGAACGGTTTTCAGATATACTGCCAAGATAACCCCAAAAAATTTCTCGGAAGGTATCTTGCGGTAAAAGATATGGAGTCAGCTATTTTCTTTGCGCATTTTCAAGGGAAAAAAGCTGGCTTTTCGGTTTTTTCGATTGCGCCGGACGCAATGCGAAACTATCCGAATGATTTTGTGAAAATTTAGTGTTGTTTCCGTAAATGCCTTTAAGCGGATAATTTACGGGAAAATTGAAAATCGAATGGTATTGCCACTTTCTTTTAGCATCCGCCCAAAAGGCGCGGATCATCCCGAATAAGCGGGATTGAGAGGAATTGAAAATCATTTGTTAAGCGAAAATCGAGGTTGCCCCCTTGATGTTTGTTGCCAGAACACCGGAATTGATTTCGGTAGTCGTTGCCCCGACTACCAAAAAATCGAGTTATTGCCGGTGAAGTGTCAGAAAAATGATCCAAATAGAGTGCCCAAAAACCCGTAATCTCCTTGCCGCGATACTACTCGGTTCGATACTGTTTCTCGCATCCTGCGGACAGTCTCTAGAAAGCCATCTTAAAAAGGGAGAAGAGCTGTTTCAGCAACGCAGATATGACGCTGCGCTGATGCAGTTTCGCGCCGCCGCCGATATCGATGAAACCTCGGCCGATGCGCAATGGGGACTGGCGCGTGTTTTTGAAAGCCAGGAAAAGTTTCTTGAAACGATCGAGTCGCTTCGAAAGGTGGTCGATTTTGCGCCCGATAATCTCGAAGCAAAAACAAAGCTCGCGAATTACTATCTTCTATTCAATCCGCCGCAGGTGGACGACGCCGACAAGCTTTTACAGGAAATCTACAAGAAGGATCGTGGATACGTTGAAGGCGTGATCCTCGAAGCCAGCATTCAGTCCGCGAGAAATCGTCCCGAACAGGAAATCGTCGCCACGCTTCGCAAGGCGATCAATATCGACAAGAAACGCGCGGAGTCGTATCTTGCGCTTTCGCGTTTCTACATGAAGGTTTCGAAACCGGAAGAAGCGGAAAAGGCGATCGAGGAGGCTATCGCGGCGAATCCGAAATCGGCAGTCGCGTATGTCGAGTACGGCCGATTTCTAGGATTTGAAGGCAAAAGCGAAGAGTCAGAGGCGAAGTATTTGAAGGCCGTCGAAATCGCTCCAAAGGACTACGAGGCGGGATTGGCGCTGGCTTCGCATTACATCTATTCGGGCCAAAAAGATAAAGCCGAACAAAAATTCAAGTCGATGGCCGCCGCCCAGGGCAACAGCGCCGAGGGAAGGATGGATCTCGGTCGCTACTACCAGCTTTCGGGTCGCGACGACGACGCGCTTAAGGTTTTTGACGGGATTTTGAAGGAAACCCCCGATTACGCAAGGGCGAGATATCTGACCGCCGAGATTTACCTCGGTCGCAAGGATTTGGAAAAGACGAAGGCCGAAATCGAAAAACTGCTTTCGATCAACGATCAGGATTTTGAAGCGCTTCTTTTGAGCGCACGACTGAAGCTCGCCGAAGGAAAGGCCGAAGACGCCGTATCCGACATCGAGGAAGTGCTCAGAAAGCAGCCGAGCCATCGCGAGGGTTTGTATTACATGACTCAGGCCCGGATCGATATGGGCCAGATTGATCAGGCGCGTTCGTTTATCGGCGACCTCGAAAAATATCATCCGAGTTTCCGCAAGACATCTCTTTTGAAGATGCAGCGTTCATTCGCCGCGAATGCTCCGGAAGACGTTGTTAAGGAAGCCGACCTTCTGATCTTTCGCGTTTCGAATCTCTTCCCCGCGGATGCGTTCAAATCGGCCGAACTCGAACAGCTAAGGCTCAACGGGTTTATGTCGCGCGGACTCGCCAGGCTCCAGCTCGGAGATGTCGAGGGAGCAAGAACGGATCTTTTGGCGGCCGAAAAGATGTCGCCGTCGTTGGCCGCGGCAAAGGTAAACCTTGCCAAGACCTACATCGCCGAGAAGAATTACGACGCAGCCGCGGATTACTACTCGAAGGCGCTGGCCTTGGATGAGTCGGATTTTGACGCGCTGAGCGGACTCGTTTCGGTGCTCGGAAGACAGGGCAAATTCGCGGACGCTTTCGCGCGCATCGACGCCCGCATCGCCAAGAGCAAGGCGGACAATACCGCTCTTGCGGCACTTCACTTCCTAAAGTCGGAAGTATTTGGAAACCAAGGCAACGCAGCCGCCAGTGAAACCGAACTAAAGGAAGCGATTGCCGCCGATGCCGACTATCTCCCCGCATACTCGGCCTATGCTTCGGTACTTATCAACAAGAATCAGACGGATGAGGCCCTAAAACAGTACCAAACGGTTCTTCAAAAGAAGCCTTCGGCGTCGATCTACACGCTGATCGGGATTCTTGAGGACGGACGCGGAAAATACGACGAGGCCGAAAAGAACTACCGAAAAGCGCTTGAGATGAATCCCGAAAGCGCGATCGCGGCGAACAATCTCGCTTGGCTGATCGCCGATACCGGAAAGGGAAATCTCGATGAGGCGATGAAGCTGGCCGGCGATGTAGTAAAGGCGAATCCAAAGGTTTCGGGTTACTACGACACTCTCGGCTGGGTTTATCTCAAGAAGGGTTTTAACGATCAGGCCGTCGAACAGTTCAAGCAGGCGGTGGCGCTCGATTCGTCCGAAGCGCAGCAATCGGGGAGAACGATCAACCCCGGTTATAGATTCAGACTCGGACTCGCGCTTCATTCCGCGGGCGACAAGGACGCCGCGAAACGCGAGGTTGCGACGGCACTAAAAGAAGGATCCGCACAGTTCTCCGCACAAGAACTGAAGAATGCGAAATTGATCCTCGGAGAAAGCTAGAATGTGGAATTCGCTACTTTTTTTGAATTTGTTGATCGGACAGGTTCCCGATGCGATCGGCCTGTTGGCATTCGGTGCGGCGATGATCGTCTTCTCGGTTGTTGTCCGAAGGTTTACCGAAGACGGTTCGGTAAATGCGGAAGTCGAGAATATCGGAAAGGAAAACGTCTAGGAGATTTGAGATGAGTGTAGATTTCAGACAGAGATCGGCGAGTGATGTTTGGCGCATGCTAAAGCGCCGGAAATGGATCATCTTGCTGCCGGTACTGACGATGGCGACCGCGGTGGGCTATGTAGTTTACAAGCTCCCGAGCGTCTATGAATCGACCACGATTCTGGCGGTAAAACCGCCGACGATTTCCGAGGATGTGGTTCGTTCGATGACGAATGCGGATCTCACGCAACGCATCGAATCGATCAACCAGGAAGTTCTGAGCCGTTCCTCGCTCGAGCCGATGATCGCCAAATACAAGCTCTTCGAACTCGAGAGAAGGGCCGGAATGCCGACCGAGTTGATCATCGACCGCATGCGCCGAAACATCGTCGTCGAACTCGAAAAGACGGACAGCGAAAAATTGGCGGCGTTTAGGATTTCGTATCGCGACCGTACCCCGGAATCGGCGAGAAACGTTACCGCCGAACTGGCGAGCAAGTATGTAAACGCGCAGGTTACCGATTCGCTTTTGATCGCCAAGGAAACCGGACAGTTTTTGGAAGAGCAGCTCGATACAAAGAAAAAAGCTCTCGACGAGCTCGAAAAGCAGCGTCTCTCGATCATGACGTCGAATGTCGAAACGCTTCCCGAGAATGATCGCGGCTTGATCGCGCAGCTCGAAGGACTTAGAAAGCGCGAAGAGAATTTGAGCAAGGATATCCAGACGCACAATCTCGAAATCGGTCGTCTGCGGGACAACATCGCGGCGCTCGATAGACAGATCCAGCTCGTCGAAGATCTCGGCCAAAAGGACATCGAAGAGGCGCTCAATTCATCGACCGATATCACAAAGACTCCGGCCTATGCCGAACTCGTGAGAAGACGCGCGGAGTTGACTGCCGAGCTTTCGAAATTGAAACAGCAATATACCGACAAGATGCCGAGGGTGATCGAAACGCGCGAAAAGCTTGACGCGGTCGAGGACGAACTCGGAAAGCTTCGTCAAAGCGCGACCAAGATCGCCAACGACGGCAAGCAGTCGGCGGACCGCAAGGCGAAGATGCAAAAGGAAACCTTCCGCATCCAGCGCCAGACTGTTGAAGGACAGATCTCTGGGGTTCAAACGCAGATCGAACAAAAGAAGGTAGCCCTCGCGCAAAACGATGGCCAGATCGCTATTTTGGAAGCCAAGATCAATCAGATTCCTAGCGTAAAGGTCGCTTTGGAATCGATCAGCAATCAATACAACACGGCGAAGCAATCGTATGACGATCTTTTGAAGAAAAAGAACGACACCGAGCTTCAGGTAAACCGAGACAGAAACGTCCAGGGCGAGACCGTAAAGGTCATCGATCCGGCGAACCTGCCAAAGAGCCCGGTAGCTCCGAAGCGCGAGCTTCTGACGCTGTTTGGAGCCGCGGCGGGTCTGTTTATCGGTTTGCTGCTGGCAGCGATGTTTGAGATTCCGAGACTGTTTAAGATTCAAAGCATCGAAGACGCCAAGCACTACACGGGTTTGCCGCTTTTGGCTTCGGTACCGCCGTTGCTCACGCACAACGAGATCGCGTGGCAGAAGCGTTCGCACTATATGAAGCTGATGGCGGGAATCGCCGCCGCGCTTGGTGCGATCCCCGTGATCATAATGGTATTGCAGTTGTCCCGCGTCTTCGAACGTGCGGTTTCATAGGATTTTCAGTGACAGAAAAAAGATAGAAGAGGCCCAAGATTATGTACAAAGAATTTTTCGGACTTGAAGACACACCATTCACACTGACACCCGACCCGAGGTTCATAGTGTTTACGCCGAGCTACAACGAAGTTCTGGCGAGCCTGTACTACGGACTCGAAAACGCCAAAGGACTTATCGTTCTTACCGGCGAGGTTGGTACCGGAAAAACGACCGCTCTTCGTTGGATTCTGCGAAGACTGGATTCGAGCGTGCTTGCGGCCTATGTGTTCAATCCGCGTCTGTCGATCGATGAGTTTTATCATCACGTAACGCAGATGCTCGGAATACGCGACTGGGAAAACAAGGCGGAGCTTCTTGCGGAAATGGGTCGCGTGCTCGAAGAGCGTCATCGGCGTGGTCTTCGCAGCGTGCTGATCATCGACGAAGCGCATGAGCTTTCGGATTACGTGCTCGAAGAAATCAGGTTGCTGATGAACTTCGAATCGGACAACGCGAAGCATCTGCAGATCGTGCTCACCGGCCAGCCCGAGCTCAGGGACAAGCTCAATCAGCCGAATCTGAGACAGCTAAAGCAGCGCGTCGCGTTGCGATGCAAGATGCACGCTTTGCCGAATGTCGAGGAAACCGAGCGCTATATCACCGAAAGGCTTCTTATCGCCGGATCCGAACAGCCAAACGTGTTTACGCCGGGCGCGATCGATTTCATCTATCAATGTGCGGAAGGCATTCCCAGACAGATCAACAATCTCTGCGACAACGCGATGCTTTCGGCCTACGCCGCCGGTGATCAGATCATCGGTCGAAGCACGATCGAAGAAGTCGCCGACAACCTCGATCTTTTGCCGCAACAGCAGGAAATCATCGCCAATGTTCCGCAGTCGGAAGTTACGTCGTCTCGTGTTCTGACACCCGAAGCAAGGGAAGAGCTTTGGAATAACCAGGCACGCGCGAAATCGGCGCAACCGAAACCGGTTTTCCGTCCCGACTCCGCACCTCCGAAGGCGAAGCCAAACGGCAGCGCATCGCGGATTCCGTTTGACGATTTGGATGACGAGATCAATCTCGAGATCGAAGAAGTCGGCGGTTTTTATTAAACCGAAAGTGGAAGAGTTTTTGACAAAGATTGGTAACTGAATTGGAGAGAATCCATGAGCATTCTTAAAGCCCTCGAAAAAAGACAGTCTGAAAATCCGGTCGAAGCGGAAGGCAAAGGCGACAAGAAGTCGCGCGAAAATGTTGTTCCGTTTGAAAGCGGCGCGCAGCGCTCGAAAGCGCCCGAGATGTTCAGCGAAGGAAATTTTCGAATCGGCGCACCAGGATCGGCGTCCAATGAGCAGTCGGATTCAAGTATCGGGACGGCACTCCCTGATTTGAAAACGGAAAATACTGCTGGGGCAACTTTGGACGCTGTCGGTTTGACACGCTCCGCTGATAAACGGCTCCCCGAGTTCGCTCGGTGGGAAGTTGAGGCGGAACGTGTCGAACCAAGACTCGTTGCGATTACCCAACCCAACTCGAAATACTGCGAGGAATACAGAAGCCTTCGAACGCATGTTCTTCACAAGAGCCAACGCCAGAAGCTTCAATCGATCGTTGTGGCGAGCGTCAATCCATCGGAAGGAAAATCGGTGACGTCGCTCAACCTCTCTTGGATGCTCGCGCAAACGGATGGCATGAGGGCGTTGATTATCGACTGCGATCTCAGAATGCCCTCGCTCACGGATTACCTCGGCATCGAAACCGATCAGGGGTTGTCGCATGTTCTTGGCGGCGAATGTTCGGTAACGGATGCGATCGTAAGACTCGAGCCGGCCGGGCTGCATCTGCTCCCTGGCGGGGAATCGCGTTTGGATGTCGCGGAACTGTTGTCGGGACCGAAATTCAGGGACATTCTCGCCGAAGTACGCGAGATGTTTGATTACATCATCATCGACGCACCGCCGCTCGGAGTTTTTACGGACGCGACGGTTCTTATCAATCACGCCGACGGGGCTTTGCTCGTCGTGCGTTCCGGGAAGACGAAATACAGCGCTGTCGATCAAGTTCTCGAAACGCTTCCGAGGGATCGGATGCTCGGAGTAATTCTCAATCAGAGCGAGGAGGTTCTTACCGAATCGAACTACGGTTACGGATATTACGGTAAGAAGAGTTACAAAAACGGTTCCTAATTTTAGCTGCCGGCCAATGATTGCCGGACGATAAAGATGAGCACCACCAAGTTCAGCCCGAGGACCCTTTGGTTGATAATCGCCGATGCGGTGATTGTCTATGGGGGAATCATGCTGGCGATGCATATCAGGCTTGGTTGGTCGGGTGCCGAATTCCAACTCAACGAGAACTTTGCGTGGTACAAAATCGGGCTGGCCTCGATAGTCTGCGTACTGGTTCTCTATTTTTATGACCTTTACGATTTTGCAGTGATTGCCAACCGCAGGGAGATGTTCCTGCGGTTGGTTCAGTCTTTGGGGATCGCTTGGGCGTTTCTGGCACTGCTCTTTTATTTCGTTCCATTGCTTCTGATCGGTCGCGGTGTTTCGCTGTATTCGGTGGTGATCGTTTTGATATCGCTTCTGAGTTGGAGACTCGTGATTCACAGTCTTACGGGTCACCCGGATATTGGCGAAAAGATCCTGATCGTTGGCAGCGGCAAGGCCGCAAAGGAGACCGCGCAGCTTGCCTGGGATGGCAGGGACGCCGGTTACCGGATCGTTGGCTTTGTGTCGGAGAACGGAACGATGCCCGGCGAAAAGATCGGGCAGGCGGATGTTTTGGGTACAACCGACGATTTGGCTTCAATCATCAGTGAAAAGGGCGTTGACAGGGTGATCATCGCGGTCAAGGAAAGACGCGGAACATTCCCGACGGAGACGCTGCTCGAAATGAGTCTCGCGGGGAACGTCAATATCGAGGAATGCACGTCGTTTTTCGAACGCGTTTCGGGGCAGGTGCATCTCGATATGCTCCGTCCCTCATGGCTGATATTTGACGGCAGATCGCGCGAGACAAAGGTGCGGTTTATTTTAAGGGAGATCGTCCATCGCGGTCTTGCCGGAATCGGGCTCTTGCTCTCACTGCCGATCGCCGCGATCACGGCGATTTTGGTCAAGCTGGATTCGAAAGGGCCCGTTTTTTATAAACAGGAGCGTGTCGGCAAAAACGGAAAAACCTTTGAGGTGATCAAATTCCGTTCGATGCGAACCGACGCCGAAATCGACGGCAAACCGATCTGGGCAACGGCCAACGATGATCGCGTGACGAGGGTCGGGAAAGTAATACGAAAAATCAGAGTCGATGAAATCCCGCAGTTTTGGAACATATTGAAAGGCGAAATGAGCTTTGTCGGTCCGCGTCCGGAGCGACCGCATTTCGTCGCGCAGCTCGCGAGGGAGATACCGTTTTACGAGCATCGGCATCTTGTCGCACCGGGTTTGACGGGTTGGGCGCAGGTGAAATATCCGTATGGCGCGTCGGTTGAGGACGCGAGACAGAAATTGCAATACGACCTCTATTACATCAAGAACCAGACGCTTGCGCTGGAGCTTCTGATCGTATTCGACACGATCAAGATCGTTCTATTTGGAAGGGGCGGACGCTAAAAGGTTTTTTGGATTTTTAACGATTTTGGTCATTTAATTGGACTGAACATGACGATGTGTTCCGGAGTTAGAGTATGAGTGCTATCAAAACTTATTCACGTTTGCTGATTTTGATTCTGGCTGTCGCGGCGGCTTTGCCCGTTGCCGCGCAAGAGCCGCCAAAGGAATCGAGCGATGTGGAACTGGTTCCCGTTGCTTCGGCGACTCCGCCCGAAACGGATGGTTCGACGGAAGCGACAGTCGATGGAACCGAAGACGAGGATTCGAAAGAGGTCGAGAAGTATTATTCGAACTACCTTCAGGAGTATCGATTGGGTCCGCAAGACATTATTACGGTCGAGGTTTTTGGCCAATGCCCGGACTATTGCCGGTTTGACGCGGCGATACCGCCGACAGCGAGACTTTCGTATCCATTGATCCGCGAAGGCGTATTTGTCGGAGGAAAAACAACCGACGAGGTTGCCGAAGACATTACGAAGAAGCTTTCGGAGTTTATTATCGATCCGAATGTTACCGTCACATTGGTTCGCGTCGGATCCGCGCGGTATTCGGTAATGGGCAAGGTCGCGGCGCCTGGGATTCGCGTGATGGATCGCAGGATCAGCATCAACGAAGCACTTCTTGAGGCGGGCGGGCTTGCAAAAGGCGCCAGCAAAAACAAGGTGTTTATCGGCCGCTTCTCTTCCGATGGCGTGTTTAGCCAGGAACAGGTTGATCTTGAAGCGATCGAAAAGGGAAAGATCCCGACGATCTTCCTCAAGCCGGGCGACCAGATATTTGTTGGCGAGAAGTTCTTTACACTGAGCAAGGTTTGGAACGCGGTCGGACAGCTAAGCGCAGCCAGGATCCTGTTTGGCTCGCCATTCTAAACGGTTTTTAGAATTCCATTTTGGGCCGGAGACGGCCCTTTTCTATGAGAGCAAATTTCGCACTTGCATTTTTGATCCTCCTGCTTCCGGTGGCAACGGCTTTTGGCGCCTGGGAGAAGCAGCCTTCGGGTGTTCTCATCCGCTTGCGCACGATCGCCTTCCGGGATTCCCTCAATGGAATAATCGGGGGTGCCAAGGGGGAGAATCTCGTCACGACAGATGGCGGGCGAACATGGAAGAAGGGTGCCAAGTTTACACCCGATGCGATATTGAGTATTCATTTTTCGGATGCGAACAACGGTTGGGCGCTTTGCGAGCGGGACGTGTTCTCGCTGGGAGACCGCGCGCCATCGTACGTGATGCGAACCACCGATGGCGGCAAGACATGGCGTCGATCCGAGTTTGAGGAATCAAAGCGAAAGAGAATTACAAGCCTTGTCTTTACCGGCAACGGCTTTGGAGTCGCGATCGGAGAGATGGGAACCTTTTACGCGCTTTCCGAAGATCTGAAAAGCTGGAAAAAGCAGCGATCGCCGACAGCGTTCCTCCTTCGCGACGGTGCGTTTGCGGATGAGTTCACCGGAGCCTTGGTTGGCGGCGGGGGCACGATTCTGGTTACCGAAGACGCCGGCGTCAGCTGGATCGAGCCCGTAATCAACCAAAAGAGCACGGAGATGCTCAGAGCCGCCCGATGGGCAAACAACCGCGACGGTTGGGTTGCGGGCAACGGTGGAAAGATCTATCAAACGACAAACGGCGGCAGAAGCTGGAGACCCCAAAAAACCCCCTTGGCAAAGAACCTCAACGGACTCTACTTTGAATCAAACGCCCGCGGCTGGGCGGTCGGCGACGGCGGAACGATCCTCGTAACGCAAACCGGCGGAAACATCTGGGCAAAGGAAATAGTCCCGACAAGAAACAACATCGACGCCATCGCCTCAAACGGAAAAACCATATTCGCCGTCGGTTTTGGCGGTACGATTTTGAGGAACGGGGAATAGGCGGAACAATCCGCGATTCGATTCGGCCTTCCTATACTTTTCAGCCGCCAGCCGCGAACGGCGTTCTTCGATGTATCCACTGCATCGAGAACTCTTGTATTTGCTTGCATATAAAGTCAACAAGCGTTGTCGATTCAGCGCGTAGATCCTCATTTTTCTTGTGCGGCGCTCATAAGGTTGAGGCCTCCCCCGCGATAAATGAATGAAACACAACTGAATATGTGATAGGGTGCTACTTATTACAGCGATTCACGAACCTTTGCCAACTCCCACAGATCATGACGAAAGCAAGCGATGTGCGAATTTCAGGTCTCCTTGATGCCTATCGATATTTCTACTACGCAATCTACGCGTGGCAACTTCGCATGTTTGGCGAGGAAGAATTCCCGGAGTTCACAGCGCTATTGGGTAATTCACTTTGTGTTGCCTTCAACCTGCTAACACTTGTAGGGGTATTTCAGTATCTGATGGGATATAAGTTTAGGATCGAGATAATTTATGGACTGATTGGTTATTTAGTAATACTGAGTATCAACTATCTCTTGCTGCTTCGTGGTGATCGGTTTCGGGAAATAGTTTCAAGGTATTCCTCTGAGAGTAGTGATCAAAGGAAACGACGGACATTGTACTGTTTGATATACTTTTCGGGAACGGTTGCGTCGTTTTTTGCTTCAGTATCTTTTCTGAGGCCACTGGCTCGTTGATAGCACACGGGCGGTGAAAATATGCTGTTCGAATGGAATGTTAAGAAGACGATTCCGCTTACGGTCAAGATTTTTGGTGTGGTTGTAGTGGTTGATCTAGGAGTTCGGTTTGCTTTCTACGATATCCTCGTGGATTCAAAGTGGATCTGGCATTTCGTTCAAATGCTGTTTGTCACATGGATCATGGTGACTTATTCCGTTAACTTGCGAGAATCCAAAAAGTAGGGCATCAGGGCATCGGGTAATCTGGATACGACGAAGAACAACGGCCAGTTGGCGCGGATCGAGTCATTCATAGGCTCGGCGAAGCAGTGGACGCAGAAGTTTCGTTATGATTCGGTGGGCCGGCTAAAGGAGGCCGAGGAGTTTCGCGGGGATACCGGCGCCCTCAGTTTCGAGCAGATCTTTGAATTCGACAATTTCGGAAACCTTTACAGGAAGTCGGCGTCGAATCCGGGGAGCGGCGAGGATCCGATCGCGTTCGAACCCATCGAGAATGCGGACATCGACAAAAGTACGAACCGGTTTTCAGGCGCATCCGGCGTCGCGTATGACAACGCGGGGCGGGTCGTTTCCGATGACAAGTTCAGGGATGCGGATTTTCTTTATGACGCCAACGGTCGTATGGTGCGTACGGCGAGAAGCGGTGTTCCCGATGCCGAAACGGTCTATGACGGATTCGGCAACCGGGTTCTCACGAAAGTCCAGGGCGTTTGGGAGCTTGCGCTTTATGACGCGTTCGGACGGCTTTCGGTCGAATACGGCGGATCAACGCAGATGGACGAGGGCGGTGTTCGCTACGTGCACCAGGATCACCAGGGTTCGGTAAGAACGGTCACAAACGCCGCCGGATTCGTGGCGGCCCGGCGCGATTACCAGCCATTTGGCGAAGCTATCCAGGCGGGAGTCGGCCTGAGAACCGGGGCGCAGGGATACGAAGGCGGTGTCGGCGCACGCCAGGGCTATGGCCTGACCGAAGGGGACGAGGCAAGCGGGCTTTCGCACACTTGGTTCCGGAAGCTCGATGCGGCGGCCGGGAGATGGACGGGACCGGATCCGTACAATGGAAGCGCATCCCTGATCGAACCAGATAGTTGGAATCGCTACACCTATGTCGAAAACGAACCAACAAATTACGTGGATCCGCTTGGATTACTCATCGTGCAACGATGTCAGAAATACTGGTGGTATGACGGAAACGGGGGATACCATCAGACTATTACGGGCTGTGTTACCATATACGACGATTCTGGAAGTGCAACCCCTGATGTTGGTGCAGGTGCTAATGCGGACGAAAAACAATATTTGTTATGCGTTAAAGCAGTAGAAAAAAAATATGAAAAGTTCAAACGGCCGGAAAAGAATTGGGATGAATATGTAAAAGCTCGGGATCGGCTGAAAGAGGATTTTGACCGCATCTATGGTGAAGCGAATTCAATATCAGCTGTCGATGTCGCTATTATTATTGCGGGTTTGGCTGCAGGAAGGGGTCTCGGGGCCATACTAGCGGGTCTTGGTTTGGTCGTCAAGTACCAAGTAAGGATTGATCAAATTTATGAGCAAATGAGAATTGCTGTCAGGCGTCTCCAGGAAGATTACCCGAAACAGTTTGAATACGATGAACAAATGGCCTACAAGGGAGCCGAATTGGATCAGTGTGCGGAGAAATACCTTCCGAAAGACCACAGTTAGGCCTTTGCGAGGCCATTACTGTGATTCTGTATGACTCCCGTGTCTTGTGTTTATTTCAATTAATGGTGTGATGATGATGGTTTTACAATGGCTAAAGACTTCGGCTTGGGTATTTTTAAGAGAAAGAATCGTGATTACTAATCGTGAAGCATTCCGTCGGGCTCTAATTGCCCTCCCTGGCACTCTCGTTTTTGTTTTTGTGTGGGATGTTGTTTTTGGAAACGTGGTCTGCCCGCTTCGTTGCTTCCCATCGGTGGTCACGTACTTTAAGTCAATTCCGTTAATGATTCTGGTATTGGCGCTTTTCTTGGGATCAGTTGCGTGTCTAAATTACATTCTAGGAGATGAATGAAACGCATTAATCTGAGATGCTGTTTGTTTCAAGGATTATTGAAACTTAATTAATTACCTTTCGCGGTCCCAAAATGTAGAGACGAATGCATCGGGTAATCTGGGTAGGACGAAGAACAACGGCCAGTTGGCGCGGATCGAGTCATTCATAGGCTCGGCGAAGCAGTGGACGCAGAAGTTCCGGTATGATTCGGTGGGCCGGCTCAAGGAGGCCGAGGAGTTTCGCGGGGATATCGGCGCCCTCAGTTTCGAGCAGATCTTTGAATTCGACAATTTCGGAAACCTTTACAGGAAGTCGGCGTCGAATCCGGGGAGCGGCGAGGATCCGATCGCGTTCGAACCCATCGAGAATACCGACATCGACAAAAGCACGAACCGGTTTTCAAGTGCATCCGGCGTCGCGTATGACAACGCGGGGCGGGTCGTTTCCGACGACAAGTTCAGGGACGCGGATTTTCTTTATGACGCCAACGGACGTATGGTGCGGACGGCGAGAAGCGGTGTTCCGGATGCCGAAACCGTTTATGACGGATTCGGCAACCGGGTTCTCACGAAAGTCCAGGGCGTTTGGGAGCTTGCGCTCTATGACGCGTTCGGGCGGCTTTCGGTCGAATACGGCGGAGCAGCGCAGATCGACGAGGGCGGTGTTCGCTACGTGCACCAGGATCATCAAGGTTCGGTAAGAACAGTCACAAACGCCGCCGGATTCGTGGCGGCCCGGCGCGATTATCAGCCATTTGGAGAAGCGATCCAGGCGGGAATCGGCCTGAGAACCGGGGCGCAGGGATACGAAGGCGGTGTCGGCGCACGCCAGGGCTATGGATTCACGGAAAAAGACGATGGCAGCGGCCTCGTCCATGCATGGTTCAGAAAACTCGAAAACGCCGCCGGGAGATGGACGGGGCCGGACCCGTATGTTGCTTCGCTCGATCAAGTTTTGCCCCAGAGTTTGAATCGATATGCTTATGTTTTTGGTGAACCAACGAACTATGTTGATCCTTCAGGGCTTATAGCCGCAGCAAATTGTGCATTTCGTACTTATGTAATAACTTCTTGTGTTGAAGGAGTCGGATGCACGATAGATTCGATTGAAGTCAGATACGTTTGCACTCACAATGTATCGACCGATAGCGGCAGGCGAGGCCCCGCCGAGTTACCGATAGTTGGCGGCGGCCGGCCGGGTAGGGACTCCAAGTCTTCTACAGATAGTGATTGTATGACGATCCTGATGGCGATCAATTACATTTCGTCCGAGATCATAAATAGATTCAATCGATACTATACCTTTCGAGATGGGGATCCTGGACATGCAAGGCAGATCGAAGAACGACAGAGGCAACTCGGGAAGGAAGTGGCTAAATATAAACAAAATTGTAAGGATGGAAAAAGGCCGGAGATTGAAAAAGCACACGAGCTTATGAAACGCAAGGTCCCCGATTATGGCGGGAACCATAATTTCGCTCTTGATGGAAGTGACATTGCCCAAGGAGCAGCGGTGACGGGCGGAGTAATTCTTACTGTGGTTGTAATAAAGAAGCTGGTAGGTGGTGGGCTTATTTTCACACCTGCGGCCCCAGTTGGAGCCGTGTTGATTTTAACGCCATGAATGATGTGTGGCGTTTCGAAGATTGATTGGGATTCCGTGTATGACGTCAAGTGAAAAAGAGATTTTAGGGCTCAAGGCAAAGTTAATGGACGTTTTTCAAAGAACGCCCCCGCTTTCCCTGAACGAGATTACAACCTCGCCGGATTACTACCCTCAAGTCCCGGATTTGAAGCGCACATTCGCCGAAATTGAATGGTGGCAAATAAGCTGTGAAACAATTTGTGGAAACTACGACAAGCTGCCGCTTTTTTCAGATAGAGCCTTTCATTATGTATTTCCCGCATATTTGTGGTGCGCATTGGACGAACTTCCGATATGCAATTTGGTATGCGAGTTTCTGATCTACGCATTGAGTCCACCTCCTGGTAAGAAAGTCGATGCTAGATTTGCGCATTACTATTCCAATCGACTTGCGATGTTCTCAACTGAAGAGATTGATATCATAAGGGAATTCCTTCGCCTATTGTTGTCACTGGAAACGATGACAGATTTCCATTCTGATATTAAATCGGGTCTTTTGATGCTTGATTCGAATGAGTAAGCAGACATTGTAACGGGCGGCAGAGATCTTTTCGGTTTGCCGTCTCCTGGCAGCGAAAGAGTGTAATGGCGACACGGGCACATTCAGTTTCGAGCAGATCTTTGAATCCGACAATTGTGGACCTCTTCGGAAAGTAACGCGCAACAAAAACGAAGGGCGAGATATTGCTGGTTGTATGTTGCTTCAACAGTCGCGATCTTCATGGTTTCCGTGGCGTTCTTTTCGCCAAGGGCTCGAAGGTAGAGTTGTGTAAAGCTATACGTGAAACAGTGGATTTGAGTATTTTATTGGAGTTGAGCCATAAAATGAAAAAAACCAATCTATTAAAACTGCTTCCTATCATTTCTGTTGCCATGCTTGCAACCAGTTGGTTGATGCAAGGCAATATCAAGAGTGAAAGTTATGAAGGAAAAAAATTGGGTGTTCCAATGCCTACAGTTGAGCTGCAACCCGAGGCTAAGGTTGAAGTGTTCGGTGCTTATTCAAATATGAAGGGAGACGGCGAACACAGTTGGGGCTATACTGTAAGACTATGGAAATATGACGGCAAACTCGTTGGCGTTATCTCGGGTCAAGAGTTTGGATTGAACGGTGATCCGGCGACTGGAATTCTCGAAGACTTGGAGTATGATGAAACAAGCCGAAAAATCAGCTTCAAGGCGAAAATGACGTTTGGTGTTTATTCGAATGGCGAACCAAGCAAGGACTTGGTGCTGTTCGAAGGGGTCCTCAAACCACATCAATTCCTTAAGGGAGAAATCACAATTGCAGACGGGTCATCCTCAGGCAGGGCCCCAAAAGGCACGAAAGCAAGGCTGAAGTATTCAAAGGACTGGACCGAGCCAATGGATGAGTATTCTACGTTCGAAGAATGGAAGGAATATGCCGATGCGAAGCTCAGGCGTAGTGGACCAAAGTGGTAGAAACTGTTTATGTTATTGGTTCAGGGTGATTATTAAATCGAAAGAAGTTCGGACTGGATGTAAACAATGCATTCAGTCGGCGTGCTAAATCGCGGTGCTTCGACTAAGTTTAGCAAAGCAAGTATGTCCGATCATTCAAGGTCAATTTCGGTTTATGCGAATGGCGGTTAAAAAGAAAGATGTCTTCGTAGGGGCTTCATTGACTGTCTTGATCACGGCGTTGGTAAAAGTAATTTCTGCATCCTTCTTCCATACTCTCGAAACGCGGGCTTTGGTCGAATCAGGAGCTTTGGTACTTGTTGCTTTGATTCTATTTGGGATGGCAAATGGCAAAAAGAAGAATACGTGATTAGCGCGGCGTTAAGGCAAGGCCGAAAAGCGAAAGTTGGGAAATATGGATGCCAAGAAAAAAGAAGCTCGACAGCGCTGTTTTCTCGAGCTAAGTGTTTTTTCACTATGGTGGCGGGGGACGTTGTTTTCAGTGGTCGGCGTTTTTGTGTTCAATGTTGTTTTGGAAGTGTTCTCCGGTCCGAATCCTTTTTGGGGCGCTATGGATAAGGGCGGAATTCAATTCTTGCTTTATATTGCTTTTTTGGTGTTCCTGGCCTCGATTGGAATTAAGGCCTTTACTCGAAGATATCTGGATCAAATAGTGGATTCAGACGGTGGTTCGGGTGAGGGGATTTCGAAGACGGAAAGGTGAGTTGGGCACAACATTCACGGGAGTTCCATGAAAACCGGAAGTGGTTCTAAAATCCTTATCGTTGGCGCTGTGTTCGTTGCGATCTATTTTCTCGTCTGGCTCGGATATGGAAAATTGATTGCAGTTTCGGAATTCCATAATTCGACCTCGGTTGGCCTTGAAATAAGCTATAACCGCCTTCTGTCTAATTTATACGAGAGTGAGTCCGTAGCTTTCATTTCAACAAAACAGCTCAAAAGTTACAGGCAGCAGCTCACGACTTCGGATTTCCTGGACTCGACTTTTGTTGAGAACTATCCGTTTAGAAGGTGGGTCGGCGCAGGCACGTTTGAATTGCGGCTGAGTGATGATCGGGCCGGAACGGATATTGTGGTTGCAAACAGGTCGCAGGAATTGGTTGACTTCGTTTTGATCGAAACAATCGGCCAAAAAGTGTTCAGTTTTGATCTTGAGCTGGGCACCGAACGCAAATTCTCTGGCGCGATTTCGGAGGCGCTCTCAGTAAAAGCCGTTCGAAGAAAAGGGGATAAGGTTCTTTTTTGGGCCGCAGAGATAGAACCCGCGGCCCGATTAGAGGATTCAAATTCCAAACGGACAATGCGAATCGAGATTCTTCCGGAGTCGGTTGAGGTACTACCAAAGGCAATAGTTGGTGAAACCGTGCGTTGTTGCGGCCACGATAGACCCGGGGAGTTCTTAACAGATAAATGAAATTGCGGCCGGCTAGTGGCTTTTTTCGGTTGCGAGGCCTCTGCAATGGTTGCGCGTTGAACGATATCCAGGTGTGTCTATCCTTGCAGCTCCGATGGATTGAGTATCAGAAAGGAGGATGTAATGAGTCTAAATGTCAAAACTTTCCAAGGGTTTTTGAAGAATCGACTGGCGATATCTAATCGGGAAGCGTTCCGACGGGCACTAATTGCCCTCCCTGGCACTCTCGCTTTTGTTTTTGTGTGGGATGTTGTTTTTGGAAACGTAAACTGCCCCCTTCGTTGTTTTCCGTCGGTAGTTACATATTTCAAGTCGATCCCACTCATGATTTTGGTTTTGGCGCTTTTCTTGGGATTCGTTGCGGTTCTAAACTACTTTCTGCGGGAGGAGTAAAGCGAACAATGTTAAATCGAAGTACTTGGGGGATTGGAGTGAAATGCTTCGACGTCCCGGAAACTTCAAGCTCACTGTGCCATACCGTAAATGCGTCGAAAATCGTCTATGACTTCTTCCAACCCCATGTCGGTGATGCCAAGATTCTTTAAGTCGATATTTTCGCCGGCCATTCTTTGGAGGTAGTTCTTCAAATCGGATTGAACTTCTTGGGGTATCTCAATTCGGAGATCGGGTGAAAGAATTGCAAATAGCCGGAAGGGGTCGTTCTTGTGTTTTCTTATATCGTCGCCTTTTACATTCTCACCTTTCTCGCGCCTTTCGGTAAGGTCGAGCCATGCCTTGGCTTTTAGCAATACAATGTATTCCGCCTTGAGTATAGATATTCCATCAAGGACGAATGTCCCTTTTTGAACCAATTCGTAATAGGCATCATTCATCAAAAGAGCCGAGAGGCTGGATGCCTCCTCCCCGACGGACAGCGGTGTGTATCTGCCCTCGCCTTCGTAGTCGATGGCGTCCGGAATCCGGGAGAACAGCTCGATCATGTAAGGATACGATTCGACTTTGGGTGTGTGAAAGCGATATAGACGTCGTTCGCCCGTACTTTTCTTTCGGGACTCATACCCGCCTGCCTTGATAAAGTCCCAGAATCGCCCGACAAATGACGCGTCTAGTGTTTCAGCCGCGATCACGAGGTCAAGATCCTTTGTTGCCCGGAATGCAACTCCGGCTTCGGCCATTGCAAGGTAGCATGCCGAACCACCTATAAGCGTGTATCGGTTTTCAAACCCGGCAAAATGTTCCCTGAATTGTTCAATACCTTTTACCATTCAATATTGCCGATCATTTTCCTCAACGCGGCTTCCACCCTTTCATCCTTTTCATCACGCAAACTCAAGTATAACGAGAGACGATCTACTTCCCCCGAATCCGAAAGAAGTCGAGGGTCGTAATTCCAAACTTCGATCGTGACATTTCCGGATTTTCGTTCCTGAAGGGGAAACGTCTCTACTTTCTCGACTTGTTTCAACTTGTTCCATTCCTTTTGACCCAACGCCAACTCAAGATCGACAGGTTCCGCCAACATGCTGTACCGAGAAAGAGCGGTCAGGCCCGATCTTAATCCATATTGTTCTATGGGAGGCCATACGTGAAAGCGCTTCTTAATCGGGCTTGAAAGGAGGTCCCTCGCCGATTCCCACAGCTGTCTCTTATCGCGCTCGAAATATAGCACCCGTTCACGTCCTTCTTTCCTTATCCTTCCCCACTCGAGGCTTTCGAGTTCGTCAAAGGCGCGGCTCAAGGTCATCGGAGAGTAATCTAACCTGTCGGCCAATGCGGAAGGATTAAATACATGGTCGTTCTTGTTTAGCAGTGCGTACAGCACTACCGCTTGAGTAGAGGGAGCGGGCTTCGTAATGACTTGCGAGATTCTCGCGGTGGTATTTCGCTCTCGGAGATCAACACCGATATCCGGAAGGTACATTTGTTTGTTGGGAACGATAAAAGGGATCTTCTGATGTATTAGCCGACCTCGGACATAGGATGGAACTGACCGGGTGACGTAGATCGGGTCAAGATTCCAGTTCTTCTTAACCTGATCGAAATGTTTCCTTATCACTCCGGGTGTTTTCTCACCCGGATGGATGTCCAACATGACCAACATTGGTCGTCCAAGTATGGTGGTGTGGTAAAACTCGTATTGATTTCGGAGGAAAGGAGGCAAGCTGCGACGACCCTCCCAGGGTTCGGTCTCGATCTGGAGGCCGACCGTTTTGAGTAAATAGATGTCCAAATCAACTAGCGCCGTATGTCCCATAAATTCAGTACGATAACATAATATGTGCTCACTAACAGTCCAGATGTTAACGTGCAAAAACTACGTTAACATATGGATTAGCCAAATAGAAGGCACTTTTTGTGATGGCTGCATATTCCGAACATGATGGAGCAAGTAAATCGCCCGACGCAGAGTTTGTGATTATCCAGACGAAAGGACAAGAAGTTTTCAGCTTGAAGATTGCGCCGGGCACCGAATGCAAATTCTAGAGCGTGATTTCGGAGGCGTTGTCGGTTAAGGCAGTTCAAAGAAAAGGGAATCAAGTGCACTTTTGGGATGCAGAGTTTCAAGCCCAATCGAAAATGAAGCTTCGCCATCCAAACCGGTGATTGGGTTCGAGATTCTCCCGGAGTCAGTTGAAATTCGCCCCAGTGCAATAAAATCAAGGGTCGTGCGTTGTTGTGGCTACGATAGGTCGGGAGAGCCAATAGGAGGCATAAACACATGTTAGCGACACTCTTATGAAGCCCGACTACTTGGTTGTTTTGAGTTTTGAGAGGCTTCCCTCGGTTTTTCCGCTTCGGTCATAACCCATTCTAGGATATTGCTTCTTGTGCCCCTTGCATTTGTTCGGACATTGACTATAGTTGCGCTTGTCAAACGAGTTCTTGGAAAAGAGTGGGGCTGAACCAAGGCTCTAAAGCCCATCGCTTCTCCCTTGACACAAATCCCTGAAATTTTTATGATAATCGTTCGCTGTTCTGAAGAGGGCAGCGAGTTTTTTTGACAAAAAAACGTTTCAAGTGGGCATATATGTCAATTGGTAGACAGCCTCCCTTACAAGGAGGAAGTTGGAGGTTCGAGTCCTTCTATGCCCACCAAAAACAACTCCGGAGTCGTAGTTCAGTTGGTTAGAACGCCAGCCTGTCACGTTGGAGGTCGCGGGTTCGAGTCCCGTCGGCTCCGCCAGTATCTATAAAAGAGCGGGAACCCTTTTGGGTTCCCGCTCTTTTTTTCGTATCTGCTAACTGTTGAATTCATTAAAGAAACCGTTTGGTTTTGCCGATGAGAAGTTAGTGAGGCGATACCAAGCATTGATCTCTTCGCCCTGACTTTCAACCCACCTCTTTAAATCAGCTACTTACAACAAAGACTATTTCCAAGGAGCAATAACAAATGTTCAAATTCTTTGGGAAGGCAACCGCATATCCTTCCGGAACGATAAGATTGACCGATCCTGAAACTCTCAAACGACTCAAGTTCATGAACATAACCGAAGCGGATCTCGGGATTATCGCGTATTGGCGGGTGGTTTCCCATTCCGTCTCGAATGAACTCGTCGATAAATTCTATAGAAAGGTTCTTGACACGCCCGATACAAGAAGAATTCTAGAGGCCCACTCTTCGGTTGAAAGACAAAGGCCGATGCTAACGAAATACATCATGACGATGTTTGGCGGGGTGATTGACGACGAATATATCTCCTATCGCAAACGGGTTGGCTCGATACATGAACGGATAAATCTTGATTCAAATTGGTATGTCGGGATGTATGAGGTGATTTCCTCGACGCTATGCGAGGCAATTGCAAAGGCCGGGGCAACACCCGCCGAAATTGCGGATTTCACTGCTTCATTTCAAAAACTGGTTCAATTTGACATAGCAGTTGTCGTAACCGCCATGACGGATACCCACAAAGCGACGGTTGAGGATCTCAGCACCAAAACAAAGACGCAGTTCGATGAAGCCCGGCGATTCCTTGGGGAAATGGCAAAGGTACTGGATTTGGTTTCGAAACGCGATCTTTCAAAGCGTTTGGAAGGAAGCTTTGGTGAAGAGTATTCGGTGATTCAGTTGAGGCTCAACGATACGATTGACAACCTATTTGCATCGATTTCCCAGATCTCCGAAACGGCAAATCATGTTGGCGCCGCTTCCAATGAAATAAATTCCGCAAGCCAGTCCCTTGCCCAGGCCGCCTCACAACAGGCCGCCACGCTTGAGGAAATGTCTTCGAACTCTCAGGAAATCCTCGGCCTCACGGCGCGGAATTCCACTAAGGCGCAGGAAGCAAAAGATTTGACGGACGAAGCCCGGGAAATCGCGCTGAAAGGCGGATCGAGCATGTCCGAACTTTCGACGGCGATCGGAAAGATCAGAGCCTCCGCTGATGATACGGCAAAGGTCGTAAATACCATCGAGGAAATCGCTTTTCAAACCAATCTTCTCGCCTTGAACGCGGCGGTTGAGGCGGCGCGTGCCGGAGATGCCGGCAAAGGTTTCGCGGTTGTTGCTGAAGAAGTGAGAAATCTTGCGATGCGCTCGGCCGAGGCCGCGAAAAGCACGGCCAATATGATAGAGGAATCCGTCAAGAACGCGCATTCCGGTGTTTCACTGAACGATTTGGTAACAGAGAATCTCTCTGCGATTCAGGATCAGATCGTCCGAGTCAGCGGAATCGTGTCCGAGATCGCAAACGAGGCCGTTTTGCAAAAGCAGACCATCGTCCAGGTCGCGGACTCGATCGAAGAGCTCAGCGGTTCGGTTCAACTATCGGCCGCCAGCGGCGAGGAAAATGCGGGGCTGGCGGAAAGCCTTGACTCTCAATCGAGGCAGATGCTTGAACTTGTAGGAAGCTACAACCTCGATTTGAACAGCTATCGGGGTCGGGAAGCCATTCGCAACGATTCTTCCAATGAAACGCTACGTTACGACGTTGAATCAATACCCGAATTCTAATTCGGCAAACAAAAAAATGGCGCGATTGATTAAATCGCGCCATTAAATAAAAACCTGTAAAAGGGACCCCTATCCCTTTCGAAGCTCGGTCAATACCTGTTTGGCGACCGCCTTCAGGGTATCAAAAACACCCTCGCCGTTTGTCGCAACCGCTTCGTAAACCGGTTCGCCCTTTCGTTGAAGTTCCGATGCTAGTTCGTCAACCGGAATCACGTTTGGCAGATCGCGTTTGTTGAGCTGCAAGACGTACGGAATCTTCTGAAGGTCGAAGCCCTGCGTCTGAAGATTTTCCTCCAGATTGTAGAGCGATTCGATGTTGGCGTCCATCCGTTCTTCCTGGCTGTCGGCGACGAAAACAACGCCATCGACGCCTTTCAGAATCAGCTTGCGCGATGCATCGTAATACACCTGCCCGGGCACCGTGTAGAGATGAAACCTGGTCTTGAAACCGCGAACCGTTCCCAGTTCAAGCGGCATGAAATCGAAGAACAGGGTTCGATCCGTTTCCGTTGCGAGGCTGATTAATTTACCCTTGGCCTGGGGAGCCGTAGAATCATAGATATACTGCAAGTTCGTCGTCTTTCCGCACAAACCCGGACCGTAATAGACGATCTTGCAGTTGATCTCACGCGAAGCGTAATTTATGAAAGTCATAATCTCAGAAAACGACCCGAGGCCATAAACCGAATTCTAACCAAAAAGGCTGTCGATATCTTCGTCTGTAATCTCTGCGAAAAACGAGCTCTCGTCAAGAGAGGCGTTCGCCGAATCGCGGGCGATTTCCTCAAGGATCGCTGCAACCGTATAGGTCGCTTTCTTGGTCCTCAACTTAACCAACCCCAGCGTCGATCGCTCGTCAAATACAACGACGAGCAGGCTTCTGCCAATGACGCTGATGAAAATGCTCTCTCTTTCGCCTTCGTGAACAACCGACGGAAACTGATCTTCACCGATCAATTTCGCCATGCTGCTCGTTGCCGCCACATTTCCCGCGGCGAGAGATGAAAAACTGGTTGTGTCCATATTGCCGATATCGCCATGAAAAGCGATCGGCTGTCCGTCCCTATCAACCAAAAACACGCATCTAGCGGCAGCCTCCGCGCAAAGCCTCGCTAGAACGTTCTTAATCTTTTGGAACTGATGTTCCTTAATTATTACCGGCGTATCTGCCATCGTAGTTTTCTATTCCAATTTAAATTAAATTTAGAAGACTCGCGGGTAGTCTCAGTCGCAAAACGGCTTGCGTCTTTTATTTTGTACTACGGATTCATGGGCGGGACTTGGAGATCAACCGCTTTAATTAATTTAACATACGGTAAGAATTGCCATCAAGTGTTTTTTCTTGTTTTACACCCTTTTAACAAATGAAAGCGTACGAAATGGCCAAGCGGACGGTAGAGCCGTAATTTATGGAGAGGTAAAGCTGCAATTTGATCGAATAGTTACCGCGATTCAATCGTAAGTTATGCAAAATACGCGTGTTAGCAACGCGTTGTTTTCGTTCGCGCCGTGGCGGGACTTTTATTCCAAGAAATCTCAAACGTAATGTCGCGTGTAAAAGCAGTTCCATTTTCGAGATTGAAATCCATGGAATTAAAGGCCTCTGCCGGCTTGTCCGGCAGGTGAATGAGGTCAGTAGCTAGTCACGGCAAGAAACGAAGCCTTCCGGCCCCCCTGCCGGCTTGTCCGGCAGGAGGCCAAGGTCCGTAGCTACGGCCGTTAAATGCTTGGTGTGTTGAGGTTTACTGTTGTTCTGGAAGGGGCTGACCTTATTCACCTGCCGCACAAGGCGGCAGGGGCCTCCGGATGATTCAATGTGATTCGGACTAGCTGCTGACCTCATTCACCTGCCACACAAGGTGGCAGGGGTCTTGCCTGGTTTCTTTAAGGATCAATTTGCCGGTCGATTTTTTCTTTGATTCGACTTTTTAGAGTGAACTCAACTTCTTAAGCTTGGAACTTCTGGAACTTGGAACTTGGAACTCCTCCGAGCGGAACTCTTCTTAATTGATAAACAATTACAAAAAGTGATAAAATTTTTCTGATTTTGGCGTTGTTTTTTATACGCCCTCGACGCTCGTAACCCACTCCGTACACGCCGCTTTTCCGCTGATTAATGAAGAACCATCTGTTTTCACAAACAGCCCTCGGACTGAATGTGGTCGCTATTGGCGGCGGCAATGGTTTGTCAACGCTTCTATCCGGCCTCAAGGCTTATGTCGTCGAAGGCGGAAAAACTCCGACTTGGATCAGGAATCTGACGGCGATCGTAGCGGTTTCGGATGACGGCGGGAGCAGCGGACGCCTTCGTGACGAACTTCAGATCCTGCCCCCGGGCGATATCCGGAACTGCATGGTCGCGTTGTCCGAGGATTCGCATCTGCTGTCTCAGCTTTTTCAACACAGATTTCGCGGCGATGGAGAGTTGGGCGGACACAGCTTTGGAAATCTCTTTTTGGCCGCATTGACCGAAATAACCGGTGATTTTTCCGAGGCCGTCAAACTTTCTTCCGAGATTCTCGCAAGCAAGGGACACATATTTCCTGCCACAACCGAAGATGTAAGACTGACCGCGGAGCTCGAGGACGGCACCGTCGTAAAGGGTGAAACAAACGTCGGTGCGGTTGGCCGCAGGATTAGGAATCTGAGGCTCGAACCTGAAACCTGTCACCCGCTCCCCGAGGCGATGGCTGCGATCCGTGAGGCAAACATCATAACGCTTGGACCGGGATCGCTGTTTACCAGTTTGTTGCCGCCACTTCTCGTCAAGGACGTTTCGGACGCAATCGCGCGTTCATCCGCGACAAAGCTTTTTATCTGCAATCTCATGACTCAGCCGGGCGAAACCGAAGGCTTTTCGGCGCGGCAGCATTTGGAAATCGTAAAGAAGTACGCCCCAACACTTTCGTTTGATTACATAGTCGTAAACAATCAGCCGATTCGCGACACACAGGCGGAACGTTATCTCGACCAAGGTGCGGAGCAGATCGGCATCGCCGGTTCGATTTCGCCGGAAACGATTGAGGGAACTCGAATCGTTTCGGGAAACCTTCTTGATGAGGGAAGAAAGGTTAGGCACCATCCGCGCAAACTCGCCGACGTAGTGATGCTCAGCGCTCTGCAGGAGCCCAAAATGCACAAAATCCGCGAGCGTATGCGCTCCGGGATCGAGGATCCCGTATTGATATGACGATGGAAAACAACAAGGAACTAAACGTATTGATTCTAGCGGCCGGACTCGGTACGCGCATGAAATCGAATCTCGCAAAGGTTTTGCATGAACTCGACGGACGGCCCCTCATCAACCACGTCTGCCGAACCGCATCGGCGCTGGCTCCTTCGAAGATATTTGTTGTAGTCGGACACCAGGCTGAACAGGTCAGGGATGCGGTTTTGTCGGAGCTTGATGAGCAGGCGGTGGAGTTTGTAAGACAGGAAAGCCAGCTCGGAACCGGCGATGCCGTAAATTCCGCTCGGGGACTCTTGGAAAACTCCAATTCGACGCTTCTCGTGCTTTCGGGCGATGTCCCTATGATTCGCGCCGAAACCCTTGCCGGGCTTGTACAGCAGCACAACGAATATGAAGACGCGGGCGCGGCATGTTCGATTTTGACGGTTCATCTCGACGATCCTTCGGGCTATGGTCGCGTCGTCCGCGACATCGACGGGAATTTCCGAAAGATCGTTGAACAAAAGGACGGAAACGAAGAGGAACTCGCGGTCGCCGAGATAAATTCCGGGATTTACTGCTTTGACACGCTCAAGCTCTTTAGAGCGTTGACCGGCGTAAGAAACGATAACGCGCAGGGCGAATATTATCTGACGGATGTGCCGCGAATACTCCTCGATGCCGGCGAGCGTGTTTCGCTTTTCAAGCATGATAGCCCTGGAGAAATAGAAGGCATCAACAACCGTAAACAACTCGCTTCGATGGAGCGAGACATGCGCCTCAGAACGGTTAGCCGCTTGATGCTTGAGGCGGGAGTCACGTTTATCGATCCGTATAGCGCCTATGTCAGCGAATCCGCAAAGATTTCGAGCGACACCGTAATCTACCCAAACGTAACGATTTCGGGGAATTCCGAGATTGGCTCGGGATGCATCATACGATCGGGTACACGAATTTCCGATTCGGTGATCGGCGCCGGTACCACGATTCTCGACCACTCCGTGATTACAAACGCCGAAGTTGGTGAAAACTGCAACGTCGGCCCGTTCGCTCATCTGAGACCAAAGGCGCGGATGATGGAAGGATCAAAGGTCGGGAACTTTGTCGAGATGAAGAACACGACTCTCGGGGTTGGTTCAAAGGCCAATCATCTGACATATCTCGGCGACGCGGTTGTCGGCGAAAATTCGAACATCGGCGCGGGGACGATAACCTGCAACTACGACGGCAAGAACAAGCATGCGACAAAGATCGGTGATCGCGTAAAGATCGGTTCGGATACGATGCTCGTCGCGCCGGTCGAGGTCGGCAGCGGTTCGGTAACCGGAGCCGGTTCGGTTGTGACGAAGAATATTGCGGAAAACAAGCTCGTGGTGGGCGCGCCGGCGCGAGCCATTAGAACGCTTGATGCCGATGAGTAGCATTTGGAGCCGTTCGGGACTTCCAATGCCGGAAATTATCAGAATCCAGGCGATTGCAGGTTCGAAAAAGTACATCATCTTGCGTTAAAGTTAAAAAAGGAAAAACAGCGTTATTAAAAGTAAATATAAGCTGAGACGCTGGAGTTGCGGTGAAGCGGAATCTTTTGCCCGATTGAGCTTCACCTGATTTGTAATTATGTGCGGAATTGTTGGATACGTTGGAAACAAGCAGGTCGTCCCGTTGATCCTGGACGGTCTTAGGAAGCTGGAATACAGGGGTTACGACTCCGCGGGTATTGCCGTAGTCGATAGTGACAACGAGTTGTCGCTTCGTCGTGCCGAAGGCAAGCTCAGAAACCTCGAAGAGGCGATTCGTTTGAATCCGCTCGAAGGGAATTACGGAATCGGCCACACGCGTTGGGCGACTCACGGGCGTCCGACCGAAGAAAACGCGCACCCGCACCGGGATCAATCCGGCAAGATCGTAGTCGTTCACAACGGCATCATCGAGAACTACATGCCGCTCAAGGAGCGCTTGATGGAACTCGGCAGCGAATTCAAGACCGAAACGGACACCGAAGTCGTAGCGCATCTCATCGGATTTTATAAGGAATCCGAGGGACTCTCCCTTGAAGAGGCCGTCAGGAAGACGGTCAAGGAACTTCGTGGGATTTTTGCGCTTTCGATTATCTCGGTCGATGAACCGGACACGATCATCGCCGTCCGCGAAGGGCCGCCGGTCGTAATCGGTTTAGGGGACGGCGAGTTTTTCGTCGCATCCGATATCCCCGCGATTCTTCAGCACACTCGCGACGTCTTTTATCTTGGCGAAAGGGAAATCGCGATTTTGACGCGGGATTCGGTTCGCGTCACGGATTTTGACGGAAACGTCGTCGAACCAACCCAACAGAGAATCACTTGGGATCCGATCATGGCCGAAAAAGGCGGGTTCAAGCACTTCATGCTGAAGGAGATTTTTGAACAACCGCGCGCCGTACGGGATACCGTCCAGGGAAGGGTTTCGCTTGATGACGGGAAGGTCTATCTCGATGAGATGGACATCACCGAAGAAGATTTTAGAAACCTTACGTCGGTAAAGATCGCGGCTTGCGGAACATCGTGGCATGCGGGAATCGCCGGCAAATACATGATCGAGCAACTCGCAAGGGTTCCCGTCGAAGTGGATTACGCGTCTGAATTCCGATATCGCAATCCCGTTTTGAGCGAAACGGATCTGTTGCTTGTGATTTCGCAATCTGGAGAAACCGCCGATACGATCGCCGCCATGCGCGAGGCAAAGGCCGCCGGGTGCAAGGTTTTGGCGATCTGCAATGTTCACGGCTCGATGATCACAAGAGAGGCAGAGGGCACGATCCTGACGCATGCCGGGCCTGAAATCGGGGTCGCATCGACAAAGGCATTTACCTCTCAGATGGTCGCTCTGTACCTGTTTGCTCTTTATCTGGGTCAGCTTCGAGACAAGATCGATACCGAAGAGGCAAAGTACCATGCGCAGGAATTGGCGGAGCTTCCACTCAAGATCGAGCATCTTTTGGGTGATTCGGACAATATCGAGGAGATGTCGCGGGAATTTTTCCGATCGCAGGATTTTCTATATCTCGGACGCGGGATCAATTTCCCGGTCGCGCTTGAAGGTGCGTTAAAACTCAAGGAGATTTCCTACATCCACGCCGAAGGCTATCCTGCCGGCGAGATGAAGCATGGACCAAACGCTTTGATCGATGAGAAGCTTCCGGTCGTTATTATCAACACCAAGGAGCATGGCAACGAGGCGAGCGAACTTCGGTATGAAAAGACGCATTCAAACATCGTCGAGGTTAAAGCGCGTGACGGGATCATCCTTTCAGTATTAACCGAAGGCGACAACGTAAGCGAAAGGGTTTCCGATCATGTAATCGAAGTTCCCGAGGCGAGCGATTTGTTGGCTCCGATTCTTTCGATAGTACCGCTTCAGCTTCTTGCGTATCACATTGCCGTGAGACGCGGATGCGATGTCGATCAGCCGCGCAACCTCGCAAAATCGGTAACTGTTGAGTAGTTTGTAGTTCGTTATTCTAAAGAAAGACCCGCATCTTCATTGTTGAAATGCGGGTCTTTTGTTGTTGACGGAGTTGCGGCAACGTCAATACAGCTTTCGCCAGAGAGTCAAAACTATCGTTGCCGACAATAGGGTCGCGACGGTCAACGGTATGATGAACTGCGCAAAGATTGAAAAACCCAACTGGTAACAGATCAGATCGATCGCCAAAAAGGAAAGCGTCCAGATCAGCGCGGTCAGAAGCGCAAGCAAAAACCATATAAAAAGCGCCTGCGTCAGCGATTTCAAGTGTTGATTGGGATTGCGTCTCCCTGTGTTTCTGAGTTCCTGCATTTTCCCTCCACTACACCACTTGCGCGGCAGTTTCAAAAGAGAGGCTCGAGAGCATCTCGTCCATCTTTCTTTGGGTCCGCCAATACGCGTCTTCCATAAAAATGTGTCGAAACTCTCCGTTTCGACCGATGCTGTAAAGCCCTTCGACTTCGGTGCCGCGTTCGAAGCGACGCCGATCCTCTTCGTATTCTTCGAGGAAAACCGGATAGGCAAGCGGCGTTTTGAGCACTTTGCATCCGAGAAACCGTGATTTAGCGTCGGGAATGATCGATTCGAGGCTTTCGAGACACATGTTTCCAAGCGCGTCTTCATCCATCGCCCAAATCGCGTCACCGATCTCGCATCCGATATCGACAGTAATTACGGTTTTGCCTTCGGGTGCGAGCCAAGGCATCGAAACCGGGGTTTCGGTCAGACGGAAGAACGGGTATTTCTCCTCGGGCGTCCAAACAACAACGTCCGGCAAAAGCTCACGCCCTTCGAAGCGCATGTTTACGAATGTCATCGGGCGATAGCGAAACCGCGTCAGATAGTCGAGCTTGTCGGTTCCTTTGATCAGTTTCGGAAGTATGTTCGCCGGAGCCGTGCTAACAACCGCCGATGCCTTGTGGAATTCTCCCTTTGATTTAATCCCGACAACCCTGTTGTCCTCAACGATGATTTCCTCAACAGGGGAGTTGAGGTAAACGCTTCCCTTTATGTCTTCTGCAAGCTTTTCGCATAGCACGCCGACACCGCCATCGGGATAAACGTGCCAGACGCGCGGGCTTTCAGGCATGTCGCGGCTATAACCGCAAGAGACCGCCCTCTTTGTAACCCTGCTTGCGGCTTTTAGATAAAGCGTGTGAAAAATGCTTCCCGGTATGCTTTCGCCGACGGCCGCCGAAAGCTTCTCGCCTTCGGCGCCCGACCAGGCTTCGGTTAGCGGAATCGCGATCTCATCGGCGAGCCTCGAACCATAAGCGGTTCGAAACCAATCGGCCGCGGTTTTGCCCTTTACCCCGCTCAATATTGACGCAAGCTTTGATTTGAGACCCGAAATCGCGTATCGCGGAACTCTCAGAAGTCCAAAGGGATAGCCGTAAGATCTTCCCGAAAGCCAAACCGTTTCTCCGTATCGCGGAACATCGCGACATTTTTCACCGACGCCGATCGCGTCCGCCAGTCGATTGGTTACGAAATGAGCGCCAAAATCGTAGGTAAACCCTTCTTCGTCATGAAAGCTCTGGGCCAATCCGGCAACCTTCTCTCCGGCTTCAAAGAGCTTGATCGGAACTCCTTTCTCGTGGAGATGCCGTGCCGCGCTGAGTCCGGCAAGTCCACCGCCGACGATGATGACGGGATTATCGCTATTGATCTTGTTCATGTTTTACCTCGTTATCGTCCCTTGATTCGGGGCGGCGGAAATATGCGTTCAACAACGCGCCGTTGCCGACGAGTTGAAAGAGCATGTCGAACATCGTGAAAAACGAAAGTGAGAGCGTCGATTTAAGGCTGAACAATTCGACAAGCCATCTTGGCGCCCTGCGATCACACAAAAGATTCCGAATCGAATAGGTCCAGTTCACAGGGCTGATCTGCGTCCTTACCATTTCGACGTCGAATCCGGCTTTGAGAGCGATCTTCTTTATGTTGCTGCGGTTAAAAAGATTCCAGTGACGCGGAAAATGGTAACCGCCCCAATACCGCCTTTGAAAAGCGGCGAAATCGGGGGAATCGGTGTTGTCCGTTACGACAACGAGACGCCCGCCGGGACGCAAAAGTCCAAAGGCCCTTGAAAGCAGGAGAAAAGGATCCGCGACGTGTTCGATTGTTTGGATGAGGATAATCAGATCGTATGACGAGGGGCGGAGCCGTTCATCGGAAACGTCCCCATTGATTACCTTGATTCCTTTCGCGCGTGCGATTGTTACCGCGCGCTCGTCCAAATCGACGCCTTCCAATTGCCACGTTCGCAAACCAAAATCCCGAAGTATTTCCAAATGAAACCCGTCACCGCATCCGATGTCGAGAATTCGCGCGTCGGCGGGTATACCCTCGCACCAACTCAAGAGCCGATTCGCCTCAAGCCTTCGCCGGACTTTGTAAACAAAACCGAATTGGTCCTCGGAGAACTCGAACGCGTGGTAGTTGTCGGGATAAATCCTTTCGAATTCGCTTACGTCGGGTCTTGGGTTTAGAAAGACAAGTCCGCAGTCTACGCACCTGTCGGCATGGAATTCCCCTGCCGCCGTGGAATATTCGAAATCAAGTCCGCTCCCGATTCTTTCCGACCGAGAGCCGGAGCAAACACAGCAATTCGTCTCGCGCATCAGAAGCGCGTCATTGGGTTTGTCTTCGGAATCATCCGAACTCAATATTGGAATCTCTTCAACGTCCAGCAATTTGGATAACCTCAAACGCAAATCACGGCTTGGTCACAAAACAGCTACCACGACAAATGTGCATTGGTGCTCAAAGCCGCAAAGTGGCACAACGAAAACGAACGGTAGGTGTACGGCCAAAAATAGGCTGCTCAAAACAACCTTTGAGGCACGACAACAAACCCACATTCGGAATTCCGGGGCAATCGGCAATCCTGAATATTTTGATGGAACAAAGAGGCTAAACGCATAAAAGGATTGGTTTTCCAAAAAAATCGAAGTCTGTATGCGCGATTTTTGAAGCCGCAAGCGATGGCCGCAACATTCTGCAGGAGCATCCCATGAACTGCGATTTACGAATGGAATGCCTTTCCACAAAGATTTATCTCAAAAGCAAGTTTTAGCTTGTATTACCGTATAAGCATATTGTAATATGTGTTTATGGCTCAGCATAGAAAAATATCGGAAGAAACGGTTTACTTGGTCGCGGAGCGATTCAAGATCATGTCCGATCCAATGAGGTTGATGATTCTGAATTGTCTTCAGGAAGGTCCGCTAAGCGTGATGGAGATTGTTTCGAAGACTTCGGCAAGCCAGCCGAATGTCAGCAAGCATCTCAAGATTCTCCAGGGTGCGGGGCTGGTTTCGAGAAGGCGTTCGGGAAATCTAGCGATTTATCAGATCTCAGATGACAGCATTTTTACGATGTGTGATTTGGTCTGCAATTCGCTCGAGCGCCGTTTGAAGACACAAGCCGAGGTCTTCTCCGTAGCCTGATCTCAAGAGCCGATTTTTGCATTTTGTATATCCTTTATTCTCGCCCGCCAAGATTTGGCGGGTTTTTTTTGCTCGAAATCCGGCGCTTCCAATTTATAGTCCTGAGTCCACTCTAAAAAGTCGATCTTATTCCAAAATCTGGAAATTCCTATTCGGAGGCGTAGCCTCACGGAGATATGTGGCCGTGGGTGGAGCGGCTATGCATCTACTTGACGCTCTCGCGTCAGAAGAGGAAATTCCGGATGTTTTTCAACTTTGTCCATTAAATCGACTTTTTAGAGTGGACTCAGTCCGCAAAAAAAGTTTGACACAATATGCCTTTATGCATATATTGTGATGCAGTTACTTTATTTCGGAGGTAGATTATGAAAGCCAACATGGGAACTGTTGACCGCGCTCTTCGTGTATTGCTCGCGATTGTAGTTGCGGTTTTGATTTTTACGGGGCAGATTTCGGGAATTACGGCGATCGTGCTCGGGGTTCTGGCGGCGGTGTTTGTGATTACGAGTTTGGTGAGTTTTTGTCCGCTCTATTTGCCGCTCAAAATCTCCACGAAATCGGATAGCAAATAGGCATAAGAGAGGAAAGGAAATGTCAGAAAAGAAGCATCAGGTGGTGATCGTTGGTGGAGGAACCGCCGGCATCACCGTAGCGGCGAAGCTCGTCAAAAAGAATCTTGACGTTGCGATCATCGATCCCGCAAAGAAGCATTATTATCAACCGCTTTGGACGCTCGTAGGGGCGGGAGTCGTGACGCGGGAATCAACCGAAAAAAACGAAGCGGATGTGATTCCGCCCGCGGCGCATTGGATCAACGAAGGCGTAACCGAGTTTCACCCGGACGAGAATTATGTCGTCACTACGGGCGGAACAAAGGTTTCGTATGAGTATCTGGTTGTTGCGACCGGAATTCAGCTTGACTGGGGCAAGATCAAAGGTCTTCCGGAAGCGATCGGCAAGGATGGTGTGAGCTCCAATTACTCGTATGATTACGCGCCGAAAACCTGGGAATTCATAAGGTCTTTCAAAGGCGGCAGGGCGATCTTTACGCAACCTTCGACGCCGATCAAATGCGGCGGCGCTCCGCAAAAGATTTGCTATCTTGCGGAAGACTACTTCCGCAAGGAAGGAATCAGGGACAAGGCCGACATTACATTTGTAACTGCAACGCCGACGATCTTTTCGGTCAAGCACTATGCCGACACGCTGATGAAGCACTGCGAGGATACCGGCATCCATACGAAGTTCAAGGAAGAACTCGTCGAGGTGCGTCCGGAATCAAAGGAAGCGGTTTTCAAGAATATGGACACCGGCGAGGAAACTATCGAGAAATACGATCTGCTTCACGTTACACCAATGATGTCGGCGCCCGATGTCGTCAAATCGAGCGGTCTCGGAAATGAAGCGGGCTGGGTTGACGTCGATAAGCACACCTTGCAGCACAACAAATACAGCAACGTCTTCTCGCTTGGAGATTCGAGTAGTCTGCCCACTTCGAAGACGGGTGCCGCGGTTCGAAAACAAGCTCCGGTCGTGGCCGAAAACCTTGTCCACGCGATAAAGGGCGAAGCTTTGACCGCTGAATACAATGGTTATACTTCATGTCCGTTGGTAACCGGATATGACAGCCTGATAATGGCGGAGTTCGATTACGATCTGACACCGACCGAGACTTTTCCGTTCGATCAGAACAAGGAACGGTACAGCATGTATCTCGTCAAGCGTTACATTTTGCCGATCCTTTACTGGCATGGAATGCTCAAGGGGCGAGCCTGATCGGAGGCGTCTCCCAAGTTAGAATGCAAATACTCCCGCAAGAAGAAAGCCTCGGACGGCGATCGCTCCAACCGGTCGCCGTTTCGATCCGAAGGTCAAGTTGGTCAATATCGGGGTTGGGATTCCCAATTCTCAAAACGGGCTTGACAAGTATATAACTATATAGTTATAGTGGCATATAAGGAGAGGAAGAAGATGGGTGAATGTACAGTATTAACGTTAAAAGACGAGATCTTTGAGGGAGATGCGACTCTTGTTGACGTCAGGGAACACGCGGAATATGCGGGCGGGAGAGTTCCCGGCGCGAAGTTGCTTCCGCTTGGTGAATTGGAAAAGCGGCATCAGGAGATAGATCACTCGAAACCGATCTATGTGATGTGCCGTAGCGGGAACCGTTCGGCTCGAGCCCAGCAGCGCCTTCGGGCATTGGGTTTTGAAAACGTGATCAACGTTGTCGGCGGATTTGAAGCTTGGAAGAAGGAAGACCTTCCGTTTGAAAGGGACGAAAAGGCACCTTGGGATATCGAGCGGCAGGTGAGGTTTACGGCGGGCTTGATTGTTGCCTCGGGCGTGGTTTTGGCGGCGCTCGTGCACCCGTATTTCATCGCCTTGTCTCTATTTGTCGGTGCGGGGCTGATGTTCTCGGCAGCCACCAACACTTGCGCGATGGGCATGGTTCTTTTGAAGATGCCGTGGAATAGGATTGACAATGTGACCGCCCAAAGCTGCGAGTCTCAGGTTCAGTAGGTTTATTAATTTTGGTTGGAGGTAAAAATGAAGTTTAAGCAGTTTTATCTTGGCTGTCTCGCACACGCCTCGTACTACATTAGTTCAGAAGGGGAGGCGGCGATTATCGATCCGCAACGCGATATTCAGCAATACATTGATGAAGCCGAAAAGAACGGCGACAAGATCAAGTACATAATCGAAACACACTCCCATGCGGATTTTGTCAGCGGCCATATAGAACTTGCCGAAAAGACGGGCGCGAAAATTGTTTTCGGTCAGCGCGCCAACACTACTTTTGACACCTTCAAGGTTGCGGACGGCGAGGAAGTAACGATGGGAAGGATCAAACTGAAGTTCCTTGAAACGCCCGGTCATACGCCGGAAGGGATCACGATCCTTGCCGAAAACCTCGATGCTCCGGAAGAGCCGATCAAGATGTTTACCGGTGACACGCTGTTTATCGGTGATGTCGGAAGGCCGGATCTCGTTGGTTCAAAGGGATTCTCCGCCGAACAGATGGGCGAAATGCTCTACGAATCGCTGCATGAAAAGATTCTGCCGCTTCCAGACGAAACCGAAGTCTATCCGGCTCACGGTGCAGGCTCCTTGTGCGGAAAATCGCTTTCGGAGGAAACCTGGTCAACTCTTGGAAAACAACGCTCGACCAACTACGCGCTCCAGCCGATGACAAAGGATGAGTTCGTCAAAATCGTTGCGGCGGATCAGCCCGAAGTTCCGATGTATTTTCCCAAGAGCGCTTCGAAGAATCTCCAGGGATCCAAATCGCTTGATGAGGTTCCGGAACCGACCGCAGCCACAACAGAAGAAATCGACGCCTTTGAAGGCATCGTGCTTGATGTCAGGGAACGTACTGAATACGGGGCCGGCCACGTCAAGGGATCAATCAATATCGGGCTGTCGGGACAGTTCGCCTCCTGGGCCGGAACATTGATTTCGATCGGAACGCCGATCGCGATCGTTGCGGAAACAAAGGCCCAGGTGGACGAAGCGTTCATGAGGCTCGCGAGGGTCGGAGTCGAATCGGTCAATTCATACATCCTTATTTCGGATTACGAGGGAGCAAAGCCCTCAATTGCGCAAGCAACCGTCTTCGACACGATGCAATGCACGAATGGCGATGTTCAGTTTGTTGATGTTCGCCGGCCGCAGGAATACGCCAACGGCCATGCGATGGATACGATCAATATTTCGCTCGATAAATTGGCCGATGAGGTCGGGCGTCTGGATCCCCAAAAACCGACGTACCTGATTTGCCAAAGCGGATATCGTTCAAGCATCGGCACAAGCATTCTCGAAAGTGCGGGATTCCACGAAATTTACAATGTCTCGGGCGGTACCACCGAGTGGATCGCCCAAGGGTTGGAAACGGAAGTGCTGGCTACGGCATGCACCAATTCCTAGTGTTTGTTGTGCCGGAGCGGCCAATTGCCGCTCCGGCATCAATGGTCCAAGAGACCTGGATTTTTGACAGAAACATAAGAAATCGGATTTATATCTTCTGCTGCCATATTTGACGGGAGCAGACAAGCAGCGGGTACGAGTTATTCATTCTGCGTTTTTCGATTGGACTCCGCGGTTTGCCCTAAGGGAATCGGCGACTCATCCTGATTCGACCGAAGTCAAAAGCAGTTCAAGCGTGGTTCATTTCCGGAGATTTTCGGGCTGACTCGCCAATCGCAAAAATGCACATTTTTTAGGAGCAATACTATGAAATCCTTAGCGACGATCTTGATAACCGTAATGGCTGTTTTCGCCGGTTGTGCCCAGACTCCGAAAACAGCGGATTCGAACGATAACGGAGCCGCCGTTGCGACGCCTGAATCAAAGGCTACAGCGGCGACTTCTGAAAACGAATGCAAAATCTGTGATTTTGATTTTGCAGCTTACAAAGGCGATTTGAAGAAAGAAGAGGTTGAGGGACTCTTGCTCGCTTTGAACGACGAGTATCACGCCACTTCGATCTACGAGGAAATCAACAAGAAATTCAACAATCCGCGTCCGTTTGTAAACATCGTGGAAGCGGAAAAGCGGCATGCCGACATGTTGAAGGCTTTGTTCGATACCTACAAGGTCCCCGTTCCAACCAATCCGTGGCCTGGAAACGTGCCTGCATTTGATTCCGTGAAATCGGCGTGTACGGCTGGAATCGAAGCGGAAGTGGTAAATGGCGGACTCTATGACAAGCTGTTTAAGTCCACTGAGCGGCAGGATATCTTGTCGGTTTACAAGGCCCTGCAACGCGCCTCGATTGAAAACCACAAGCCGGCGTTTGAGCGATGTGCTTCGGGTGGCGGCGGCGGTCGTGGAAATGGTAATGGCAAAGGAATGGGACGCGGGCGACCAATGAACTAGTTCGATTTTGAAGGGGAGCTCTGGGGGGAGTTTCCCATCGGATCTCGGGGAGTCTTCGAGATCACCATAGGCGGGCGGTTTCGCAAGGGCCGTCCGCCATTTCCGTATCCACCGATTTAGTCTATGACTCTAAAACCCGCCAAGGTAGATGTTAGGGTTGGCGCGGCCCGTGTCTTTCCTGCTTTGAACTGGATGACAGCCTACAAACGCGATGACCTCGTTGGCGACATGATGGCGGGTCTGATCGTGGCGATCATGCTTGTGCCGCAGAGTATGGCGTACGCGATGCTCGCGGGGCTCCCGCCGGAAATTGGACTGTATTCGAGCATGGCGCCGCTGATCATCTACGCACTGTTTGGAAGCAGTCGAACGTTGGCCGTTGGCCCGGTGGCGATGGTTTCGCTTCTTACACTAAGCGGCATTGCCGTCGTCGCGGAACAGGGTACCGCGCGGTTTGTCGCCTTGGCGCTGACGCTTGCGCTAATGACTGGCGTTATCCAGCTCTTGATGGGGTTGTTTAGGCTGGGATTTCTAGTCAACTATCTCAGCCATCCGGTTCTTGTCGGGTTTACGTCCGCTG
The DNA here is from genome assembly GCA_041394795.1 of Pyrinomonadaceae bacterium. Taxonomy (GTDB): domain Bacteria; phylum Acidobacteriota; class Blastocatellia; order Pyrinomonadales; family Pyrinomonadaceae; genus Aridibacter. The sequence continues at coordinate 163,944 of JAWKHN010000003.1, read as the reverse complement.
CCGCTATCGTTATCGGGCTGAGTCAGTTAAAGCACGTGCTCGGAGTTTCGATCCCAAAATCGGAGGCCACTTACTCGGTCGCGGCGAATCTCTGGCAGGCGTTGCCCAAAGCGAATCCGTGGACGATGCTGATTGGTTTCGGCGCAATTGCCATTTTGTTTTATTTCAAATGGCTGGTTGAAAAAAATCTTTCGAAATTGAGGATGAGTGCCGGACTTGCCAATGCGATTTCAAAGAGCGGTCCACTGGTAGTCGTTTTTGCGGGGACGATCGCCGTTTGGCTATGGGGACTCAATGGCACATCCGCGGTAAAGGTCGTGGGTTCGATCCCGGCGGGATTGCCCGGATTTACGATTCCAGAATTGTCGATGGCGGATATTGGCGCATTGTTTCCGGTGGCATTGATTATTTCGCTTGTCGGTTTTACGGAGAGCATCTCGATCGCAACGACGCTTGCCAGCAGAAGACGACAGAAAATCGATGCTAACCAGGAATTGATCGCATTGGGTGCGGCCAACGTCGGGGCGGCGGTTACCGGCGGGTATCCCGTCACTGGGGGGCTTTCGCGCTCTGCCGTAAACTTTAGCTCGGGCGCCAATACGGGGCTTGCTTCGGTAATTACCGCGGTATTGATTGGAATTACGCTTCTATTCTTCACGCCATTGTTTTACTACCTGCCGCAGGCGGTTCTCGGTTCGATGGTTATCGTCGCGGTGGTTGGGCTGTTTGATTTCAAGTCCTTTTTGACGATCTGGAAGTACGATAAAACGGACGGCATCGCGCTTTTGGCAACTTTTTTTGGCGTTTTGCTATTCAATATCGAGGCCGGAATCGGAATCGGAATCGGCACCGCTTTGCTGTTCTTTCTACACCGAACCAGCAAACCCCATGTTGCTGTCGTCGGCAGGGTCGGCGATACGGAACATTACCGCAATGTTCGCCGGCATGAGGTTTCAACTTGCGAGGAAACGTTTGCGGTTCGAATCGATGAAAGCCTCTATTTCGCAAATGCCAAGACCTTGGAGAACAGCTTGCTGGGTGCCGTCGCTGACAACCCCAAAATAAGGAACATCGTACTAATCTGCAGCGCCGTCAATTTCATAGACGCAAGCGCTCTCGAGATTCTGGAACGCGTTATCGAAGACTTGGGTTCCGCCGGCGTTCGGTTGTGTCTCGCAGAGGTTAAGGGACCGGTTTCGGATCGTCTCGACAGGATCGGGTTCTTGCGGCATTTTGGCGAAGAGAATATTTTTATGAGCACCCACCAGGCGATGAAGGCCTTGGGATGCGAGCGGTGAATGGAAACTGCCAGACTCAACCGGCGCTATGAACGAAGCGCGGTTTGGTTGGCTGAAAAGGTTTTTGGATGGATTGGAGCGGAAAAGAATGAAGGACTTCTTTTGGATAATTTTGATTACCGGAGCATGGTTGTTGCTGCAGTTGTATGTACTTCCAAAGATGGGGGTCGATACCTGAATGCGCGGTGCGTGTGACGTCGGGTCCCGACGTCGTAATCAGGTTGCAACGAGTGGAAACGGTGACGCCTCTGAAACAGAATCCGTCGAACAAAAAAAGTGACGGACGGTGTTCATTGCAGTCACCGTCCGTCGGTTGTCGGAAATTCTCATTTCCGCTTGCGTTGGCACACAAGACTTTGTGATGTCGAGCGGGCGTATTCGATTAGACTCCGCCCAATAAAAAGAGCCCGCCCATCATTTTCGATGGCCAAGCCCCAAGGTGATCATTTCCGGGGAGGCGTCTCGTCCCCTTCATCAACATACTCTTCGACGCTGATAACTTCACCCTTTTCAGCACCGATTTGCACTTCAAAAATCTTTTCGTCTTTTGATTTGATAACGAATACAAATGTATCGACCGCCCCTTCATCGTCTTCGAGGGTGAACTCATCCTCAATGGTTCCGGCGACCTTCTTGAGCGCGATTTTGCGCGCTTCCTCGACCGTTATCTTCGTACTTTTCGCCGACGTCCCTTTGTTGGCAGCGTAAGAGCCGGCCACTCCGAAAATGGAGAAAACCAGTACGAAACAAAAAACGAAAATCGTCGATCTCTTCATAAAAACCCTGCGGGATTGCTTAGGTTCCCCTTTTAGAATCACGCTGGAGTATGGAGAAATCGAGTTAAACAGAAGTTAAATATCGTCGAATTTTTAATACGAAAATGTAAGGAATTGTAAAGACATTTCGAATCGAAAATCGCCCCGGGAAAAGCGTTGAATTCCCGCCTCAACTATCTGGATTAACAAGATTTAGCGAGCGGCGATTAATACTGCTTGGCTGTGTGGGTTGGGCGCGAAAAACGATGAAGGTGTGCAAGGCTTCTTGTGTGATTTGATGCCTTCAAAGCAGAATGTCTGAGCGAACTTTTGCGGGCAGCAAATTCCAAAGCGAAGTTGGGTTTGGTATGTTGCGGAATGGGATTGCCGATCGTCAAGCTTCGAGCAAAGCGCGCAGCACCTTATGAACGTTAGTCGTCAGATTGTGAAGCAGGTTTTTGGCGTCGCTCTCGTGTGTTGTTTCGTGAGCGTTTTTTTCTCAGCGGTAACGTACTTCTCATCGAGGGGGGAACTGGCACCAACGGACTTGTGGAAGGTCATCAGCACGAATCTCTTCAGGTTTGGTCTTTGGGGGGCGTTGTTTCCTTTTCTTTTTCATTTCGTTCGAAGAGTCGATTCGAGCGGACAACGACTTCTGCTTCAAGCGTTTCTCTATCTTGGCTCAGCTTTCATTTTTTCAACCGCGCACTTCGCAGGCTTTATTTTATTGCAATGGCTGGTTTCCAAGCCCGATTCACCGGAATTCGCAAATTTCCTTGAGTACGGGTTGGCGGCATATCTTGGTGACTTGTTCCTCGGATTTTTCATTTATGCCGTAATCGTGTCGGTTTCAATTGTTCAGATCCGAAATCGAAGATTTGTCGAACAGGAGAAGCGCTCGGCGTTGCTTCAATCGCAATTGACTGGTGCCCAGCTTCAGGCCTTAAAAATGCAGCTCCAACCGCATTTTCTTTTCAACACCCTGAATTCGATCTCCTCGCTGGTTGCAAGCAATCCTGTTCAGGCGCAGGAAATGATTGCGAAGCTCGGCGATTTTCTGCGTATGACATTGGATTCGAACGAGAGCCAGATGGTTACGCTGCGCGAGGAAGTAAATTTCCTGCGGTCCTATCTGGAAATCGAGCAGATCCGATTTTTCGATAAAATGCAGATAGTTTTCGACATCCCGGACGATACATTGGAAGCTCTGCTGCCCCACCTTTTGTTGCAGCCGATTGTCGAAAACTCCGTAAAACACGGCATGTCCCAGCTAACGAAAGACGGCAAAATAGAGATTTCTTCGGCGGCATCGAAGGGCTCTCTTGAGATCAAAATTCGCGATAATGGCGAGACGGCGATTCCGGTAAACACTTCCGATGATGAGAACAAAACGGGACTGGCAAACGTAAGGTCACGTCTTGAACATATCTACGGTGAGAAGTTTGTTTTCGAAATGACGCACGAGCCGGCCCAAGGCACGACGGTATCGATTTCAATTCCGTTTACCGAAGAATTTTACGATGCAAAACACGCGTGACACTGCAAACATCGATGTCTTGTTGATTGACGATGAACCGCTTGCAAGGGAACTCATCGCCGACATGCTTTCGGAATTCAGCGGAATTACGGTCATCGGAGAATGTGCGGATGGAAAGGAGGCGGTTGCGACCATCCCGCGCCTCAAACCCGATCTTGTCTTTCTAGATGTGCAAATGCCTTTGATGAACGGTTTTGAAGTACTCGAGCAGATAAGGGATTCTTGCCCGCCAGAAATAATTTTTGTTACCGCATACGAACAATACGCCGTCAAGGCTTTTGATTTCCATGCCGTCGATTATCTTTTGAAACCCTTGTCACGTGATCGTTTTCGCGAGGCTGTTGCCAGAGCAATGGAACGTTTGATCAAAAAGGAAACTCGCGGAAATGAAGAGATTTTTGCTTCCTTGATTGATACCTATCGAAAGCGGTCATCCGGATTGCAGCGAATTTTTGTAAAGGATCAGGGAAGGATAATTCTCGTTGAACCGGAGAACATCGATTGGATTGAGGCCGATGACAAGTATGTGAGGATCTACACTGAAAAGAAACGCTACCTGATCCGGCAAACTATTGGTGCTCTCGAAAAGGAGCTTGATTCCACGATTTTTATGCGAATTCATCGTTCAAAGATTGTTAATTTGAAGCGAGTCAAAGAGGTTAATCCGCTTTTTGGCGGCGAACACGAACTGGTTTTGAGGGACGGTACAAAGATTGCCATGAGCCGAAACTACAAAAAACGCTTTTTTGATTTCTTCAATTTCTCCAAATAATCCTCTTCTTTCACCATTCGCGACGTTTGCAAGGCTCCCTGCAACTTTTTGATTTCCAGGCATTGAAATTCGATATAGATTCTGTTCGTGCAGAACGATGGCGGAAGTACGGGGTTGGTACTAATTCCGACCTTGTGGCGACCGATTTCAGGTCGCTCGCCGAATACGCATGGAGGAGCAAAAACAATAGTGATGAACATTCCCGGGTCTCGATTCAGTGTTTTTTCAATAGCGAAGCGTTTCAGTTTCAAGTTGCAGGGAGCAGTGCTGTCGGTCGCAGCGATCATTGCGTTCGGTGCGGTTCCACGATCTTTATCGGCATATGACGGTTCGGCCGAATCACCTGGAACTGAGTCTCGGATTGACTCGGTCGCCAATAAATCGTCTGCAAGAGCATTGCAGATCGAGTTGGCGTTGGCGCGCCTTTCTCGAGGAGCTTCGGATGAAAAGATAATTGACGTTTGCAAGCGAGCTGCGGAAGCACAGGAAAAATATGATCCTTCGACTCTGGAAAAACTGTATGCCGCCGATTATGTAGAAATCTCACCGAAAGGCGAGATCGACGTACGCGAAAAGGCGATCGGTTTCTACAAGGTTGAAAATGCGGAAGAGTTGAGGGCAAAGACCCCAAGGTATGTTCTTGATGAGTTTAAAGTCCGAAATTACGGGAAATTTGCAATGGTTATCGCGAAGTTCTCCTTTGGTTCCAGAGAGGATCCCTCCAAACCGCCAATGCCGGTCGGGTTGGTGCTTTATGCGCTGAGAAAGGAAAAAGGTGTTTGGAAGATATATTCCGCGCAGTTCACGCCATTCCCGCGTCCAGCAAAAACATGACGGCAGGGGACGAATAAGGTCTGGCGATTGATTTGAAAGCTGACGTGTTTGATGCCTTGAGACTGATGCGGCTGTTACACGGAAACCGTGTTTTCCAGACAAGTTGGAGTGGATATTTCGGATTTCAAAGGGATGGGACAGAACGCCGAGACGATTTGTGATCACGATATTTCGCTGGGGCAACGTTTTGGTTTGTCGTGCGTCAAAGTGTTTCTATGATCTGGAAAACTATGAAAATCAAGAAAGTTTTGTTGGTGGCAGCGGTTGTTAATCTGGCCGTCATTGTCGCTCTTGGACAGGACCTCTCCGTATTTGATTTGAAACTGAACGAGCCATTCAACATTCGGGAATGCAAGTACGTAATCACCGATGTCCAAATCGGTGGAGGCGGTTTGTTCAAGAAGAAGGTCAAGATGTACAAATACGTCGAGGAAACTCCCGAATCCGGCAAGTGTTTCCAGAGAGACGGCGTTGGATATACGCAAGCGCCGGGAATCGCTTACGGTTCTTCGAAAAACCTGCCGCCGGTTGAACCGGTGGTTAATCGGGTTGTAAGGCTCGTTTACGCAAAGGATTCGTTCCCTTCGATTATTACCGGAAGAGGGGTTGAAAAAGGGATATGGCTTGAAGTTCAGAATTCAAAACTGCAAGTCGTGAAGTTCTACTTCGATAGCGGAAACCACAAGGATGTTTATCAGATTCTTGTAAAAAAGTATGGAAATCCGTTGACGGTCGATGAAATGTATCTGGATAGGGGCCAGGAAGGGAGACGTGAGTTTTACGTCGCGAAGTGGCTGGTGGCAGGTGTGCGGGTAACTTTTACTAGTGTTGACACCGATGTTTCGGTCGGCGGCGCATACAGCCAGGTCGGACGCGTTCTTATCCAATACGTTGGCAATGAAGAGAAGAAAGAGGTCAATCCGCTTTGATTCGGATCTCCGCGTTATGCTGGCGGCCCTCAAACACGTAACTTGAGTTTGCATGTGCGATCCGATGCTCGTTGTCCCGCGGCAATTCAAGTTATTTGTGTCTCGGTTTCAAACTGCAAATCAGTTGCGTGGAAAAAGGCTCTATTTACCTAAAAACCGCCGTATGAAGGAAATGCGGGTCCTCGCACAATCCGTGAATCCAGCTTCGCGCAACCAAGCCTATTTAATTATCTCATCCGCAAAATACTCGAGAATGTAACCGCTGCCCCTCCTGGTTCTGAGGATCGGCGATGTGACATGCCCGAGAAGCTTGTGACGCAGTCTGTTTATGTAAACCTCAATCACATTTGAGAACGGATCGAAGTTCTCGTCCCACACGTGCTCCGAAATTTCCTCGCGACCGATCACGCGGTCAAAATTGCGTGCGAAATACTCGAGCATCGAATATTCCTTGTTCGTTAGCGGGATCGAGATTCCTTGGCCCAGAACCTTTTGGCTGCGCGTGTCGATCGAAAGCTCGCCGATTGTGATCACCGATGCCATTGAGCCGTTTCGCGGACGTCGAAGCAATGCCCTGACTCGCGCCATAAACTCGCCGAGTTCAAAAGGCTTTGCGAGGTAATCATCGGCGCCGGCATCAAGACCACGGATCTTGTCCTCAACCTCGCCGCGTACCGTGAGTATCAGAATCGGAGTGTTGTCACCCTCAAGACGGATTTCTTCGCACAGTTCAACACCGTCGCGGTCTGGGAGCTGGACCTCAAGAACAATGAGATCATAGTCATTAACCTTTCGCCGGTATTGGGCGTCTTCGTATGTTTCGCACCTATCAACCGCATAGGTACTGGCGGTCAGAGCTTTTCGCAATAACTTGGAGTTTCTTGCATCGCTCTCAACAAGCAATATGCGCATTCATTCTTGCTGCCAACAAAAAAAAATTGCTAGAAATGTATATCACCTTTAGAGGCGAAAATGTCAAAATAGTTTTCTGTTTTTTATGAAAAAAATCACGGTATCAAACAGCGGACTTCAGGTCGCCGACGGCTCAAGGCCAAATGTTGCAAATGAAGCACTTATTGAAGTGTCAATATCAGGCATTTGCAACACCGATCTAGAGATCGTGAAAGGCTATGCGGGCTTTCAGGGAACGTTGGGCCATGAGTTTGCGGGCATCGTAAGGGAATCGCCTGAAGACAAAAGTTGGATCGGAAAAAGGGTACTTGGTGAGATAAATGTCGGCTGCGATCAATGCGAGCTTTGCATGGCCGGAGATTCAAGGCATTGCCCCGATCGAACCGTGCTCGGAATTCATAATCGCGATGGCTGCCATGCCGAATTTACGACGCTTCCGGCGCGAAACCTGATAGAAATCCCCGATACCGTTTCGGATGAACGTGCCGTGTTTGCAGAACCGTTTGCCGCGGCCTACGGCATCACCGAGCAGGTCGAAATTCGGCCGGACACGCGGGTCGCGGTTATTGGTGACGGCAAGTTGGGAATTTTGTGCGCCTGGGCACTGGGTATAAAAACGCAACATCTTTTTTTGTTTGGCAAACATCAAAGCAAGTTGGAATTAGGACAACTGGGGAACGCGGAAGGGGTTTTGGCGGACGACTTCGAGCGATTCTCGGGGTATTTTGATGTCGTCGTCGAAGCCAGCGGATCCGAAAGCGGGTTTCCGATGGCTGTTGAATTGGTCAGGTCGAAAGGCAAGATCGTACTCAAATCGACTTTTCAGGGCAGTCCCGTTTGGGAGGCTTGGAAGATCGTCGTAAATGAGATTTCGGTTGTTGGTTCGAGATGCGGCAGATTCCAGCCGATCGTTGAATTGCTGGGTGACAAACGATTTCCATTCGAGAAATTGATAACCGAAACGGTTTCGCTTGCGGATGGCGTCGAGGCGATGAGGCTGGCCGGCGAGAAGGGAGTGATGAAGGTGCTGCTCAGACCGGAGTCCCGCGATTGAGCCGATGAATCGCTTTCGCCGCACAATCTGTACATGCATGGAAATCCACTCGTATAATCATTTGACTTCGTGCTTTTTTCTGAGGTCGTAAACCCTATGAATTATTCAAGATCGCGTAGATTGAAGTTGCTCCGTTCGCTCCAGGTTTTTGCTGCCTTGCTTTTTGTCGGGATGGGAGCTGCATTTGGCCAAACGCCGGAGACGATTCGAAAGGCAAGCGACTCCGCCATGCCGGAAAAGCAATCACTGTCTTTTGCCGAGGTTGCAAGAAAAGTCGAGCCGGCGGTCGTCAGTATCGACACGCGTGTCGAGATGCCCGAGATTTCGTTCAAGGGAGATCAGCAGCCAACCCAGAAGGAACTCAGCGATCTTTTGAGTCGCAGGCCGGCCATCGGCAGCGGTTTTATCGTCGATTCCCGCGGGCACATCGTTACGAATTACCACGTTGTTGAGGGAGCTGATGGAATTTCGGTAAAGCTTCAAAACGGCGACGTGTTTGAAGCAAGGGTTCTTGGAGTGGATGAAGAGACGGATCTGGCTGTTCTCAAGATCGACGCCGGCAAGCCCCTGCCGTTTGTATCGTTTGGAAATTCGGATGAGGCAAAGATCGGCGAATGGGTTTTGGCGATCGGCTCGCCGTTTGGTCTGGCGCGCACGGTAACGGCGGGAATTATTTCGCAAACGAATCGTTCGACCGAGGGTGGAAACGTCTTCCAGAAATTTTTGCAAACCGACGCCGCCATTAACCGCGGCAATTCCGGCGGACCATTGGTTGATATGGCCGGGAATGTGATCGGCGTAAACTCCCAAATCGCGACATCGACGGGCGATTACAACGGAATCGGTTTTGCGCTTCCTTCAAACGAAGCGGATTACGTGTATCGGCAGATTTTGGCTCATGGGAAGGTCAAGCGTGGATATTTGGGAGTTTTTCTGGATTCGGTCGGGAAGGATTTCGCAAAGGTTTATGGGTTTGAGGATGCAACCGGGGCGATCATAGTTTCGATCAGGGATCGGGATGGCGCGGCCGCGACTGCGGGTTTGAGGGAAAACGATATCGTCCGGTATTTTAACGGCGACGTGGTTTTGAATGCGGAAGATCTTATCGCGAAGGTTGCGGCAACGCAGCCGGGTGAGTTGGTAGAGGTTCGCGTTGTGAGAGAGGAAGGTGACAAACTTGTTCAGAAAGCTTTTTCTGTTCGTCTCGACGAACGACCCGGCGCAAATCCAGAAAGCGATAAACCGACGCCAAGAAAACTTCCGCTAAACCCCAAAAAGAACGAACTGCCGTTTGGTTTGACTCTCGAATTCGTGACCGGCAAAACCGCCGAGGATGCGAACTTCCCCGGACGCACGGGGCTTCTTGTTACTCGCATCGATCCGGCGAGCATTTTGAACGAGGTTCGAACGACGACCGGCGCGCTGTCGCTGCAACGCGATGATTTGATCATTAGGGTCAATCGCAAACCCGTGGCCTCGCTTGAAGAGTTCAAGGCCTTTGCGGAGAAGGCGGCAAAGGGCGACCCGGTCGTGCTTCACGTGCTGAGCTACGATGCGGATACCGGCCAGCAAGTTCCGAGAATCGTGCAGTTTTCGGCGAAATAACCGGGGTTTGAATTCGGTCTAATTGGACGGACAATCAAGCTCGTACATTCAATTTTACGAAGTCCCCTAAAAGCTTGGCGTTTATTAAGGAATTGTTCTATCTTTGAGAGCAATTCCTTCATTTATTTTCGTGCATTTTCTGTTCTCCGTGTGGTGCTTTTGGACGGGGGATCGTTTCGCAGTTATGGCTACAATCAAGTTTTTCGTTAAAGCGCACGTGTCGATTGGTATTCTTTTGCTTTTGGTGGTTGCCGGCACGGTACTTGGCGCTTCCATCAAATCTCCAAACGAAAAGCTTGAATTGACAGTCTCCACGAATGCCAATGGAGAAGCTTTCTATTCGCTATCGCATCAAAACAAGGCCGTAATTCGCGAGAGTCGTCTTGGAATCGATGTTCGGGGAGACGTCAATTTCTTGTCGGGAATGAAGATGTCCGATGTCGAGGTTGAGGAACACGATTCTACTTGGCGTCCCGTTTGGGGAGAGGAATCCCAGATACGCGACAATCATCAGGAGATGGCGGTGACATTTGTCGGCATCGGCGGTGAAAGGCTTGTGGTGCGTTTTCGCCTTTTTGATGATGGATTGGGTTTTCGTTACGAATTTCCGGTTCAGGACAAGCTCAAGTATTTCGAAGTTCTCGGTGAAAAGTCGGAATTTCGTCTGACCGGTGACCACAAGGCGTTTTGGATTCCCGGCGATTTTGACACAAACGAATACAGCTATTCCGAAAGCAAACTCAGCGAGATTGATGCCGAGGCGGTTTCGAAAGTCGCGGTTTCGATTTCTACGCGATCGAATTTCAGCGCATCCGCGGTTCAAACGCCCCTGATGCTAAAATCCGCGGACGGGCTTTATATCAATATTCATGAGGCCGCGCTAGTCGATTACCCGGCAATGTGTCTCCTCGTCGATAAGCCCTCGCACACGCTTACCTCGGAGCTCGCTCCAAACACCGTCGGTTCGAAGGCACATCTGCAAACTCCTGCGAAAACTCCGTGGCGAACGATCGTTGTGAGCGAGGATGCAAGGGATATTCTGGCTTCGCGTCTGATCCTGAATCTGAACGAACCGACCGCGTTCAAATCGACCGATTGGATACGGCCGCAGAAGTTTGTAGGAATTTGGTGGGAGCTTCATGTCGGAAAATCGTCGTGGAATTATTCCGATGTTTCGAACATAAAATTGGATGAAACGGATTGGTCGGCGCTCAAGCCAAACGGGCGGCACGGAGCGACAACAGAGAACACGAAACACTACATCGATTTTGCGGCCGAACAAGGAATCGACGGAGTTCTGGTGGAAGGTTGGAACGTCGGTTGGGAAGACTGGTACGGAAATTGGAAAGACAACGTTTTTGATTTCGTAACGCCATATCCCGATTTTGACGTTACCGCGCTTCGCGAGTACGCACGCCGTAAGGGCGTCAAGCTCGTCATGCATCACGAAACCTCGGCTTCGGTTACGAATTACGACCGGCGCCTTGATCGCGCGTTTTCGTTTATGAAAGACAACGGCTATGACACGGTCAAGACCGGTTATGTCGGCAAAATCATTCCGCGCGGCGAGTTGCATGACGGTCAATACATGGTCAACCACTATCTTCATGTTCTAAAGCGTGCCTCCGATCACAAGATTATGGTCGATTCGCATGAATCCGTTAGACCGACCGGACTACACCGAACATATCCAAATTGGCTTGCAGCCGAGGCCGCAAGAGGCAATGAATTCAACGCTTGGAGCGAGGGGAATGCTCCAGCGCATGAAACCATACTTCCGTTCACACGACTTATGGGCGGTCCGATGGATTACACTCCGGGCATCTTTGAAACTAAAATGAACCATTATGATCCGAATAAAAAGGAACAGGTTCATACGACGCTCGCCAAACAGCTCGCGCTCTACGTGACGATGTACAGCCCATTGCAAATGGCCGCCGATTTGCCCGAGAACTATCGCAAGCATATGGACGCCTTCAAGTTCATACGCGACGTCCCCGTTGATTGGGAGAAAACGCATATCCTCGCCGCCGAACCCGGCGATTACATCGTTATCGCACGAAAGGAAAAGGACGGCGACGATTGGTTTATCGGAGCGATCACCGATGAAAACTCTCGCGAAATTTCCATTGACCTAAGCTTTTTGGATGATGCGGAAACTTACGACGCATCGATCTATGCGGATGGCGAGGACGCCCATTGGGAGAAAAATCCAAAATCCTACAGTGTGACAAGGCGAAAGGTTAAGAAAAACGATACAATCAGGATCAAGCTTGCTGAAGGCGGGGGCGCGGCGATAAGCCTCGAAACCAACCAATTGCGATAAGCTGCATTTATTGGCGGAAACCGGTAGGTTTTCGTTCTGTTTGGGTTTTTAAGTTATTTCTACAAATTTTTGAGGAGTTCATTAAAAGACGATGAAGATTGGATTGCCAAAGGAGATCAAAGACAACGAATACCGAGTGGGTTTGACTCCGGCCGGAGTGCAGGCGCTGAGCGATGCCGGACATGAGCTGTTTGTTGAGAAATCCGCGGGTGAGGGTTCGGGCTTTGTTGATCAGCAGTATGTCGATGCCGGGGCGAAGATTCTGGATTCGGCGGATGATATTTGGGCCGAAGGCGACATGATCGTAAAGGTCAAGGAACCGATCGCACCCGAGTATCCGAGGATGCGTGAAAATCAGTTGCTGTTTACTTATCTTCACCTCGCACCGGAATTGGAGCTGACAAAACAGATGCTCGAGCGGAAGGTAACGGGTGTCGCCTATGAAACGATTACCGACAAGGTTGGGAGGCTGCCGCTTTTGACGCCGATGTCGGAAGTCGCGGGCCGGATGTCTGTTCAGGTCGGTGCGACGTATCTTGAGAAGATGAATGGCGGTCGCGGGATTCTTCTTGGCGGTGTTCCGGGCGTACCGGCGGCGAGCGTTGTGATCATCGGTGGCGGCGTTGTTGGAACCGAAGCCGCGAAGATGGCGATCGGACTCGGCGCGCATGTGACGATCATCGATCTCAATCTCGACAGGCTTCGCGAACTCGACGATATCTTCCTTTCGAAGATTCAGACGCTTGCTTCGAGCAGATACGCGATCCAGGAAGCGATTTCGCATGCCGATCTGATCATCGGCGCCGTGCTTATCCCTGGTGCTTCGGCTCCCAAGCTTGTAACGCGAGATATGTTGAAGCTCATTCCCTCGGGATCGGTTATGGTCGATGTCGCCGTTGATCAGGGCGGTTGCTTTGAGACGACGAGGGCGACGACTCACTCGAATCCGACGTATTACGAAGAAGGTGTTCTTCACTACTGCGTTGCGAACATGCCGGGAGCGGTTCCGAGAACTTCGACATTTGCCTTGACCAACGCGACGCTGCCGTACGCGCTGCAATTGGCGAACAAGGGATTCGAAGATGCGATCAAGGCCGATTCGGGGCTCGCAGAGGGTGTCAATACGTACGCCGGCAAGCTCACATATGAAGCCGTTGCCACTTCGCAAAATCTTGAATACACGCCGCTTTCGGATTTGATCGAAGGCGTCTAACCAAAAAGTCTTGCGGCTTTTGGAAATAGAATTAACCAAGATCGGGGCGGGTTCGCGTTTTAACCGCCCCGCTCGTATTTTAACGCCGGCAATGGGATTGGGAACCAGAGGCGTTTGGAGTTTGCGATGTATGAATTTGCAGTAACACCGGCCATCACACAGATGCGTCGCCCCGGCGTTACGATCGAGGCCGTCGCCTCGGGAAGCATCGCGGACGAGGTCGGCCTCGAGGCCGGCGATCGGATCGTACGCGTAAACGATCGCGTCGTTAGGGATTATCTCGACTTTAGATTTCACACCTCGGGCGAGACGCTGATGACATGGCTCGTCCGCAAAACCAACGGCGAAACTTGGGAAATCGATCTCGAACGCGACGAAGGCGAGGATTTTGGCCTGGACTTCGAGCAGATCTTCCCGAGGCAATGCGCGAACGAATGCCTGTTTTGCTTTTGCAAGGGAAATCCGGAGGATGCGCGTCAGTCCTTGTTTGTTAGGGATGAGGACATAAGGCTCTCGTTTCTATACGGCAATTACACGACGCTTTCCTCGATAACCGAAGACGAGATGGAGCGGATCATCGAGCAGAGGCTTTCTCCGCAATATGTATCGGTGCATGCTACCGATCTTGCGACGCGGGCATATCTTCTCGGTGTCGATGAATCCCGCGCCGATATTTTCCCCAAGGTCAGGCGGCTTTTGGACAACGGGATCGAGATCCATGCCCAAATCGTCCTGTGTCCGCAAATAAATGACGGAAAGAATCTGGAAAAAACGCTGAGGGATTTGGCCGCGATGCATCCGGGGTTGATAAGCGCGGCGATCGTTCCCGTGGCGCTGACGCGCTATAACACCGATGAGCGTTTGCATCGGGTTTCGCCGGAGTTTTGTCGCGAGACGATCGCTCTCGTGGAAGCTCTCCAAAAGGAATTTCTCAAATCGATCGGCACCTCGTTCGCGTTTTTGGGTGACGAGATCTATCTCAAAGCGGGGATGGAGATTCCGGGGCGCGAGCATTACGGAGAGTATCCCCAAATCGAAGATGGTGTCGGGATGGTTCGCACGTTTGAAAACCGCTTCGAAGAATTTCTAGACGATTTGACGGTTGGCAACGGGGCATTGCGGACAGAGACGCTTTCCGAATCCGCGATTTCAAATCGGTTGGCAGATGAGGCATTGCGTCCGTTATCAAAATCGAGCATAAACCCGCGCTTTTCCGGTTCTCTTCATGGCACGATTATCACGGGAGAGATGTTCGCGCCGATTCTGGAAAAGCAGATCAAGCGATACAACGAGATCTCCGGAGCGTCGTTGCTGGTGGTTGCAGCCAAAAACAACTACTTCGGCGGGGATGTTTCCGTCGCCGGTTTGCTGAGCGGGAAAGATTTCATTGCAGTCGCGGATATGGTCGAGGGCGATTTCGTATTGATTCCCGAGCATGCGGTTAAGTCGGATGAGCCGATATTGATCGATGGCATGCTGCTTGAGGAAGTGGAAAGGAGTTTTCCCGTTCCGGTTTATCCGACCGATGTGATCGATTTTCTTTATCGCCATCATTTCGATGGCGAATAAAATTGACCCGGATTCTCAAACACTGAAAATCCGGGTCACTGTTTTGAACCTTGTTTCAAAGCTACTTCAACTTGATTTCATAAAGATTCTTCCAATTCTTCCCGGTAACGAAAATCCTGTCTCCTTCGGCGTCATAGGCGATGCCGTTTAAAGTGTTTTCCGAATCCCTGATCGTATCCTTCGGCGAGATTTCCGCAAGGTTGATCCAGCCCGTAAGCTTTCCGGTCGATGGATCGATTTTCGCGATATGATTTGGTTTGCCGATTTCCTCGGAATGCCATATGTTCGCCCAAATCTCACCTTTCACCCATTCTAGTTCGTTCAATTTTTTTAGAGGGTCGCCCTTTTCGTCGTAAACGGAGATCGTT
Organism: Pyrinomonadaceae bacterium; assembly: GCA_041394795.1. Taxonomy (GTDB): domain Bacteria; phylum Acidobacteriota; class Blastocatellia; order Pyrinomonadales; family Pyrinomonadaceae; genus Aridibacter. The sequence continues at coordinate 148,772 of JAWKHN010000003.1, read as the reverse complement.
TTCTTGGTTTGGAAGGTTGACGGGTCGATCACGCGGATGACATTGGTTCCGTCGCTTTGGTAGAGATTGGTTCCGTCGTACGTAAGCCCCCACCCCTCGCCCGCATAGCGAATTTCTCTTTCGAGTTTGAAATCATCGAGTCCGTAAACAAACCCGACACCCGAACGCCAAGTCAACTGAAAGATCTCATCCCCAACCAAAGCGATTCCTTCGGCGAAGTAGTCTTCGGGAATATCGTGTTTCTGTAGCACTTTTCCCGTGGCAATATCGACTTTTCTTAGGCTCGACTCGCCGTACTGGCCGGTGCTCTCATAAAGAAAACCATTTCTGTACACAAGTCCTTGCGTAAAAGCCTTCTCGTCATGCTTGTACGTCTTTACGATGTCATAGCCAAAAATCGGCGGTGGCGGCGCGGGAACGTTCGTACTTAGGTTTGATTCCGAGTTGTCGGGCGCGGGGGAAGGATTTCCATTTGCCATCGGATCGTCACCGGTGCAAGAACCGAGAAAAAAGATTAAAGAGAGCAGTACTAATAACGGTTTCATAGCGCTAATTTATTACAATTCTGAATTCACCCGCAATGGCCTTTTCTATCGCGGCCTCCAAGGCGGGAATCGAAAGGGAGCGGAGTTTGTAACCATCGATGAAAACACTCGGCGTACCACTGACGCCGTACTGCTCGCCTTCCTTCATGTCGTTCCGTACCTCGGATTCCGCTTCGGCGCTCTTCATGTCTGCGGAGAATTTTGCGACATCGAGTTTCAACTGCACCGCGTATTTCTTTAGATCCTGTTCGGAAAGCGCTTGTTGGTTGTTGTACAACAACTCGCCATATTCGAAGAACTTGCCCTGTTTTGACGCGGCATTGGCGGCGAGCGCGGCGCCAAACGCCTGCTTGTGAATCTTTGTCAAAGGGAAATCGCGATAGACAAGTCTTACCTTGTCACCGTATTTTTCAACTGTCTTTTTCAGCAACGGACTGAAGGCCGCGCAACCGGGGCATTCGTAGTCGGCGAAAATCACGATTGTTACCGTTGCATCCCTTTTGCCAATAAACGGATCGTCATCGGCGGAAATTTTCTGTACAAACGGACGAGGCTCATTTACAAAGTACTTGACGCGATATTTGGAAAAGAGCTTCGCCTTTAACGCGCTCTCCAGTCTCTGCTGTTCCGCAGACGTGACTTCGGTCATCTTATCCGTTATCTCGACTCTCATAAGGCCGCTAACGGAAATATCCCTTGCCTGCGCCTCCTCCTGATAAACCGCGGAATCGACGATGATATCGAGTGACTGCTTCATCTTGTCGAAGACATTGGCTTCGTATTCATAAAGCGGGAGCCCATTTCTGGCGAGAAAACGGCTGTAGCTGATCGGTTCGTCATTGACCAACACAAGCACCTCGTTTGATCCGCCCGATTTTGCGGTTACGTCGTTCAAATACGAGATCTTTGCGACCTCGCGAAGCCCCTTTACAAAACCTTCTTTCGCATTTTTCTCAAGTTCGATCCGCATAAACCTGATGATGTCGTCACGCACATCCGCTAGCGGCACATCTCCAATTGCGGCTTTGTTCTCCTCATAAAAAGCCTGTATCTGCTTGGCCGTCGGATTTGGGACCTTTTTGGTTACTTCCAGATCCAGCAGCGTGTCGGAGTTCATTGATCGTTTGATCGCTTCCTGCGCCACCAAAACCTCGTCAATCTGAAGTTCAAGCAGATCCTTCTTCGCCCTGACAAGCGTTTCAGGCAGTTTGCTCCAGGCATCCGAGACCTCGAACGGGAGATCCTGAACGGTAAAGCTTCGTCCGTTCATCGTTGCCAACGGAGAATACTCATCCTGCGGATAAGCGAACGAGAACAAAATGGCGATCGAAAACAAAATGCTGAAGGCTCTCGTGCAAAGAGCGTGCATTCCATTTGGTTTGGGAGACTCGTTGGTTCCAAGTTCCAGAGTTCCAGGTTCCAAGTTCTTCGTATTTGAAGTAATAGATTTCATTTTATCGTTTGAATCGGCGCTCCGAAGCGATGGCCGGCCATGCAGGAAACAAGATCAAGCCGGAACGCTCACTTCAGCGAAGCCTTGAATTCCGCCGAAACATTCAATGCGGTATTCGAATCGAGCCTCGCGTCTTGGCCGTTATCAAGGATTTCTTTCAGAATTTCCGCACCATCGACGACTCTGGGTCCGGGACGCGAGAAATATGCGGAGGCGTTCAACGCCCAGATGTTGTCATTTCGTACCGCATCGACTGTCTCCATAAATCGCGGCAATTCCGTATCCACAATCCGTTGTTTTATTTCCGCAACCGAAAATCCGCAGGGTATCAGCATCAGAAACTCAGGATTCGATTCGGCGATCGCCTCATAGGTTGTCACGACAGACTTTTGGCCATTTTTTCCTAGCAACGGATATCCGCCCGCCAGTTCAACCTGCTCGGGAACCCAATGTCCCGGAGAAAAGGGAGGATCAAGCCATTCCAGCATAAAAACGCCGGGCCTCTTTGTCTTTCCGGCGGCGCCGCTTCGCAGAAGTTCAACGCGTTCGGTCAACTCTGCAACAACTTCCGTCGCGCGACCGGGTACATCGCAAAATTCCCCAACGGTTTGAATATTCTCCAAAATACCCGCGATGTCCATTGGCTCCAGTGACAAGATTCGGGCATCGGCCGCGAAGGTGCGCGCGGACGCCTTTACCATCTGGTAATTAACGGCACAAACCTCGCAAAGCTCCTGCGTGACGATCAGATCCGGTTTTAATTCCTCAAGCAATTTCTCGTCGAGATTGTAGATCGAGCCGTGTCCCTGCAACTGGGATCTTACGGCGTGGTCGATTTCCGCGCACGACATCGTCGAACCGTCCAGTCGGCTCGACGTAATGTGCGGCAATTTTTCAATGCCTGCCGGGTGATCGCATTCATGCGTCACGGCAATGATCGACCCTTCAAGACCGAGGGCGCAAAGGATCTCGGTTGCCGAAGGGAGCAACGAAACAATTCTCTGGGAATCGAGGGATGTGGATGTCGTTTCCATCAGAGAGATTCTACCAAATTGATGCCGCGCGCCAGTACAGGGTTTGGGCAGTTACGAGTTTCGGGTTTTGGGTTTCGAATTCTTTTGTGAAGGGAGTGAGTGACAACTCGGATTTCACATGCTTCCAACGGAGTAAAAGACTTGTTGCGCTTGGCGAAGAAAAATCTGGAAATTTTCCAAATTGACTGTTTAGCAATGCTTGCAATAGTTAAACAATGTTGTTAATCTAATGTTGGCAGCGTCACTGCCCCACTACTCCCAAACACGACTCCCATAGAGACAATCCCCGCCGCACTTTGCCCATTCTCTCTTGAGCAAATGGGCCAAAACCGCGCGTTTACGGTCAATCAACGCGCCTCCCCATTTTCCGTATGGGTTTTGAAGCTATGAATCACAAAGAGTCTGGAAAAAACGAGTTTAAGGGTAATTTGTTTGTAATCGCAGCGGTTGGTTTGCTGCTTGCGACGTCCACCGTGCTGATACCGCTTGGCCGCGCGGAAGCCGCCGGTACGATAAGCGGACGTGCGTTTCTTGACTACAATCTTAACGGTGTGTTCGATACAACCGGAGTCGCGCCGAACTATTCGATCGATGTCGGAGTGTCCGGAATCGTTGTCACGGCTTATGACTCGAGTGGCGTCGTGCGCGGAAGTGCGACGACTCTGGCGGACGGCACTTACTCGCTTTCCGCCTCGGCCACGGGTCCTTACAGAATCGAATTCTCCTCCCTGCCATCAGGCTTTCATCCCGGACAGGTCGGGGCCACCGGTCAAACCACGGTTCGCTTTGTAAACAACGGTACGACGAACAATGTCGATTTAAGCCTGACCAATCAAAAGAATTATTGCCAGGACGATCCGCGTCTTATCACAAATTGCTATGTCGATGGTAGCGCGCCCAATGGCGAGGTGTTGATCGACTTCCCGTACTCCGCCGGTTCCGACTTTTCGGCGACGACCAAACCGCCCTACGAATTTCCCGCATCGCACCCCTTCACGATGGATCAATCCCAGATCGGTCCGACGTGGGGATTGGCATATGCACGCCAAAGCCAGAGAGTTTATGCCGCGGCGTACTTCAAGAAGCACACGCTTTTTGGCCCCGGCGGACCGGGTGCGATTTACGAGATAGATCCGAACTCGAATACAGTTACAAATACCTATACTGTGCCCGGCGCGACAACCGATTCGCACGGTACGACAAATGTATGTGGTGGCACGTTCACTGTTTACGAATGCGACAATGGGAACACCGGTTGGGATGCGGTCGGCAAAACGGCTCTCGGCGGCCTCGCGATGGACGACGATGAGACGTTGCTGTGGGTGATGAACCTGCAAAACCGGACTTTGTATGAGCTCAACAGATCGACCGGCGCGGTCTTGCGCTGGCAAACCGTACCGGGTGTTCCAAACGTTTCGGGAAGCGTTTCCGATCTCAGTTCGGCCGCGAATCGACCGCCGGGCGCCGCCGCAGCGGGTGATGTAAGACCGTTTGCTGTCGAGTACTACAACGGAAAGCTCTATGTTGGAATAGTTTCGTCGGGTGAATCCACTCCGGGCACTCTCTCTAATCTGAGAGCCCACCTTTATGAAGTAGATCCCGCGACACTTTCTTTCACGCGTCGATATAGTGTCAACCTCGACTATCCTCGCGGCTTTGTTCTGCGCACGCCAAGCGCGGCTACGATTCCTGCGGAATGGAATGCCTGGCACACGACCTTTACGACTGCCGGTGCCATAAACACCGGAATCGGCGGAGACGAAACCGGGTTCCCCCAACCAATGTTTACAGGGATCGAGTTTGATACGGCGGGAAATCTAGTCATCGGACTACGGGACAGGAGTGGTGATCAACTCGGTGTTCTCGTGCCCTCCGATCCGAGCAGCGCAACGCTCTATGTCGGAGATTCGGCGGGAGATTCGCTAATGGCGTGCGGTGATGCGACCTCCGGATGGGTTTCCGAATCCAACGCTCGCTGTGCGGGTCTTGGCAACGGTCCACAAAGCAACGGCCAGGGAATCGGGGATGCCGAGTATTTTTGGGGAGAAAACTGGACCGACGGAAGCTATTCGCACAACGAGACCTCGCTCGGCGGATTCGATCAGATTCCCGGTCGCCCCGATCTAGTCTTTAGTGTTTTCGACCCTGTAAATCTTGGTACGGGAGCGTTCTCGGCCGGCATGCGCTGGATTGACGCCGATCAGGGCGAAGCTGTTCGTGCGTACAACATTTTCACGACCAACCTTTCCTCGGGAGCGACATTTGCGAAATCCAACGGATTGGGTGATGTCGTATCGATGTGCGACAACGCGCCGATACAAATTGGAAACAGGATCTGGGATGACGCCGATGGAGACGGCGTACAGGATCCGGGCGAGTCGGCACTGGCGAATGTCGCGGTCGAGTTGTGGGTGGATACCGACAATGACGGGATAGTGGACACGCTCGACGGATCCACAACAACCGATAGTTCCGGCAACTACCTGTTTGGCGGGCTGTCCAAACTGAACATGCTGCGGACCGGATGCGGCGGCAGCACAGGTTCGGTAAACGTTGTCGTAAACCAATCGAGCGACGATGCCGAACAGAATGCTAGCAGCACGGCCGTTATCACTAACAGCGGCGATCTCGATTTCTTCTCGGAGCGCGGTGCGAGTCCTACGTATTCCGCGGTTGGATTGCGATTCAATGGCGTTTCCGTTCCCGTGGGAGCGACCATAACCAACGCGTATATTGAACTCAGGGCCAACAACAACAACTCGACCTCTAGCGGAAGCAAAACCATCACAATCGAAGGTCAGGCGGCCGACAATCCGACTACGTTCACGACGGCAAACAACAACATTGCCGGACGACCGCGAACCACCGCATCGGTAAACTGGGTGACAAGCACCTGGACAAACGCATCCACCGAACAATCACCGAGTCTGGTTTCCGTGGTTCAGGAAATCGTCAACCGCGGCGGATGGGCATCGGGAAACTCGATGGCGTTTATACTCACCGGGACTTCCGCTGGAGGATACCGCGAAGGTGAGTCGTTTGATGGAAGCTCTAATCGAGCACCAAGATTGGTCATTGAATACTCGGTCGCGGGCACATGCGGAATAACCCCTGATACGGCATACGAAGTACGTGTCGTTTCGTCAAATTTCAACTCCGGCCAACCGCTTGAGAATTATGTTCCGACTTCGGTAAACGCCGATGGGTCGGCATTGGGCGACAGCCGCGACTCGGATGGCGTGGTTCTGTCGGGCACCACCGTTTCAGCCCTACTGACAACCGCCGGATATGGTCAGAACGACCACACATACGATTTTGGTTTCAAGCCCGCAAGCAGCGCTTCAATTTTCTCGATCGGAAACCGCGTCTGGTATGACACAAACAACGATGGGATTATCGACCCAACAGAGGTTGGAATAGCGGGAGTTTCAGTTAGTCTTTTCGCCGATAGCGATACGGACGGAGTGCCGGACACACCATCCTCTCCGGTTGGAACGGTAACGACAGACGCCGATGGTTACTATCGCTTTGATTCGGTCGTCGCCGGAACATACGTTATCCGCATCAACCCCTCCAACTTCGCTTCGGGCGCGATCCTCGATGGCTACCAAAACACATCCGGAACAAACACCGCCGATGCGGATTCTTCGGGGGCTTCGTCAAATGCTGAAAACGGAGTAGCGCCGGCAGTTTCGACCGATCTTTTGACCGACGGAATCATCAGCAACACATTGACGCTTTCGCCGGCCTCAGAGCCGACATCCGAACCCGATATTCCTTCGTCCGGAAGTTTTGCTGGACAGGGAACCTTGGATCAATTCGCGGATATGACGGTCGATTTCGGGTTTTACGGACTTACGCTTTCGGGTACCGTTTGGAACGACCGCGGCCCCGGCGCGGACAACAACGACGGTGAACTGGACAGCGGCGAGACGCTGCTCCCGACCTTCGTCGTGCGTCTGTTCGACTCATCCGGCAACGAAATTCCGGTTGGCTCCGATGGAATCCTCGGAACCGCCGATGACGGGCCGGGGGGAGTTGTAACCGATAGCTCCGGCCAGTATGTTTTCAAATGCCTTCCGGAAGGAGACTTCCGTGTGGTGCTTTCGGCGGGAACCAATCCTTCGAGCACCCCAACCGAAACCGATCCGAACCTGAATGTCGATAACAACGACAATGGTTTTCCCGACAATACAGGGCTTTACCCCGGTCAGATAATCAGCGGAATCGTCACGCTTACGGCCGGAAGCAGCGGTGCGGCGGGCAATAATGTCGTCAACAACAGCACTGCCGAAACGATCAATCCGACCGTCGATTTCGGTCTGTTGCTCGCACCGACACAAATAGAACTGGATCGCTTCGAAGTTTTCGGCGAGGGCGACAGAAACGTCATCGAATGGAGCACCGGAGGGGAATCCGACAATCTAGGCTTCAATCTCTACCGCTTTGCCAACGGACGGATGGTACTTCTCAATCCGGCGCCAATCGCGGGTAGCGCGCTTCGAACGAACGTGCCTTTGAACCTGAGCGGCGATGAATACCGCTGGGTCGATGAAAATCCCGTTCCGGGGTCGGTCTATTATCTCGACGATTTGGATCTTGACGGGACGGAAACGAGGCACGGCCCAGTCTATGTTCAACCGGACTTCAATTTCCAAAGAGAGACGAGAGTTTCAAGGACGATCGCGAACCTGACAAAGCTTGAAGGCGGACAATTCCAGAAGGAAATCGTTTCTGAATACAGCGACATCGACAAACACTTCAAGAACAATGCCGATTCGCTTCGACAAGTTCAGCTCGCCGCGGCCGAGGGGGTCAAACTCCATGTTTCAAAACAAGGCAGATACCGTATTTCTGCGGGTGAACTTGCGGCTTCGGGGTTTGACCCAAACAGCGATCAAAGCAAATGGCAACTCTATCGAAATGGAAATCAGCTTCCGATACGGGTGATCGCAAACGGATCGGGGCTGCCATTGATCGAATTCGTTGGAAACGGCTACGAGACAAAATTCTCCGATCGTGAGGTCTATTACCTCGTAAACGGGGATGAGCCCGGCCTGAGAATTCCTGAGAAAGCGGATGTTGGCTCGAAAGGAACACAGAATGTGTTCTCGTATGGAGTTACGGCAATCAGAAGGGATCGAGGAATCTATCTGTCATCGCTTCTAAACGGTGAAGCGGAGAATTGGTTTGGTGCGGTTGTAAATACGACTGCCGACACAAACCAAACTCTCGAGATCAAGGATCCCGATCTGGAAGATACGCAACCGGCTTCACTCAAGATCAAGCTCCAGGGTCTGACGGTCGCGGAACATCTGATCAACGTATCGTTTAATGGAAATGTGCTGGGAACGGTTAGCTTTAATGGAACGGACAACGAGGAGTTCGAGTTCGAAGTGCCGATGAACGGTCTTGTCAATGGCACCAATACTGTAAAACTCCGCACCGCGGGAACGGGCTCGAATATCAGCCTCGTTGATGAGATAAGTCTGCGTTACTCGCGATTGTACAAAGCCCGTAACGAAGAATTGCGATTCTCCGTGCCTGCCGGTGGAAGCGTTGCGGTGGATGGATTCGTTGATGGCGACATCGATCTTTACGAATTGGATCCCTTTGGAAATGCGCTTTCTAAAATCCTCGTTGACACCGAATTAAACAACGACTCATATCGTTTCACCATCGCGCCAAGCGGCAATGACCGAGAGTTTCTCGCCGTTAGCTCGAACTATGTACAGCCGGCATCGCCCGAAGCGACGCCATATCTCGGCTCTAAGTGGAGAAGCGAGCAATCCGGGGCATCGATGATCGTCATCTCTCCGATGGCGTTTTGGAAGGCGGCGTATGAAATTCAGGGCGTCAAGAAACGGGAGGGAATAGAAACCCAGCTTGTTTTGCTCGAAAATATTTACGATGAGTATTCATACGGCAGAAAGTCGGATGAAGCGATAAAGCAGTTCCTAAGAGACGCCTATCAAAATTGGTCAAACACGCCCGAGTTCGTGCTTCTCCTTGGAGACTCGAGCTATGACATGAGGAATTACCTGAATCAGCCCGTCAGAGACGTCATTCCGACTCATTTGTTTGACGCCAAGACCATGGAAACCTCAAATGACGGCTGGCTCGCTGATTTCGACAACGATGGCGTTGAGGATATTTCGATAGGGCGTCTGCCGGCTTCGACACTCGAAGATGCGATGGCGATGGCGATGAAGATCGAGCGGTACCACAACCAGTCTCCCCGTACGATCCGTTCGAATCTCCTTGTCGCCGATAACGGTTTCGATAACTACAGCACGGCGCTTGAGGCCGAGGCCCCGGGCGATGTCTTCTCCGTAAAACTCAATCGATCCTCGCTTGCAGATCTTGCTTTGAATCAGCAGATCAAGAGCGAGATCAACGGCGGTGCGATGTCGGTTACCTATACAGGACACGGCTCGACAACCGTCTGGGCCGCCAATAACGTATTTCGTTCGACGGACGCCGCAGCGCTGACAAACGAACGACTCGCATTCTTCATGTTGATGACGTGTTTGAACGGCTATACCCATAGCCCGACATCGGAATCAATGGCCGAATCACTCTTCAAATCGCCCAACGGGGCAATCGCGGTCTGGGCATCTTCGGGTTCAACCTATGCCGGCGATCAGATTTCGATGAGTCAGGGTGTCACAAGAAGACTGTTTGACGGCAACAAGCCGATCGGTGTTCTTATTCGCGAAGCGAAAAGAAACACGATCGATCAGGACGCCAGAAGAACCTGGCAATTGATCGGTGACCCTTCGACAGTGATCAAATAGCCAAACCAGACTCTTGGCCATTTCATCCCTGTCTAACCCGGGGGCATTGACGGATCCCGAGCCGTCAATGCCCCCCAATTTTTGCTTGTTGACAGTTTCGCGAGGGTCGAGTCGGCAATCTGCTCTCTCCCAAACAAGAGTACAAGAGTCCACTCCAATAAGTCGGTTCAATGAACAAATCAACCGGCAAATTTATCCTCTGAGAAACCAGTCAAGACCGCTGCCGGACAAGCCGGCAGGCGTCTTAAATCAATATCGAACCGTTGTGCCCGTAGATTAAGACCCTTTTTCCAAACCAACTATTTAGCTTGGACTCATAACAACGATCCTGCATATCAAAAGGTCCACCACTGCTCGATACGGTTGAAGTCCGCTCTGCGAAACACCCCGCCCCTTTTTTCATTTTCACGGGAGGGCTTGCTTTGTGAAAGCCTTTCGAGGGATCCTTCCATGTCCCTTGTCTAGATTCAGTCTAAATGTTAACCTATTCTTGCTTGTGAAAGATTGTACAACCTGAGTTTTTACGTCCTCCCGAACGGGTGGTCTGTGTTTAAATCGGCAAGCGCGGCGAGATACGAACAAGGGGATGCGCCGACGGCAAGCAGTAACATTGTGTAAACTTGCATGTTCGGCGCGCGTTGGTCTGGGAAAGGAAGGAAAAATATGGATGACGCGGAAATACTGCACAGGATTCAGTTTGCATTCACTGTCACTTATCACTATCTATTTCCGATGTTGACGATGGGGCTTGCTCCACTGATCGTCTATTTCAAATACATCGCGGTCCGAAAAGGATCTGAAAAGCACAACATCGCCGCCCGCTTCTGGGCAAAAATCTTCGGAATCACGTTTGTTTTCGGCGTCGTTACGGGAATCCCGCTTGAATTTCAATTCGGGACAAACTGGGCGGCGTTTTCACGTTTTGCGGGTGGTGTCATCGGACAGACATTGGCGATGGAAGGCACCTTCGCGTTCTTTCTCGAATCGGCGTTTGTTGGTCTGTTCTTGTTTGGCGAAAAGCGTTTGGGGCAAAAGCTTCATCTGCTGGCCGCCGTTTTGGTGTGCATCGGAACGTGGCTTTCCGGGTACTTCATCATCGCAACGGATGCCTGGATGCAATATCCCGTCGGATACGAAATCATGCCGAACGGAATGGTTCAACTGACGAGCTTTTGGGCTCTGCTTTTCAACGAGTGGGCGATCTATCAGTATCTGCACAACATGGGCGGCGCCTTTGTCGTGGGTTCCTTTGCGGTAACAGCACTTGGCGCGTTCTATGTGCTTTCGAGAAAGCAGATTGAGTTCGGGAAGCTCTTTTTGCGAACCGGCGTCATCGCGGGGGTAATCGGTAGTATTTGGATGCTTTTCCCCTCGGGTGATCTACAGGGAAGGATGGTCGCGAAACACCAACCGCCGACTCTCGCCGCAATGGAAGGGGTTTTGAAAACCGAGAAGGGCGCGCCGATCGTACTGATCGGTCAGCCCGACATAGAAAACAAAAAGATCGACAACGCGGTTTCGATTCCAAGGGTTTTGAGTTTTATCACGGCGCGGCGTTGGGATGCAGAAGTTAAGGGTCTTGATTCGTTCCCCGAAGATCAGCGTCCAGATAACATCGGTCTCATCTATTACAGCTTTCACATAATGGTCGGTCTCGGAACAATCTTTATCGCCGTTATGGCGCTTGCCGCTTTCGCACTATGGAGGGGTTGGCTTTACAACGCACGATGGCTGTTGTGGATCCTTTTGCTGAGTTTTCCGTTTCCCTTTATCGCGAACACCGCCGGTTGGATCGTTGCCGAAGTCGGGCGTCAACCTTGGCTGGTTTACGGTTTGATGCGCACTGAAGACGGCTATTCACCGATGGTCGGCTCGGGTAATGTGCTGTTTACATTGCTCGGATTCTTGGGGATGTACACGATTCTGTCCTTGCTTTACATCTTTCTGATGCTTCGCAGGATCGAACACGGACCAGCGGAACTCGACGCCGAATTGGCGACTGAATAGGGGAGGAGAAAACGATGCTTACTACTTGGTTCTTGATAGTCGCCTTCATGCTCGTTGTTTATGTGATCCTCGATGGCTTCGACATCGGCGCGGGAATCGCGCATTACTACGTCGGTAGAAACGAAAAGGAGCGCGAGGCCGTCATAAGTTCGATCGGGCCGGTCTGGGACGGCAACGAGGTTTGGCTTCTCGCCGCCGGCGGAACGCTCTACTTCGCGTTTCCGGTGCTCTACTCGGCAAGCTTCTCAGGGTTTTATCTGCCGCTCATTATGGTGCTTTGGCTTCTTATCATAAGGGCCACTGGAATCGAGCTTCGCCATCAGCTCGACAATGAAATGTGGGTCGGATTTTGGGACTTCGCATTCTCAATGGCAAGCGTTTTGCTCGCCATATTCTTTGGAGCGGCGCTTGGGAATGTGATCCGCGGAGTGCCGTTGAACGAGGAAGGCTATTTCTTCGCTCCGCTTTGGACGACATTTTCGATCGGCGATAATCCTGGCATTCTTGACTGGTTTACGGTGCTTTCGGGAGTTGTGGCGTTTGTCGCGCTTACGGTTCACGGGGCGGCGTATCTCGCCGTGAAAACCGAGGGAGAAATGCTTCGGCGCGCCCGAAGACTGGTTGGCGTCGGATGGTTCGCGTTGATCGTGGTCACGATCCTGAGTTTGATTGCGGTTTTGTTCGTAAGGGACGGCATTCTCGAGAACTACAGGCAGAATGTAATTGGCTGGCTGATTCCGGTAGTTGTTATCGCTTCGCTTGGCGGTATCAAATACTTCAACCATATCCGCAACGACAAGGCCTCGTTTTTGAGCTCCTGCGCGTTTCTCGCCTCAATGCTGGGCGGGGCCGCTTTCGCGATCTTCCCGGATGTCTTGCCCGCGATCGATCCGCGGTTTAGCCTCAACATCGAAAACGCTTCGGCCGGTTCCTACGGGCTTTCGGTCGGACTCGTTTGGTGGTCGATTGGCATCATCGGAGCGATCGGGTATTTTGTGTTTCTCTTCAAGACCTTCAAGGGCAAGGTCAAAGTTGGAGAGTCCGCCCACTGATCGACGAAAGACAATAGGGAATCTTCCCGCAAAGCACTCCAAATTCCGCCGGGCGAATACTAAAAAGCCCGGCGGATTCGTTCGCAATACGCCGAAATCTCGTTTATTATCAGGTAATGAGAGAACTTTATCCCGATTTAGAACCGTTTGATTCGGGCATGATGTCCGTTTCCGATGTCCATACGATCTACTACGAGCGATGCGGAAATCCGGAAGGAATTCCTGTTGTGTTTTTGCACGGAGGCCCGGGCGGAGGCTTGATACCGATGTACCGCAGGTTTTTCGATCCGGCGGCATACCACATAGTCTTGTTTGATCAGAGAGGTTCGGGACAATCGACACCGCATGCTGAGTTGGATGGAAACACTACTTGGGATCTGATCAGCGATATTGAGGCATTGCGCGAGAAGTTTGGGATTGAAAAATGGTATGTCTTTGGCGGCTCATGGGGAAGCACCCTAAGCCTTGCGTACGCCGAAACACATCCTGATCGGGTAAAGGGATTGGTTTTGCGGGGAATTTTTCTCACCCGCAAGAAAGAGCTTCGATGGTTTTACCAGTATGGAGCATCGGAGATTTATCCCGATTTCTGGGAACGATATCGTGATGAGATCCCGGAAGACGAGCGCGGCGACATGATTTCCGCCTATTACAAGCGGCTCACGAGCGACGACGAGAGCGTGAGGATTTCCGCAGCTCGCGCGTGGAGCGTTTGGGAAGGTTCGACCTCCAAGCTGTATCCCGACGAGGATCTCATGAATCATTGGGAAAATCCGAAGGAAGCGCTTTCGCTCGCGCGGATCGAATGCCACTATTTTATGAACAACTCGTTTTTCCCGACCGAGAATTACCTGATCGAGAATGTCGATAAGATCAGGCATATACCGACGGTCATCGTACAGGGAAGATACGATGTCGTTTGCCCGGCGGTATCGGCGTGGGAGCTCCATCGCGCGTTCCCTGAATCTGTACTCAGACTGATTCCCGATGCCGGACACTCGATAAGCGAAAAGGGGATTACGTCAGCGCTGGTCGAAGCAACCGATGCGTTTCGAGACAAGGAGAGAGGCTGATGCCAAAATTGAGAATCGTCGGATTTGAAACCGGTCACGCGAAGGTGACGATTCGCGAAATTCTCGTTTCCAGATTGAACTTGGACGAGAAGGAGGCCGAACGAATGAACGCCGCGGTCGTCGATGGCAGGGGAATTACTCTCGAATTCGAAGACGAAGAGACGGCCGTAGGGCTTGGTCAGGAATTGGTTGAGGCGGGAGCGAAGGTCGAGTTGACGTAACTCGGGCGCAAAGGATCTTGCGCCGATTTTGCGGAAGTGCTCGATCTTGAGCTGAATTGTGGAACCGTTTTTTCAAAACATCCCAAACGCATTTGTTGCCCAAATCGTGATGCGGGAGTATTATCAAAAATCGTGGACTTTTGGGTGACCGTGTTCATCTAAAACGTTACGGGTTCCTAATCTGATCGACCCGCCTGGGTCGTGGGTTGCTGTTAAGGTTTTGCTTGGGAATCGAATTTGGGTTTAAGTCGCTTATCTGTCCGTTATCGCTTGGGACAGGTCGCAGAGCAAGTGAGGAAGTTTAGATGCTTGGAAGTTGGGAAATAATTTTGATCGTTGCGGTGTTGTTCCTACTATTTGGGGCAAGCCGCCTTCCTAAGCTCGCTAAATCGCTCGGTGAGAGCAGGCGGGCCTTTAAGGAAGGAATGGCGGAAGCGGAAAACGAATTGACTGGCGACTCGGAACCTAAAAAGATAAACGCCGAATCAGAAGCCTAGACGAGGCTAAGACCAGTTGATATGCTTTTGGTTCGCGGTTAAAGGTTATTTGCGTCTGCTTTGATTGGTGGGGTTTATTTGCTCTTGGCGGAGCGCCTGGCCTCAAAAATAGCCGCCTTTACCGAAATCCTAAATGATAGACCCTGAAGCTCTTCGTCGATTTTTTCGGCGAGGAGTTTTGTTATTTCATCCCGCTCGGATGAGGAGAATGCCTCAAGCCAAATGGGGAGAAAGAAATACCGCATCAAGGGTGATTCGACAAACTCCTTGCCGGACGCGAAATCCATCGGTACGTTCTTTATCTTCGAACGGATATTTTTCAGTCCCGCCTCTTTCAAAATCCCCTCAACCTCGGCGATGCTCGGATAACCGCCGATCAGTTCCGCGACCGACTCTTCGTGGCTCTCCTTTCCCAGCTCAAACAATACTTCCCAGAGGAACGAAAACACCTCGCCAAAACTTCCCGACGAAGTGAGGAAGAATGCCGTCGAGTGGTTTGTCGCGCCAATGCACCGGAGTATCGTTGTCTTTATATCCTCTCCAGACAAAAGGCTTATATCGGCGATCGACAGATCGGATGCGCCAATCGGATCGGATGTCGAGAAATCCATCCCGACGCCTGTCGTCTCCGCCTTTGCCGCGGATTGGCTGGCGAGTTCGACGGTTTCGCTGACGGCGAATACCTCGACCTCCGGACCCATTTTGTCCGCGATATCGATCGAATGAGTACCCGAACCCGAGTTGATGTAAGTGATCGTTCTTGGTTCGCCAACGACGACCGTTTCGTCAAACAATTCTGTAAACTTAACGGTCCATTCGGGTTCGACGGTCAATGTCCTCAGCAATGCGAGTTCCTTATCTGTTATCGTTTCAGTATTCATTTTGAATAATCAGTTTAACCCGAAAGGGCAGTGAGCGGGCAATGCCGAATTGCCTCAGGATTGATGCCTTCCACGCGCCAAACGCCGACTGAAGTTTTTCTGAAAAAATGTTCAATGCAAATGCTTGAAAACAAGTCACTTTGATAATGCAAGCGAGTTGGAAGACAAAATTTGTCCGAAAAATCCTTGACACAAATCGGTACTTCAAATAATTTACTGACACTTCAGAAAACGAACCTCTCTCGTCAGCGGCAATGGGTGCCGCATTACTCACCGTTTTCTGATTGATGCAATGTTCTCACGAAAAGAAAGAACCTCACCAATCCTTCGCGTCAAACTTCCTTTGTGCCATCGAAGCGATTCGGTTTTATCTTTCCGTCGTTTTTGATTTCGGCGAACGGGATCGATCTTGATCCATTCGTTCGATTCAATTTTTCCCTCATTTTTCTCGAGGGACAGACCAGCTTTCGCGGCCCACCGCCGTGAAACGATGGAGACTCACATGCGAAAAAACAATTCTCACAGAAGGGGAATCCGGGGAGTCGATCCCGGGACAAAACAATTCCAAAAACCAACTCGTCCCGCCTTTGGACGTGGCTGGATTGACCTGAACAAGAAAAGGCGCGGTGTCCTCGCCGCGATCCTGATGGGCGTCACCTCTCTTGCCGTATTGGCGGCAGCGATTCCTGGAGCAAGGAGTCTTTGGAGCGGTTACAAAGGCGATGCAAGTTCCAACGAATTCGCAAAAAGCAGCATGGAGGATAGGATCGCTTCGCCGCCGACCGAGCCGGTACTTCAGCGGGAATATCTCTATGCCTCGAATGAAATGATCGCGGTCGAGGACGCCGGCGCGACATTTGCCGCATTTTCGGAGCTGGCGGTCTGGCGTCCCTCCACCGGTGTCTGGTGGGTGAAGGCCGGAACCGAAACTGATCAAATCTCGGTTTCGTGGGGGCATACCGGCGATATTCCGGTTGTCGGTGATTACGACGGAGACGGAAAAGCGGATTTCGCGGTTTACAGACCGTCCGAAGGTCGCTGGTACATACTCAAGAGCTCATCTGGTGATGGCCAGCCGGTCACGATCAGCCTTGGCTCGGAGGCCGATACTCCGGTACCCGCGGATTTTGACGGCGATGGCAAAACCGACGCCGCCATTTGGAATGAACGAACCGGCAGATGGTCCATTCTCAACAGTCGCGATGGTTCGATGTCCACCAAATTTCTTGGGAGATCCGGCGATATCGCGGTTCCAAGGGACTATGACGGTGACGGAAAAGCGGACCCGGCGATTTGGAAGCGATACCAGAGAAGGTTCGAGGTTTTGATCGGTGATTCCGTGACTGCAAAACTGATGCCGGCTTCGGGCGATCCGCTTCCGGGAGACTACGACGGCGACGGAAAATCCGATTTTGCGGTTCGTTCCGGCAATGTTTGGCACATCGTGAAAACCCGCGACGGCGAGTCCTCCTCTACGGTTTTCCAGAATGCCACCGATATTCCCGTGCCGGGAGATTTCGACGGCGACGGAAAGACGGATCTCGCGGTTTGGCGTCCGACGAATGGCCTTTGGTTGGTACTCCGATCGGCTACGGGTGTACTCGTTTCAGACTTTTGGGGAACGAATGGTGACAAACCTTTGCCAGCAGCTTTCAAAAGAAAGTGAATCCTTTTTGAGTAGCCTGCTTTGACAGAGGATAAGGTCCGCGGAATCGGTTCCGGCCCAGAGTTGAGCGATGGATTGCGTTGATTCGCATCGCATTGGTCCAACGGTCGTGGTCGTATCGGCGGAGTGTCCTTCCGTGTAAAAAATCCGTGATTGCCGGAATGCGAAATCGCAGCAGGCATGAGCGGCAACTTACTCCCACTACCCGCACAACAAGCGGTTTAAAATAAAAAAGGAAATTGCCTATGTCATACCTCACCAATGATAAGCCCCGCGGTTTGGTGCCGCACGAAACTCCCTCCCATTCCAACATCCTCCGTTGCCCGGCTTGGGCGACCTTTCGCGTCGCCCTTTTGGGGGCCATTGCCGATTACCTAAAAGTCGGCGTTGCATCGCTCTTGTTATTTTCGGCGCTCTTTCTATTGCCTATCGTTTTGGACGCCCAAATCCACAACGAGAATTCGCGCGATTCCGTCCTTCGGGGAACCGGAAGGGTTAACGAAACGACGCTTGGAATGGAAATCAGCATCAATCTTGGAAGTTATCCCGGTCGCGGTATCGAGGTGCCGGTGACGATCCAATACTCGTCAAAAGTCTGGAGGATCGACTACGTCAACAGTCAGTCCGCAGTGAACAATCCGAATTCATGCATCAAGCTCAATTCCCCGAAGTTCTCCGAACACTCCGCATCGGGGTGGACTTCAAGTCTTGATATTCCATATATCGAATACGTTGGCATGGACAATCTCTATAATGAAAGGGGTTTTCCTCTTGCCGACGGATGCGGCACCGAGGTGCCGGAATCCGATCCCGAATGGGATCGTGCCTATGTCAAACGAATTTCATTTCATATTCCGGGCGGAGGCACTTATGAACTGAGAGCGGGTGATGGGGTCACGATGATTCCGTTTGGCGACAATCAAACGACGCCGGATTTTGATGATGTCTTTTATTCGACCGATGGATCCAATCTCAAGTACACGGAGGACTCAAGAAACGGTATTTACAAGATGCAGATGCCGGACGGTTCCGTGTATCTTTTTGCTTCGAGTCTTCTCAGAAGCAATGCCGATCGTCTCTCGATCCGAAAAGCTATTTCCCAATCCGATAGGCACGGCAACAAATTGTTGTTCGACAACTCTGCGAACTCCCTGACCGACACAATCGGAAGAAATCTGGCAGCGCCGTTTGATCTAAAACCTCCGTCAACACCAACCGGACCAGATTCGCCAAAGGTTTATTCGCTTCCCGCGGCAAACGGCTCGACACTCGATTACAAATTTCATTGGAAACATCTAAACGGAGGGTCTCAAGACGAAAGCGCGCTGACAGACATAGATGATCCGCAATATCGTCTTCGCCATATCGCGGATCGGGCCTCAGCAAACCCTTCGGTGCCGCCAAGAACCGACAGCCTTTTCGTTTCCGATTTTGAGTCGTGGGTGCATGACGCCGGCGCGCCGCTCTTCAATCCCGTGGTTCTCAAAACGATCGAAACCCCGATCGGGAACTACGAGTTCGGCTATGACAGTTATGGACGAATCGAAAAGATCACATATCCATCCGGAGGAGTTGAGGTTTTCAAGTATCGGGCTTATCCGGCGATGGAAGCCGATAACGATAATCCTACGTATGATCAGGCAAACTTTGGCGTCGTGGACCGCAAACTGTACCCATCAGGCGAAAGCGCGAGATCGTATCATTGGACCTTTAACGCCGAACGCGTCCTTCCCGATGGCTACCGCGTTTCGACGACTTCACCCGGAGGCATAAAGTCGGAACGTTATCAATACCTGCAACGAGGTACGTCAAGCGCGACAAGGGGTGATTTTGGTTTTACGGATCCATTTGGCGGAATGCCGTACGAGGATAGGGTTTACGACAGCTCGGGCAAACTGGTGACCGCGAAACGTACGTTTTGGGACAAAACCGAGTATCCGGTTTCCGGAATTCCATTTACCGGTCTCAAGGCGGCATGGAACCCCAGGAAGTCGCGCGAGGAGTATCTTGTTTTTGATCCTGTTTCGGGAGCGGGACTAAGCAACTCCGTTGTTTTTGTGTACCGTCCCATGGATACTTTCTCCGATCCGCTGCTCATGAATGAAGTCCATCGCTATGACTATCAGCAGACGGTGTCTGGATCCTCATTCGGTCCGTTCGGTTCGGAGCTTTCAGGAGATTTGCGCTCCAGGACTCCGGCGGAAGTTGGCGATCTGATCAAAACAGAAAAGCGGACATACTTGATATTTGATGCCGGCATCGATGCCTCGATTCGTCAGGAATATCTCGATAAACGGATTCTGGGGCTGAAATCCATCTCGGAAACGGTGGATGAAAACGGAGCCGTGGTTTCCAAAGCAATCTCGAAATACGATCAACCCGAACGCACGGCTTACGGACTCAGGGGCGACCTTACCGAGGTTTTGCGATGGGACAGCACGAAAGGAAGCGTAAGCGATCCCGGAGCATATGTCTCCTACAAGAAATCGGAATACGACCAATTTGGGAACGAAATCGCGGCCATAGATGCCCTTGGCAACACAAAAACAAAGCGATTCGACAGCGTGCACAACGCATTCCTGATTTCAATCGTCAGACCCGCGCCTGACCCCTCGGGTCGTAATGGATCGGCACAACCGTTCGAACAGAAAATGCAATACGATTACGATTCGGGTCTGCTTGTCAGCACGACGAGCCCGAATGGATTGGAAACGCGTTACGAATATGAGTCGGGAACCAATAGGCTTGTGGAAACCGCACAGTTCGCCGCGGGTACCCGAGTAGGGGGAAGAATCCGAAAAACATTTGACGACGAACCATTGAACTACTCCATTGAATCAGCTACGGAGTTTGAGCCCGGAAAATGGACTCGCTCAATCGCCAGATATGACGGACTCGGAAGATTGACAAAGACCGAAGAGGTTCGTGAAGGAGGAAACAGGGTAGTCGAGAATGAGTTTGACGAGGCAGGGCGCGTCAGCAGAGTGAGCAATCCGCACAGGGAAGGCGAGCGAGCTGTTTGGACCACCAACCATTACGATGCGGCGGGGCGCTTGATTCGGATCGTTCATGCCGACGGTTCGGAATCGACATCGGCTTTTGGAGTGCTCGTATCAGACAAGAAGGGAACCGTCAAAACAGCGATCGATCCTTCAGGAGTTGCGCTCTCCGGTATTTCCAACGCCGCCGGCGACGTGATTCGCGTTGTCGAAGATCCATTCGGCGAGCCCGCTTCAACGGACTACTTGTACGATTCGGAGGGCCGTTTGCGCCGTTCGGCTCAAGGCGGGCAATCGCGCTTCTTCAATCACGATTCACTGGGAAGACTTACCCATGTTTGGCAGGTCGAACAGAAAGCAAACCGTGCCATTACCGCCGTCGATCCGATTTCGGGAAATTCCGAATGGTCAGAGAAGATCGAATACGACGACAATGGAAACATCATCGCCGTTACTGACGCCAACAACGCCGTCGTCAATGCCGAGTATGATGCGATCAATCGTCTCGTTAAACGGACCTATTCCGACACCACTTCGCCGACAGAGTTCTTTTATGATGGCGCCGGACTGAGCGAGCCGCCGGCAAACGCGCTTGGGGAAATCACAAAGGTCTCAAACAGCGTCGCGGAGATGCGAAGCACGGCATTTGATTCTCGCGGAAAAGTCCTCGAATACGAGCAGCAGGTGGGCGGACAGGTTTTCCGGAGTTTTTATGAATACGATCTAAGCGGAAGGCTATCTGCGGAGACGTATCCGACCGGGCGGCGCATCGCTTACAGCCTCGATTCCGAAGGCGAATTGACTTCAGTAACGTCGACCAAGCGAGGCTCCTCGACACCGATGGATTATCTCAGCGAAATCAGTCGCGATTCCGCCGGCAACATCACATCGCGAAAACTTGGTAACGGCGTTTTCGAGAGTTTCGAATACAACGACCGCATGCAGATCAGCGAGATCAATGCCGGCGCGTCAAGGGATTCGAAGAATCTCCTTGCCATCGCGATCGGATACGGCGACGCAAACAACGGATCGATTCGTGAAACGACGCTCTCGTTAGATGGGATGGAATCGCCGCTAAAGCAAACATATGGCTACGACCGGGTGGGCAGGCTCGAAACGATAAAAGAAACCAAGAACGGTGCGCAGATTTGGTCTGAAGCCTATCAATACGACCGGTTTGGCAACAGAAGCTTCGATCCTTCAAATACCTCAACAATATCGAGTTTCGACTCAAACACGAATCCGCGAATTTCGACCGAAACGAATAGAATTCTGGAAGATCAAAACGCCGACGGGCGTAGGGAATACGGCTATGACCCGGCCGGCAATCTAATTGCCGACTCCGAGGGGCGTCGTTTCGCATATGATGCCGAGCATCGCCTTTCGGGGTTCTTTTCCGCCTCAAACCGCGGGTCTGTTCCGGACGCGGCATATCAATACGATGGACTTGGGAAACGCGTCCGTAAGACAAATCACTCAGAGAACGTGATTTTTGTTTACAGCGCGTATGGAAAGCTGATCGCCGAATACGGCGAGAAGGCGCCCAACTCGCCTTCGCTTAGATATCTGACAAAGGATCAGCTTGGTTCGGTGCGACTCGCCACGGCAAGCAACGGAGCCGTTGCTGCTCGCAACGACTATCTGCCTTTTGGCGAGAATCTTGTTTCAAAGATCGGGAACGTAGGCGGACGCACAACCGAGAACGGATACCGTGACACGGCCAGGGATCGCGTCGGGTTTACCGGCTATGTTCGTGATGATGAATCGGGACTCGACTTCGCCAATGCGCGCTACTACGGATCGAATACCGGTAGATTCACATCGGTTGATCCGAAGGCGGCAAGCGCTTCGGTGGCAAATCCGCAAAGCCTCAATCGATATTCGTATGTTCTGAACAACCCGCTGGTTTACGTCGATCCTGACGGCAGGGAACCAATGGTCTTTCGCGCCTCGCCGGGGGCGGTTCAAAAGTTCGACCCCGTAGCGTCGATGATTGCGAGCATTCAAAGCGTCATGTTTGGATATTCGAAGAATGAGAGAGCCACTTATCAGCCATCGAGGCCGGTCACTCAGGCGCCCGTTGCCGCGGGGCCAAATTCTACCGACGAGGAAGCTGCAACAGGGGGTTCGGAAGACGGCGACACGGATCCGATCGCGCCTCCTACCCACGTAATGGCAGAGGCCACGGAAAGCTTGATATCCGTAATTTATGTACCACCCGATGGGGGAGAACCGATCGAGGGGTTGATTCAAATGACGAGCACTCTCTACAGAATGTTCGCTGATTTGATGACCGCGGCGTGGACATACGGTTCTGAGACCGGCGCTATGGCAAGAGCTTCGAGTCGGGATGCGGTTGCGACGTCTTTCAGCATTAGCGGTTCAGAGACCGTAGGCGGATCGGCTTCGGTCGGTGATAAAGGAATCTCAGCGACAGTTAGCGGTTCGGTAACTTCCGGCACCTCGCTTTCATTTGAGTTGTTTGGCCGGGCCGTAGTGGCAAAAGACATCGAATCAAGAACAAAGCTTGCCACGATGGTCTTGAGAGCGGCCGGAGAACTTCAGAACAAGATGGTGAAAGTCAGTACGATAAATGGAACCGTCTCGGCAAGGATGCCTTACGGATTCATTGTGCAGGCTTTCCAAAAGGCGGCGAAGCTGATGTATGAGCGGGGCGTAAAGCTGGGCTATACCGCGGGCTCAAGCGCCGACATGAAAGTGGATGTACAGAGAAAGGAAGAGTGAAGCATGGCGATGGTGGGTAGAGTTTGTGCGGATCGAAGTCATGACTTTGGCATCGAACCGCACGACTTCCCGACTCGAACTTGGCAAAAATAAATGGCGGACATGAAAGGTTCTACCCTCACCCCCACCAATTGGTTTCGTGGAGTTTGCACCTCGCGAGCTGGTTTTCTGGAAATAGGAGTTCATTGAAATCGTTTCAGGCCCTTTTGATTGACGAACCAAATTGGATCATCCAAGTTGTTTCGGTAATCAAAAATTGGGTCAGGAACGATCAAAGGATATCGGGAAGCATCAGGCTTCAGGCACGCTTTCGCTTTTCGAAGCGATTCGGGTTCATCTGACTAAAGCCGCTTTCCGCTAGGGACAGTACCAGTTTTTCATAATGCAAACGCGTTTCCGCGGAATCAAAAAAAGATAAGGCGCCGATTTATCGGCGCCTTATCCGATGATTGGTGGAGATGAGGGGGATCGAACCCCTGACCTCATGATTGCGAACCATGCGCTCTCCCAGCTGAGCTACACCCCCAAAATCCTCAAATGCGATTCATCGCAGAAACTTTCGCGATTTGCATCAATTGGCCGATCATTGAGCCGATCATGGATTTGATTCGACAAGTCAAACCGACCGATTTGCCAATGCAAAGATTAATACATTTTTGAAAGAAAGGCACGTTTTGAACGGTCCTAAAGAAAGACAAAATTCGAAAGTTTTTCCAAGTCCACTTATGTTCAATACATTCGCAGTCGGTAGATTTTGTTGCCGCAATGGCGTGATTCGATCCACGAACTCCACGCTGAGCAGATGGAGCGCATCTTCATTGATTTCGCGATTTTTTCGTCAATTGTAGAATGCAAGAATTCCTCTTCCGTTGTCGTGCTTTTCGTGTCGCTCGCGGGTCGGAAAATTGAATGGTCTTTGTGTTTAGTCCGGATCTTACTTTCAGAGCTTGAGTCTTGAACCTCTAAAAACACGAAAAGCACGAAAAATGGGATCGCTAGTTCTCCAGAGCGATTTTGCAATTAGCAATTATGGGCGGTCCTTGCTTCTTGTTACTTGCATTTCGCAATTGCAATGTTTAGCAGTTTTAATAAGGCGCCGAAACGAGCATTCGGCGCATCATTCTGCGAGCGGACAGATGGTTCATTAGTCGCGCTTGTTTTTTTCGTCCCAGTTCTTTGGCTCCCAGAGCTCGACCTTGTTGCCGTCGGGATCCATGATCCAAAGAAATGCTCCGTTCTCGTGATATTCAGGGCCTTTTTGAATCGCAACCCCGCCTTCTTCCAATTGCGCGAGCAATCCATCCATATCATCGATCCGATAGTTGATCATAAAACCCGATTGGCTTGGGCTAAACCATTTTGAGTCGGGGGCTGCCGTGTGCCAAACCGTCGCGCCTCCGTCTTCGGCCGTGTCTTCCGGCCAACGAAGCACGCCGCCTCCCCATTCCTCGAGCTTCAAACCGAGATGCTTTTCGTACCATTCCCGAAGTTCCTTTTCGTCGGATTTTGCCTTTATAAACACTCCGCCGATACCCGTAATTCTAGCCATTTCCGTCTCCTATTTTCTTTTAAGTTTTTTAACCGGAATCGCCAGATCAAGATCAAAGTGACTCCAATCAAGCGCCTTATCCTTGTCCAGCAGGATTTCCAATGCCGGCGCATGCTCGGGTTCGTATTCGCTTCGAATCAGCCATCCGCGAAACAAATAATCCCACGCCGTGCCAACCATTCGCATGTCGCCGTGAACTCTGGCCACGCAATAGGCCCTTTCCGGCATCACCGTTCTCGAAATCCACACCGGAGTTTCAAAAGCGACTTCGGAAGCAAAACAAACCTCATAGGTGTAAAGATGCTTCGGTGTCACTTTCGGATCATCCATCGACATCCCAAAAAGTGTTCCGCGGTCGTATAATCCGTTCTCGCGAAGCCATCCGATCATTTTCTCAAACGCATTTAGGACGCGATTGCCCTCGAATGCTCTGGAAATCCTCAGATATGCGACCTTCCATTCCGGAAAAGTTTCGATCCGCACAGGAAAAGCATCGCGCTTTTCATCTTCCGACATCGGTAGATGATATTCATCGCATGGAAAAAGTTCTTTGCAAATCTTGCTATTCTCGAGTTTCCCGGTCTTTCGATACTGCGTCGGAGTCGTGTCAAAAGCGTTCTTGAAAGATCTTGCAAATGTCGCGGAAGACGAAAACCCGCATTCCAATGCGATGTCGGTTACCTTGTTGTTGGTTTTAGAAAGCATCCGGGCCGATTTCTCGAGCCTTAGCCGGTTTGTAAAACCATTTAAGGTTTCGCCCGTAACGGAACCAAAAATTCTGTGAAAATGGAACTCGGAGAAACAAGCGACTTTCGCGAGATCCGCAAGTTTCGAGGGTCTGTCGAGATTGTCGCGCAGATAGTCGATCACTCGATCTATTCGCTTCGAATATTCCTGATTGATTTGCATTCCCGCCTATCCGTTCAATACCAAAAACTCATGCGACAAACGGTGTCCCGTTTTCAGTATGCGCTTGGGCCCCAACATATCCCAAAATGAAATCAGCGCAAAGAAAAATCCCTGAAAAAACTTTTGGAGCAAAGACACGTGCTGGAAAATACTCTGGGATGATGAAACGCATCGCGGATTCCTATTGTTCCGCAGCTTTTACAAACGCGATCGCTCTTTGGTCCGCATCATGAAAGCCATCGAAGAGTTGCTTGATCGGTGCGAATCCGCTGCTTCCGAATTCCAGATACTCGTTGTTTCCAAAAGAATTCTTCTTTTCGTACTCAAATACCCTTTCCGATTCATAAACGCGACGTGTCGCGTCATAGGTACCGATCCCTCGGTTATCGCGCACCGATGCCGGCGGATCGGACGATTCCAACGAATACTTCGCCGGGTACTTCAAACGAAGTTTGGTGTTTCGTTCCCAACCAAATGGGTAAAAGAGATCATTCTTTCTAATGTTCGTACCAAATGTATTCTCGAGCTTGGATTCGTAGATATTCGGATTCATGAAAAATCGCCTCCCGGTAACTTCGCCATATTCTTTGAGGCCGATCCGCATTTCAATTACAAGCGGGTTTGAGGCCGCATCCATTCCCGAGATTTCTATCGTCTGAACCTCGACTTTTCCCATAATGTTTCGATTTAGAAGACTTTCAAAATATTGCTTCCTTTCATCTTGATTGAGCGCGTCGATCGACTCGCGGACGGTCTCCGCTCTGTGTCCGGTAAGTGTCAATCTCATTGTTCCCGCAAATTCCAGATCGTCCGTGAGCTCGAGTTCGAATTCCGTATTTATCTTGTTCTGCTCGGGTTTCGATATCGGGGTCACGCCCCAGACAATGGACTGATCATCAAGAAGAAGTGTTTTCTGTCCCTCACGAGACCAACGCATCATTCCAAATGGCAGGTGCTTGATTGCCGGTTCGAAATATCTCCAGTTTCCGTCAAGGAAAACAGCCGGCATTTCCGCGGTCATCGTGTAGGTATTGAGCAATTCCTTCTTGAAACTCGGATTGGTTCGTAATGAAACAGATGCCATGCGCGACTTGATCCCGACCGCGTTCACAAGTGCGACAAAGATATGCGTGATTTCAGCGAAATTGCCACGCATGTTTTTCAGGATGTCCGATTCCTTCTTGTTTGGCTTGAGCTTCGCACGCTGTTCGGAAGTGAAACCGGCGGCATCGTCATCGACGTTGACGATCTTGTTTTGGCAAAACTCGAAGATTCGCCGAACTCGTTCCTCATCGGCCGCGGCGCCCACGACGATTTCCTTTGCCTTCTTTATGACTTCCTTTTTGGGATTTATCAGTTCTTTGTGGGTTTCACTTACCTGTTTGGCGTGGTTTCGCCAATAATCATCGGGAGTAATGTTTCGGTCCGAGTTGTCATCGACGTAATAGACAAGAATCCAGGGTCGGACGGTCCGCTCGGGTGGCATAAAGCTCTCGGTCCTAAACGCCGGGATGTCTCGAAATTCGATGCTGTAAAACCCGTTTGGTTCGGCTTTTAGGCTCGAACGCTCGTTAAAAGTATGGATCCGGGTTCCGTAATCAAAACCCCTGGCATTGACCGGCTTTAAGTAGTACTTGACGCGGCGCACAGGGATTTCCTTTGAAAGCGGATGGGAAACGTAAAAATTGATAAAGTCCTTGCGGAGCTCGGTCCACTTGTATTCGATTACGGATCCCTTTTCGATACCCGGAAACGCGAATCCCTTTGCCTTTAGCTTGACGTCGTTCGACGTAATCAAATCGGTTTCAAAAATGTCGTTTCTTCCAAGTTCGAGAATTTTCCCGGACGGTTGAATCGTGCGGGCTTCGATGTCCTTGATCTCGATTTCCGAATCAAGAGACTCGATCTTTCCATAGCCCAATTTTACGGTGGCGTTGTCTTCGCGTCCCTTGTCCGTCAGAATCTTGATACGCAAATAGTGATTGATTTCGCACACGAATCCGACGCGTTCAACGATTCTGTCCTCGACCCGAACTTCCCAAAAAATCACTTCGGCGTCGGCATCCTGATCAACCTGCGGAGCCTTCGACTGGATTTCCTGACTCGATATCGGAAACCATTTTTCCTGCGCCAGAAGTGATGAAAATGAAATTGATAAGAAAACGAAAGAGAGAATGATTCTTGTGGTCATGGGCCTACCTCAAAGTTGTGAGAAAAATTTCCAGTGAATGCCTGCTCCCGGAAGCGCAGCGTCGGTCGGAAATCCTTTTGTAAAAAAAAAACCGCCGATTTTGCGGCCTCCCGATATTTGCAAATTCTAGCGTGAATAACCCGCGATTGACAGTAGATTCATCGGACTAACAATTCCTTCTCTAGTTTTGATGCAATGGGGCGACAAGTTTGAATAGATCATAACTCTCTCTTCGTTGGTTTTGTGCCATATCCCTACTCGGATATCGAACAATTTGCACTACTGCGAGAATCCATCCAACGAGTCAAATCTCGACTTGGAACGGAGTGTCGGAAGCAAGAAATCGGGCTACTTTCTCAATCTTGACAAAAAAATAAGGATTTGAGACTCTACCTGTACTCCCTCAGTGCGGAAAGCTCACTTAGGACTCGATATGAAGATATCAGCTCAAGAAGAATATGGGTTGCGGTGTCTCTTGCAACTGGCGCATTTGGAAGACGGCGAGGCGTTGACCCTTCCGCAACTCGCGGAAAGGGAGGGCATTTCTACCGCCAATGCGGGAAAATTGATGTGGACGCTGAACAATGCGGGGTTTGTCCGCTCGTCAAGAGGCGCGAAGGGGGGATATTCCTTAAGTCGTCCGGCGACGGAAATTCTTTTGAGCGAAGTTATCAAGGTTCTTGAAAAGGATGCGATCGACGCGCATTGCGAGAGTTATTCCGGTCTAAAAGATTCTTGCGTGCACAAGGGAGAGTGCGGAATCAAGCCTGTAATCGTCGGATTGCACGAAGTTGTGCAAAGGGCCTTGTCGAATGTTACGTTGGCGTCGTTGGTGTCCAGGGGTGATCAGAGTTTTCCTACGCTTTACCGAATTGGTAGAACGGAGGAGTTGGCTGACGTCCAATAGAAGGGTGGGAAAAATCAGATTTTTCGCGACACGCCATCTTCCTTTTGGAGATGGTATTTGTTTGCAAGTCATCCGACGCATCCGAATTACCGGATTGGAAAATCTAAGCGGTGCGTTGGTTAAAGTAGAGAGAATCAAGAAATGAGCACGGCATCTGAACTGCTTCAAAAGGAATACAAATACGGATTCGTTACGGATATCGAAACGGAAACCATTCCAAAGGGATTGACGGAGGACACGATCCGACTGATTTCGTCCAAAAAGGAAGAACCCGAATGGATGCTTGAGTTTAGGCTGAAGGCTTTCAGGCATTGGCTGACTCTTGAAGAACCGGATTTCTGGGCGAATTTCGTTTACCCGGAAATCGATTTTCAAGCCATCACGTATTACGCCGCTCCCAAGGAAAAAGTGAAGAAGAAGTCGCTTGACGAGGTAGATCCCGAACTTCTCGAGACCTTCGAAAAACTCGGCATACCGCTTTCCGAGCAGAAGATGCTGGCTAACGTCGCGGTCGATGCTGTTTTTGACTCGGTTTCAGTGGCGACCACTTATAAGGAAAAACTCAAAAAAGCGGGGGTGATCTTCTGTTCGTTCAGCGAGGCGGTCAGGGATTATCCGGATTTGGTCAAGAAATACCTTGGCTCGGTCGTCCCTACGAATGATAACTTCTACGCCGCGCTGAACTCCGCGGTTTTCTCCGATGGATCGTTCGTTTTTATCCCAAAGGCCGTTCGTTGTCCGATGGAGCTTTCGACATATTTCCGCATCAACACGCAGGAATCAGGGCAGTTTGAGCGCACCTTGATCGTTGCCGAAGAAGGCGGGTACGTCGCCTACAACGAGGGATGCACCGCGCCTCAATTTGATACAAATCAGCTTCATGCGGCCGTTGTTGAGCTCGTTGCATTGGACGATGCCGAGATCAAGTATTCGACGGTACAGAATTGGTATGCGGGAGACGAGAACGGCAAGGGCGGGATCTACAATTTTGTAACAAAGCGAGGCGCGTGCCGCGGCAAGAATTCGAAAATCAGCTGGACGCAGGTCGAAACCGGTTCGGCGATCACATGGAAGTACCCTTCGGTTATTTTGCAGGGCGAATCTTCGATCGGGGAGTTCTATTCGGTTGCTTTGACAAACAACAAGCAGGTTGCCGATACGGGAACAAAGATGATTCATATCGGCAAGAACAGTTCTTCGACGATCATTTCCAAGGGAATTTCGGCCGGCGGTTCAAACAACAGCTACCGAGGCCTTGTGAAGGTGATGCCCAAGGCGGATGGAGCACGCAACTATACCCAGTGCGACTCGATGCTGATCGGTGACAAATGCGAGGCAAACACGTTTCCGTATATTGAGGTCGCAAACAACACCGCCCGCGTCGAACACGAAGCGACGACCTCAAAAATCAGCGAAGACCAGCTTTTTTATCTGCGTCAGCGCGGACTTTCGGAGGAAGACGCGATTTCGTTGATTATCAATGGATTTTGCAAAGAGGTGTTTCGCGAGCTTCCGATGGAATATGCGGTTGAAGCGCAAAAGCTGCTTGGCCTGAAACTGGAAGGGAGTGTTGGATAAAGAAAGAGGAATTCCAAGTTCGCTTGGAAGAGTTCAAAGTTCGCTTGGAAGAGTTTCAGGTGCAATGTTCGAAGCCCCAGGTTTCAGCAGTTGAGCCCACTCTAAATAGCGAGTTTAAGGTTGTTTTTGGGAGATGCAGATTCGGATTCTTTGACATTTTGGTTACGTGGAGGTTAGAGCGTTTGGATAGAACCGCGATCGCTGGCTTCACTCAATCAAGCCCCGAACGGGGCGGAAATAGCGTAGTCCGTGGCAAGCGAAGCGCAGCCTCGGGTCTGGAATGCAACAAGTATTCAAGCCCCAGCGGGGCGGAACGAATCGCAAATATGTTCTATCCAAGCCCAAAGGGCTTTAACAAGTATTTTTCCGCCCTTCCAGGGCTTTGTTGAACTCCACTGGACTAGCCATCTGCAGAATCGAATGAGTGGACTAAGAGGTGGATTAAAGGATTGAGGCGCTCTCGTGGTGTTGTACGAAGAAGTTGATTTTCAATGAAGAAAGTTTTTATACACGGTGCGCTTGAGCCTAAGGGCCATTATTCGCCGGCGGTGATTTCGGGGGGCATTGTTTATGTTTCGGGACAGATCGCCGTCGATCCGTTTAACGGAGAAGAGAAAACATCTTCGATTACCGAACAGACCAATCG
This sequence comes from Pyrinomonadaceae bacterium, assembly GCA_041394795.1. Taxonomy (GTDB): domain Bacteria; phylum Acidobacteriota; class Blastocatellia; order Pyrinomonadales; family Pyrinomonadaceae; genus Aridibacter. The sequence goes on along the minus strand of JAWKHN010000003.1, from coordinate 118,022 downwards.
GTGTCTTGAGAATATTTTGTTGATTCTAAAGGAAGCGGGTACCTCAATCGACAGAATCGTAAAGGTCACTATTTTTGTTTCGGATCAAGGCATGTGGCACGAGGTGAATGAAGCCTATAAGGCGTTTATGGGTGACCACAAACCTGCGCGGGCGATTATTCCGGTTAACAATTTTCGAGGAAACTTCGCCGTGGAGATTGAGGCGATCGCTGAGGTATAAGTCTTTCGCGATGATGCGCTCCGAGTTTTTTTATGATGGGAATTTTTGATTTCTACGGGATCGATTGGCTGGCAACTGCATGCGGGCTTGCGGGAGTTTACCTTCTTGGAAATCGCAGCAAGCTTGGGTTTGTCGTTTTTATGATATCAAGCGCGAGTTGGATCACTTTTGGGTTTTTGACGAATAGCCTCGCTGTGATTTTGGGAAGCTCGACTTTCCTCCTGCTCCATTTTCGAGGTTGGTTGAATTGGCGTAAGGAAGAGGCGAAAGAAGCATAGACTGAATCTCGCCATAAGGTATTTGAAACGAAATGAAACTCGATATTTACCAAGTCGATGCGTTTGCATCGGAAGTTTTTACGGGAAATCCCGCTGCCGTCGTTCCGCTCGAAGAATGGTTGCCGGCCGAATCGATGCAAAAGATCGCGGCTGAAAACAACCTCGCAGAAACGGCGTTTTTTGTAAGGGAAGGCGATGGGTATGGACTTCGCTGGTTCACGCCGACCGTCGAAATCGGTCTTTGCGGTCATGCGACTCTTGCTTCGGCCCATGTGATTTCCGAGTTTCTCGGCGATTCAAGCAAAGCTCTGAAATTTCAATCAAAGGGCGGTGAACTTATTGTTCGCCGAAATGACAAACTTCTCGAGCTCGATTTTCCCGCACGGCCCTCTCATTCAACCGAGGCCTATCCGGAATTGGTCGATGCGATTGGGAAACAACCCGAATCGTGTCTTCGCTCAAGCGATTGCATGTTTGTCTTTGAGACCGAAGATGAGGTGGCGGCGCTTTCTCCAAACTTCAACATATTGGAAGGACTTGATGAACACGCGGTTATCGTGACCGCACCAGGCAAGGAATACGATTTTGTTTCGAGATTTTTCGCGCCAGCGGTTGGAGTTAATGAAGATCCGGTTACGGGGTCTGCTCACTGCACTTTGATTCCGTATTGGTCCGAACGCCTTGGAAAAAAGGAAATGGTGGCGAAGCAGATCTCGGCCAGGGGCGGAGTGATCAGATGCACTTTTCTTGGAGAGCGCGTTTTGATGGCGGGAACGGCCGTACTCTATATGAAGGGCGAAATTTATATCTAAACGATTTTTGATCCTGAGGATTTTTACATGTTATTGGAAATAAAGAATTTACACGCTGCCATTGATGGCAAGGAGATTCTAAAGGGGCTGAATCTTCGAATCGACAAGGGCGAGGTGCACGCGATCATGGGTCCGAACGGGTCGGGCAAATCGACGCTTGCAAAAGTTTTGGCTGGTCATCCGGCATATGAGGTTACGGGCGGTGAGGTGCTTCTTGAAGGAAAAAATCTTCTTGAAATGGAACCGGACGAGCGCGCACGCGAAGGTGTGTTTATGGCCTTCCAATATCCGGTTGAGGTTCCGGGCGTTTCGAACTCGCAATTCCTCAGGCTTGCCTACAACGAGAAGATGAAACACGCCGGCGGTGAAGAGCTCGACCCGCTCGAATTCAATGATCTTCTTAAGGAAAAAGCGGAGATCGTGGAAATGGATCCCGCGTTTTTCAAGCGTTCGGTGAACGAGGGTTTTTCAGGCGGCGAGAAAAAGAGAAATGAAATTCTTCAGATGGCCGTTCTCGAACCAAAACTCGCGGTATTGGATGAAACCGACTCCGGACTTGATATCGATGCCTTAAGGATCGTTTCCGAAGGCGTCAACAAACTCAAGTCCGACGAAAACGGGATCGTTTTGGTAACGCATTACCAGCGTCTTTTGAATTACATCGTTCCCGATTACGTACATGTGCTCGCGCACGGCAAGATCGTAAAGGAAGGCGGAAAGGAACTCGCGCTTGAGCTTGAGGAACGTGGATACGACTGGGTTAAGTCGGCAATCAGCTGATGATCGTTTCTGAAACAAACAGCCTCCTTCGAATTGGACTTCCGGTCTATTTTGTGGCGTTTTTCGTTTTCGCGTTTTTCTGGCGCTCTTACAGAGTTTGGAAGCAGACGGGAATCAATCCGTACGTGTTTGGTCGCACCGATTCTCCATATGATTGGATTGGCGTCGGGTTTCGTCTGAGCCTTTTGATGAACGGCATCGCGATCGGAGTCTTTTCATTTGCGCCCTCACGATATCATCTGCTGGCCCCGATCGAGTGGCTGGTTTCGTATTGGGTTTCGATTGTTGGAATCGTGTTGTTGTTTGCGAGTTTGATTTGGATCGCGGTGGCTCAGGCACAGATGGGCAGGAGCTGGCGGGTTGGCATCGACAAGAAAAACAAGACGGAATTGGTCGAACGGGGGCTATTCAAGTATTCGAGGAATCCGATTTTTCTTGGCATGAGAGTCGCTGGCCTGGGTTTGTTTTTGGCGATCCCGAACGCGCTGACGTTCGCGACATTTGTCATGCAGGACATGTTGATGCAGGTGCAAGTCAGGCTTGAGGAAGAGTTTTTGTCGGGAATGCACCCGGAAACTTACGAGGAATTCAAGACGCGAGTTAGGCGTTGGATATAGAAAGATGCAAGCGGGAATGAAAACGAATTTTGGCGAGGACTTTCGAACAAACATCGAGGATTCGGCACAGCCGGATTGGATAAAGCAGATTCGAAGATCGGCTTTTGGCAAGTTCGAGGAAAACGGGTTTCCGACGCCAAAGGACGAGGAATGGAAATATACCGATTTGAGATCGGTCGCCGCAGGGGATTGGCGCCTTGCGGATGCAAAGCGCGTCCGGACCGGAGACGATGGCGAGAGCATTTTGTTTTGCGACGGAACGCTCGTCCGGCTGCAAAAGGGTCTTGAGGACATCCAAGGCCTGAGGGTATTGCCTTTTTCTGAGGCTGCGGAAGATCCGGTATTCGCCGGCGCGTTTGCCAAAATCTGCGGCGAGGATGAAAGCGCGCTTGCGGCGTTAAATCTCGGGTTTGCGGAGAACGGGGTATTTATCCATGTCGCGGCCAACGCCGCGGTCGATGTTCCTTTAAGAGTGGAGTTTCAAAGCGTTTCGGACGCGGCGGTATTCCCCAGAATTCTTTATGTCGGCGAGAAGGGAAGTTCGGCGGAACTACTTGAAATTTATGATCGCGAATTGGAGCATCAGAACCTGACCGTTCCGGTTACGGAAATTTCGCTTGCCGACAACGCTCGCCTGGTTCATGTAAGGGTGCAAAGGGAAAGCGCGAAGGCGTTTCATATCGGATTGTCGAAGGCGGTTCTTTCAAGGGATTCATACTACGACAGCACGAACATCAACTTTGGCGGACGAATCGCGCGACACGATGCGAATCTGGAGTTTACCGCTGAAAACGGGGAGGCGTTTGTTGACGGTCTTTATATAACTTCGGATGGCCAGCATGCAGACACTCATTCGCGTATCGATCACAAGGTCAAAAACTGCGTGTCGCATCAAAATTACAAGGGCATCCTGGACGGCAAGTCACGCGCGATTTTTAACGGAAAGGTCTTTGTTCACAGGGATGCTTCCGGAACCGATGCCGAGCAATCAAACAAAAACCTGCTTCTTTCCAACGACGCGCGGGTCGATACAAAACCCCAGCTTGAGATCTTTAACGATGACGTCAAATGCTCGCACGGCGCCACCGTTGGGCAGCTCGAAGAATCGGAGATGTTCTATCTTCTAAGTCGCGGACTAAACGAGAATCTGGCGAGAAACCTTCTGACGTATGGTTTCGCCGAGGAGATCATCAACAAGATCGGTGTCGAGGATCTGAAAAGGGACCTCGACGCGGCAGTGCTGGGTCGCTTGAAGGCGGATATCTAGCAGTTTCGAGTTTTGGGTTTTGAGTTTCGAGTTCTGTTGGGAAGCGGATCTGTTGTTTTGGTTGGTAGATTGAGGCTGGTGATCGTTTGGCTGGTTTGCTGCGGGGCGTTTTTATGAAAGCAGTTATGAGTTTTGATGTTGAAGCGGTACGTAGGGATTTTCCGATTCTTGGCATGGAGGTGCATGGCAAGCCCCTTTCGTATTTTGACAATGCGGCTTCGTCGCATGTGCCGGAGGCCGTGATCGAACGCTATCGAACCTACCATGAAGCGGAGCATTCGAATGTCCACCGCGGTGTTCATTATCTCAGCCAAAAAGCGACGATCGAATACGAAAAGGCGCGCGAGAAGGTAAGGGCGTTTATCAATGCGGCCGAATCCAGGGAATGCATATTCGTAAGAGGTTGCACCGAGGCGGTGAATTTGGTCGCGCATGGTTATGGCGAGAAGTTCGTTGGAGAAGGCGATGAAATTCTCGTGTCGCAGATGGAGCACCATTCAAATATCGTCCCCTGGCAGATGCTGGCGGAACGAAAGCGCGCTTCTGTTCGGATGATCCCGATGAACGAACGCGGTGAGTTGGAGATCGACGAATACGAGAACATGCTTTCGGAGAAGACAAAGATCGTTGCCGTTTCTCATGTTTCAAACGCGCTTGGCACCATCAATCCGATCGGGAGGATTATCGAAACGGCACATAAATTTGGTGTCCCGGTGTGTGTTGACGGGGCACAGGCGGTGCCGCACATGAAAGTCGATGTCAGAGCGATCGACGCCGATTTTTACGCGTTTTCCGGTCACAAGATGTTTGCGCCGACCGGAAGCGGAGTTCTTTACGGAAAGAAGGAACTGCTTGAGAAGATGGATCCTTTTATGGGCGGTGGCTCGATGATTCGCAACGTCACATTTGAGGGCACGAGCTATGCCGGTATTCCAGAAAAATTTGAGGCGGGCACGCCGGCGATCGCTCAGGCGATAGGGCTTGGGGCGTCGATTGACTATCTTAACTCCATCGATCTCGACGCGGCTTTCGCGCATGAACACGCGCTCTTGGAATACGCCACGGAAAAGCTTTCGGCGATCGAGGGTGTTCGCATTATCGGTACCGCGAAGGAGAAGGTTTCGGTATTGTCGTTTACGATTGAGGTTGTGCACCCGCATGACGTCGGTACGATTCTGGATCAGGAAGGAGTCGCCGTCAGGGCGGGGCATCATTGCGCGCAACCGGTGATGGACTTTTTTGAAGTTCCGGCGACCGCGCGCGCGTCGTTCGCGTTTTACAATACGCGCGAAGAAATCGACAGGCTAGCCGAGGCGGTGAGAAAGGTAACCGTACTGTTTGGATAGTTGGCCGAAGGTGATCCGACATATGAAATTCAAATCGATTTTGGTGTTATTGGCTGCGGCGTTCTTTATTTCGTGCGAACAAGCCAAGGCTCCGATTGGGAATGGTCCGGCAAAACCCGGCCAATCAGCGGAACAAGGCGAGCAAAACACAGGGAAATCTCCCGACGTCGCGACGCTTAGATTCGTTTCCTCGGGCAATGTGACCATCGTGGGGAGCTATTACGATTCGGGAAAGCCCGACTCGCCTGCATTGCTTCTACTCCATCAGTTCGGAAGCGATCGTCATTCGTATGATGACTTTGCGGCAATGATGCAGAAGGAGGGTTTTTGCGTTTTGTCGATCGACGGGAGGGGTTTTGGAGAATCGATAAAAACGACCGATGGCCGGACGGTGTCGGCGGAAAGAACCGTGGACGGAGTCGAGGCGATGAAAACGGATGTCGATAACGCGTTTTTGCTTTTGGGCGAACAGAAGTCGGTTGACAAGAAACGCATCGGAATCGTCGGCGCTTCGTACGGCAGCAGCCTGGCGTTGATTTATGGCGCCGAAAACAAGGATGTCGCGTCGGTCGCGCTTTTGTCTCCGGGTATCAATTATTTCGGAAGCCTTCCAACCGAACCCGCCGCCGCAGCGTTTGGTGACAGACCGCTTTTGATGGTGGCCGCAAAAGATGATGCGGAATCCGCCGAGGCGGTTGCGACGCTCGAAAAGAAAAACGCCGGCAAGGGTGTAAAAACGCGAGTTTATGATACCGGCGGGCATGGCACGGGAATTTTTCAGAAACAAAAAGACCTCATGGATGTGCTGAAGGGATTCTTGACCGAATCACTTTCCAAGAAATAGAAAAAAATTGAACCAGAGACAAGGAGAGTCGATATGGCAGTTGAAGCACTTAAATCCGGATATCTAAAATGGCTTGGGAGTTTGCGGGAAGAGATCGAGAAATATGAAGACTCCGAATCACTGTGGGCGAAGATACCCGCCACGCCGAATTCAGGCGGCAATTTGTGTTTGCATCTTATCGGAAACCTGAATCATTTCATCGGTGCGAACCTTGGCGGAACGGGATATGTTAGAACCCGAGACAACGAATTCTCGGACTCAGGGATTTCGAAAGACGAATTGATTCTAAAGATTGATGAAACGGTGGAAGTCGTTTCGAGATCGCTCGGAAATTTATCGGACGACATTTTGGGAAATGATTATCCAGAGATGCTGTTCGATACGCAGTTTACCAACGGAGAAATCCTTGTGCATATGCTGGGCCATTTCGCGTACCATCTGGGTCAAATAGATTATCACCGAAGGATTGTAACTCAAGGTGCCTGAGCGGTCTCAAATTCAGGAAAATGGGTATTGAAATAAAGAGGGTCGACACGGATTCCAAAGATCTCATTGCGCTGATTGCCAAACTCGACAGGGAACTGGCCGTAAGGGATGGCGATGAGCATTCCTTTTTTCAGCAGTTCAATAAACTCGATCCGGAGATGAGGACGCTGGTCGCATATTTGGACGGGGACCCCGTCGGTTGCGGTGCGTTTCGCGCGTATGGCGAGGATCGAGTTGAGATCAAGCGGATGTTTGTCGATGAATCCGCTCGCAACCGCCGAATCGGAGCGTTGATTCTCGGCGAACTCGAAGTTTGGGCGAACGAAGAGGGTTTTTCAACTGCAATTTTGGAAACGGGGATTCGGCAACCCGAAGCAATAAGGCTCTACGAGCGCGAGGGATACAAGCGGATTCCCAATTTCGGGCAATATGCCGGAGTCGAATCAAGCGTTTGTTTTGAAAAGCAATTGGGCAAAACGGACGACGCACCCAAAGGCCACGCGGCCTGAAGCAAACAAGCGTTTGCCATAACGATAGAAAATGTCAGAGATAAACGAGCTATATCAGGAAGTGATTCTAGATCACAATAAAAACCCCAGAAACTTTCGGGAAATCGAAAACCCCGACAAGTTTGCGGATGGAAACAATCCGCTTTGCGGTGACAAGCTAAAGGTATATCTGAATACCGACGGCGATGTGATTACCGATGTCGCGTTCACGGGTTCCGGTTGCGCGATTTCAAAGGCCTCGGCATCGATGATGACGCAGGTTTTGAAGGGCAAGTCGATCGCCGAAGCGGAGAAGCTGTTTGATGAATTCCACCGGATGGTGACCGGCAAACTCGACATCGAAACCGATGAGAATTCGCTTGGCAAGCTGCGTCTGTTCGCCGGTGTACTGGAATTCCCGGCACGTGTTAAATGCGCGTCGCTAAGCTGGCACACCGTCAATGCCGCACTCCATGATGGCGGCGAGGCTTCGACCGAATAGCCCGGTTCAGGAAAGAGATCACAAACGCAAAATGATTACCAGTCCGACTCAACTGCCCGATATCCAAGATCGCGAGGATATCACGCGGTTGCTCGAAGATTTCTACAAACGCGCCACAGCGGACGATGAGATCGGTCATCATTTCATATCGCTCGATCTCGAATCGCACATCCCGGTAATCGCAAATTTTTGGGAAAAGATCCTCCTCGGCAACCCCGTCTATTTCGGAAACCCGTTCGATGTCCACAAACGGATCCACGAACGCAGCCCGATCACTGCACAGCACTTCAATCGTTGGGTGACGATCTTCCGCGAAACACTGGATTCGCTCTTTTCGGGCCAAGTTGCGGACCTGGCAAAGGAAAGGGCGGGGATGATCGCTAACTCTCTATCTATGCGGATTTAATTTCTGGCACAATTGCCTTCGTTTCTATAGCTTCAGCCCTACAAACTCACCACATCCAAAGAAAGCTCTTGGCATGCTCAAAAAGAATTCGAGCACAATTGATCTCGCAACGTGTTGGTTATGCAGATCGAAACCGACCTGCTAGCTCGACAGGGCGGTGCCGTTACCAATTCTGAGCAGCGTCTCCCAAAGCCCAATTCGAATCTTGCTCGTGAATCCAATAAAAGCCTTTATCGCTTCGAGTTTTTGGAACCGGGCGATGTGTCGCGAGTACTTGCGATTGCGGGCACATTGGTGGAACAACTGACAAAAGCATTGCCGGAAAATATTCCGGAGTCCCGCTTTGCGGACGCTTTTGCGGCCCAATTGAACACAAGTCCCATCTACTGTATTCTCACCTAACCCCAAAAAGTATCTTCAAAGTCTCAGGTTCCTACCTGGAACTTGGAACATGGAACCTGGAACTCGGATTTTCGACCCCGAAGATGGAACCTCGACAGCTTCTAAAATGCTTCTGGCAGCTTTTGCATGTGCTTAGAATCGCGGGCGTTCAGACGCTGGCGGTGATTTTTGTGTCTGCCGCATTCGGCAGACTCGCGCTGATGATTGGAGCAAGGGGTTGCGGAGCTTCGGTTGGTTGGTACGATCTTTATTTCTGGATTTTCCTTGCGGTCGGTCTCATTGCGACTTTTATAAGTCTCTACTATATTTTTCGTCCCTCTGTCTGGATCGTGACCGTCGAACGCCGTTTGGTGATGTCCACGACCGACGCCAGTCTTCCTTTTTACAGCACCAGCCCGGTATTCGTCTTTCTCGATGCGGTCTTGTTTATACCGGCATTTGCCCTGTTGCAGGCCGGGCGTTCAGAATCCATGTGCCAGTTCAATTCGGAATGGGCGTTTGGTTGGGCGTTCTTTTTGATGGCGGTTCTATTTCCGTTGGTGAGAACCGTATCTTGGTTTGGATTGAAAAGGCAGATTGACGCGAGACGAATCGAGATTCCATGGGCGACGCTGATAATGTGGTGGGTTCTCGTGGTGCCGATTACGGTCTATCTAACTTTCACTTACCTTGACAAGAACGTCTTCCCAAGACTACGAGTGCCCGTCGTAAACGAACTTACTTTCAAGGGCGGTCTCAAGCAAAACCCGCGGTTTATGGCGGGGATCGTAAGGGTTCAGGGAAAACTTGTCCGAGAAATCGCCAAATGCGGTTTGTTTGGAAAGGATCCGGAAAAGAGTCCTTATCCGTCGGGTACGGTGCTTTTGGATATGGGAAAGGGGAATGGCCAAATCATGGTCAAGGCAAACAGGCCTCATCTCGTTGACCAGCTCGAGATTGAAGCGGAAAACAAAAAGGACAAGTACTTCGAAGCCTTTGGTCGTCTGACGAGTCTTCCAAATCCCGCCAAGAAGCTGGTTTGCGGTATCGGCAAGGCCGATGACGAGCAGAAGGGCGGTTTGGCTTTGCTCGAGATCGAAATGCCGATCGATTAGAGGCCGCAAAGTCCCGCTTCAGCGAAAGTCCGTTTTCGGGATTTGGACGACTTCCCAACATCTTGCGAAAAACCGTAAACTGCGTGTTTCGAGAGCAAGAAGAAGAATTGAATTTGAAGCTGGTTGTCCGTTCGGGCGTTTGATTGTATGAACAAATTTTTGATCGCGATTGTTGTTATGGCGGCGTTGGCCGCTTCGGCTTTTGGGGATTTGGTTTCGGAACGAAGAAACCTGATGCCGGTTCCGAAGGAAGTCTCTTTTGCAGAAGGAAAACTGCGCATCGACAAGGACTTTTCTTTTGCGTTTACGGGGCATTCCGACGGGCGTTTGAGCGCATACCTTTCAAGGGTTCTGAAGAGGCTCGAAGGCAGAACGCTTTTGGAATTTTCCCGCCTTGCCGAAAAGAGCAAGGACGAGGCGACATTGATGATCGATGTCGATTCGGGCGGCAATGCGATTCCAAAACTTGGCGATGATGAAAGCTATGAGCTCCGAGTTGAATCGGACGCTGTCGTACTGAATGCCGAAACGAGCGTCGGAGCGATGCGGGGTTTGGAAACGCTGCTCCAATTGGTTGAAGCGGACGAGGACGGATTCTATTTTCCGTTGGTTTCGATAAAAGACGAACCGCGTTTTGCCTGGCGCGGACTGATGATCGATTCCGCCAGGCATTTCCAGCCGATTGAAGTAATAAAGCGGAATCTCGACGCCATGGCTGCGGTCAAGCTAAACGTGCTTCATTGGCACCTGACCGAAGATCAGGGGTTCAGACCGGAATCCAAGAAATTTCCCGAGCTCCATCTTATGGGTTCCGACGGCGACTTTTATACTCAGGAAGAGATGAAGGAAATCGTCCGCTACGCCGCCGACCGAGGAATTCGCGTCATGCCCGAGTTCGATATGCCGGGGCATGCGACGGCGTGGCTTGTCAGTCATCCCGAGATCGCAAGCGGTCCCGGGCCGTATGAGATTGAGCGCCGCCCCGGGGTATTCAATCCTACGCTCGATCCTACAAACCCAAAGACTTACAAGCTGCTCGAGAAGTTTTTGGCTGAAATGGCGAAGATTTTCCCCGATCGCTACATGCACATCGGCGGTGATGAAAACGAGGGCAAGCAATGGGATGCGAACCAGAAGATACAGGCCTTCATGAAGAAAAACGGTCTGAAGAACAACCACGAACTTCAGACTTATTTCAACCGAAAGATTCTGAAAATACTTACCAAAAACGGAAAAGTGATGATGGGTTGGGATGAGATCTTTCAACCCGATCTGCCAAAGGAAATCGTAATACATTCATGGCGCGGCCAAAAAGCACTCGCGGACGCTGCCAAACAGGGCTATACGGGAGTGCTCTCAAACGGCTACTACATCGATTTGATGCACCCGGCTTCGGAACACTACAAGGTCGATCCGCTTCCCGCTGACTCTCCCTTGAATGACGAGGAAAAGAAACGCGTGCTTGGAGGCGAGGCAACGATGTGGGCCGAATGGGTTACGCCGGAAACCATCGATTCGCGGATTTGGCCGCGTACGGCGGCGATCGCCGAGCGTTTCTGGTCACCGCAGAAAGTAAACGAGCCGGACGACATGTATCGGCGTTTGAATGTAATTTCTATTCGTTTGGAAGAACTGGGACTGACGCACATAAAGAATCAGGATCAACTGTTGCGTAGAATTTCGAACGGGCAGGACATCGGGCCGCTGAAAAAGCTCGTCGGGTTGGTCGCGCCGGTTCGGGGTTATCGAAGGTATCAGATTCTGAAACAATCGATGCTCTTTCCTTTGACGGGGTTGATCGATGCGTCGCAGGCCGATCCGGCTGATGCCATGGCTTTTGACAAGGCAGTTGAGGCCTTTCTTGAATCGGAGGACAAGAGCAGATCTGCAGCGACACTCCTTGTATTCTTTGATGACTGGAAATCCACCGCATCGGAATTGCGTGTTCTAAAAAAAGATGCGCCAGCACTCCAAAACGCGTCCGTTTTGCCGGATGATCTCGAAAAACTTTCGGCGATCGGTCGAGAAGCGGTTGAATCGCTTCGCACCGGGAAAGCAAGCGACGATGATTGGAGAACCGCAAAACTTGCAGAGATTGACGAGATCAGAAAGCAAAAGGCGGGAGTCGAGTGGCGCGTGATAGGGTCGATGCTGAGATTGGTCAGAGCGGAGTAGAGGGCCTCAACCACGAAAAGCACGAAAAAGATAGATCGCTATAGTCGTACTATCCCTGAATTCGATCATGTTGACTGGAAAAAGAACGCAAAACTCGAAACTCAAAACTCGAAACTCTTCCCTCTTGAGGTTTCTAGGGGCGGCATTCCTCGCGATGCTGTTTTGCGTGTTTGGTTTTGCCGCAGACGAACGAAGCCTTGACTCGGGTTGGGAGTTTCGAGAAACGGGAACCGAAAGCTGGATGCCTGCGTCCGTTCCGGGGACGGTTCATACCGATCTGCTAAACAACAAAAAGATCGAAGATCCTTTTTACAGAGACAACGAAAAATCGCTCCAATGGATTTCCAAACGGGATTGGGAATACAGGCTTGTTTTCAACGCTCCCCAAGCAGATTCGAAGGGTGAGCGAAAAGAGCTCGTCTTCGAGGGCCTCGACACCTATGCGGATGTTTTCTTGAATTCGAAAAAAATACTCTCCGCTGACAATATGTTTCGCACCTGGCGTGTGGAGGTAGGAACCCTCCTTCGCGAACGGGCGAACGAGCTTGTGATCAAGTTTCGCTCGCCTATAAACGAAGTCCTCCCGCGAATGGCCGCGCTTGATTACGAACTCCCGGCAAGCAATGACCAGGGTGAAAAAACCTCGCCCTACACGCGAAAGGCGCCTTATCAGTTTGGCTGGGATTGGGGACCGCGGTTTGTCACGAGCGGGATTTGGCGCAATGTGAGGCTTGTTTCGTGGGAAAAGGCAAGGATCTTGGATCTGAACATCATTCAGGATGATGTTTCGAAACGAAAGGCGCGAATCACGGCTTCGGTTGAAATCGAGGTCGAAGCCGGCGCCGATGCGTCGGTTGTTTTGAACGATGCGAAAACAGGGAAGCGATTGGCTTCAAAGGGGTTAGGACTTGTTGAGGGGCGAAACAACGTTGAGTTCGAAATCGAGATCGATAACCCGCGTCTCTGGTATCCGGTTGGGTTTGGCGATCAGGAGATGTATGAGTTCTCCGCCGAAGTGAGTATCGGCGATCGAAGCACTGACGCCTTTTCCCGCCGAACGGGTCTGAGGACACTCGAACTCAGGCAAAAACCCGACAACTACGGTACCAGTTTCGAGTTCGTCGTAAACGGGATTCCGGTTTTCGCGCGCGGCGCGAATTGGATTCCCGCCGATGTATTTCCGACGAGAGTCACAAGGGAAAAATACCGGACGTTGCTTACATCTCTTCGCGACGCAAACATGAACATGATTCGCGTTTGGGGCGGCGGGATCTATGAAGACGATGCATTCTACGAGTTGGCCGACGAGCTGGGGCTTCTTGTTTGGCAGGATTTTATGTTTGCCTGCAGCATGTATCCGGGTGACAAGGATTTTCTTGAGAATGTAAGAGCCGAAGCGATCGACAACATAAAGCGACTCCGAAATCATCCTTCAATCGCGTTGTGGGTTGGCAACAACGAGATCGAAACCGCGTGGCTGCATTGGGACTGGAAGGAAAACAATCCGAGCCACATGTGGGACGACTATCAGAAGCTGTTCAACCGGCTATTGCCGGAAATCGTAGAGGAATTCGATCCCGGACGCACCTATTGGCCAAGCTCGCCGAGTTCGAACTATCAGGCCGATCCCGAGTCGGAGCGTATCGGCGACATGCACTACTGGCAGGTTTGGCATGGCGGAAAACCGTTTGAGGAATACACAAAGGTTTTTCCCAGATTCATGAGCGAATACGGCTTTCAGTCGTTCCCAGAGCTTGAGACGGTCGCGAGTTTTACGACACCCGAAGACCGAAAGGGAATCGAAACCCCCGTCATGCTCGCGCATCAAAAACACCCGCGCGGCAATCAGCTGATCCGCACGTACATGGAACGCGAGTTTCCGCAGCCAAAGGATTTCGAATCGTTTCTCTACGCAAGCCAGGTATTACAAGCGGAAGGCATCAAGCTTGGCACCGAACACTTCCGAAGAATCATGCCGCGAAATATGGGAACGCTCTATTGGCAGGCAAACGATTGCTGGCCCGTCGCGTCTTGGTCGGCGATGGATTACTTCGGGCGTTGGAAGGCGCTGATGTATTACACAAAGCGGTTTTATTCGCCCGTGCTTGTCTCGCCTTATGTTGATCAACGGGGACAATTAAAGATCGATGTCGTCAATGACACAAATGAAAACGTTCACGCAAAAATTATTGTCAACGTATTTCACGTCGATGGGCGCAGATTGAACTCCATTGAACTTGATGCAGAGGTTTCGAAATTATCGAGCACGACCCGACTGGAGCGTTCGCTTGCCGAACTCTTGGCGGGATTTGATAAAACAGACGTCGTGATTTCTGCAGAGATCGTTTCCGACGATCGCGTGATCTCGATGAATCGACTCATTCTTGTTCCATACAAAGAGGTACGGGCTAAGAGGCCGTCAATCGATTTCAATATCACATCAGATGCCGAGGGGTTTTTGGTTGAGATGACCGCGGATCGGCCGTCATTTGCCGTAAAACTAGAATCAACGATCGAAGGCCGTTTCGTTGATAACTTTCTCGACCTTATGCCAGGCAGGAAAACTAAAATACGATTCATCCCACGGAATCCCACCTCCCAAGAGGACTTTAAGAAGTCTCTGCAAATCGTATCATTGGCGGACGCGTTTTCTTAGACTCGCAAAAAATACGATGCCCTGACCTGCAAAAGCAATATCGACGATATTGAATCGGTACTTAGCCGCCTACTGCGCCACTCCGTCGGCGGACGTGTTTTTCAAATAGAGCATTCGATGAGGGTAAGGCATATCTATCCCCTTTTCATCAAGCGCGTACTTAATGCTGGTTATGAGCTTGTCGCGGACGATTCTTACGATCGGCTGCGATGAACTCGTCCAGTAATCAACTTTTAGATTGACTGCCGAATCCCCCAAATCAACAACATCGACAAACGGCGCGGGTGAATTCAGGACCTCGTCATTCCCTTCAACGATCTTCAGAATCGTGTTTCGCGCCTCTTCGATATCATCTTCGTATCCAATGCCGATAACAAAATTGGTACGCCTATCAGGAAAAGCCGTGCGAACCAACACGGCTTTCATATAAAGCTCTGTATTTGGAATCACAACACGTTCGCCATCCAGAGTTCTAACATTTGTCGCCCGGACCGTAATTTCCTCGACTCTCCCTTCGTAATCGCCGATCCTGATTTGGTCTCCGATCTTGAACGGTCTGTAAAGAAGAATCAAAAAGCCGGCGAAAAGGTTCTGCAAAACGTCTTTGAGTGCAAAACCAAGCGCTACCGATCCAATTCCCAGCCCCGTGATCAAATCCCCGGGAGTGAGACCGGGGAAGATCACAACAGCGGCCACGAAGAGCCCCGAAATGGCTACTGCGTAGAAGCCAATTCGAGCCACGAGGGATGAAACCATGGGGTCAAAACCCGCCTTCTCCATTGAAACACGGGTAAGTTTTCTGACCAGATATGCCAGCCCGTAAAAAACGATAAAGACAACGATGCCGACCGCCACGAACGGCAAGTGGCGCCAAAGCGCCGAGACCATCTGAATGGAGGTTTCATATGCGCCTTGTCCGGCGCGGGTTGCATCATCAATCGTATCAACCTGAAGTAACAATAAGAGCCACATAACAACGCAAGAATAGCATGAATGGTGTGGAAAATACAAACGAACGTTTGACAAAAATAGAACAAGTGTTAAGATTCTAGGTAATTAAACAGCTATTATCAGAGAAGCAGTCAGGCAAACCGTCGCAATCAAATATCGAATTTCCGTATGTGATATTTGATTGCAAAGGAAACCAAATGAATAGACAAAGCAAAGGAGATCGAACTCGGGCGGACATCCTTGCGCTGGCGATGGAGGCATCAACCATTCATGGTCTTCATTCGCTAACCATCGGAAAACTTTCTTCTGTTCTAGGTATGAGCAGAAGCGGCCTTTTGTCGCATTTTGGAACGAAGGAGGAATTGCAGCTGGCCGTGGTTGAGTACGCGAGAAAGGGATTTGTTGAAGATGTGTTTGAATCCACTGACAGCAAAGAACACGGATTGGAAAGGCTTGCTTCGTTGTTTCAGAACTGGATGAAGATAGTTGCCGTGAAGGGGCGCGAAGGAGGCTGTTTTTTCATAAAAGCGTTCCACGAAACCAGTTCCGAAGACGGTCGGCTCCATAAACGGCTTTCTGAAATTGGATCGGAGTTTGAATCAGTGTTTGAACGAGAGGCAAGGCTTGCCGTTCGACTGGGGGAACTGAGACAGGACGCGAAACCCGAGGTGTTGACCTTTTACCTTGCTGCGACGGTCGAAGGAATTCAGCTTAGAAAAAACCTGTTCAATGAACCCACCCTCAACGAATTCGGTATGGAGAGAATTCTAACGATTCTAAGGTTTTACGCGACGACCACGGGAAAATCGGTTTTGGCTAATCTTCAGGTGGAAAAAGATTAACCACGAAAGACGGTAAATTCACGAAAGCGAGGTTTGAAATGCTTTCCTCATTGAGTGTTATCCTAAAACCAACAAACTAAAAATTTTCGAACCCTCATAAGGCGACTATTCCCGGCTTCCAATCTCACGCCCTTACCACTAAAACAGAACTCGAAACTCAAAACCCGAAACTCGTAACTCCCCTCCCCTCCCCTTCAGTATTTCTTCTTTGCAATTCCCGATAGATCCGTAACACCCTTTTCTTCAAGGAGATCCAGAAGCTTCAGAAAGATCACAGCGGTTGCCCGGGCGTCCTCGGCGGCGCGATGGTGGTTTTCGAGGTTGATCGAATAGTAGTTGGCGATCGTCGCGAGTTTGTGGTTTTCGATTTGTGGAATGAGTTTTCGCGCCAGCTTCACGGTGCAAAGATGCGGATTCGCGATTCGATAGTTCGCATGAATCATCCCGATCTCGACATTCAAAAACCTCATATCAAACATCGCGTTGTGCGCCACCAAAACCGCGTCACCGATAAATTCGAGAAAATCTCCCGCGATTTCCCTAAATTTCGGGGCGTTTTTAACCATGTCGTCCGAGATATTTGTAAGACTGGTGATGAACTCCGGGATCGTTGTTTCGGGGTTTACGAGTGTTTGAAAGCATTCGCCGATCTCGCCCTTTGAAACGCGATACGCGCCGATCTCAGTTACGCGGCATGGAGGAGCCTTGGCGCCCGTCGTTTCGAAATCGAAAACGACGAAATCGGTTTCCGAAAGCACTCGGTTTGAATCCGTTTCAACCAGTCCGACCCGGTCCTCAAATAGCGCAAGCCTCGGATCGGTTTCGATCAGATCGGAAACGAGCATGCGGGCGAGCGCGGGATCCGGTTTTGAGATCTTCATCACCGCGTCCACGATTTCAACCGCGGACGCAAAACCGCCGCTTTGCCGCAAGAGAGAAAGCGTATCGTTCACCAACACTGAATCTGATATGAGGTTAGGAAACGGAGCCATCTGGTAATACTAAAACGCAAACGACCGAAAGGAAAATCTGTAGAAAGAGTTTTTCCTCTGGGTTTTGACGATTTCGAGTCAATTTCCGAAGTATGAGGCACTGTCTGATATTGACGGCCGTGCGACCTTCGTGAGGTTTCCATGTGGTAGAATTTTTCTACTTGTCGGTCATCGCAAATTTGTGTTTTGGCGCGGGTGCAACACCCCGACCTTTTCCGAAATTCAGGAGTTTTAGAGAATGAATTACATAAAATCGCTGTTCCATGTGGTGTTTGTCGCCGCTCTATTTGCTTGTTTTACTTTGGTATCGGGGCAGTTTGAGGGTGACGCCAAACTGGCTTCGGAAATAAAGCGTATGGCCAATCGATCCACTGAGGGATTGAGGCAATCCGAGGCTCCGGGAAAAGGGGTTTACGTTGATCTTGAGGGGCGTTTCAGGAATCTCATATTGGCGAGAAACGATCTGTTCGGCGAACCGACCGTCGGATGCGTATCGAGCCTTACCGGCGCCAACAGCTTTTTTGGCAGGAATCTTGAAACTGGCGAATACTTTGAGTCTCGGGATTTTTCAAGCGAAACGATCGAAGCGGCAAAACTTCACGGGATGTCGCCAAAGGAGTATCAGTTTTACAAGGATCTCGTTGACGAATGGCGCGCGCAGACGTTTATCGCTCCAAACAACGCCACGGTAACGATCGTTAACCTCGATGGACCGGGCGAGGGATTCAACGATACAACGGCCGTAAGTCCGGAAGGCGGAAACACTGCCACGACTCGCGGCGCACAGCGTTTGGCTGTTTTCGAGGCCGCGGCCGATATCTGGGAGAATTTTATTGATTCGAATGTTGAAATAAAGGTGGATTCCAACTTTGATCCACTGTTTTGCTCGTCCTCAAGCGCT
Organism: Pyrinomonadaceae bacterium; assembly: GCA_041394795.1. Taxonomy (GTDB): domain Bacteria; phylum Acidobacteriota; class Blastocatellia; order Pyrinomonadales; family Pyrinomonadaceae; genus Aridibacter. Next base: position 99,963 of record JAWKHN010000003.1, on the reverse strand, counting down.
GTATTGGGATCTGCCGGAACAATCACGGTCGATCGCAATTTCCCAAACGCTGAATTTGCCGATACCTGGTACCCACAGGCACTTGCCAACAAGCTATCGGGAGTGGACCGCAGCGCAGTAAATTCCGATATCGGGGCGACATTCAACAGCTCTCTCAATGGTTCGCCGGGTTGTCTTGGAGGCGCGAGATTCTATCTCGGTCTCGACAACGCCACACCTCCGGGAACCGTGAATCTATTGATCACGGTAATGCATGAGATCGGTCACGGCGTTGGTTTTGCGAGCTTTGTCGATGAATCGACAGGTGCGCCGTTTAGCGGCTTTATCGATATTTTTTCGCGAAACATCTTCGATCAAACTACAAGCAAGTTCTGGCATGAGATGTCGAATGCCGAAAGGCAGGCATCGGCGATCAACAACAACAATGTCGTTTGGGCCGGCAACAATGTCGCAAATGCTTCCGGAGCTTTGACCAACGGCAGAAACACAACAAATGGAAGGGTCGAACTTTACACGCCAAATCCGGTTGAGCCCGGCTCCTCCGTATCGCATTACAACACAAGGGTCACGCCAAGCGTTTTGATGGAACCGAACATAACGCTAAATTTGCCGTTGAATCTTGATCTGACGAGACAGGCGATGCGGGACATCGGTTGGTATCGCGATACGACTGCGGATCAGGTTCCGGATACGATCACAAACGTAACGGTTGGAGGCACATTGGTCGTGGGATCGCAGGCCAATGTCAGTTGGACAAACAATGGTTCGTTCAATCGCAACGTGACGATCGATCTCTCAACGGATGGCGGTGCGACGTATCCGACGGTTCTCGCCTCGAATGTTGCGAACAGTTCGCCGTTTAGCTTCACGGTCCCGAATTCTCCGACAACCCAGGCAAAGGTCAGGGTTCGCGAGCATGATTTTCTTGCTCCGGGCGGCGAGTCCGGTGGCGCCTGCATCACGACGACGACTTGCGGAAGCAATGCGAAATTCGATTTTGATGGAGACGGAAAGACCGATGTTTCGATCTTCAGACCGGGTGCGAATCCCGCGCAATGGTGGTATTTGAGGAGTTCGGATTTGGGCAACCGCGCCTATTCGTTTGGACTTGGAACGGACACACCGGTTCCGGCGGATTTCACAGGTGACGGGAAAACCGATATCGCGTTCTTCCGTGCCTCGACGTCTTCATGGTTCGTACTGCGCAGCGAAGACCAGTCATTCTTCTCATTCCCGTTCGGTACAACAGGTGATATTCCGGCCCCCGGAGATTTTGATGGGGACGGTATCGCTGATCCGACAGTTTTCCGTCCGTCAAACGGTACTTGGTTTATACAAAAATCGACCGGCGGTGTTTCGATCATCGGATTCGGTACAAACGGCGATAGGCCGGTTGTGGCGGATTACGATGGTGACGGCAAGGACGACATCGCGATTTATCGTCCGTCCGCCGGACAATGGTGGCTCAACCGTTCGACCGCGGGCGTCATCGTTTTTGAATTTGGAACCGCTGCGGATAAGATGACTCCGGGCGATTTCACAGGCGATGGCAAGGCCGATGTTGCCTTTTGGCGTCCTTCTACGGGCTTCTGGTTTGTACTTCGAAGCGAGGATTTCTCGTTCTTTGGATTCCCGTTTGGTACAAATGGCGATGTTCCGGTTCAGGGAGACTATGATGGCGACGGCAAAACAGATGCCGCGGTCTTCCGACCCTCGATCAACACTTGGTTTGCGAACGGATCGGCTTCGGGGGTTCAGGTCGCCGCCTTTGGAGCCGCGGGAGACGTAGCGTTGCCGGGAGTCTATGCCGTGCCGTAAATCTCGCATAACTTATGAACCAGGAATCCATTCTGACGCATTTTCGCGAAACCGACGCACTGCTGGAGGGTCATTTCGAACTCTCCAGCGGTCTTCACAGTCCAAAATATCTGCAATGCGCGAAGGCGCTTCAGTATCCCGCCGATGCCGCAAACTACGGGCGCGCGATCGGCGAGGCGTTGATTTCGCATCTGTCCGATTCCGGGATTTCGCCCGAAACCGTTACGACGGTGGCCGCACCGGCGATCGGAGGGTTGGTAATCGGTTATGAGGTGGCGAGCGCGCTCAACCTTCGTTTCATTTGGACCGAACGCAAATCGGGGGAAATGCTGCTCAGGCGCGGATTTGATGTTCCCAGAAACGAAAAAATAATCGTCGTCGAAGACGTCATCACTACCGGTGGATCGGTTCGCGAATGCGTTTCGGTATTGGAATCGCTGGGCGCGGAGTGTGTTGCCGGAGTCTCGATAATTGATCGCTCGAATGGTGTCGCGGATATCGGTGTTCCGAGAATCGCGCTCGTAAACCTTGATGTACCGAGCTATAAGAAAGAGGACTGTCCTTTGTGTGCATCTGGAATAGCGGTGGACAAACCCGGCAGCCGCGGATAGTTTTTGCGCTTTTCGGTTGCGAACTGTCGTGCCGGTAAAAGCCGGTTGCATCCCTCCTGCGCATAGTCTTTGTCGATCAAGGAATTTTTGACAAAGGCTTGATTGACGATTTTGATGAACTACAAACTTTTGATTCAGTACGATGGAACCGATTTCCACGGTTGGCAGGTCCAGAATGATCTGCGCACGGTTCAAGGCGAACTCGAACGCGTTTTGTCGCTGCTTGACGAGGGTGAGGTGAATGTCGCCGGATCGGGCAGAACCGACGCCGGTGTTCATGCCGAGGGCCAGGTCGCGAGTCTGCGTTTGAGGCGGGAGTTTGAGCCCGAAAAGCTCCGTGAAGCGATCAACGGAAATTCCTTTAAGGATCTGCGCATTCTCAATACCGAGACTGTCTCGGACGATTTTCACGCCAGATTTTCAGCAAAAGGAAAGACGTATGTTTATCGCGTTTTGAATACCAACGTGATGTCGCCGTTCTGGGTCCGTTACGCTCATCATGAGCGTCGACCGCTTGATGTCGGAAGAATGTCGGAGGCGAGCAGGCTTTTTCTGGGCGAACATGACTGGACCGCGTTTTCCAACGCGAAATCGGATAGCGAAAACAAGGTGCGCACGATTCACGAGCTTGTTGTGAGATCGGTTTGGGACGCGAGATCGAGGGCCAGCATGATTGAGTTTGAGATATCCGGAAATGGTTTCCTACGCTATATGGTACGCTCGATCGTCGGCACGCTTCTCGAGGTTGGGCGCGGCGAGAAGGATAACGAAACTGTTGAAACAGCCATAGTTACGGGAAACAGGGATCTTGCCGGTGTTACCGCGCCAGCTCACGGTTTGACGTTGAAAGAGGTTCAATATCAGTAGTACGGGAGTCCGGAAAAGTTCCAAGTTCCAAGTTTGAGTCTGCTTGTGAAGATGGTTTTGGTAGAAAGAAGATCAATATTTACGAGTACGGCAAGTCGATCGGAAGAAAGATCCCTGCCGGCGAATCTATAATTTGAGACGATTTTTTGCAGCGATTCAAAGTCTTGAACTTGGCCCGGCGGCTAATTGTTTGTAGATCGGCCGATACCCCGAGCGATTTGGAAATTCGGTAGAATGAGCGGAAGCAGAGAAAAGATTTATCACGTCGTGCTGCCCGAAAGATGGGCTGAACTGGATGAAGCGGAGGACTATGTTCACGAGAGTCTCGCGGCAGAAGGATTTATCCATTGCAGTTTTCGGGATCAGGTTGATGCCGTTATCGAGCGATACTACCGAGATGTTCGATCGTTGATTGTACTCGAAATCGATCCGGAAAAGCTGACATCAGAACTTTTGATCGAACCTTCCACGGGCGGTGAGAAATACCCGCACATTTACGGAGCCATCAATCGTTCCGCTGTTATTGGAATAGAAAACCGCGATCGGGCTTGATCGAATGTCTCCATCGGATTTGAAAGGCCCGGAATCGCAAACGGGAGGCAACAGATCTTGAAAGAGTCTGAAATCAACCGGTAAAGCCCAAAAAGAACTTGCAATGCACCCAAATTTTGTAGAAATCATTGACGAAGATTCGGTCGAAGCCGAATTGCTGCGGCAAATTGATCCTGAGCGCCTGCCCGGGCACGTGGCCGTGATAATGGATGGTAACGGAAGATGGGCCAAACAGCGCGGTCTGCCTAGAATTTCGGGGCATAAGGAAGGTGCAGAATCCGTGCGCTCGATTCTTGATACCTTCGCACGGCTTTCGATTGAGGCGGTAACGCTCTATGCGTTCTCCACAGAGAACTGGAAACGCCCAAAGGATGAGGTTTCGGGTTTGATGGAGATGCTTAAGTTCTATATCAAAAACGAGATCGGAGAGGTGCATAACAACAAGATCAAGTTTCGCGCCATAGGAGATATAGAAGGACTGGCGCCGGATGTCAGGGCCGAGCTATCCGCAGCCGAGGAGTTGACGCGCGAGAATACCGGAACCGTGCTCAATGTCGCGTTAAACTATGGCGGTCGCGCCGAGATACTCCATGCGGCGGGAAAAGCCATGCTCGAGTTGCAGGCAGCGGGAGAATCCCCGGAAACGTTGTCTGAAGAGGTTTTCGAGAAACATCTCTATACTCACGGACTTCCCGAAGTCGATCTGCTGGTTCGAACGAGCGGCGAAATGAGAATTTCAAACTTTCTTTTGTGGCAGGTGGCTTACAGCGAGATTTATGTTACCGAAACACTATTTCCCGATTTTCGGCGACCGCAGATATTTGAAGCAATCATCGAGTATCAGCGTCGTGATCGTCGGTTTGGAGCGGTAAATGAACCGGGAGATCAGGTATAGCTCGCCTTCGAGTGCACATGCAAGCGGTGTTCACAGGAATACGGTGCAATTCCAATTTATACTATGAAACAAAGACTTCTAACCGCGGCCATCGCCCTGCCCTTGTTGATCGCTTCGATCGTGCTACCGTTTTTCGTGCCCGGAAACACGATGGCGCAGTGGCCGTTTCTTTTGTTTACAGCGCTTGCCATTGGCGCGGGATTGTTCGAGTACTTCTCGATGACAAAAAAGCTTGAATTGAAGGGAGATGCGGCGCTTGCTTACATTTTTGCCGCGATCTTTTTCGTAGCGTTTTTGTTTGACGCCCCGTCCAAGGCGCCCGATTTGCTTGTGATCACTTTTGCCATCTTTTTGATCGTGCTATTGATCAGTCAAACATTCCGTTTTCAAAAAGATTTTTCGAAGATGTTCGCCGGCGTTGGAGTGACGTTGCTGGGCGTTTTATGGATCGCCTTCCTCGGTGGATTCCTCGTTTCAATTAGAGTCGGATTTAACGATACCGCGATATCTTCGCTTTCGAGCAAGCTTCTCTTGTATTTCTTTCTCGTGGCGATGGGATCGGATGTCGGCGCATACTTTATTGGAAGCAAACTTGGAAAGCACAAACTCGTTCCCACGATTTCTCCGAACAAGACATGGGAGGGATTGATTGGCGGGATCCTTCTTGCCATCGGATTTGCGGCTGCAAGCAGTCTCACCTACTTTCGGGAGTTGCCGCTCCCTGTATCCATAGGCCTCGGCATCGCCTTGGCGCTGATCGGTGTTGGCGGGGATCTCGCTGAAAGCGCTCTTAAGCGCGGTGCGAAAACCAAGGATGCCGCGAGCATACTTCCAGGGCACGGAGGATTGCTCGATCGACTCGATAGTCTCTTATTTAATGCGCCTGTTATGTTCTATTTTGCAAAATTCTATTTTGGATAGAATTCCGTGCGGGATTCTGAAGCAGAAGTTTGAACAATTTGACGCACTAAGTTTATGAAGAACAACCCCAGGATTCCCTCGTCGGTCGATGATTATATCGATTCGTGCCATCCTGATGTACAGGCGACCTTGAGAATGATTCGCCAAACGATAGCCGCCGCAGCCCCGGAAGCTAAGGAAAAGATAAGTTACGGCATGCCGGCTTACGCGCAAAAGGGCACACTCGTCTATTTCGCCGCATGGAAGAGCCATATTGGCTTTTATCCGACATCGAGCGGTATCAAGGCGTTTGGTAAAGAGCTGGAATCGTTTGTGAAATCCAAGGGAGCGGTTCAATTCCCTTTAGACAAACCGGTTCCGTACGATTTGATTTCGGAAATCGTGAGATTTCGCGTTAATGAGAATCTTGCAAAGGCGGCGGCGAAACGCAAAACGAAGTCGTCATAGATTCCGCACTTCCTTTTTCGGCATCAGGAAACACCGTTAAGATTTTTCTTGGTTCAGGCGAAGCCCGATTGCTATTATTGAATAGTGTTCTTTGAACACTGCCACTCCAAATAGACTCGATCATCTTTTCAAACCTGCCGAAATGTTGTTTATAAATCCACCCAGAAATCTCGAAGAAAAAGTAAAAAACGAACTCGAAATCGGAGAGTCGGTGGTTTGGAGCGCATCGCCCAAACCCGCCTACTTTACGGCTGGAAGCATCGCAAGTGTCTTGTTTGGTATTCCCTGGACGGCGTTTTCAATCTTTTGGACCGTGACCGCCGCGGGAGGCGTCGGTGCGTTCTCAAAAGGCTTGGGCTGGCATCTGCTGTTCCCGATGTTCGGAATTCCTTTCGTTTTGATCGGTTTTGGGATGCTCTCGGCTCCAATTTTTGAGAGTCGCCGACTTAGAAACACTTTCTATGTTATTACAAACAAACGTGCGATTCTTTTCGAGGGGAAGGGAAAAGTTAAAATCCGCAGCTTTGCTCCGAACAAGTTGACGGATGTATTCCGTTTGGAAAAGGCCGATGGTTCGGGAGATGTAATCTTCCGCGAATTTTCGACCAAGGATTCGGACAACGACACGACCCATGTGCAGTTGGGATTCTTGCGAGTTCCAAATGTTCGTGATGTAGAACAGAAACTTAGAGCACTCGCTCGTGTTGAAGCCTCGAGAAAAGAGGTTTGAATTGGGGATTTGGAGATAATGCCTTTTTTGGATTTGAATAACCTCCGTTTTCGCTCAGTCGCAAATACCGACAATGGTGATGTCGGCTCCGATACCATTTTCGAGTACTACCAGGAAGGCAATCTGATTTGGGCTGATTATTGCGGTGGTGCGGTTCGAAAGGGACAGCTTGTCGGAAGAATGGATGAGGAAGGGGGGCTCGAATTCGTTTACCAGCACATCGATTCCGATGGCTCCCTTAAGGCGGGACGATGTCATTCCAAACCGATCATAGCTAAAGGGAAGCTCCGTGGATTTTCCGAATCATGGAAGTGGTTTTCGGGAGACGGTTCTTCCGGAGAGTCCGAGATCGAGTTGATCGATTGATAGGGATCATCAAATCAAATGGTCCGGAAAAGCGGGAAACGATCGCAATTGAAGATTGAAGAACTAAGAGAGAAGCTTCTGAAAGAGGATGTGGATAAAGTTCACATCAACATTCTCACCACCGGAGATGGAGACGATCGGTTTTGCATCGACAGGAACGGAGATTGTTGGGAGGTCTTTTTTGTCGAACGAGGAATTCGGCGGGAGCCCGAGTTTTCGAGTGAAATTGAATCCGAGGCCTGTCAATACTATTTCGATCTCATCACGAGCATGGAAAACTTCTATTTGGCAGGAAGATTTACCGAAGAACGCTTTGCGATTCGGCTCCACGAAGACTTGTTGGAGAAAGGCTTCAAGGCGGTCAGAAATGATTTGCCGGAATCAATGGGTTTGAACAGTAGATTTCGCGTATTCGTAATCGGGCGTTCGGACTCCGTACTTGCGAAGGCAATAAATGGCGCACCTTTAACAGATTCGGATTTTGCATCTGCTACTTTCAAGGACTGACACAACTAAAAAGGCCGTTCTTCCGAACGGCCTTTTTCAAGTTTATTCTGTTGTAAAAAATTATCTTCTCTTCCGTTTGCCACCACCGGACACTACCTTCACTTGAACACTTCTGCTGCCCCAGCTTCTCGCTTCCGAACAGCTAGGCACCCAAATGTCGAGCACATGTCCTTTGATCTTGCCGCCGGTATCGGCAACCAGATAATGTCCCGTGTAACGACCGGCGGACATATGAATTCTGGTTCCCAATCTCAGGATTCTCGGATCTGCTGCGACGATACCTCGTCTTACCGATTGTCCCGAAGCTGTTCTGCCTTTTAGGCAGTACGCGGTGGCTCTGAATGTTTTTGCGGCTCCTGCTTCCTCCGCATTTTCAACTTCTACCGGAATATCAAAACTTTCAATACTATTGTTGTCAAAACCTAACTTTGATTGAATGCTTTCTTGCGAATCCTTCGCTTGGGCAGTGATTGCTTCCACAGTTGTCGCGAAGTAGGCAACGCCCACGACGAGACAAACTACCAGTGAAAACGCCGCTGCTCTAGCTACGTTTCTCATTGTTCATTCTCCTATTCAAATAACGGCACGGTCTTAAATAAAAAGCGGAGCCTGATGGCGCCAAAATCCAAATTCGAAATAAAACGACCGTACAAAAACATGAAAAAAGTCGAAAAACGTGTGGTTCTCGTTTTTGCGACTTTCAATCACCCTAGCATGTTTTAGAAAAGCTTGTCTAGGAGTCAAAATCCCCAAAACTGTGGATATCCACAGTCGGGGGCTGGTGGCACCCTACCTAAAACATGAAAACACAGGGGATTAGGGGCAAATCTCTAAGAATGTCGATTAGACGAAAAAAAATTGCGAAATTTGGGTTTTGCGCACTGAATCGACCGCTGTTTTGTTTGCGATGCCAATATGATTCATTTCTGTTAACATAATTGCGTCTGAAGTTGAGACAATCTACTAGTAAATCTGGAGACGCTTCAAAAGCTATGGAGGAACGCCGAAGAGGTTCCCGGCACGTGGTATCTTTTCCCATCCGCGTATCCTGGAAGGATGAAAACGGTCAGACTATGACCGAGGAGGGACTCACTGAAAACGTGGGTCCGAGAGGGGCTTTGGTCTATCTCCCAAGATTGCTGCCCAGTGTTGGTTCGAAAGTAGAACTGACGGTTGCCGAAAACCCGGAAGATGAGGTGACGGTGCCTGCCGAGGTTTTAAGGCTTGAACGAAATGCCGCTCATCCGCAGGCAGCGTTGGCGCTGACCCAACAGTTTCGCCTTTGGAAAGAAAAGGTATGGGCGTATGCGGCAAAGGTTTTGGACGAAGAAGAGCCCGAGGATTGGGAAGAGTGGTAGTTTGCTTCTTCTTTGAACCACTTAGCAGTCCGATTGCGTGAAGGTGGTTTACAATCTAATGCCGATCGACCGGCGGGTATCTTTGGGTTTTTCGAAGCTTGGTTTGTCTTTTGGGTATTGAAATGAGTTGCTTGAGGCCGTAGGTACGAGCCGATTTTAAGAGAACATGAAAATTTTGGTTTTGGGCGCCGGCCGCATGGGGTTTGGCGCCGTATTTGATTTGATTCACAATTCACCGGACGTCGAACGAGTGGCGGTGGCGGATTCCGACCCGGTCAGGCTTGCCGAGATTGAGGCGAAGATCGGTTCCAACAAACTCGTGACTGAACGTCTTGACGTATCGAAATACGAACAGACCTCGGCCTTGATGGCTGACTACGATTCTGCGATTTCGTGCGTGAATTATTGGTACAACGAAGAATTGTCGCGGATAGCGATCGAAACAAATACGAATTTTTGTGATCTGGGCGGCAACAACTATGTTGTTGATAAACAGCTTGCGTTGGATTCGGCCGCCAAAAATGCAGGAATCAACATCATTCCCGATTGCGGGCTGGCGCCCGGAATGGTCTCGCTTCTGGCGATGCACGGAATGGCCCGTTTTGACGAGACCGAAGAGGTTCATATCAGGGTCGGCGGATTGCCGCAAAAACCCGAAACCGCGCTCAACTACCAACTCGTTTTTTCGGTCGAGGGTTTGATCAACGAATATGTTGAAACGGCCAGGGTGATAAGGGGAGGCGAGATTCGCGAGATCGAATCGATGACGGAAATCGAGTCGCTTGTATTCGAAGGTTTCCCGCCTCTCGAAGCGTTTCAAACATCCGGAGGGACGTCGACATTGCCGGAAACATTGCTTGGCAAGGTTTCCGAACTGGATTACAAGACGATACGGTATGCGGGGCATTGCGAGATGTTCAAGCTGATGATCGATATCGGGCTTTGTTCGGGCGACGAGCGGATGGTTGACGGGGTTTTGGTAAAACCACGACGGGTGTTCGGCAAACTGCTCGAAGAGTTTCTTCCCGCCGACGGTCCGGACTATGTTTTGGTTCGACTGGATTTCAAGGGCACGAAGGATGGCACCGAGTCGTATTTGAGATATGACATCGTTGATCGCGAGGATCCCGAGACGGGGCTTAGCGCGATGATGCGTACCACTTCATTCCCGGCAACGATCATAGCTCAGATGATGGCCAAGGGAGATGTACTTTCAAGAGGCGCGACACCTCAAGAAAAGGCTATCGATCCAAATGCATTTGTTGGCGAGCTTGCCCGGCGAAATATTGTGATCAAAGAGAGCGTTTCGAGCTCGGGTTTCTAGCCCGCATTGTTCACAAAGTAAACGTTTTATCGGGAGATTATGCTTAGAAGTTTTGCCTAAAACCGCGGGAGTATAGTGATTCTATGGTCGCGGCTAGAATCGGGTAATTCACCCTCTGAGCAATTTCAGGCACTTCAACCAAGTTTTTGGCGTTGGTTGAGATGTTTGGAATCCTTTGAATTTCGCGATAGTCCCACTTTTCAATGATTCGCTTGTGGAGAATAAGTCCGATTCAGCAAGACTGGTTTCATACTACGAGATGCCACCGCCGCCACATCTCGCACACCTCGTATTTTGCTTTTTCGAACTCGCATTCTCGGAATCCAAAGCGCCAACGATCTACAACGTCCTCCCGGACGGGTGCATGGGGATTCTGATCAAATTCAACCGAAATTCACCTTCTCCGCCAATCGTGCTTGTCCGAGGATTGGAGTCCGAGATCTTTGAGGCAAAGGTCGAATGCGGCGACAAGTATTGGGGAGTTAGATTATTTCCGGCCGCCAATAGGTTGGTATTGGGTGCAGATCCGGGAAAGATCGCCACGTCGCCTCTGGTGCATCTGCCTCAACTCAACGCCTTGCGATCCTTTCTTGAAACCAAGTTGGGTGCGATTTCCGAGCGCAAAGATGCGTTCAAGCTTCTGTCTGACTTCTTCGAATCGCTTGAAATCAACCCGGACGACGCCGACAGGCAGGTAACAAGCGCAATAACGGCGCTTATGAAAGCGGGTGGGAACCTTTCCACCGATGATCTTTTGTCCGGAATCCCAACGGCGAGAAGAACGCTCGAACGAAGATTCCGCAAGAACGTTGGACTTGGAATCAAGCAGTATTCGCGCCTCTATCGCCTCCGCGCAACAGGCTTGAGCCTGATTAGTGACATTGAGCTAAGTTGGGCGGATCGTGCGGCGATGATGGGATTTTCCGATCAATCTCACCTTATTCGCGAGTTTGCACTCATTACGAACCGTACTCCGACCGAGCTTGCTGCCGAGATCGGCATTCATGACTTTGGAGATCTTGAAACCCCAAAAGATTGACGCATTTTTCCAATACGAAATGCGTGCGGTTCGAGAGAATGAATCAAAACTTTCTCGTCGAAAAGCGGGATGACATCGGGAAGGAGAAACATGCAATCTTATAAAACGATACTTTTGGCGATAATAATGATGCTCGTGAGTTCGGCCGTTTTGGCTCAGGAGCCCGAGAAGAAGCAAGTTCCTCAAGCGAAAACACAATCTATCTCCGATCTGAAAATGATGGCCGGAGATTGGAACGGAACGGGATGGATCATTTGGGGACGGGAGCGAAAGACTTTCTCGATCAATGAGACGTTGTCCTTCAAGCTCGGGGGCGCCTTGCTGGTCGTCGAAGGCCTTGGCAGGGAAATGATCGACGGCAAAGTCACCGACAAGATCATTCATCAGGCGTACGGAGTGTTTAAGAACGATCCGGATTCGGGCGGGGTCGGATTTCGTTTTTACAAGGAAAACGGAAATGAAGGATTTACGCTGATAAAGGTTGACGGCATGAAAGTCGAATGGGGATTCACCGATCCGGCCTCGGGTTCGGAGATCATTTTCAAGGAAAGCTATTCAGAAGATGGAGTTTGGGAAGAGACCGGGGAAGTGAAGCCCAAGGGAAGCGAGCGTTGGATTCAGTTCTTTTACATGAAGCTAACGAAAAAATAGCCGAAGGCTGTGATTGCGCCAAACGAAAAAACGGTAGCCGCAGATCGTATCTGCGGCTACCGTTTTGCGTGACGCATATCGCGGACTAGGCGATTACGGAAATTCTCGGAGGCGCTTTCCTCTTAAGAAGCTTGCGAAGCTTCAATCTGGCCTTGTGAAGCTGCGATTTGCTGGTTCCAACCGAACAGCCAAGGATTCTCGCTACTTCCTCATGTTCGAAGCCTTCGATATCGTGAAGAACGAACACGCTCTTGTAACCGGCCGGAAGCTGCTTGATTGCGTTGTCGAGTGCGATTTTGTCGACTACGGGCATCTTGCCGGGCTTTTCAGATCCGAGAACTATCTGTTCGGGTGTTTCCCCTTCTTCGGTGGTCTTCTCGAACTTGACCGTTCTCTTTCTGAAGTGCATCAGAACCTGGTTTACCGTCAACCTGTGCAACCAGGTTGTAAAGGCGGAATCGCCACGGAAGCTTCCGATTTTGCGATGGAGCTGGATAAAGACATCCTGCGTCAGATCCTCAGCCTCGTTCGCATTCTTCAGCATCCTCAAACAGATCGCGTAAACCCGTCGGTGATGCCTGTTGTAAACCTCTTCGAAAGCGAACATGTTGCCCTTCGATGAAGCCTTCGCCAACTCGAAATCGGTCATTGAACCGATTTCTTTGGTGTCTGCAACCAATTTCGAAGTGCTCGCTACTTCAACTTCCTCTGCTGCATCTTGAAGAACCGGATATTCCAATGTGTCTGTATTTGTCATAGCTTTCGTCCCCCCGGGTTTTCCTAGCTACAATCCGCGTGCCAAAGTCTTCCCGAAACCGCTTTGCACGTAAAATGCCCGAAAATACGGTGTTTTATTCCCAAAAACTAGCGGACATACTATTTTCTTCGAATTTCATCGAATATTGGATTTAAACCAAAACGTATACGATATGACGCAACGCGTACGAAAAGGGTTTTTACGGAAAAAATCGCCAGATTCGCCATGTTGCCTCTAGTGAATCGATCGATTAACGCGAATCCAGCGAAACCGATTCAATTTTCCCAGCTTATATCTCTAGAACGGATTTAGTCCTTTTTTTGCACCGTCCGAAAAAAGTCGATTCCATACTGTGGTTTTTCGCCCCTATGTGGAACATTGCCACGGCTGATGGGGTCAATAGAATATTCCGAACACCAAACCACAATGGAGTTTGAGTCGGGAAATGGAATATTGAGTTTTCAAACATGGATTTAAACGTATAGAATTTCAGAAAGTTGATCTAATTCTATGAAGTCCCTTATTTCCACTCTATTTTTTCTCCTATTGGTTTCGTTGCAGGCGGGCGAGGCTATTTGCGGCCAGCCGGGTGTTTTTCCGCGTGGCCAGGAAGTGGATGAGGAAACAGGGCTGCCGGTTTTGGTAAAGCATCTTCCCGAATGGGAAGCGAAACAGAAATCGGCGCGATACTTTGTTGAAGAAAATGATTTGCGTAAGTTCCTGTCGGCACGCTCGATTGCCTCAGCGATTGAGTTTACGCCTGGAACGGAGGCCGTTTTCGCCGATTACGATGGCGGGAAACTCCTTATTGTCGAATACATGTCGCCGCAAATGGCTTCGATCGCGGATAAAGCGATCATGTCGGTTGAAGAAGGACGGGGTGATGATTACGCGTATCGGAGAATCGGCAATTATTGCGTTTTTGTTTTCGACCCGAAAACCGACGCGTCCGCCTCCGCTCTTTTCGAAAAGGTTAAATACGAAAAAGTCGTCACCTGGCCGCTCGGTCAGCCTGATCCGTATTTCGAGGAAGAACGGGAGTTTATCATTGGTACAACCAGCCTTTTCATAAACACCGTGCTGTTCATTGTGGCGGTGTTCGGCTTGGCGATCGGTATTGGGGCGTTGTCCGGTTACATCTATTTCCGCATCGCTCAAAAGAAACGCGCCGAGATGTTTGCGTTCTCGGATGCCGGCGGGCTTACGCGATTGAATATCGACGGGCTCTCAGTTCAGGGAAGCGAAGACTTGCCGCGACTTTCGGCGCATTCCTCAGGCGACGAAGACTGATCCAAATTGCTCCCGATTTCTATTCGAATCGATCCAAATCCCCGACAAGCCGCTCGATATCGCCTTCGTTGTTATAGAAATGAGGCGAAATCCTCAGAAAACCATTCCTTGCGGATACAATCGTTCCGGATTCGGAAAGCGATGCGAAGATTTCGTCGGCGCTTGCTCCGTTCAGCGGCCGCAACGCGACGATTTGGGATTTCTCGCCTTCCGCCCTTGAACTCAGAATTTCAAACTTCTCCCGGGGAACCATTTCGCAGAGCATATCGGTGAGTTTTTCGAGGTGTCTGTGAATATTCACACTTCCGGCTCCGACGAGAAGCTTAAGGCTTTGTTCGAGTCCGTAGAAAAGCGAAGAAGCGCCCGTGCCCGATTCCCAGGAAAGCGCGTTTGCCTTGAACGGCTGCTCGCGGTCCGCAAAATCCCACGGGGTTTCAACGCTGATCCAGCCGACAAAAGTCGGAGAAACCCTTTCCAGTGCACGATCGCTGAGATAAATGTACCCGCAGCCTTCAGGCGCACAGAGCCATTTGTGCGACGCGCCGCAAGCGATATCGACGTATTGCGCCGGAAGGTCAAATGGAGTCGTGCCCAGCGCCTGGATCAGATCAACCGCGAAAAGAGCGTCATGATCCCTGGCCGCCTTTCCGATTCGTTCGAGGTCGGCCCTGAAGCCCGATGAAAACTGTACTGCGCTGATGGCGACTAGCTTGGTGTTTGAATCGATCATCGAAATCAACTCGTCGAGATCGATCTTCCCGTCGCGCTCCGGGGCCAGCCGTAGATCGACGCCGTATTTGTCGCGAACCCTCTTCCAAGCGTAATAATTGGCGGGAAACTCGTTCGCGAAACTCACGATGTTGTCATCGGAGGCCCAGTCGATTCCGGTTGCGACAGATGCAAATCCATCGGAAGTATTTCGCATGAAGGCAACATTTGCGGGTTCCACACCCATCATCTCAGCAAGAAGCGCGCGCGAACGGTTCTTTGTTTCGATCCACTTCGGATAGTTCGTCGAACCATGCGCCGCAACGTCATCAAGTTGCGAAATCACCGCGTCTCGAGCCGTAACGGGCATCGGTGAAACGGCCGCGCTATTCAAATAATTGTGGATTTTTAAAGCCGGAAAAAGACCGCGTATTTCTTCGTTCAAGAGATTTGTGCTCCTTTGGGTTTGGATTTTGACAATCGCGTCTCTAAAGGAGTAGTTTGGTTGGGGATTTTGACAAAAACACCCGCTGACTTGCTCCTCGCTTTCCTAGATTATGTTTAAGTTTCGCCAAAATGACCAGTTGGAGTTCGGATTTGTTTCGGCCGCCGACGATCCCGGAATCGAGATTGTTGATCTGCGACGCGAATCAAGAAACAACTTGTGGTACGAGATGTTTCGGTTTGTTCGGGACGTCTTGATTGCTGTCATGGCGTTTGCTTTGCTGATGGTTTTTGTAGCCCAACCGGTTTGGGTGGACGGCGTTTCGATGGTTCCGTATTTGGAGAACGGCGAACGTTTGATCGTCAACAAGCTCATTTACTATGACATCAAGTCGGTTAGTTGGGGACATATCGAAAGAGGCGATGTAGTCGTTTTCTGGTATCCCCGCCAGCCGGACAAAAGCTTTGTAAAACGCGTAATCGGGTTGCCCGGAGAGACTGTTTCGGTGAGGAACGGAAAGGTTTTGATCGACGGCGAGGAACTCTACGAGCCGTATCTGGAAGAATCCGAAAATCAATCGATGGTTAATCGCCAGCCGGTGCTTGTCGATGATTACCACTATTTCGTGATGGGAGACAACCGCGATCAGTCGCTGGATTCCCGGGCGTGGGGACTGGTGCCATCGAAATATATCTTTGGAAAGGCGTTTTTCAGATTCTGGCGTCCTTCGGGGTTTGGTTTTTTGCCAAAGGAGAAGCCGCAACTCCAGGGCGGCAAGCCGGACAAAGAAGACTATCGTGTGGCGAACTAAGCGCCAAACGCAAAAAGTACTCAAAACTCAAAACTCGCAACTCGAAACTTCCCACCCCTCTTGCTACAATCGTTGCAACCGACATGCGATTATCAAAAGAAGCCTTGCTTGTGCTTGAAGACGGACGTGCGTTCCGAGGACTGTCATTCGGCGCCGAGGGAGAAACATTTGGAGAGGTCGTTTTCAATACCTCGATGACGGGTTATCAGGAGATCCTTACCGATCCGAGCTATGCCGGGCAGATCGTCACGATGACTTATCCCTTGATCGGCAACTACGGAGTAAACTCCGAAGACTCTGAATCGAGAAGGCCTTGGGCCGAAGGCTTTATCGTCAGAGAGGGTAGCCGCATCAGTTCCAATTGGCGCGCCTCGGAAACACTCGACCACTATCTTCGCAGAAACAACATCGTCGGAATTCAAAGGATCGATACGAGGGCGCTCGTGCGGCATATTCGCGACAAGGGTGCGATGCGTGCGGCGATCTCAACAACCGAAACCGATGAAAAGGCATTGCTGGCGAAAGTCCTTGATTCACCGTCGATGGCCAATCGGGAACTCGCAAGCGCGGTCTCCGTCGACAAGCGTTTTGATTATCCATCGAAAACGGAAGAGAAATACCACGTGGTTTGCTTTGATTTCGGTGTGAAAGAAAACTCGCTGAGATCGTTTGCCGGGTGGGGATGCAGGTTGACCGTGGTTCCGAGTGACACCACGGCGGAAGAGGTTCTTGATTTAAGACCGGATGGCATATTCCTATCAAACGGTCCCGGTGATCCGGCCTCAATGGACTCGGTTGTAGAGGAAATCCGGAAGCTCACCGAATCCGGTACACCGATGTTCGGGATCTGTCTTGGGCACCAATTGACCGCGCTCGCGTTTGGCGGAGAGACATTCAAGATGAAGTTCGGTCATCGCGGGGGCAATCAGCCGATCAAGGAGCTTGCGACAGGGAAGATCGAAATAACGTCGCACAACCATGGATTCGCGGTCGATGCCGAATCGCTTCCCGAAACGGTCGAGGTTACTCATCTCAACATAAACGACAACACGGTCGCGGGCCTCAAGCATAAATCGCTTCCCGTTTTCTCGGTCCAATATCACCCCGAAGCCGCCCCCGGACCGCACGACGCGTTTTATCATTTTGAGAATTTCGTGAAGATGATGGGAAGGGTGAGTTCCTAGTTCCTAGTTCCTAGTTTTCTAGTTTTCGGGACCGGGTTTGCTCTGTGGGATCATTATTTGGGAGGCATCGTTGAAAATGCGGTATTTTTGGAATCAATTTGGGTTTTAGCGCTCGAGCTCTTTGAATTTATTTGCGGCTATTGTTCTCTTTCTTTTTGGCTTTGGTGCGAACCTATTCGCACAGACAAACGCCGATATCACGGGCACCTGGACCGATTTACTCCCGATGGTCGTCCCGTCGTTTAGTATAAAATCCGGGTTTTCAAAATCGAAGACACGATCATCGTTTCCATCGCCGGGCCAGTCAATTCGAATACCCAAGCTCAACCTTACCGGCATATGGACCGTTCACTTCAGCGATGGTGTGGTCGGAAAAATACCGATGAAGATCACTCAAATCGGGAATGCCTTTCAATTTGAAACCGGAATTGGCGATAACAAAGCGAACGGAAAGATCGACGGCACCTCGATTACGACCGACGATTTGAAGGGAGACGTTTCGAGCGA
The DNA here is from genome assembly GCA_041394795.1 of Pyrinomonadaceae bacterium. Lineage (GTDB taxonomy): Bacteria > Acidobacteriota > Blastocatellia > Pyrinomonadales > Pyrinomonadaceae > Aridibacter. Next base: position 82,175 of record JAWKHN010000003.1, on the reverse strand, counting down.
CGGCCGTGTAGTCCGATTTCAAAACGGACTGCTGTGGGTCAGAAATTGCGAGTAGGTTAAATCTTATTTGGCTATTCCGAAGTTTCTTGGACCGGTACTTCGGTTTGTGGAGGATCGGTTCCGATATTGAGGAATTCCTTAAACAGACCCTTGCGACCGCTGTGTTCGAGGAAATGCTTGTAGAATACGGCAACCAGCGCGATGAGTGGGACGGCGAGAAAAACTCCCGCGATACCCGCGATTTGTTCGCCCGCCAAAACCGAGAGGATCACTACGAATGGATGTAGATGGATACCCTCGCGAACGATCCGCGGATACGTAACATAGTCGTGCGTAACGCGCAAAAGGCCCAGGAAAACCAATGTCCAGGCGCCTTCCGCCGGATTGTCCGAGAAAAATCCAAGACTCGTGGCCAGAACCGCGATAAACAAAGGGCCAAGCAACGGTACGAACTCGCAAACACCCGCCAGAAGTCCTAATAGAACGGGATACTGATGACCAATCAATGTAAATCCAAGAGTGCAAACCGCGCCGATCAGAATGCACGAGAGGAGTTGCGCGCGGACATAAGCGGCGATCGTGGTGTTTACATCCATCACCAGCGCTTCCGCCCTCGCGCGCCAGCGCCCATGTGGAAACGCCGAAAGAAACGTTGTCCGAAACATTTTTGCATCCTTTAGAAAAAAGAACACAAGCACCGGAACCAGCAATACCCACGGAAAATACGAAAGAAAACCAAAAGCGAATCCACCGACAAAGAGACTCGTAAGCTGGACGCTCGTTTCCCTGATAAACGAGCTGATATAGCCGTTGATTTGCTCCTGCACCGTTGGCGTTATCATCAGCTCGCGATAGCTTTGATTAAGCTGGTTGATACGCTCCTGAATATTGCTCGCAAACGTCGGAAGATCATCGATAAACTCCGAAATCTGCGCGCCGACAAGCGGAGCGAGGTACGAAACCGCCAGCGAGACAACGCCAAATACGAAAACGAATGTGATCAGAATCGCGACGCTTCGAGGCATCAGCCAACCCAGTTTCCTGACTTCAAATGGTTTCTTTACGATATCCACCAAAGGAGCAAGCAGGTAGGCGACAAAGATCGATATTACAAGAATGAAGAAAAGAAACCGGAGCGCCAACAAAACATCTATCAGCAGGTAGCCGACAAAAAGCACGAGCGCCGCGATTACCATCGTGCGCACAACCGCAAATACCGACACGGACTCCAGATTGATCCGCATCGATTCACCGTCGTTTGTTTGCTTATCCTCTTTTGGATTCATAGCCAAAGCCTGCGCCCGATCCGGCGGGATTCAATTTCAAAAAACCGAGTCTATTTCGAATTCCCGGTGTTCGTGTTCGAGTTTGAATTCGAATTGCCAGCGAGCTTGCTTTTCTCTTTTTCGATTTGTTCCTTCGATTTCGAGAGGTCTTCCAACTCGAACCGGTTGTTCAGATCCTTCAAGCTTTTGGCTTCGAAAGCATAATTTGAACCGATATAAAGGGTCTTTTCGTTAGTGGAAAGGGAGAACCTGTTGGTCGCAAAATGCGCCTTTGCCTTTACAAACCGCTTGTCTTCAACATCCAATGCTTTGCCGTCCTTGCGTTTCAAGACGTAGATGTAGTCGAAGTCGGCGTTTTTAAGGCTGCTGATTTCCGTTTCCCGCTCAGATCTGGTTGGGACGGCATCCGGTTTTACTGCTCCGTTTTCGGTGTTTGAATTCGAAGGCTCCGACGCCGCACAACCAAAAGCAAATAGAAGCACGAAGGCGAGAAACAGCAATTTAACCGGATTTGGCATTGCCCGGGTTGGCGTTTGCCGGGGTTGGTTTTTCTTCGGGTGGATCTTCTTCAGTGTCATCAATTTGGTCCGGATCCTCTTCATCAACAGCATCGGGATCACTTTCTTCGAGATCGGTTTCCTCATCGTTTGGATCGGCGTTCGGATCATCGACGGCGTTCGGATCGTCCGTCGTGTCCTCTTCCTGCGTATCCTCGGGTTCGTCAACCGACTCGTCCTGAGGATCGCCCTTGCCGTCACGGATCTTAAGTATATACGCTTCACCGTCCTCATGTACCGTTTCGGCCCATCCGCTTGAAAGAAGTTTCGCCACAAGATCCTCGCATTCCTTTGCATCCGTGAAAAGCCAGCGGGTCTTGAATTTGTCGCGTATGATCTGCCCGGGATTCTCCGTCTTGCCCGTGGTGACATCCTTTAACTGTTTGAAAAGCTCGGGATTTTTCGAATAGAGATAGTTCGGATCGAGTCCCCAGGCGTATGTGTGTCTGGTGTCGAAATAAAATAGCTTTGGAAAATCATCCCAGTTGCAGTTGAGGATCATCTCGCCCTGAGGGATGTTTTTTACGGCCCATTCCATCGCTTCGCCGTAGGTATCATCGTGCTGCGTCTTTTGGATGCTCGCGAAAAGGTCCTCCGGTTTTATCGTCTTGGAGATTCTCGAACCGGCTACCGAAAAAAGGAGTATTCCGGCAAGCGCGATACCGATCGTCCACGGTGCCGCATCTCGAAAAGCATCGATCAAACGATTGCGCTCGGGTTCGGCCTCGACATCCAAAAGCGGGCTGATATCGCGGCGGAAGTCATCGGGCAACTGCGGTATAAGCGGGGTAACGAATGCCTTCCATGAAAAAGCGCAAAAGAGAATCGCGAACGGCGGGAAGTATTCAGCCAGTCGTTTTGATTTGAACATCCAAACGAGAAGCAATGTAGAAAAGACAAGAAAGAACGTTGCCTTTTCCGGCATCTCGCGTCCCTGCGGGCGGAAAAGCACGTATCCGACAAACATTGCCAAAAGCGCGACTCCGATATGGGTAACGAGCTGCCATGAAGAGTAGGCGTACCACTCGCCGCCAACGACAACCTCATAGCTATCTCGAAACTTCATCATGAAGTGCGAGGTGAAGAGTCCGATATTGCTTGGAAAGTATGGGTTTACCAAATTTCCAAGAACCATTCCCGCCGCCGTGTAAGCAAGCGGCTGCCATTCGAACTTCTTCTCGTTCCAGCCAATTATCGCCACCCAGATTACGGCCGCGACAAACAAAAGCGGAAAAAGGCTGTATGTCCATACAAAGACAAACATCAGCGGCAAAAGCCAAACGTATTTGCGCTCGAAGAGCAGGTAAATACCGATGATCGTGTAGATGATCGTCAATGGCGGAGCCTTCGCCATATTCATCCGGTAAAGAAAAGGATTGCCGCAGGCGAGAATTGCGAAGAGCCAGATCAATAGGTAATCGATCTTGTATTTATAAAGGATCCAATAAACGGAGAAGATCGCGAGCGAGCCAAATACAACGGTAGCGACCTTCGCCGCCATTACCGGTTCGAAAAACCACAGAAACGGGATCTGCAAAACATGGAACAGAAAATGATGATCCGCATAGCCGGAAGGATCAAGAAGCGTCAGAGGGAGCCACTTGAATTCCGGCAACCATTTGAATTGTTTGAAGTTCTCCCAGATCATCGAGCTCCAACGGATATGGTAGTAACCGTCAAAATCGCCGCAGCATATCGCGCGGGTGGAGAACTGCAGCATCACCATCAATGCCGTCGATAGAAAGAGGCCGAAGGCAAGATAAACGGCCTGCATAAAGCCTTCCGTTTTGGTCCATTGACGAAAGCGTTCGCCAAAGGACGGGCCTTTCTCTTTCGGTGGAATTTCCTCGGTTTCTTCAATTTGAAGATCTTTTAGTTCCTCGGTTGGCACCTCGGTGCCGTTTTCTTCATTTCCAAAAATTGATTCCATATCGATAACGCCGTGGAATGGGAAGGTTTTCTAAGTAATTGGCAATGCTCAGGGCAAGGTGATTTTGAATAGATTGAAACGTACGAAAACAGATCACGAAAAAAAGTCTGTTCCGAATGCGAAGCTGAGAGCATTGCGCACACGCAAGTCAAGAACGATCATGGTTCCCTAATTCACAGCTTTTTTACAGGTTTCACAGAGCAAGGATTTCTTTATCAAACCAAAAATCGCTTCGAAATTGTTTCTTGAAGCGGATCAAAGGTCAGATAGTTGAAAAGAATAAAGTCGGTGAGAAAAATAACATGTTTTGAAAAAAAACGCATTTGTAAAACGCGTTGAACATACTATTGCAAACTCGATTCGGAGGAGTTCCGAGTTCATCCGGGCAGGCTTCCAAGTTCATCCGGGCAGAGTTCCAAGTTCATCCGGGCAGAGTTCCAAGTTAACCGGGGCAGAGTTCCAAGTTCCAAGTTCCAGAAGTTCCAAGAGCCGGAAGTTGGGTCCAGTCTAAAAGTCGATTCAAAAATAGAATCTACTGGTAACTCGAACTTCTGAGGAATCCGCCAAGACCCCTGCCACCTTGTTTGGCAGGTGAATAGGTTCAGCCCCTTCCAGAACATCCATAAACCTAAGCACGTCATGTATTTAACGGCTGTAGCTGCGGACCTTTGCCTCCTGCCGGACAAGCCGGCAGGGGGGGCGGAACGCTTCATTTCTTGCCGTGACTAGCTTCTGACCTGATTCACCTGCCGGACAAGCCGGCAGGGGTCTTTCTACCTATTAAACCGTCATTCCCGAAAAAACCGCGCTTTATCCTCCTATTAAGACTTTTTCGATTTGGCTCAGATTCTGAGCCAACTCAAAGAAATTTTTGAAGTCGCACCTGTCACCAATACTCCTGAAACCAACTTTTACGTTAGACTCAACTTGAATGGAAAAAACGCTTCCGGAAAACTTGGAACTTCTGGAACTTGGAACTTGGAACTAGGTATTAATGTACCCAAAAGGAAACCTATACATCCCCGCTTCGCATGGACGGCTTGAAGCGATTTTGAAGGAGCCGCAGGGCGAACCTCGCGGGATCGCCGTTGTTTGTCATCCGCATCCGCTTGGAGGCGGGACGATGCATAACAAGGTCGTCTTTCGCGCCGCTTCGGGGTTGCTCGATGCCGGCCTCGCGGTATTGCGGTTCAACTTTCGCGGAGTTGGCGGTTCAACCGGTGAACACGAGGACGGAGAGGGCGAAAGGCAGGATGTGCGAGATGTGATCGAATTCATGTGCGACAGGTTTCCTGAAATGGACCTGACGCTGGCGGGTTTCTCGTTTGGTTCCCGCTACGGGACCGAGGTCGGAGCCCTGGATAAACGTGTAAATCGGCTCATAAGCATCGGGACTCCCGTCGATAAGTATCATGACTACGATTTTCTCGAACGGCTGGACAAGCCGATTCTTTTCGTACACGGAGACAGCGATGAATTCGGCTCTGTCGAGAGCCTTTCGGTTTTGGTGGCCCGCGTGTCCGCGGTAACCGATACGGAAACCGTGATTTTTGAAAACTGCGGACATTTTTTTGATGAACACCTTGCCGAATTGCGAAAGGCGATATTCGAATGGGTGGATCGCAAATTGGGATAGCTTGGAAGACAAGATGGATCAAGAACAGGAACAGGAGCGGATGCGGAACGCGGCGATCCGCGTGAACATGATGCCGCGTGATACGAATCACCACGGGACGATTTTCGGCGGCGTTATTTTAAGTTATATCGATATCGCGGGCGGAGTGGAGGCCGTTCGGCATACCGGTCACGAGCTTTTTGTGACGGTGGCTATGAAAGAAGTGATCTTTCACGAGCCGGTCTATGTTGGCGATCTGGTGAGCTTTTACGCGCAGACAATTCGGGTCGGCTCGACCTCGATCACGATCAGGGTCGTTGTCGAAGCCGAACGCTTCGGCTCCTCGGGAAAAGTCGTGAGGGTAACGGAAGCCGAGGTTGTATTTGTCGCCGTCAACAAAAACCGCGAGAAAATCGTTATCGGGAAGGCTTGAATTGGCCTTTTACGGTTCGTTGGGTTCGTCACTGCTTGCCTTGCGTACGGGCCATGTCCTAAAGTCAGATAACACGGACAAATTCAAATCAACTAAGGAAATGAGGGGAACGATATGCCAAAAGTAACCGCGGAAACCGCGAATGGAACGGTAGCATTCGAAGCCGAAGAAGGGCGCAAACTGGTTTTGTGTTTGGAAGACAACGGGGTCGATATTCTTCATCGTTGCGGTGGAAACGCGCGTTGTACTACCTGCAGGGTCGATGTCCTGTCGGGAGATCCGGGTGAAATCGGAGAGGCCGAGCACGCGATTCTGAGCACCAAGCCGGACATCGGCGATCATACGAGGCTATCTTGCCAGATTCGCGTAGGCGATGATCTTCACGTCAAAGTGGTTAGCCAGGCGAGCGTTGCCGGAATCGATCCCGGTACGAGACCGGAAGAATAGGCTTTTTTCGAGCGGCGCCCACGCGGTGCCCTCAATCGGAGGAATTATGTTTAACGAAATCAAGAAACGCATTGTTGAGATGTCACCCGCCAAAACCGCCGAGGCTCATTGCGATGGGCCGTGCGGTGTTTACGATCCGGCGTCAGCCCGTATTGCCGCCGAAGCGGTTCATTCGATGACTAAAAAAATCGTCGCATTGGAAGTTCCGTCTTCCGATGACCCAAAGGCGATGGCTGCGTATCACAACACGCTTTCGCGCTATATTTCGATCAAGGAAGAACAGGCGCATATCGCTAAAACCGAGCTTCTCGTTCTTTGGACTGATTATTTCAAGCCCGTCCATCTTGAACAATTTGCTGATCTTCACGATGTGTTTTGGAATGCCGCCAAGCTCTGCTCGTCGGTCAAGGTCGAAGTCAGCGTCGAGCATTGCGAAGAACTGATGCAGGCGATCGAGAAGATCCATAACATGTTCTGGCAGACGAAGAACCGCGACGTTGCGTTTTATCTCGCCGGTTAGGCCCATTTTGAAATAACGGGGACAAGGATTTTATGACTCCGTTGAAATCGAGTACTTGGTTGGAGACTCTGTTCCTTGGCATCGGGTATCTGGAAAGATACCTCGTTGCGGGTGATTCGATGACTCCAACATTGTCGCCTGGTGACGAAGTCGCTGTCGATCATAGGGGAACCGTGGTTGAGGGCGACATCGTCGTTATGCGTCATCCTTTCAAAACGGATATAGTCGTCATAAAGCGTCTGGATCATATCGAGGATTCAGGCGAGTTTTATCTTTTGAGCGACAATCCGGTGGGAAGCTCCGATTCGCGCGGTTTTGGAGCCGTTCCAAGGAAACATTTTCTTGGAAAAGCAGTGGCAAGGATTTGCAATGATTGAAGAAAAGGATCTGATCGACAAGTTTGTGAATGCGAAGAGCCGAAAGCGCGAACGCATGAAGAAGCCGGATTGGCTTCGAATCAGAATCGGTGATCCAACAAACCAGAACAAGGTTTTGAAGCTGATCGAGGGTTTGAATCTTCATACCGTTTGCCAGGAAGCGCGGTGTCCGAACATTTTCGAGTGCTGGACGGATAAAACCGCCACATTCATGCTCGGCGGCGATACTTGCACGCGCCATTGCGGTTTCTGCGCGGTAAACAAAGGGCAGCCGATGGAGCTTGATCCTGAAGAGCCGGCAAATGTCGCAGGGGCTGTCGCACATCTTGGTTTGGCGCACGCCGTGATCACATCCGTAAACCGAGACGATCTTCCCGATGGCGGCGCATCGCATTGGGCCGAGACGATCAGAAAGGTCCATGAGGTGAATCCCGATTGCAAGGTTGAGGTTTTGATTCCGGATTTTCAGGGTGACGAAGCGGCTTTGAACATCGTGCTTGAGGCGCGACCAGAAGTTTTGAACCACAACACCGAGACGATTGCGAGGCTCTATCGTAGAGTGCGTCCCGATGCCATTTATGAACAATCGCTCGAATTGCTTGAACGCTCGGCGAGATTCCGCGACGAGCAGTTTCCGGAAATGCTTACGAAAAGCGGGATCATGGTCGGTCTGGGAGAGGAGTTCGAAGAAGTCGTCGAGCTGATGAAAGATCTCAGAAAGGTTTCCTGCGACATCATGACGATCGGACAGTATCTTCAGCCATATGATAAGCGGCTTCCCGTCGAGAGATACGTAACACCGGAAGAGTTCGCCGATTGGAAACGGATCGGCGGCGAGCTCGGCTTCAAGCATGTCGAATCATCACCGCTCACGCGAAGCTCGTATCACGCGCGGGAACAGACGGGCGGATAGGGAGTTTCGAGTTTCGGGTTTTGAGTTGTTCGGTGTTTTTGGGCGAGTCGACCCGTTTCTTGTGTCGGTATCGCAGTTTTCAATTTTGTCGCGCCTTTCGAATTCGTTTGCGTATTGGGGTTTGTTTTCGTTCCTTCCCGCCTTGATGGACTCACATTGTTTTAAAAAGGTATAATGATGTTTATCGGTCGTGGCCTCCCCGCGAACGATCGTCGCTCCGGATAGCCTTTTTCCTATGTCCGCATCAAAATCAATCGCCGTCGTCGGTTCGGGATTTCTCGGACTTACCATCGCCCTGCGTCTCAGCCAGCAAGGACACGAAGTGACCCTGTTTGAAGCTTCGGAAGAGATCGGCGGGTTGGCATCGGTTTGGAAAATCGGAGAGTTTATCTGGGACAGGCACTATCACGTAACGCTTCTCTCTGATTCCTTTACGAGAAAGATCGTTTCCGAACTCGGTCTCGAAGACGAGTTTTGCTGGGTCGAGACAAAAACAGGGTTTTTCTCCGGCGGCCGGCTTTATTCGATGTCGAATTCGCTCGAGTTTTTGAAGTTTCCGCCGCTTGGTCTGATCGACAAATTCAGACTCGGTGCGACGATTTTCTACGCTTCGAGAGTTACCGACTGGAAAGCTCTCGAGAAGGTTTCGGTCGAGGATTGGCTTACAAGGCTTTCGGGGAAATCGGTGTTTGAAAAGATCTGGAAGCCGTTGTTGCGGGCAAAACTCGGCGAGGCTTACAGAGAATCCTCGGCGGCATTCATTTGGGCAACAATCCAGCGGATGTACGCCGCGCGTCGTTCGGGGTTGAAAAAGGAGATGTTTGGGTATGTGAGGGGCGGTTACGCGCCAATTCTCAAGCGGTTTTCGGAGCGGCTCGCCGAATCGGGTGTGTCGATCAATTTGTCTTCTCCCATAAAAGCCATCTCAAACGAGAACGATCGCCTTATAGTCCAATCGGCTTTGGGTTCCGCGGAATTCGATGATGTGATTCTCACGATCAGCCCAAAGGCGGCGGCAAGGGTTCTAAAAGAGCTTCGCCCTGAAGAAGCGACGAGATTGGAGGCGTTGGAATATCAGGGTATCGTTTGCGCCTCGATGCTTTCAAAAACTCCGATATCGGAGTTTTATGTCACAAACATCACGGATGAGTCGCCCTTTACGGGTATCATCGAAATGACGGCGTTGGTCAGCAAGGAAGAATTTGACGGAAATTCGCTAGTTTATCTTCCAAAATACTGCTCCAGCGACGATTCTTTGTTTGCAAAGTCCGACGAAGAAATACGAGAAGACTTCTTGTCGGCACTTGAAAAGATGTACTCCCATTTCAACCGAAGCGATGTGTTGGACTTCAAGATCTCGCGCGTACGCGAGGTTTTCCCTCTGCCTTCGATCGGATATTCGGAGAGACTTCCTGATTGGGACCGGCTCGGGGAAGGCGTCCATCTTGTGAATTCGGCACGAATCACAAACGGCACACTCAATATCAACGAAACGATACAATTGGCGGAGAATTTCGCCGCCAAATTTGAATCAAAATAACGCGATGAAGACGGCGAGCCTTAGCCTGGATCTGGACAACAAGTGGTCCTATATGAAAACCCATGGAGACGCGGGTTGGGAAAGCTATCCCTCATATATCGACACTTTTGTGCCGCGGGTACTCGAATTCCTGGCGAATCGGGATCTCAGCATAACCTTTTTTATCGTCGGCCAGGACGCCGAGCTTGAAAAGAATCGCGAATCGCTCAAGCTGCTTTCGCAAAACGGGCACGAAATCGGAAACCATTCGTTTCGGCACGAACCGTGGCTGCATCTCTATTCGCTCGACGAACTCGAACATGAGTTTGAACAAACCGAAAACGCTCTTGCCAAAATCTGCGATTCAAAGCCCGTTGGGTTTCGAGGTCCCGGCTATTCGCTTTCACCGACCGTGCTCGATGTTCTCATTAGAAGGGGTTACGAATACGACTGTTCGACGCTTCCAACATATATCGCGCCTCTTGCCCGAGCTTATTACTTCTTCAAATCGCCGGAAATGTCGGATGAAGAAAAGGAGAAGCGAAAGAAACTATTCGGGAAATTCAGCGACGGATTCCAGCCTCTGAAATCGTATCGATGGAGAAATGGCGCCGATTCGATCATAGAGATACCGGTCACAACACTGCCGCTTTTCAAGACTCCGATTCATGCGAGCTACGTGATATACCTCGCGACCTTTTCGCGGTTTCTGGCCTTGCAGTATTGGCGAAACGCGTTGCGTATGTGCAAATTGGCGGGTGTCGAGCCCTCTTTGCTGCTCCATCCGCTGGATTTTCTGTCCGGATCCGATGCGGAGGAACTCGCCTTTTTTCCGGCGATGTCGTTTGCGGTCGAGGAGAAACTCAAGCTTGCCGGCGAAATCATCGACATCTATCGATCCGAATTCGAGGTCGTATCGATGCGCGAACACGCAAAAAGATCGTCATCAAAGAAATTGACAGAGAAAAGCACGACTGATTTTACGATCTAGACAATCTCCGTATGTCCGAAACACACAACGCATGTCCGCTTTGCGACTCACCCGGCACGGCCGCACTCGAAAAAGACGGCTACGTGATATTCGACTGCGTTTCCTGCGGACATCGTTTCCTGCCCGTCACGGACCCGGGCAAGCATGTTGCCGAGGTATATGACGATTCGTATTTCGAAGGCGGAGGTGCGGGATACTCCGACTATCTGATCGAAGAACGAATGCTTATCGAACGCGGAATGATGTACGCCGATCTTCTTTCGTCGATCTCAATCGAAACCGGAACCATGCTCGATATCGGTGCCTCGGCGGGGTGCATCCTAAAAGGTTTCGTTGAAAGGGGTTGGCGCGGTCGCGGAATCGAGCCAAATGGAAAGATGGCGCGTATCGGTTCGGATCGATACGGGATTGAGATTGCGGAAGGCGATTTTGAGAGTTATGTGACCGACGAAAAATTCGATCTGGTGTCGATGATTCAAGTCGCCGGACATCTTTACGACCCCAAGGCGGCATTTCAAAAAGCTTTTGAGATACTTCGTCCGGGAGGCGCATTGCTTGTCGAAACATGGAATCGCGACTCGCTTCTGGCGCGGATGTTTGGCAGATTCTGGCACGAATACTCGCCGCCGAGCGTCGTACAATGGTTTTCCGAGGATGGGTTGGAATCGTTTTTGAATCTGCTTGGCTTTGAGAAATGGCATGGCGGGAGACCCGAAAAAACGATCAGCGGCGAACATGCGCGATCGCTTTTGGAATACAAGTACGGGAATTTTCCGCTCTTCAAACTTATTCCCTCAAGGGTTCGTTTCCCGTACCCCTCGGAGGATTTGTTTTGGGCGGTTTACGGGAAACCGCGCGTGAAGTCCGCCCAAGAATCTGAGAAGAATGACTGAGCCACGACAACACAAATGGCACCGGTTTCCGCACGCGTTTTGGATCGCGCCGCTGGCGCATCTCGCGGCGGCATTGCCGTTTGTTGTTTTGCTCAACATTTGGTCAGACGAAGCCTCAACACTCTGGGCGACAAGACACGGACTCGCCGAAGCGTTTACCGCATCACTGAATGAAAAACAGGCGCCTTTCTATTTCATCTTTCTAAGCGCCTGGAGACTGATAAACGATTCGCAGGTGTTCGCAAGAATTCCCTCGCTGATCTTCGCGCTTGCGGCGATCGCGGTTTTCTACAAGCTTGCCAAAAGATTTCTCGACGAGAGAACCGCGGTAGTTTCGACCTTCTTTTTCGCGCTCCATCCATTCCTTTTCTACACGACATTCGAAATACGGGTTTATTCGCTGGTCATTCTCTTCACCGCAGTTCTCGGCGTGCTCTTTTTCGAAGCCTATCTCGACTCGGAAAGAATATCTTCGACAAAATCGCTTTTGGTGATCGCGGTCACGCTTCTAGCCTTGCTGACGAATTACTACATCGGATTTCTTTTGGTCGGCTTTGCGGCGGGGCTTTTGGCAACAAGGCGATACGGAGCGTTTTGGAAATTTGTCCGCGATATGGCGATCGTCGGAGTGCTTTTTACACCGATGGTCTATGTCGTCGTCATGCAGCTCGGACAAGCGACGGCGGGATATGTAGATCCGAGAAGCTTGGGTGAGGGATTGCGAGCTCTTTGGAACAGGTTTCTCACGTTCACGCTGCCGACCGAGATTTATACGCCTGAAGAGATTTCAAGCTGGTCGTTTGTTCGGCTTTGGCTCGTCCGCCTTGCGGTTCCGTTGGCCGCCATCACGCTCATTTGGAACAGGCGCTGGAAAGACGATGCGATAGTGCTTCTCACTGCGGTTAGTGGCGTCGGATTCGTTCTGCTTTTGGTCGCATATTTTATCCTCGGCCCCATTTATGTTGAGATCCGTCACTCCGCGTTTCTTTTTGTGCCGATGATGCTTCTGCTTGCGACGGTCGCGCGGAGGATCGTTCCCCGCGGTTCGGTGCGACGGCCCTTGCTGGCGGCCGGCGGAGTTTTGCTTATCGGTTTCTACAGCTACGGTTTCTCGATGCTTTACCCGGCCGGGGTTAAACGCGGCGATTGGAGCCGGGTTGCGAACTATGTCGAGCAAAACGAAAAGCCCGGACAGCCGATCCTGGTTTTCAGAAGCTATGAAACCATCGCCTTTCGTTTGAACTATTCCGGTGCCAATGAGGTGTTTCCGAAACGCGGCTATTTCACGTGGGAGTATGAGGCTCCATTTGGTTCTCCCGATATCTGGACGAATCAGATCAAGGACGTCACCTCGCGAATACCGACCCAGGCAAGCGAGGTCTGGCTTTTGACGGAAAGCACTTGTCAGGAAACCGAATCCTGCCGGCCGTTGGAAAAATGGGTCGAAGCGAATTACACTGTTTTGAAAACAAAGGACTTTTACAAGGAGAGAGTCAGGCTTTTGCGAAGACGATGAGCGAGAAGACAAAAAAACCAGTCGTTAGATGTTCGGAATGCGACCGCGAGGTTGAGTATTACAACACCTTTCTAAGCCCTACAAACCAGGAAACGCATGTTTGCTGGGAATGCGAGATGCGTGATGAGAAGGGTTTCAACGCCCGTCGGGATTTCCGAAGACAGGCCCGAAGCGGCATCATTCCGCGTTAGGATCATGGCCGTTCGCAGAATAACCGAGTATCCCGAAGACGTGTTGGCGAAAGTCGGCGAGCCGGTAACGGAATTTAACGAGGAATTGGCCGCTCTTTGCGATGACATGTTTGAAACGATGTACGACGATGAAGGCGTCGGACTTGCCGCGCCCCAAATCGGACTCTCGCTTCGGCTTTTCGTGATGGATTGCGACGGTATCAAACTCGTCGCGGCGAATCCGACCGTTATCGAATCCGATGGCGAGCAGACCGGCCCCGAAGGATGCCTTTCAGTGGCAAAGGTTCCCGCCGTGCTTGCAAGACCAAACCGCGTGAAAATAAGGGCGCAGGATCTAAACGGAAACTGGTTTGAACAGGAAGCAGAAGGCTATCCCGCCCGTTGTCTTCAGCACGAAACCGACCATTGCGACGGAAAGCTCTTTATCGATCACCTGCCAAAAATGCGTCGCGAAATGGTTTTGAAAAGATTTCGCAAAGAACAGAAATTTCAAGGGAAATGATTGTCAGGATTCCAGGTCGTTGATACCGAATCCAAGTCACAAATTAACCGCGCTTTGGAAACACGAGATCACAAGCACAGGGAAGAGTTTGCGGTTGCGCCCGATGCGATGTTTGACGCGCTGATTACTCCTTCAGCGATCCGCGAATGGTGGGGTGCTGCGAACGCGATCGTATTTCCAAAAGTCGGAGGTTTTTGGTGTGCCGCATGGGGTGACGAAGACTCGCCGGACTACATCACGAAGTTTCGTATTGCCGACATCGAGCGACCATTCCGCATCGTCTTCACCGACACCGTTTATTACGCAAAATCAGGGCGACTGCCGTTCGAAGCCGATTTCACGACAATGTTCAAAATCGATGAACTTGGCTTCGGATGTAGTTTGACGGTTACGCAGGAAGGATTTCCGTGCGGCCCTGAAGCCGATGAACATTACGAAGCATGTATCGTTGGCTGGAAGGAAACATTTGCGGGTATCAGGAGATACTTCGAAAAGACTGACTGATTTCACTGGCTGAAACTGATGAAAATAGAAAAGATCGAACTCTTTGAGATCCATATGCCGCTAGTCCATTTCTTTGAGACCAGCTTTGGGCGGACTTACGAAAGGCGAATCATCCTTGCGCGTGTCACGGATGAAGAAGGGCACGAAGGTTGGGGAGAATGCACCTGCGGCGAAATTCCGACATATTCCGAGGAATGGACGGATAGTTGTTGGGAGACGATTTCGAGCATTCTTTCGCCGATGCTTGTCGGCGTCGAGTTTGATTCGGCGGAAGATGTTTGGGGATTGTTTGAGAAGATTCGCGGAAATCGGATGTCGAAGGCGACGCTCGAAACGGCAGTATGGGATCTTGAGGCTAAAAAACTTGGAAAACCGCTTTGGCAACATCTTGGCGGAACCCGCGATAGAATCGACTGCGGGGTATCGATCGGAATTCAGGATACGGTTCCGGAGTTGATCGAAAAGATTCGCACCGAGGTCGATGCCGGTTACAAGCGTATAAAGATAAAGATCGCGCCGGGCTGGGACAGGGACGTGATCGCCGTGGTCAGACGCGAGTTTGGCGACATCCTTTTGATGGGAGACGCGAATTCGGCGTATAGACTCGAAGACGTGCCGCTTTTCAAGCAAATGGAATCGTTTGACTTGATGATGTACGAGCAACCGCTCTCGCACGATGACATCTTCGATCATGCGAAGCTTCAAAAAGTGATCGATACTCCGATCTGCCTCGATGAATCGATTCATTCACCGGACGACGCTCGGAAGGCCGCCGAACTCGAAGCCTGCAAAATCATCAACGTAAAACTCGGACGCGTCGGCGGGCATGCTCAGGCGAAACTGGTTGAAGCAACCGCACGGGCCGCGGGAATCCCGGTGTGGTGCGGCGGCATGCTGGAGTCGGGGATCGGTCGAGCGCACAACATCGCGATGTCCACCCTTGCGGGATTCACGCTTCCGGGAGACGTGTCGGCAAGCAAGCGATACTGGAGCGAAGACATCATCGAACCCGAAGTAGAAGTGACGAGCGACGGCCAGATTATCGTTCCGAACAAACCCGGGATCGGCTTCGATGTTCGCACCGATCGGATAAACTCATTGGCGCGAAGGATTGTTGAAAGGTGAAGAAGTTTCGAGTTTCGAGTTTTGAGTTTCGAGTTCTTGGATTTTAGCTTGTCTGGGTTTTTGTTTTGGTTGGCCGAGATTGAAGGTTGGGATGAGACGAAGAATTCACGGAGAACGAAACTACAGGAATCGCGCATACAAGAATTCGCCTGCTGGGTTTTAGTTTTTGGCTTTACCTCATATTGCGGCAATCTACAATCGAGCCCTGAAGGGGCGAAAATAACGTAGCCAGAGGCAAGCGGAGCGCCGCCTCTGGAAAGAGTGGAAAAAGCAATGTACGAGGTTGTCTCACAAGTGATGTTGACGACAAAAGGCGCAAAATTCTCGAAAGCGATAGTAAGCTAGCTGGAAAGACCCCTGCCGGCTTGTCCGGCAGGTGAATCAGATCAGAAGCTAGTCACGGCAAGAAATGAAGCGTTCCGGCCCCCCTGCCGGCTTGTCCGGCAGGAGGCGAAGGTCCGTAGCTACAGCTGTTAAATACCTGGTGTGTTTAGGTTTATGGTTGTTCTGGAAGGGGCTGACCTTATTCACCTGCCGCGCAAGGCGGCAGGGGCCTCCGGATGAATCAATGTAGTTTTGACTAGCTGCTGACCTCATTCACCTGCCACACAAGGTGGCAGGGGTCTTGCTTGGATTCTTTGGAAATCACTTTACCTGTCGATTTCAGCTTTGAAGGGACTTGTGAGACACCCTCTGGCGGACCTGTTGGCTTGGGGCCTGTTCCATCGCAATGAGCCAAAAATTCTTGGGTAGTGCCAGGAAGAATATTTGCGTCGAAGACGAAAATCACAACAAGATCAATTTCAACTTTCGAACTCCCGTGAATAAGGTAATTCCAAAATGAAATCAATAAATCTCAAATCAAAACTCGCGCTTTTTGAAGAGCATTGGTCTCCGAAGATCGTTTCCAATTTCAATGGCAACGACGTGATGGTCGTCAAAGCACTTGGGGAGTTCAACTGGCATTCGCATCCCGATACGGATGATTTCTTTCTTGTTCTGAAGGGGAATCTGACGATTCGCCTGCGTGATGGAGACGTCCACTTGGGGCCGGGCGATCTTTATGTCGTGCCAAAGGGAGTCGAGCATTGTCCGGTCGCCGATGAGGAAGTGCATCTTCTGATCATCGAGCCTTCGGGAACGCCAAACACGGGCGATCCGGAGACGGCGGTTCATAAAAACGAGATCTGACGCGTCCTTGCCAGCGTTGATACAGACGCACTTCCGCATCCATTGGGTGGCGGCCAACTTCTAAAGTCTTCGCCAATTTGGTAGCATGCGTGTTTGCCTGTTTGAGGCTGCGGGCGGCTTTCCGAGTAATCAGTCTCTTAAAAATCGAATGAGCAATCACGAACCAAACAAAGTCATCTTTTCGATGGTCAAGGTGAGCAAGTTTTACGACAAGAAACCTGTTCTCAAAGACATCTATCTTTCCTTCTTTTACGGCGCCAAGATCGGCGTGCTCGGTTTGAACGGCGCGGGAAAGTCCTCGCTTTTGAGGATCATCGCGGGCGTCGATAAGGAAATAAACGGCGAGGTCGTATTTGCCGATGGCTATACCGTCGGTTATCTCGAACAGGAGCCTCATCTGGATGACGAAAAGACCGTGAGGGAAATCGTCGAAGAAGCGGTTGGGGAAACCAAGGCGCTGCTGGCCGAGTTTGATGAAATCAACATGAAGTTCGGCGAGGAGATGACGGACGACGAGATGAACGCGCTTCTCGAAAGACAGGGCGAAGTGCAAAACGCGCTCGATGCTGCCGATGCGTGGGATCTCGATTCGCGTCTTGAAATGGCGATGGACGCGCTCCGATGTCCTCCGCCCGATGCAAAGATCGGACCGCTTTCGGGCGGTGAAAAGCGTCGCGTCGCGCTTTGCCGGCTGCTTCTGCAAAAGCCCGACATCCTGCTTTTGGACGAACCGACAAACCATCTCGACGCGGAAACCGTCGCTTGGCTCGAACAGCATTTGCAGAAATACGAGGGCACGATCATCGCCGTCACTCACGACCGCTATTTCCTCGATAACGTTGCCGGCTGGATTCTCGAACTTGATCGCGGCGAGGGCATTCCCTGGGAAGGCAATTATTCGTCTTGGCTTGAGCAGAAACAAAAACGTCTGGCGAATGAGGAGAAGACGGAGGCCAAGCTTCAGAAAACGCTCGAACGCGAGCTCGAATGGATCCGAATGTCGCCGAAAGGACGCCATGCAAAATCCAAGGCGAGAATCAACGACTACGAAAAGCTCGTCAATCAGGACACCGAAAAGCGCAACGAAACGCTTGAGATCTTTATCCCTCCCGGGCCAAGGCTCGGCGACATCGTTATCGAGGCCCACGGCGTTTCAAAGGCTTATGGCGACAAACTGCTTTTTGAAAACCTTGAGTTTTCACTTCCGCCCGGCGGAATCGTTGGGGTGATCGGTCCGAACGGAGCGGGAAAGACCACGTTGTTTCGCCTGATCACCGGACAGGATGAAGCCGATGCGGGAACATTCAAGGTTGGAGAGACGGTCAAGCTGGCTTACGTCGATCAATCGAGGGATGCGCTTGATCCAAACAAGACGCTGTTTGAAGAGATTTCGGACGGGCTGGATCTCGTGCGGCTGGGCGACCGCGAGGTTAACGCAAGGTCGTATGTCGCTCGCTTCAATTTTTCGGGCGGGGCGCAGCAAAAGCGGGTCGACATGCTTTCGGGAGGCGAACGCAACCGCGTGCATCTGGCGAAGATGCTCAAGAGCGGCGCCAATGTAATCCTGCTCGATGAGCCGACCAACGATCTCGATGTCAACACGATGCGGGCGCTTGAGGAGGCTCTCGAAAATTTTGGCGGATGCGCCGTAGTGATTAGCCACGATCGCTGGTTTCTCGACAGGATCGCAACCCATATTCTCGCCTTTGAAGGCGATTCGCGGGTTGTCTATTTTGACGGGAACTTCTCGCAGTATGAAGAAGATCGAAAACGTCGTTTGGGTCACGAGGCCGACCAACCTCACAGGATCAAGTATCGAAGCCTTACGAGGGATTGACTTGGCGAACCGATCGAGAGCTTTTCGCCACGGTACCTGAAATTGGCGTTAGCCACTTCTTATAGATCACTCTCAGATCTTTTCCCGCGGCCTCGTTCAAGAGGCCCGGGAACTCCTCCATTGTAAAAGCCCTTTTGTTTTTGGCGCTCCAACGGTAAAGAAATCGAAGAACGTCGTTCATGGATTTCTTTCCGTCGGTTTCCCGTTTCAGATATTCATCCATTTCAGCCGCCATCAACGCGCCTCTTGAGAAAATCGCCCTACCGATTCTGAAATCCACTCCATAGGTCGTAGATCCAAGCTGGGACAATTCAAAAAGCCCGAGTTCCTTGATCGCAGGAGATGCGTTGTAAACGCTGTCCTGAAACAGACGCGCGATTCTTGGCGATTGCAATTTGTCCTGTACGACAAACCACATGAAACCCTCGTTGAACCAAATGTTTCTGATCAAAGGCGGTATTTCACGGACATGCGGCCGGTAATTGTCGCCATAGGAGCGCAAGGGGATATACGAATGCGCCATGTGATGCAGATAGGTGGAAATTGAAACCGAAACCTGTTCTTCGGACAAACGCTTTAGTCGGGCGCCGGAGGTGTCGCCAAAAAACGTCGCACTTTGGAGGTGTTCCATCGCGAGTTGTGGGGCCGTTCCCGCCTCTAGGGGGACGGCGCGAACGAGCATGATCGAATAGTGCGGGAAGGGGATTTCGCCGAAAACCTCGTTGAGAATCTTCATGCTCCGAACGCCCTGGGTTCCATAGTCTTCGAGTATTTCGTCGCCTTTCTCGCTAAACGAGGCGACGTATAGCGGAACCGGACCGTTGAATTTTGCGACTCGAAATCTTGGACCGAGGAATGTTTGGCCGTCGGCCAGTTTGTAGTAATTTTCGGTCTCAAAGAAGAGTCGTCCGTTCTTTGGGTTTTCAGAGGGCGCGAGCGTACTAAAGATCGGCCAGTCGGAAGATGTTTCCACCTCGCATTTTACGGGCTCATTCTCGCTTCCTTCGATCCAACCGAAAACCGAATAGTTCAGCAATCCAGCAAATCCGTTTCGTGCTACCGAGGCCGAGCCCGGCGACATCCTGAGTTCCATTTGCCTTAAATCAACCCGATACTCGATCTTCTTGATGCGGCTTTTGTTTTCGGGCACCGACCAGCGAGGACCGTCGTCATCATCCTTTTTCATCTTATGGGAAACGCCATCGACCGTCGTTGCGATGACGTTTGAAACAAAAGCGTCGTAGATGCTGATCGAGTATTCGCCGGGTATCGAGCGCGGAAAGACAAGGTTCGCAGTCGGCTCGGCGGGTTCCTTGGGTTCTACCACAACCCTGACGCGCGATTCGGAGTCATTGAAGTAGGAAAGGCGATATGCGGTATCCGCAAACGTGAAGGATGGCAATACCGAGATCAAGAAAAAGAGCGCGCGAATTTGATTCATGCGCCCAGTTTCGATTGTTTTGGATTTGAAATCAATTCACCGCTTCGCGAGTCGGTGCGAATTCGGCATACATCCGATCATAAGTTTCGAAAAGCCGGTCGATCGCGCGAATCTGATTGTTTTCAAGCGCGGTTTCCCGCGCCAGGTGCTGTTTGGCTTCCCTGATCTCGCCATCTTCCAAAGCACTAATGATTGAACCCGCAAAACCCTCTGCGCTCGGTTCCGAGATCCAGGAATTCTCGTCGTTGGCATAAGTCAACGTGCCTCCCGCGTTCGGAAACACGCAGGCGGCGCCCGATGACAAGGCCTCGAGTCCGACGTTTCCAAACGGCTCGCGTGGATTCGGATGGAGGAAGACGTCGCAGTTCGCGTAGTAATTCGCAAGTTCTTCCTTGTTGATATGGCCGATAAGTACGAGTTTTCCCGGACAGAGCTTTTCGCTTTCGGATTGCAGGAATTCCTTTCTGGGTCCATCGCCGGCGACGATCATCCTTACATTATCCGCTCCGGTTGCGCCGATTGACTCCATAACTTGGGGAAGAACGTCGATATTTTTTTCCGGCGAAAGCCTCGTTGAAGTCATCACGATTTTCGAATCGATTGGAATACCGGCTTTTTCGCAGATAAGTTTCCTAAATTCTTTTGAACGTTTTTCGGGGGTGAAAAAGTCGGTATCAACACCTCGCGGACAAATCGCCACGCGGTCTCTAAATGCACCATCGCCGGCCTTGAAAAACTTCCTGCTTCTCGCCAAAAGTCTTTTCCCGATTCCCTTTGTTCCCGCCTTTTCAAAAGCGGTATAGAGTTCCTCCGCGACAAACTCGGAATTGGCGATGAAGTAGTCAAACATTGGAAGGTTGTAGTTCGCCATAAAGGCCCGCGGAAAGAGGTCGCCGATTTTTCCCTTGGAGACGTATGACTTGAAGATCGTGTCAAATCGTTCGCCGGTGAAATAAACCAGCATCGGCCGGTTAAGCTGCTTTAGCTTTCCTTTTCGAATAACTCCAGCGAGAAGCGTGAGCGAGTAATTGTCGTAGATCTCGATGATGTCAGGCATCTCATCGATCAGGATTTTTCTAATCGGAGATTCGCCCGGAAGATAATGAAACGGGAGCATCAGGCGATATCGTTTGTCGAAAACCGGCGATTTTTTTGCCGCTACGCGATAAATCTTTCCGAATTCACCAACCCGCTCGAGTTCGTTGGTTTCTCCCGGCACGATCAAGACAACATTGCGTTTCAATCGGTTGGCGGCCGCGATCAGCCTGTCGTAGTTCGTTCTAACACCACCCGAATTCTCGTGGTAGTAATTCGTTATATGTACCGTGGTTTTGGGCCTTACCAAATCCTTGGCATCAGAACCGTCCATTTCAAAATACCTCTTCCGCGAAAACCATCACGGATTTTTCTGAACACAGCCTGCAAATCGAATCCTAAAAAGACGAGATGTCGCAAACTGCAAGATCAGTTGCACGCCGGGGAAGTGCCAACAGCTAGTTGTCCGATCGAACCTGCAACGACAATCGGCTTGCCGATATTACACCCGTCAGATTCAGTGTCAATGGTACAAAGTCACATCCGGAGTAGGGAAAAATACAATGTCGGACGATTGATTTAGCGCGTTTCCGATTTCACGCGGAGTGTGGCTATAATCATGCCGCATGTCATTTCTCGCAAAAACCGCAATAATTCTGTCGTGTCTAGTGTTTGCCGGAGCCTCATGTACGGGCGGACGCGCGAACACCGCTGTCGAGCAAACGCCAAAACCACCGGAGAACAAACCAGCCCCCAAACCCGCTCCCCCTCCTACCCTGGCTGAGATACTCGATAAAAAGAATACGGAAACCAGTGGTCCGCTAGGCAAAGTCGATTTCGGAAATTTTACGTATCCATCGCCCAGAGGCTGGCAAGACATCGATAGCAAGGAGGCCGAACTTGTAAACGGAAGCCGCCATCTGACGGAGGAGAAGGTAGGGCTTTCGCTGGTCGCGGTAAAGTATGGAGATGCTACCGGTGACGGCGAGGACGAGGCTTTCGTGATCCTTCGAGTCGATACGGGGGGAAGCGCCGCCCCGCACATCGTTTACGTTTTTACAGAAAAAGCAGGGGAGCCCGAGATCATCTGGTATTTCCGTACGGGAGACCGTGCCGATGGCGGCCTCAAAAGGGTCTTTGCCGAGGACGGCGAACTGGTTGTCGAATTGTTTGGCCAGGATCGATACATCTTCAATCAAATGGAAACGTTGAAGATCATCGAAGACGAACCGCAACTCTGCTGCCCGACGGATTTTACGCGTTCGATTTACAAGCGCACCCCGAGCGGATTTGAGCTTTCGGGAGACCGGCTCACGTTTTCGCTTGCGAAGCCATCATCGCCCCCGGAAGCCAATCTCGGCGATAAGAAATTGGAAGCGGAAAAATCGGGCAAGCGAAAATAGAGTTGCATTTTTAGCAATACCGCCAAGCACTTTATGAATATTGCGAATCAAATGCGCGGAGGAGTTTCGAAAAATTGCCGGCCTGATTTCTTAGGGGAATAAAGTGGATAGGACGATCAATGGATTCTTGATCCTTTTGGTTTACTTGGCGGTAGCCGTGTGGCTGGTGCCGTTTTATCCAAATCACGGAGGCGAACGCGAACTCGCCGATTGGGCGACCGCGGTATCGCTGGTTGAGCGTTCGAGCACCGATATTTCCTGGGCTTCCGAAATGACCGAAACCAAGTTCGGTCCGGACATGGTTGAGTCAAACGGCGCGGTTCGTTCGAAGCATTCTCCGGGGCTCGCGCTTTTGGCCGCACCGATTTACGCAATCTCAAGGTTTTTTGTTGGAGAACCGAACAAGGGAAATATCCATACGAGCTGGTACGTGCTTCGGATCGTATTTTCCGTGCTTCCCTTGCTTATACTCGCGGGCTGGCTTTACGCGCAGGATGTCGATACATACTCGCTCGCCGTGCTGCTTTTTGCGACTCCGCTTTTTCCGAACAGCCTTGTTTTTACATCCGGAATATTCTCGGCGGCTCTTGTTTATGTCGGATTCCGGATACTTTGGGATCAGCGAAGGGTTTCGGTTAACAATTGTCTCAACGCTTCTTTCTTGCTTAGCCTGGCATTTCTATGCGACTACCATGCGCTCCCGGCATTTCTGATATGCGGAGTTGCATTGTTTTCGACCGAGAGGATCGACAGGTTCAGGCGTGTGCTATTCTTCTTGCTGGGAGCGTTTCCCGCTGTTCTCGTACTTCTAATCTACAACCAGATCGTTTTTGGCAATCCATTTTCATTTGTCGTGTTCGCGCTCGGCGATTTCAATTCCGCATTGGTTCCCGCCGCCGCCATCAGGCTTCTCGGATCCCTATTTCTTTTCTCGCCGATATTATTGATCGCCGTTTATGCGTTGTTTGCTTCTCCCGAGTCCGGTTCGCGGCGCAACAATCTGAAAATCGCGATCATATTCATTACCGCCATTGTCGCCGTCGTTTTCGAACAAGACGCAAGGGAATCGATGATCGGTCCCCAATGCCTTTTGGTGATTGCTCCGTTGCTTTTGGATTGCTTCTTTGACGGCGAAATCATCGAATACCCGAGTCACTGGAGGGGCGCCTTCTTTTCCTTTTCACTGCTTGCATGTGCGATGCCGGCTCTAACGAGGATCTACGCTCCAGCCGGTTTCGTCTTCCCGCAAAGGACATATTGGTGGCCGCTGATCTACAAGGAGCATGTTTTTGCCAATACGCTGCTAAACACGGCGGGATACTCAAATACGATCTGGACATTGGCGCCGGCGATCGCGCTCTTGCTCCTGCCGCTTTGGTTCGTTTGGCGTGAGGCCAGGTTTCCTTTTCAGTCTTTGATTGGAATGCTTGTCGGAATCGGGGTTTTTGCGGGGCTGCTTTTGGCGTGGGGGTGAAGGGGAGTTCCAAGTTCCAGAAGTTCCAAGTTCCAAGTTCCAAGTTCCAAGAGTAAGAGGTTGAGTCCACTCTAGAAAGTCGGTTTTATTCCGGAATCCGGAAATTCCTAATCGGAGGCAGGCGTAGCCTCACGGGGATATGTGGCCGTGGGTGAAGCGGCTTTGCGCGGAACCCACGGTAAGACAAAATGAATGTTCGCGCCGGGGTACCGGCGCGGGGGTGAAGTTGAGTTCCAAGTTCCAAGTTCCAGGAGTTCCAAGAGTAAGAGGTTGAGTCCACTCTAAAAGGTCGGCTTGTCCGGCAGGAGGCGAAGGTCCGAAGCGACAGCCGTTAAATATCTGGTGTGCATAGGTTTATGGTTGTTCTGGAAGGGGCTGACCTTATTCACCTGCCGCACAAGGCGGCAGGGGTCTCCGGATGAATCAATGTGGTTTGGACTAGGTGCTGACCTCATTCACCTGCCACACAAGGTGGCAGGGGTCTTGCCTGGCATCCTTGAGGATCAATTTGCCGGTCGATTTTTTCCTTGATTCAACTTTTTAGTAAGTCAAAAATGAATGTTCGCGCCGGGTACCGGCGCGGGGAAACGCCCGTAATTGCTGCATTCCAACGCCACTAGCGTGGCTCCAACGTCTTCTTCGCGGCCACCGGGGGTTCCGCGCAAAGCCGCTCCACCCCCGGCTTATATCTACTTGACGCTCTCGCGTCAGAAGAGGAAATTCCGGATGTTTTTTCAACTTTGGCCATTGAATCGACTTTTTAGACCAGGCACAACTTCCGGCTCTTGGAACTTCTGGAACTAGGAACTTGGAACTTTGTATTACAAAGTACTTGACATAACCCACTACTTTACCCTATCCTCGCAATTGCAATGGTGAGGAGCATAAAACAACAAAAGGAGTCAGACTTACCAAGCCTGCACGGGCGTGCCATGGAGAATCTCGAATTTATTCGGGACGCCATGGCGCGCTCGACCCAGTTTACTGCTGTTCCCGGATACGGCGGGGTTTTGATGGGCGTTACCGCCATTGGTGCAAGCGTCGTCGCGCGGTATCAACCGACTTACAGGCTTTGGCTTCTGACATGGTTGGTCGAAGCCGCTCTCGCGTTTTTGATCGGATTATTTGCCGTCTGGCAGAAGTCGAAATCGGCTGAAACGGCCTTCGCATCGCTTCCGGCAAGGAAATTCGCGATGGGCTTTGCCCCGCCCATCGTTGCCGGCGTAATCATCACACTCTTGATGATCAAGATGGATATGTACTCAAAGCTTCCGACTGTTTGGCTTTCACTCTATGGAACCGCAGTCGTAACGGGGGGCGCGTTTTCCGTACGAGCGGTTCCCGTTATGGGCTGGCTGTTTCTCGCCTTGGGAGCGATCTCTTTGTTGTTTCCCGCCGGTTATGGGTGGATCTTTATGATCCTCGGATTTGGCGGGCTTCATATCGTTTTTGGAGCGATCATCGGAGCGAAATATGGAGGGTAGGAAGGTATTTTCACGTTCAGGATTTTGCGATCTTTCTGATTTGGCGGTGAAAAACGACGTTTGGCTTGAGGGGAGTCGAATCCGGAAGAGAAGTCGAATTGTTCGATCGTTTGTTTTCAAGGTAAGAGACAGTTCTTGAAACACTATTTGTTATGGGAAGACGGAAATCAAAAGAAGAGCACGATGAGGGAAGCGGGTTGCAGATAGTTGAATCCCCGGCTGCCACGTCCGTCGAACTCGACAAGATCATCCATGAGCGAACGCGCCTCGGTATCATCTCCGCCCTGGCGGCAAACGAAAGGCTTTCGTTTGCGGATCTCAAGAACCTCTTGGATTCGACCGATGGAAATCTCAGCGTTCATGCAAGAAAACTGGAGGACGCGGGTTATATCATTGCGGAGAAATCCTTTAAGGATCGCAAGCCCCTGACTGAGTTTCTGATCACGAAAAAGGGCGCCGCGGCCATTGAGCGGTATCTCGCGCATATGGAATCAATCATCGCCGCTGTTCGGGGCGGTTAGGATCGGGAGAGTGTGGGAAGCCGTATGGGATTTCGGGAATCGGAGATGAGAAGATACGACGCAGTGATCATAGGAGCCGGTCTTGCGGGGCTTTGGCTGGCGCGAAAGCTGGGCCGTGCGGGACTGAAGGTTTTGTTGGCGGATAGAAAGAACGACCTCTCGCAGTCGATTCATACAACGGGTATTTTCGTCAGAAAAACATTCGAGGATTTTGAGTTTCCAGAGCACGCATTGGGGCGCCCGATTAGCTCGGTTACGCTCTATTCACCCGGGTTGCGGGCCTTCGCCATGAATTCCAACACTCCCGAATACAGGGTTGGGAACATGGCACTAATCTACAGCAGGCTACTTGAGGAATGCATTCAGAGCGGTGTTGAGTTTCTCGCCGGTACGAGCTTTAAGGGTTCGACCGCAGTCGAGGAGCATGGCGAAAGCATCGTCTTTCTTGAAAGCGCGGGGGCCGAAACAAGGGTCTTTGCAAAAGTTCTGGTCGGTGCGGATGGCGCCGCTTCAAGGGTCGCAATCGATCTCGGTCTTGAACGGAACCGCGAAATGATCGTTGGTTTCGAAGGGGTTTATGAGGCCTCGGACGCCGTTGGCAAAGGCCTCCACTGCTTTCTTAGCGAGAAGTTCGCGCCGGGATATTTGGCTTGGGTCTCAAATGATGGCACCGAGATGCATGTCGGCGTTGCCGGATACGCAGATCGTTTTTCGCCTCGCGCCGCATTCAAAGGTTTCTGCGAATCGATTCGCGAAACGCAGTTTGACGGCGAGTTTCCAAAGCTTAAGGAAACGCGCGGCGGGAGGATTCCGGTCGGTGGCATTCTCAGACGGATAGCTTGCGAACGCGGGATATTGATCGGTGACGCGGCCGGCGCCGTTTCACCTTTAACTGCCGGCGGGCTTGATCCCGCGATTCGACTTTCCGAGCACGCCGCAGACGTAATCTTAAAGAGGGTTGAGGCCGCAGATCCTTCCGTTTTGTTTGAGTATTCCGGCAGTCGGTTTCGCTCGAAATTCGCTTTGAGATTGGCGATGAGGACGTTTCTCAAATATTTGCGTTCGGAATTCCTTTTGGAATCGGTGTTCGTGTTTCTCAATTCAGCGGTCGGCAGATGGATCGCTCGCGGCATATTTTATAGAAGGGCTTCGTTTCCGGATGTCGCCCCGCGAGGGATTGGGGCGTTCAAGACGGCCGATACGAATCAGGTCAAATTGTAATTTGAATATGGAGTAATCCTATGGATAAAAGCACCTCGCATTCTTTGAACATTCTTTTGTTTGCTCTTTTGACGGGAATCGTGGCCGATGTCTTTCTCCGTGGCGGAGGCGGATTCGGTTTTACGATGACCATCATTTTCGGTATTTCAGCGTTTTACGCCGTCGCGCTCAGAACCCCCGGATACAAAATGACCGCTGACACGCACGCCTTTGCGCTTGCGGGTTTCTTTTTTGCACTCACCTTGTCGATTCGCGCATCGGAGCCGCTTCAGGCTCTCAATATGCTGGCGATCATTGTGGCCGCGGTTTTGGTTGCCCAACCGGCGATAACCAAAAGCGTGAGGAAAGGCGGGATCTTCTGGTCGTGTTGGGCTTTTCTCGTCACGGGTACATCGGTGGCGTTCGCACCGATTTGGACATTGGCGAGTGATATTTCATGGCCCGGCGTGACAAAAGGAAAAGTGCCGAACCAGGTGTTGAAGTTTGCACTCGGTCTCGCCATAGGAATTCCGCTAGTGATGATCGTCGGCGCTCTGTTGGTCTCGGCCGACAAATCATTCGAGAAGTTCGTCTCGGGGCTAATTAACATCGACGAACTATTTGGCCACTTGGTCTTAACTGGTGTATTCGCCTGGATAACAACCGGATATCTTCGGGTCTCAACAGTCGGAGCCAAAACGAGCGCCTTTCCAAAAGCAAATCTCGCGGATCCCGAAGCGATATCCGACGCCGCCCACGGGCTCAATGTTGTAGTGCCGAAAGAGGATTTTGAAGCGATCTCGCGGTTTAGACTGGGGTTAACTGAAATTTCGGTGGTGCTCGTATTGCTTTCGGTGGTCTTGGGGGCGTTTGTGGTTTTCCAGATACCGTATCTTTTTGGCGGTATGGAATTGGTTCAGAACACACCCGGCGTAAAGCTTGCAGAATACGCACGGAGGGGCGTCGGTGAACTGATGAATGTTTCGCTGATCGTTCTGACCGTATTGATTGCCTCGCGTGCATTGCTCAGGAGAGAAAGCGCAAAGACGGTTTTGGCATATCGAATAATCTCGGCAATACTCGTCGGCCTATTGTTTGTCGTTATGGCTTCGGCGACGCAGCGGGTTTTGCTTTTGACCGGAAGTCTCGGATACGGACTGACTGGATTTAGGTTTAACGCGGTCTTTTTGTTGATTTGGCTGACGATGGTCTATTCGTGGTTTCTGATCACGGAATTCACTTCAAAACCCCATAGATTTTTGTATGGCGCGGTTTGGTCGGGTTTCCTCGTGATTGCGGCCATCAACGTCATCAATCCCGACGATTTTATTGCTCGAAGAAATATTGCGCTTTACGAGGCCGGTCGTCCATTCGATTTCAATTATCATTCGACGCTCAGCGCGGATGCGACCGAAGCGCTGATCGAAGGCGGTCTCCGGCAGAAGGCGCTTGGAAAGAACACGATGCTCGAGTCTGTACCCGGCAACTGCACTTTGGATAACGACTTCCGTGGATGGAATTTGGCAAGGGAGAACGCACGGAAATTGAAGATCAGGTATGGTTTGTGCGGGGGCGGGAGGTAGTTTCGAGTTTCGGGTTTTGAGTTTCGGTCTCGTTGGGTGATGTTGACTGATACTTTAGGGCTGTTGGTGCGTTATCGGGATTGAATTGAGGGAAAGGAATCACGCAAAAGAGTATTTGCTTTATCTTCAGGTAGAGCGCGGGCTTTCGAAGAATTCGCTCGAGGCCTATCGTCGCGACATCTTGAAGCTGGAGCGGTTCGCTGAAGACGAATCATTGGCATTGACGGAGCTGACGCGCGGCGATCTTCGTGGGTTTATCGCCGATCTTTCGCGTTCGGGGCTCGCCCCGGCTTCAATATCAAGGATCGTTTCAGCCGTGCGCGGATTTTACAAGTTCCTGCTTCTGGACGGACATATTTCGAATCATCCTGCGGAAAATCTCGAAACACCACAGAAGGGTTTTTATCTGCCTCGCTTTCTTACGAGGGACGAGATGGATTCGTTGTTCGAGATGCCCGATGTTTCGACCGATTACGGCCTGCGTGACAGAACCATTCTCGAATTGATGTATGCCGCAGGGCTGAGGGTTTCGGAAACGGCGGCGATAAAGATCGGAGATATTGATCTCGACGCCGGAGTGCTTTCCTGTCGCGGAAAAGGCGGCAAAGAACGGCGCGTGCCTGTCGGACGCTCGGCGGTCGAGTGGATCAGAAGATATCTCGTCGTTCGCCGGAAAAAGAACGATTTCGGTAGCGGACGCCTCTTTATTTCGGGTTCGGGAGCGGAAATTTCCCGGCAGACGATTTACGAGATCATAAAACGCTATTCGTTGGAAGCGGGTCTCGAAGACGTTTCTCCCCATACCTTGCGGCATTCATTTGCGACCCATCTGATGCAAAACGGCGCCGATTCGCGATCCGTTCAATCGATGCTCGGGCACGCAGATATCTCAACGACGCAGATTTATACCCACATCACCGATCAACATCTTCGACACACTTATGAGCGCTTCCACCCGCGCGCGGTTTCCGGAGTTTCTTCGGATTTTGGAACCGCACCAGCCGAAGCTACCGATGAGGCCCGGATCGGACCGGCCGGACGCCGTAAGTCCTTTGAAGAAAATATTTTGAAAAAGGACGAATAACCCGCTTCTGAACTTGCAAGCCTGAATTATCTTGGATATCATGTCACTTTTGCTAAGTGACTAAAAAAGTCGTTAGGCAAGATATTTGATACGAATATTGGCAAGGGTGGTCGAGTGGTTAAAGGCAACGGGCTGTAAACCCGTCGAACGAAAGTTCTACGTAGGTTCGAATCCTACCCCTTGCACCATAGTCTTTATTAGATATGGTTTTTCTTGCCGCTCCTTTTCTTTTTTGAAAGCGGGCGGCTTGGGCGAGAGTAGCTCAGTTGGTAGAGCATCAGCCTTCCAAGCTGAGGGTCGCGAGTTCGAGCCTCGTCTCTCGCTCCATAATTTTATTGGCATGTCGCCAATATGCCCAAGTAGCTCAGGGGTAGAGCGTTTCCTTGGTAAGGAAGAGGTCACGGGTTCAAATCCCGTCTTGGGCTCCACGGAGCTATTTTTTACGATTCGCTTGGAGAGACTATTTAGCAATGAGCAAAGAGAAGTTTGACAGGAGCAAGCCGCACGTAAACATCGGAACGATCGGGCACGTGGATCACGGCAAGACGACATTGACGGCGGCGATCACGAATGTGTTGTCGAAGGGCAACGACAAGGTATCGGCGAGGGCGTTTGACTCGATCGACAACGCGCCGGAAGAGAAGGCGCGCGGGATAACGATCGCCACGGCGCACGTTGAGTACGAGACCGAGAACAGGCACTACGCGCACGTTGACTGCCCGGGCCACGCCGACTACGTGAAGAACATGATCACGGGAGCGGCGCAGATGGACGGGGCGATCCTCGTGGTGGCGGCGACGGACGGACCGATGCCGCAGACGCGCGAGCACATCCTTTTGGGACGCCAGGTTGGAGTTCCGGCGATGGTCGTGTTCATGAACAAGGTGGACATGGTCGAGGACGAGGAGCTTCTGGAGCTTGTAGAGCTCGAGGTTAGGGAGCTTTTGTCGGCGTATGACTTCCCTGGAGACGACATTCCCGTAATCAAGGGATCGGCGTTGAAGGCGCTTGAGGGCGACGAGAAGTGGGAAGCCACGATCCACGAGCTGATGGCGGCGGTTGACAGCTACATCCCCGAGCCGGAGCGCGAGACGGACAAGCCGTTCCTGATGCCTGTCGAGGACATCTTCACGATCCAGGGCCGCGGAACGGTGGCGACGGGAAGAATCGAGCGCGGAATCATCAAGGTGAACGAGCCGGTGGAGATCGTAGGAATCCGCGACACGGCGAATTCGGTCTGCACGGGCGTCGAGATGTTCAAGAAGCTTCTTGACGAGGGAGTTGCGGGCGACAACGTCGGATTGCTTCTCCGCGGTGTCGACAGAAGCTCGATCGAGCGCGGGCAGGTAATCGCAAAGCCGGGATCGATCACGCCGCACACGAAGTTCAAGGCCGAGGCGTATGTACTGACGAAAGAGGAAGGCGGACGCCACACCCCGTTCTTTACGGGATACAGGCCGCAGTTCTACTTCAGAACGACGGACGTAACGGGAGTCGCAAACCTTCCGGAAGGCGTTGAGATGGTAATGCCAGGAGACAACATCCAGATGGAAATCGAGCTCATCGCCCCGATCGCCATGGAAAAGGGTCTCCGCTTCGCCATCAGGGAAGGCGGAAGAACGGTTGGCGCCGGTACGGTTAGCGAAATCGTTGAGTAGTAAATGAATTATCCGGCGCGGTTTGCGCCGTGCCGGAACTATAGATTCGAATCCTGCCCGGGCTCCGGGCAGTTTGAATCTTGCGGGAGTTCTTTGGTTGGAGTCGTGAGACTCGCCAAAAGAACCGGAGGAAAGGCAAGATGCCGCGAGATAATATCGTTTTGCAATGCACCGAGTGCAAGGAACGCAATTACGTAACGACAAAGAACAAGAAGAAAACTCCGGATCGTCTGGAATTCAAGAAGTTCTGCAGGCGTTGCCGTTGCCACACTCTGCACAAGGAAAATAAATAGTTCCGACGTTTGAATTTAGAGTGGAGAGAGGCGGGATGCGTCGCGCCCTCTCCGCTTTAGAGTCTTTACGGCGTCAGTGGAGGGGCATAGTGTCAATGGTTAGCACGTCGGTCTCCAAAACCGAAAGTCCGGGTTCAAATCCTGGTGCCCCTGCCAGAAGAATTCAGGGAGTTTAGAGATGTCTACAGCAAATGAGGCGGAATCCAAAGGCGGGATCGGGCAGTTTATAAAGGATACCCGTTCGGAGTGGGACAAGACCACTTTTCCGTCAGCCCAAGACGTGAGGGATACGACGATCATCGTTTTGTTTGCGGTGGTTTTTCTCTCCGTTTTTCTGATGTTGGTTGACAATGGCTGGACATGGCTGTTGGGGCAGCTGACGTCGGCGGTCGGCTGGTTGCTTTCGTAATTGGTTAAGTCGGTAGGGAAGGAAACTTAAAATGAGGCAGTGGTACTTCATACATACTTATTCGGGACATGAGAACAAGGTTCTTGAGAGCCTCAACGCGAGAATTCGCGATATGGAGCTTGGTGACCAGATCACCGAGGTCCTGCTCCCAAAGGAAACCGTTGTTGAGATGCGCGGGAACAAAAGGATCGAATCGACCCGAATGTTCTATCCCGGATATGTTCTTGTGGAGATCGAATGCTCGGAGAAAGGAAAGATTCCCGACAATGTGTTCCACGCGATTAAATCGACACCAAAAGTAACCGGGTTTTTGGGCGGCAAGAATCCGACGCCGCTGACTCAGGAAGAAGTCGATCAAATCGTTCACAACGTTGAGGTTGCGGCTGAAAAACCAAAACCGAAGTTTACCTATACCGTTGGCGAGGTTGTAAGAATCAAGTCCGGCCCATTCGCGAGCTTTACCGGAAAGGTGGAAGAGGTAAACGAAGAAAAGACGACGCTTAAGGTAACGGTCACGATTTTCGGTCGTTCGACTCCGGTCGAACTGAACTTCCTCGATGTTGAGAAGGTCACCTTCGCAGAGGAAGAATAAAGTTTTTTCGCGGTCCGCGCCGACCCGAAAAAGGCGCAAATAAATGAGGACATTCCCGCGGTAGCGGGATCGTTAATCGAAAATGGCAAAGAAAATTGAAGGATACATAAAACTCCAGATTCCGGCCGGTAAGGCGAATCCGGCGCCGCCGATCGGCCCCGCGCTTGGTCAGCACGGCGTAAACATCATGGAGTTTTGCAAGGCGTTCAACGCCAAGACGCAGGACGGAGATCCGGATCTCAAGGTTCCGGTGGTAATCACCGTTTATGCGGATCGCTCGTTTACGTTTGAAACAAAGACCGCGCCCGCCGCGGATTTGTTGAGAAAGGCTTCGGGAATTCCCAAGGGATCCGCGCAGCCGAACCGCACAAAGGCCGGGAAGATTTCTCCCGCTCAAATCGAGGAAATCGCGAAGATGAAGATGCCCGATTTGAACACGACGAATCTCGAATCGGCTATCAGGACGATCGAAGGCACAGCGAAAAGCATGGGCCTCGAAATCGAATAGTTCATTAACCAATCACGAAGGGAGAGGCTGTGCCTCGTTTGAACCTCGGAGGTAATAATGGCCAAGAAAGGAAAGAAGTATCTTGCCGCCCTCGCAAAGATCGAGGAAGGCAGGAAGCACACGCTTCACGAAGGAATTTCAAAGGTAAAGGAAGTCGCTACGGCGAATTTTGACGAGACTGTTGAAGTCACGATGTGGCTCGGTGTTGATCCCAGGAAGGCGGATCAACTCGTTCGAGGCACCGTCGTATTGCCGCACGGTTTGGGTAAAACCAAGAAGATCGCGGTTATCGCGCAGGGCGACAAGCTCAAGGAAGCTGAAGACGCCGGAGCCGATATTACGGGTGGCGAAGATCTCGTTGACAAAATCAAGGGTGGCTGGCTCGAATTCGATGCCTTGATCACCACTCCCGACATGATGCGTCTGGTTGGCGCGCTTGGTCGGGTTCTCGGCCCCCGCGGGCTGATGCCAAATCCAAAAACCGGAACCGTTACACTCGATATCGCGAAAGCGGTTGAAGAAACAAAAGCGGGTAAGGTTGAGTATCGCGTCGATAAGACCGGCGTCATCCATTGCGGTGTCGGCAAAGTCTCGTTTGACGACGACAAGTTGTATGACAACTGCAAGACGCTGATCAACGCGGTTGTCAAGGCAAAGCCGGCAACGTCCAAGGGCCGTTACGTGAAGAAGGTAAATCTTGCCGCCACGATGAGCCCGGGCGTTTTGCTCGACGAAATGAATTTGGTTTAGCGGGGTGAGGTAAAGAGAAATGAAATCAAGACAAAGAAAGCAAGCTGATTTGGCGGTCCTCACCGATAACTTCAAGAATTCGAAGTCGGCGGTGGTACTGAGCTTTAACAAGCTGACCGTTGAAAAAGACCAGCAGTTTCGCAACCAGGTTCGTGAAACCGGCGCGAAATACAGTGTTGTAAAGAATACGTTGGCAAGATTGGCCGTAAAGGATACGCCGTTTGAGGATGCCGCCGAGCATTTCAAGGGTGTGACATCCGTGGCCTGGACGGACGGCGAAGCAGTCGCGTTGTCGAAGGTGATCTCGAAGTTTCTTAAGGAAAACAAAGACAACTTCGAGTTCAAGACGGGAGTTGTCGAAGGCAAGGTGATCGATCTCGGTCAACTCGAGAGCATCGCTACGCTGCCGTCGAAGGAAGAGCTTATCGGCAAGTTGCTCTATCTCCTCAATGCTCCGGCCCAGCGTTTGGCTACCGTGCTCAGTGCGATCCCGAGAGATCTCGCGGTTGTAATCAAGCAGGTCAGCGAAACCCGTGGCGAGGCTGGCGACGCGCCGGCTGAAGCCCCGGCCGAAGCGAAGGCGGAAGAAGCACCAGCGGAAGAAGCGGTTGAAGCTCCGGCGGAAGAAGCCGCTCCGGAAGAAGCCGCAGATGAGCAGCCGGGCGATGTGGCGCCGGCGGAAGAAAGTTCGGATTCAGAAGGCGAGACGGCTGA
Source organism: Pyrinomonadaceae bacterium (assembly GCA_041394795.1). Lineage (GTDB taxonomy): Bacteria > Acidobacteriota > Blastocatellia > Pyrinomonadales > Pyrinomonadaceae > Aridibacter. Next base: position 47,679 of record JAWKHN010000003.1, on the reverse strand, counting down.
AGAGCCGGCGGCCGAAGAAGAATCGGAGTAGTTACCAATAACAAGCCGTACCTAAGGTAAAACGAGCAAAGCGATAAGTCAGGTCGCTGATACGGCTCGGATATCGTTCGGACGCGATGCAGCGTACATTCGGCATTCCGTTGGGTTCACACGGCAAATAACCTGAACCCTTGTTTGGAGGAAATTAATAAAAATGGATAGAAGTGAAATCGTAGAAGCGTTGAAGGCGATGCCGTTGATGGAAGTCGCTGATTTGGTTAAGGACATTGAAGAGGCTTTTGGTGTTTCGGCTGCGGCCGCGGCTCCGATGATGGCCATGGCTCCGGCTGCCGGTGACGGTGGCGGTGCGGCCGCCGCTGAAGAGAAAGACTCGTTTGATGTCGAGCTGACCTCGGCTGGCGCAAGCAAGATCAATGTCATCAAGGCTGTACGCGAAATCGTAGCCGGACTTGGCCTCAAGGAAGCCAAGGAACTGGTTGACGGAGCTCCGAAGATCATCAAGGAAGGCTGTTCGAAGGACGAAGCCGAAGATATCAAGGCGAAGCTTACCGAAGCCGGTGCAACGGTTGAACTCAAATAGTTAACCTGATAAACTTCGCGGCAAGTGTCGGTTTCTTAATCCGAATGCTTGCCGCGACAAAAATTCTCGGTAGTTCTTATTTGGCGGGTATTTGGCAAGACAGGACTAAGTTCCTGATCTTAAAGGGGTTGTCCTTTTAATGGCACTCTCGAAAACTTTCAGCGACGGAATAAGCTGCTAATAAAAAGCGGTCTAGGGCTTTTGTACCCTGACCGCATTTGGTGTTTGCAATTGGTGCTTTTTAGCAAGCCGAATCGTAGCAAGGAAAGGCGATTTGCGCAACAGGTTTTTCGATGGCGTCCGGAGACGGGATTCGAAATACAAAAGCGATCGGGGCACAAGGCATCGGTTAAAGAATCTGTGATTGGGACCAAGCTCTCGTGATTTGGAATGCGGGAGCCCAACCGAAAAAGCGAACATCCGGATTTGTTTTTCGATCGATTTTAAGGCGCGGGACAGGACAGTCGCGGTTTTGCATTTTAGTTTGGTGCGGATTGAGAAAATTGTGTTCTCGTCCTCAGGAAGGTTTCGGGACTCCGAATGGGTGATAACTCGGAAGCGGAACCAGCAGCATCCGGTCATATGCACCGGAATCAAATACTATGATTAATAACCCTCTTCAAGATAATAAAAACGGGTTGGGACGTCGTACCAGTCAGGCTCCGGAAAGAGTCGACTTTTCGAAGATCGTTACTTCGGCCCAGATTCCGAACCTGATCGAGGTACAGCGTGAATCGTATGATCGCTTTCTGCAGATGGATCTGATTCCTGAAGAGAGAAAACCGATCGGGCTTCAATCGGTTTTTCAGACGATCTTTCCGGTTTCAGATTTTCGCGAAACGGCGACGCTGGACTTCGTCGAATATCAAATCGGCAACTGGCAGTGCAAGTGCGGAAACCTCGAAGGCCTCGAGCATCTCAGAACAAACTGCAAGGACTGCTCGGCCAAGATCCGGATCGATCCTTTTGGATCGTCCGAGGTGCTTTGTACGAACTGCAACACGTTCAACATCGTCAGACCGAATCTCTGTCCGAACTGCGGCGAGCCGGTTGGCCTCAAGCACAAGCACGACCAACAGGAATGCCAGGAACGCGATGTTTCGTACAGTGTTCCCCTAAAGGTGAAAATCCGTTTGACCGTTTTTGACAAGGACGTCGATACGGGTGTTTCGACGATCAGGGACATAAAGGAAGAAGAGGTGTTCTTTGGCGAGATTCCCTTGATGACCGACAACGGTACGTTCATCATCAACGGAACCGAGCGTGTGATCGTTTCACAGCTCCATCGCAGCCCGGGCGTTTTCTTCAAGCAGGACAAGGAAGCCTTTAGCACCAAGATCATTCCGTATCGCGGTTCGTGGATCGAGTTTGAATACGACCACAAGGGAATCCTTCATTCGCGTCTCGGCAAGCGAAAGCTTTTGGCGACGATCTTTTTGCGCGCCCTTGGTTTGTGGCTCAAGCCGCAGGTCGATATGTCGACCGCATCGGACAGCATTCTTGAGGAGGTCGTCAAGAACGCCGAATACACAAACAGCGACATCATCAAGGAGTTTTACACGATCGATGAGGTCGTTATCGATGGCGGAAATACTTTCCTTGCGGTTGGCGCTGAAGGCGACTCGAATCTCGTCGGAATGCGCGTCCATCATGATGTGACCAACAAGAAGGAAGTCATCATCAAGGAAGGACGAAAGGTTTCGAAGCTCGCGATGCGTGAAATCAGGGCGCTTGGCATCGACAAGATCGAAGTCGGCCATGCCGAACTCGCGGGAGCCTTCGCCGCCGATGACATCATCAACACCGAAACGGGTGAAGTGGTTGTAGAAACAAATACCGAAATCACATCCGCCAAGCTTCAAGACTTGATCGAGCAGGGCGTTGCGAGCTTCTCCGTATTTTTCCCCGAAAGGGACATGATCGGCGCGATTCTCGCTCAGACGCTCGAAAAGGACACGATCACAAAGCCGGTTGACGCGCTTTTGGAAATCTACCGAAAAATGCGTCCCGGAGATCCTCCGACCGTGCCGACGGCATATAGGCTTCTCGAGGGAATGTTCTTCGACAAGCGCCGTTTTGATCTTTCGCGTGTCGGACGCTTGAAGTTCAACATCAAGATGGGTCGCCCGGATCTCGAGAATATCGACAACCAGCTTCTTGAAGCGCGCGATTTCCTTCAAGTGGTTGATTATCTGTTCCGCATGAAGAAGCAGAGTTCTGATTACGTTCAGGACGATATCGATCATCTCGGAAACAGACGCGTCAGGGCGGTTGGCGAACTTCTTGAAAACCAGTTCAGGATCGGTCTTGAGCGCATGGAGCGCGCCATTAAGGAAAAGATGTCGATCCAGCAGGACATGTTTACGACCATGCCGCGGGATCTCGTAAACGCGAAACCCGTCACGGCGGCGGTTCGCGAGTTCTTTGGTTCGTCGCAGCTTTCGCAGTTCATGGATCAAACGAACCCGCTTTCGGAAATTACAAACAAGCGCCGTCTTTCGGCTCTTGGCCCGGGCGGACTTTCGCGGGAGCGTGCCGGATTTGAGGTTCGCGACGTTCACACGACGCACTATGGCCGCATCTGTCCGATCGAGACGCCTGAAGGACCGAACATCGGACTTATCTCGTCGCTATCGTGCTTTGCGCGGATCAACGAGTTTGGCTTTATCGAATCGCCGTACAGAAAGGTGATCGATGGCCGCGTGATCGAATACGTCAAGGTCATCAATGGCGGCGAAACCTCTTTTATGCCGAACGAGCATGTTCCGCTCGACGATGTCGAGGCGGCCAACAAGAAGCTCAAGAGCGGTGCGCGCCAAGCCGAATTCGAACCGTATCCGTTCTATCTGACGGCCTGGGAAGAAGACAAATACACAATCGGGCAGGCGAATATCCAGCTTGATGAAAAGGGAAATCTGGTCAACGAACGCAACGCGGCGCGTGTCGCCGGTGAGTTTGTTACCGCTTCGAGAGACGAAATCCAGTACATGGACGTTTCGCCGAAACAGCTCGTATCCGTAGCCGCATCGCTCGTGCCGTTCCTTGAGAACGACGACGCAAACCGTGCGCTCATGGGTTCGAACATGCAACGGCAGTCGGTGCCGCTTCTTCGAGCCGAAGCCCCGTATGTGGGAACCGGTATGGAGAGGATCGCCGCCCGCGACTCGGGCGCGGTCGTAGTAGCCAAGCGTAACGGTGTCGTCGATTACGTCGATAGCGAACGGATCATCGTAAAGGCCGATCATCAGGTTGGCGGAATGATCTCCCGCGAGGTTACGGCGGATATCTATTCGCTCGTCAAGTTCAAGCGTTCGAATCAGAATACCTGTATCAATCAGCGGCCGATCGTCGGAGTCGGCGAGGTCGTCAAGAAGGGACAGGTAATCGCCGACGGTCCGTGCACCGACAAGGGTGAGCTCGCGCTCGGAAGAAACGTGCTGGTGGCGTTCATGCCGTGGCGCGGTTACAACTTCGAGGATGCGATTCTCGTATCCGAACGCCTCGTAAAAGAGGATTACTACACCTCTATCCACATCGAGGAACTCGAAGTCGAAGCCCGCGATACAAAGCTTGGCCCCGAGGAAATCACGCGTGATATTCCGAACATCGGCGAGAACATGCTTCGCGATCTCGATGAATCTGGAATCATCCGCATCGGAGCGCACGTCAAGGCCGGTTCGATCCTCGTCGGAAAGGTGACGCCGAAGGGCGAAACACAACTGACGGCAGAAGAAAAACTGCTTCGTGCGATCTTTGGCGAAAAGGCGGGAGATGTTAAGGACGCCAGTTTGACGGCGCCTCCGGGCATCGACGGCACTGTTGTTGACGTTCAGGTCTTTACCCGCAAGGGACAGGAGAAAGACGAGCGTTCGCTTCATATCGAAGGACTTGAGGAAGACTCGCTGAGGCGCGACCTCGAAGACGAAATCCGGATTCTGACCGAACAGCGCGATGCCCGTATCTACGAGCTCTTTGAAGGCCGCAAGCTTACAAAGAACCTGACGGAAGGCCGCGAAGTGCTTCTCAAGAAGGGAGACACTCTCGAAGCCTCAATGCTCAAGGAGATACCGATCAACCTTCTCAAGAAGGCGAGCGTCTCCGCCGGAACCGTGGACATCACCTCGGAAATCGAGGATTACATCCAGAGAACGGAGCGTCAGATCTCGATCCTTTCGGATATCTATGAAGAAAAGATCGCCAAGATCAAGCAGGGCGACGAGCTTCCTCCGGGCGTGATCAAGATGGTCAAGGTTTTTGTCGCCATGAAGCGCAAGCTTTCGGTTGGTGACAAGATGGCCGGACGCCACGGAAACAAGGGTGTTATCGCGAGAATCCTGCCGGAAGAAGACATGCCGTATCTGCCGGACGGAACGCCGGTAGATATCGTTCTCAACCCGCTTGGCGTGCCGTCGCGTATGAACGTCGGACAGATCCTCGAAACCCACCTCGGTTGGGCGGCAAGGGTTCTCGGACTTCATTTTGCGACACCCGTTTTTGACGGTGCCAGCGAGAACGAGATCAAGCATTACATCAAGGAAGCGAACAACCGCTATGACGAACTCGGTCTTCCGCCGTCGGTAGGTCCCTCGGGCAAAACGAGGCTTTACGACGGTTTGACGGGTGAACAGTTCGAACAAAAGGTGACGGTCGGATACATCTACATGTTGAAGCTATCCCACCTCGTGGACGACAAGATCCACGCCCGTTCGATCGGTCCATACTCGCTCATCACGCAGCAACCGCTCGGCGGTAAGGCGCAGTTCGGCGGACAGCGTTTCGGAGAGATGGAAGTTTGGGCGCTCGAAGCCTATGGCGCGGCGCACATCCTTCAAGAGCTTCTGACGTGCAAGTCCGACGATGTCGCCGGGCGTTCAAAGATCTACGAGGCGATCGTAAAGGGAGCCGCGGATTTCAAACCTGGAATCCCCGAGTCGTTCAACGTGCTTGTGCGTGAACTTCAGGCCCTTTGTCTCGACGTCGAACTGATCTCGGAAGACGAGGTCGATGAAGACAAGATCAACGCCGGTGTCGAAGAGCTTGTTGGCGGTTAGGACTTAACCGGGTAGTTTGGGGCCGGATGCGAATCCGGCCGTCGCAAAACATTTTGGAGAAATAAATGTTTCGATTTAGCAACGAAAAAACGCAATTGAGTCCGAATTTTGAAGCGATCAGGATTTCACTCGCGTCGCCGGAGAAGATTCGTTCGTGGTCTCACGGCGAAGTCACCAAACCGGAGACGATCAACTACAGAACGTTCAAACCCGAAAGGGACGGTTTGTTCTGTGCGAGGATCTTTGGTCCGGTCGCGGATTGGGAATGCCTCTGCGGAAAATACAAGAGAATGAAGCATCGCGGCGTCGTTTGCGACAAGTGCGGTGTCGAGGTTACGCAATCGAAGGTCCGTCGCGAAAGGCTCGGACACATCGAACTTGCAAGCCCTTGTTCGCACGTATGGTTCTTCAAGGGGTTGCCGTCGCGCATCGGCCATCTTCTCGACATCACGCTTCGCGATCTTGAGAAGATCCTCTATTTCGAACTCTATATCGTTATCGATCCGGGCGATGTTCCGGATCTTAAGGAGAAAGATCTCCTGACCGATGAGCGCTATCGCGAACTGATGCAGGAATACCCGCATCAATTCGTAGCCAAGATGGGCGCCGAGGCGATCAAGGAACTCTTGATGCAGATCGATATCCCGGAACTCGTTGACGAGCTCAGGGTGAGCATGAAGACGGAAACGTCTCAGCAGAAAAAGCTTAAGCATTCGAAGCGCCTCAAGGTTGCAAATTCATTTCTCCGTTCGGGCAACAAGCCGGAATGGATGATTCTCGAGATCATCCCCGTGATCCCGCCCGAGCTGCGTCCCTTGGTTCCGCTTGACGGCGGTCGTTTCGCGACTTCCGATCTCAACGATCTTTACCGACGCGTTATCAACCGCAACAACCGTCTGAAGAAGCTGATGGAGCTCCGCGCTCCGGAAGTAATCGTGCGCAACGAAAAGCGCATGCTTCAGGAAGCGGTTGACGCTTTGTTTGACAACGGTCGCAGGGGCCGGGTGCTTCGCGGCGCCAACAACCGTCCGCTCAAATCGCTCTCGGGTACGCTCAAGGGCAAGCAGGGCCGCTTCCGTCAGAATCTGCTCGGAAAGCGCGTCGATTATTCGGGACGTTCGGTAATCGTTGTCGGTCCGGAACTCAAGCTTCATCAATGCGGTTTGCCGAAGAAGATGGCGCTCGAGCTGTTCAAGCCGTTTATTTACAACAAGCTTGAAAAGGATCTCCATGCGGCGACGATCAAGCAGGCGCGCGAAATGGTGGAACGCCAGGAACCCGTTGTTTGGGACATCCTCGAGGAAGTGATCAGGGATCACCCGGTTCTTCTGAACCGCGCACCGACGCTTCACAGGCTCGGTATCCAGGCGTTTGAGCCGGTGCTTGTTGAAGGAAAAGCTATCAAGATTCACCCGCTCGTATGTACGGCGTTCAACGCCGACTTCGACGGCGACCAGATGGCGGTTCACATTCCGCTTTCGCCCGAAGCTCAGATCGAGGCTTCGATGCTTATGCTTGCATCGAACAACCTTCTCAGCCCGGCGAGCGGTCAGCCGATCACGGTTCCGTCGCAGGACATCGTTCTTGGTTGCTACTATCTGACGCTCAACAGACCGGGTCTGAAGGGCGAGAACAAGATATTTAGTTCGGTCGAGGAAGTTTTGCTCGCGCTAGACGCCGGTTCGGTCGATACGCAGGCTAATATCAAGCTTCGCTGGCGCGGTGATCTGATCGATCTGATCAAGGAGCACAACTCGCAGGACGTCATGCGCGGAAGGATTCAGCGCGACGTCGTGCAAACGATCGACACCACGGTCGGACGCGTCGTATTTAACGACCGGCTGACGCGTGACGGTCTGCCGTTTGTAAACGGTACGTTGAAGAAGAAGGGGCTTCAGTCTCTTGTAAACTTCTGCCACCTCCGTCTCGGACACGACCAAACGGTCGCGCTTTTGGACGATCTCAAGGAACTCGGTTTTCTTTACGCCACCAAGGCGGGTATTTCGATCGGTATCGACGATATGGTAACCCCGCCGACCAAGGGGCAGATCATCGAGGAAGCGAGGCAGGAAGTCGACAAGCTTCAACAGCAATACGAAGAAGCGACGATGACCGACCTCGAGCGTTCGAACAAGGTGACCGCCATTTGGTCCGAAGTTACCGACAAGGTGGCTAAGGAAATGTTCAAGGCGATGGACACCCGCGAAAAGGAACGCAACGAACTCAATCCGATCCTCGTCATGGCCGATTCCGGTGCTCGTGGTTCGGAAGCCCAGATCAGACAGCTCGCCGGTATGCGCGGTCTTATGGCCAAGCCTTCAGGGGAGATCATCGAAACCCCGATTACGGCAAACTTCCGTGAGGGTTTGAACGTGCTGCAGTACTTCATCTCGACGCACGGCGCCCGCAAGGGTCTCGCCGATACGGCGCTCAAGACGGCTGACTCGGGATATTTGACGAGACGTCTCGTCGATGTCGCGCAGGACGTGATCGTCTCCGAAGTCGATTGCGGAACGATGAAGGGTATTTGGTCGAAGGCGATCGTTCGAAACGGTGAAGAGGTTGAATCGCTTCGCGACAGAATCGTCGGTTGCACCGCTCTCGACGACATTCTCGATCCGGTCGAAGGCAACGTTATCGTGCAGTCGAATCAGGAAATCGATGAGGATCTCGCCGGCCAGGTGCAGCTTTCGGGTCTGCAGCAGGTTCGCATCAGATCCCCGCTCACGTGTGAATCCCGCCGCGGTATCTGCGTCAAATGCTACGGGCGCAACCTGGCGATGGGAAGAACGGTTGAGATCGGAGAGGCTGTTGGCGTTATCGCCGCGCAGTCGATCGGTGAGCCGGGTACGCAGTTGACGATGCGTACGTTCCACGTCGGTGGTACCGCCCGTCTCGAACAGGAGACTAAGCATATCGCGTCGATCGACGGTACAGTCATGTATCACGATCTGAACGTCATCGAAAACAGACGCAAGGAGCATATCAACATCCGTCGTCAGGGCGGCGAGATCGCTCTGATGGACGACCGCGGACGCGAAGTAGCGCGTTACACGATCGTTTACGGCGCGCATATTCACGTCAAGAACGGCCAAAAGGTCAAGGAAGACGATATACTCGCGACGTGGGATCCGTTTACGTATGCGATCCTTACCGAGGCTTCGGGTACGATCAAGTATCAGGATTTGGTTGAAGGAAAAACGGTCGAAGAGGATATCGACAAGGTCAGCGGCCAGAAGCGTCTCGTCGTCAAGGACTCGGATGAGAAGAATCAACCGCGACTCGAAATCCGCAGCGGCAGCAAGGTTTTGAAAACCTATCAGATGCCGATTCGCGCGAACCTTCTTGTCGAGGATGGTGCGGAAGTTCAAGGCGGTGACATCATCGCCAAGATTCCTCGCGAAACCACGAAGAACAAGGACATCGTCGGAGGTTTGCCGCGCGTTGTCGAACTGTTCGAAGCGAGAAGGCCTTCGGAAACAGCCGTTATGAGTGAAATCGACGGTACGGTTTCGTTTGGTCCGATCACAAAGGGTAAGCGAAAGATCATCATCACGAGTTCCGACCAGGAAGAGCACGAATACGATATTCCGCGCGGAACGCATATTTCCGTGCAGGAAGGCGACCACGTCAAGGCGGGCGAACCGCTTATGGACGGCCCTTTGAACCCGCACGATATTTTGCGTGTTCTCGGTATGGACGCACTTCAGGAATATCTCGTCAATGAGATCCAGGAGGTGTATCGTCTGCAGGGTGTAAACATCAATGACAAGCACATCGAGGTGATCGTTAGACAGATGCTGCGATGGGTCAAGATCAAGGATGTCGGCGATACCGATTTCCTTCTCGAAGAGCAGGTCGATCGCTTCCGCTATGAAGACGTCAACCGTCAGGTGCGTGAAGAGAACGGCCAGTCGGCCGCTGCCGAACCTTTGCTACTCGGTATCACGAAGGCTTCGCTTTCGACCGATTCGTTTATCTCGGCGGCGAGTTTCCAGGAAACGACGCGTGTTCTTACGGAAGCCGCTATTTCGGGAAGAATCGATTATCTGCGCGGCTTGAAGGAAAACGTCATCATGGGTCGATTGATTCCGGCCGGTACGGGTATGAAATACTACCGCAACGTAAAGGTCGATGATGATCCGACGATCAATCGCAAACCTCCGCAGGAACTCGACGAGTTTTCGATTCGCGGTGGCGGCTTTATGACCGACATTCCGCTCGTCAAGAGCAATGGCGACGAAGAGACGGTTGCGGATAAGGAAACGGCGAAGGCCGATTCGGCTTCCGACGAGTAATTTCGGCGCGATATTAGCGTTGATGTTTATAGCTGCGGCCGCACGAAAAATGCGGCCGCAATTTTTTTGCACCAAAAGGCCGTCGCGGTTCGTATCGGAACCGAAGCTTTTGTATTCTATAGGTTATGGAACTCGCCGTTGAAGAATACCGGATAGAAAACGAACCGTTTTATCTGCCGGTGGACAATGAAATCGCTTTGTTTGAGGCCGCGTTTGCGGCAAAACTCCCCGCAATGCTAAAAGGGCCGACGGGTTGCGGCAAGACGCGGTTTGTCGAATACATGGCATACCGTTTGGGGCGGCCGCTGATCACGGTGGCCTGCCATGAAGATCTTTCATCGACGGATCTGGTCGGACGCTTTTTGCTCGAGGGAGAAGAAACCGTTTGGCATGACGGGCCTTTGACAAAGGCGGTCCGAGAGGGCGCGATCTGCTATCTCGACGAGGTCGTCGAGGCGCGAAAGGACACGGTTGTCATCATCCACCCTTTGACGGATGACCGCCGCCGTCTCCCGATCGACAAGCGCGGCACTGTACTCGAAGCTCCCGACGATTTCATGCTCGTCGTAAGCTACAACCCCGGATACCAGTCGATTCTAAAAGACCTCAAGCAATCGACAAGGCAAAGATTCGTTTCGCTCGAATTCGACTATCCCGAACCGGAACTCGAACGCGAAATCGTGATGAAAGAATCGGGCGTCTCCGAGGATATCGCACGCGATCTCGTCACCATCGGACAAAAGGTGCGAAACCTAAGGGGCCACGGCCTCGAAGAGGGCGTCTCGACAAGGCTTTTGATCTACGCCGGCCAGCTAATTTCAAAAGGTGTGTCACCGATCGAAGCGGCCGACGCCGCACTGGTCTCGCCAATCACCGACGACCGCGAACTCCAACGAAGCATCAAGGAGATAGTGACGACGATTGTGTAGTGTCGGGGCAGAGTTCCAAGTTGTGCCTGGGCAGGGTTCCAAGTTGTGTCCGGGCAGGGTTCCAAGTTGTGCCCGGGCGGGCAGGGTTCCAAGTTCCAAAAGTTCCAAGTTCCAAGATTCCGACTGGACCGCAGGCGTCCCCGCCTGCAATGAGCGAAGCGAGACTGGACCGCAGGCGTCCCCGCCTGCAATGAGCGAAGCGAACAACCCCATTACCTCCTCTCACGTCCGGGTAAACGAGTCGACTTCAGTCAAAGAACTCAAAACTCAAAACTCGAAACTCGAAACTCCCGTCCTCCCCCCCCAACCAAAACTAGAGTGGATGCATCTTTCATCTTAGACATGAAGCAATTTGATGTGGTTAATGCCGCCAGAATAGGCGCAAAATTATTCAGCATTGGACTGCTGCATGCGCCGGGAGATGAGGAGGAGTTATCTACTGATATACTCTGGCAATCGCGACGGTGCTGAACGGACAATCTAACGGACGAAAGAACCGTAGGGACATCTGGTGCGGGGCACGCCCCAAACGCACTGGCCAAGAAACTGGCGGGCAGGTGAAGTGGATTCCCAAAGATTCCTGCTCCATGTTGATCAATAGGAGATTTTATGGTGATTAATAATGAACGGATGCTTCTGCTGCTTTTCCTGTTTTGCTTTTTGGTTTTCGATGTAATTGGGCAAGTCAAAGAAGACCTACTGTTATACCAACTGAACCAAAGTTAACTTGTGAAGAAAGGGAGCTCGGGTTCGACATGGCGATGGGCGAAATGGGAGACATATGGAAATCAAATCCGCTTATAATGGTTGTCGATGTACAATCAAAAGGAGAAAAAACGGCCGCCAGTAACCAGCGGCTTTCGAATGTGAGCTTGTATTTCTCCAGAAAGGGCTTTGAGAGCGATCAAATACTACTTCTACGATCTATTCGCAATGAGCCCAGTCCAAGTACCAAGATTTACGTTAACGGGAAACTAATGTTGAAGATCGAAGCCGAAAAGAACAAGGCGTTCTGTGCAGTGTGTTGCGAATAGACAGGAAGGAATTTGGACTGTGATCATTTTGGATCGGCTTAGTAGGCAATCCGTGAAGTGAATACATAGGTTGACGCGGGCGTGCTCTCCGTATGATTAGGGAAGTTCTTATGCGATTTCGTCAACCGCTTCATTTAATGATGATCAGCAAGAGATTGTGAATATCTATAAAAATTCGGGAGTAAACGAATTCGAGAAATGTTAGTCGTCTCGATTGGTAGAGAAATTCAACGAAATCTTATAGGGTTTCAATTGTGAGAATTCTGGTAGTAGAAGATGATGAGGGAATCAGCGGCTTTGTCTTAAAGGGATTGAGGGAAGCGGCGTTTGCCGTCGATTTGTCGGTCGACGGCGAAGATGCCCTGTATCAGATTTCGATCAACGAATACGATTTGATAATTTTGGATGTGAACATTCCGATCAGGAATGGATTCGAAGTGTGCAGAGAAGTTCGTGAAAGCAATTTGGATATTCCAATCTTGATGCTTACGGCACGTGACGCGATAAAGGACCGAATCGAAGGTCTGGATTCAGGTGCCGATGACTATTTGGTAAAGCCTTTCGCTTTTGGTGAATTTTTGGCGAGAATCAGGGCCCTCCTTCGTCGCAAGGACAAAGACTTCGTACAATCCCGAATCACGGTTGACGGACTCGAAATCGATGCCAGGTCTCAGCGTGTTTGGCAAAACGGTGAAGAAATCAGACTGACGACGAAAGAATTCACCATTCTCGAATACTTTGTACGCAATGCGGGCCGGGTAATTGGTCGCGAGGAATTGTCCGAACACTGTTGGGATGAAACATATGACCCGTTTGCAAATTCCATCGAGGTCTTCGTCGGCAGGCTCAGAAAAAAGCTCGATAAAAATTCCACAAATCCACTGATTCAAACCCGTCGGGGAGCCGGATATATCTTGCACAACCGATTCGAGTCGGAATGAACCTCTTAAACTCGACCAAAGTTAGATTGACTATCTGGTACGCCGGAGTCTTGTCTTTCGTGTTGGTTCTGTTTGCGGTTTCAATGTACTTCTTCGTTGTACGGGCCCTATATTCACAAACCGATTCAACGATGAGGGAGATAGCTTCTTCGTTCGAAAATGCTGTAAAACAGGAGTTTGGGGATCAGAGCGATCAAACCGATCCACGGATTTTGAACGGGTCGATCCAGGATGCAACGGGTGAGGTAAGCTACGAGAATTACCGTCTCATCATTTTCTCTTCTGAAAAGGAGATCGTTGCGGAATCTAAAGCTGGCAAGGACAAAAGCGAGCTTTCCTCAGCGACAGCCCGCGACTTGCTCTCAAGATTCACCAAGTCTGGCGTGTCGGAGATTGTTACATTCGCCGGCAGCAAGGAATCGCTCCGAGTTTACTATCATCCATTTGAGATCAGCGGGAAGCGTTTTTACCTTCTAATGGCGCATCCATTGGATGACACCGAAGCATTGCTGGAACGGATACGCGCAGCACTTCTGATCTCGATCCCGTTAGCCCTGCTGTCAGCGAGTTTTGGTGGATATTTGCTGATGAAAAAGTCCTTTGCCCCGATTGCCGAAATGCGCGATAAGGCGGAGGAAATTTCCGCGCGAAACTTGCATGAGCGGTTGCCAGTCGGCAATGAAGAAGACGAAATAGGACGACTGGCCGGGGTTTTTAATCGATTGCTTTCGAGGCTTGATTCTTCATTTGAGCAGCAACAGCGATTTATGGCCGATGCATCCCACGAACTTCGCACGCCTGTTGCGATTATTCGCGGCGAGGCCGAAGTCACTCTTGCCAAAACAGAACGCACTTCCGAAGAATATCGCGAATCTGTACTGATAATGCTGCGCGAAGCCGAGCGCATGTCGAAGATAATTGAAGATTTGTTTGCTCTGGCAAGGGCCGATTCCGGAGAAGAGCCTGCCTCGTTGGAGGAGGTGTTCATCGAGGAAATACTGGCCGAAACAGTTCAGTCATTTCGTTCGATTGCCCGGAAAAACGGGCTTGAAATCAAATTCGAAACAACCGGGAAGATGCCGGCTTTGGCGGACGGACAGCTTCTCCGTCGCCTCTTCGTGATCCTCATTGACAACGCCGTCAAGAATGCTTCGTCCTGTGTCCGGGTTTCTGCCTCCTCCTCCGCTAGTGGATACGAGATCGAGATTTCAGATGACGGACGCGGAATTGAATTAGAAAGCCAAGGCCATATCTTTGAGCGTTTCTACCGAGTTGACAAGACCCGTTCAGCGAAAGATTCGGGGTCACTGGCCGGCGGTGGAGGTGCCGGACTCGGATTGTCTATTTCCCAATGGATTGCCGAATTTCACCACGGATCGATAGAACTTACTCGCACTGACAAAACGGGAACTGTCTTCACCATCAAGTTTCCAAGCGCGCATCGTTAAACCGCTGTAATTGTTAATCCAGCACAATTTGAGTCAACCCACGCCTCGCCATTTGATTACGCCTCAAAACCTGCTCGCACCTTGCTTCGATTGTCGCTTGAAAACATACTCCGCGTGAACTTTTTCCAAATCAATTGCCTTGTGAGCGATCGATGCGGTTGAGTGCTCATTCATATTTCGTTTAAAAACAATTCGCTAAATTGATTGCAGACCGGGAGGTTGTAAGAACGGAATGCAAATGGATTGGCGAAAATAAGAGCGGAGAAATAGAAAACGTGGTTTTGAAATCGAAATGACTGGTTAGTCAGATCCAGAATCGCGCCTAATTTGGGACTAATTGAGGATCGTTACAACAAGGATCAAAGCGATGAAAACAAATACTTCAACTACGGAGCTAGGACGAAACCCAATTCTGACGGTTTTGGGAATACTGATTCTCACAGTCGGTCTTTTAGCGGCGGGGTGTGAAAGCTCTGAAAAACAGGAGTCGAAAGGTGCCGATAAATCGAATCAAAAGACAACGAGCCAAACTGCTTCAAAAGATATGGCAAGCGACAACGCGCCAAACACGAGTGGAGTTCCGAAAGATCTGGTCGATGCAGGCGAATTTGGAGAGAACATCTACGACGCTGCCAAAGCCGATGAATGGAAAACCGCCGCCTCAAGGATTGAGGAGCTGCGGGCAGCAGTAGCCACGCTCAAAAATCAAAATATCGGAGCGAAGGAATTGCCGTTGGTTATGGAGAAACTGGCAAAGTCCGTTGAAGAAAAGAACAAAAGCTTGGCTTTGCAAATATCAAATCGATTCACCTTCGACGTCGCCAATTTGACCGCCGCCTACAGCCCTAAAGTTCCCGTCGGAATCACAAAACTTGATTTCTATGGACGCGAATTAGAGATTTGGGCCGCTTCAAACAACACGACCAAACTAAAGGAAACAACAGTCGCACTCAGATCAACATGGAATAGTGTCAAGACAAAGGTCGAAGATCACAACGGTAAAAAGCAAGCCGTCGCATTTGAGAATTTGATTGCAAGGGCCGAAGAAGCCAAATCGGTCATGGATTACAAACGGATTGCGACGCCGATTTTGGATGAGGTGGACAATCTCGAGAATGTATTTGAATAGATTTCTCCAAACAGAGGTTGTGGATTCCAGGTTGGACGTTCACGAAACTTATGTAAGGTGCACGAAATCGGGAAGCGCCGTGACACTCGGAACATGTCGGTTTCCAAGATGTTTCTTGGGTGAGACTCTATCGCCCAAAGTGATTTTTAGCATGACAAAGGCAAGACCTAAAGAGATTGAATCGGACGTTTAAAGCCGCTCAAATCCTTGGGCTAAATCGGGAGAGCAACGATATGAACACGGAAGGTGATGGTGAATTTGAGGGTGACGTGATACGAAAGGTACCTTTGATCACATTAATGTTTTGGGTGATCAAAATTTTCGCGACAACGCTGGGCGAAACTGGGGGCGATGCGGTATCGATGTCACTTAATCTTGGATATGCTGTTGGAAGCGTGATCTTTTTGGGATTCTTTGTCGTCACGCTCGCGGCCCAAGTTTCTGCGAAACGGTTTCATCCACACTACTATTGGGCTGTCGTCGTTGCTACAACTACTGTCGGCACGACAATGTCAGACTATTTCGACAGAACGCTTGAACTCGGGTACATAAAGTCTTCAATCATTCTATTCCTTGGCGTGATGATCATCCTTCTCATTTGGCATCTGACGATTGGAAAGATTGAGTTTGAAAACATCGCTTCAAGGAAGGAGGAGTTGTTCTATTGGGTAACGATTCTCGTTTCGAATACGCTTGGCACCGCGCTCGGTGATTTCGTGGCTGATGATGTGGGGTTGGGATTTCAATTGGGCGCACTGGTTTTCGCAGGGCTAATAGCACTGGTCGCGGCCCTTTACTATTTTACTGAAATTTCCAAGGGCGTGCTCTTCTGGGCGGCCTATATATTAACAAGACCGCTCGGGGCGACCGTTGGAGATACGCTGACAAAACCGCTCGCACATGGCGGGATCGATTTAAGTCGGATTACTTCGTCTCTCGTAATTTTGGGCGCGATGATCGTCATGATCTTCTTAACATATCGACAGAAAGAGGGAAGTGTTGGCACGCTAGCAAGTTAGGACAAGTCGAGATGGAAGTAAGCTGGCAAGCATGTATCGGCGGCCAATTTTGCGAGGATTTTGCAGTGCCATTTGCCGGGCGCAAGTTCGATGTTGAGTTGGCCGGGTATCTATTGTTCAGTGCCTGGCACAAATCACCGCATGAGAGAGCCATCTCTATCTGACTCCCGCCTCAAACCCGCAACTCCATTTTCCATCGCCCCAACTCGCCTATACCCTTTGCCAGTGGTATTATTTCACTTCTATTTAACATACGGAGATATCGGAAAATGGTTAACAAACCCGTGGAATTAGCCCCCGCGGAAGGGAAATTGGGTATTTTGCTTGTCGGTCTTGGGGCCGTCAGCACAACTTTTGTCGCCGGTGTCGAAGCGATCAAGCGCGGGATTTCAAAACCGATCGGTTCGCTGACCCAGATGGGTACGATCCGGCTTGGAAAACGCACCGACAACAGGGTTCCAAAGATCAAGGACTTTGTGCCTTTGGCGGAACTCGATGACATCTGTTTTGGGGCGTGGGACATTTTTGAAGAGAACGCGTACGATGCGGCGATGAATGCCGGCGTGTTGGAAAAGGACCTCTTGAACCAGGTCTCCGAGCAGCTCTCTTCGCTCAAGCCGATGAAGGCGGTTTTTGACAACCGTTATGTAAAAAGGCTTGATGGCCAGAACGTAAAAACGGGCAAGAACAAGATGGATCTTGCCGAGCAGTTGATTGCGGAAATCGCGCAGTTCAAGGCGGAAAACAATTGCGACAGGCTGGTTATGGTTTGGGCGGCCTCAACCGAAATTTATCTCGAGCCATCCGCCATCCATGGTTCGATCGAAGCGTTTGAAAAGGCGCTTTATGATGATGCGGATGACATCGCGCCGTCGATGATTTACGCCTATGCCGCGATCAAATCGGGAGTTCCGTTTGCAAACGGCGCCCCGAATCTGACGGTCGATATACCGGCGCTGACAGAGCTTGCCGAGAAGGAAAACGTGCCGATCTGCGGAAAGGACTTCAAAACGGGGCAGACGCTGATGAAGACGATCCTCGCGCCGGGTTTGAAAGCGAGAATGCTTGGTCTTGCGGGCTGGTATTCGACGAACATCCTCGGAAACCGCGATGGAGAGGTGCTCGACGATCCGGAGAATTTCAAGACGAAAGAAGAATCAAAGCTTTCGGTGCTCGAACATATTCTTCAGCCCGAAGTCCATCCCGATCTTTATGAAGATTTTTCGCACGTCGTTCGAATCAACTACTATCCGCCGCGCGGCGACAACAAAGAGGGTTGGGACAACATCGACATCTTCGGCTGGCTTGGCTATCCGATGCAGATAAAGATCGACTTCCTTTGCAGGGATTCGATACTCGCCGCGCCTTTGGTGTTGGATCTGGCGTTGTTTATGGATCTCGCCAAACGCGCGAATCTGAAGGGAATCCAGGAATGGCTTTCGTTCTACTTCAAGGCGCCGCAAACCGCTCCCGGACTGTATCCCGAGCATGACATCTTCATCCAGCTTAAAAAGCTCAAGAATACTTTGCGGTATCTAAAGGGCGAGGAATTGATTACGCACCTCGGCGTTGAGTATTACGAAGACTCCGAATAGCGCGATTGAGTGCAAATCAGAAAAGAAGCGGTCTCAAAGGTGAGTTTGGCCTAGAGGTGCGACATTCTCGGAATCGAAAGCAAGCTAGCTTCTAAGACCCCTGCCGGCTTGTCCGGCAGGTGAATCAGGTCAGAAGCTAATAGCGACGACGAACGATTCCTTCCGGCTCCCCTGCCGGCTTGTCCGGCAGGAAGCAAAGGTCCGTAGCTACAACCGTTAATTATGTGGTTTGTTAAGGTTTGTATCGTTCTGGAAGGGGCTGACCTTATTCACCTGCCGCACAAGGCGGCAGGGGCCTCCGGATGATTCAAAGTATGTTCGGCTAGCTGCTGACCTGATTCACCTGCCGCGCAAGGCGGCAGGGGTCTTGCCTGAATACTCTGAAAGCCATTTAACAAGTCGATTTCAGCTTTGAAGCGACTAAGAGACAGGCCTTTTCTTATCTAACCGATCGCGTTCCAATGCGTATCGAAAACCCGGAATCCGAGGGTCTCGAATCCGAGCTTCTTTTCAAAATGCGTCTTCAAGGGCGCCGTCAGAGCGTTCGCCGCTCGTCTGTTTTTCTCGCGGTCGAGATCCGAGATCACAAAAACCGCATTCCGATTTACCTCAAATCCGGCTATCTGATAATCGGGAGAGCTGAAAGAGACCATCTCCTCTTTGAGCGTGCCCCTAACGTCTTCCGCCGGAGCGACCAGCACCGAGAGCGTATCCCGATCGCCCTGGAAGATATAGTGCGCGAAACTCACTCCCTTGTATTTGCAATAGTGCGCGCTGACAAGCTTTTGGTCTCCGAGCTGGCTCCCGATTTCAGAGGAAACGAGCTTGTCGAGCCCCGTATAAAGCGGGTTTTCTGAAGCGGACTCGACCGCCAGATTTGCCTTGTGATCGACCGCGCACATGTGGTGATCGGCGGCGGCGACATTCACGATGTCATTTTCATCAAGCCCCGCGACAAGATACGGCTCGGCCGAAACCTTTGTAAAACTCGAGAACATCGCGTATCCGCCGAGGATCACGACGAGGCTGGCCGCAACAAGCGCCATCGGTCTCCAGCCAAAGAAGCGCTGCGCGAGCGACTGGCCGCCGCCACGCGTTTGTTCGCGAAGCTTCGCCAGACAAGTGCGTTCAAAGCCTTCGCGCATGCGGTATTGTTCCGCCGAGCAGACGGCGTCACGCATACGGCCGCGGATGTTGCGGATGCGTTCCAAATACGAACGGCATGGGCCGCAAGCCTCAAGATGGCTTATAAATCCATGATTTGTTTCGGTCAGCAGTTCGTTCGAAAGATAGGAATCTGCCATTTCGCGGAAATCAGTGCAATTCATTACGATTCCCCTCCACTAGCCTTCTTTTTGTTTTCACTTTCTTCTTCTAGTCCGATGCCATAACTGTTTGCAAGGACGGCGAGTTCGTTTCTAAGGAGTTTTCGTCCCCGGTGAAGCCTCGACATGACGGTTCCAATCGGCATCTCCATGATCGCTGCGATTTCCTTGTACGCAAATCCCTCAACATCGCACAAAACAACGATCTCCCGGAAATGTTCGGGCATTCCCTCAAGAGCTGTGAGAATTTCCTCGTCGGTAATTCTTTCCGGGATGGGCGCCTCAAACGCGACTGTTTTTGCTATCAGCTCTTCCTTGTCCTCGACAAGGCTCAGGCGGGTTTCCCTCTTGAGTTGCTTGTAATGCGTGTTGTACATGATCGTCGTAAGCCACGCCTTGCAGTTCGTCCCCGGTTCATATCTGTGAAACGACTTGAATGACTGCATCAAAGTCTCTTGAAGAAGATCCTCAGCCGCATCGCGGTTTCGCTTCAGAAACATCGCAACGCGAAATAAATCCTGGGTAAAGGGCATCGCCTCCTCCTCAAAATTCTGCAGAAGATCATCGCCGGTATTGTTGTTTCTAAATAGACCCATCAGATTAGGAAGAGTTCAAAGTTCCAAGTTCCAGAAGTTCCAAGAGAAAGAAGTTGAGGCCGCTCAATGGAGTCAGCTTCTTTTCAAAATCCGGAAGTTCTTATGAAGATGCATAGCGTCACGTACATTTTATCCGTGGAAGGAGCGGCTTTCGGCGGAATCCACGGGATGGCCTCACTCAGCCGGACAAGTTTCGCGGCATCCACCTGCGATGAGCGTTTGGCGTGATTCCTTTGTCCGCAATCAACAGTTCAGAAAACTCCTCACCCCTACCCAACGAACTCAAAACTCGAAACTCGCGACTCCCTTAACTTAATGCCCAAAAGACAGAAGTATATTCCAGCAAACTCCTTTTGATGGTATGCCGAGAACATTTTCGACAACTGAAAACTGTTGAACCTCGCGATTCTTGATGTTTTCGGCGGTCCTGTCCGCATAACTCCTTCCATACCGCCATTTGCCAACGTACATCTTCTATGTTAAACATCAAATGATACTTCGAGGCTTGGATGAAGTCTTTTTGCCCGGATAATTCCACATTATTCAATGAGTTTTGAAAGTTTGATTTGAATCGTCGGCGTGCCGTGTTGTTTTTTGAGGAGTACAGCCGATTTTTTTGTACGAGCTTTCAGATTGCCTCGAACAAGCCACGGAACTCCCCGGATCTGCCAAATGGATTGGCCCTTGAGGGAGTGCCGCACGGGCTATGTGCCGAATCCTCGAATGAGGTTTTCCTGTTTGAGAGATATTGGCAGACCGCCGTTCCCGATTCCAAGTTCAGTTCGGGGTTGCGCCTCGGTTTTCCATCGGTTCTCATGCCGGAATCGGCGAACTTTCAAGATATTGAAATCATCAATTGAACGTCGGTCGGGTTGGATTTGACTCGATCGGTATTACACAGCTTCTGTCCGCAAGAGCGGCAACCCGCCGCCGTTTTCAGGGGAAACGTTATGAAGAAAGAGAAGGCAAAGACCGGTAAGGGGTCGGATAAGCCAATTTTGCTAAATCCGGATATCAAGAGCCCGAGGGCCAAGCATTTTGAAGACGAGTTGTCGGCGCTGATCGTTGGTCAGGAGCGCGCGGTTCGTCGAATGAGCGGTCTTTACCAGATCTATCTTGCGGGTATGCAGAATCCCACACGTCCGATCGGCACGATGCTTTTTCTTGGTCCTACGGGTTCCGGAAAAACACGCGTCGTGGAGGCTGCCGCCGGAGTTTTGCTGGGCGACGAACACGCGGTCGTTAAAATTGATTGCGCCGAGTTTCAGCATTCGCATGAAATAGCCAAGCTGATCGGTTCGCCTCCGGGTTATCTCGGTCACCGCGAAACTTCGCCGATGCTGACGCAGGAAAACATAGACAAGCATCACACCGATGAAACAAAGCTTACCTTTGTACTCTTTGACGAGATCGAAAAAGCGTCGGATTCGCTTTGGCAGCTTCTTTTGGGAATTCTCGACAAAGCGACATTGACGCTCGGCGACAATCGCAACGTCAACTTCTCGAACACGATCGTGATCATGACCTCAAACCTCGGCGCGAGGGAAATGTCCGAGATGATTTCCGGCGGTATCGGTTTTGCGCCTGCCAAATCGATGAAGAATTCGCAGGACGACGAGGTCGATACGAAGATCTACCGGACGGCACTCGAAGCAGCCAAACGCAAGTTCTCGCCGGAGTTTATGAATCGCATCGACAAGGTGGTTGTATTCCGCAGCCTGAAGGAACACCATCTGCGCGAGATTCTCGAGATCGAACTCGATTCGGTTCAGGCGCGGATTACGGATTCGGCCGGCACGAAGTTTGTGTTCGAATGCAGCGATTCGGCAAAGGAATTTTTGCTTGAGGAAGGCATCGATCTCAAATATGGCGCGAGGCATCTGAAGCGTTCGATCGAGCGCTTCCTCGTTTATCCGCTTTCGAATCTGGTCGCAACCGAGCAGGTTGAAACGGGCGACCTCGTCCTTGTCGATTGGGATGAGAGCGACGAGCGCCTGACGTTCGCCAAAAAAGCGGGAGAGTTTTTGCTTGAGCAGGGAGACATCGAACTCGACGGCATCGACGAACCCGACGAAAAATCGGATGCCGCCGGAATGCCGCTCCCGGAACCCGCCGTTGCGACAGAAACCGCGAAGTCGCAGAGCGAGGCGGAGGAAGACTAGGGCCTTCTGTTGCGGGATTTTGTAACTAAGTGTTCCAAGTTCCAGAAGTTCCAAGTTCCAAGATCCGGAATTTCCTATTCGGACGCGGAGCGTCACGTAGATCGTAGCCGTGGGTGGAGCGGCTTTGCGCGGAACCCACGGTAAGACAAGAATGAATGTTCGCGCCGGGTACCGGCGCGGAGAAATGCCCGTAATTGCTGCATTTCAAACACCACTAACGTGGCCGGGAACGTGTCCTGGCTCCCAACCTGCGGTCGGGACTCCCCGCTACTTTTCCCCCTTGGCGGTCTCGTTTCAGTTAAGAATATCCCTGATGTTTTTTCAAATAGTTCCTTGAATGAATTATTTAGAGTGGATTCAAAAGTTCCAAGTTCCAAGAGCCGAAAGTTGAGTCCGATCAAAAAAGTCGATCTTATTCAAAAATCCGGAATTTCCCATTCGGACGCGTAGCCTCACGTAGATCGTAGCCGTGGCTGGAGCGGCTTTGTGCGGAATCCACGGTAAAAACAAACACAACGCTCGCGCCGGATACCGGCGCAGGGAAACGCCCGTAATCGCTGCATTCCAAGTGTCAATAACGTGGCTGGGATGTTTTCTTCGCAGCGCTACTCGGACGCGTAGCCAGTCGCAAGCGGAGCGCCTCGTCCGGCCAGGATTCGGCAATGGTGAATTGCCGCTCTTTACGAAAACCTGTTTGAGCCCTTCGGGTTCATCTAGAGAATTCTTGCGATTCGTACCGCCCCGCCGGGGCTTTTTTCCCTTGTGCGATCCAAACCCGAGGCGGCGCTTCGCTTGCCACGGGCTATTTTCTTTCCGCCCCGTTCGGGGCTTGATCGATTTTTGCAAGCGGCCGCGGTTCCATCCGAATTCTCGAATTTCAATAAAACCAGCCTATAGGTGGTCCACATCACCGCTTTAAGAAATAATTCAGGAACAACTTCTCCGAGTGAATCCAATTACTGACACCGGAATCTCATCCGGAAAACTTGGAACTTCTGGAACTTGGAACCTGGAACTCTTCCGGTTCTTGGAACCCGGAACTCTTCCGGTTCTTGGAACTTCTGGAACTTGGAACTTGGAACCCTTCCGGTTCCTGGAACTCTTCCGGTTCTTGGAACTTCTGGAACTTGGAACCTGGAACTCTTCCGGTTCCTGGAACTCTTCCGGTTCCTCGAACTTGGAACAGTGCCTTTTACCCCCTCGCCCTTCCGACCGCCTCTCTCCATCTTGCGAGGAGATCCTCGGCGGATTTTCTTTTCATTGTCGGTTCGAAACGGGCTGATTCGGAACGGTGTTTGGCGAGTGATTCGGTGCTTTCCCAGACGCCGGTTGCCAATCCGGCGAGGTAGGCGGCTCCGAGGGCTGTCGTTTCCGGGGTGTGCGCGACCGAGACTGGGATGCCCAGAAGATCGGCTTGGAATTGAAGCAGCGTTTTGTTTTTTGTAGCGCCGCCATCGACCCGCAATTCGCTCAAAACCTTTCCCGAATCATTGGCCATCGCTTCGATGAGCTCCGCGGTTTGAAACGCGATCGATTCCAAGGCGGCCCTCGCGATATGCGCCCTACCCGTACCTCGCGTCAGACCGACGATCGTTCCGCGTGCATCCTGATCCCAGTACGGCGTGCCGAGCCCAGCGAAGGCGGGAACGAAAAACACGCCGCCGTTCTCCGAAACGGACAACGCCAACTCCTCGACCTCATCCGCGCTCGATATGATTCCGAGCGAATCCCGCAACCATTGGATTACCGCACCGCCGATGAACACGCTTCCTTCAAGCGCGAAGGTTGTTTTGTCACCAAGTCGCCATGCTATGGTAGTCAAAAGCCGATGGTTTGATTTGGGCGCGTTTGTACCGGTGTTTTGAAGAGTGAAACAACCGGTGCCGTAAGTGTTTTTTGAGTCTCCTTCGGAAAAGCACTGCTGGCCAAACAACGCCGCCTGTTGATCCCCCGCGATTCCCGCAATAGGAATTCCCGACAATTCGGGAATCGCCGAAACCTCTCCATAGACTTCGGATGAAGCTGCGACATTGGGGAGCGCCGAACGGGGAACCTGGAAAAGTTCGAGCAAATCGTTGTCCCATTCTCGGGAGTGGATGTTGAAGAGCATCGTCCGGGATGCGTTTGAGTCGTCGGTGATGTGAAGCTTACCCTCGGTCAGATTCCAAACCAGCCAACTGTCGATGGTGCCAAAAAGGAGTTCCCCGTCATCGGCCATTTCGGTTGCGGCCTCGATGTTTGAAAGGATCCAACGTATTTTGCTGGCGGAGAAATATGCGTCGCATTCGAGTCCGGTCGTGGTTCGAATCAGGTCTTCGTGCGTGTTTCTGAGTTCGAGGCAAAACGGAGCCGTACGACGATCCTGCCAGACGATCGCGTTTCCGATTGGTATGCCGGTTTTTCTGTTCCAAGCAACGACGGTTTCCCTTTGGTTTGTGATTCCGATGGCGGCGATCTTATCGGCCGTCACCGATGCCGATTGCAGCACTTCGATTGCGGTCGCCTTTTGCGATTCCCAAATTTCCAATGGATCGTGCTCGACAAGCCCGGGAGCGGGAAAAATCTGTGTAAACTCCCTCTGCGCGATTGCGACCGTTGCCCCATCGGTATCGAAGAGGATGGCGCGGCTCGATGTGGTGCCCTGATCAAGGGCGAGTACCAATTTCTTTTGTGACATTGAATCTATTATGGTTTGCCTTGCAGCAAGTTTTCGTCAATTGAATTCTAAAAGATCTCATAAACGATGTTGGCAACAAAAGGCACAGCAGTCCCAAAATTGAAAATAGGCTAACTGAAAAGACCCCTGCCGGCTTGTCCGGCAGGCGGCAAAGGTCCGTAGCTACAGCCGTAAAGTACTTGGTGTGTTGCGGTTAATGGTTGTTCTGGAAGGGGCCGACCTTATTCACCTGCCGCACAAGGCGGCAGGGGTCTCCGGATGATTTATTGCGGTTTCGACTAGCTGCTGACCTCATTCACCTGCCGCACGAGGCGGCAGGGGGCTTGCTCTAATTCTTTGGAAAGCCATTTACCTGTCAATTTCAGCTTTGAAACGACTCATGAGGCAGCCCCATCTCAAGAACATCGCAAAACATCTTGAGGGCGGGCTTCTATCCGATAAACATCTCGTCTTCCTGATAAACGCGATCGATCTGTTTCGGCGAGGGTGCGAACAGCACCTCCAAACCCTTGCGGATTCCCGCCATGATCGCCGCCAGTTCGGCGGCCGGTTGAACAACCTTGTCCTGAATGAAATCGGCCGTCGTTACGACCTGCGTCTGCGTGCGATCGATGGTTTGGCTGACAAGCGCCACCTTGTCTTTGGCGGTAATCGCCGTTTCACCAACAAGAAGCTTCAACTCGGCAACTTCTTCCTTTACCAATCCGACGGTTTCGGAGAAATATTTCGTAGCGGTGGTCAAATTTCCCGACATCTCGTTGAACTGAACGGAGATTTCGCGTCCCTGATCGCTGATAAGGCTGACCTTCTCGATAAGCGGTTCGACCCTTTCTTCGACCCGGTTAACCGTGCCGATAACACGTCTTACGATAACCGCGATCGCAACCAGGGCGATCGCCATCACGACAAAACAGACCGCGATTACTATCGACGCGATCATCATCCAAAACTGCGGTTCGTTGGCGTTCATAAACTGATTCCGGCAGTCTCAATCTTCAATTTCGAAGCGCGCCGGCACACTTCAAATAAATTCCAACCGATCGCGGACCGATTTAGGATTCCTTGTTTTCGGTATCGGGAACTTCAAGCACCTCGTCATCGACCGGATAGCTCGGACGGCCTTCGGTGATAACGCGCGATTCGTTCTTTCGTTTTTCTTCGAGATACGCCTTCTTGCCGGCGTCGATCGCAGCCGAAATCGGATTCGCACCCTGCGCGGCGGCGCTCTTGGCGCGTTCCTGAAGCTCGGAGGCTTTCTCTGAAGCGTTCGAATAAAGTTCGTTGGCACGATCTCTCGTTACTTCGTAATACTCGCCGGCGACTTCCTGAATCTGATGCGCCGTTTCGCGTCCTTTTTCGATACCCTTTTTGGTCGCAACAGCGATATCCTCGCGGAGTTCCTGCCCCGATTTCGGAGCGAACAACAACGCCAAAACCGCTCCGATGCCACCACCGATCAGCAAATAAGTTAGCTTCGTACTGGCACTGGCTTCTTCTCTTTCGTATTCGTAACCCATGGTAAACACCTCAAATCTAAAATTGCGCGGAATAAATCATCACCCTTCGAAACATCCCTGCAAAATCCCCCGATTCACGGGTTAAAATCTTGCGGGTTAACCGTTTAACGACAAGCAAACGGCGGGATTTCGTACCGGGCGTTTAACAATGATATTAGCAGATAGGCGGGTTTTGCGCCAAAAATATTTGATTTAACGGCAGTTGCGGCAATATTTTGCACGGCTGAAAGGCGGCTCGATGCATCTAATCCGGCATTTCCGCTCAGCACGCGCGCAAGATTCTCGGAATTCCCGCGAGATCGGGGATGATCTCGATATCCTTCCAACCGTTTTTGGCAAAGATCTCCATTGCCCGTTCGCTCTGCCCAAATCCGATCTCGACAAAGATCCGGCCGCCCTCCTTTAGATGCTTACCGGACTCCGTGGCGATTCTTTCGATCACCGAAAAGCCATCGGCATCATCCGTCAGAGCCGTCTTGGGTTCAAACTGCCGCACTTGCGCTTCGAGTCCGGAAAACTCCTCGCTTCCGATATAGGGCGGATTTGATACGATGAGGTCAAACCGTTCATCCTTTTGCAGATCGCCGAAAAGATCACCTCTGGAGAGTTCGATACGATCCGCGACACCGTGTTTTTCGATGTTCTCGCGTGCGATCGCTATCGCATCGAGCGAAATGTCGGTCGCCCGCATCCTCAAATCTTCGTACTGCCGAAGCAAAGCTACCGAAATACAGCCCGAGCCGATGCCTATTTCAAACCCTCTCGGAGCCTCGAATGGGGCGATGGACCGGAGAGCATGTTCAACAAGGATCTCGGTTTCGGGTCTCGGGATCAACACACCGGGCCGAACGACGAATTCGAGTCCATAAAACTCCTGTTTCCCAAGAATGTACTGGATCGGCTCCTTCGCAAGCCTTCTTTCCAAAAGCTTCTCAAAAATTTGCCCCGACTCCTCGTCGATCTCGAACTCCGGATAGGCGATAAGAAATGCCTCAGTCTTCCCCAACGCCGCACGCAAAAGCAACTTCGCATCACGCAAAGCATTCGCGATACCCTCATTGGCAAGGGTAGCGGAGGCGGTGGCTAGAGTTGTCTCGATGGTTGGCATGGCAGAGCAAGTTTCAGGTTCCAAGTTCAAAGTTCCAAGTTATTTGGAAGTTTGCTGGTTTCTGTTGGGGATTATAACCACGAAATTCATGAAAGACACGAAAGGGGAAGCGGTGAAGTCGTCGAGAACGCCGCGTGGACAGCCGAACCACGGGAATTTTTGGTTGGTCACCGAATTCGCGTCGTCGATTGAGCTTCTCGACCAACACTAAAGCGAAGAATCATCCTACTCGGCCTCCATAACGCTTTAATATAACTTGGCCAATTAGCCTGCGAAATTACCACCGAAGGCATGCTGACTAGAATCGTTTCAACTTTCTTCATCGGGAGGTGATGTGGTTTACTTTGCGAGCTCTTGTTAGGAAATAAGTGAAATTTCTTTTGTTGTCATTTTTAGCAGGCTTTCGAGTGACCCGACAGCGCTTATGTAGCCGACAGTTGCTTTTTGTGCAAGTTGAAGCATGAGTTTGTTGCGCTTTTTCGCCGTGGTTTTACCGACCCTTTTTGCGTTTCCACTGGGGCGTGATGACCAAAAATCTGTTCTCCGAGATAGCTTTCTCGATCTCAGTAACAAATTTTGCTTTAAGTGCGCTAGCAAGCATTAGGATGTTGGTTGGTTTCCGCGTAGAAGGTAGTGAAGCACGTCCTTTTCGATCTGTGAGTGAAAACCACTGATTATGCATCGCCCACTAACTCGCCGCGAAATAGCCCAATCAAACATTTCAAAACCATGCTGGCGGGTTTGCTGCGACTTCAAAGACGCGCGGTCGCGTGTTGTGTGGGAGTTCATGCTTTTAGTTCGAAGCCTTCCTTTTTTGACGGCGACAGCGTTCTGCTATTGGATTGTATTTTCCCGACAGTATGTCGGGATTTATGTCGGGAAAGATGGTCGTCACTCTAAATAGCCCCTCTTTCCCGACACAATGTCGTGATTTATGTCGGGAATATCTCATAAGATACCGATCGACCCGAACCGATACGGCGAATGAGATTTAGTTCGGTCATTTTGCGCAGATGCCTTTCAGCTTTCTTATCGCTAACAATTTCAAACGCATCCTGATATTGTCTGCGCGTAACAGTTCCCTTAAATTTAAAGAAAGCTATCTCAGATCGCGGATCTAACCTTCGCCGAAACTCCGGCCATTGATGATGCAGACGCATGCATCATGCTGCATGTGCGCAATGCGCATCGAATCATTCGGAATCTTTTCGCTTGTTTTCATCTTCACTTCCAGAACCCCAAAACTAAAGGACTCGGGCAATCAAATCTCAATCCCTCGCCACTACCGTATCGTAAAGCCCGTAATGCGTGAGGCCCTCGTGACTTTCGATGCCGGTGTATCTTAGAGAAGCGTCTTCATAACGTCGGAAGGCGAAGACGGCTTGGTTCATCTGTTCGGTATTGAATACTTTAAGACTTACGAGCAAATGAAAATCTGCAACGGTGAGGCCAGTTACCGTCTTGAACAAATCGGGTTCGAGCTTTGTGATCACATCCTGCAGCGTGTTCTCGCGAAAGTCCGTCAAATACATAAAGGCCGGAATCCGCGTAGCGAATTTGATGAGCTTTTCCTGAACCTGTTTCCGTTGGCGGTCCTTTTTATATGGACTCATAAAGTTACGCGAATTTGAGAATTTTGGCACTAGCCCGAACAAATCAATCCATTTTCAAAGCGCCTATCGTTTCGATTAAATGATTGGTCTTTCTGAAACACCAGTTCCATAACCTCGATGGCATTTATCTTCATTAATTCAAAGTTCCGCACCTCGCGCATACGTCCTTTTTGCGGTTTGTTTTTGTCTTCAGTCTGAATTCCCGTAACATTTACATGATCGGCCGTGGAAATGAAAAGGGCCTGCGGCTCAAATTCGCGCCAAAATGTGTCTCGATCATAACGTATACGCAGTGTTTTTGTTTCTTTGATAGCTCGACATATTTGGTGTTCTAGTTGATAGTTTCTCATGTTCGTCATGTGGCGCGGATTTGGCCATGGCTCCTTTAAACCACGCCCTCTTTTTTAAGGAATTCAATGCACTTCGGGACGACAAATGGCGGTACCGTATTATATTTCTGAGGGTCCAAGAAGTAGGTATAGTCGTTTTCGACATGAAATTGCTCGTCAATATACTTGATCAATGGATCTTCAACCTTGGACCTAATTCCGCGATCCTCAATGAGTATTCGAAAAATCTGCACTTTATGAAACTCGCAAGGTTCTGCCTTGAACGCCTCGATCAAGGCCTTAGTCGAAAAGTTCTTAACAAAAGCAGTTTCATAATCAAAATCGCCAATGAAATTACGAATGTAGGTCGTACCCAATTCTATCTGGTCCGCTGCGATTGGTGTTAAGTCCATATTCTTTGGTTCATTTCGCAGGTGAAACATGCTGGATAGGAGATTATAGGCTGCATCACACTGTTCGCTATATCGGGCGTATTCAATAAACTTCCTTAGACAGGATAGCCGATGAAGCAAAATTGCGTTTTCATCACAGGCGCTCATTCTTAGATATTGCGTAAACGAATTGATATCGCTCGAAGCAATAGCTATTTCTTGAACTGAGCCTGCCTCATTTCTTAAGAATCGAGCATCGATTGAACCTCCAGTAGGTTTGGAACTTTTCACGAAATCGATAACTGGTTGAAGATCATGGGTTAGCATCAACACCGTGTTTTGGTAAAGTGATTTGCGGGACTTAGAAAACAAGCGGTGCAAAATGGCGTACTTCTTGTTGCTATCAAACGACGAAATCGGATCATCGAGAATGACAAGTTCAGGATTCCGCGCTGCGCAATGATGTAAAAAAAGTACCAGCGCTATCGAGTTTCGCTCGCCCCAGCTCAGATGATTCTTAATGGTCGAAACCAGAACTGGATCAGCATCATCGCGAACGTACTTCAAAACCGCCTTCGCATTATCTTGCTCATCGTATTCGACGTCAAACTCATAGTTGATTCCAGCCATACAAAGAAATTCGTTGACGTCTTCACGAGCATTTGTAATTGACTTGCCGATCAGGGATTTTAGCTTGCTAATCTCAATCTTGAGATCGTCCACCTCCTCCTGGACCTTCTTGATCCTTTCATTGACTGAATTAATAATTGTGAGACTCTTTTCACTGTTGAAGATTTGTAATTGGCTAGCATCAATGAAATGTTCTTCGAGGATTTGCACGAGATCTCCTAGTTGCTCACGTTTGACCGAAGTGGAAGTGAATGTTACGGCGCGACTAACTGTATTAACTAAGTACTGCAAGTCGAAATAGAACCGTCGCAACTGCAAGTGTACAGCCTCAGAGTCTGTGTTGTTTCGAATACAACCGATTAACCGTTCAGCCGCTTCATCTGACATGAACTCCCGAACGCGATCTACAAACGTCAGCATCTTGAGCATGTTATCAACATTTGATTTCTTATAGCTGTCGGAAAAATCTTGCTTTGCCTGTTTGTAATTGCCATCCAAATCAACAGAGCAAAATGGACAAAGCCCCTGGTCGTCAAAACTAGAACCGCTGTGCTTCCAACCAACCCACTCCGCACCATTCGACCGTGTCAACAGGGGTTCGAATCGTGAAATTGAAGGTGGCAACTTGAATATGCTAGTAGAACTTGTAAGACTATTTAACAGGCCAACATTTTTAAGGTTGTCACCATTCTTTGTCACCGAAAATTTTGTCAAAACCTCGTTTCCAGCGCCCAATAAATTGTTAACTGCTTCGTCGTTGCCGAGGTCTATGTGCAATGATTTCAGTCTTTCGTTAACGGCCGCTTCGCGCTCGTCGAATTCAGCAGACTTGATAAAAACTTCAAAGGCATTCCTAATTGCGTCTGAATCTTGGAAGACGACGTTGTTGACGAAATCCTCGTCGAACACTTCGACTGTAGCTTGTTCCGGACTTACATCACAAGTTGGAGCAGAATCGCCGCCAAAAGATTTTAGAACCCCCATATCGCCCTTAGAAATTGCGAGTGTAATTGAGCGTGCAATGGTCGTTTTACCGGTCCCGTTCATTGCGTAACGAAGGTTTAGATGATCCTTGCGAATGCTGAGGGATGCCGATTTGATATTGTTTGAGTTTGTGATGTTGATACTGATCATAAACAGGTCTATTTGTAGAAAGTGAGGTTGCCGGTTATTAGCTTCGACATCCGAGTAAATCGCAGGCGATGGTGAAACGTCTTGTCCTAAAAAGGTGATGATGCATTCGTCGCGAAAACTGATTCGATTGTTTCGTAAAACGGAATATGGGAAAACTTGTGTACGTACGCGGGTCTCCCGCTTTCCGTGAGTTTGGCTGATCTTCAATTACTATTGATTACAAGATGAAAATAGGGGAAATTGCGAAGGTGGTCAAGGGAGGATGGGGTCGCTGATGGATGTGTTTCTAATTATCCGGAATCTGGAGTGTCCCCAATTCTACGGGCCTTTGTCGCGATGAACGTTGGGGAGTATTTGTTTAGTTCGGAGATTTCGTCTGACCAGTAGTCTTCGAAGAATCCTTCGATTGTGAAGCCGGCTTTTATTTGGCCTCCGATTTGGGACTCGAGTGTGTGGCCGAATTCCAGTGGGATGTTTTTTTTCTCTTATTTCGGCCAGTTCTTCTCTGGTGAGATGTTCGAGATCGGAATAGGGAAGCGGATGCCGGACTACCAGTTGTTTTTTGTCTTCGTCGAGTTTGCGGTCGAAGATAAACGTGATCGGGTTGTTGAAGCCGGAAAGCAAAACCCCGCCGGGTTTCAGCACGCGGTATGCCTCTTTCCAAACCGGTTCCAAGTCGGCGAAATAGCAATTCGAACAGGGGTTGAAAATGAGATCAAAGGATTGGTCCGCAAATCTCGAAAGATCCGCGGCGTCTCCCTTTTCGCAGCGGATCGAGAGACCTTCGCGTTTCGCCACGAACTTGTCCTTCTCGAGCTGCGCTTCGGAGTTGTCAAAAGACGTGACGTTCGCACCGGCGGCCGCCAAGACGGGCATCTGCTGTCCGCCGCCCGAGGCGAGTCCGAGGACGTCGATGCCCGCCAAAGATTCGGGAAACCAGTCTCTTGGGACGGGCTTGAGTGGCGTTAGTATGATCGAAAACTCTCCGCGGCGGGCCGCGGCGATAACCTCGGGCGAGAAGGGAATGCCCCATTCCGATCCTTCTTCGACCTGTTTGTCCCAAGCCTTGCTGTTGTATTCCGCGATTTCCATAACGATTATTCCAAGTCGGTCTATCCAAGCGATCAGAGAAGCGATATGCACAAAAAAGCGCCGAAAAATCCCGAACCATGGCTATTCTATGGTTCGCGAGTTTTCGACGCAAAGCTCCAGGCAAAACTCGGGCAATGAGCTTCGGCCGGAATCGCTATTCCCGGGTGACGGGATATAAACAAAAGGATCGCGGGCTGATTCCGCAACCCAGTGATTCTCTTTTTAGAGTCTTGGGATTCTAAGCGTAAATCTCGAACCTCGACCGACGGCCGAAGCGACTGAGATTTTTCCGTGATGCTGTTCGACGATTTCCTTGACGAGCGAAAGCCCGAGCCCCGTCGTTTCTTCCTGTTTGTCCACGCCATCGCGGCTGACGCGATAAAACTTCTGCCAGATTTTTTCCTGTTCGCCTTTTGGTATTCCGTAGCCGCGATCTTCGACATCAACCCGCAGGAAGTCGGCTTCAAGAACCGTCGAGATAACGACCGAAGTCCGTTCAGGGCTGTACCGGATCGCATTGTCCAGCAAGTGTCCGATGGCGCGTGAAATCAAACCGCGATCGGCGGCGACGGGCGGAATGTAGTCGCTTTGTTTTTCGACTATCCGGATACGTTTCTTCTTCGCCGTATCGTGCATTTCCTCAACAACTTCGCGTACGACCTTATCGACCTTGACTGGGAGCTTCTCGATTTCCTTCTTGTCGGATTGTTCCAGATTCGCGACGGATAGAAAGTTTGATAGCAACGCCGAGGCCCGTTTTGATTCGCTCGAAATAATCGACAAATACTCGCGCGAGTCTTCCGGAATCGAACCATCGAGAAGAAGCATTTCCGCAAAGCCGTTGATGCTCGTTATAGGGGTGCGAAGCTCGTGCGACATCAGATTCGCCATATCGCTTCGTAGTCTTTCGTTTTCCTTTCGTTCCGCGATGTTTTTGACTGTGATCAAAAGACATGATGGACGATCGGTTTCTGGTTGGCCTTCGACGGAAGTGAATTCGGCGCGAACGGGGATGATGTCCAACTGCAGTTCGCGGTTTGATTCGTCGTTCAAAAGCTCGCAAGAAAACGGCTTTCCGGTCTGAAGCACGCGTCTGATGGCTATCGATGGATCGTTGAAAACGAGTGTTCGGAAGCGATCGAGAAGCGAAAAGAGGTCTATATTCGCGACATCCTCGCTTTCAATACCGGCGAGTTCGCGAATGCTGTTGTTGAGATAGGCGATCGTGCCATCGAGATAAACGACGGCGTGGGCTTCGGAGAGATTCGAAGTCGCGACTGCTCCAAAGGATCTTTCCTTGTTGAGACCATCCACAAGGCTCGTGATATTGAGTCTGTTTTCGGACGACTGGGTGGAGAAGCTGCTCCACCAATGGCTGTGCGGAAGGATCTTGTGCTTGAGGCTGTTGCGCTGGAAGTTCCTTGCCAGCTGTTCGGCAAAGGTTTCGAGGAGCATTTTGTCAGCCTGCTGAAAGTCGTGCTTGATGTCTATAAACAGAACGCCCTGAACTTCGTCATTGCAGATCAGCGGAAGCGCGATACGAGCGGCCGTAGATGACGGACCGGTGTTTTCGACAATCGTCTCGCGCGTGTTTGCGGCGACATCGCATAGATCCACGCAATGCTGCCAGAGCTCGTTTCGTTTTAGCGCGGTCTCGTTGTTTCCGTCTTTTCGAGCTCTGCCCAGCGGTTCGAGTCCGCCGGATTCCGAGAGTCCGAATACGACGACCTCGGATACGGGAAAAATCGTTTCAAGCAAAAGCAATCCGGTTTCGACCCGGCTGTCTGGAGCTGCAGAAGAGGCGAGATTTCCAACGGTGCCAAGCGCAACCAGATTTCTGGTCAATTTAAGGTCGATTAGCCACAAACGCGAGAAATGCGCGACCGAGATCGTCGCAAAAGATGCGACGCAAACCGGTATTGGCGCCAAGTTGAAGCCAAGCAAATACGCCGAACCCGTGGCCAATGCAAACCAGGCACAAGAAAACGCAGCGGCGATCAAGGCCGCTTTCTTAACCGGCATCCGGCGCCCGACTTCGCTAAATACGAATGTTGCGACGACCACAAGTATCAATTGCGGAAGCGCAAATACCGGATTCTTTGGTGCCACGACGGACTGTATCCAATCAACGATGGGATGACCGAAGTTCCACGCAAAAATCGTTGCCGCGGTTGCCGTGATTGCTGCGAGGACCGGCACCAAACTGAGTTTTGGGGTCTTAAAGCTAAACAAGGTGTTGATTCGCGCGGGAGGAGCGGAGTTGGAGTGGGCGGTGGGATTGATAAACAATACAAATCATTGTTTAACTTTTACATTATTTCAGATTCCATGCGGTTTTGACAACAGTTTTCGCGAAAAAATCGAATTGCCGCCTCCAAACCGCTACCGAAGTTATTCTGAAAACGAGGGTTGCCGATTTTGCCCTTTTCAGCAAAAGAATTCATAATGAGCTTTACCGTCGAGGAAAATTGTTTGATGAAGATCATCGCCAAGCTTGAACTTTTATTGATCGCCATGTGGTTGGGGGCGGCATGCTTTTTCAGTTTTGCTACCGCGCCGTCCGCGTTCGTCGTATTGCCTACGACGGATCTTGCAGGAAACCTGGTTAACCGCACTTTGATGATCCTGAATGTGAGCGGTTTGATCATCGGGTTGCTGGTTTTGGTAACGTCCTTTATCCCGCGAAATTATGGTGGCGCATTTTGGGCGTGGGCGAGGCGATTCTTTCTTTTTTTGATGGTTGTTGGGTGTGGCGGAGGACAATTTGTCGTTGGGTATTGGATCGCGCTCTTGCGATTGCAGATTGGAAAGCCCGTCGATCAGCTTGCCGCGACCGATCCGATGAAGATCAGGTTTGACCAATTGCATCAAGCATCGGTATGGGTGCTGATGGCAGCGATGGCGGCGGCGCTTATCGCGTACTTTTTTATCTCAAAGAGGGAATCCGAAAAAAAAGTGGAGAAGGTGGATCCGGATTTTGACTTTACAAAGGATCTAAGGGATCTGCAGATTTGATCTATGGAACTGATTGAAAATTTGAAGGATATCGAGTCGCGCTATTCAAAATGGCAGGGCGACGATTCGCTAAAAGGTTATCCGTTTGTAGAAAATCGGTATGCGCCCTTTACGCCCGCGCGGCGCGCTTTGCCAATGTTGAATCTTGCCCTGATCACTTCCGCCGGCGCTTATGTCGATGGCACTTCGGCATTTCAGAGCGATAGCTGGGATGGTGATACAAGCTACCGCGAGATTCCAGTCGAGATTGAAGCCGAAGACCTGAAGTTTGCAGGGCATGGATATGACACGGCAGCCGTGATGGAAGACCTCAACGCGCAGATTCCGATCGACCGTTTGATCGAATATGAGAACAATGCCGTTATCGGTCGGCTCAATCATGTTTGGTGGTCAACTTGCGGTTGGATTAAAAACGCTTCCGCCGTTGCGTCCGATTTGGCGCCAAATCTTGCGGCCCGACTTTCGAGATACGAGGTGCAGGCCGCTCTTTTGATTCCCGCATCAAGGCTTTGCCATCAAACGCTTGGCATCGTGGCTCGCGAGATTGAGGAGAAGGCGGGGATTCCGACAATGCTTATTTCCGTTGATCGAAGCGTCACCGATCTTGTAAGGGCTCCGCGCACCGCGTATTACAGCGGCGAGTTTGGCTCGGTTGCCGGAAAGGCGGGATGGCCGGAGTATCAGCGCAGGGTATTGGATGAATCGCTTCGCTGGATCGAGACGTTTGATCAGCCCGGAAGCCGGAAGCTGGCGGTCGAAATCGAAACGGCGACCGAGATGGCGAGAGGCGAAAGGTAGGAACCTGGAATTTTTAACAATCGCTGGTTTCGCATCGTACGTGCGAGTGTCAGCGGGAATACTTGAAACAGCAATCCTGTCCGCCAAGGGATTTTCCTCTGGCGGACTTTGTTTTCCGCAGAATAATGAATCGGGAGCAATCACTGAAGAGAATCAAAGAGCGCGCCGCGCCTTTTGATGTCGCCGTCATCGGCGGCGGCGCTACGGGGGTCGGGTGCGCGCTCGATGCGGCGTCGCGAGGCCTCGATGTCGTGTTGCTCGAACGCTTTGATTTCGGTAAATGCACTTCGTCGAGAAGCACGAAACTGCTTCATGGAGGCGTGCGGTATTTGGAGCAGCGCAACGTCGCGCTTGTCCGCGAGGCTTTGGCTGAGCGCGGCAGAATACTAAAGAATGCCCCCGAACATGTCAGAAAATTGGAATTCGTCGTGCCCTGTACTTCCGTTTCGGAGAAGTTCTATTATCTCGCCGGATTAAAGCTCTACGATCTCCTCTCTCGGAAATTCACCTTTGGCAAATCGCGCTTGATAGGGAAGAAGGATTTGCCGAAAAAGATTCCATCGCTTCCCGCTGATTCATTTGCCGGTGCGGTCTCTTATTTTGACGGCGCGTTTGACGATTCCGGTTTTCTGATCGCATTGGCGAGAACGGCGTCGAGGTTAGGTGCGACGCTCGCAAACTATGCGCTTGTGCAGAAGATCACGCCGGAAGCGGACGGGTTTAGGATCGGATTCAAATCGACGGAGAGCGGGGAGGAATTCGAGCTCGCATCGCGTTCGGTAATCAATGCCGCCGGTCCGTTTTCAGACGAGATCAGGAGTTTGTCCGTTCCGTCGGCAAGACCTCAACTGAGGCATAGCCGCGGTACGCATATCGTTCTCGACGGCGAGTTTCTAGGGGGCGATTCCGCCCTTATGATCCCAAAGACTTCTGACGGACGTCTGCTTTTTGCGATTCCGTTTTACGGAAAAACGCTCGTCGGAACCACCGACATCCCTGCCGATCGAGTCTCCGAAGAGCCAACGCCGACATCCGAGGAAATCGATTTTCTACTCGAGACTTGCAAGGGTTATTTCCGGCGTGAGCCGACCCGCGACGATATACGCAGCGCGTTTGCCGGGATACGTCCGTTGGTTTCCGATGAGGCCTCGGATGAAACCTCGAAGATCTCGCGCGAGCATTTTGTTTCGATCGACGGAAACGGAATGGTGACGATCAACGGCGGAAAATGGACCACGTATCGCGTTATGGCGAAAGACGCCGTGGATGCGGCGGTAAAACGGTCGGGGATGAAATCCGTTTCATCGAATACGGAGAATTTGAAAATAGCGCAACCCGAAGAGTTTGAGACGCTGGGGCTCGAACAAAGGCTCTGCAAGGATTTTGATTGGACGATGGCCGACGTCGTGAGAGCGGTGAGATTCGATATGGCAAGAACCGTCGAAGATGTTCTA
Source organism: Pyrinomonadaceae bacterium (assembly GCA_041394795.1). Classification (GTDB taxonomy): domain Bacteria; phylum Acidobacteriota; class Blastocatellia; order Pyrinomonadales; family Pyrinomonadaceae; genus Aridibacter. The sequence goes on along the minus strand of JAWKHN010000003.1, from coordinate 9,813 downwards.
GCACGGCGTACGCGAATGCTGTTTCTGGATGCGAAGGCCGCGATCGAAGCTGCGCCGCTCGTCGCCGAACTTATCGCGAGCGAACTGGGAAGGGATCGGGACTGGATTCAGAAGCAAATTACGGAGTTTGAAAAAATCGCGTCGAGATATTTGGTTGAGCCTGAGAGGGCAAAGGCCAGGGCGAGTTCCGGTTAGTGCGGTTCAATATGTGTCCTTTCGGTCTTTAGCATTCCCAATGCGGCGCTTTCTGATGAAAAAGAAACGACCGGCATTTCTAAGACCGCCAATTAACAACTACAGAAACCATCAAATCTTTTTTCAAAACTTCAAAACAAATCCGATAGCGAATCGACGAAAGGCATAAAGCAAAGCCCTTTCGATTTTTCAACCACGAAAGGGAAGATTAACAATCTCCTTTTGTGTTCTTCTCGGATCAAGTGCCGACCGAATTCAAGACGTTAATCGGAAATGTATGGCGGCATTTTGAGATATGCGGGAAGGCCGATTCCTTCCTTAAGTTTTTCATCCGGAATGGCATTGCCGGGCACCATTTTTAGCGGGATCACTCCCGCCCAATAATCCGATTCGTAGTCGGAAAGATCGTCCTTTGGTCCGCCGGTGCGCATCTTGGAGGAGGCGTTCTCGATCTCGATTTCGATAACGGACGTCACATTGAGTTCCTTGTCGTTTGGCAGCCTCGAATCATCCCATCTCCCGGGCGCGACGCGATCGGAAATCGCGGCGAGCGCTTCCATCTTCAACTCGCGATCTTCCACAAGGCATCCTTTTCCGAAAACTACGGCGGAGCGGTAGTTCATCGAATGATGAAAAGCCGATCGCGCGAGGACGATTCCGTCGGTGTGAGTCACCGTCAGACAAAGATCGATGCCGCCCTTTAGTTCGCCAAGCATACGGCTGACGGAGGATCCGTGGATATAGATTTTCTCGTCGATTCTTCCATAGAGCGTCGGGATGACATACGGCAAACCCTCGACGGCAAACCCGATATGGCAAAGAAATCCCTCATCAAGAATCGCAAATAGCGTCTCCTTGTCATAAGCCCCGCGCGACGGCTGCCGACGGACGGTGTTTCGGGTGGTTTTTTCGAATTCAGACATAGGTCAATACAGAGTTCAAAGTTCCAAGTTCCAGAAGTTCCAAGTTGTTCGGAAGAGTTTCAAGTACTAATAGTTGAGCCCACTTTAAAAAGTCGATTTTACAGATAACTCGCTATTTCACCGGATTTCAATCAAGCCCTGGAAGGGCGGAAATAAAATAGCCAGTCGCAAGCGGAGCGCCGCGTCTGGTTCGGGTTCGGCAATGGTTTTACGCCCTGAAGGGGCGAATTGCAACGTTTCACGCATACTTGCTAACGCCCTTCGGAATAGATAGAACAGTTCTGCGATTCGTACCGCCCCGCTGGGGCTTTAATTCTTTTTGCAGTCTCGACCCGAGGCTGCGCTTCGCTTGCCACGGGCTAAGTTCTTTCCGCCCCGTTCGGGGCTTGCTTGAGTTTTGCAACCGGTCGCGGTTGCATCCGAACGCTCTAATTTCCACACACCACAAATTCCAAGGAATCCGAATCCGTATCTCCCGAAAACGGCTTTGAACTCACTTTTTAGAGTGGACTCAATAGTTCCGAGGTCAAGAAGAGTTCCAAGTTCCAAGTTCCATAAGTTCCATGTTGTCCGGAAGAGTTCCAAGTTCCAAGTTCCAGAAGTTCCAAGTTGTTCGGAAGAGTTCAACGTTCAAAGTTCCAACAGTTCCAAGTTGGTGGTGAATTTTTGGAAACCTGAATTTCTCGAATCAACAATTGTTCCGTTCCTCTAGGAAGATCGATTGATTACTTGTCCTGGAACTTGGAACTTCTGGGCCCACTCTAAAAAGTCGATTCAAGGAAAAAATCGACAAGCAAATTGATCCTCAGGGAAACCAGGCAAGACCCCTGCCACCTTGTGTGGCAGGTGAATGAGGTCAGCAGCTAGTCCAAACCACATTGATTCATCCGGAGGCCCCTGCCGCCTTGTGCGGCAGGTGAATAAGGTCAGCCCCTTCCAGAAAATCAATAAACCTCAACACACCAAGCATTTAACGGCCGTAGCTAGGGACCTTTGCCTCCTGCCGGACAAGCCGGCAGGGGGGCCGGAACGCTTCATTTCTTGCCGTGACTAGCTTCTGACCTTATTCACCTGCCGGACAAGCCGGCAGGGGTCTTTCACAAATATCGAACCGTTGTGACTGAAAATGATGCCCTTCACTTTCTAACTCGACTTTTAAGAGTGGACTCAACTTTTGGAACTTGGAACTTCTGGAACTTGGAACTCCTCCGGTTGGAACTCTGTATCAGATCTCCAGCCTTTTCAAGTATTCGCGGAATTCGCCTCCGAGGTCGTTTCGTTTTAGGGCGAATTCTACGGTGGCAATTAGGAATCCGAGTTTGTCGCCGGCATCGTGTCTTGTTCCTTCGAGGCGAACGGCGTAGAAATCCTTGCCTTCCTTGAGCATCAGACGCATGGCGTCGGTTATCTGTATCTCGCCTCCGGCGCCTTTTTCGGTACGTTCGATGGCATCGAAAACATCGGGCGTGAGTATGTATCTGCCGATGATCGCGAGATCTGATGGCGCTTCGGCGAAAGGCGGTTTCTCAACCATGTCCTTGATCTTGAAGACGCCGTCGGAAACCTCTTCGGCATCGATCACGCCAAAACGCGATATCGCCTCGCCCTCGACGCTCATCGTAGCGATCACCGGCGCGTCGTATTTTTCGTAAACGTCGATCATCTGCTTCAACGCCGGAACTTCAGCATCGACTACATCGTCGGCGAGCAAAACCGCAAACGGTTCGTTTTCCGAAAAATCCTTCGCCTGATAAATCGCGTGGCCGAGTCCCAACGCCTGTTGCTGGCGTGTATAGCTGATGCGGGCGATTTGAGCGATCGAACGCACCTCTTCAAACATCGCGTCTTTTCCACGATCAAGCAGCATCTGCTCGAGTTCGAAAGAGATGTCGAAGTGGTTTTCGATCGGCGCCTTTTCGCGGCCGGTAACGATCAATATCGACTCGATGCCCGAATTTACGGCCTCCTCGACCGAGTATTGAATCAACGGTTTGTCCACCAACGGAAGCATTTCCTTTGGCGAAGCCTTTGTTGCGGGCAAAAACCGCGTGCCAAGCCCGGCCGCGGGGAATACTGCTTTGCGAATCTTCTGTGCCATAATAAAGAAGTTGAAAGAGCGTCGAAAGGAAGATAAGGAGTTCCAAGTTCCAAGTTCCAGAAGTTCCAGGTTGGCGGTGAATGTTTGCAAACTTGAATTTTTCAACATCAACAAGTGTTCCATTCCTTTAGGGAAATCGTTTATGTACTTGTCTTGGAACTTGGAACTTCTGGAACTTGGAACTCCTCGGGATTGAACCTGGAACTCCTTCGGTTCTTGGAACTCCTCGGGATTGAACCTGGAACTGCTCCGGTTCTTGGAACCCTTTCACCCCAAACGTCTTTCGCGAACTGTAATTTTAAGTAAATTAGTTTTAACTGACAAACGCATTATGTTGGACCTGCAATTTGTAAGAGAGAATCTTGACGAAGTAAGGCTTTCGTTTGAGAAAAGATCATTTCCCACAGACGCTTTGGATGAGTTTTCGGAGCTCGACGGTCTTCGCCGCGAGGTGATCGGCGAGTCGGACCGCATCAACCAACAGCGCAATGTTTCGAGCAAGGAGATCGGCGCCTTGATCCAGGCAGGCAAGAAAGAAGAGGCCGAGGCGAAAAAGTCGGAGGTCGCGGATCTAAAGGAAAAGCAGCAGGAATTGGACGAGAAGCGTACGGAAGTCGAAACGCGCATGTACGATCTGCTTTCGGGGCTGCCAAACATTCCCGCGCCGGATGTTCCGGTTGGAAAGGATGAGAGCGACAATGTCGAGATTCGTCGTTGGGGAACGCCTCGGGAGTTTGCTTTTGAACCAAAGGATCATGTCGATATTGGCGAGAATCTTGGAATTCTCGATCTCGAACGCGCCACAAAGATTGCCGGCGCGCGGTTTGCGATCCTAAACGGGGCCGGTGCAAGACTTGAAAGGGCGCTCGTTAATTTCATGCTTCATATCCATACGACCGAACATGGATACCGCGAAACGCTGCCGCCTTTTCTTGTAAACCGAAAAACGCTTTTTGGCACCAACCAGCTGCCGAAGTTTGAGGAAGACCTGTTCCACGTAAAGGACGAGCGCGAGTTCGCTTTGATACCCACCGCCGAGGTTCCGGTTACGAATTACCATGCCGACGAGATCCTCGACGCCAAGGATTTGCCGCTTTATTTCACGGCTTACACGCCGTGCTTCCGCTCCGAAGCGGGTAGCTACGGACGCGATACGCGGGGGCTTATCCGCCAGCATCAGTTTGAAAAGGTGGAGCTCGTAAAATTGTGTCTGCCCGAGAATTCTTGGGAGGAGCACGAAAAGCTAACGGCAAACGCCGAGAGGATTTTGCAGATGCTTGAGCTTCCGTATCGAACCGTCGTTTTATCGACCGGCGATCTCGGATTCGGGGCCGCAAAGACACATGATATCGAGGTCTGGCTGCCGTCGCAGAATACGTATCGCGAGATTTCGAGTTGTTCGAATTGCCTCGATTTTCAGGCAAGAAGAATGAACACGCGTTTTAGACGCGCCGGCGGAGAAAAGCCCGAATTCGTGCATACGCTAAACGGCTCGGGGCTTGCGGTCGGGCGTACTTGGATCGCGGTTTTGGAAAACTACCAGCAGGAAGACGGCTCGGTCGTGGTTCCCAAGGTGCTGAGACCGTTTATGGGCGGCCTCGAAGTGATTTCAAATCAAGACTGATTTTCTCGTTTCGATTCTTTACGCAATGAAAGCGCAGATAATAAAAATAGGGAATTCGAAAGGCATACGGATTCCCAAGCCGATTCTCGAAGAGACCAATCTTGACGGGCAGGTGGAACTTGTCGTGGTCGATGAGGGTCTGTTGATCAAATCGACAAACCCGACGCGTTCGGGTTGGGCCGAGGCGTTTCGGCAGCTTGCCGAGAACGATGGCGACGATCTTGTGTTGGAGGATGCGGGGACGCGTTTCGATCTGGAGAATTGGAGATGGTGAAACGCTTCGATATCTACCTGTACAACCTCGACGACGTGCCGGCCGAAGAAGCCAAGAACACCAGGCCCTCGGTCGTCGTGTCTCCAAACGAGATAAATGAGAACCTTGCGACGGTGATCGTCGCCCCGATCTCGGGCGGCGGCATATCGTGCCCGACGAGAATCCCCTTCGATTTTCTCGGCGAAAACCGGTTTGTAATCGTCGATCAACTAAGAACGGTAGACAAATCCCGCCTCGTCAAGAAGATCGGCAGCCTCAACGGCCCAACACGCGAACGGGTGCTTAGAATCCTCTCGGAACTTTTTGCGGAATAGACGGCGTTTTTTGGAGACCGGAAGTCTTTTTTGGGAGCCTCTCAAGCGCCCACAGAATTTGAAACTATATTGAAAAGCTACCAATCGGGTTCCTTTGCGAATCGCCACTAAAATGAATTGAAAGCTCTTGAAATGATTCTGGAAAACAAACTCAACATTACCGACCAAGTCGAGCTTGCAAGGGCCGAGGAGAGAATCAGCAAGGGGAAAGCCAAACTGCTCTTTGATTCAGGCGATATTGATGATGTCGAGGCGGGAACGTTTAAAGGTTTGGCGTACATACACGAATATTTGTTTGGCGAAATTTACTCGTTTGCGGGATCCATCCGTGACGTGAACATCGCTAAAGGAGATTTTCGATTTGCGCCTTTGATGCATTTGGAAGCCTCTCTGAAACACATCGACGGCATGCCCCACGGAAGCTTTGACGAGATCGTCGAGAAATACGTCGAGATGAACATCGCCCATCCATTCCGCGAGGGAAACGGCCGCGCAACACGCATCTGGCTGGATGTGATGCTAAAGAAGGAAATCCGCCAGGTCGTGGATTGGAACCTTGTTGATAAGGAGGAATACCTTTCCGCCATGAAGCGCAGCGTTGTAAAGGATCTCGAGATCAAAGTCCTCCTAAAACAGGCGCTCACCGACCGAATCGATGACCGCACGTTGTTTATGAAGGGTATTGACGTCAGCTATTTTTACGAAGGTTATAGTGAATTTAGAACAGAGGATGTTTAGGCGAATATGACGCTTGCTTCAAGGTTGCCACAACTATCTTTCGAAGCATAAGCCCGATACCCCGACGCAGTTTATCGACGCTCCCGCGCTTTTCTAAAAAGAGACAAACAACATCGTCCTGCTCGACAGGCGTATCAAGCCGATCATGGAAGCCTTCGACGACAAGGCCGAGCTATCCGCCCGCAAAAAACAATAGACCAGCTAACGCGATCTGCTGTAGAGATTCCAGGGATCGGTGAAGCCACAAAGAAGCAACAGAAAGCGCAGAAAACGCAGGCAACGCAGAAAAGACAGAAAAGAACAAGATCGCAGGATGATGCCGGCGTTTGAAAACAACCCACGATCAGCGTTTCTCCGCGAATTCCGCTGCAAATAAATTAGGAACCAAATAAGGGAGCGACTGAAAACGCAGACAACGCAGAAAGGACAGAAAAGAACAAGATCGCAGGATGATGCCGACATTTGAAAACAACCCACCATCAGCTTATCCCCGCGAGTTCCGCGGCGAAAAAGGAGGCATTTTTTATGGAGCCAAGGAAGAACTCAGAGTTCATTTACGAAGAAGAGAGCTACGCGATTCGGGGAGCTAGTTTTGAAGTTTACAAGGAAATGGGGCCGGGATTTCTCGAGGCCGTCTATCAGGAGTGTTTGAACAGGGAATTTGCACGGCAGAACATCCCTTTTGTCGCCAGGAAAGAACTTTCATTGCAATACAAGGGTGAACCATTGTTGCAAACTTATGTGCCGGATTTTATCTGCTATGACAAGGTTATCGTTGAAATCAAGGGTACCCGCGAGATCGCACCCAAACACAAAGCCCAACTGCTGAACTACCTCAAAGCGACAGGCATGAAATTGGGATTATTGATCAACTTTGGTCACTACCCCCAAGTCCAAATAGAAAGGATGGTTCGGTCGATTCAATAGGGCCGCACAAAGCGGAGAAAGAAACAAAAATGTAATTGGGGCCGGGATTTGCCGCAAGACGCGACATCTCCCAAGCGAGAGTTTCCAAGCGAAAATTACACGGAAGTGAATTCTATTCTTCCGAAATATCTGACGAAAAAACGAACAGTATCTCTAAAGATCGCGGCGTTTGTGGAGAAATTTGAGGACGTTGGCGGGATGGTCTGATTGTTTAAAATGAAAACGCCAATATCCTTTTTAGGACTGATTTTGTTTTCAACATCTGTTTTGATACTAGATTTCGCTGTCGCCCCAAGCCCTCATCTTTGCGGTTGCTGCAAAGAAACAATCCCTCAATAACCTCAGAAATCACTTTCCCATACCTCAGATCAAATTAATCTCCTTCCCCAATCCAAACCCGAAACTCGCAACTCCTTTACCCGCAGCGGCTTAATTCCCAGGTGACCTTATATTCGCCGCCGGGGCTTGTTTGGGTTTTGGAACCGCTGATTGTGTCCACGCCCTGGGAGGTCTTGATGTCGAGGGGGAATGTGTAGTCTCTGCCGATCGACATTCCGAAGAACTCTTCGCGGGTTTCCACGCCGTCGCCGGATTTGTCTAGGTCGCAGAATGCGTCGTCGGTGGTTCTTGTTCTCCTGTAAGTCCCCTTGAAGGCGCCGCCAGTGAAATCTATCAGTTGAAAATCCAGGTCACGCGCCTTGAGGTCGAATTTGACGACGACCTCGCGTTTTTGATCGCCGAATGATTCGCGGGTTTCGGTGTATCGAACTTCCTTGCCTTCAGAGTTCGGACAGCATATATCGGCCTCGGTGGTGCCCGTTTCGCGTTCGGTGTTCATGACTCTGACATAGAGATCGGCCTGCGCGAGGCCTTCCTGATCAAGCATGTCCGCCCACATCTGCTTTGATGTTTCGTCCATTTCCTCCTGACCATAAAGATCCTTTGGCGGTTCGGTCGGGCGTTTTCCCTTTACGTAATACTCCACGACTTCCTCGCTGTCGGTTGTCCTGGTCGATTTGGCGCTTCTTTGGCTGAAGTGATTTTTCCGCGTAAACGTGATCGTACCGATCCAGTTTTCTTCACAGGGTTCCTTGTCTTCAACCGGGATCGATTTCGAAACGATAGGCCGTTTCATCCTAAACCCAAGTTCCGGAAGCGCTGATAGGATTCCCAACGGACCGCCCGTCGCGATTCCCAAGGCCGCGCCACCGATATCGATAAAGTTCTGGGCGGTGTCGCGAGGCGATTTCAGTGCGATGCTGACGCGAACTCCCGCGGTTTTCTTGACTTTCACCGCCTTGAAATACGCGACCGCCGGGATCTTCGGCGCACCGATCAGGTTCATTCTTGAAACGCCTTCGGAGTCGCTGATCTGTTCATCGGGATTTCTTTTCGCGCCTTCGGGGGCCTCAAGGAGCACGAAGGGCTTGAAGACACCGGTCTTTGACGATTTTTGACCATAAAAACTTGCCGAGCCGGTTAGCTGCCAACCGACATCCCGGTCAGCGAGCGGTCCGTCCGAAGGGACGCTGAAATCGAGGCCCGTCGCGGTGTTGAGCGCCGTACGGACGCAATTCAGATACGAGAGGTTTCCGACCTCCGACCAAACCTTCGCCTTCATCAAACGCTTTTCACCCGGAACCGAGTTTACGGTTCTGACAAGAGGGAGCGGTTCCTCGACGTTTAGCTCCGCCTTAAGCATCATGTTGGCGGCGATCAGTTTCCCCCAAGAAAGCGCGATATTTGCGTAGTTTGCGGCGCTCGCGAATTTGCTGATCGCCTGCCCCGCCTTCGAACTCGCCTCGAACGCCTTCTCCATAAACTCAAGCAGTTTCCCGTGCGCGGTCGAAATGACGTTCGCCGCGCCATCAACGATCAGCGCCTGGTTGTCATTCATCTGGCATGGTGCATCGAGAGCGAGCGGTGTAAAGGCGGCCTTGACGATATATGGTGAACGAACGCTCCCTGGTTTCCTGAGCGAAACGCCTTCAAGCGCTTCTTGGACGCGCACGAGATCGCCCGTCAAACGTCGTTCCCAAAGGCTCGCCTGGACTATGTCGAGCCTTGCTTCGGCGGGGCTTGCGACCGCCATCAGATCTTGAGGAATCTCGGCATTCCGGCCCAGTTCTACGATCAAACGCGCCCAAAACCGGAGCTGAGGAACCTTGCTGTTGTAGTTCGCGCGCAGATCATCAAGCAGCAATTTCGTGACGACATCCCTCTGAAGGACTTCGTTGTCTTTTGTCGCGAGTCCCATCCAGTCGTTGAGAGTCGTGACGATTCCGCGACGGGAAAGCTTTAGCATCCCGACTGTTTCGAAGTCGTAAAACGCGAGACCCTGACTTCGGGCTTTCTCGGGAAGCGAAATTATCTTTCGGTCGCGGTCCATCAGCGCAAAGCCAGAGGCTCTTATCGCGGCAAGCAGTGTCGGGAGCGACTCATCGTCAAAGGCCTCGATTTTTTTCGCCGCTTCGACAACGGCCTTGTCCGGAAATACGAGATTGATCGCGCTGCTTTCCGGAAGGCCCTTTTCGACATAATCGTTTAGGGGATCGTCGATTTCGATCTTGGTTGTTTGAACGTCGGGTTCCGCGATCTTCGGTTTTGCCGTTGGCGGTTTCGGAGCGGGCCGACGTTGTGAAAACGCCGGTCCGCAGAGAAGGGCAGTGAGAATAACTGCCAATGCGACGATTTTCAAAAGCGGGAGTCGAGAAAGAAAA
>JAWKHN010000002.1:0-373963 GCA_041394795.1 Pyrinomonadaceae bacterium | reverse complement strand
ACCGGCGATCAACGTTGGAAACTCCGTTTCCCGCGTTGGTGGTGCGGCTCAGGTCAAGGCGATGAAGCAGGTTGCCGGTACGCTTCGTATCGACCTCGCGCAATATCGCGAGCTGGCGGCGTTCGCCCAATTCGGTTCCGATCTCGACAAGGCCACGCAGGCCCAACTCGAGCGCGGAAAACGCCTTACGGAAATTCTGAAACAGGGCCAGTATCGTCCGATGGAAGTTGAGAATCAGGTGTTGATCATCTGGTCGGCGACAAACGGCTATGTCGATGATGTTGAAGTCGATGATCTTCGCAGGTTCGAAGCCGAACTCAACGAGTTTATGGAAAACTCGAATCCGGCAACTATGCAGGCGCTTCGCGAGAGCGGAAAGATCGATGACGAGATCAAGGCCGGTCTTCAGGAAGCTTTGGGCGATTTCAAGAAAACCCGCTGGAATGGCGGTTCGGAGTCGGTTTCATCGGATGCGGCAGAAGACGATGCGGCTGAAGTTGCCGACGCTGCAGCGGTTTAGTTTTTGTTGGGTTCGTGATCGCGGCTGTTTGAGCAGGGATTACTGAAATTCCGATCCACCGCGATCCCGGACAGAGCGCGTTCGGCGCTTATTCGATATGGCAAGTTTACTCGACATGAGGAGACGGATTAAGTCCGTCAAGAACACTCAGCAGATTACCAAGGCGATGAAAATGGTCGCCGCGGCTAAGCTCAAGCGGGCACAGGATCGCGTAACGGCGGCACGTCCGTATGCGGTGAAGATGAGTTCGGTGCTTGGCAGCCTGAGCGCCAAGGTCTCAACCGATTTTTCGCATCCTCTTTTGGATGTTCGCGGCGATGAAAAATATTTGCTCGTTTTGGTAACCGCCGACAAAGGACTTTGCGGCGGATTCAATGCGAACCTGATCAAGGCTGCGACTCGTTTTCTTGCCGAGAACAAGGACAAGAACACTTCGATGGTTCCGGTTGGAAGGAAGGGAAGGGATTTCTTCCGTTCGCGCGAAATCGGATTTCTTACAGAGTATGTTGGTCTCACCGGCAAGGGCCAGGCAAATCTTTCGGACTCCAGGGAAATCGCCGAGGAAATCATCAAGACCTTTGTTGAGGATACATCGATCGACAAGGTGTTCCTCGTTTTTACCGAATTCAAGACCGTTATCTCGCAGGAAGTAAAGGTTGAACAGCTTCTTCCAATTCCGAAGATCGAATCGGAAGGGGATGACAGCGGCGCCGAGTATATCTACGAGCAACCGCCCGCCGAGATTTTTGGCAAGCTTCTTCCGAAACAGGTCGAAACGCAGATCTATCGGGCGCTTCTCGAATCAGTAGCTTCCGAACAAGGCGCGCGAATGACGGCGATGGATGCCGCTTCAAAGAACGCCGGCGAGTTGATCGACACTTTGACGCTCAACATGAACCGAATCAGACAGGCCGATATCACGCGTGAAATCATCGAGGTAGTTTCTGGTGCGGCGGCGCTGTAAGGCGCGAAGGTTCGGGGTGGGGAACTGTTCCAAGTTCCAGGTTTATGAGTCCACTCTAAAAAGTCGGTTTTAATCCAAAATCCGGAATTTCCTATTCGGACGCGAGAGCGTCACGCAGATTCAAGCCGTGGATGGAGCGGCTTTGCGCGGAATCCACGGAAAACTTAAAAACAACGTTCGCGCCGGGTACCGGCGCGGAGAAACGCCCGTAATTGCTGCTTTCCAACGCCACTAATGTTGTTAGGAGAGTTTCGTGACTCCCCCCGGTGGTTGCGTACCCCGACAATTTATCTCCCAGACGCACTCGCGTCAGAACCTGAAAATCCTGATCTTTTTACAACTTAGTCCTTAAACTTTACTTTTTAGAGTGGACTCAAGTTTATGGGTTTTTGAATGCTTGGTAGTTGTTCCAAGTTCCAAGAATCCGGAAGCATTGTTAAATCTTGATAGTGATTTTGGTGGCGGCTCCGGATTGGATTCGGGGCCGCTTTTGTTTTGGCAATTGATTCCGTCGCACATGGCGTTTGGCAGGATTTAATAGCTAGCTTGGATCTCCGATCGCTTTCACTTGAACCTCCCATCTCGGACAGCAGAACTCAAAACCCAAAACTCGAAACTCGAAACTCTCCAGTTGTGATTTCCACGCAATTCCTATATTCTCGCCCCGTAAAATCAATCTAAAAGCTGAGGAGGCTATTATGGAAGTTTTAGGATTGGCCGCGATGGGCCTGGGCAGTCTATTGGTTTTTGTCGGATGGATTTGGTTGATGGTAATCGCCTTCAATGATCAGGGGATTCTTTGGCCAATTTTGATTTTTTTCTTTTCCATGTTTGCAGGTCTCGTCTTCTGCATAATCTACAAAAAAGGCTGGTTGCAACTCGCTTTGATGGTGGTCGGATGGATAATTTCCGTAATAGGGATCGTACCAATGGTGATGTCGAATATGGAAGATTTCCAACGCTCGATGCCATAGGTCCGCAATTTCAAATGGTCGTCGGAGCCAGTTGAATTTTCGCTTTTGGATAAGAACAGGCGCGTGGTTGCCGTAAATGTGAAGGTTGGAAGGTTTCGCCGGGTTTTCGGTTGCTGACCCGGAAGTTCATCGGAACCGCTTCTTGGTTGCTTCCACCGTTGATGGTGCCGAGTGTTCGCTTCGCGATTTGGACGGAAGGTTTTCTATTTTGGATTCCCTTTCAATTCGGGTGACCACGACTGCGGTGCATTCGGATATAGGACGAGCGACCTTGGTTTGGGTTTTTACCTAAATTCCTGCGAGTACTCCCACGTTCGCCTTCGCAGGCATTAAGTTTCTCATTTATTCCAAAACACAGTTAAGAGATAAAATAAGCACCGGCGGTCTTCTGACCGCACACCCGCACAAAGGTCTTTTCGGACAAGGCTTTCTGCAAAATTGGCAAATATACACGACAAAAACGGTTTTTGGTCGCGACGCGGAAGGCTTTTGCGCTACGCGCCCTTGCTCTTTTTTGTCGCCTTTATCTTCGCCATGTCGAGCGGTGAGGCGTCGATGGCAAAGACATCGCTTTTTGTCAGGCCGATGCTCGAATTTCTCTTTCCAAACGCCGATGAAGCCACGCTTCAGTTCTATCACGCGATCATACGAAAATGCGCGCATCTCGCCGAATACGGAGCTTTGGGATTTGTCGCCGCGCGCGCGTTCAGATATTCCCGCCGCGCCACTCTCTCAAATCGCTGGTGGCTAAAGGCCGCGATTCTCGCATTGTTGATCGCCGCGACGGACGCGTTTCATCAGAGCTTTGATCCTTCACGCACCGCCACTCCATACGACGTACTCCTTGATCTGGCCGGAGCCATTCTAGGAGTCGCGGGCTACGCTTCGGCATCAAAGCTCTATTCCTGGTTTACAAAGTCTTCCCGTCGCTGATCAATCCGCTCCCGCCGCGGCCTCATAGTTGGCCATAAATCCCTCGATTCGTTTCTGGTATTGATCCCATTCATCTTCCGTTCCAAAGGGCGAAAAAACAAATTCGTCGTCGCAGTGCGAACCGTCGAGAAACCAAAACATGGGGGTATCGAACATCGCCGCCATCTCCATACAGATGGGACAATTCTCATCGATGATGCACTCGGAAGGGTTAAGGACGATGTTTTTCCGCCTCCGTTCGTAATCGATTATCATTGCCGGCGTTCGATTCGAATACTCCGGGTTTTCGGCGGAAAGCCATTCTGTGATCGATGTAGAAAAGTGCGCGTCCAAAGACGGACGCGAACCTGCGTCCTCTCTCAACCAGATCGGAAATGCCTCACAGATCAGATGTCTTACAAAATCGTAATAGACAACGTTTTCGTGCGTTCCGAATCCCGCAAACCTGTATCCAACCGATTCTTCCGGGATCTCGGCCGGCGGGGATTTTAGAAACGACCATTGAAGCGAGCGTGCATGCAGATCGAAGTCGATAAAATCCCTTTGCCGCAAAAGCGCCTGGCGCGGCGTATCTCCCGCGAGCTCGGAGAGCGGGGCGAGAAGCCAGTCTTTGTGTATTTTTCGCGTTTCGTCCCCGGTCGGATCGGAATCCAGTTTCAAGAGACGCGAGGCGAGAAAATCGAACAGCGTCTGCCCATAAATTACGCTTCTGACGTCAATCGGGGTTTCTTCGAGACGCGCCTTCCGGCGTCCGAATTCGGCTCTGCGGTATTCCTCAACCGAATTGAGGAAAAGCCATTCGCTTGAAACCCTATAGGGCAATGGAAACTCGCGCATTTCCGGTTGCTCGGCCTCCTCATCCTTAATCGTCACGCTTCCTTCGGGATCAAACGTCGAGTACGTCGAACAACCTCCAACCGTTTTGCCGATCAGATCGATGTTCATAAGGCCGGCGTCGAAAGGCTCGTATCCAAGGGATTTCGAAACTTCAAGCGGATCGTCGAAATCAAACCTCGAAAGCCAGGACAAAGGATTGAGGTTGTCGGGATCGTCGGTGAATCTTGTAAAAGCGTGTTCAAGCTCGGCGATTGTAGATGGTTCGGCGGAAAGGCTTGCTATCAAACGGTCGCAAAATGACGCATGAAGCTCCCCCGTGAGCAGGGTTGTGCGGTCGGTTACATTTATGCGGATGAGGCTCATAAATATCTATCTCCTGATTGTCAAAGTAGGGTATCCATCGCGACGGCGACGATAGAGGCCTGAAATACGAGGCAAGCGAATTACGCGGTAGGCGTGAGGACTCGCGACGAACACGCACTCATTTCTGAGCAAACACCGTGTTTGTGAGAAATGCCGTTCGAGTGTGTCCGAGAATATATATCAAGTCCGCGGTTTGGTGCAAGGGGGACAGTTTCGAGTTTCGAGTTTCGAGTTTTGAGTTTCCGTTTGGAGACAGGCTCGTCGGAGCCCGAGATTCCTTATCGGGATCTCTTTGGTTGTGGAATCTGTACCCTTATCAGAAAGCACTCGTCCATGTTTTGTTTCTTCCGGTGTCCTCCTCTCATACCTCGGTGCTTCGGTCAAAATGCCTCCTTAAAATTGTTTGAAGGTTTTTCCAAAGAATTCTCGCTTACATGGTTGAAGACGGTTTGGAACGATTCGGGGCGAAAGTGGCCGCGTTCGACCCGGGCTTCGGGCGAGCAAGGGTGTCGAATCATCGGCCGGGTATGCGTACGGCCGAACACGAAAAGGATCATGTAGGCATGTGCCGAATTGTTATTAAGGGAGATATCAAGATGAGAGAAAGTTCTTACACAAAACTAACGGCATACGTAATATCGATGATGTTGATTGCCAACCTTTTTGTTCCGGTCACGGGATATTCCGTCGAAGCGAAGAAAAGGGCTGCGAAGCCGATTGAAGCCGCGTCTGGAAATGGCGTTTATTTCGAGGAAAACCGCGGGCAGTTTGATGAGGCCGTGAAATACCGGGCCCGCGGGACAAACGGGTTCGAACTGTTTCTTACCGCAACCGACGCGGTCTATGTACTGCGAAATGCGGCTCGAAGTCCGGAGAGTAAGGAAACGGGAACCAAGACACCCGCTCTCCACTCTCCGGACAATTTGTCGGGCCGGGAAGCGAAGATTGAGAAAAGAACCGCTGTTTACATGTCTCTGGAGGGCGCGAACATGGAAGCCGAAGCAATCGGTTCGGAGCGCGAGGGACACAAGACAAACTATTTCAAAGGAAACGAAGATGACTGGGTGAGCTCGGTTCCAAATTTTGGAAAGGTGAGATATGAAAGCGTCTATGAAGGAATCGACATCGTCTGGACGGGAATTGAGAAAGGCGGTGCGAGATATGATTTTGAGGTCTCACCGGGAGCCGATCCGGAGTCGATAGTATGGGACATCCGCGGGGCAGACGAAGTTTCGATCGAAGATGACGGTTCGCTGATGATCATTACGGAGAGCGGAATCCTCAAACAGGCGGCGCCGGTTTCCTTCCAAGAAAACGGCGATGGAAATCTGATATCGGTCCAGAGCGGTTTCCGAATGATAGGGATTAATAAAGTCGCGTTCGCACTCGGTGAATATGACCCAACCATGCCGCTTACAATCGATCCGAATGTAAGCGGCAACCTGCAGGCATCAACGCTTCTCGGCACTTCCGAGTTTGATAAGGCGGCCGCGATGACGCTTTCCAACGGCTTGGGCATGATCGTTGCGGGCAACACGCAATCGACTCAATTCCCTACAACTCCGGGTACGTACGACGTTGACGCAAACGGCAACGGCGATGGATTCGTCGCCGGTTTCTCAAGCGATGGCAGCACATTGCTATTTGCAACCTATATCGGCGGAGACAACTTCGACAACGTTACTTCCGCCACAACGACGACCGGCGGCGAAATCGTTATTGCCGGTTCAACCGTATTGCATAGTTTGGCCGCATTCCCAACAACGGCGGGTGCGCATGACCGAACACACAACGGTTCGCACGACGGATTCGTAACGGTTTTTGATTCGAATGCGCAAAACCTTATCGCATCTACCCTGATCGGGAGTGATTTTGATGATATCGTGACTTCCGTCGATGTGGACACGAGCAACAATATTTATGTTGGCGGCTACACCGAAGGCGGGGAAATATTTATCAATCCTTTTCCAACCACCCCAGGAGCATTCGATCAAACCCAAAATGGTGCACGCGACGGATTTGTCGCAAAGTTGGGTCTGAACGCGACTTTGACGTACAGCACCTTTATCGGCGGGAGCGGAAATGATGCAGTCTATCGAATTTCTCAAAATGGCGGTTCGATACATGCCACGGGCGAGACCGCGAGCGGCGGTTTGTTTGGCGCGTTTCCGACGACCGATGGCGCGTATGACAGGACTTACAACGGCGGCGCCACGGACGGGTTTCTTGCAAAATTCAATACGGCCGCTACCGGGCTCGAATACTCGACCTATATCGGAGGCGATGGGCAGGACGCACCATCGGCGATCGCCGTCAGCGGTTCCTCGGTAACGATAGCGGGCTTTACAGGCTTCTTTACCACCACGCCGTTTCCAACCACCACCGGTGCGGCCGATACCACGCCAAATGGAAACACCGATGCCTTTGTTGCCACCATCCAGAGCGGAACGCAGCTTTCAACTTCTACGCTTATCGGCGGCGAGGGCAATGATGGAGTGGAATCGATAGCGATCGGCGTTGACGGCAAGGTGCATGTTGCCGGATTCACCGGTTCCGCATCGTTTCCAATAGCCGGTATTCCGCTCGACTCCACTTATGGAGGCGCCGTTGATTGCTTTGTCACAAGCCTTGATTCGAATTTGAGCGAATACCAGTATTCGACATATTTCGGCGGCGGAGGGGACGACTACTGCCATTCGTTAAAATACCTGCTCGGTTCCGGCGGCTATACGCTGTATCTTGCCGGCGAAACCGACTCGGGAAACCCCGATCATTTTCCTGTGACTTCAAACGCTTACGATACTTCTTTCAACGGCGGTCGGGACGCTTTCGTGTCGAAGATAGGCTTTACGAAAGCTCCTTCAAACCAAAATCGTTTCGATTTTGACGGCGATTCGAAGGCCGACATCGCCATCTTCAGACCGAATGGCGGTGAATGGTGGTATTTGAGATCTTCAGATGGCGGGAACAACGCGTTTTCGTTCGGGGCTTCAACCGACATCGCGACTCCCGGAGATTTTTCCGGCGATGGCCGTTCCGATTTTGCGTTCTGGCGACCTTCGACAGGTGAATGGTATGTGCTCAGAAGTGAGAACGCCTCGTTCTATGCGTTCCCGTTTGGGACGACCGGCGATATACCGGCGCCCGGAGATTATGACGGAGACGGCAAAACAGATGCAGCCGTTTTCCGGCCTTCGACCGGCACGTGGTTTATTCTCAGATCTTCCGATTCACAAGTAACGGTGCAGCCGTTTGGAGCCAATGGAGACAAACCGCTGGTCGGGGATTTTGACAACGATGGAAAGGACGATATCGCTATCTACAGACCGGGAGTTTCACAGTATTGGCTGCTGAGAAGCACGCTCGGCACCGTCGCGTATCAATTCGGAAATTCTGGCGACAACGCTTTCGCCGGTGATTTCACGGGCGACGGCACCGCGGATATCGGATTCTTCCGTCCTTCCACCAGAGAGTGGTTTGTGCTTAGAAGCGAAGACCAAACCTATTTTGCTTTTGGATTCGGAGCCGCGGGTGACAGACCGATTCCCGCCGACTACGACGGTGATGGAGTTACCGATCCTGCGGTATTCAGGCCGGGCAGCAATCAATGGTTCCTCGTCCAATCGACAGCCGGTATACAGGTCTATACTTTCGGTTCGGCCGGTGACCGTCCGGTTGAGGAGGCCTATGTTGTTCAGTGAGTCTCCGCTGGCTTTTTGAAAGCCGAATAGGGAAGTGTCGCCAACGACACTCTGCAACGAAGAAGAAGGAGCCCTCCAAAAAACGGGCTCCTTCTTGCTTTTCCGAACAATCGTGTGCGATACCGATTTTAGTATGAACACTTTCCTCGAAAAATCTCGCTTTGGTTGTTGAAGGGCAACAAGAGAGCCCGAAAAATAAGGAGGAATAGAGAAGTGGCACAGCATAGCATGTGGATTGGAGCGGGTTTGAAAACCGGAGGAATGCTCTTTTTTATAGGGGCCGAGAACACGGAAGGCATCATCATGAGTCTTGCGAATACAAACGTCCGGTATGACTTTAGTTTGACGAATGCAAGATTCGGAATCGGACTCGGCGGCGGTGCGAGTCTCGTCGGGCTTTGCGTATTCAACTGCGAGAATCTCTATTCGCTTCACGGCCAATCAAACAGCGATTGGGGAGTAAATATCTCGTTCGGACAGAAGTGGAATGATGTTTACAACATCATGTCAAAATACAAGCTATTTTCGACACTCGCAAAAATGGGTCCAAAGATGTTCGTCGAATTCGGACACGATGTCGAGATGCTTAGAAACGGAATGCACCATCTCTACAACCTCTACGATCTCGACAAGGCCGATCCCAAAAAACCAAAGCTCGTAACATTCGACATTCCCATGGCCGGCAAAGGCCTCGAAGTCTCAGCAGGCTACGCCTGCGGCGGCACAATCAAAATCCTGTAAAAACCAAAGAAAGAGCCGACAACAAGGGCGGGAAAAAACCCGCCCAAAACAAGTGGCGCGCCTGAACCGGAGCGCGACTGGAGCGCAGGCGTCCCGCCTGCAACGAGCGCTCTGCGCGAACAACCCCTTTATCACCGCACAAGTCCAAGTAAACAAAATCAACACAAACAAAAGAACTCAAAACCCAAACTCGAAACTCGCAACTCCCCCCGCCTGCAATGAGCGCTCCGCGCGAACAACCCCTTTATCACCACACAAGTCCAAGTAAACAAAATCAACACCAACAAAAGAACTCAAAACCCAAACTCGAAACTCGCAACTCCCCTCGCATGCAATGAGCGCTCCGCGCGAACAGCCCCTTTAACACCGCACAAGGCCAAGTTAACAAAATCAACACCAGCAAAAGAACTCAAAACTCAAAACCCAAAACTCGCAACTCCCCTCCGCCTTGAACTCTTCGGCGTACTTTCTCATAATCCGATAATACTGCGAGTTCGGAGTCCGGTTTTATTAGACCACTAAAGTTTGACAACAACGCCTCTTTAGCTGTGTCCATAAGAGAATGGAATATCGCTTATGAAAAGTTAAGAGATTTGCCAAATTCAGAATTCCCAGCCCCCCCCCCAAAGAAGAATGTGTTAAGCACTTGCAACTATGGAAGAGCAGAGGATATCTCGTTTTTTATGACAGAGCTAATTCAAACTCGTGAAGCCATCCTTTCCCGATTTATTGTGCATATTGTACGTCAAGCGCAATGAGAAAGGAGATGAAGCAAAAATTCTCTGAGATCATCGACGCAGCAGGCAACGGTGATGTGGAGACGGTGTCTCGTTTGATCAAGGAAGGTGCGGATATCAACGGTCGAGACCGTTTTGGCGTAACCCCGTTGATTGCAGCATCATTTAATGGAAAGAAAGACGCAGTTCGATTCCTTATCAAAAATGGCTCGGATTTGAACGCCTCCACGAATCACGGAGAAACCGCGCTCATCTTTTCCGCGGCCCGGGGATATCAGAATATTGTTGAACTGCTTGTTGAATCGGGTGCTGATCTGCATGCAGCAACAAACCGTACATATCCAATAGGAGGCAAAACCCCTCTACATTTTGCCGCCGATTCAAATCATCTCAGCATTTGTGAGTTTCTCGTCGCACGCGGTGCTCCGCCGGATGCAAAGGACGATGAGGGAGGCACCGCGCTTATGAGTGCTGCGTTTATGGGCAATCGAAAAATAGTTCGGTTCCTAATTCAGGCGGGCGCAATTGTCGGACTGCAAAACACGAATGGGCAAACTGCCGCCGATCTAGCCTTTCAAAACGGACAGTATGTTATTGTGAATGAACTTGCGGGAAAACGGAACTAATTGTGGCACGCGCGAGAACGAACATCGACTTGGTATGTTGCAATCGTTTCTGTTCGCTCGGGGTGTTTTCCAGCAAGGCGATGCTGAAGAATGAAGCCTTGTAGCCGTGTTCGCAAGAAGAGTTAAGAGTAGTTGAAATGGAATCCTACCATTGTTGAGAGACCTCATGAGAAAGAGCCTACAATTTCCAATCCTGATTCATTTCGTATTGATTCTGGCAATTGGATCCGGCATGCATGGCTCGGTCATTGCCGCCGATCATCTGTTCTCCGTCGTCAGAGACGGCCATATCGGTGATGATTCCCGCCGCCTTGGTTTTATCAATGGAAGGGGCGAACTGAAGATAGGGTTTCGCTACTATTACTCCCATGAATTTAGTGATGGCATGGCAGCGGTGCTCGAAAAGAAGGGTGGGAAATGGGGCTACATAGATGAAACGGGTGATTTAGTTATCCAGCCTCAGTTTGACAAGGCCGCCTCATTTTCAAACGGACGTACCAAGGTGCGAAAGGACGGCAGAGAGTTCTTTTTAGCCCGAGATGGACGCGTGGCGTTTGAAACCTCTCTCTTTACTCTTGGTTTCAAAGAGGGGTTATCCAATGCGCGGGCAGCCGGCAAGTGGGGCTTTATTGATCAGAATGGAAAGGTAGCGATCGCTTTTCGTTTCCAAGGGACATATCCATTTAGCGAAAATATGGCAGCTGCTGTAGATAATGGGCTGGTCGGTTACATAGATAGGTCAGGCGACTGGGTTATTGAGCCCAGGTTTCCGCCAATGGAGAATGATCTTGACCAATTGTTTCTTTCCTATTTTTCAGAAGGTGTGGCGGTTTATCGAGAAGGGAGCAATTACGGTTACATAGATAGAGCGGGGAATACGGTAATCCCGGCATCGTTCGAACGAGCGCAGCCGTTTTCCGAAGGCTTGGCAGTCGTCAGAATCGGCGGCAAATATGGCTTTGTCAACAAATCCGGCGAATTCGCAATCAAACCAAGATTTCAGTTTGGTAAGTCGTTTGCCAATGGACTCGCTCCAGTCAAGGACGGCAGCAAATGGGGATTTATCGATTCAAAGGGAAACCCCAAAATTGCGCCTCGCTTCGAATCGGCAGAATCATTTAAACATGGCCTTGCTAGAGTGTCGTTTTTGGGGAATGACGATCATGAAAATGAAAGGCACGGATACATAAACACTGATGGAGAGGTGGTTTATTCCTGGAAGAGTTTTTGACCGGGTTTTCGAGATTCCCGGGTATTGAAATCATTCGCGGAACACGAATCTCGAGCAATCACGTATGTAACATCAGATTTGGTGTCTTAACGATTTCGGCTATCAATACGAGAGCAGTGGATCAGAATTCAGAAAGATGACTTGGGATAGAAAAATACCAGCTTCAGAAGAAGGAATGGCTGAAAACGGAAACAATCGTAGTCGCACGCGCGGAGAATATGATCAATGAAGGCTGCAAAAGGGGTGATTCTCATTGTGTTTATCGTGTTCTCAATCAATTGCAGCTGGAACAAAAGCGATAAATTCAATTTGGAGAAACACATTGGCGATTATTTAGTGGTTCATTGCGAAGGGAAATCTGATTGCCGGTTTCGGCTGAACGAAGTGACGCCATTTAAATGGGATAAATTCTATTTTTTTGATGCAAGCATAGAGGGGCACCGAATTGTCGAAATTACGGGGATTTCCGCAGACTACAAGGAGAATATGAAACGGAAGTTTATCTTCGTCAAGAACAATCGTATCGTCTATTTTGAAGAAAATGAGAGCGACATAGAATCTGCGGTAGAAGGTGAGATTAATTTCCAGGACGCAGATCGCAAGAACTATGCAGTGTTTGACTATATCGCGGAATTTAGGGTCTCCCCAGCGTATCGAGGATTTGCCTTGGAGTGCCTAAATTGTGACAAGACACAATAACGGCTGCTCATGCAAACATCGTTACGGAAATCGCGCTGAAAGCAATTTCGCTTTGATCCGCAGGCTTGGGCTCCGCGCTGAACCCAATCTCCCCGCAATCCCATCAAATGAACTCGAAACTCGAAACCCGAAACTACTCTTTCTTCTCCCCTGTAACCAACTCCTTTACCACTTCGGCTCCGGGGATTAGCTTTTCGAGCGTTTGGGGGGCGGAGAATGCCATTTCGAGGACGCTTCGAAATTGATTGTCGAATTGTTCCTTTGTTCTGAGATACGCCTGGAAGCTTGCGGAGAGGTGATTGCGGAAGAAGTCTTGGAGCGAATCGTTGCGCGAGCGCAGGACTTGGAATAAAAAATCGGTCGGCAGAACGGTTTCGTCCTTTTTTTCCTCCTCAAGGATAACCTGGATCAACACCGCCTTTGTTACGTCTTCCTTCGTTTTGGAATCGACTACCTTGATGTCCGTTCCTTCGCGTACGATTCTCGCCAGTTCGGAATAGTTGACGTACGACTTTGTGGCCGTATTGTAGAGGCGGCGGTTTCCATACCGCTTGATTACCAACAGATCCGTGTCATCTCTTTCGCTCATTCGCCAATCATAGCACAAGCGAATGAAATCCCGCACAAACTCCCCATAAACCCCATAGAATCGGTGTCCTGCGATATTCGCAAATGCGAAAAGGCGAGATCCCTATCTGATTTCACCAAATCCAGTGGAAAAGAACATGAATGTGTCCACATGAACATAGTCGAACCCCCTTGCAAGTTAAGCAAAGCAAATACTAGACCAACGTAACTAATTGAAAATAAATGTGTTGCACAAAATATCTCGCAAATGCGAAAAACTACTTGACATCGCCCACCTCCAACGGTAGTATTCAATGCGTAGAGCAAAGCGGGTCAGGCAACGGGAGCCGGGCCAACGAAAGATTTGAGGATATTGAAATGACCAAGAAAAACAACGTATTTGAGAAGAACATGAACAAGTCGGTCGAGTTGACGCAAACCGGCGCAAAGGCGCTTTTGAAAGGCGCGGTCGGAACCATTGAGGTAACCGAATCCTATATTCAAGGTGTTTACAACGCTGGTTATCAGGCCAATGTCGATGCGCTTGGAGTCGCCAAGGGATACTGGGATGCGATGACGGAGCTTCGCAAGGATTGGCTCGTTCTCGCCTCCGAAACCGGCGAGCAATTGATCGACGCCGCCGGAACGTTTGAGGTTCCGTATCAAAAGGAAGCCATGGATCTTGGCAAGAACGCATTCGATTTTATGTTCAAAGCCGTTGATGGATTCATGCCGAAAGCAAAAGCGGCCAAGTAATCGTGCCATCCCTCGTGGCAGTTTTCCGGGGAGGTTTTTCGTTTGAGTCCGTATCGGACGAAACGAGCGTTTTTGATCCGGCCAATGTGCAGCGCCGGTTTTTCAGGAGATATTGAGATGGCACAAGCAAAGAAAGCGACCGAAACCAAAAAAGCGGCCGCCAAGAAAACAGGACGGGCGAGACCGGCAAAGGGTCGTGCGAAACCCGAATCAAAGGCCGCGCCGAAGCAGGCCGCAAAACAAAAGGCGAACGATCCGGCGGCGGATTGGGCGCGTGGAGTCGTCGATCAATTGATTGGAGCGCAGAAGATGTGGCTCGAAATGACGACCCGTCAATACGAAATGATCTTCAAGACCGTTTCCGAAATCAGCGGTATGGCAGACAATGCGCCGACCAAGGCTATGGGCGATTGGGCGAAGGATGCGGCGAACAGTTTTGTTGAGGCGCAGAAGAAATGGTCTGAAATCGCGATCGCGCAAGGCGAGGATCTGATGTCTTCGCTTAAGGCGACGGCCGATTTCCAGAATCCCGATATCCTTGGCGGTTTGCAGTCGGTTGGAAGCCATGGAATCGAGTCGCTCGTAAAGATGCGCATGGCGTGGCTTGATTTTGCCGCAGAGCAAAACGCGCAGATGATGAAGGCAGTAAAGCAGAGCTTCAATTTGGATGATTCATCTCCGGCGGTTGCATTGGCGGACTTCGCGCAGCAAACGATGGCGAGCTATGTCGATATCCAAAAGCGCTGGCTCGAAATGGCGACCCAGATTCCGCTTCTAGGCAAAGGAAAGGAGTAGTCGCGTCTTTGGGAGTCGAGGATTCGTTTTAAGATTGGCCCCGGCCGTCCACGACGGCAGGGGGCTTTTTCGGTTGAAGACGGATGCCTGTTCAAGAGAGCGCCGGTTGGGGAGAAGGAATTTTTAAGGTGTCGAATTCGGAAGTTTCTCCGCGCCGATACCCGGCGCGAACTTTGTTCTTATATTTACCGTGGATTCCGCGCAAAGCCGCTCCATCCACGGCTTGATCTACGTGACGCTACGCGTCCGAATAGGAAATTCGGATTTTGGAATAAAATTTGCTTTTTAGTGTGGACTCAACCTCTTCCTCTTGGAACTTCTGGAACCTGGAACTTGGAACTCTTCCGGGCGGAACTCTTCCGGTTGGGCGGAACTTGAAAACACTGCTACAGGTTGTTTGTGGTAATCTCAAAGATGCCGATTGGGGCATACTTTAACATGGCTAAGAATTCTCCATCCAAGATCAAATATCCTTGGAAAACAACGTTGGGAGAGCTTGAATTTACGTTCAGGCTGATGACAGAAGACGACCGCGAGGTGATGCTCGAATTTGCGCGCAGCCTTCCGGAAGACGACCTTCTTTTTCTGGCGATCGATATTACGAAGGACGAGGCCGTCGATGATTGGATTCGGCGTTTGAAGGCCGGATTTTTGAGGACGATCCTTGTCGAACTCGATGGCAGGGTTGTCGGGCACGGAAGTCTTCTGAAGGAAGAACAGGTTTGGACGCGGCATCTTGGCGGAGTGATCCTTCTGCTTTCGCCGGCGGTTCGCGGAAAGGGTCTCGGCCAGCAACTCGCGGGTGAATTGTTCGCTTATGCAGAGGAGCTCGGACTATTGAAACTGATGGCGCGGATGGCGGCCGAACAAAAGGGCGCGATCCAGGTTTTTGAAAAGCTTGGTTTCAAGATGGAGGCGCTTCTTGCCGATTGCGTGATCGATAGAAACGATCAAACGCATGATCTCATCATAATGTCGTATGACGTTACAGGTCATAGCATCTGATCGATGCCATTGGAAGTGTTCGAAACGAGGTGTTTCGGACATCGGTAAAACAGCTTTATGTCTTCTCCAAAGCTAAATCGTCGTTTGACCTCGCTTGATGCGACGTTCCTTTATCTTGAGAAAAAGGAATGTCCGATGCATATCGGTTCGACAAGCGTTTTCAATGGCGAGATTACTTTGGAAGAGTTGAAGAACCATGTTTCGGACAGGTTGCATTTGATCCCGCGCTACACTCAAAAGGTAGTGCCTGATCCATTCAATATCGCCCATCCGACATGGGAGGAAGATTCCGAATTCGACATTTCCAACCACATTTTTGAGATCGGAGGCAAAAAGCCGCTCGATTTCGAAGGGCTCGCGAAGCTGGCGGGAGAAATTCTGACTCCCGTAATGGATCGCTCGAAACCCTTGTGGGAACTGCATCTCGTTCCAAGAACGAATTTTGGCGGGTCCGCGATGATCGCAAAGGTACATCATGCGATGGTCGACGGTATTTCGGGGGTCGATTTGATCAAGATCCTCTTTGACATCTCACCCCAGCCGGAGCCGGTGCCTCCGAAACCCGAAAGCGCGCCGAAGCCCCCTCCACTTGATCCAACGAGGCGTCTCCTGGATTCGCTTCTGGGTTCCATGGAAGAGGGGATGAACAGATTTTTCGAGATGCAGGCCGGCATGCTTTATCTGGCGTCAAGTCTGCTTGACCCCAAATCTGCCGAAAAGCTGCCTCACTTCGCCGGAGTCTTGCCGTCTGTTGCGGCTCCTCCGGTGATTCTTCCATTCAACAAGCCATGCAACGGCGAACGCCTTTTGGCTTGGAGTGAATATCCCTTCTCGGAAGCACGAAGGATCAAGAACGCGCTTGGCGGCACCGTTAACGATGTCGTTTTGACGATACTCAGCGAGTCCGTCAAGCGCTATGTTTTGCACCACGGCGGCGAGACAAAAGGCAAGAACGTAAGGTTTATGATGCCCGTCAGTCTGAGACAGAAAGACAAACGCGGTTCGATGGGAAACCTGATTTCGATTTTGCCGGTTGAGATTCCGCTTGAGTTTTCAGGATTTGAAGAGCGCTTTAAGTACATCAACAGCAAGACCAGCATCATGAAGGAAACCAAGCTCGCCGAAAGTTTTCTTACGATTGGTGCGATGTATTCGTTGATTCCGGCGCCCCTGCAATCGGCGATCGGTCAGATTGCTGATACTCCGGTTCCGCCATTCAACATGGTCGCGACGAATGTTCCCGGTCCGCAGATACCGCTCTATCTGGTTGGGAAAAGCTTATAAAGCATTATCCTTATGTGCCGGTTGGTTATGGCCTCGGACTTGGTTGTGCGATTTTCAGCTACGATCAGGTTTTGTATTTCGGATTTTCATCCGACGAGGGAGCGATGCCGGATGTCGATCGGTTCAAGCATTTTTCGGACGAGGTTTACGGAGAACTTCTAGCCTTGGCCGCAAGCAAGATCAAAACAAACGTGGCGACGTCAGCCGAATAAAAGCCAATGCAGGTAATTCAGATGGATATTCTTGATCAGGAATTGGAAGCGTTAACGGGTTTCGACAAGGAGATTCGAAAACACACGCTTCCCATCTGGTTCGAATCGCTGGTCGGGGTCGATTGGACCTTGCTTCATCTTTCCCCCGTCTATTTTGGTTTTGGGGTTCCCAAAGGCGATGGTTCGGCGGTGATCGTCGTTCCGGGTTTTTTGGGTTCGGATCTCTATCTCTACGAACTCTATTTCTGGCTCAAGCGCATCGGTTATACGGCATATCTTTCGAACATCGGTTGGAACGCCGATTGTCTCAACACGCTTTCCGAAAAGCTGATCGAAACGATCAAACGCGCGCATGAAGAGACGGGAAAGAAGGTTCACGTTATCGGGCATAGCCTTGGCGGGGTGCTTTCGCGATCGGCGGCGGTGCAGCAACGCGACAAGGTGGAATCGGTGATCACGCTCGCCTCTCCGTTTCGCGGCGTGCGTTCGCATCCAAGGGTTGTGGAGCTTGCGGAAAGGATTCGCGAGCGCATATTCCGTCTCGATCCGGAAAAGGAATCGCGGCCTCATTGCTACACGGGGCATTGCGATTGCGCTGCCGTAATCTCGCTTCACGACGGTCTCCCGGCCGATTTAAAGCAAACCGCGATTTATACCCGCAGCGACGGAATCGTCGATTGGAACAATTGCGTCTCGCGTCGCGAACACAATAACTTCGAGGTTTCCGGAACGCATCTCGGACTTGTTTACAACTTTCAGGTTTATAAGTTGATTGCGGAAAGGTTGGCGGAATGAGTTTCGAGTTTCGAGTTTTGAGTTTCGGGTTCGGCTGGGGAAGTTGTTTGATGATTTGAAAGTAACTCGTGTCGGAATCGCGAGATCAATGGGGTTCGCCATAAACTTTCGCCTCAATAGAAACCCCGACGAATTACCGCGCGAGAGTACATTGCAGTATCTTCAAATAAAGCATTTCCTTAGCTCAACGGCCGATTCTGGATCCAAATTTCAACAGTAAATACTTTTTAGTGTTTTTCTTCTAGTAGATTTCTACAAGCATCTTTCCATTCGGGGAATTCGAATTTGAAGCCCGCGTTTTGGAGTTTTGTGGGGACTACCCGGCGGCTTTTTAGGATTAGCTCGGTTTCGGTGCCCATCAGGTAGGCGCCGATTTCCAGCATTAGTTCGGTTGCCGGAAGTCCGAACGGGATTCCCGCGGCCTCGCGGATCGTACGCATGAATTCTGAGTTTGGAAGTGGGTTGGGCGAGGCGATATTTACGACGTCATCCAGCTCTTCGTGTTCGATCAGGAAAAGAATCGCGTTTACAAAATCCTTTTCATGGACCCACGAAACAAATTGTCTGCCGCTTCCCGCGGATCCGCCCAAGAATCTGCGTGTTAGCCCCAAAAGCGTGTCGAAAATGCCGTCTTTGTCCGGACTCATCACCATTGCGGAGCGCATTTTCACTTTACGTGTGTACGGTGTATCTACAACGTCAACCATCTTCTCCCAAGCTCTCGCAATCGCGATTGAATAGTCCCAACCAAGAGGAGAATCTGATTCAAGAGTCTTGATGTGTCCTGTGAATTCATCATTGGGGGCGTCAAATCTGTGCGAATAGATCGTTGCAGTGCTCATTTGTAGCCACAGTGTGGGTGGGTTTGCGGCTTTTTGTATCGCAATGCCGACGGATTTGGTCGAATCGACCCGAGAACTCATCATTTCGCGTCGGTTCTTATCGTTGTAACGGCAATTTACGTCTTTGCCGGCAAGATTAATGACGGCAAATGCTCCGTCGATTTCATCTTCCCAATGTCCGGGGTTCTTGCCGTCCCAAATCACCGAGCGAGTTCCAAAATCCAAGGGATTTCTGCTGAGGATTACGACTTCATGCCCCAGCTTTCCCAATTCCCTCGTTAACAAGCTTCCTATTCTGCCACTGCCGCCTGGAATTACGATCTTCATGCGGAAGATACATGCAAATGGCTTGCCAGAAAGGAGGGAGTTCCAAGTTCGTCCGGAAGAGTTCCAAGTTGACCGGAAGAGTTCCAAGTTCCGTCCGGAAGAGTTCCAAGTTCCAAGTTCCAGAAGTTCCAAGATTAGGAAGTTGAGTCAGGCCTGAGAAGTCGGGTTGGAAAGAAAAGTTCATTATCTACGGGCACAACGGTTCGATATTGATGAAAGACCCCTGCCGGCTTGTCCGGCAGATGAATGAGGTCAGAGTCTAGTCACGGCAACAAACGAAGCATTCCGGCCCCCCTGCCGGCTTGTCCGGCAGGAGGCGAAGGTCCGTAGCTACGGCCGTTAAATGCTTGGTGTGTTGAGGTATATTTTTACTCTGGAAGGGGCCGACCTTATTCACCTGCCGCACAAGGCGGCAGGGGCCTCCGGATCAATCAATGTGGTTTGGACTAGCTGCTGACCTCATTCACCTGCCACACAAGGTGGCAGGGGTCTTGCAAGGTTTCTCTGAGAATCGAATTGCCGGTCGAATTTTTCCTGAAATCGACTTTTTAGAGTGGACCCAAAAGTTCCAAGATGCATACGGAAGACTTCCACGCTCCGATGCGGCAAGCCTTAAAAGTCATTCTGTTGTGAACAAGTGCAGCATTCTTGGTGACGACGGTTCGATAGTAAGCACGACCGCTGCCGCGTAAGACGGGAACGGTCGTGTCGGCGGAATGTGCGAATGCCAGAGTTTTGAATTCGGGGTTTGCGTCAAACAATTGCCATTCAGTCTTTGCAAATTGCAGAAATTCATTTGCAGGTTGCATCTGCCGTGCGTTGGTGAATGAGGAATTTGGATTCCGGAGTTTCTGATGTTTCCTTCATTTAGAAGACGCGACTTCTGGAATGAAACCGGCTCTTTTGCGCAAAAAAATGGGGTCGGACGACGGTATTGTCCGACCCCTGACTTTCCATTCCCAGAAACGCCTACTTTCCGGCGGCTTTAGCTTTCTTCCCGCCACGGATATCCATTTCTTTCAGTATCCATGAAGCGTCGCCGAACTTGTCGGTAAGGAACATCACGTATCTGATGTCCACGACGATCGTTCTGCCGAGCGCAGGATTAAAGAAGAAATCGTTGCCGAGGCCTTCATAGTTTCCATCAAACGCGAGACCGATCAGCTCGCCCTTCGCGTTCATTACGGGACTACCCGAGTTTCCACCGATGATGTCGTTGGTCGTTAGAAAATCGAGAGGAACGGTGCCGTTAACGGCATGGTTTCCATAGTCCTTTCGCTCCCATAATTCCTTCAACTTCGCCGGCGCATTGAACGGTTCGCGACCGGTGTCTTTTTGGAAAATTCCGTCGAGAGTCGTAAACGGCGTATATGTAACCGCCTCGCGCGGCGAGTAGCCTTTGACTCTTCCATAGGAGAAGCGTTGCGTCGAATTCGCATCGGGATACGGATTCGCCTTCTTCATCTCGGTCATCGCCTTTATAAACGGCAGACGGTTTTTCTCAAGCGCCGCGCCTAGCTTCTCGTTGCGGTCATTCATCGCCTCAAAATCCGGCATCAATTGCACGACGAACGAAACGAGCGGATGCTTCGAGGCTTTTAGTTGATCAGCCGACATATCGACAAACGAGTTGAGACCGGCCTCGGTCGTTACGCTTTCATCTTCAGTAACATTCTTTGCGAACTCCTCTTCGGCCTTGATCCTCGCCTCATTGCTCATCGAACCAAAGAGCTTTTCGACGGCGTCGATTTTTTGTCCCGCCGGAAGCGCCGCGGCCTTTCTCAACAGGAACTTGACGAGTTCGCGGTTTTCAATCGGTTCGGCACCCGCGAATTGCGGAACGGCCGCCTTGAGTCTTTCCTTTTGAACGCCCATCAAATTACCGCCAATCAACTGGACGGTAGGGACGCTGTTCAAATACTGAAGAACAAGATCCTTCTGCGAAAACTTCGATTCCGCACCATAGGCTGCCTTGAGCCCGGGAAGCGCCTCGCCGTATTTGGCCTTGCGGGCCGGATCGGCATCGACCCATGCCGTAAGCTTTGCTTCCGAGGCCTCGCGTTCCTGGATCAAACGGCCGCGTCTCATTGCCAAAACCGCACCCTCAAACGCCTTGATCACATTGTTGAGACTAAAAATCTCGGACTGCAATTCGACCGCCTTCTCCGGATCTCCGCTTCCGATCATTTCGTAAGCCTTGACTCTCGTCGCAAGCATGTCGATCAGGAAGGGCAGTCTTTCATTCTGGTTGTAATCGACCGAGAAGCTCTCGCGGTATCGGTTCGTACGTCCCGGATAGCCGATGATCATCGTCAGGTCGTTTTCCTTTATGCCTTCGGAAGAAACGGCAAGATACTTCGCCGGTTTGTACGGCACGTTGTCCTTCGAATACTCGGCCGACGAACCGTCTGGCGCGACATAAGCCCTCAGGAACGTGAAATCCCCGGCGTGCCTTGTCCATTCAAAGTTGTCCGGATCGCCGCCGTAATAACCGATATTTGAAGGCGGAGCGTAAACCACGCGGACATCGTTGATGCGTTTGTAAACAAAGAGGTAGTAGTAAAGACCTTGGGTAAGCGGCTGGATTTGAACGCGCTTGTCGGCGCCGGCCTTGTCTTGCTCCTGTTTTTGAAGCTCGGCGATACGAGCGTCAATCGCCTTTTGATCTCCTTCGGCGATACCCGCCAAAACCTTCGCGGTTACGTCCTCTTCCTTCAATGTCAGATCGACGGCATAACCCTTTGCGGGCAGTTCGTCCGCTCTCGACTGCGCACGATATCCCGTATCGGCGAGATTCTCCTTGGTGGTTGAAGCCGAAACAAGAGCGTCAAACGCGCAGTGGTGATTCGTCAAAATCAGTCCATCGGGTGAAACGAACGACGAACTGCAGCCGATGCTCAAACGCGGAGCGGCGATGCTGAGCCCGGTACCATTGGGATTGTAAATATCGCTTGTTTTGATCTTGAGACCGGCTTTTTTGAGATTAAGCTGGTCAAGCTTGTCCATCATGTACATCCCCTCTTCGGCGTGGCCGATCGAGAGGGGAAGAATAATAACCAAAACCGCCAAAACGATTCCGGCCACCGGCATTCCAAATCTTCTCGCTTTCATGATAACTCCTTTGAAAAAGTAACTTTAAAACCGTATTTAAACATTTTGCCCCACTCCGGGCTTCATATCAAACTGCGCCCAATCAAGCAAATAGGCTTCCAAAACGCGGTTACTCAATAGAATCTCCCCAAGCAGGCGACGCATCCGCATCGAACTTTCTCCCGCCCCGATTCAACACCTTTAATAGAGAATCCGTGTGCGGATCGTGCCCTTTACGTTCTTTAAAACCTCGAGCGCGCGTTCCGATATGTCACGGTCGATATCGAGGATGACGTATCCGAGGTCTTCGTTCGTCTTGAGAAACTGCCCGAGTATGTTGATTCCGCCTGCCGATAAATCGGCGTTGATGTCGCTCAACACGCCGGGTTGATTCTTGTGAATATGCAGGATCCGATGCGTCTCAGCCTGTGCCGGAAGGCTTACTTCGGGTATCGTCTTCGAGCCGATTGTCGTGCCAAACTCCAGATAGGAGATCAGTTTTGAAGCGGCGTCATGCCCGATGTTAATCTGCGCCTCGATCGTCGAACCGCCGATGTGTGGCGTTAGCATCACGTTCGGCAGGTTCTGCAACGGTGTCGCAAAGGCCTCGCCAACCTTGGCCGGCTCTTCGGGAAAAACATCGATCGCGGCCCCGGAGATCCTTCCGCTGCGGAGTTCGTCGGACAGCGCCTCGATATCCACGACATCTCCGCGGCTGTAATTCAAGAAGATCGCATCATCCTTTATGTTTGCGATTGTCCGCTTGTCAAACATCCCCCGAGTCGATGGCGACGAAGGAACATGGAGCGTGACGACATCGGATGTTCCGAGAAGCTCTTCAAGCGAACGCACCTGTTTTGCGTTTCCGTGCGGAAGCTTTGTCACGACATCGTAGTAGCGAACATTCATTCCGAAAGCCTCGGCAAGCACCGAGACCTGCGAGCCGATATTTCCGTATCCCACGATACCAAGCGTTTTCCCGCGGAGTTCATACGAACCCGCGGAATCCTTTAGCCAGGTACCCTCATGCGCCGCCCTGTTCTTGTCCGGGATTTTTCGGATCAACATTACTGCGAGCCCCATCACGAGTTCCGCGACGCTTCGTGTGTTTGAATATGGAGCGTTGAATACGGCGATTCCCTTTTCGGCCGCAGCGCCAAGATCGACTTGATTGGTTCCGATGCAAAAGCATCCGATCGCCAAAAGCTTGTCGGCCGAGTCGAGAACTCGTTGGGTAATGTGGGTTTTCGAACGGATGCCGACCACATGCACTCCATTAATCGCTTCGCAGAGCGCGTCTTCCGAAAGCGCCTTGGCGTGTGTTTCGACCGTTTCATATCCGGCCGTTTTGAATTCATCGACAGCGGATTCGCTTATGTTTTCAAGGAGGAGAATCTTTACCTTCTCTCGCGGGTAGGAAGTATTCATTGCTGGTTGTCGGCGGCGTGCATTCATTAGTTTCAGCCATGCCGCGTCTTTTTCTGATCCGCCGACTTTGCGGCTCGCTGTTTCTTTTGCCCAAAAAGTACAAAAGCAGGCAAAGCCCGCTTTTGCACTCAATTTGATATCGATGGCAATACGAATCTGCGTTCGGCTGCCGAATTCGGCGCGAACACAAAAGCGTGCTTTACATATGAATCGTCAAATCATGAACGCCTTCGGCGGCTTCCATCATGGATTCGCTAACCGTCGGATGCGCGTGAATGATTCTGCCCAGTTCATCCGCCGTTGTTTCGAGCGCCATCGCGACACATGCTTCCGCCAAAAGTTCGGTGGCATGCGGGCCGATGATATGGACACCCAAAACCTCGTCGTATTTTGTCTCGGCAACGATCTTTATAAAACCATCGGTTTCGCCGAGTATTCTAGCTTTTCCAGACGCGGAAAACGGGAATTTCCCGACCTTAACGTCATATCCAGCTTCCTTGGCCTTCTCCTCCGTAAGTCCGACAGAGGCGACTTCAGGATCGCAGTATGTGCAGTTCGGGACGAGATTCATCTTGATCGCCTCGACTTTCTTTCCGGCGATTTTTTCAATCACGAGAATTCCTTCCTTCGAAGCCAGGTGCGCCAGCCACGGTGTCGCGATCACATCGCCGATCGCAAAAACATTGGGCTCGCCCGTTTCGCAAAATTCGTTAACCTCAACGACTCCGCGATCGGTTACCTTGACCTTTGTGTTTTCAAGTCCGAGATT
Source organism: Pyrinomonadaceae bacterium (assembly GCA_041394795.1). Classification (GTDB taxonomy): domain Bacteria; phylum Acidobacteriota; class Blastocatellia; order Pyrinomonadales; family Pyrinomonadaceae; genus Aridibacter. The sequence continues at coordinate 349,767 of JAWKHN010000002.1, read as the reverse complement.
CTCGAGAAAAGGCATTCGGCCGACAGCGACAAGCAAAACCTCGGCTTCGAGTGAAACCTCCTTGCCCTTGGCATCCTTGCCCGAAACCTTTACGCCGCCGGAGGTTTTCTCCATCTTGTCGAGTTTGACGCCCGTCAGGCATGCGATTTTCTGCTTTTTGAATGAGCGTTCGAGTTGTTTCGAAACTTCGGCGTCCTCGATCGGAACAATCCGATCCATCAGTTCTACGACGGTTGTATCGCAACCGAATCTTGCATAGACACTCGCAAATTCAACGCCGACAGCACCCGAACCCATGACGATCATGGATTTGGGAACGCGATCGAGCTCAAGAATATGATCCGAATTCAAGACCTGTTTCCCATCGGTTTCAAATCCCGGGATAGGTCTTACGACGGAGCCCGTCGCGATGATGATGTTTTTGGTGTCGATCGTTTCCTTTTTGCCGTCTTCATAAGCGACCTCGACCTTGCCCTTTCCGGCGATCTTTCCAAAACCGTTAAAGACCGTCACCTTATTCTTCTTCATCAGATAGGTAACGCCGGCCGAGTTCTTGGAAACGACATCCGATTTGTATTTCTGAACCTTGTCCCAGTCATAGCTGAGGTTCTCGACGCTGAGTCCGAAATCCTCAAAATGGCCGGCTTTCTGGTAAAGATGAGCGGCGTTCAGAAGCGCCTTTGTCGGTATGCAACCGCGAAGACCGCATGTTCCGCCGAGCCTCGCGTCCTTTTCCTTTTCGATCAGCGCCACCTTCAAACCGAGTTGGGCGCCGCGGACGGCGGCCACGTATCCGCCCGGTCCGGAGCCGATAATTGTCACGTCAAATGTTTCAGCCATTAGTTCCTCTTTTGTTTCTACCGTATCGATGCCTTGACGCGGAACCCGTGCGGGAGCGCGTTCGAGCGTGAAAAGCAAACTAACATTATAAGAACTCGGAGACAAAAAGAAAAAAGCGGCGGGCATAAATCCCGCCGCTTATCGGATCCCGTACTTTTTGTTGGCGAGAGCTTAGCCAACATGTCGTCATCTACCCCATACGGAATCCAATCTCCATAGACCTTTTCTTCAATAGCCAATTTCGTGGATTTGTTTCTCCACGCCGGAGGCTTTTATAGCTTGAATACCGATACAAAATCGTTGAGAAGTGTTTTGACCTCTTCCGCCTTCTTCTGGTCGTTGCTCTTCATCGCAGCCGACATCGCGGATTTTGTAAGGTTGCCGACATTCTTTTGGATTGATTCGGTCATTTCCTTCTTCACTTCTTCCGAAACCTGCATCTCGCGTGCATTCTTGATTGCGTCAAAATTAGACTGCAACGATGATTTCTTCTCCTCGAAAACCTTTCGGGCGCCTTCGATGTTTCCCGCGTCGAATTCCTTGACCATCGCGTTCGAGACCGACTCGAGTTCCGTGAGAAACGCCTTGGCAGCTTCATCCTTGCTGCAACCAATACCCGACAACGCAACCGCAAATACCAACAAAACCAATAACTTTCGCATTCTTTTTCTCCTGTTTACTTGGTTGTCCCAACCAGTGTTATCAGATGAACGGAGACCTTTTGCAGGAATTGCACCAAAGGTTGCAAAAAATTTTCTATACTTGAAAACACGATCCGGATCGAGAGTGTCAATACGCTTCGATCGCGAGATCCGAAGGTATTGAATTATGGAAATGACACCTGAAGAGGCAGAGCTTAGGGAACGGGTCGATCGACTCGCACATGGCTTTTTGGATGAGGGAGATTCCTTTGGCTGGTTCGATGAGCTTTATCGAAATGCGAATGGAAACATAGACGAGATTCCGTGGGCGGATCTAAAACCCAACAGGTTTTTCACGAGCCAGTTTGAATCGCTCGATCTTGATCCCGGAAAGGCGTTGGTGGTCGGATGCGGACTCGGCGATGAAGCCGGTTACCTGGCCGAGCACGGTTTTGATGTTACGGCGTTTGATGTTTCCCAGGAAGCGATCGAATGGGCGAAGCGGGTAAACGAAGACAAGGGCATCGACTTTAGAGTCGCGGATTTGTTTAACGCGCCCGACGAGTGGCGCGGTGCGTTTGATTTCGTCGCCGAGGTTTATACGATTCAGGCTTTGCCGCTAGAGATCAGAACCGCGACAATTCGCGCGATTTCCGATTTTGTAAAATCCGGCGGAACGTTGATCGCGGTTCAGCGTTTGCGTCCCGAAGGCGTAGAGCCGACGGGTCCTCCTTGGGCGGTTTCAAGGGATGAAATCGACGAGTTTCAACGCCAGGGTTTGGCGGAACATTTTTTTGAGGTTTACGAAAGTGATGGCGGTGATCCGTTCGACAGGTTCGCCGCGGTTTATCGAAAACAGTAGTTTCGTTTCGATTTTGGCAAGAGATTCAAAATGATATTCGAATTTCGACAACCCCGCGGACTTCTCTCGAGCTTCGTGGACAACCTCGTCTATCACGAGGGATACGCGCCGGGGCATTCGATCGAAAGGTTTTTACCCGATGGAAACCTTGAGGTCGTTATCGATCTTACGGATACTCCCAAGCCGCTCTACGACTACAAGACTCTCGAAGTAATACAGACTTGCAGCAACGGCTGGATCTCGGGAATCCGCACCGAGCCGATTTCGATACCGGTTTCCAAAGATTTCGCGATGATCGTCGTTACATTTAAGAAAGGAATGGCATCGCACTTTTTTGGTTTTCCGATCGATGAGATTGCGGATCGAATCGTGGACGCCGATTTGATTTGGGGGTCGGGGTTTCTCGAATTGCGGGAATCTTTGATTGATGCGGATGCGGTGGAGAATAGGTTCGAATTGGTCGAAAGCTATCTTCTCCGTATTTTGGGTACCTCGATCGAACCGAATCCGTGCGTCGAATATGCGGTTGATTCGATCGTAAACCATTCGCCCACGCTCTCGCTTCAAGATCTCTACACGAAGATCGGATACTCGCAGAAGCACTTCATCTCCATGTTCAAAAGGGAAGTCGGACTGACACCCAAGAAATATCTGCGGATCAACAGATTTCAGTCGATCATCGAGACCGTTGAAAACCACACCGAACCCAAATGGTCCGAGATTTCCAATGCCTGCGGATTCTTCGATCAATCGCACTTCATCAACGATTTCCGCGATTTCTCCGGTTTTACGCCGGAGCAGTATTTCAAGAACAAGGGAGATTTCTTGAATTATGTCCCGGTGTGAGTTTTGAGTTTCGAGTTTTTTTTCCGGGGTTGATTGGTATTTGTTTTCTGCGTTTTGCCGGCAATGTGCTGCGGACTACGGTAGTTCCAAGTTTTTAGAATAATTTGTCGTCTTAATTGGAGATAGGAAGATTCAAATTCCTTTTGCAGAAGCCCTTCCGCGCCCGATTTTATAGAAAGGTAAATTTTTTCCAATACTTCGGGCCCCTGCCTTTAATAGAATTCGCTCTCTATGGAGAGTATGTATATCAATCATTTGGCTGTGTTTGTGTGTGCTTGTTTGAGCATTTTGATCGGTGGAGTTTGGTGGTCGCCGATGCTTTTCGGGAAGGCGTGGAGCCGTGAGACGGGACTTGACGAGGAAAAACTCAAAGAGACAAACCTCAAGCTGGTGCTGGGTTTAACCTTCATAATCGCTTACATCAGTTCCTACAATCTCGCCGCATTTCTGGGAGATCCGAATACGGATTGGAAATGGGGAACCGCCGCGGGGTTGCTGGCGGCCTTTTGGGCGATTGCGATGTATGTAATAGTTAGCCTGTTTGAGCAAAGAACGGTGCGGCATATGCTCATCAATTCGGGTTATATGGCGGTTTATTTTGGAGTTTGCGGATTCTTGCTGGGCTTTTGGCGCTAAGGGCTTGGCGCAATATTCTTCCGGGCTCAGGAATCTTGGATGGATCATAGGAATTCTTTCCCTAGTTTATGAAGACATTAGTAATCGGAATTTTTCTCGTTGCCTTGTTGGTCGCTTCAGCAACCGCGCAGAAGGACGGCGGGTATTCATCGTATCTGGCGCATATTGCGGCGGCTTCGGCAAACCTGCAACTGGATGATACCGCGCAGGCGAAGCGTTGGCTGGCTGGAGCGCCGTCTAAGTATCGAAACTGGGAGTGGAAGTATTTGAAGGCGCAAACGGAGCAATCGGGCGCGCCCGTTTTTGCGTCCGAATCGCCGGTAACGGCCGTCGCAACGAGTTCTGATGGGAAATGGCTTGCCGCCGCGTTTGCAAACAAGGATGTTCGTCTTTTCGACGCGAAATCGATGTCTGAGATCCACAGGCTAACCGATACGAAACTGTCTCCGACATCTCTCTCGTTCTCATTTGATGGAAAAAGGCTCTTGATCGCGTACTCAGGTCATACGATCAAGGTTTTTGATCCCGCCACAGGCGGTGAGTCGCTGACTTTCAAAGGAGACGGGCGAGGAATAACCGCGGCCGCATTTTCTCCCGATGGAACCACCATCGCCAGTTGTTCGTGGGTGCTCGACAAGGAGACGGGAGTTAAGGGCATAGTCGAAACCCGAAACGCCGCCAACGGCGAAAAGCTTGCGGATTTCGGATACGGCATCAAGCCGTTGGTTTCGATCGCATATTCGCCAGATGGAAAGCGTCTTGCGGTTGGTAGTTGGGAGGTGCAAGACACGGTTGCGGTTTGGGAAGCAGGGAAATGGTCGGAACCAAGGGTTTTAAGGTCCGAGGCAAATGATGATTACAAGGCGGTGCAATCAATCGCGATCAGCGATGACGGAAAATTTCTAGCGGCGGGCGGAAAGGATTCCGCCGTAAGGGTCTGGGATCTTGAATCGGGTGAACGAGTGCGGACGTTCGGACGCGCAAACGGCGGACATTCGAAATGGGTGAACGGCATCGCTTTTGTTCCTGCGACTCACGTTGTTGCGAGTGCTTCAACCGATCAAACCTTAAGATTGTTCGATGTCGATGAAGGTACCCCGAACGGCGTTTTTCACGAGCATGTCAAAAGCGTGAATTCGGTCGCGTTTAGCGCCGATGGGAAGTTCGCATTTACCGGAGGAGGCGATGGTGCGATCCAGAAATGGGATTTGGCGAGCCTCGATTCTTCAAAAGATTTGGTAAGAACCTCGGATGTCGCGTACGGATTCGACTTTCATTCGGACGGCGGTTCATACGCAACCGCCGAGTGGAAAGGCAAGATCTCCTTGCGCGATTCTTCGAACAATCGCGTCATACGCGAATGGAAAGGCCACGAGCAATCGGCCAATGCCGTAGCGTTTTCGCCTGACGGGAAACTGCTGGCGAGCGTGGGAAACGATAGGGCGATAAACCTCTTCGAGGCGTCATCGGGAAAACTCGTTCGCGAATTTGCGAAGGGGGAAGGACCGCAGCTTGTTTCGGTCGCATTTTCAACCGACGGAAAACACTTGATTTCGGCCGTTGCGAAGGACGTCGCGATTGTCTGGGAGACGGCAACCGGCAAGGAGGTTTTCCGTTTGCCTCATCCGGAAGGAGTGAACTTCGTTGCCGCGAGTCCGGACGGGAAGTGGTTTGCAACCGGAGCCGGCGATGGTTCGGTCAAACTCTGGAACGCAAAATCCGGGAAGGAGACGAAGACTCTGAATCCACATTCCGTCAGGGTGATGTTTATAGATTTCAGCCGCGATGGAAGGTATATGGCGACGGCCTCGGGCGATCGTTTGATCAAGATTTTCGATCTCAAGTCGTTCAAGCAAACCGCGGTTCTCAAAGGACATGATGAGTTGATCTATGGGATTGACTTCAATTCCGACGGCAGCCGGCTCGCTTCCGCTTCGAGCGATCAGACGATGAAACTCTGGGACACCAAAACGGGCGAGAATGTGCTTTCCGTTCCATACGAACAACAGCTTTATGGCGTAAAATTCAGTCCCGATGGCAGGAAGCTGGCCGTTCTGCCGATGGACGGCACTATTCGGTTTCTCAAGTGGTAGGGGAAGAGTTACGAGTTTCGAGTTTTGAGTTTCGGGTTCGGTGATTTAGGACTTTTCCGAAAACTAACGCACCATTTGTCTAATGTTGGCGATTGCTTATAGTTCCTGTTTCGCGATTTTCCCCCATTTTAGTAAGGGAAGAGTTTCGAGTTTTGAGTTTCGGGTTCGGTGATTTAGGACTTTTCCGAAAACTAACGCATCATCTGTCTAATGTTGGTGATTGCTTATAGTTCCTGTTTCGCGAGTTTTCCCCATTGCTGAAGTTCCGCTCTTCGATAGTAGGCCGCGGTTTTTACGGCTTCGGTTGCACGCTCAAACATCTCTTTTGCTCTTTCGGTTTCGCCGCGCTTTTTCAATACCATACCGAGATAGTACAGGCCTTCGGGATCAAAGCCTCTTCGTGAGACGAATTTCTCGAGCGGTTCCAAAGCTTCATCGAGCATGTTCGCATCGAGATATGTCGCGCCAATCTCTCTCCACACCTCGCTCAGCGCAAACTTCTCATCCTGTTCGACTACGACCGAAAAATGCTCGATCGCCTTTTGCAGATCACCCCTTTTTCTTGCGATGATGCCGAGCTGGTAGTTCGCATCAATTTCTTCCTTGTCTATCGAGTACGCCTTTTCGAAATGCTCCAAGGCCTTGGCGGCCTGCCGTCTTTGGCTATAGATCAAACCGAGCTGAACATGGGCGTCGGCATCATTTGGATTGACGGTCGCGTTTTGCAGAAACCGCTTAAGATCCCGCTTCTGACGCATCGCCAAACCAAGCCCCGAAACCTCGCCCGAAACAAAGCCGCCAAAATAATAGACACCGAGAATGATAAGAAACGGCGAGAGGATCCATGGGCCGACCAATGAGATTATAAAAAACCCGATTATCCAAAACCCAAACGCCGAGAGCGAAGCCGCCAATGCGGTTCCCCATCCCAATCCCAATACGGTTCTTCCCACCGCGGTCATAAACCCCGCGAAAAGAACAAAGAAGGCCAGCCAAAGAACCGAGTAAGTCGCCTTATAATCCTTCACGCCGGAAAATAAGATACCGAGCGCGGCGAACGGTATCGACGCGGAAACAAACGCGGTTAACCCGCATACAGCGAAAGTTGCATACTCCCTTTGAAAAATCACACCCAGATTCCCAAGCCTGCCGTAAAGTCCACCGAGCATCAAAGCCGCCGGAAGATAAAACAACGCAAGTATCAGAATCGGCATGATCGCGGCCTTTGGCAGCAGTGTTCTAACGATAAAATCCGGTGCGGCGGTTTCCTGCATCGATGCAACATATGCCTGATAAGCCTCTTCGGATTCGATCATATCCTCGCTGAACAGTGGATTATCCGGCGTTCCTGAAACCTCATATGGAAACGCGATGATGTTTCCGACCGACATGTGTTTCAAAACCGGCATCCCCAATGAAAAGAACAACGCGATGGAGAGAGCGACACAAGCCAGTGCGGCGACAATCCAGCTTCCATGATCCATTATGTTCCCCACCGCGGAGGTTGGGTTTAGAAAGAAGCGAAAAATCGATTGCAAATGGTTCATAAAGATAAGAGATGGCTAAGTTCGCAAGTGCATAGAATCACCAAGGTTCGTCAGATCTTGGATTGTCGAATGCGGCTGCACCACTCAGCACATGGTAAGAGTTGCCGTCAATCCTGTCGCTTCAAAATGACCTGCGAACTCATCAGATCTACTATTTCCGCTGTGTTCTCACGAAGCGTTGGATAAAGCTCAGCTGGAAAAGAAACATACCCGTCGCTGATTACCGCAACATGCTTCATGTTGACCTGGTTGTCCGAAACATTGGTCGCAACACTTCCGCGAAACCCAAAGTTAGGGAAATGCTTGACGGTTTCCTCGGGCAATGATTCGAGTTTGTATCCCGCGGGGATTTCAAACTCAATATCGGAGCGCCCGGTTTCTCCAAAACCGAAGAAGATGTCGTTCAGCCGATTTGCCTCACGAAATGCGTTTCGAAGATCGTCATTGAAGATGTTTGGTGTGAAAAAAATTCTCGTACCGGATACGGTTGCGTATTTTGCTTTCTTGAATTCACATTTCAATTGGACAGAATAATCAGGATACTCAGGTGGTATCCATGAAACAGAAGTTATCTCATCCACATCGACAAATGAGGAAACAAGATCCACCAATTCCCCATCAACAACGTCGGCCTTTTTCGCTGCGTTAATCTCGGCCAAAACGCCAGGGACGCGTGCTCCACCAATCTCAATCGTCAGCGTACCGGCAATATCCTGACCATCGAGCTTTATCTTGGCAGAACGGTTTACAAAGTTCATACGTGCCGGGGAAGCGGGAATATTAGCTAGCAGATAGCTCTTCGAATCCAGGAGCATCACTTCCTGCCCTGTATAAAACCAAGGCAAAACACCTGGTCTGGCGTACTCTCTTCCAGGGTCATAAAACTTCCAATTGTCGTTGATTTTCAGAGCGATACCGGAAAATTCCAGAGTCTCTATGCTAGGGTTGGATTTTTCCATTTTCTTGGTTCGAAGATCCGACGCAAAAACATATCTGGTTTCAAATCCAGCAGCAAAAGCCAACGAAGCAAACAACTCATCGGTGCTCAATGGATCTCCATATTTCTTTTCGAGTACGAGTTTCGCGGCCGTAGAATTTCGAGTCTGATCCCAGAATTTTTCTTTCTCCTTAACGGAGAGATTCAACTCCTGTGAGCTCATCTTCTTGATGTCCATCGCACAGAATCGAAACAGCATTTCGGCAGCCTGTTCGCGATCAGCCGCGCCTGAAACTATTGAAGCTGCAACAGACTCGAATTGCTTGGACTGTTCAAAGACTTCCTTCAGCAAGAATTTCTTTATCGCAATGGCGGCGAACTGATTTGCGGAGAGTTGGGATTCGGCAGTTGACCCGGTCGGGAAATACTGAAGCTTGATCGTCTCTCCCTCGGCGGCCCAAGGCGGAACGAAGCTCTCTTTGCTCTTGGCCGCGACATTCTCGAATTCAAAGACCCTTTTTGAATCGCCAAATGTGTCTTCAATTGTCCTCGCGGAGTTTGCCATCACGGCAAGGTATTTCAGTCTTCTCCCAAAGTCGAGCCTGTACACGACTTTCTGGGATGGAATGTCGTCCTGAATCGCCAACTGCGAGTATCCGAAATTGAATAACGATATCCGAAGACGAAACTTGCACTCGACGACGGATCCAGGCACAACATTCGAAAAAATCGCCGTGAATTTCTTTATCTTGCTCCAGCGATTTTTCGCAATCGTCGATTCAACAAACTTCTTCCCGGAAAATTCCTCGGATGTTCTATCAGGCCGTGTAATTCGCGCGGCCTGATGCACCACCTTTCGGATCGGGTCATCCAAAGACTCGCATTTGCCGTAGAGGTCGCGGCCACGTTCGTTAAAGATCTTTATTCTGGAGTAGATCTCATAATGATCGCTGAACTGGTCCGCCGGTTTTATCGAGACCTCGTAATAAAGCTTTTCCGCATCGGCATTTGGGTCAACTACACCCTTCTCAAGACGCAATTCCGCATCTGTTACCGGCGTCCAGTCGTCGGCGGCAAGCGAGTATGACGAAAAAAGAAGAAATAGAATCGGGAGCGCAAGGTTTTTCATAGTCCAAATAGCGCGAAGTTGTCGGAATTATACACAAAAAACATCGGAGTCCCGAGTGATGCATCTTCATCGAATTCGTGGCAGAATTGGGCCATGAGTATCGAAAACAATAACATGCGGATCGAGACAGATTCGATGGGTGAAATTGAGGTAAGAAATGATGTCTATTGGGGCGCGCAGACAGAGCGTAGCCTCCACCATTTCAATATCGGTTTTGACACGATGCCGCGCGAGATGATTCGCGCGCTGGGCGTGCTTAAAAAGGCGTGCGCGATTGTTAACAACGATCTCGGAAAGTTGAACGATGAAAAGCGCGATCTGATCGTGAGGTCGGCGGATGAAGTTATCGACGGAAAGCTCGACGCGCATTTCCCTTTGCGGGTTTGGCAAACCGGTTCGGGGACGCAGACAAACATGAATGCCAATGAGGTGATCTCAAATCGCGCGATCGAAATGGCGGGAGGCGTGTTGGGTTCCAAGTCTCCGATTCATCCAAACGACGACGTCAACAAATCCCAGTCCTCGAACGACACGTTCCCGACCGCGATGTACATCGCCGCTGCCGAGCGTCTGACGGCGTTGTTGCCTGTGGTCGAGTCGCTAAAGAACGCGATCGCAGCGAAAGCGGAAGCGTTTTCCGATGTCGTAAAAATCGGTCGAACGCATCTTCAGGATGCGACGCCGCTCACGGTTGGCCAGGAATTTGGCGGTTGGGCGAGCTTGCTCGAACGCGACATCGAGCGTTTGAAGATGGTACTTGACGGTCTTTTCGATCTCGCAATCGGTGGAACCGCGGTCGGCACGGGACTCAACTCCCACCCCGAATTCGCGGAGAGAGCGGCGTCGAAGATCGCCGAAATCACGGGTCTTCCGTTTCGTTCGCACCCGGACAAGTTTGCGGCGCTTTCGGCTCATGACGAGATCGTCTTTGCGAGCGGCGGTCTCAAGACATTGGCGGCGTCTTTGATGAAGATCGCGAATGATATTCGCTGGCTTGGCTCGGGGCCGCGCTGCGGACTGGGAGAACTCGTGCTTCCGGAAAACGAACCGGGAAGTTCGATAATGCCGGGCAAGGTAAACCCGACGCAGAGCGAGGCGATGACGATGGTTGCCGCACAGGTAATGGGCAACGACGCCGCTATCGGATTCGCGGGTTCGCAGGGGAACTTCGAGCTCAATGTTTTCAAGCCCGTGATGATACACAACCTGCTTCACTCGATCAGGTTGATCGCCGACGCGTGTCATGGTTTCGAAGAGTTTTGTGTTGCCGGGATTGAACTGAATCGCGCGCGGATCGACGCGTTTCTAAACGATTCGCTGATGCTCGTTACGGCGCTTAATCAGCATATCGGATACGACAACGCCGCAAAGATCGCTAAGAACGCTCACAAGAAAGGAACCACATTGCGGGAATCGGCTGAGGAATTGGGAATCCTTGAAGGTGAGAAGTTTGACGAGCTTGTGGATCCCGTTGCGATGACTAAACCGTAGTCGGTTACGAGTTTCGGGTTTTTGAGTTTTGAGTTCTGTGATTTGTTACCGCCCCGCTGGTGCTGGAATTGTTTTGCTGCTCGCACCAGACGCTGCGCTTCGCTTGCGTCTGGCTACGTTCTTTTCGCCCCATTCGGGGCTTGATTGAATTTTGGTGTCGGTCGCGGTTCCGGTCGAACAAAGTTCTTTTCGCCCCGCTCGGGGCTTGATTGAATTTTGGCGTCGGTCGCGGTTCCGGTCGAACTATGTTCTTTTCGAGGCTGTCTCATAAGCGAAGTTAGCAATAAGAGGCACGACAATCTCGGAAGCTAAAGTAGGCTCGCTGGCAAGACCCCTGCCGGTTTGTCCGGCAGGAGGCAAAGGTCCGTAGCTACGCCCGTTAAATACATGTTATGTTGAGGTTTACGGTTGTTCTGGAAGTGGCTGACCCTATTCACCTGCCGCACAATGCGGCAGGTGTCTTGCCTGGTTTCTTTTGAAGAAATTAACTGGTCGAATTTCTTTTTTGGAAGTACTTCTGGGATATCGCAGCTCATTAGTGTCGTTGAACAAATTTGTGCCCTGTGCTATCGACTCGCCATAAAGGACTAAGATCCCGAACTTTGAACTCTGCCAAACGAACTCGTAACTTTCCAATCATCCCCCGATAATCACTGTCATTTCGCCTTTCGTAATCGTGTTCGGGGGGCCGATCGCTTCGAGGATCGTATCGCCCATTCTTCCTGCCGGCAGATTGTTGATCATAACGGTGGCCGAACCTGTGATATCGACGCCCGGGCCGTGGGGTGGAACAGGAAGCGGTGTGGTGCAGGTATGAATGTCGGCCCCCGCCGAGGCCGCACTGATCGCACTGGACATCGACGAAAGCGCCGCCGCCTTTGTTGCCTCCGCCGCAGCGATTGCCGCCGGAGCGCCGGGAGTCCCGGAAGCCGCCTTCGCGGTTGCATCGGCAACCTGGATCGCGGTATCGGCGACTTGTTTCGCCGCTTGCAACGCGGCAACGGCGGCGAGAGGGATTCCCCGCCAGGCCGGCAAATAGCCGATCATCACGTTCAGGCTTCCCGGACCGATAGTCAAAACCGGGGGAAGCGGGTGCATAACACTGTCTGTTACTCTGGCTGCTGGTCCTTGCGGCATACCTTGTTTACCTCAATTCCAAAATAAAATGCGGTTTAGACATCATCGAACGGCGGTTTTCGTTTGTTTACCTTGATTGCGGTCGGGCTCGGTCGCGATTCCAGCATCTCGACAGTGCCAAAAAGATCTGGGTGCCAAATCGAGAAAGCACCTTCGATCGCCGTTGCCTCCGCCTTCAGATCTTCCGAATTTCGAATGTACTGAATTTCGAAAACCACACGCTCCGCAAGCTTCTCTTCAATCTCCGTGTTCTCATCCTTTGGGAAATATGGGTTGAACTCCTCGATTGGAAGTGGAAGCGAAATCGTCGCCTTGAATTCGGCACCCGCCGCAATTTCCGTTGTATATGGAATTTCCCTAAACTCGACGGATTGCAGCACCGGAAGCTTGGGAATCTTTTGAGCGACAACCAATGTGCCGTCATTCATCAGTTGCACATACGCTTCATTTCGCGCTTTAACAAATTTCCCGCTACCATCGACATCCCACGGGACATTAAAAATGTAAATCTTGTCCGTCGTGTTGTTTTTGATAGTGTAGTTCACCTCAAGCGCGGTTCCTTTCTGCGCGATCTGGGTTTCGAGTTTAGGTTCGTTCTTTTGTTCTGTATTTTCCATTCGAGACTCTTTCTCTTTCTTGACTTCGACCGGCTTGACGGTTTGCCGGCAATCACCCTGAAGCGCGAACACCGTTGCCAGCAAACCAATTTTTACAAAAGCCGAAATCATCATCAAAGCGTCGTGTGATCCCGTCTAGTATGCACACCGCGCTGACGCCTGTAGTTATTGTCCGCATTGATCGTATTCGTTTCTTCCATATGCGGATTGTTCGGCGTCGCCGGATCGGGATTCAAAATGTCGTAGTTTCCGTTGGCGGCATGGTCGGCGTGCGACAGCTCATGGTGCAATCCAACATCTCTAGGTCTGATCGCATTGTTCCGCGCGTTATCGGGATTGTAATTCACGGTTCCTCCAGATCCCGAACCGTCTCCGGTTACGGTTCCAATGCCGCCACCGAAATTGCCGGTTTGACCGTCCGGAAGAGCTCCCTGAACGTTGCTTGGCTCATACGAGTTTCCACCGGTGTTCTGGTCCTGAATCGCCACGGTTTGTCCGCTGTTGTTGATGCTGTTTAGCGTATCCATTCCCTGAGGATGGTTGCTCATTTCGGTAAGATCCGCCAAAACCTTGTTTTGGAAATCGGGATCGTTTGCGCTTTGCCTGATGACAAGACCGTTTCCCACTTGAATATCGCCGTTCGGCAACGTTCGCGTCGCAAACGGAGGCGCGTGCAAACCATTGAGCGTCCGCCGATTTCTGGTTCGAGGTCCGCCGCCCGACCGCGGTCGATCTAGATATCCTGGTTCGCCCGTATCCGCCGACTCGGCATCAAGCGGGTCATCGATAGACGCCGGCGAGGTGCCCTGTGCGGCGCCGCCGGAATTGATCATCACCATCGGACCCGAGATCTTGATTCCGCTCGAATCCGCGCTTATGAATGTTCCGCCAACTTTCAGGCTGATGCTGGTCATCGCCTCGAGCGTGATTGAACGTGCGTTTAGCGAATAGCTCCCGCCAACCTGCGTGGACTGAGAAGCCTGGTAATCCTCGACCACTTCTCCGGTTACAGCTTCATTGCGCTTGCCGTCGATCTTTATAAAATCGTCGCCCTTTACATGCAGATCCTGATTCCCGCCGACTGTAATCGCAAGATTTCCGCCGGGCTGGTTGTCCGAACGAACACCGATCCTTTCCTGCCGGTTTCCGCCGCAGGTTTCATACATCGATTCCTTGACGCGCGTATCCCAACGCTTTTGGGAATGCATGAAAACCTGTTCCTTGCCCTGCTTGTCTTCAAACCTCAACTCATTAAAGCCCTGGCCGTCATCCGGAGAAGTACGCGTCTTTATGTAGGTCAACGTTTTGAACTTTGGCAATTCGTAATGCGGCATCGTATCGGGGTTGTACATCGAGCCGATGATCACCGGCTGGTCGGGATTCCCGCCGATAAAATCGACAAGCACTTCCTGACCGACTCTCGGGATATACATCGAGCCGTACTTGTTTCCCGCGAGATCCTTCAGCACGCGCACCCAGCAAGAAGAACCGCCATCGTTCGAACCGTCCCGGTCCCATGTAAACTGAACCTTTACGCGACCGTACTTGTCGACAAATATTTCGTCACCCGACGGACCGACAACAAACGCCGACTGGCTTCCCATGATGATCGGCTTCTTGGTCTTCAATTTGGGCCGGAATTCGGGATGTCCCGAACCATGCGGGATACAGCCGAACGTACACGTGTATGCCTCGCCGGTGTCGGCGCCGGTGATATAACCCGGATGCTGGCCCGCGCTATGGGCCGCCCGTGTAACGATATACGCTCCGTTGATATCGGAATTCGGATGGTTCTTTAGATTGAAACGATAGCCTGCCGTTAGCGACGAACAATTTGAACGGCCGTTGATGATCTTGTAGCCGATGTCATGCGCCAGCATCTGGTTTGTGGCGGTTAGCTTGTTGTCGTCAAATATATTGTTTAGTTCGCCGGTTTGGTCGCCACCCGTTTTGTCTATGCCGTCATAATGTCTGGCATATCCGCCGGGGTAGATATAAACCTCCATGTCCTGGTTGCCGCCAACCGAATAGCGACTTGTTTTCTCGACATCCAGCTTTTTTGTCGGGAGTTCGAATTTATAATCCCAGTAAGTGAATTTTCCGCTGGAGAGTTCGTAGGCGATATTGAAGTCGCCGACCGTCGATTCCCAACGCCCCTTTCCAAGCAATTCCGCATCGTAAACCGGAATATCGGATTTGCCCGGGCAGTCTTCGGGATTCTTGTAATCATCCCTGAAAACCATGCGCTCCATTTCCGGTTTATGTTCGAAGTAGTAATAAATACCCTCTTCTTCCATGATCCGAGAAGCGAAATCAAAAGCGGTTTCCTGATATTGAACGCAATAGTTTCGCTTCTTGTAGTTCCTTTGAAGCTGAAACTTGCATTCATAATCCTCAAAAACCTTCTCGAGAATCTCGGGGACGGACATCTGCTGATAAATCCGGTTTCCGAAATGCTGGGTCAGTTTCCAAACGTGCGGAACGATCGTGGCATTGTATTTTGAGAAATACTTGTCCCGACCGACCATCATGAAATTCTTGAAGATGCCCGTAAAGCAACGACCGCTACCGTCTTCCTGGGAAATCATTATCGAGCCGCGCTGCCCCAAGATTTCGTTTACATCCACCGGGGTGAACTTGTAGGGATCCTCGATGTTCTCCTCACGGAGTATCGTGACCTCGATTTCGAATAGTTCTGAGACGCCCTCGTAGCACGCGAAAGAATCGATCAACAGCGTGTCGAACGCCAAGTTGGTCGATATGCTCAACAAACGGTCTTTTTGAGTCGCTTTTGACATGTTCTATCTTCCTCAAGCAATTCCGCATGTTTGGAACGACACTTCATTCGAAAGCAGGGGATTCAAACTTCGAATCCCGCAAACCTTCAAATCGTCGGGGATCTTTTGATCCCAATTGCCGATTTTTTCCATCGGAATCGGTTTCACATTTCTTGGAAACCGATTAGTCCGGATCTGGAGACTACGAGATATCGTACTTGAAATTCTCATCTTCCCCGACCGAAACATGCACTTTCCTTATACCCTCGCCGGATGCCATTCTCGTCAAAACCTCGCCGCTCATTTCCGGCAACAACGTTCCGTTGAGGATATTGATCACGTTCCTTGCGCCGCTATCAACATCCGTGCAGCGTTTCGCAACCGTTTCTATGACGGACTCGTCATAAGAAAATTGCGCATCGTGGTTTGCGCCGATTCTCTTTGAGATCTTCGAAAGCTGAAGCTTGACGATCAAACGCAGGACATCATCCGAAATCGGATAGAAGGGCACGACAACCATTCTTCCAAGCAATGCCGGTTTAAATGCCTTGACCAACTCGGGGCGAATCGCTTCCTCGAGTCCCTTCGGATCGGGGCGCGTATCGGGATCCGCGCTGAGAGACATGATCAAGTCTGTAGCGATATTCGATGTCAAAAGGATGATCGTGTTCTTGAAGTCGATTTCGCGTCCCTCACCGTCTTCCAAAACACCCTTGTCAAAGACCTGATAGAAAAGCTCCATCACATCCGGATGCGCTTTTTCTACTTCGTCGAGCAAAACGACCGAATACGGTTTTCGTCGTACGGCCTCGGTCAATACACCACCCTCGCCGTATCCGACATAGCCCGGAGGCGATCCCTTGAGCGAGGAAACGGTATGCGCTTCCTGATATTCGCTCATGTTGATCGAGATAAGATTTCTTTCACCGCCGTAAAGCGTTTCCGCAAGAGCGAGCGCGGTTTCCGTTTTTCCAACCCCGCTCGTTCCGACAAGCAGGAAAACGCCGATCGGACGTTTCGGATCGGTTAGTTTCGCGCGCGCCGTTTTTATTCTTTCCGCTATCACCTCTAGCGCGTGGTCCTGCCCCAAAACCCTTTCACCGAGCGTCTTTTCGAGTGTCAGGATCTGGTTTATTTCATCGGCGACCATCTTTCCGACGGGGATTCCGGTCCAACCGGAAATGATGTCGGCGATCGCCTGCGAATCGACAACGGCCGACATCAGCGGCGAGTGCCCCTGAATTTCCGAAAGCTCGGCGTTGAGCTTTGCAAGCTCGGTTTTTAGCGAATCCAGATCAACCGGATTTGAAGTCTCGGGAGCCGCCGCGACACCCGCTCCATCGCCTGTGGGTTCGGCTGCCGATTCGGCTGTCGCCGCGGCAACTGATTCGGAAGCCTGTTCGGATGAATCCGAAACCGCATTCGACGCGCCAACGCTCGCTTCAAGCTGCGTTCGAATTTCGCGAATCTTGTTTGTCAGATCCTTTTCCTTTTCCCATTGCGCGGTAAGACTCTCAAGCATTGACTCGGTTTCGGTCTTCTCGGCTGTCAGAGTTTCAAGCCTTTCTCCGTGATCGGCACCCGTGACCTGTTCGCGTTCGAGCGATTCGATTTCACGGGCGAGATGATCGATCCTTCTTGTCGCGTCTTCGATCTGCGCCGGAGTCGCACCCTGTCCGATCGCGACCTTCGCGCTTGCCGTATCGAGTACCGAAACGGATTTGTCAGGAAGCTGTCTGCCGGAAATATATCTGTTCGACAAACGGACGCAATCGACAACCGCCTCGTCCAGAATCCTTACGTGATGGTGTTCCTCCATCTTTCCGGCAATCGCACGCATCATGCCGATCGCCTTTTCCTCATCGGGCTCCTCGACCTTGACCACCTGAAATCGTCGTGCGAGTGCGGGATCTTTTTCAAAGTACTTCTTGTATTCGGCCCAAGTTGTGGCGGCGATCGTTCTCAACTCGCCCCGCGCCAGGGCAGGTTTGAGGAGATTGGCGGCATCGTTTTGCCCCGCCGTTCCTCCCGCGCCGATCATTGTGTGCGCCTCATCGATAAACATGATGATCGGTTGCGGGGAAGCCTTCACCTCCTCGATTACCGATTTGAGACGGTTTTCAAACTCGCCCTTAACTCCAGCGCCGGCCTGCAAAAGACCGAGATCGAGAACCCTGACGACAACGTTCTTGAGCGGATCGGGAACATCATCCTGCGCGATTCGGAGCGCGAATCCTTCGACAACCGCCGTCTTTCCTACACCAGCTTCACCGGTAAGAATCGGATTGTTCTGTCTCCTGCGCGTAAGAATGTCGATAATCTGCCTGATCTCGAAATCCCGACCGAGTATTGGATCGATGTTGCCTTCACGCGCCTTCGCCGTCAGATCCTCGGTATATTGATCGAGCGCTTTTGTTTTACCCGGAACACCGGATGCAACCGGACCGCCGCCCGAAAGCGCGCCGCCCGATAATACGGCGGCCTCGCGGTCTTCATGCGAACCGGAGACGATATCGACAAAGTCTTTGCGAAGCGTTTCGAGCGAGACGTGATCGAACTCGCGGGAAATTTCCCGCGCGATTCGCGCCATCGCGTCATCGGCGAGAAGCGAAAGAATCAGGTGGCCCGAACGAACCCTTGCCGCCGAATAGTCGATCGAAGCCTGAAGCCACGCATCCTGAAACCATGCGGGAAGCCGGTCGCTTAATCCCGGCGTGCGGGTATTGCCGGTCTTGAGCCGATCGAGGGCGGCCGTGACATCGGCCGAAAGCCGGTCGATGTTGACTTCGAAATGCCGGCATATGTGTTGGATATCGGTATCATCCTGTTCGATGAGCTTCATCAAAAGATGCTCGATCTCCACATCATAATTAGTCCGCGAAAGACACATCCCGGCGGCGTCTTCAAGCGCCTTTCGACACGTGTCATTCAATCTTCCCACCAGCGATTTCAAATCAACATTCATCGTATTTCTCCCAATTCTCTCGTTAGACCCAAGCGTCCTGAAACCAAAATCAATAGTCCCGATTCAGCGCATAAAACATCCGAATAACTTTGGGGAAAAGTCAGCCACAATACCACAAAAGAGGCAAACCACTACGCCCGTCATGTCCGTATCAATGCTTCGGAAGCGCTGCATTCAAAACGCCATATTCAAAAACTCAAACAAAACTTTCGGACACCTGGAGCACGACCTGGTCGTCGTCCTCCTCAAATGGCTGTGATTTCAACCACGATGTCCAACCAAGCCGAGGTTTTCTCATTGCCCTGGTCGTCAAAATACAACCCGGAACCTCGGTTTTCCTTAAAACGAGCTGCGCGTCAAAATCGAGTTCAAGGCCCGCCATCAGCCGCACGATCGACTTCAACGACTCATGCGCGGCACCGATCGGCAGAAAATCCTGAAACATACGGAACGAAAGCGCGCCCAAAACGATTCGAAACTTCGATTGCTGATCCCATACCCTCGTGCCGATGATCGCTTCGCTTCCCAAACGCGTGTTCCGAACTCCAAGCCTCGTAATGCTTTCGCTGTCCAATTGCAGCCATTGACCAAAAAACTGCTCGATCTTTACCGGGATATCGTAATAATCCGAGATCACCTGTTCCAACGCGCTTGAGGAATGCGGCTTTTGGTGTATCAATCCGGCGTATGGAATCAGTCGTTCCGCCTCCAGATTTAGGTTGCCGGCGATTCCACGGGTGCCCAAACCGATCCAGTCCAACATGTAATGCGTGAAATCGTCGTTTCCCCGCTCATATTGAACCGGGAATCTGTATTTTTCCCACGCCTTGTAGAAAAACGAGACCAATCGATGCGTGAAAATATCCATGAACGAGTGGAGCGCGGTATCTCCGTATCTCGCGCGATCAACGATCAACTCGGAATAGTGCGTCGGCAACACGCCGGCGATACCAACCATTCCCATAAAGTTGACCATCATCTCCGCCTGGCCTTCCGGAATCTCATCCAGTCCCTTCTCACGGATCTCCTTGATTTCACTGGGTGGAAACCTCAAAGACGGATTGCCGCTAAATCGAACCATTTCCTTGTCCGGCTCGGCGGTCTCGGTAATCGGCTCGCGATCCGGATAAATACGCTCGAGCAGACGAACCGCCTGGAAGAACTCGAAGCGATACGGTTCCTCAAAAAGTTCGTCTTTGATTCTCTTGCGTCTGGCCATCAATCAATAAAAACGGTCGTTACAACAAAATTTGTTCGCCGGTACGCGGCGCCCAGCGCTTCATTTCCTCTTCCTTTTGCTCTGTTCTCACAACAAGCTGGCTGAAGGAATTGAGTGACGAATAGGCAGCCAAAAATCTGTCCAGGATTGCTCCAAACAGAAACAGCCCGCTTCCGACAAACTCATCCTCGTCAAATTCAAGCGTCGTTTCGATTCCTCTCACAAACCCCGCCCCGATCTGTCGTCCGATTCTTCTCACCACGCGTTTTGTTTCGATACCGGTGATTCCCATTATCTGTTTGTGGATCGCGGATGAGTCCGAGTAGTTATAGAGTTCGAGGATTTCCCTAAGCGCTTCCGGTTTGCCGTCGGTGCTTTCGACGATCGAAAGATAATTCAAATTCAAATGCGAGATAAGACGCCATTGGGCACCCTTGTATCGCGGGGGACGAATCGTTTCGGTCGGTTTTGTAAGGCATCTGACGCGGGATACCATCGCCGTTCCTTCGATTTCAAAGTCGCCATCCTTGTTTCCAAACGGTAGTCTCGCTGGCAAATCACGATTCGTGCAGGTACATTTGACTGTCAAAACCTCTTCGGCCGGTAAGGCCGGATCGAACCCGAGATCGACCAGATTAAGGAACAGTTCGGTTCCGGCATCGTTCTCGCGTTGCGACTGCCTTCGATCCGCGTACCAAAAAACCTTGCTTGTCGAATCCTTTCCATCTCCTGAAGCGTGCTTGGTTGAATAAAACGGCGAAAAAGTACGCACGTCGTTTGTTACCGGATCCGTCGCAAAGACATTGTCAATCGAAAAGATCTCGGTTGTCGTTTGCCGGTGGACATCGGGAATCACCTGATACTCGTATTTCTGTTGGGTTAGATAGATCGGATCCGAAGTCTTCGAAAAGAGATTAACGATCGGCGTGCAACCAAGCGCAAAGACTTCCTTGTTTATCGGCGCTTTTGGCGGCTCGAAATCACGAAGGTTGATCACGAGATCAAAGTGGCTTCCAAAACCGCGTTTCGCCATTTCCTCGAGCCCGTCGATTTCAAAAAACAAAAATTTGTAGGGAAACGCGAAATACTCGCTCAGCAAACGATATCCCGCAAACGAGCGCTTGGAATAAGGAATCATAGCCTCGTGCGGTTCGAAGCCGACCTGTTTGATCGAGTCCGCGGACATCTGATACGGATCGGGAAGCTTTAACTGAACGTTCGAGATCGTCTGTCCGGCATCAAAGTTTAACGGCGCTTCGCGCGGAACTACGTCAACGGACACCGAATGATTGAAGATGATCTCGTAAAGCGGAAAAACAAGCTGCGGGTCACCGTTTATAAAGAATCTCAATGCCTTGAGCGGTTTCCGGTCCTCCGAGTCTTGCAGTTCCGAGACCAACGCATCTCCAAAACACCTCATGCGAATCCTTATCTGTGCGTCAGTGAGACGTCCCATCGCATTGGGAGGAGCCAACGTTTCAAGCCCCGCCTCCATCACTTCTATCGGGGGAAGCGAAACGTCAAAAACGGACCGAAACCTGCAAGGCGAACCATCGACTGTGCGAGAGTAAAGCTTCGCCCCTCGCGCTACCTTTTGAATCGCCGTCGATTTGTCTTTTGGTGAACCCGAGTGAAACTGGGTAATCGCCATCGAAGGCATCGGTGCCAGAAAGTGGGGATAAAGAACGTTCAGAAATGATTCGCTGATCTCGGGCAGTTCATCATTGAGCTTTAGACGGATACGAGCGGCGAGGAATGAAAACGCTTCGATCATCCGCTCGACATGCGGATCTTCTACCTTCTCTCCGTCTATCAGCAAACGGGAAGCGACTTTCGGGTACTTCTTGGCGAAGTCCGCACCCATACGCCGCAGAAAAACCAGTTCCCGTTCGTAATAGTCCAAGAGTTCGTCGCGCATCGGTATTGATCCCCGTGAGTCGAATTATTCAGCGTTCGCTAACTTCAAAGTCTCCGCTGCCCACCTGCAGCACAGTGTCGAATACGATCGGTTCCGGTGTCGGCTCAATGTTGAGATTTGCTTCGATCTGAAACCTGACACCGCGTTCGGCCCGATTCAAATCCTTTAACGTGACTTGAAGATTGATAAACCTCGGCTCGAAAGTCACGAGTGCCTTCTCGATCGCCCGCGTGAGTGTTTTGCGGTCTTCGGTATCCTTCGAGCTCATGTTAATAAACTCAGGGAGTCCATATGCGGCGAGAGATTCCCGCAACTCGACCAAACCTTCAGGGATATCGTCGTATTCGGTTCGAGTGTTCAACAGCCACTCGACGTCCCTTCTAACAGCCTGCTTCAATTCACGAAGGCTCTGGGATCTGGATTTCGGCGCTTCCTGCGAATTCTTTGGGTCGTAGTCGATCAGACGATCCAGTATGGATGGTGTAATCCTTATTTCATTGTCCCGCAAACTCATCTCTTGGCAGTTCCTGATTAAAGCGCCTTAACCCGCATTTCAAACAAGGGAAAAGGGTTCCATCGGTTACGCAATTTTCTTGTTCCGAGCGGGGTCCAAGCCAGACAATTCTCGCGCCGTGAACAAATTCATGTCGTTTTCGGGAACCAAAATCCTTTGGTTGAAATCCGGGTTAAGATTCCGAAACCGGAGGCCGATATTCTCGGCACTTCCGGTTTCAGATTCGTTGTATTTTTCGTTAACGCCCGAGGGCGACGTTCTTTAGGTCGATTCGTTCGTCTTGTTGTTGTACGTTGTCGCACCGACACTGGCAAGAAGTCCGTCTCCGCCTTGTGAGAAGTATTCCTGTCTGAAGGTTTCAGCGCTGAGCGTGATTGCTTCCTTTCCGAGTGAACCTTCTTCCTTGGCATTCGTCATCGAGCTGATGAAAACCCTTTCCATCTTGAGCTCATAGTACTTGTCAGCCGAGGATGCGCCGCCTTGCTTCAAGAACACAACCGTAACAGTCGGGAAGTGCTCACCCATGTAGTACTTCATGTTGAGTTGCGGCGTGTGACGACCGGCAACCGTTTCGAAGCTGAATCCGTGGATGGTCGGTTTGCCAACACCGGAACCTGAACCGAGATCGGTCGAGGGGGGCGCGCTGGAAGCCATGTTGCATTTGGTGATTTCGATCCAGCCTTCGTAATCCTTCTGCATCGATTCACCGTCTACGCCATCGAACTTAATAAACATTGACATCTTCGTATCTCCTTTTAACTGAAAAATCCTAAGTTATTCGGCGGGGGTTCATCTCTGCCGCCGGTCTGCAAAGCTCTTTGACCTTTTCCATCGCCTTGCGTCACGATTAATAGACGATGGGGAAAACCCATTTTGCACAAGTTGCCTAAAAAATTTTCCCCACCTCAAATAATCGCTCCTTACTTCGCGGGAGCCGGAAGATCGGCAACCAGTCTCAGCGAAACCGAAAGTTCGTCGAGTTGGAAGTGCGGTCTTAAGAACGCAACGGCCCTGTAGGCACCCGGCTTGCCCGGAACTTCCGCAACATCGATTCTAGCTTCACGAAGCGGTCTCGAGGCCTTCGCCGATTGCGAAGCGACATCCGAATCCAAAACGTAATTCTTGATCCAGCGATTGAGGAACTTTTCTGCCTCCTCTCTCGACATAAACGAACCGATCTTGTCTCGCATCATCGCCTTCAAATAATGTGCGAATCTCGATACCGCAAAGATGTATTGAAGCTGCGAAGACAGACGCGCGTTTGCGTTTGCTTCGTCCGTGTCATACTTCTTCGCCTTGTTTGCCGATTGAATCGCGAAAAAGGCGGCGTAGTCGGTGTTTTTGCAGTGAACCAAAGGTACGAAACCGTTGTCGGAAAATTCCTTTTCGCGACGGTCCGTGATCGCGACCTCGGTCGGACACTTCATAGCAACTTCTCCCTCATCGGTTTCGAATTGGTGGGTCGGAAGACCGTCCACCAAACCTCCGCCTTCAACACCGCGGATCGCAACGCACCAACCGTGCATCGAGAACGCTTCGGTCAAACGAGTGCCGAGAGCGTAGGCGGCGTTTGTCCAGAGATACTTGCTGTGATCCGTACCATCGACGTCCTCTTCAAACATAAATGATTCGGTCGGCTTTGTGGCTGCTCCATACGGCTCGCGTCCAAGAGTATGCGGCAATGTAAGTCCGACGTATCTCGAATCTTCCGATTCCCTGAAGCTGCGCCATTTCATGTACTCGGCACGGTCGAAGATCTTCGAAATATCCCTGACTTCCGACATTTCCGAGAACTCATTCCATCCAAACATTCCCGGATTGGCGGCGCTAAGGAACGGTGCATGGGCCGCTGCGGCGACCTGGGCGATGTTCTCAAGCAACGCGAGATCCTGCGGGTGGTTTCCGAATTCGAAGTCGCCGATAAGCGCTCCGAAAGGTGCTCCACCGAATGTTCCGTACTCTTCTTCGTAGATCTTCTTGAAGAGCGAGGATTGATCGAATTCAAGCGCTCTTTCGAAATCCTTGAGAAGATCTTTCTTTGTCGCGCTCATCACACGAATTTTGAGCTGCGGTCCGGTAAGCGAGTTCTTGACCAAATGATGAAGCCCGCGCCATGAACCTTCGAGTTTTTGAAACTCCTCATGGTGCATGATTTCATTCATTTGCGCCGAAACGAGCCTGTCGATTTCCGCGATACGGGCGTTGATCGTAGCGTCCATGTTCTTGGACATCGTGATCTCGCCATTCATAACCTGCGTCACGAACTCGCCGATCATGTCCTTTGCGGCTTCGCGTTGATAATCGTCGCGCGCCAGCTTGCCTTCGGTCAGAATCTGTTCAAGAAGGCCAACTTCCTGTTCCTGTACCTCGACGGCGGCGTCTTCTTGTTTCTTTTCTTTAGCCATCTAATTGATCCTCCTATTCAGATTCTTCGGTTGTTCCGAGTGCGTCGCTGAGTTCCTTCTGCTTTCCGGCATCTGCGATGATGTCTTCAAGCATGGTCTCAAGCTTTTCGTTTCCATCCATCTTCGAGCGAAGATCGGAAAGCTTTTGACGAGCCTCAACGAGTTTGCGCAGGGGCTCTACTTGCTGAACGATGTTGTCCGGTTCGAAGTCTTCGATGTTGTTGAATTTCAACTCGACACCGAGCTTGCTGCCGTCATCCTGAAGCTTGTTGTCGATCGTGTAAGCGAGTCGCGGCTTCATTCCGGAAAGAACCTGATTGAAGTTGTCGGCGTCCACTTCAACGAATTTTCGGCTTTTTAGTGCCGGAAGCGCCTCTTCGGGCTTGCCGACAAAGTCGCCCATGACTCCAATTACAAACGGCAATTCCTTCATCTCGATCGCGCCGCCGACTTCAACGTCATACGTGATCTGAATCCGGGGTGGCCTGACCCTATCGATCTTGTGCTGCAAACTTTCTTTAGTCGCCATTATCATTTCTCCTTGTTCATCTAAGTAACCATTAAAAAAACCGTCAAACTACGCCGTTTGTTCGAAGCAATTCAATTCGGGGTAGTAACTATTGAAGCCTTCCAGACGGAGCGGGCGGAGGATTTCCTCCCGATTCCGGATTGTTGGCGGAACCCTGCATCGAACCACCTTGCATGGATCCTCCCTGCATCGAGCTCCCTTGCATCGAGCCGCCCTGCATTGAACCTCCCTGAGGAGCACTGCCGGCGGGTGGTGCGCCGGTTCCCTCGGCCGCTCCACTAACCGTGTTGAAACCAAGCGTCTGACGCAGTTCCGCAAGTATGTTCTTGTCTTTGATCACGTCCTCCAGCCAGGATTCGAGTGGCATGTTGCCCCACGTAACCGCCCGGCTCACCAGATACGCGACCGGGCTTTGCGGTTCGGTACGTTTGAAAAACGCTCCGATTTCCGCCAAACGGCGCAACGCATCCTGCCTGTTTTGAACCGCACCTGTCATAGATCCAGCCGCTCCACCGGTTCCCGCCGGTGCTTCTTCGCCGTCCTGTTCCTCAAAATCCGCCGGATCCGGTTCCTCGGCGCGCTTTTGCGCCAACAAATGACCCTGCGCATCCTTTATCAAATCAAGCGCCTTTTTGATTTCCGGAAGGCTTGGTGCCTGATTTCTATCAAATACCTTTTCAATGGCCGCGTTCAAATTCTTGTACGCTTCGTAACATTCATCGATCGCAACCTTAACCTCTTCACAAAACGCACGATTCGTCTTCGCAACCGCAACCTGCCATTTTGTCGCCGTCGCCCGATTCTCGCGTTCGGCTTGCTGTCGAAGATCGGAAATGCGTTTCTGTTCCTCGCTGCTCAAGCCGTCAACGTGATCCGGGTAATCGAACTTCTTTGAATCCTCAAATCCATTGTAACCCCATCCGTCAACTGTTATCGCAGCATTTCTGATAAGCAGGCCTGTTTCACGGTCAACCCATTCCAGAGCGTTCGCCCTTCCTTCCTCGTCACCGTCTTCGGCCTCGGGATAAAGAGTATCCCAAAACCTTGTGAGCAACCCACTGAGCAGATCGAGGCCATCCCTAAGTCCGCCAAATCCATGTTCGGCG
This sequence comes from Pyrinomonadaceae bacterium, assembly GCA_041394795.1. GTDB lineage: Bacteria > Acidobacteriota > Blastocatellia > Pyrinomonadales > Pyrinomonadaceae > Aridibacter. Next base: position 323,558 of record JAWKHN010000002.1, on the reverse strand, counting down.
CAAATCGCCTCGACCAACCAGGCCGCGATTTGGAGGTCCTTGGTTTGCGTCGTCAATACCGAAACGCCGGTATCGATCACTTTTCGAAAATCGGCAACCTTCAGTTCGGTTTGCCAATCACCCATCGCCAAAGCCTCGTCGGCGCGTCTTGCTTCCGCGAGTTCGTCATAAACCCCGGCATAGCGCAGATATTCACCGGATGGGGATTCACCCGAAATCGGTTTCAAAAGTTCTTTTAGGTCGATGATTCTCGGTCGCGAAAGTTCATGCGACGGATCTTCGGGAGCCTCAAATTCAGGTTCCTTTGCTTCAACCGTTTCCACCGTTTCCTCAGTTTGGGATTCTTCGGTTTGAGTGGTTTCTTCTTCTTTCTCTTCTGTACTCATATGCGTAATTCAAAGGGAAAAATGTTCATTTGGTTTACGAATTTCCAATCCGAACACTCGCTACCCTCGAGCATGATCACAAGATCACACTCAAATACTTCACAAGCAGTGCTCAAACCACAGGGCAAAACGACGCACTTTCAGTGTACGAAACGAACAATTGCAAAAACTTTCAATCGCCCGCTTTTTCCGCAGCCGTCTAGATGGAAACGGCGAAGACGACAACCCCTTGAGGTTTTACTCGCCTTCCGGATGTCGGAATTCCAGTTCGCGAATCGAGATCATCGATTTCATCTCGCCGCCAGCGCTGTAAAGCCGTCCGCCTTCTCCTACGAAGACGTCTCCGCCGGCATCGACCCAATCGGTCACACGACCCAGTTTAACCGCCCCGTCATCGCTCTTGAAGGAGTTCGCATAAACAGCCGGCAAGAACATTTCGCCGACCGTGCCGTTGATCATTTCAACCTCGGCATGAATCCAAAACAAATCCCTAAGCGACTTCGGTTCGAAAAACTTGACGCGCGAAACCTGTTCGAAAGGGATCCAGGCATAGGAATCCTTTACGATCGCTTCAAAAACACAGCTCGTAAAATCGTTGTAATCGCGGAAATCCTCGGATTCAACGCCATCAACCACGCAACTGAATGCAGGACGCGCTTCCTCCGCCTTGTCGAGATGCTTTCTGGCTTCTTCCAAACGACCCTCACGAAGATGGGTCATCGCCAATAAAAGATCTTCTACATAGATCGGCGGGGGCATCAGGCATTCGGGAATCATTCCTTCGTCAAAAACGCGCAAACGATCCTGTTCCGCGGCCACGTTTTGCTTCAAGATCTGTGAACCGATCATCGCATTCACATCCTGCTGACCGATCACATCGAGTTGTTTTTGGGCTCGATCCCAGTTTCCGTCGAAGCACGAAAGTTCGAACAGAAACGTTCTCGCACGAACATCGGTGGGATTCGAACGAACAACGTTTAACACCTCTTCGATCGCACCACTCAGATCGTCATTGTCGAGTTTAATTTTTGCTTCCTTCATAACTCTAAACACTCTGCTTCCTATTGAAGCATGTTGTCGGGCGCCTTCAGATTCCTGAAGAGAGACTTGTCAAACAAATCTCCACCGGTCGGCCGCGCAGTCGCCTGAACGGTCTTTCCGCCGAGCGTATAAGTCAGCAGATATTCACCGGTTGCTTGTTTCTTGGGCGATCCACCGTCAAAGAATCTAAACAGTCCCCAATTGCCCTGGTACTTGATTTCCGAGGTTCCCGAATCCTGCATATAGTTTGACGATGGAGCAGGGTTACTTGTAGTGACGTTCGGATCTCCGGGATTTGCCGGAGCCGGATTTTGCGCCGGCGGCAATGCAGCTCCGGGAGCCGTCGATGAGAACCTCATCAAAACACCCGTTGCCGCACCTGTTGCGGCGGGGAATTTCAACTTGACCGAGCCGGTTTGATCGGATGTGACGGTTTGCCCATCGATCGTAACTTCAATCAGCGCATCCTTGACGGGGAGCAATCTGAAGTCGTATTCGAAGCTCGGTGTCGGCGATTCGCCAAACATCGCCTTTCTCAACGCAAACGCGTTGTTTACATACTCGATAAATTCAGGCGCAAACTTGAATTCACTCGTTTCCTTGACCCGCAGTTTTCCATCAACCTCTTCGAAGTAACGCTCCAGTCGTTCCTTGTAGAACTTCGTGAAGTCGCCGTCCTTTGGATTGAGGAACTTGGCAAGATTCGCCATATCGGCCTCGCCGTCACCGGAGAACGGATATCCGCGCTCGATTCCGCGAGCCATCGGCAGCAATCGTTGTTTCCAATCGGCTTCGATTTGCGCCTTGGCGTCTTCACCAAAGAAACCGCGGACCGAAATCAATGGTGACCGAAGCAGGTTTGCAATTTCTTTTCCGGCCTGCGAATCGAACCCGCGTGTCAGATCCGTAACGCCGTTTTCAACCTTCTTAATCAGTGAGAATCGCTTGCCTTTCTCCTTGATAAGTTCGTCGGTAATTGCGGCCTTTTCCGACGGCGAGATATTGCCGATCTCGTCGTTGAGATCCTTCATCATCGCCCCGTATTTCGAAACGGGAGCGCTGTTGTCGTCCTTGTCGGCACCAATAAACACGATCAGCGGTCGAAACTCACGCTCGACGATATTCTTTGTTTGAACCTCATTGCCCGTGTTCTTGCCGTTCCACCAATCCGAAATCCAAGAAAGATCGGTCCAGCCTTTGGCGGCCGGTTTTGAAGAGAAATCTGTGTTTGCCGCGACTTCCTTAAGCAGAAGCTTCATCGGCGAATCGGTGTCCGAGAAGGCGCCAAGGAGCTTCGAAAGAGAATCGGTATTTTTCGGTTCGATCACCTTTACATCACGGATCAAGCGCCTCCAATGATCGGTGTAGTCATTGAAATACTTGTCCTGAAGCTTTGCCAAATCATCGGCGCTCGCCGAGGCTTCGGTTTTCTTGCCCATTACCCAGTCATCCTTGTTCATCTGACCGGTGGCATCGGCAAACGCCTTCTTCATGTAGGTGCGGTAGCCTTCGATCGTATAGGCCGCCGGGATCGGATGAGATCCCGAGATCACGCCCTGGCTTCTGCCTTGCAGCAACGTGTCTGCCGAAACCGGATCCATCTCTTTTGCGACTTCCGATACGCTAAGTTTCAGATACCGCAAATACGCTGGATATGCCTCAAGCCGCGTACGGACCGCGCCGACAAGCGTTTTGTTCTCGGTAAACCGCGGGAACTTGCTCAGATCGTCATCATATTCGGCCTCGCGATCCACTTGTTTGAAATAGAAATCGAGCTGAGCCTTGGATTTTTCCTCGTTTCCGGCGGGCAGCTTGGATTCCGATATCCAGATCGGTTCAAGCGTTTCGCTCAATGCGGCCGGATCAGCGTTCTCCTTGTTTTCGTTGGTCAGCATCAAGTACGCCTTGAGGTAATCGTAATTCTTTTCAAGCGTTTTTTCCTGATCCTGTGAAAGCGTGCCTGCGACGATCGAACTCGATCCCGCAAACGATTGCAGATCGGCCTGCAGTTTCGCCAGCAGCGGTTTTCGATAACGGCGCTCGATGCTGTTGTAATAGATGTTTAGCAGTCGTTCGCGATAAATTCGCGAACCCGAATAGAAACCAAAACGGAATGTCAGCGGCGGACCGTTTCTCTCGTAGTCATCAAGTCTGACAAGTTCGAGGCGGAGTTTTTCCAACTTGTCGATTTCCTGCTGCGCCTCTTCGGGCGATTTTTTGAAAATGTCCTTTCCATCATCTGCGCGCTGCATGGCGAGAACGTCTTCTCCAGCCTTTTGCACATCGTCGAGAAGGCGCTTGTTGTTGTACATCGAAAGCGCGCACAGTCCGAGAAATGCAGTAACAAGAAAAACTCCAAGCGCCGTCATCAACCAGCCCATGATCGGCGGCTTCTGCCGTTGTTCTTGGAATGTCTTAACAAGATCTTTGTCCCGAAGAATAACTTCGCGGAACAGTTTTTTTACAAAATATGAATCCCCGACAGTTTTGGGAAGCGCTCCGGGTTTTCCACGGCCACGCTCGCGTGCAGCAGGCGAAGCAGTAAAGTAGAAACCTCGCAAGAAAGGACTTTCGCTAAACGGATTCGGTCTGAAAAGAGTTGAAACAAAACTGCCGAGCTTTCTTCGTGCGGAACCGAAATGAAGCGGGAAGTTTAGTATTCTCAATTGCCTGACCGGCGAGAACGGTGCCGAAAGCCGAATAAGGCGCCGCTTCATGACGGATTCCTGGAGCTTTTCGTATTCGGCATCGAACAACGATTGCGAATTGTCGCATTTCTCAAGCGGGAAAGTGGTTCCCCAAACAAGATTGTCGCCGTCCTTTTTCGAACGCGAAAACGAATCCCTGAAGCCTTCGATGGCATCGGCGTGCGTAAAGACAAGATAAACAGGGAAACGGTTGTTGAGCCTTTTCGCGGCATCGTCCAATGCGGCTCTGAGAGACTTCGCTTGCTCCTCGATATCTTTTTCGTCGCCGGCAAGAATCTGTTCGGTATTCACCGTAAGAACGAGCCCATCGAGCGGGCGTTTTGGCCGAAGCTTCTTGATTGCCTCAACAAGAGTTGCCCATTCATCGCTTCCTCCTTCATTTTGGAGCCGGCCCGAAGCGTCAACAAAGACCGCTTCGCTCGCGACGCGCCAATCAACCTGTTTGGTCGGCTTGATTACGGTCAGTTCGGATTGTCTTTGGGAAGGCAGCCTCTGCAGATCAAGATCAGCGGCGACGACCAACGAACTTTTGCCGCTGCCTTTTGCGCCCGCGACCAAATACCACGGCAAGCCATAAACGGCCTCGGCACCGGAAACACCCAAATTTGATTCTTTTAAAAATGAACCGACTTCGGCGGCCCCGGAAGGGATGTCCGCGTAGTTGCCGGATGGAGTGGCGGGTTTCGCTTCGCCCGCGCTTGATGATGAGTCCGCTGAACCGCCAGATGCGGAGGCCTTTTCCTTTTCCTCCGCCTTTTCCTTTTTCTTGCTTTTGCGGGAAACGAAATACCCGCCGGCCAACGCAAAAGGCAATGTCAAAAGCAGCATCGCCCCAACGACGATTTGCGTTCGGACGGAAACACCGAGATATTTTCCGGAAAGAAAGACAATTCCTCCAGCGATTCCATAAAACGACATAAATCCGCCAATCCCAAGGACATAGCGCATTTGCTGCATATAGAACTGACGATTCATTGCCATAAAAAAGCACTCCGGACCATCACCGGTTTCAAACCTCTCAGTCGAATATCTTTTATCTTTCGGATCGGTCTTTGCCGATCTACCTCAATAACGGTTCCATCGCGTCACGCAGAAATCGTGCGGAAATGAGAAACATTCCCATATACACGATGATCGCGAACGCCAGTCCTCCCAGAGCGGAAATTTTTGCCCAAACGGGCATGCCGCGTTTTTTGGGGGGCTCCGGCTGATCAACCGCCAGCCAGTTTGGGGACAATTCGGTCGGAACGATCTTTCCGGCCTTTACCAACGCATTTGCAGTCGCCTGCATTATCGAAAGCAGCTTGTCCTGTTCGTAAACACCATAACGGCCCTTAAAACCGAGGAGCATGCAAACGTAGTAGATCTCCACCGCATCGGCCGTAATTTCCATTTGCTTGAGCATCGCTTCAAGCTTTTCAAAAAACTTGTTACCCGCCAGTTGCTCGCCAAAATACTCGAGCTGCAACGGATATTTTTCCCACTCGTCCTTGAGCGGAAAATCGTTTGTAAGAATCGTTTCATCGACAAACGATGCGAGCGCGAATTTCGAAACCCTTACAACCTTGTGGTTGAAGCGATATCGCTCGGCCCGTTTCTCAAACTCTTCCAAAAGCTGCGCCACCTTCGGCCGAAGGTTGTTTGAAGGCTTAACGATATCGGCCTTCACGCGGAGTATGAGATCGAAGATCGGCCCGGCGAACCTCAATAGATCTGTTTGGCTTGAACGACTCTCACTCATTTCTTTCGTAAAATCCTACAACGCTTATGTTACTTGCCCTTTACGGCATACATCTCAACCTGTTCATCCGGAAGTTCATCCGGTACATAAACCGAAATCACCTTCGAACCCTTGATGCCATCCCAGTACGGGCCGATTGTATCGAGCATGAAATACTGGAATCCGACCCTCGTCGGAATCGGTGCCGGCGGCGGACTGGCATGCGTTAGCACTACGCCCGGAAGTGCCGAACCGATGATCGTATCTATCACATCGCGTGATCCGATCTTGACGACTCTCGGAACGCCTTCGATAAGCTTTGACTCGGGAATCTTTGAACGGACGGCGAGATAAAAACCGGCGTCCTTGAACAGCCTCTCGTCTTCGATCCTTCCGACGTATAGAGTTTCTCTCGTCTTCTCCAACGGAATCGGAACACAACGGCTCGGAATCACTGTTTCAAGCAAATCGCGAAGCTGCGCAGAAAGCTTGCTAAAGGTTCCATAAAGATCGTCGTGATCGTATTTGACGATGTCTTTCGGATGCTCCTGAAGAGAGAATGTAAGAAGCTGGCCGACGATCTTCGCCATTTCCAGATAAAGATCTTCCGGATGCAGAAGCGGCGAACGGAAATAATGCGACATCACGGGGATCGCGGAATTGATCGTGTGCAATAACCAAAATACGGCCACCTCGCTCGTTGTGAAATCCGCCATCGAAGCGTTTTTCTGTCGCCTTTGTTCGCCGAGAGAACTGCTTTTGGTGATCAGGATTTCGACCAACTGGCGCATCATGTTGACAAGCCACGGCGATGCCGATGACTTGAGCAACGGCGGAATAAAATTCTCCGAAATCTGAAGCTGGCCGGTCGGGGTTCTTTCGAGTTCGGCGATTTTGATGGTCGTGAATCCATCACGAATCTCATCGTCGAAAATCACGCGCAGATTGCTTCTAGCGAATGCCACCGGCTGCTCGTTGGTGCCGCTGGTTTCGTCTTTTACGAGCATCCCTTCCTGCAAAAAGCGCAGGTTTTTATTGGCTGGAGCACCATTCGCCTGATAGTTCGCTTCGCCTATCTTTCGGGCCGGAATCGCAAGATGGACGCCGAGTTTTTCCGCCTCGGGATGAAAATGATCGGCGACCTGGCGGAGATTTGGCACACCTTCAGCATCTGGAACATTAACGAGAAGACCGTCAGGCAGGATCGCGTGGCAATTTGAAATTTGGAAATCACCGTTGCTGATCGCCTCGCGGTTGATCTGCAGATTAAGCACTCCGTATTCAAAAGGCGCCGAAGACCTAAAACGCGAATTCAGGAGTTCCTCGTAGTAGTTGTCCCACTGCTGGAAATGATGAGGGGTCAGCAACATGCCCTCATTCCAGACAATTTTCCTCTGTTTGCTCATAGCAGGTAACCACTCATGTTAATCTGTTCCGTGTAAATAGTAAATATTAAACAGCTTAGACCCGTAAATGAAGGGTATTCCCATTCTCGGACGCTTGGCGATTCAAACCGCCTCCCGTCGCCCGCTATTCGCCAAGGCAAGCACTTTGGTATCCCACCCACTTCGGTAACACACACGGAACAACACCGGCAGTGGTGCATCTTCCGGCCACGGAAGCTAAAAAACGAACGCAATTTGCACTATTGAACTTGAAATCGCATTTGAAGCTTCACTATCCAATGCGCATTGAGCCCTCGAAATATGACAACCTTTACAAGCTTTCGCAGTTGCGGTTAATTGAGCGTGAGCGCTGCTGAATTGACGCCGAATGCCTTTGGGTTTTGCGTTATCGTTCCGATTGCGAGAAATCGCAGCGCGAAATCGTATTGGGCTGCGGAGATCTCGTTGTTTTCGCGAAGAAACCAGATCGAACGGATTTCTCGCGCGGTGTTGTTGGGATTTTTCTTGGTAAGATTCGCGATTCGATCCCGCATCGCAAGCGTATTTCCCGCCTCGCCTTCGCTATAGGCGGCGATTACGAGCAGTGAATCATCGGAAAGTTCGTTGCCGAGTACGATGGTGAGCTTGTCTAGCGTTTCGGACATGGACGAGGCAGTCGCCGCAACATCGCCCGAACTTCCGCCGAGCTTTGCCATCGCAGCCGCCGCAACGAATTGCGGTTGGAGGTTTTTGGCCGCGGCAATCTCTTTGATCCTTCCCGCATTTTGGTTGGCGGAGCGTATGTTTGCCGCAATCGCACTCGAGGATTTGAACCGGTTGGCCTGACTTTTGACTTCCTCCAGCTGCTTCGTTTTCAAGAACGGTCTTTGGTCGTTTTTCGCGATCCGTTTGAGGAACGAATAGGCGGCTGATTCGATCGTACGATCCGTGTCGTTGGAGCCGGATTGTTTTCCATTCTGATTCTCAATGACGATCGGAGTCACATCCGGGCCTCCGTTTTGCTGGCCGTTGGTCTCGGTCGTCGCCTCGGGAGTCGGCGTTGTACCCGGCGATTCGGAGACGTTTCCGTCGTCGATTATGTATGGCGTTTCGGTCGCTTCGTCGGTGCCGTAAATCGGGTCGGTTGTCTCACGACCGACCGGCGGATCATTTTGGGCGACTTCGCCATTCGGTTTCAGGTACACGACGGCGACTATTCCAAAACCGACCAAAAGCAAAAGACCCAGAAGCGGGGCTGCGATAAAAACCCATTTCAAACTCGAAGCCTGCTCCTGCTCGAGTCCGGTGACGGCGGAAATCGTTGGCGTTGCGGAAGCGCCGCCGTTCTCGTCATCATCTTTTGACGCGTCTCCGGATTCGTCATCTTCGGGTTGATCGGATTCCAGCAAAACCTCCACGTCAAAACCACCAAGACTCAGAGTGTCGCCCTTTCGGAATCCGTGCGGTTCCGAAATCTTCTCGCCGTTTACGATCGTACCGTTGCTCGAATCGAGATCAGTTATCGTAAACACATCGCCGAATTTCCAGATCTTGGCGTGTTCGCGCGAAAGCCGTCCTTCGGCGATAACGATGTCGCAATCCGAATGCCTGCCGATCACGGTTTGCTCCTCAACGACTTCACATTCGTGTTCGACGCCGTCCGCAGTCTTGAATTTTAAGATCAGAGTGACCATCAAAAAATCATCTACTTCGTGTAACTCGAAATCGGTTCCATTTCGACTCCAAAATCCCTCGGATTCTCGCCTATGATCGCGGCCGCAAAAAATTTCGGAACGTATTTGATGTTTTCATGCTGAAACTGTTCCGAAAGCCTTTCGGCATTCGCGACAAGAGTCCAAAAACTCCGCTCCTCGCTCGCATTCTGAGTGAGCGCAGTCATAAGGTTTTTTCCCAGGCCTCCTTCACCGCTGTTATAGCTGGCGATCGCGAGCGGTATGCTGAGCGGTCCGGTGCCAAGACGGCCGGCGAGAAACTTCAAGTATTTGGCCGACGCCAATGACGCCGGTTGCGGCTCGCAGCGTTGATCGGGATTCGCGGGCGTTGCCCCCGAACGCACCTGGAGTCCGTACGCTTCGGCGGTCGCCTTTGTAAACTGGAACATCCCAAGCGGTCCGGTATGGCTTTGGAGGCATACGCAGTGTTCGGATTCGATCATAGCGATATAGATTCCGATCTGCGGATCGACAGCCTGGCTTCTAAACGAACGCGTAATGAATGGTGTGTTTTTTGCAGCCCGATTCAGCAGCGATATCATGTCGCTTCTTAAGTAGCCCCTTCCCGAGCAGTCATCGGTGCGACTCGCGCGCACGCGGCTCGCGTATTGATCGACAAACCTCTTTATCGCCGCGACAGCCGCCGGCGGGATGTCGCCCGAGCTCTTGTTGCCAATCAATCGAGCGACCTTTTCGGCCTTGATTTTGACGTAAAGCGACTGTTCGTCGGGAGTCATCGACCGATATTGCTTCTTTGGCAGTGCCGGATCAATAGATGTTTCGACAGACGGGCCGACAGTCGGATTCGCGTCCGGCGATTGCGAATCACCAGTCGGGTTGGGGTCGACGCTGCTGCTTCCGGTCGGGGTTTCGGTCGCGTCCGGAGATTCGTCCGGGTCCGGGTCTGAGGTGCCGTAGATGTCCCTATCCCTTCTTGCCGTTACGTTCTCATTTCCCGTTGGCCACATCGTAAGTCCGATCACGCCGAACGCCGTAAAGATCAGCAGCAGGCTTACCCCGATTATCGCAAGTGGAAGAATAAAGGAACTTCGGTCGGACACGGCTTCCACGGATGGCGCGGTTTCGACCACCGTCGAATTGGATGCGCTTTCCGCAGTTTGCTCCGCGGCGGACGCGACGACCCTCAACCTGGACTCATGGCCGATCTTGATTATGTCTCCGTCTTCGATCGGAGTTCCCGAGGCGCCAACCGGGTTTCCATTGACGAACGTGCCGTTTGTGGAGTTTTCATCCACTACCCACGCCATTCCATCTTCGAAATAGACGGTTGCGTGGACGCGGGAAAGTCCTGAATCGGGAAATCTGTAATCGGCGTCGCTGCCTCGTCCGAACGACACGCGTCCGCTTTCCAGCCCGATCTCGAGCGGACCTTCTTCGGATTCATAGATTAGGCGGATATCTTCGGGCATCTGATTTACTGCGTCGCGGCGGGATAAAGTTCTGAAATGGGACGGTCGTTCTCGAGACCAAATTTCTGCGGGTTTTCGATCACCATCGCGGCCGCGAAAAACCTAACCACCTGAGCTTTTCTTTGAGGGTCTTTAATCACTTCCCAAAAATTGGCGCGAACCTTCGGATCCTGCGGCAAGGAATCATTCCAACGAGTCGCCTGCTGTTTATCCATCCCAAAGGCCGCGATTCCGTAAATCACATCGCCGTTGAATACATTCAAAACGATGTCTTTCAGATAACTGGACGCCGCAATGGAAGCGCAACGCTGGGTTTCCGAGGCGATTGTTTCCGCACCGCAGATACCATTATACGCATTATCCAGAACGATCTGATTGTTCATATCCCACAAACCGGCACCTTCCGCCTTGTTAGTCGGTTGAAACTTTGTACGGCTCATCGCGAGAACATAACCGATGGATGGATCCAAATTCTGCTCCCTCAAAAATTGGTAATTGATGACATCTTTGAATTTCGCGGCTCGTTCGAAATATCCCGGCGAAGCGAATTCCGGCGCCGCTTTTGCAACTTCGTCAAGAAAACGCTGATTGGAAATGTGATGTCCGGCGGTTCCCGGGATCGCGGCCGCGGCCTTTGTCATCAACTGCTGCGTTTCGATCAGCGAGGGACGCCCCGGATTTTTCATATTGGGTACGGTCTCAGCAGTGGGTACGACATCGGGACCCGTCGGGTCTTCGGGCGTATCGGTTTCGATGGTTTCCAGCGCAACGGCGATCAAGGCGTTTTGAACGATTTCCTTGCCGGCCGTATCGAAAAGCGTGACGCTCAGTTTCCGGTCGTATCCATCGGAGAGTTCAGGAAACTTGGCAGGATCGAGCGAAATTTTGAACTCGCCACCGGATGTTCTACCGATTTCCTTGCCGCCCAAGCTAAAAACGGCCGAATCGACGCATTCGCTGTTGTCGATCCTCACCTCAACCGTTGTCGTTTCGGCAAGTATGTCGCCGTTTTCCGGTGAGACAAACGTGGCCTTCGCCTCGCACGATGCCTTTTCGGGTTCACGAAGAAAAAAGTAAAACAAAGAACCGATCAGCATGATCAATGCCAAACCAAGAACCAGTCCCGCCAGAGAAAGGATTACAAGAGAACGCTTCCCGCCGGTCTGAGCCGTCGCCGCAATTTCGGGACTTTCCCCCGATTCATCTTCAGGCTTGGAATCATCCGATTCGGTATTTTCCTCTTGTTCTTCCTTCTCTTCTTCTTCCTCTTCATCGGCCGATGTGCGGAAAGTGAACGTCGATGACCCGCCGAGCGAAATCAGATCGCCGTCCGAAAGCGGGGTTTCGGATGTAACCGGAGCGCCGTTCAGAAGCGTGCCATTGCTGCTTCCCAGATCCAGAAGCCAAAACTCGTCATCGCCTCGTTTTTCGATCTCGGCGTGAAAACGCGAAACATTGGAGTCTTCTGGAAACGAGATCTCATTGTCGGGCACGCGGCCAAACGACGTAACGTTCGCCGTTATCGACCTTTCCTCCCCGCCAGCCAAAATGATCCTCGCGCCTTCCATAAAAAAATCCCGTTGTTTGACAACGGGATTCTAACAAATTTGCACAAATCCATGCTTCAAAACGATTTGTCACCGTTTCGAAAGCTCCAGCCAAAGCTATCTCAAATCAAGAAGATCGCTTCTTGTGATGATCGTCGTTACGCGCTTGAATTCCTCGATCAAGACTGCCGGGGCGGTTTTGAGCTTGTTTTTAATTTCATCAAAACCGGCATCGACATCGACGACCGGGAAGCCTTCGGTCATGATATCCGTTACCTTTGCGTTCAGAAGTTCCTTGTCTTCGAGAAGTTTCGCCAGAACACTGCTCTCGTTCAACGAGCCCACCGATCTTCCATCTTCAAGAACCGGTATCTGGGTTACGGAATTGGTATTCATCTTGTCCAACGCCTCGCGTACGGTCTCACCGGGTTCCGCAAAAACAAGCGATGAGGGCGACGCTTCATTTTTGGTTTCGGCGATCAGTCCGGCCGTGATTTTCTGCGGTTCGAGAAGAAGCTTTTCCTTCATCCATTCATCCGAATGAAACTTCGTCAGATAATGCTCGCCGGTATCACAGACGATGAATACGACAACGCCGTTCTCATCCAAACCCTTCGCAACCTGAAGCGCCGCGTAAAAGTTTGTTCCGGTCGAGCCTCCGCAGAAAATTCCTTCGACCCTTCCAAGCTCGCGCGCCAATTCAAATGAATCGCGATCCGTGACGTTGATGATCTCATCGATCACCTTCATGTCCGCATTTACGGTCGGTGCGCATTGGCCGATTCCCTCAACCAAATACGGTGTCGCCTCCGAAACGTGACCGCTTTCCTTGAACGTTTTGAAGATCGAACCATACGGATCGGCTCCGATAATCCTGATCGCCGGATTCATCTCCTTTAGGTATCTTCCCGTTCCGCTGATCGTGCCGCCGGTGCCGATACCCGCCACAAAATGCGTTATCTTGCCTTCGGTATCCGCCCAGAGCTCGGGGCCGGTGGTTTTGTAATGCGCCAACGGATTTGCTGGATGACTGTATTGATCAGGGTAGAAAGAATTCGGGGTTTCCCTGTGGATTCGCTTGGCGGTTTCGACATAGTGGTCGGGAGAACCGGATTTTGCCGCATTTGGACAAACCACGACGTCAGCTCCCAATGCCTTCAAATACCTCGTCTTTTCCATCGAGACTTTGTCGGTCAAAACGAAAATGCACTTATATCCGCGGGTCGCCGCAGCGATTGCCAGGCCGATACCCGTATTACCCGAAGTCGCCTCGATGATGGTTCCGCCAGGTTTCAGCGAACCGTCATTTTCCGCGTACTCGATCATCGAAATCCCGATACGATCCTTGACCGAATACCCCGGATTCAGACTTTCCATCTTCGCAAAAATCTGGGCCTTGATACCGTGATCCTGCGCGATCTTGTTTATTTTTACGAGCGGCGTATTCCCAACGAGCCCGATAATGTTGTCATAAAATTTCATTTCAAAAACACTCTCTTGACCGGCATCCGGCCCGAATTATTCTCTATCTCAAAAAAATCACTTCAAACCCAACATCGCACGCCACCATGCACGTCGTTCCGTAAACCAAAGTCTTGGAACTTGGAACCTGGAACTTGGAACATTCCGTACTCAAACAACCCTGCCACCCCTCAAATCACAAACGCCCCATCCCTTTCAACCAGCATTTTCGCGGGATTGTTCGTGATCACGGAATCAATACCCGACGCCATGCATTTACGGAAGATTCGCCGGCTATCTACGGTCCAAACAGTGACCGGCATTTCCAATGCATTTGCCGCCCTCATCAATTCCCTCGAAGCCATCGAGAAGTGGATGGAAAGCCTTTCGAATCCCAGACCAAGCGCTTTTGGAACAAGCTTCTTTTCCTTTCGCAAAAGCCGCAGAACGGTTGGAGCGAAAAGACCAGCCAATTCAATATCACCCGTAATCTCCCGAATCAAGGGCATCACTTCGGGCTCAAAACTCTTGACGATAAACTTGTTGCGGTGTTTTCTCGCCTTTAAAAGTTCGCCAACAGCGCCCGCCATCTTTCGCATGTGCTTCTTTGCGGTCTTTATTTCAACGTAAATCGGACCCTCGAATCCGGCCAGCACGTCGAGCGTTTTCTCCAGCGTCGGTATCGGCTCGCCAATGTATTTCCGATTCGCGAATTCCGGATTCGCCCGGTTAAACCAGCTTCCGACATCAACCAAAGGCATCTCACGCGAAAAAAGCGAGGTGATCCTTTCTTCGTTCGAGGCAATCCGCTTGAGACTCGAATCATGGAAAACCACAGGGATTCCGTCCCGCGTGATGCGGACGTCAAACTCGATTCCTTCCGCCCCGTCCTCCATCGCCCGTTCGAACGCTGCGATCGTGTTTTCGGGCGCGGCTGCCGATGATCCCCTGTGCGCGATAATCAAGGGACGTTTTAAGGGCGTTGACATAGGAGAATCTGGAAATGCGGGTTAAATCGCGGCAAAATGACTGGCGTTTCCGTTTTTGTGCGGCACGTTTTCGGCTTTCTTCTTTTCCAAAAGGAAGATCTTTTTTGACCATCCGATCGGCTCGACGGGCGGGAAATCGTAATTTCCGACAATCGAAAAATATCTCAAAGCCACCCTCTTAACATCTTCGATCTTATGACTCTTGAACTTGTAAAGCACTTCCAAAACCGAACCGACGACCGATGGCTTGACCGGAATTAATACCAGATGCCCACCCGGTTTCAGAACCCTCGCCATTTCTCTCAAACCGTTATCGAGGGGAACGTACTCCAACGCCCCGCTGGTCAAAAGGAGATCAAATGTATTGTCAGCAAAAGGGAAGCGGGTGATGTCACCCTGAACGGGATAGGTCTTGTCGATTTCGATAAACTTGTCTTTTTGGTACTGTTCCCGGGCCACCTCAAGCGACTTCATCGAGAGATCGAGCGAAACGACTGTAGCGTTTTGGACACCGGCCGAAACCAGGCTCAGAGTCAGAATTCCGGTTCCGCAACCGGCGTCGAGCACCATCGGTTCGGCTCCAAGTTCGAGATCCAAAGACCGTATGTATTTCGCGACGGATTTTCGGTAGCCGCTCATGCGCAACGTCACGTTGTGGACGTCCGCGATTCGATCATACAGTTTTCGGGTCGTAGTATCCTTGGCCATCTCAGGGAAATTCTGCCGTTCAAGCACCTTTCAAAACTTGTGTCCGGATTTCGAACGCAAACCACCCAAATCCGAGGGCGAATACGCATGAAATTCCCGAGCACGTTGCCCAAATATACAACGAACCGCGTTCATTTTGCACGTTGCGAGAATCCGCCTCATTATTCGACAGCAAAGACAGGTAATTCGCCAAAAAACCATCAAAAGGAAACCGACTGGAAGGCGACGATGCGAGAAAGAGCGATCCCGATTCACTCCTCGAGAAGCAGACGGATTGCGCTTTCGATCTCTCGCTCGCGTCCGTCACTGGAGCCGACATAAATATTCCGGACTATGCCCTTCTTGTCGATCAAAACCACCGTAGGCAGCGACATCGCGCTGTAAGCAATTTGATTTGCCTGACTGTTTGCTACGATCACTGGATATTTCAATTCGTGTTCGCCGACAAATTCGCGTATCGAAGCCAATTCATTATCTGACCGCGGCGCCTTTCCAAGTGCGTCGTAGTATCGCGTAAGGCCGAGAATCGTAAATCCCTGATCACCATATTCGGCATATAAATCGTTCAGTTTGGGAAAAGCGTCGAGACAAGGCCCGCACCAGGTCGCCCAAAAATCGATCAAAACCACTTTGCCTTTCAGATCCGCCAATGAAATCGATTTGTTCGGTAGAAAGGCATCGAGCCTGACCAATTCGGGCGCCGGCAATCCAATGAGTTTATAGTGGGGTTCGCGACGCTTGAACCGGCTCGAAACGGAAAATCTAACGGCGGTGTCCTCAATCTCATCGACGATCAGTTTTTTAGCGTCGGCGGCGAGGGCGAGGGCCTTGTCGCGACGGTTGGTTTCGAGATAGTAGGTGATATTTGTATCCAAAGCGAAGAGATAAACCGAATACGATTTCATCTGCGCGCCGTATTTTCGCATCGTGACGAGCTTCTCAACCGCCGTGTCCGAATCGCCAAGAAGTCGATGAATCTGAAACGATGTGGAACCGGAATCCATAAGCATGTTAAGCGCCCGTGCTCTCGAACCCGATTCAAACAAAAGCACTTTCGAAGCTTCATAAGCGGCGTCCGCATGCGTCGCGGCCGCCTTCAGATCCCCGGCTTTCTTGTAAGCCAGCGCCATTTCCTTGTGCATCGAAGCGAGGTCGGATTGTTTTACGGGAGAAGCCGCCCGATAATCCTTAAGATAGATTTCGGCTTTCGCGGTTTCTCCGGAGCTGGCGAGGACGTCAATCGCGACGGCCCTTGCCGACTGCTTTTTGTCTTCGTCATTTACTCCGGAAGCAAGAAAGACCTCAAACGCCGCCAAAGCCCCATCCTTGTTCCCGGCAATCCAATGTAGCCGGCCAAGATAATACTGATCAACACTCAGTAGATCCTTCTTTGCGGCCAGTATCGACGCGTATTTGGCGGCCAGCGCCTTTTGCTCGCTGAGAATCTTTCGGTGTGTTTCGGTGCTGTAGGGCACCTTTTTGAGTTCGAGTTCGGTTAGTTTATCGCGAAGGTAGTTGGTGGCGAGCGTGTAGAGTTCGCCCGCCGTCTTTTTCTCAAGTTCTTCGATCTCGGGATCCGACGGCAAATCCGAACTGCCCCGACCGGATTGTGCCGCAGCAATTCCGAAAACAAACGCGAACAAAAAGATTAGTAAAGCGAATCGTTTCATCTATCGTCTCAAACTCCGCTATTTAGAAAACCTATCGGCGGCAAATTCTGTTGGAAACATCTCCGATTTGCCTTCGATGATTTCCCGCGCGAGCAACATGCCGGCGTATGGAGCAATCAGAATACCATTTCTATAATAGCCCGCCGCCGCGTAAATCCTTGAGTTATGACCCGCCAGCTTTCCAAGCAGCGGGAGCCCGTCTTCCGTTCCGGGACGGAGTCCGACCCATTTTTTTTCAATCGAAAGGTTGCGAAAACTCGGCACCATCTCGACGGCGCTTCGGCGAACCCCGTCGAGTTCGCGGTCGGTGATCTCGCAATCATACCCTGCTTTCTCGACCGTAGCCCCGACCACGATCCGTCCGTCAGCACGCGGAACGACATAGCCTCTTGGGCTGTGAAGTACATGATCAAAAAATCGCTTGACGGTTCGAAACGAAAGCATCTGTCCCTTTACCGGATGAATTCCCGCAAGTAGCGGATGCCCGGTTTGAGAAACGATCGACGAGGTCCAGGCTCCGCCGGCGATTACAACGACGTCGGACTCGATCAGCGATCCGTTCTCGAGCGCGACTTTCGCGGTTGCCGCCGTCGAAGCATCGACGGAAACCGCCCGGCCATTCAAAAACGCTATGTCGTTCCGCTCGGCGAAAATTCCCAATGCTTCATGAAGCCTTACATTGTCAATTTGGCAATCTCTAGGGAAAAAGAGGGAAGCCGTCGAGGCCGGATTTATAAACGACTCCCGCTGGTGCGTCTCCTGCGCGTTCAAATACTCGACATCGAGTCCCAAAGACTTTTGCCAATTGTAACGCTCCCTGAGCACCGATTCGTCGGCCTCCGAAAACGCCACGACCAGCGTTCCCGTATCATCAAACCGGGTGTCAAAGCCTGTTTCTTCTTCCAGCTCGGATACAAACTGATCGTAAAAATCGCGTGATTTAATTGAGAATCGAAAAAAGGCGTCGTCCTTGTCGGTTTCGGCCTGAGGTGTCAGCATTCCGGCCGCGGCGTCGGTTGCAGCGCCCGATATTCCGGAATCATCGATTATGGAAATCCGGGAAAGACCGGCCCTTTTGAGCTCTCGTGCCACGCATAGTCCGGCGATCCCGCCCCCGATTACAACTACTTTCATTTCAAAAAAATGAAAAGTTGTTTGTGGCAACTTTTCATTGTAAATTTCTTTATTGCCAAAATTTTATCAGATTATTTTTGCAATTGATAAATGCTGACGACCTTTAGGGCGCGGGTCGTTTGCATTCATGCCTGAATGCCCAAGAACGGATTTATGAAACACACTATAACTTTGATACCGGGAGACGGAATCGGACCCGAAATCGTGGCGGCGACTGTTCGAGCGATCGAAGCGACGGGAGTTGAGATTGAATGGGAAACACAGATCGGCGGTGCGCAGGCGCTCGAAAAATTCGGCTCAACGCTGCCCGATTCGCTGATTGAATCGATACTTCGAAACAAGGTCGCGCTAAAGGGACCGATGACGACACCGGTTGGAAAGGGATTCACCTCGGTTAACGTCGGCCTCAGAAAAGCACTTGATCTTTATGCCAATGTAAGACCGATCAAGGCTTTGCCGAATGTCGAATGCCGCTATCCCGAGCTCGATTTGGTCGTGATGCGCGAGAACACTGAAAGTCTTTATGCCGGTCTCGAGCATGTTGTCGTACCGGGTGTCGTCGAATCGCTCAAGATCATAACCGAGAAAGCATCGACGCGGATCGCGGAATATTCGTTCGAATTCGCCAAACGCGAGGGCCGAAAAAAGGTTACGGCGATGCATAAGGCAAACATCATGAAGTTGTCAGACGGACTGTTTTTGGAGTGCTTTTACAAGGTCGCCGAAAAATACCCCGAAATCGAATCGGATGACAAGATCATCGACAACGCCTGCATGCAGCTCGTCATGAGACCCGAGCAATTCGATGTGATCGTGATGGAGAATCTCTACGGAGACATCGTTTCGGATCTCTGCGCCGGGTTGATCGGCGGGCTCGGACTCGCTCCGGGCGCAAACATCGGAACAAAGGCCGCGACGTTTGAGGCGGTTCACGGCTCCGCTCCGGATATCGCCGGGCAGGGAATCGCGAACCCTACGGCGATCATGATTTCCGGTGTGATGATGCTCAAGCATATCGGCGAATCCGAGGCGGCCGACGCGCTTCACGGGGCGATTCTTTCGGTTTACAGGGATGGCGCCGTTCGAACAAAGGATCTCGGCGGCTCGGCGAGCACGGCCGAATTCGCAACGGCCGTTATCGAAAAGCTCGCCAAGTGAATCGCATGGAAAGGAAGAGCATTTGGGATACGACCGTTTCGCATGGCGATCTGCTCCGCAGGGTTTGGAAGCATCTGGAGCTGGGGGTAAAGGATCGCCACCACCCTTTCCATACGCCTGTCTTTGCGACCATCGGCGAGGGGCAGGCGGAATTGCGGTCCGTTATTCTTCGTCGATTCTTTAAGAAGCCGCGGGAACTCGCGTTTCACGCGCATCGCGGTTCTCCGAAGGTGAAACAGGTTTCGGACAATCCAAAAGTTTCCTGGCTCTTTTATCATCCCGAAGAAAAGCTCCAGTTAAGGATCCGCGGGATTGCCACGGTCCTCGCCAGGGGTGAGATTGCAGATGAGCAATGGAAACAAACTTCATTGTTTGGACGCAGGTGCTATATCGGGATGGCGCCTTCGCAACAAACAGAAAAGCCCTCGCATGGAATGCCGAGCAATTTGGTGGATCGTGAACCGCTCAGAGATGAAAGCGAGATTGGACGCGAAAACTTTTGCGTCGTTTCCTCGACTATCGATTACATCGACTGCGTAGAACTGGATGTCCGGGGGCATCGACGTTGTTTTTTTGATTGGACAAACAAAGACGCGCAGAAAATGGGTTGGATGACGCCATAACTCGCGCCGCCATTTCAGCTTTCCTATGAAATCACAAGTTTTCAAGATCGTCGTTTTTTACCTTTGCTTGTTCGGTGTGACGCCCGCTTTCGGGAGCGTCGAATTAAAGGTCGAACTTCGGAAGCCCGACGCAGCCGAGCCGCAATATGTAATGGTGCCGTTTGAGGTGCCGAAGGGCGCGCGCGTCGTTTCGGTGGAAACCTCGTACGATCGTCAAAACGGAAAAACGAAATTGGAATTTGGTCTTTTCGAACCGCCGAACATCGGAAGCGTCAACGATACGCGGGGTTTTAGAGGCTGGTCGGGTGCGATCAGGAACTCGTTTTTTGTCTCAAGAGATTTCGCGACTCCCGGTTACATGAAGGGAAAGCCGAAGACCGGCCGCTGGCATCTTTTGGTCGGCATGCCGCAAATGGCATCCGAAATGACGCAGCTCGCACTGAAAATTTCGTTTGACGATGCGCCGTCCGAGCTCCGCAAGGAAAATGAGGCCGAGTATGCCCGAACGTTTACTCATGACGAATCCAAAAAAACAAAACAGCCGGGATGGCTAAAGGGCGATCTGCATTCGCACACGATCCATGGAGATGGGCATTGGACCGTCGCCGGAATTCTTGATTCCGCGGTTGCTGGAGGTCTCGATTTTGTCGCGCTCACGGAACACAATACGTTTGCGCATCATTTCGACATCGCCAAGCTGCAGAAAAATTACCCGAATGTGCTTGCGATTCGCGGTCAGGAAGTTACGACCTATGGCGCGCATATCAATGTTTGGGGGCTTCCCAAGAAGGGCTGGACGGATTTCAGAGTCGTTGCCGGTTCGCCGGGTTCGGCGGAATCGATCGCAAACTCGATTCATAAACGCGGAGGGCTGGCCTCGATCAATCACCCGACGATGTCATGCGGCGGGTGCAACTGGACTTATGGAAGCTGGAAACCAATGGACTCGGTTGAAGTTTGGAACGCCAGTTGGGAATCGGATGACGAGGAGGCGCTAAAGCTTTGGCAGGCCGCGTTGATGCGCGGCGAGAGAATCACGGCGATCGGTTCGAGCGATACGCATCAGCCGCCTTACGAGCCCTATCCGTATCCGATCAACCGCGAGGTTGGCAACCCGACGGTTCATGTCAAAGCGTCAAGGCTTCGCGAGAAAAACATTCTTGAAGCGGTCAGAAACGGCAATGTTTATGTAACGCGTACGCCGGTTGAAACGATCGACTTTGCGGCAAATGGACGGGTTTCCGGCGAAACCGCTTCCACTGATTCAAATGGCGGGATCTTGGTTTCGCTTGCCGCTCGAGAATTTCCGGCGAAAGCGGAAATCCGTTTGATTGTGGCCGACGGCCAATCCGTATCAACCCGTTTGATTGAGGCGAGCGGAGACGGGCGAAAATCTGAAACACGACTCGATTTTAACGATGATGGTTTTGTGCGTTTGGAAATCAGGGCCGAGAACGGCGAGATGCTGGGATTTACAAATCCCATTTTCGTAAAGCGAACGATCGAATAGAACCGTTACCACTTTCCGTACTTTCGTTTTTCCGAGGAGGCCTCGATGAGAATGTTCAGCCTTCGGAGCCTCGTATCTTCGCGCTTTGCCGACATAATCCAGCCAATCGCTACCTTTCGGTAATACGGAGCCGAATTTTCAAAGTAGTTCCAAGCCTCCTTGTTCTTTTTGAAAACCGAAATGAATTCTTTTGAGAGTTCGTACGGGGTTTTCTCATACGTGTAGGTTGCGGAATTTTCTTCCTTTCTCAGATTCCACAATCTAAGCCCTTCTTCAGACATCCGGTCCTCGGCGATCAGTTTCTCAATGATCTTGATATTTACGGCGCTCCATTTGCTGTTTGGTCTTCGCGGAGTAAACCGAATTTTGTAGCTTTCCGAATCGATCGATTTCCTGAGACCGTCGATCCAACCAAACGAGAGAGCTTCCTCAACGGACTCCGGCCAGGTGATGCTTTCCCTGCCGGAATCTTTTTTAAAGAATCCGACCCAAAGCTCCGTCCGTTTCAAATGATGTTTCGAAAGCCACGCGCGAAATTGCTTTGGCGTCTCGAAAAACTCGATTGTTTCGTTGTCTTGTTCGCTCAATATTTCTTGATTTGCGGGATGTTTTTATTACAAAGCTGTACATTCTTCGACTTTCTCGAAAGTAGTCAAATTTGAGTCCACTCTAAAAAGTCGATTAAGAGAAATAATCAATTGGCAGGTTGATCCTGTGAAACCGACCAAGACCCCTGCCGCCTTGTGTGGCAGGTGAATGAGGTCAGCCCCATCCAGAACAACAATAAACCTTAACACACCAAGCATTTAATGGCCGTAGCTACGGACCTTTGCCTCCCGCCGGACAAGCCGGCAGGGGGCTTTTTAGGTAACTTACAATCGTTTCCGAGAATGTTGCGCCTTTTTGTCACCGACATCACTTGTGAGACAACCTCAAGTAGATACAAGCCGGAGGTGGAGCGGTTTTGCGCGGAACCCCCGGTGGCGGTTACGAAAGTATTTCAGCCACGCTATTGGCGCTGGAATGCAGCAATTACGGGCGTTTCCCAGCGGCGCCGGCACCCGGCGCGAACATTCATTTTTGGCTTACCGTGGGTTCCGCGCAAAGCCGCTCCACCCACGGCCACATATCCCCGTGAGGCTACGCCTCCGAGCAGGAAATTCCGGATTTTGGAAAAAATCGACTTCCTGATGTGTAATCAAATTTGGAACTTGGATAATTCCTATCTCTTGCGCCGATGCCTAAAACTGATCCACTAGTATTTGGTTACCATCAGGATCGATCATCGAGAAACTGCACGCACCGTTTCCTTCCTCTTCGATATCCTGTGATTGATAAAGGATCTGAGCGCCGATTTCCTTTGCCGCACGAAAGAATTTCCTGCCGTTTTTGGGGTTGAAGGTGATCAGGTTTTGTTCGAACATCCCTTCGAAAAGACCGATTTTCGCGTCTCCGTTTTCAAGCATCAGCCATTTTTCCTCAACGGATCCGCAGCCATCGACGGCCTTGAATCCAAAACCTTCATAAAACTCCTTTGATTTTTGAATGTCCTTAACGGCCAGCGAAATTGAAAAGTATCCCGGATTCATTTGCTCCGCCTCTCCCTTTTGTGAATTGATTCCGATCTGCATTGTATATCAACCAAAGGCGTTTGTTCCGCTTGGCCCGCAACTGCACTTTAATCGCCGGGTTTCGATTCGGGTGCTAAAGGCTATAATCGGCGAATGATTCTCGCATTTCGGTTGGCGATCAGATTCCTTGTTACCGCGTCGGACGGCTATCCGCGCCTTACGACGTGGGTGGCGATAATCGGTCTTGCGTTTGGAATCGCGAGCCTGATTCTCGTCGATGCGGTCTATACCGCGTATGAGACGGGAATCGAAAAATCGATTTTGGCGGGAATCGAACAGATCGTAATCGAATCAAAAACCGCGTCAAAATCTAGCCCGGGATTGGTCGAATCGAAAATATCGAAAATTGAGAACGTTGCGGAAGTGGTTCAGATCGGAACGATGGAGACTTTGGCGATCAAGGAAAGCCTCAATTCGTTTGCACGAGTGCGAGTTTCCTTTGGCAAACGCGTGGAACCGATCTCGATGGGTAAGGCGCTTGCTGGGCGGCTGTCGGTTCGAGCGGGCGATGAGGTAACTTTTCTCGTTCCAGCAAGCGAAGGCGAGCCCTCTTCGGTTCACGTCCGCATTGATCGGATAGTGGATTTTGGTCTCTACGACATCGACTTGACGACGATTGGCGGCAGCTCGGAGAAGTTTCCAAGAGAAATCGTCGAGGCGGCGGAAACCAGCAGGCACTTTGCCGTAAAGCTCCGAGATCCATACGCCGCCGATGAAACCGTCAACACACTCTCAAAAAATCTCGGCGCCGATTTCAATTTAACGAGCTGGCGGAAGTCGTACGCATCTCTTTTCACTGCGCTCAATTTTGAAAGGCGCATCGCAACGCTTTTTGTTTCGCTGCTCGTTGTTTTTGCTTCACTTACATCCGGAGCGGTGCTATCGATCATGGTCGGGGAACGAAAACGAGAGGTCGCAATACTCAAATCTTGTGGAATGCGGAGCCGCGATGTTTATTTGACGTTCCTTTTGGCGGGAGCCTTGATCGCTCTTTTGGGGTCCGTATCGGGAGTGGTTCTTGGGGTCTTCGGAGCATATGTCGCCGAGGCCGCAGGTTTTGGATTGCTTCCTTCGGACGTTTACTCGGTAAGGCAAATTCTCATTGTTCCAAACATGCAAAAATCGCTGTTTATTGGTGCTGTGTCATTCGTATTTTGCATGGTTGCCGTCGCTGTTTCCGTATCCTTTACGATGCGCGGGAAACCGGTATCGCTTTTGCGCGAAACTTGAAATCGCAGGGGTTTTTCCTTCCAGATTCAAAATTCTGAATTTTCAGAGCATTTGAGACTATTTCAATAGCAACCAAGGAAAGTGATTGAAAAAAACTTAACCATCCCACTGGACATTGGATATAATACCCAAATTCCAAGGTCGTTTTTTTGTTTTTATGTTTGAACGTTATACCGAGAAAGCCAGACGCGTCATCTTTTTTGCCAGATATGAGGCACTTCAATACGGTTCGCAGGTGATTTCCCCCGAGCATATCCTGCTGGGCCTGATGCGCGAGGACAAGACGATCTCAGCGCGCTTTTTTCCGTATCGACACAATCTGACGGTCGATGCGATTCGGAAAGAAGTTGAGGAACGCATCGTCCAACGCGAACGAATCCCGCAATCGGCCGAACTTCATCTGGCTCCGGAAACAAAACGCATTCTCGCGCTAACAAAGGACGAGGCCGAGAGGCTGAACAACAAGCATATCGGTGTCGAGCATCTATTGCTCGGGATTTTGCGCGAAGAAGACTCGATCGCGGCCGAGATACTTTTCAATCACGGTGTTCGGCTTCATACGGTACGAGAAAAAATAGCGCACAATGGAAACATTCCCACCTCCAAAGATCGCCGCGAACAGGGTGAGATCCCGAATCTGCAGGAGTTTACGCGTGATCTGACCGAAGAGGCCGCAAAAGGAAGGCTTGATCCGTTGATCGGCCGCGATATCGAAACCGAGCGCTTGATCGAGATCCTTTGTCGTCGTACGAAGAACAATCCGGTTCTGATCGGCGAACCGGGCGTTGGAAAAACATCCATAATCGAAGGGCTGGCGCAGAGGATCGCGGATGGAAACGTCCCTACATTTCTGGCGAAGAAGCGAATTCTCGCTCTTGATCTGTCGCTTGTTGTTGCGGGTACGAAATACAGAGGCCAGTTTGAGGAAAGGCTCAAAAAGATACTTACCGAACTCAAGGAAAACCGGCAATACGTAGTCTTTATCGATGAGATTCATACGCTCGTCGGCGCCGGCTCGGCGGAAGGCTCGCTCGACGCCGCAAACATCCTCAAACCCGCGCTTTCGAGAAGCGAAATTCAATGCGTTGGCGCGACAACTCCCGATGAATACCGCAAATCGATCGAAAAGGATCGCTCTTTAGAGCGTCGTTTCCAAGCCGTTAAGGTTGTTCCTCCGACGGAAGAGGAAGCATTGGAGATCGTGAAGGGAATCGCGGAGCGTTACGAGGCGTTTCACCAAATCAGATATTCGGCGGAGGCGTTGGAAGCCTCGGTTGTGCAATCCAATCGTTACATCGCCGACCGTTTTCTTCCGGACAAGGCGATCGATGTTTTGGATGAGGCGGGAGCCCGTGCAAAACTGCGGTTTCAGCAGGAGAATTCATCGGAGCCGTCTTGGAAGGAAGCCGTTGAAAACTGGAAACGCGCGACCGACGAAGACAAGCTTATTTCGCTTGAACTAAAAACGATCGAGGATTCGTTCTTCGCCGTAGAGGTTTCGAGAGACGACGTAGAGGAAGTGATCGCACGATGGACTGGGATTCCGGTGCAATCGATTCATCAGGAAGAGGCCGCCAAGCTTCTCAAGATTGAAAGCGAGCTTCACGAACATATCGTTTCGCAAAGATCAGCGATTTCGGCGCTTGCGCGCGCTGTCAGAAGATCCCGTGCGGGTCTAAAGAATCCGGCAAGACCGATCGGCTCGTTCCTTTTCCTTGGACCTACGGGCGTCGGGAAAACCGAAGTCGCAAGAACGTTGGCGAGGTTCCTGTTTGGCTCGGAAAAGGCGTTGATCCGTTTCGACATGTCGGAATACATGGAGAAGCATACGGTCGCGAAGTTTATCGGATCGCCTCCCGGCTATGTCGGTCATGAGGAAGGCGGGCAATTGACGGAAAAACTTCGTCGCGCGCCGTATTCTATCGTGCTTTTCGATGAGGTCGAAAAAGCGCATGCGGATCTCTTCAACGTGCTGCTGCAAGTTTTTGAAGACGGAAAGCTCACCGATAGCCATGGCAATGAAGTGGATTGCCGCAACGCGATCTTTATCATGACTTCGAATATCGGTGCGCGGTTTATTCAGAAACGCGCCACGCTCGGATTTCAGGGAAGCGAGGATTTATCGCGCGCGAAGCTCAACGATCAGGTGATGAGCGAAGTCAAAAAGACCTTTGCTCCCGAGTTTATCAACAGGCTTGATGAGATCATCGTATTCGAAGAGCTCGGCGATGAGGATTTGAAGGCGATCGTCGATCTGCAGATCGCGGATCTAAACGCGATTCTCGACAAGCAGGGAATGAGCATCGAGTTGACTCCCGAAGCCAAGCAGTGGTTGATCGACAAAACCTGTGCCGATCGCAGTTATGGGGCTCGTCCGCTTAGAAGGGCGATCCAAAAATATGTCGAGGATGAGATGTCCGAGGCGCTGATCCAAGGGATTCTTGAAGGCGTTGAGAGGGTTGAGGTTTATTCGGACGAGGATCTTCTAAAACTTCGTGCGGCAAAGAAGCCGATTGCAAAGAACGCTTTGCCGGCATAGAAAACGATTTGTGCAGGGAGCGGAGTGCTCCAGGTTCTATTCCGGATTGAAGGAAATCAGCACCAAAATCAGCCCGTTTCGAAAATCGGCAGAGGTTGCCGAGATTCGAAACGGGCCGAATATTGTCCGCTTGGCTTTTTTGTTTTGCCGATATTATCTGTATAATTCGAAAGTTTGTTGGCATGTTGCATCTGGCATTGGGTTAGCATCGGGCAACCGACCGTGTCATACCAGAATCTAAAAACGCGTACATACCAGCAATCGGGAGTCCAAGCGTTTTATTTTTGAATTTTTATGAAGACGTTGTTTGTCTTGGACTTACCGATTTAACTTTTGCGTTCATACAGGAATCAGGCTTTATGCGTTATTTTCGGGCTCAGAACTTGTTGATTCTACCGCTTCTTTTTGTCGGGGCTTCATCCGTTGCCCTGGCGGACGAATCAAGCGAAAACGCCCGCGTCACAAAACCCATTGTTGAAAATGTCTTGAAGTCCGAATCGTCGGACGAAGCCAAGACTGCCGAGAAGGCTTCGAAAACCGCCGCCCCCCAGCAACTTGTCGAATCGGTCGATATCCAGGGAAATCGCAGGCTTAGAGACGAAGATCTTCTTTACTACATTCGCACCCGTCCCGGAGACGTCTATGATCCGGCGGTGCTCGAAAGGGATTTGCGCGAGCTACTTTCGCTCAATTTTTTTGACAAGACCGAAACCCGTGTACTTACGCAAACCGGTATTCGCGGCGGCGTAAACGTAATCTTTGAAGTCCGCGAACTTCCCATTATCCGCGATCTTCAGTTCGAAGGCGCCAAATCGCTTCAGGAATCAGACATTCTCAAGGCCTTCCGTGAAAACCGTGTAGGTATCTCAAAGGAAGCTGTTTATGACCCCGTAAAGGCCAGAAACGCGCGCCGGATCTTGCGCGAAATGCTTGCTTCGAAGGGTTATCCGAATGCGACGGTTGAGGTTCGCGAAGAACAAGTTTCAGCGACTTCGGTTGCGATCACTTTTGATATCGAGCAGGGAAACCGTTCGCGGATCGTCAAGATCGAATTTGAAGGCAACGAGTTTTTTGGTGACGGCGAACTGAGAAAGCAGCTTCAGTTGGTTCAGGCGACGGGGCTGATTTCGAGATTCAAAGGACAAGATATCCTCGACATCAGAAAGCTTGAATACGATCTCGACCGCAACGTGCGTCAATATATGCTTTCGAAGGGATTCTTCAACGCGCGCATCGGCGATCCGGAAGTCGTCGGGTTGGGATACAAGCGAACGGGAATCCCGATTCTAGGCATTTTCCCGATCCCGCTGATTACTTCGAAAGACGACACGCTCAAGATTATCGTTCCGGTCAATGAAGGACGTCGGTATAGGGTTGGCGAGGTGAAAATCTCCGGCAACTCGATCTTCTCCGAAGAACAGATCAGGGCCATCATTGGTGTAAAGAAAGGCGAGTTCGCCGATGGAAAACAGCTTCGACAGGCGCTTTTCGAAGATCTCAAGAAATACTACGGCGCGCAGGGTTTTATCGAGTACGATCCGGAACTGATTCCCGAAACCCGCAATAGCCCCGACAATCCGAACGAAGGCGTCGTTGATTTGAACATCACAATCACCGAAGGCAAGCAATTCAGATTGGAACGCCTCGAGTTTGTCGGCAATACGTTTACACGAGACAAGATCATCCGTCGCGAGGTGCTTGTAAACGAAGGCGATATTTTCAATCAGGCGCTTCTGGAAACATCGCTTCTCAGAATCGACCAGACGCAATATTTCGAACCCATAAATAAAGACGAAGATCTCGAGATACGGCCCGACAACGAGTCTGGAAAGGTTTCGGCGGTCACGAAACTCAAGGAAAGGGGTCGCCAGCAGATCACGTTTAACGGCGGAACATCCGGTCTCAGCGGTGCGTTCTTTGGATTTGAGTATTCAACCAACAACCTTGCCGGTCGCGGCGAGATTCTCTCCTTCCAGGTTGGAATAGGAAACAGGCAGCAGTCGTTCCAGTTCTCGTATCAGGAACCGTATTTCCGCGACAAGCCGGTTTCGGTTGGTTTTTCGTTGTTTGCATCTCGATACAAGTTTTTTGGAGAGGGAACATTCCTTTCGCAAAACCAAGACGCGATCGATGCCGCTGTAAATCCGAACCTCGTGGTCGATACGCAGGATCTGTTTACGCAAAGCACTTACGGCGCGAATGTTTTTGCTACCGCTCCGCTCAGTGAGGTGTTTTTCAAGAAAAGGCGCTTTACTCAGTTTTCGAGAGTCGGCCTGACCTATCAGTTTTCGGCAACCTCGATCGAAGATCCTCCGATTAATCAGACGGGTTCGGTGGAAGATCGAATTCCGGTAATTTTCTCGCAGCCGAGCATCATCACAAGCCGCGTCACGCCGACGTTTACGTATGACACGCGTCAGCCGTCGCCAAACGGCATCGATACTCTGAAGGGAAGCCAGCTTTCCGCATCGTTTGCTTTTGCCGGTCTTGGCGGGGACGTTCGCACGTATCAGCCGAACCTTTCCTATACCAAGTTCATCCCGATCAGAAACAAGGAAAAGCCGGATCGCACGGAAGTGTTTGGATTTAGGCTGCAGGCCGGGCACGTGTCGGCGTTCAACATTTCCGACAAAATCCGTGGCGCAAACTCGCTTTCGTTTGTCGGCGGGGTTCCGATTTTTGAAAGGTATTTCCTTGGCAGCGAGTACGATGTTCGCGGATACGACACCCGTTCGATCGGTCCGATTTCGCCGTACGACACATATATCACGACGAGAAATGTCGTTGCCGCAAGCAATATAACCGGTGATATCGAAGCGACACCGATTCAGAATCCGACGCTGACCAGCCAGATCGCTTCATTGGCGGCACTCAACGGTCCGGCCGATGGAACGAACGCCATTTATCAGCAGAATTTCAGATTTGTCGGCGGCGATACAAAGCTTCTCGGCAACTTCGAATACAGGATTCCACTCTTCGGACCCGCTTCGATGGCTCTCTTTGCAGACATCGGTGCCGTCTTCAATCTTCGCAAGACCGGCACGCAGCAGATCGACAGCGAGTTTTTGCAGGATGACACTTTCCTCGGTGCGGGAACGCTTGGGGCGCTCGTGCTCAGAAATAATCCCCAACTTGCTGGAACTTTTGGTTCAATCTTCGTTTTTGAAGGACAGGTAATGACGGCGGAAGTTTTCCGCAACACGTTCTGTTTGACCAATCCGACTTGTGGTTTCAGCATCGAGCCCGGAATTACTCCGGTATTTTTCCGTGGTGAGGCCCAAACGAATTCGATCCTCAGATTGGATGACGCGGCTTTCAACAAGATCGGAGATTTCAGAACATCGCTCGGCGCGGAAGTGAGGGTGCAGGTTCCGATCGTAAACGTACCGTTTAGGTTGATTTACTACTACAACCCGAATGCGATTCTCGGAACTACCGAGGAAGTGCCCGGTCTGTTCCTTCCCGGCAAGCGTCGCGGCTGGCGGTTCTCGGTTGGAAGAACTTTCTAATTCGCGTGCATCGGAATCGAAGCCAGGTGGCATCAAAGTGCCTGCCCGGCACTATTGACAAGGAAGTATTGTTTGCTTAAGATTTCGATCTTTTGGCAGCAGGTAAAATTGGATTTTTCAAGGCGGTCAGGGGATCTGGAACATGCCTTAGGTTTTTGGGAGTTTTTAGAAGAATGAATAGAGTACGATTAGTTTTGTTCGGTGTGATTATGCTTGGCGTGTTCGCTGTTTCGAGTTTTGCGCAAACAGGCGGAAAGATCGCTATCATCAACACCAATGACTTTTATCTGAAAGACAAGGGCATCAAGCGTCTTCAGGATCAATATGCCAAGCTTGAGATTGAGTTCAAGACGGTAAACGACGAGCTTGAGGCATTGGCAAACAAAGCCGTAAAACTTGAAACCGAACTCAAGTCGATGCAGGAAAGCCGTTCGAAGGGTGTCCCCATTGATGAGACTTCCTTTGCCTCAAAAGTTGCCGAACTCGACAAGATGAAGCGTGAGTATCAGTTCAAGTCGGATGAAGCGAAGGCATCGTTTGACCGCAGGGAAAAGGAATTGGTTACGCCGGTAATGGAAGACATCGCCAACAAGGTGGAAGATTATGCAAAGTCGAAGCAGATCGATATGGTACTCGATTTGGACAAGATGGCGCGTGTCGGCATGTTGCTGCATTTGAACAGGACCGCGATGGATATTACGACGGCGTTTATCACTTACTACAACGCACTTCCGGCAACGGCCAAGAAGTAATGATCCGGTAGGCGGTATTCAAGCCCCTTGCCCTATCGCACATTGCGGACGATTGGGCGACACGATAACGAAAAGTCGGAAACCCCGAAATCGAGATTTCGGGGTTTCCGACTTTTTTCCGTTATGAACTATAATTGTCGCTTTCTTATGAGCATTTACGACATTAACGCGATAAAGGAGCTGCTTCCACATCGATACCCGTTTTTATTGGTTGATCGAATCGTCGAGTTGGAGCCGACGGTAAGAATTGTCGGTATCAAGCAGGTGACGGCCAACGAGCAGTTTTTCGAGGGCCATTTTCCGGATTTCCCTGTGATGCCCGGAGTTCTGCAGATCGAGGCCCTGGCGCAGGTTGGAGCGATTCTCGCACTGCGGGAGTTTGAGGATCGGGAATCGAAGATACCGTTCTTTAGCGGGATCAACAACGCCAAATTCAGAAGACCGGTCGTGCCCGGAGACACTCTCGTGCTTGAGGTGACGGCGATCAGAACCGGTGCGAAGATCCAGAAGATGCGCGGCGAGGCAAAAGTTGACGGCCAGATAACCGCCGAAGCCGAGATTACATCGATCATCGCGGACAAGGCCTAGAACATTGCCGGAGAATTCAAGCGCCCGATAGTTTGTTATAACAGCGGGCGCGAGACCCATACCATGACATTTATCCATCCAACGGCGATAGTCGGTGAAAACGCGAAGATCGGAAAGGGTTGCCACATCGGCCCGTATTCGACGATCGGCGATCAAGTCACGATCGGCAATAATGTGCGGATCGAATCGCATGCGGTGATCGATGGCGACACGACGATTGGCGACGGAAACATCTTTTTCCCGTTCGTGTCGATCGGGCTCGCGCCGCAGGATCTCAAATACGGCGGCGAACCGACTTCAACCATAATCGGAGATTCAAACCACTTCCGCGAGTTCGTTACGGTTCATAGAGGAACGGCGGGCGGCGGCGGAGTTACAAGAATCGGAAGCGGAAGCCTTTTTATGGCGCAGGCGCATGTCGCCCACGACTGCCAGGTCGGGGACGAGGTGATTATGGCGAACGCCGCGACTTTGGCGGGACATGTAGAGATCGGCGACAAGGCGAATATCGGCGCGTATTCAGGCGTTCATCAGTTTTGCAGGATCGGTCGCGAAGCGTTTGTCGGCGGATACTCGGTTGTTGTAAAGGACGCGATGCCGTTTGGCACGATTCAGGGGAACCACGCCAAATCCTACGGTTTGAATCGGGTTGGCATGAAGAGGCGCGGGTATTCGAAGGAAACGATCGTCGCGCTAAACAGAGCGTATCATCTGCTGCTGGCTTCAAAGCTAAACACGACGCAGGCGGTGGAGCGGATCGAAGAAGAGATACGGGGAATCGCGGAAGTCGATTTGCTGGTCGAATTTATCAAAACTTCGGAACGCGGCGTAGTTAAATAGCTTTTCTTGCAGCGCAAATCCAAACAGACGCTCTGAACGGATTTTATGAAATACGGACTCATAGCGGGTAACGGAAAGTTCCCGTTTTACGTCGTTGAAGGCGCAAAACGGGCCGGGCAGGATCTTGCCGTTGTCGCGATAAAAGAGGAAACCGATCCGAGCCTTGAACCGCTGGCGTCGGAATTCAGCTGGGTCGGAATCGGAAAACTCGGCAGGATGCTTGGGTTTTTTCGAAAGGCCGGCGTTGAGAAGGTGATCATGGCCGGACAGGTCAAGCATGTTCAGCTCTTTTCAGGGGCTGTTCCCGATCTCAAGATGGCGCGGATGCTTTGGAATCTACCGAGTCGCAACACCGATTCGCTGATTGGCGGAATCGCCGATGAAATGGCGAAAGAGGGCATCGAACTCATCGATTCGACGTTCTTTGTACCCGATCTGCTTGCCGCCGAAGGCCCCATCACAAAAAGAACACCAAACAAGATCGAGTTGGAGAACATCGAATACGGGCTTCATGTCGCAGGGGAGATCGCGCGTTTGGATCTCGGACAAACGATCGTCGTTCGAGCCAAGGCGTGTGTCGCGATCGAGGCCATGGAAGGCACCGACGCTGTGATCAAGCGCGCCGGGGAACTCGCAAATGGCCGGTTGACGGTCGTAAAGGTTGCTAAACCCTCGCAGGACATGCGTTTCGATGTGCCGGTTATCGGGCCGCCCACGATCCGCGGGATGATCGATGCCGGGGCGACATGCATATCGGTTACGGCCGGCAAGACGCTAATTTTTGAGAAGGACGAAACGATTGATCTCGCGGAGAGAAACCGCATCTCAATTATTGGAAGCAATCCCCGGTAGAGTGAAACATATTTCGTCCAACCTGCGTAGGACTTTCGGAAATCAAACAAGAGTATTTTTATGACTTTGGCACCAAAAGGTGCAGATCAACGGAGAACTAAATGAGAAGGAATTTTATTGCGTTTTTGGTACTGCTCTCGCTGATGCTTTCGCAATCGACCGCGGTCTTTGCGTTAAGCGGCAATTCGAGCAAGGCGGCAGTTACCATCACCGCCGAAGAAAAGAAGATGGCCGAGGCGATCACGGCCGATAGGTTGAAAGACTATCTTTCGTTTATCGCATCCGATGCGATGGGCGGACGCGATACTCCCTCGGCCGGGTTGGATATAACGGCCCAGTTTATCGCCATGAACTTGAAGCATTGGGGCTTTAAGCCGGCAGGCGACAACGGAACCTTTTTCCAGGGAATGAAGCTGAAGAAGGAATCCGTGAATTGGTCAAAGCTCGAAATCGATGGCAAGACATATACATCGGGCGAAGACTTCTTCCGTCTGACTGGCGGGCAGATTGAAAATTCACCGCTAGTATTTGTCGGCGACGGATGGACCGTTAAATCAAAAGGCATCGACGCGTACAAGGGAATCGATGCGAAAGGCAAAGTCGTCGTGGTTTACAGCGCGGAATCCGGTCGTGGGGTTGGACCCGCCAGACCCAAGGGAGTTTCGCAAGACGACCTGAAAGGCGAAAATGGCGTGGATTGGGCCGATCCTGCCAAGAATGCCGAGATCCAAGGGGCCAAAGGGATCATCTTGATCGCCAACGACGGCACTCTGGGACGATGGAATTTGTTCAAACGCTTTCTTGGCGGCGGCCGACCTACCGTTGAAGGGCTTGGAGGAAACGACTCGGGTCCCGCCTTGCCGACCCTGCTTGTCAATCAGATGATCGGAGCGGCCTTGTTTGAAGGCGCCGAAATGTCTTACAAGGAAAGTGCTTCAACCGATCTGAGCGCCAAGCTCATGTATGAAGAAAAGCTGGAGGTTGAAAACATGCATGCCCAGAACGTTGTAGCGATTTGGGAAGGCAGCGATCCGAAGCTCAAGAACGAGATGGTCGCCATCGGCGCGCACTATGATCACGTTGGAACGAATCAAAACGCACAGGGTGACGACAAAATCTTCAACGGTGCGGACGATGACGGCTCGGGAACCGTCGGTGTTCTATCGATCGCCGAGGCGCTCGCGAAGGCTCCGAAACGACCGAAGCGTTCCGTGTTGTTTGTTTGGCACTGCGGCGAGGAAAAGGGACTTTGGGGAAGCGAATACTTCAACAAGTTTCCGACCGTTGACATCAAGAATGTCGTCGCGCAGCTTAACATCGACATGATCGGTCGCAGCCGCATGCCGGACAACAAGGATGAAAGGGACAAGGATCTTTCCGGCCCGAACGAAGTCTATGTGATCGGTTCGGAGATGATGAGTTCCACTCTTGGAGCGGTAACGAGGGAAACCAACGCCGGTTACAAGAACATGGAATACAACCTCAAATACGATGATCCCAAAGATACGAACCGGTTCTTCTTCCGATCGGATCACTTCAACTACGCGTTGAACGGGATTCCCATCGTATTCTGGTTTACCGGTGTTCACAGGGATTATCACCAGGCTTCCGATGAGGTAGATAAGATCGACTTCAACAAGATGGAGACGATCGCGAGAACCATTTTCCTTACGCTTTGGGAGGTTTCTTCACTGGACAAGCGTCCGGCGATCGACAAGGAATTGCCGCCCGAACTTAGGAGCCGGAATTAATCCCGCGATTGTTGAAGTAGCCGATAGGCCTCTGATTTTGAAAAGCCGCACTCACGTGCGGCTTTTTTTAGCGCCGCCATCGGTTTTAGCCCGTCTGCTTCGTATTGCTTGACGAGTTTCGCGAGGTCGCGCTCAGATGACAACGGCTTGTTCGCAGGCGTTCGGTCAATTAGAAATACTATCTCGCCTTTTGGAGCAGACTCGGAAAGCGTCGTCTCGAGTTCCGCCAATGTGCCGGCGAGAACCTCCTCATGAAGCTTTGTCAGCTCGCGCGCGACGGCCGCTTTTCGGGCGCCGAAAACCGCGTGCGCGTCCTTTACCGAAGCCGCGATTCGTTTGGGAGATTCGTAAAACACGAGCGTGGCTTCCAAGTTCTCGAGATTTTCGAATGCCTTTTTGCGCGCACCCGATTTGGATGGCAAAAAGCCTCCGAAATAGAACGAGTCGGTAGGGAGGCCGGAGATGACGAGTGCGGAAATCAAAGCCGCGGGCCCCGGAATAGCCGTAACTGAAAAGCCGGCGTCACGCACCGCACCCACGAGATCGAAACCGGGATCGGAGATCAGGGGCGTGCCGGCATCCGATACGAGGCCCACCGTTTTGCCTTCTGAGATCAATCCGAGCAGTTTTTCGATACGGGCGGTTTCGTTGTGTTCATGAAGACTGAGTAGCTTTTTGGATAAACCGAGAAGCTTGAGCAATTTGCCGGTGTGCCTGGTATCCTCGCAGGCGACGATATCGACGCTTCGAAGCGTCTCGATGGCTCTTTCGGAAATGTCCCCGAGATTGCCGATTGGTGTGGAAATCAATACGAGTGATCCGCGCATTCGCCTATGCTAACACTTTTAAGTGTCGAATCTTGACCGGCACGAACCGACCTCGATCCCGATACGGCATTTCAACACAGTCGAACGCGCTTTTCGCTCCGGAAAGCAAAAAAGAAACCCGTTCGGGGAACGGGTTTCTTTTGGTAAGCGCGATGTTTTGAAGGGCTGGATTCACCGCGCAGTCCAATCTAAGTTGCCGCTTAGAAAGGCCATTTTTTGAAAATCTCTCCGATACCGGTACGGACACCGTTGTTGGAGCGATAGCTGATGTTGTAGGCGTTTGCGAGTGTACGAAGATCGCGTTCGATGCTCGCCCATTCG
Source organism: Pyrinomonadaceae bacterium (assembly GCA_041394795.1). Lineage (GTDB taxonomy): Bacteria > Acidobacteriota > Blastocatellia > Pyrinomonadales > Pyrinomonadaceae > Aridibacter. The sequence continues at coordinate 287,515 of JAWKHN010000002.1, read as the reverse complement.
TTTCTGACACCGGAGCCGAAGCTGTTTCTCGAAAGTTCGCGATCGAGTTGCTCGGCGATGTTCAACACCTTGTTGACTTCGTTGTAGCTGTCGTCATTGTCGAAGTATTCATCGGCAAGATCGTCAACAGCGTTCTTGAACCTGTCGGACAAACCCTCGGCGTTCGAGCCGCGACGGTCATAGCGATCCTGATCGAGACGATCTTCAAGGTTCTTGGCCTTGTACTTCAGGTTCGAGATCGTCGATGAAAGGTTGCGCGAGTTGCGGTTGTTGTAAGGACCGTCGTTGCGTCCCCAATCCGTATTGCGGTTGCGGTTGCGATTTCGGTTGTTCCGGTTATCGTTGTATCCGCGATTGCGGCCGTATGAACCGTTGTAGTTGTAATTGAAGTTGCGGGCGATCACCATCAGATTGTTCTCGATGGATGCCCAGGCGTTGGCCAGCGCATAGTTGTTGCGACCGACTCGCGATTGATTTAGAGCCATATCGAGTTGCGAGCCGAGATTCAACACCTTGCGGGCCTCATCGGCGCTTCTCGCCTGATCGCGATATCCATCGTATTCGTCGTCAAGGTCTTCGGCGGCGTTCTTGAACTTGTTGGCCAGACTGTTCAGGTTGTCTTCCTGCCTCGAACCATCGTAACGGCTGCGATCAAGCTCGCGATCAAGCGTATCCTCAAACGAGCGCGCCTGACTGCGGAGTGATCTTACGGTCGATTCGATATTCTGATTTCCGTAGTACCCGCCGTTTCCATAACCGCCATTGCGGCGATTGCCTGAATACTGAGCGGATGCGACTACGGACAATCCGAGCAACATGAGCATTGAAGTAAAAATCGTAAGTATGAATTGGTAACGGCGCATATTGAAAATCTCCTTGTTTGCGATATCGAATGCGGCCCTAAAAAATTGCCGCTGTCGGGAATGCTTAGAGCAATAGGCGTGCCAATATCTCAGTAATCCATGCAACTAGTTGCAAACAGGAGAGTTAACAGGGCATGTGAATTTGAGGCGCTCGCTCTCTGCCGACAGAATAGTCTGCGTAGCAACCCAAATGGTTACCAAAACGTGCACCTCAACGTACACCGCAGACAGACAAAAAAAGCCGGAGGCATTTGCCCCCGGCTTCCTGAATCCATGCGCGACGATCCTATTCAAGAGCGTTCGCGGCGTTGAGTTTCGCGCCGTTCTCAACCTTTCCGGCAAGAGAATCGATCGAATCGGCGGATTTAAGGATTTTTTCGCGAAGCCCGGCCACATCCAAATCCGGATTGGCTGCCAATATCAGCGCCGCAACTCCTGAAACCTGAGGCGTCGCCATCGATGTTCCGGAAGCTTCCCTGAACTGACCGCTGAGCCAGGTTGAGACGATTTCCTTTCCGGGGGCCGCGATATGGACCGTCTTCGGACCGAAGTTTGAAAATGAAGCGAGTTGGTCGTTTCGGTCGAGCGCAGCAACCGAAATCACATTCGGCAGGTCGTAATTCGACGGATAATGCGGACGACGATCGTTGTCCGTGCTGCTGTTGCCGGCGGCTGCGACAAACAGAATGCCTTGTTCGCCGGCGGCCCGGATCGCGTCCTCAAGGGCTTTCGATGCGAGCGTCGAACCCCAACTGGCGCTGATGATTCTGACGTTAACGCCTTTTTTCTTCCGATCGATCGCGTAATTGATCGCCTCGATGGCGTTCTTTGTAGAACCAAAACCTCCCGCCGAAAGAAACTTCAATGGCATGATTTCGACCTTCCAGTTGACGCCCGCGATACCCTCGCCGTTGTCGCCTTCGGCGCCGATGATTCCTGCACAATGCGTTCCATGGCCGTTGTCATCCATCGGATCGCCGGTGTTTGCATCGGCGTTGAATCCAATGGAATCGTCAATCGCTCCGAGTTCGTCATCAATATAGGCGGGGATATTGTCTGGCCGATGCCAGATGTTTGCCACGAGATCCGTATGCGTGTAATCGACACCGGTATCCAAAACCGCTACAACGACGTCCTGCGTTCCCTTTGTCGTTTCCCAAGCCTTTAGGGCTTTGATATCGGCGTTTTCCTTGCCGCCTTCCTGTCCGCTATTGTTTAGCGCCCATTGATCTTCAAAAAGCGGATCGTTCGGGCTGGCGGATGGTTGGCGATCGGCATTGACCTCGTCGATGCCATCTACCGGCTGGAGTTCGATGATATTGTTCGGCTCGGCATACAAAACTACGTCCGACATCATCGAGTACTGTTTCGCGACTTCCTCGGCATCCGCATCATCCAAATCGTCAATCGCGACAAGGTTGCTGACACTTTCGAATTTGTCTTCAATCCTGTCATTCGAAAGCGCGGCCAGTTTCTTAATCTCTTCGAGATCCACTCCGGGTTTGAATCGGACAATAACCTCCGGTTCGTTCTGCGAAGCCGCGCGGAGTTCGGATGCCGGTTTCTTGGGCGAACCCGGTTCCGCGACGATTATCGAATCGACAACCGCTCTGCGGGTTTGAATGCTTCTGACGAACACGCCCGCCAATGAAGCCACGCCTAATAAAATCGCCACGACACCGATTCGAATCCAGAATTTGTCTTTGTTCATAACAAAACTCCTGTCAGAGACACCTGATTGACTATTGCTGGGGGAAAACAAGGTGGTTTGAGCCTTTGAAATCTACGAGGCGGAGCTGGAATTTGTCTCCGCGATATTCGTATTCGGCTCCGTTGGCATCCAGAAGGATTCGCCAACCATACGAAATCATTTGGGCGGACATTTCGCCCGAGGCAGCCGCACCAAGACTCATATCCCTGAATTCCTGATCATTCAGTGAAACGAGTTCGATCTTCGCAACGTCGAGACCAAGACGGGAAGCCAAGTCTTCTTTAGCATGCGAAACGGCGGTTTCCTTACTAAGTTTCATAACAAACGGCGGATATTCGTTAACTGGACAATTTTCCTACTGAATCGAGTCGAAGTCAATGGATTTTGGGGGAATTGGAGCTAATCCGTGCGCGCCGTCCGGCTGCGTCTGGCGTGGATAAAATACGATAATTCGCTCAGAGCAGGGAGGATATAGACCGCGCAGGCGATTCCGAGCAATGAACCGGTGAGAAAACGCGTGGTGAAAGTATTTTCCCAAATACCGAAAAAAGTCAGCGCCCAATCGACACCCATCGGAATTATCGCAAGGATAAGCCCATAAAGCGGAAGCGGTTCGGCATCGTCGAGTTTTCGAAACAGAGGATAAAAAAGTGCCCCGACAACCAATCCCAAATAGACGCCAAAACACCGCGAGCAAACACCGAGCGGGTGACCCATCAGATGAAATGTCCTTTCGGGAAGCTGATGGCAGATGTTCGAGAAAAAACCGTATAGAGGGGAGCCGAGGGATTCGTTTCCATAAATCCCCAAAATCGCGGGAGCGATGATCAAAAGAACCCAAACAGAAAAGAGCACGGTCAAGCCAATCCAAAATCGCTTCGCCATAACGGCGACCGATTCACGGAGATCACTCCTTAAATAAGGACTGGTTTGAGGCATAGGCCATCGGGAAGGAAATCACCGCTCGGGATTTCATATGAAACACGAGGATGCGATCCAATCGCACCACTAAAAACTTGGAACTCTGAGTCCACTCTATTCCAAAATCCGGAACTTCCTATTCGGACGCATCGCGTCACGTAGATTTTAGCCGTAGGTGGAGCGGCTTTGCGCGGAACCCACGGTAAACATAAGAACAATGTTCGCGCCGGGTACCGGCGCGGAGAAACGCCCGTAATTGCTGCATTCCAGCGCCACTAGCGTGGCTCCGATGTTTTCTTCGCGGCCACCAAGGGTTCCGCGCAAAGCCGCTCCACTCCCGGCTATGAATCCACCCGACGCTCTCGCGTCGGAAGAGGAAATACTTAATTGACGACACTCAAGAAAGCCCTGGAAGGGCGGAAATAGCATAGCCAGATGCAAGCGAAGCGCCGCGTCTGGTCAATGATTTACGAGAGTTTTTCGCCCTGAAGGGGCGAAGTGCTTCGTCCGTAGATCTGCTAAAAAAAATCTAGTTCGAGAGCTTTCTCTTTATTCCGCGTTTCGCCCCGCTGGGGCTCTATTTAGTTTTGCTGTCATGACCCGAGGCGGCACTTCGTTTGCCTCGGGCTAAGTTCTCTCCGCCCCGTTCGAGGCTCGATTGAGTTCAAGTTTAGATCGCGGTTCCAGTCGAATCCGTCTCATCAAACAAAACAAATCCAATGGATTCCGAATCTGCCCTCTAAATAGTATTCGTAGAACGCTCTTCCTAGCACGGATTCAAGCCAAAAACTAAGAGCGCTTTTCGAATTTTCGACTCACCCTCCAAACCTAGCCCGACAACCAACAAAAACTTGGAACTCTGGAACTCTGGAACCTGAAACTCCGCACCGGCAGAACTTGGAACTCAGAGTCCACTCTAAAAAGTCGATTTTATTCCAAAATCCGGAACTTCCTATTCGGAGGCATATCCACCTGACGCTCTCGCGTCGGAAGAGGAAATACTTAATCGACGACACTCAAGAAAGCCCTGGAAGGGCGGAAATAGCATAGCCAGATGCAAGCGAAGCGCCGCGTCTGGTCAAAGATCTACGATAGTTTTACGCCCTGAAGGGGCGAAGAGCTATGTCCGTAGGTCTGCTAAAAAAAATCTAGTTCGAGAGCTTTCTCTTTATTCCGCGTTTCGCCCCGCTGGGGCTTTACTTCTTTTTGCGTTCTCGACCCGAGGCGGCACTTCGTTTGCCTCGGGCTAAGTTCTCTCCGCCCCGTTCGGGGCTCGATTGAGTTCAAGTTTGGATCGCGGTTCCAGTCGAATTCGTCTCATCAAACAAAACAAACGCTATGGATTCCGAACCTGCCCTCTAAATTGAATTCACCAAACAATTCCCTAGAGTGGCTTCAATTCTAAAACCAAGCCCGACAACCAACAAAAACTTGGAACTCTGGAACTCTGGAACTTGGAACTCCGCACCGGAAGAACCTGGAACTGCCTAAACACAAAATCCCGCCACCCTAAAACCGTATGACCGCGTTCGGGCCGCCTTCGACGTGGACCGTATCGACGAATCTGATGTTTCTCGTGTCGGTCGTCATAACCACCGAATTCGTACGGTTTCCCTCGCCGAAGAATCTTACGCCGCGCAAGAGCGCTCCGTCCGTCACGCCGGTTGCGGCAAAGATTATCTTTTTGCCAGGCGCGAGATCATCCGTCATGTAAACCTTTTCGGGGTCGCTGATTCCCATCGATTTCAAGCGATCCATCACCTCTTCGACCGGCGGAACCTTTGTTCTGTCAACACCCAGCCTGTCGGGATCAAACACGAGTTTTGCCTGAATTTCGCCGTTCAAACATTTCATCGCGGCGGCCGTCAGAACGCCTTCCGGCGCACCTCCGATTCCCATCAGCGCATGGATATTTGTGCCGGCGACTGCGGCCGAAATCCCCGCAGAAAGATCGCCGTCCGAAATCAGGCGAATTCTCGCGCCGGATTCGCGAACTTCATTTACAAGTTTTTCGTGGCGTTTGCGGTCAAGGCAGATTACGGTCAGATCCTCGACATCACGGCCGAGTGCCTTTGCGATCGCCTTTAGATTGTGTTCCACCGGAGCGTTGATATCGACCGCGCCCTTGCAGGAAGGCCCGACGACGATCTTGTCCATGTAGATATCCGGAGCGTTCAGAAGACCGCCTCTTTCGGCGGCCGCAAGAACCGCGATCGCGTTGTTGGCGCCAAGCGCGCACAGATTCGTGCCTTCAAGCGGATCAACCGCGATGTCTATTTCCGGAAAGGTGTTGCGAACATCCTCTTCGTATTCGCCTCCGCCGACCTCTTCACCGATAAACAGCATCGGAGCCTCGTCGCGTTCGCCCTCGCCGATCACGATCCGGCCGCGCATCGGAACGGAATCCATAACCTTTCGCATCGCTTCAACCGCGACGTGATCCGAATGCTTTCTATCGCCCTTGCCCATCGTTCTGGCAGACTCGATCGCCGCCGCTTCAGCGACACGCAGAAAATCAAGCGCCAGCTCGTCCGATTTAAAATTTTGCATAAATTGAGCTTACCCCAACATTTTTTGTGCTTATGGGGGCATTCTATCACTTGTTTATCCAGAATTGACAAGTTATCCTAACCGTATTAGGTTGAGTAGCTTATTTAACTGATTCAGGAGAGTTTTTTACCAGATGACATACATCGTTACCGAACCTTGTGTTGAATGCAAATACACCGATTGCGCCGCGGTTTGCCCGGTTGAGGCCTTCCACGAAGGGCCGAATCTGCTTTTGATCAATCCCGATGTCTGCATCGATTGCGATGCCTGTCTGCCGGAATGTCCGGTTGAAGCGATCTTCTCGGACATGTCGTATCCACCCGAGTACGAAGTCTGGATCGAAAAGAACCAGGAAGCCGAAAACTACCCGGTTATCAGCACCAAGCAACCCGCGCTCTATGCCGAAGGCTGCAAGGGTCAACCCGAATAGCTCGGAACAAGAATTCTTTATAAAAGCGACGGTCGGATTCGGCCGTCGTTTTTTGTCTTTTTCACGCGGAATCGAAAACTCGCCCAAGCTTCCACGCCGCCACGCGACAAACCCGGTCGAAAGACGAGACATCAAAACAATTGAGAGTTTAAGAACACATTCCGCCTCCCGTTTTCTACTTTACGTTTAAAGTAAGGAATGATTCCAAGGGAAAGCCGAATGTTGTCAGTGGAACTGTAAATGAGGCCATTGAACAGGCCAACAAAACCATTGACGGCAAGTTTGCAAGACATGTTGCTAGCAGATTGGAAGTTACCGGCACCGCAAACAAAAGAAAGGGATATTTTCAGTGGAATGCTACGGCTCCAGATAAAAATGGCAATTCTCAGGTAAAAGCAACATTAAGCGACATAACAATTACTGCCACGACCGTTACTACATTGCCAGAATGGAGTGGTTATGATTCGGCTTCCGAAGAAGATAAGGCCACCTGGGATAACTTTCTGACAGGCTTAAAGGATCACGAAGAAGGACATGTTGAAATTAACATGAAGGAAGCGGAACAGATGAAGGCAGATATTGAGGCTGTCCTACCTGGAACTGGAAGTATTTCTTTTACTTCCAAACCGTCTTCGGCTGGTGCGGAAGCAAAAAGTAGGCTGAATTTCCAACAAGTTGATGCAGCGGTTAGAAAAGGTTTTCAACGTCATGCTGCACGACAACTCAATTACGATAACGTGAGCAATCATGTGCTGAGTCCTGCTGAACTAAAGGAAAGGGGAATTGACTACTAAAATGAAGAATCAAATGTTAACAGCCCAGCTATCGTTATGTATTTGTCTATTGTTGTGCGGCAATTTGTTGTCGCAATCTAACGGCAGCCCGCCCCTTGGGGTGAAAATTGCGCTTATTAAAGCGAAAAACAGCCCAAGAGTCCTTACTATAAAAGCTGAAATTACAAATATCAGTAAAGAGAAGATCATTATTGATAAAAACAGTATTGGATACGCAACGTCTTTCTATTCTGGAAATGGCTCACTTCTATTGCAGAACGAGATAAGTAGCGCTTATGAAGGCAACTATCTCGTCTTGTCACCAAATGAAAGCTACGAAGAGGTCATGAAGATTGAATTGACTGACGACTTTTTTGCAGACGAGAAAGAGTATAGGATGTCGATCTACTATGGACAATTCCTTGAGCGGAGTTACGAAGATCTAGTAATTTGGAGAGGAACCGTTGAATCCAATCAGATTCTGTTTTGTTTGAGGAATAAGAAGATCCGTAAGTGTAAAGAATAGAGTGATCGTTGCATATGTGATATTTGAAGAGTACTTGTGGCCTGAGCGACACGGAATACAAATACAATCTTTCGGGAGCGCTATCGGAGACGAAGTATCCCTCGGGCAGGGTCGTCAGAAACGTCCTCGACAACACCGGAAGGCTCTCGATCGTCCAGTCGAAAAAGAACGCGAACCACGGTTTCTGGGACTACGCCAAGGGTTTCCAATACACGGCGGCGGGAGCCGTATCGGACATGCAGCTTGGAAACGGGAAATGGGAGTCGGCGACGTTCAACTCAAGGCTCCAGCCGACGAAGATCGCTCTCGGAACCGTACAGGGCGGAGACGACAAGCTGAACCTCGCTTATGAATACAACACGAACGGGGTCGCCGACAACAATGGAAACGTGCTGAAGCAGACGATTACCGTAAATTCCACGCCCGGCCAGAACAACGGCTTCACCGCCGTCCAGTCCTATGCGTACGACGAGCTCAACCGCCTCAAGTCGGCGACGGAAACCATCGGAGGCACGCAAAGCTGGAAGGAGGCCTACACCTTCGACCGATACGGGAACAAGAACTACGACGAATCGCAGACAACCACGCTGACAAGAAACTGCGGAACGTCACCGAACCTCACGATCTGCCAGCAGGACCGCGAAATGGAGAATCCCGAGATAGACTCGGCCACAAACCGGATCAAGGAACTCCAGCCCGACGGCGATTCGGTGAAGGACTACGAATACGACCCGGCGGGGAACACGACAAAGGATCCGGACGGAAGGACGTTCAAATACGACGGAGAGAACAAGCAGATCAAGGTGACAAACACCGCGGGAACGATCGGAGAATACTCGTTCGACGGAGACGGAAAACGCGTCAAAAAGCAAGTCCCTGCAACCGGAGAGACCACGCACTTCATATATGATGCAGGAGGCAAGCTCATCGCGGAATACTCGACAATGGTCGAGCCGACAGCAACCGCAAAGGCGAACTACCTGACAAACGACACGCTCGGAAGCCCAAGGATACTGACGGACAGGGATGGTAATGTGGCCTCGCGGAGGGATTTCTTGCCGTTTGGAGGGGAAATCCCAACAGGCAATGGTGAACGTAACTCTGCACAAGGATACGGCGGACAAGATTCAATACGTCAAAAATTCACGGGTTACGAGAGCGACGCGGAAACGAGTCTTGACTACGCGAAAGCTCGAATGCACAGCTACTATCAAGGACGCTTTACATCGCCTGATCCGATAATTATGGCGAAAGAGAGACTTCCTGACCCACAATCAGTAGATCTTTATGTTTATGCCAGAAATAATCCTTTGAAATATGTTGATCCTAATGGAGAAAAATTCAAAGGAAAAGACGGCAAAGAAGTTACATTCGATGTCAGAGATGGGCAAATTGTTATCACAAGTGCTAACGCAACTAACGATATTATTCGATTGGTCGGATTAATTAACAATTCTGGTAGCAGCACGGCACTTTCTCAATTCAACAGGCTAAATGCTCACAAAACGATGGTCAATTTTGCCTTTGGTAATAAGGATAGACCCGGTTTATATGGACTTCATCAACCACATGGCACAAAACCAGATGGTACGAAAGGTCCTTTAGCTTACAATTCAAATACTCATAAATTTGAAGGGACACCTGATATTGTGAAAGATGATCAAGGTAACGAAGTTTATGCAGAAGCTACGATTACCATTTACGATGGCGAACTTTTAAATGCCGTAAAAAATGATCGAACAGAAGCGGAGACGCAAATAGTTGGAACTTTTGTTCACGAAGCAGAACACGATTTAGATCCCAATCAAGTTCAAATGGCAAAAACTGGTAAAGGCGATCTTCGGTCGTGGCATCCCGATAGTTTATTCAAACTCCAGGATGACACAATCAAAGAAATTCGCGAATTCAGACGCATTCAAGAATCCAACAATAGCGGACCAAAATGCCCTCCCGGTCATAAATGTAATTAAAAAGGAAATAAATGAAACAAATTGTTTGTTCAGTATTCTGTGTTTTAGCATTCTCAGTTTTGGGCATCTGTCAATGTCCAAACAATTCCGACGGCTCGTATGATAGGCAGAAAATGCTTGAGAAGTTCGATGGTGTTTTAAGGGATTCAATTCCTGCTTACACAAAGTACCCGTCCTTGGTTGATAGCTTTTTCATCTATGATTTGACGGATACTTCTAATAAATACGTCAATTCTCGACTTCGTAAAGCGGAAACTTGTATAAATTTCGTTGACAATCACATTTATCATTTTTCGGTCGTGTACTTTCCTTTCTCGCAAAGTCATATTGCGGTTGTCAAAGATGGAAAACTCAGAATATTTAAGAATATAAACTGTGGAGATGATAATGACGATTTAGAAGATGTGATAAGTTACGCAAATGGGGTGCTGAAAAATGGTGGAAACAAACATGAGATCTTAACCCGATTGAAAAACTATCGGAGATACGGGTTTTATCTTGCAACTGACGAGCATGAGGTTGTTTGTAATTCTGATAAAAAGATTCCAGAAAACTCAGATAAACTATACAACCGCGATGAGGTGCTTGGACGTTTTTCTGATGTGCTGAAAAATTCTCTTTCCGAGAAAGCACTAAATCAATTGTCTCCGTTTGTTCTTTTTCTAACTGAAGAATCACGAGCAAACGGTTTTTTCGTTTGGGACTTGACCGAGCCGTCGAATAGACAGATTTCCTTGTTGGAGCGTGTCGAGTTCAAGAACAATCACGTTTATCATTTTGCCTTTATTGATTTACCTTTTTCTTCCAGCAATATCGCCGTTCTCGAAGGCGGCACACTGCGAATCTTTAATGCAATCGACTGTGAGGGCAAGGGTTATTCATTGAATGATGTTGTTACCTATCTGAACGAGAAACTGAAGAATGATAATAACAGGGACCTGATCGTCAGTCGCGTGAAGAACCATCGGCAGTATGGCGTGTATTCTTCCTTTGAGGGCTTGTCCAAGGTTCAATGTGGAGAAGTTGTCTCAGCTCAGAAATGAAAATATTGCAATACCGGGAGAATAAGTGGTCGTCATTTGAGGAGATCGCAATAAACCAGTCGAGTCGTTGCTGGATTGATTGAGGGAAAGCGGTTCATGATCGCTTCGAATTTCAAAACTATTGCATCGTACGCTACGGAAACCGCGAGTTCGACGCGGCCAACACGACGACGCTCGCCTCGAACGGAAAGGTTGAAAACCCCGAGATCGAAGAGTCGACAAACCGCATCAAAAAGGATCAGGACGGCGGCGGGATCGATTACTACTATTTATGAAAAGGTCAACAATATTCAACGCAATCGGGGGAGAAGTTCTTGATTATCCTGAAAATCGGGCAGGCTGGCGCTTTAGGATGTCGGAATGGCGGGAGTTCTTAGTCCTCACCCTGAGTGATTAAACAATTCTTAGACGCTTTTTTGATCGTGATGGCTGAGTGGTCAAAGCCTGGCGGAGGCTGCGGCTTCGGCAGCGTATTCGGCGGCGAAGAATTCGAGAAGGTTGTTTCAGTCGATGTGTTTCGGGTTTCTTGGATTGAAAGCGGTGGTGGTCTTGCGTCCAGAGGACTCAAGAATTCGAGCGACCTCGGCACAAGAGCGTTTGAATATCTCGCGTTTCACGTCTCTGCCGCGAAGATTGGTCTCGCGGACTCCGGATGGAGGTATTGCCCTGGGGAGGTTGGCGCCAGAGGCGATTCCGGCAAACTGGTCGACGCGGCGGCGCTTCTCTGCGGCAAGGCGGGGATGCGAGAAGACAAACTCCTCGCCGCGGGACAGGATTGACCAGATGACTTCGGCGAGTCTTCTTGCGATGGCAATGATGGCGACGTTTCTACCGCGTTTCTTCTTGATTCTATCAAAAAGACGGGCATAGACGGGAGAAGCCTTGCGGAAGTGCTCGGCTGCTTCGACGAGCATGAAGCGGGCATAGGCGTTTCCCTGTTTGGAGATGCGACCGATGCGTGGCTGTTTTCCGCCGGATTGGGAGATGCGTTGGGTGAGACCGAAATAGCAGGCGAATTTCTGTTTTGTCGGAAATCTTGAGATATCGCCCGTGGCAGCAAGAACAGCCGCACCGACAGCAAGGGAGACGCCCGGGATGGTGAGCAGGATGTCCAGATCGCGCCTGATGGCGGGACGCGAAGTGATGAAGGCAGCAATGGCGCGGTCCGTCTGATCGACAAGATCCGCGGCGTGGTCGAGGGACGCGAGAATATCGGAAATCCGGTCACGCTCGTCAACGGGGAGGATATCTGCATCGGAAAGGGAGGCAAGCCAGCGGCGGCCCTCGGAGGAGAAGAGGTCGGAAAAGGAATGTTTAACCAGATTGCGGTCGAGCACGGAGTGGACGCGGTTCTTGAGCTTGGTACGCAGATTGACGAGGGAATCGCGATCGCTCATCAGCTTGCGAAGCGCGATGGTGTCGGTGTCGGGAAACCAAACGGTTTGAAGATAACCGGCACGGTGGAGATCGGCCAGCTTTCGGGCGTCTTCGCGGTCGCTCTTGACGCGGGCCTTGGAAATGGCTCGGGTGAAAAGCGGATTGGAGAGAACCGCCTTGGCGGCCGATTCGGTGCGGAAGATTGTCATTACCGCATTCGCCGAAGTGGAGACCTCAAGGACAATCGAATCGGAAGGACGCAGGAGGCGGGCGATTTCAATAAAGTTTTCGCGACTGGAGACGAAGGCAAAGTTCAGAAGTTCGGTGCCGTCGGAAGCAAGGACGGCAAGCTGCGACTTGCTTTTTCCGAGATCAAGTCCAAGAAAAAGCACCGGATGGTGAAAAAAGGAAGAAATTCGAGTTATCATGGTTACCTCCATATTCGCCGGAGCGAAGTTTCAACTATTTATGCGAGCTCTTTAGAACGGCTCAAGATGGTTCGAAACGAAGAGGGCGGTTTACTTATGACAGCAAGCTCTTAGGGGCTTATACGAGTAACCAAACCGCCGCTCAAACGTCCATCGCATCGGCGATAGAAGGGGTTTGAGCAGCTAGCCCGAACCATGTCTAACAAGGATCATAACCGATCCCGGGACAGCTGCTCGCCCCTTGATACCTTTTCATACCACTTATGACGGAAACGGCAAGAGTGTAAAGAAGATCACATACGACTCCAACGGACAGCCGACGGAGACTGTTGTTTTCGTTTACTCGGGCGGAAAGCTCGTCGCCGAATACTCCTCGAAAACTCCACCTCAGGGCGCGGAGGCGCAAACGAAATACGTCGCAACCGACTTGGCTCGGCTCGGTCAGGGCGGTGACAAACCAGAACGGCGAGATAGTCTCAAGACGCGACTTCCTCCCGTTCGGAAAGGAACTCCCGAACTCCTCGACACCCGGCCACTCGAACTCGCTCAGAACCTCCGCCGCCGGCTACGGCTCCGACAACATCCGCCAGAAGTTCACCGGCTACCAAAAGGACGAGGAAACAGACCTCGACTTCGCCGAGGCAAGGATGTACGAGAACCGGCATGGAAGGTTCACGGCGGTGGATCCGCTCCTAGCAAGCGGGAAGTCAGCGTATCCTCAGACGTTCAATAGGTTCGTTTACGTTTACAACAATCCAACAAATACGAATGATCCTTCAGGAATGTGCCCTCCCGAAGGTTGTGAAGACCACGATGGGCGAGTCTATGAGGATCCCGATAACCCGCGGCACTTTACCGGCAAGAAATGCGAGAAGTGCACCGAGTTTATCGGGGCGACGAACGTCACTGAGAATGGCATCACTTATGTTGTCTGGAACGACGGGTCCGGCAATTCTGGCAGCGGGGGCTGGAGAAGGTTAGAGCCAAAGGACGAAGACGTTCGCGACAATCCGATCAGACAGATGCTTTTGGGTTTCAAAGACGGTATTGAGTCGATCAAGTCTGGCTCTGCGAAAGGGGCTGCAAACTTCCTCATACAATCAGCAAATGCTCTCCAATTTGTAGCGATAAATACAGGCGCCCAAAGCTATTTCATAACTCCTCGATACATTGCGCAGTATGAATATAACAATGGCAGAGAGGCTCGATGGGGAACCGCCGTCAATGCGGGCCTTATGGTCGGTTCTATCGTCGTTGGCGGTTCCAGTGCGTCCGCAGGGGGATCAATTGAGGGGTTGGGGATCTCCGGGATCAGGACTGCTGGAAGTGAAACTGCTACAATTGCAAAAACAGCAAATCAAATTGGAATGGAAGGTGAGGTCGCGGTTAAGAATGCATATGATATAGGATCGAAAATCAAAATTCGAGTAAATGGCCGAAATCGCATCCCAGATGGGATAAATGATTTCGCAGTTTCTGAAGTAAAAAATGTGGAGAGATTGAGTTACACCAGACAACTCAAAGATTACGCCGATTATGCAGGTGACACAGGAAGAAGTTTTGATTTGTATGTTCGTAAGAACACAAATCTTAGCGGGCCATTACAGGTAGCCCGGGATCAGGGGTTTTTAAACATCATTAGGTTCCTACCGTGAATGCAATGAAGGGAAATGACATTATTCGTGTGCCATTAACAGATGCGGAACTCGAGAAGCTCTCAGCTAGTGAAGCACATTGTATGAAGTTATCGGAAGATGAGAGCCGAAGACTACGAGCTATTAACACTAAAAGGTTAGAAGAAAATAAACGCAAACGCGTTGAGTGGAGGAAAGCTGAGGAGCCGCTCGCGGCTGAGCTGCGATCATCCGGCTTCGAAGTTAACAGTGCATGGGATCTCTTTTCGAACAATGAACCGTGGATCAAGAAGAAGAAGATCCGAGCATACACACGAGCACTCCCTATTCTATTAAGACATATTGAACTGCCATATCCCGATGCAGTTAGAGAAGGAATCGCTCGAGCTTTGAGTGAAAAGCGGGGTAGCTTTGAAGAAGCGGGATTGGATCCTGATCTTGTATGGAGAAAGATAGTGAATTTGTTCGCCAAGGAGCCAAATGGAACAAGGGCCAAAATGGGGCTCGCGGTTGCACTTTCGGCGATGTCCGACAAACGAACACTTAATGAAATCATTCAACTATGCAAAGATCGAACAAACGGAGAAGATCGCATAATACTTTTATCAGTATTGGAACGATCTGGAGAAGCATCTGCCGAAGCGGCCTTACGAGATCTAGAGACTGATCCTGAACTTATGATGGAAATATCTGAGATTCGAAAAAGGCAGGCTAGGAGAGAGAAACGTAGGCAAAGCCAGAAGAAGCATTGATCACTACCAAAATGCTGCAATATACGAGATATTGTTTCTTGCAAACAAGAATCAAAAGTTTCGAGGTGCCAATGGTTGACGACAACCAAAAATAGGCAGTTGTATTGTTGACCAAGCTAATCTTGTGAAGGAGACTGTTCGAAATTCTGTTTCAGGTTAATCATTAAGGACCGATTGCGTCGTCCAGTCTTTCTTCGAAGATTATCGCGAGTTGGGACACGGTCTGCTTCCAGTTTTGGAAGGGTATGGTCCAGTTTTTCTCCTCGTATTTGATTCCAAGATAAAGAAGCTTCAAAGGTAAGTCGTCAATCGGGAACGCGCCTTTGGTTTTTGTCAGTTTTCTGAATTGGCGATCAACGGTCTTACTCGCATTCGTAATTTGCATCACCTTTCGGATCTGCTTCGGATATCGGAAATTGCGGGTGAGGTTCTCCCATTTGTTTCTCCATGAACGAAAAACGATCGGATACTGCTTGCCACACTTTGCCTCGGCTTGATCGAGTGCCGCTTCCGCCGGCTCCTTGCTGGCCGTCGTGTGGACCTTTTTGATATGGTCAGGCAAATCCGAAGTGTTTTCCTTAAGATTTCGAATCCTTTCGTTTCGCACCCAAATCCGGCCTTTGTCTTGATACCGACTCCGAGATTGACGTAAACTCTAAGTTGTCGTTCGCTCGGGCGGCGTTTCGAGAGATCCTCCACCGCTCTATTTTTTTAATCGATGCCTTCTTGTTTTCGGGAGTGTTGTATCCAGTCCTTCCGTGTTGCCTCAAGTTGGCCGCATAAATTCCGGTCTTTTAGAAATTACGTTGGGGTTCTTTCCTTTGGGATGGTTGTGTTTGGTGGCGTTATGACGCCTAAACGGCATCCCGTTTTGGGGAATATCGCGTGAATCGGTCTTTTATCGAAAGGCGCGGGGTTTTTGCCGGAAGAGCAACGAAACCGTTTCCGGGACCGGCTCCGCACAGCATCTCATTTTTCCGCCGATGAGTGATAAAGAAGAAAAAAAGCGAAAACCGAAGGTACTTGTCTTGTTTGGTACAAGACCGGAGGCGATTAAATGCGCACCGGTCATCAACGAGTTAAAGCGACGCGGGAATTTCGAGACGGTAGTCGTCTCTTCGAGCCAGCACCGGGAACTCCTGCTTCCGTTTCTCGACATTTTCGGGTTGAGCCTCGATTACGACCTGCGTGTGATGTCGCCAAACCAAACGCCGAATCAGACGCTCGCAAAGACGATCGCCGAGCTTGATGCGCTGCTTGCAAAGGAAAAGCCCCAGCTGATCATCGTGCAGGGCGATACCTCAACGACGCTTGCCGGCGCGACCGCCGGATTTAATCTCGACATACCCGTCGCGCATATCGAGGCCGGCCTCCGCAGCGGAAACATACGCAGTCCGTTTCCGGAAGAGATGAACCGCAGGTTGACGACAGCTCTTTCAACATTCCATTTCGCCGCCACCAGCGAGAATCGGAAAAATCTACTGAAAGACGGAGTTCACGAAGACCAGGTTTTTGTTACCGGAAATACGATCGTGGATGCGCTGCTTCAAATCCGCGGAAAATCAGAACCCGGACCGATGCTCGCCAATCTGCTCGAGAAAACCGAAGGGATGAAACGCGTGCTCCTGACGACGCACCGGCGCGAGAGCTTTCGTTCCGCGATGCGCGGGAATCTGGAAGCGATCCGCGATTTCATAAAACGATTCGAAAACACTTGCCTCGTTTTTCCCGTCCATCCAAATCCAAACGTCCTCGCGGCGGCAAACGAGATCCTGGGCGGCACGGAACGGATCTATCTGATCAATCCGCTCGATTACATCGATTTTGTCACGCTTATGGACAATTCGTGGTTGATCCTTTCCGATTCGGGAGGCGTACAGGAAGAAGCCCCGACGCTCGGAAAGCCCGTCTTTATTCTTCGCGAGAATACGGAACGTCCCGAAGCCGTTCAGTGCGGCGTCGCCAAGCTGGTCGGCGGGAATCCGCGAACACTCGCCACGATGCTCGAACAAAATTATCTTGCCGATACGTGGATCAAAAGCGTTTCGACCGTCCAAAATCCCTTTGGCGATGGCAACGCCGCCAAGCGAATTGTCGATACTTTGGAAAATCTCGCTCGATAGGAGTTTTCTGACAAAAGAGTTCCGCCATGAACCCGAATCTTAAACCACCGAAAAAGCATCTGCTGACCGTGCTCGTGGAAGACTATTTCCACGTCGGGGCGTTTGAGAATCTGATTCGCAAGCAAAACTGGTCGAATTTCGAAACCCGCTACGAGCAAAACACACACAAGGCGCTCGATCTTTTGGATCGCTACGATAAAAAGGCGACGTTTTTCGTGCTCGGTTGGATCGCCGAGCAGAGTCCGGCATTGGTCAGGGAAATCGCGGCTCGTGGACATGAAGTTGCATCCAGAGGTTTCTATCATCGCCCGATCACTCAGTTGACGGACGAAGAAATCAGGGAGGATCTGAAGCGTTCGAGGGGTTGTCTTGAAGACGCCGCCGGAACGCAGATCGTCGGCTACAGAGCCGCGGAAAAGCTTTCATTTGATGAGGACGAACGGATCCTGCGAATTCTTACCGAGGAAGGATACGTCTATGACGCCTCGTTTTTGCCAAATCGCAAAAACCCGCGACAGAGACGCTTTCTTCACCAGCATCACTTTGACGGTCGCGCGATCCACGAATTTCCATATTCGACCCGCAATCTCGGATTCGGACTGCTGCCGATTTCCGGCGGCAATTATCTGCGGCAAATTCCCTACACAGTGATGCGAAATGCCGTCCGCGATTGGACCGCGCGATACGACTCGCCCTTTGTTTTTTATCTGCACGTCTGGGAGCTTGACCCCGAACAGCCGATCATTTCGGCGGCGTCGCGGTACAACCGCGTAAGACATTACCGAAAGCTCGACAAGATGGAGTGGGTCTTGAAAGAGAATCTCGAGCTCTACAACTACACATCCGTCGTTGACTATCTTGGAATAGAACCCGAAACCGTGGTTTCCAAAAACATCGCACCCGTCAAGGCTCCGATCGCAAAAGCCGCGGATACCGCGCCGGATGAACTCGTTCCCGTTACGATAGTCATTCCCTGCTATAACGAAGCCGAAACGATTGGTTATCTGGTCAACACGCTCAGAAGCGTAAAGGCGAAACTAAAGGGAAAGGGATTCGATGCCGAGGTGGTTTTTGTCGATGATTGCAGTACGGACAACACGGTCGAGAAACTAACGGAGCTTTTTGGCGATGAAAAAGATACGAGGATTCTCCGGCATGAGGCGAACAAGGGTGTTGCCGGCGGAATCATGACGGGGATCAAGGCCGCCAAAACCGAGATCGTTTGTTCGATGGATTGCGACTGCACATATGATCCGCACGGGCTGGCTGAGATGATCCCGCTTTTAAGGGAAGACGTCGATATGGTTACGGCGTCGCCATACCACGCCGAAGGTGAGGTGCGAAACGTACCGGGCTGGCGGCTTTCGCTTTCCAAAGGCGCGTCGTTTTTGTATCGAAGCGTATTGGGTTCGCCGCTCCGAACGTTTACGAGTTGTTTCAGGGTCTATCGAAAGAGTTCTGTTGCGGAAATCGAGATCGAGGAAACGGGATTTTTGGGAGTCGCGGAACTTCTTGGAAGGCTTGATGTTTCGGGCGGAAGGATCGTTGAGTTCCCGGCAACGCTCGAGGTCAGGCTGTTTGGATTTTCAAAGATGAAAACCGTGCGTACGATCGGCGGACATCTGAAGCTCCTGGCGAAATTATCAAAAGAACGTTTGTTTCGGAAAAACGATGTTATTGGCACTTCTCTTAAGGAGAAAAAGATTGAAGCCGGCGATCAAGGCGCCGGAAAATAGCATATATGAGTACTACAACTGAAGTAATGGAAGAACTTATGACTCTTCCCTCGGATCAGGACGCGAGCGGAAGAACATTTGGCCCGGAGGAGCTGGCGAATCTCAGCGAGGCGCTTGAAAGCGGTACGCTGACGACTACCAAGGGCACATTCGGAGCCAGGCTCGAAAAGGCCTTTGCCGAACATGTCGGAGCGAAACACGCATATGCGTGCACTTCGGGATCGGCCGCGGTTCATGTCGCGCTTGGCGCCATAAACCCGAATCCGGGTGATGAGGTTATCACGACATCGATCACCGATATGGGCGCGCTTAGCCCGATCGTCTATCAGGGCGCGGTTCCCGTTTTTGTGGAAGTCGATCCCAAGACGCTCAATGTCACGGCCGAAACGATCGAGGCAAAGATCAGCGAGCGTACAAAGGCGATTATCGTCACGCATCTCTTTGGAAATCCCTGCGAAATGGGTCCGATCATGGAACTCGCAAAGGCCAAGGGTATCCCCGTAATTGAAGACGCAGCGCAGGCGTTTATGGCGTCGGTCGATGGAAACCAGGTCGGAACGCTTGGCGATATCGGTTGCTTTAGCTTCCAACAAGGGAAGCACATGACGACCGGCGAAGGCGGTATCGTTACGTCAAACGATGATGATCTCGCGCGTCGGATGTTTCTCCACATCAACAAGGCGTGGGGATACGGCGACCAGAATCCGGATCACTATTTCCTCGCGCTCAACTATCGGATGAGCGAACTCCAGGCGGCCGTAGCATTGGCGCAGCTCGAAAAACTGGACGACTGCGTTGATGTGAGGATACGAAACGCGAATCTTTTGAGCAGCCTCGTTGAAGACATCGACGGCATCGAAACGCCCCTCGTCGCGGATAACGCAAAGCACGTGTATTGGAGATATTGTCTCAACATCGACGATACGAAGATCAAGGACGGCGGCGTCGGAATGGCGAAAATCCTGAAGGAGAAGAACATCTTCACGGCTCCGCGCTATATCCAGAAACCCTCATTTATGTGTCAGGTTTTTCAGGAAAAGAACACTTTTGGCGACAGCCATTTTCCGTTTGATTTGGCGAGACCCGAGGCGATCGACTATCGGATCGAGGAGTACCCGATGACGGTAAAGGCGCTTCATGACATTCTCGTTATGCCCTGGAATGAAAGGTTTACCGAAGAGCATGTGCGATACATCGCCAAGCATGTCAGGAAGGCCGCCGAAGAACTCAGAATCAGCTAGCCAATCGGCCCGCCTCTCGAGCAAACGAGGCGGGTCGATTCGATTTACATTAAGCAAAATGGAAAAACTACGTTTCGCATTGATTGGAACGGGCGGAATCGCCCAAACATATTCGCAGGCATTTCAGACCAGTGAAAGCTGCCGTCTGGTTGCGGTAGCGGATTTGAATCTTGAGGCAGCAAAGGCATTTGCCGAACCGTTCGGCGCAAAGGTCTTCGAAGATTTTCGAGCTTTGGCCGAGGCCGGTGGATTTGACGCGGTTATCATCGCGACGCCTCCTTCGACGCACGCGGAAATCGCGATTCATTTCATGGATCTCGGCATCCACGTGCTTTGCGAAAAGCCATTGTGTTTGGCACGGGAAGACGCGCTTCGAATGCTTGAGGCGGCCGAAAGAAACGGCGTTAAGTTTACGATGGCGTCGAAGTTTCGCTATGTCGAGGATGTTGTTCGCGCAAAGGCGTTGGTTGCATCGGGAGCCTTGGGAGACATCATTCAGTTTGAAAACGCTTTTACGGCGAACGTCGATATGTCGAAGCGCTGGAATTCCGAGCCCGAAGTCGCGGGCGGCGGCGTTTTGATCGACAACGGCACGCATTCGGTTGATATCATCCGATACTTTCTCGGACCGATTTCCGATGTGCTCGCGGTCGAGGCGGGTGCGACTCAGGGACTTGCGGTCGATGAAAACGTAAGGATGTTCGCGCGGACCGAGAGCGGCGTTACGGCGTCGATCGATCTGACGTGGGGCATCAACAAGGAACTGCCAAACTTTATAAGCGTTTACGGTACAAATGGAACGCTTCATATCGGTTGGCGCGAATCGAAGTACAAGACGAGTTCGAATCCCGATTGGACGGTATTCGGAAACGGCTATGACAAGGTTCAGGCGTTTCGCTCGAAGATCGAGAACTTCCGTGCGTCGGTTGTCGATGGCGAGGAGCTTCTGATCAAACCCGAAGACGCGCTGGCATCGGTTGAAGTGATCGAAGCCGCTTACAAATCGATAAACCAGCATCTCTGGCAAAGGGTTGTCGAATCGAAGGCTTCGGCGGGGAACTGATAATTGGTTTCAAAGGCGAAAAAATAGGAAACCGGCGAGTCGGTTTCCTATTTTCGCTTTTCTAGGGGAAACGGACTTAAACCCAAGACAAGTCCTGATTTTTTGGAGCAAGAAATATGAGAGTACATCCGACCGCGATCGTTGAGGAAGGAGTTGAGATCGGCGAGGGTTCGAGCGTTTGGGATAACGTGCACATTAGGCACGGGGCGAAGATCGGCGAGGAATGCATCATCGGCGAGAAATCGTACATTGCGTATGACGTATCGATCGGAAACCGCGTGAAGATCAACGCGATGGTTTATATCTGCGCCGCCGTTACGATCGAAGACGGGGTGATGATTTCCGCTTCCACGACATTTACAAACGATCGCTTTCCTCGTGCGACTACGCCGGATCTAAAGCAGTTGCGTCCATCGGATCCGGACGAACACACGTTGCCGACACTCGTGCGCGAAGGCGCGACGATCGGAGCCGGATGCACGATCGGAAACGATCTGACTATCGGCCGGTGGTCGATGGTTGGAATGGGTTCGCTCGTAACAAAGAGCATCCCCGACTTTCACCTTGCGATCGGCTCTCCGGCGCGTTCGATCGGCGTTGTGTGCCGTTGCGGAAATCTTATCCACAAGTTCGCCGAAGCCCCGGAACGCGTCATCAGCAACTGCGACTGCGGTCTTTGCTATGCCGTCAATGGCATGGAGGTTGTGGAGATTGAAGCTTCGAGAGGGGAGGAAGTTTCGAGTTAGATTGAAGAAGAGTTCCAAGTTCCAGGAGTTCCAAGTTCCAAGAGTTGAGTCCATTTTAAGAAGTGAGTTCAAAGCCGTTTTCAGGAGATACAGATTCGGATTCTTTGGAATTTGTGGTGTGTGGAGATTAAAGCGTTCGGATGGAACCGCGACCGCTTGCAAAGCTCAAGCAAGCCCCGAACGGGGCGGAAATAGCTTAGCCCGTGGCAAGCGAAGCGCAGCCTCGGGTTTGGATTGCAGAAAGATGTAAAGCCCCAGCGGGGCGGAACGAATTGCAATTAGGTTCTATCCAAGCCCGAATGGCTTCAATAAGTTCTCGTGAAACGTGGCAATTCGCCCCTTCAGGGCGTAAAGCAATTGCCGAACCTTGACCAGACGCGGCGCAAAGCTTGCGTCTGGCTAAGTTATTTCCGCCCTTCCAGGGCTTGATTGAGCTCCACTAAACTAGCGAGTTATCTGTAGAATCGACTTTTTAGAGTGGACTCAAGAGTTGAGTCCATTTTAAGAAGTCGATTCAAGGGAATGGATTGTGAAAGTATCCGGAATTTCCTCTGCTGACGCTAGGCCGTTTGGAATGCAGCAACTACGAGCGTTTCCCAGCGCCAATAAACTGTTTTGTCAATTTGTGAAGTTTTTCGAAGTTTCGCATGTGGGTAATGGGATCGGCGTCTTCTTTTCGAAAGATTGTTCCGAGGATTTAGACAACCCCCATTTGTCGCAATCTCATTTCTTCCGGGTTTCGCATCAATAGTTTTCGTGGCACACTTGTAGTTTTTTGCCACCTTTTCATCGCTCTGAGAAAGAACTTTCAGCGAATTTGAGGCATCAGACTTGTATGTTCAGAAGAATCCTTAAGCTAATGCTAATTGTCGCTGTATTTTCCGCCTATTTTGCGGGTGCGTTTTTTAAGATGCATTGGGGATTGCGTGTCTCCGCCGAGTCTGAATTTAGTGGTTACACCGAGTGGAACAAGATTACCAGCGAACCAAAAGAGCTTACCGGGATATTTGCGGGGGGCGGCTGAATAACCGGCGAGGAAGGCTTCTCCAGGTGGGGGAACAATAATTCGTCAACTCCTAAAGTCTTCTCCAGTGGTGGGAATTCGGTTATCAAGATGCCCAACTATCGGGGCGTTGCTCCGACACCGACACCGGATCCAAACGACGCGCATAAAGAATGGAAAACGCAATACGCCATGCTTTATGTCAATGACATTGGGTTGGCGGCGTTTAGAAATCCGACCGGAATTTTCCCTGTTGGTTCGAAGATTGTTCGCGAGAAAATCGTTTTTGAAAGTCCGAATAACAGCAACACATCGCCGAAAGTATTTTCTTCAGAAGACCTGGAGAAAGTCGGTTCAAAGGAAAACCTAACGAAACGAGTTGCCGCCGTTATCGCAATGGTAAAAAGGGAGAAGGGGTTTAGCAGAAAGACGGATGATTGGGAGTTTTTGGTCATTAATCCCGATTCAAGACTGATCCTCGAACGAGAGACAAAGGGCGACTGTTCCAAATGTCATTCCAAAACCAAGGCGACAGATTGGGTTTACAGAACTTTGGGAAAGACTGCTGACTAATGGAAAATTTTGCCTTCGGATTTGAACATCCAGGTGGTTGAAGAGGAGTTCCAAGTTCCAGGAGGAGAGTACACTTTAAGAAATCGATCTTATTCCAAATTCCGGAATATCCTATTCGGAGGCGTAGCCTCACGGGGTTACGTGGCCGTGGGTGGAGCGGCTTTGCGCGGAACCCACGGTAAGACAAGAATGAATGTTCGCGCCGGGTACCGGCGCGGGGAAACGCCCGTGCTTGCTGCATTCCAACGCCACTAGCGTGGCTCCTATGTCTTAATCTCGACCACTTGGAAGGGCGGAGAAGCACAAGACAATTGCAAGAGGAGCGCCGCGTCTAGTCAAGGTTCGGCGATGGCTTTGAGCCTTGAAGGAGTAATTGTCACTTTTCGCGGAAGCGGTAAAGCCCGTCGGATTGGATAGGACATATTTGCGATTCGTTCAGCCCGCTGGGGCTTTAATTCTTTTTGCTAACTAGACCCGAGGCGGCACTTCGTTTGCCTCGGGCTATTTTCTTTCCGCCCCGTTCGGGGCTTGCTTGATTTGGGCTTTCGGTCACGATTACAGTCGAACTCCCGAAATTCCATACATCACAAGCTCCAAAGATTCCGAATCTGCATATCCCGAAAGCAGCTTTTATCTCACTTCGTGAGTGAACTGAAGAGTTGTGTACATTTTTAAAAAGTCGGGTTGGGAAGAGAAAGGCATCATTTTCAGTCACAACGGTTCGATCGTAGTGAAAGACCCCTGCCGGCTTGTCCGGCAGGTGAATGAGGTCAGAAGCTAGTCGCGGCAACAAACGAGGCATTCCGGCCCCCCTGCCGGCTTGTCCGGCAGGAGGCGAAGGTCCGTAGCTACGGCTGTTAAAAACATGGTGTGCTTAGGTTTAAGGTTGTTCTGGAAGGGGCTGACCTTATTCACCTGCCGCACAAGGCGGCAGGGGCTCCAGACGCATCAATGTGGTTCGGATAGCTTCTGACCTGATTCACCTGCCACACAAGGTGGCAGGGGTCTTGCCTGGTTTTCTTGAGGATCAATTTGCCTGCTGACTAACGGAAAATTTTGCCTTCAGATTTGAACATCCAGGTGGTTGAAGAGGAGTTCCAAGTTCCAGGAGGAGAGTACACTTTAAGAAGTCGAGTCGATGAAAAAATCGACCGGCAAATTGATCCTCAGGGAAACCAGGCAATACCCCTGCCACCTTGTGTGGCAGGTGAATGAGGTCAGCAGCTAGTCCAAACCACATTGATTCATCCGGAGGCCCCTGCCGGACAAGCCGGCAGGGGGCTTGCCTGAATTCTTTGGACATCGATTTAGCAGTCTCCTCAGACTAAATCCTATTCCCCGAATTGTCTCAAATCAGACAAAACGTCTATCCTAATCTGGTCGCGATTGCCGTTTTCATATTCAATTCGAAAAACGGCTCGTCGATAGGATTCAATATGTCTTCAGGACTTTTCGCACTTTTGGACGACGTTGCCGCGCTTGTAAAGGCGGGCGCCGCCTCATTGGATGATGTTTCGGCGCAGGTGACCAAAACGACCTCAAAGGTTTCGGGGATCGTGATCGATGATACGGCCGTAACACCGAAATATGTTGTCGGGCTCGATCCCTCCCGCGAGGTTTCGATCATCTACAACATCGCCCGGAAATCCCTTGTAAACAAGCTGATTTTCCTGGGTCCGGCGGCGCTTTTGCTTGGTTTTCTTGCCCCGTGGGCGATTCAACCGCTACTGATGTTGGGCGGCGCTTATCTCTGTTTTGAAGGTTTTGAGAAAGTCCATTCTATCTTCTTTCCGCATCATCATGGCGAGGAGGAGGATGCCGAGGATTTCAGCAAAATCACTCCCGAAGAGCTCGAGAAGATGCGCATCGACAGTGCCGTGCGTACTGATTTCATTCTTTCCTCCGAAATAATCGCTATCACCTATGCGAACGTCGCCGACCAGGATTTTCTGACAAAGGTTGTCGTAGTGGTGGTCGTAGCGATCACCATCACGATCGCGGTCTATGGCGTTGTCGGGTTGATCGTCAAGGCCGATGACTTCGGTCTTTTTCTTGCGCGCAAGAAGAAGAGTTCATTTGTTTCGGCATTGGGCCGAGGAATCGTACGCGTAATGCCGGGCTTTCTGGTGGCGCTTAGCTATCTGGGAACGGCAGCGATGCTTTGGGTTGGCGCGGAAATCATCGCGCACGGAATTCCCCCGGCGCATCACGCGTTGGAAGCGCTCGAGAAATCGCTGGCTTCGTTGCCGGTGCTCGCATGGTTTGCGAAGGTGACGGTTTCGGCAATTGCGGGTATCGTGATCGGTTTTGTTGTTGCGAAAGTCGTCGGACTTGTGGGAGCGATAATCGGCAGATTTCGTTCGAGAAAAGAAGGCGATAACGAGGAGACGCCTATTGTTGAGAAGGCCGAACCATCGGAAAATACGGAGTCTGAATAGGCACCCTCGATTCGGGTTTTAAGATGCGCCCGAAAAATCGAAATACCGAAGTGCGTTTGCGCGGCAAATCCACGAACACCTGGAATTGTTGCGATAACCCGTCGCTCAGGATTTTGGTTTCATCCACCAAAAAAGCAAAACAAATTAATAAAATATCCCGTAGAATACGTTTTCTATTCAAAGAAATCATTGTCCCCAAAAGGAGTTGGAGTTCATGCGTTCTATTTCGAAAATTTTTGTAAGTTTGATCTTGGTTGCCGGTCTTCTGACAACCGTTGGCGCCCAGAGTTTGCCGTCGGGCGTCAAGAAAGTCGCTTCGGTTGAAGGAATTACCGAATACCAGTTGGAAAACGGTCTTCGCGTTTTGCTGTTCCCGGACAACACAAAGCAAACGGTTACGGTAAACATCACCTATCTCGTCGGTTCGCGTCATGAGAATTATGGCGAAACCGGAATGGCACATCTTCTTGAACACCTCGTATTCAAAGGCACGCCGAAACACCCCGATATTCCTTCGGAGCTGACGAAATACGGTGCTTCGCCTAATGGAACGACGTGGTACGACCGTACGAATTATTTCGAAACGGTTGCCGCGACGGACGCCAATCTCGAATGGGCGCTCGATTTGGAATCGGATCGGATGGTCAATTCCTATATCGCAAAGAAAGACCTCGATTCGGAGTTTTCGGTGGTACGGAACGAGCTTGAGTCGGGTGAAAACGATCCGGTCGGCGTCACGATCTCAAAGGTTATGGCGGTCGCCTATGATTGGCACAACTATGGGAAAGACACGATCGGAGCCAGATCGGATCTGGAGAATGTGCCGATCGACAGACTTCAGGCGTTTTATCGAAAGTACTACCAGCCGGACAACGCCGTTTTGCTTGTAGCCGGCAAGTTTGATGAAGCCAAGACATTGGCGATGATTCAAACAAAGTTTGGCGCGATTCCAAGACCGGAACGCAAGCTTCCTCCTATTTATACGCTCGAGCCTACACAGGATGGTGAAAAATCCGTAACAGTGAGGCGTGTCGGCGACATCAAGTTTGCTATGGCCGGTTATCACGTTCCTTCGGACACGCATCCCGATATGGCGGTGATGGATGTCATCGAGAATATTCTCGCCGATCGTCCTTCGGGGCGTTTGTACAAGTCGTTGGTTGAATCCAAAAAGGCGGTGCAGGTTTTCAGTTTGAATTTTCCATTCAAGGATCCCGGCTACATGATGTTCGGTTCGATCGCCCAAAAAGACGGGGATATCGACGACGTACGGGAAACACTTATCAAAACGATCGAGGAATTCGGCAATGGCGACGTGACGGCCGAAGAGGTCGAACGCTCCAAGACACAGATCCTGAAAGACATCGAGCTGACGCTCAATGATCCCAATCGTGTTGGTCTCGGAATGAGCGAGCATATCGCACAGGGCGATTGGCGTCTCTTTTTCATCCAGCGCGATCGCGTCAAAGCGGTAACGGCGGCGGATGTGAAAGCGGTAGCCAAAAAATACTTCAAGCGCGACAACAGAACCGCCGGAACGTTTATCCCAACCGAAAAGCCGGACCGCGCGGAAATTCCGCATATTTCCGATGAGGAGATTGCAAAGATCGCTTCCGCTTACAAAGGCGGAGAGAAAATCGCGGCGGGTGAGGCTTTTGATCCATCCCCGTCAAACATCGAATCTCGTACGGCGCGTACGAAGCTCAGTGGATTGGATGTGGCGTTTCTTCCCAAGGAAAACCGCGGAGATTCGGTCTTTGCAAACATGGTGATCCGATTTGGCGATGAGAAGAGCCTGATGGGCAAGGCGACAGCGGCGTCGGTTGCCGGTCAAATGCTGACTCGCGGCACGGCGACGAAAACGCGACAGCAGATTCAGGATGAATTTGATCGTCTCAAGGCGCAAGTCAGAATCTCCGGCGGTGCGACAAGCGCCAACGTTTCGATAGAAACCAATCGTCAAAATCTACCTGCCGTTCTGCGTCTTGTAGCGGAGATTTTGAAGACTCCCTCGTTCCCGCAGAGCGAATTCGAAACTTTGAAAGAGGAACGAATCAACGGGCTCGAAAGCGGAAGAACCGAACCGCAGTCGGTTGCGATTACCGCGATGTCAGTGCATTTCAACAATTATCCAAAAGGCGATGTGCGCTATCAGGGAAATCTGGATGAACAACTTGAAGCGATCAAATCTGTAACGCTTCAGGACGTCAAGGATTTTCACAAGAATTTTTACGGTGCTTCAAATGGACAACTGGCATTGGTCGGCGATTTTGATACAAAGGAAATCGCACCGCTCGTTTCGGAGCTGTTCGGCGGTTGGAAGAGCCCTTCGAAATACGCGAGGCTTACCAACAAGTTCTATGACGCCCCTGCGGTAAATCAGAAGTTTGAAACGCCCGACAAGGCCAACGCGTTCTTCGTCGCTCGCACAAACATCCGCCTCAACGATTCAGACCCGGATGCGGCGGCGATGGAAGTGGCGGATACCCTGCTTGGAGGCGGTTTCCTAAACTCGAGGCTTGCCACAAGAATCAGACAAAAAGAGGGCTTGAGCTACGGCGTGGGTTCGCAGTTCATACTTCCATCGCAGGACGATAATGCCGGATTGCTGGCGTTTGCGATTTACGCTCCGGAAAACCTTGAAAAGCTCGAGACTGCCTTTAACGAGGAAATCGCGAGGGTTCTAAAAGACGGGTTTACGGATGAGGAGATCAAGGAAGCCGTTACGGGTATGATCCTCGCCGATCAGCGTTCGCGCGCTTCGGATGCGAGAATCGCCGGTACATTGGCTAATTATTTGTACATCGGACGGGACTTTACGTGGGATGCTCAATACGAAGCGAAGCTGCAGGCATTGACGGCGGATGCGGTTAATGCGGCGGTCAGAAGAAACCTGCGTCAAAACGCGATCTCGATTTTCAAGGCCGGTGATTTTGCGAAGAAGCCGGTTAATTGAGTTTCGAGTTTTGAGTTTTGAGTTTCGAGTTCTTTGATGGGGGTTGATCGTTTCGTCAAAGTACTGAATTCTTAACATTTTTGGGACGTTGCGGGTTGATCCTGCAGCGTCCCTTTTTTTGTGTATTGAAATGTTTGGCGAAGTATCGATTTCTTTTCGCTTTGATCGGTTAGTTGGTCTTAACGCTTTGAGTTGTCTGCTGGGAAGCGCAGCCTTGGGTTTCGGGGGCGAGCTTGCAAACGGCGTTCTTTAAGGCCTCGATTTCGGCTTGTTGCTGCTCCGATTTGATTCCAAGCAGGCGAATCAAGTCCATTTGTTTTGCTACCAATTCCTTAAGGTCGCTGTCTCCCGTATTCGAGGCGGCAAGTTTGTCGATTCGGATCTGCAGTTCCTTGACGGCATTCACAAGTGCTGTAGTGATTCTGTCATAACGCACTCCCTCAACCTCGCCGTTTTCATTCTTGGAGGCGAACAACGGTTCGGCTTTCGCGACGTCCTCGGCGACGAATCCGACGTCGATACGACCCGTGTTTCTCCATGAAAACGATACCGGCGCGAGTTTTTGGATCACGGAAAGGCCCTCCGAATAGATTCTTATTTCAGACTTGTAACGAGCGGATGAAGAGCAAGCCGCCAGTTCGTTGGTGGCGCTATTCATGCAAACCTGCACGTCGCCCCCTGTTGAAAGTGTTCCAATCCTTATCTTGTCGATGCCGGATCGTCCGATTTGGACCGTATTGTTTGCACCGACGACCGCACCTGCTCCAATTGCGGTTGCAAATGAAAGCGCGTTTGAAGACGCCTCGGTATTCGCACCAATGTATGTGTTGTCCGAACCCGTAGTGTTGACTCCGCCGGCGTTGGAACCGATCGCCGTATTGTTTGATCCGGTTGAGGTAACGGAACCGGATGACCTGCCAAAGAACGCATTGTTCGCGCCCAGCGTTACCGCGCTTCCGGAGAAGGCGCCGAAAAACGAGTTGGCACTGCCGGTTGAGTTGAGGTTGCCCGCTCGGTTTCCAAAGAAGGAGTTGCTATCGCCCGTGTTGTTGAACTGTCCCGCCGAGTAGCCGTAAAACGAATTCTGGCTTCCACCCTGGTTCAATCTGCCCGTCAAACCACCGAAAAACGAGTTTTCGATCCCGGTCGTGTTTGTCTGGCCTGCGAGATGGCCAAAGAAAGAGTTGTCGGATGCGTCAACGTTGCTGTTTCCGGAATGGAATCCAAAAAAGGAATTTCGACTGCCGTTGATATTGCTTACTCCTGCGGAGGTTCCCGTAAATGTATTTTGGGTGCCGTTGTTGATTACCCCGGCACCGGAACCTACCAGCGTGTTTCCAGATCCTGCGATACTGAGGACTCTGGAGTTGCCGAGCCTGTATTCGTCAAATGCTAGAAAAACCGAGGCTGAACCCGTTCCGTTGATCGTAAAATTGGCGGGCTGCATGGTGCTGGTGTTGTTTCTTATGTAATCCGGACTGTTTGGCAGCGGGGCGCGAGCGTCTGTTAAACGCGAATCTGTCGTGACTACGAACTCGCTCGCAGCGACTCCTCCAAGGGATTGTGCGTTTGTGGCTGTGTCCGCGTTTGCTGCGGTCGAGCTTCGAATCGCGTATGGGTTGCTGAGAATCGCTTGTCTTGGTGAAAGCGTTGTAAAGGCGCCCTGGCCCGCAGGCCGCAAGCTTATCTCCAAAAATCTCGGCGATCCGTCGAATTGTGATCCAAAATCCAGCGAGACGGAGAATACGCCTTGAGCAACCGCTATTGAGTTTAAGGTTGCTGTCGCACCCAACTGGTTTCCACCCGTATTTGCGTCAAACAACCGGAACTCAAAATCATAAGCACCATCTGCGGATGCGGCGCCGTCGTTGAGGGAGCCTTGGAATGAAAAAGAAGTCGTTTGTGCTTTGATCGACGTGACCGAAGCGACTGCGATTGCGAACATTAAAAGAAAGCGGATACTTTTGAGGTTCATAAACAGAAAACTCCCTCTACTAAATTCTTTGAGGAATTCTCCGCTCAAGCGTTCCAAAAGTCGTGACTATTTTCTCAGTTTTTTATGATTGTTTTGTGATTCGTGTTGGCAAGGTGAATTCAAATACTTGGGATTCAAAAACTCTCTCGTTAGTAAATGATCAGTTCAATCAATTTAACTCACTTTGCAATACCGCTTTGTAAAGTTGGAAATCTCGCGGTTGGAGCCGAGGATGACGAGCCTGTCATCGGTTTGGATGATCTTTTTATCATCCGGAACCAAGGTCGGCACCGATTCGCCGCTGTGCTGGATCGCGACGACTTGAATGTTTTTTGACTCTAAACTACCGATCTTTCTTCCGACGATGCGATCTGTCGCCGTCATCGAAACTACGACATAGCCCGCGACGATCGGGAGCACATCCGAAACATTGTGAAGCGCGAGCCGTTTTCCGAGTCTTCTCGCGGCTTCCTTTTCGGGTTGGATCACCTCGTCGATTCCGATCGCGTCAAGGATCTTGCGGTGATCCTCGGATATCGCCTTGACGGCGACATAGGGCACGCCCATTTCCTTTAGGTGAAGCGCGACGAGGGTTATCACGTCGAGGCGCTCTCCGAGCGAGACGACCGCCATATCGATGTCGCCGAGTTCCAGTGCGCGCAAGGCGTCCTTGTCGGTGGCGTCGGCAACCACCGCGCGGTCAGAAATCAACGCGCAGGATCTTACCGCGTCTTCGTTGATATCGACGGCGATCACTTCTTTTCCTTCGTCAAACAACTGCTCGACGACATTTCTTCCAAAACTGCCCAAACCGACAACCGCATATCTTTTCATAGTTCTATCCAATGATTATGTTTTCTTCCGAATATCGGAAGTGCTCTTTTTTCTCGCGAGATGTGATCGCAAACGCGAGACCCAGAGGACTCAGTCTCCCGACAAACATCGAGATCGCGACGATGATCTTACCGATCGAAGACAGCTCGGCGGTAAAGTCCATCGAAATTCCAACCGTACACAGCGCCGATACCGATTCAAAAAGGATCGGCAGAAACTTCGCGTGGCTTTCGAGCCCTTCGAGCCGGTATGTCTCCGAATACATAAGGAGCAAGGTGTTTACTACGGCCAGCAGACCGAAGATGGCGGCAACAGCAATAGCCTTGTCGATCGAGGCTTTGGGAATGGTGCGCGACCATAGGTGCAGGCTCTGCTTTCCGCGCAATCGCGCGATCATGTAAGCGAAAATCAATGCCACCGTGCCGATCTTGATGCCGCCTCCGGTTGATCCCGCACCGGCGCCGATAAACATCAGGACGACCAGCAAAAGTATGCTTGAGCCATGCAGGCTTTGCATGTCGAGCGAGTTGAATCCGGCGGTACGCGTTGTCATCGTAAGGAAAAACGCGTTGAGAAGCCCTTCGCCGTGTTCGAGATTCGCCAGCGCGCCCGTCCGCTCATAGAGAAACAAAACTGCCGTCCCGATAACGATCAATACGGCCGACGCGACCAGTGTGAGTTTTGTCTGAACGCTGAGTCCAAAGTTTCTGTGCTGAAGTCCGCGAATCTTTCGTCTTGCAAACGCCGTGATGTCGAAGGCGACGAGGAACCCGATCCCGCCCATAAAGATGAGGATGCCGATCACTATCATCACGAAAAAGTCTTCCTGAAATCCGACGAGGCTATCTGAAAAAAGCGTAAAACCACCGTTTGTAAAAGCCGAAACGGAAAGGAATAAGGAATGTTTTGCTGTTTCCCATGTCGTTTCAAATTTTCCCGTGAACGTCCAATAGACAAAAAGCAGGAGAGCGCCGATCGCTTCGTTGATCAGAGTGAATGTCGCGATATATCGAAGCAGATGTTTCACCTGGTGCGTCGGGCTGTGATGAAACGTGCTTTGGATCAGGATGTTATTGAGGATCGGCAGACGTCTTCCAAGCGCGGCGTAAAAGATCGTCGTAAAGGTCATCAATCCGAGTCCGCCAAGCTGCATCGAAGCGAGAATCAGGAACTGACCGAATCCCGAGAAGTCACTGCTGATATCGATCGGCGAAAGCCCGGTTACGCAAACTGCTGAGGTGGCGACAAAAAGCGCGTCAACAAAAGAAATCCCTTCCGGCTTCGCCGACGAAGCCGGCAAAGTGAACAAAAACGTCACAATTAGAATCAACGCGACAAAGGTGCCCGCGGTAACTCTTGCCGGTGACATCAGTGACTTAAAGGAAAAAGGGCGCATTCAAATCAATCGTTATCCCGTTGAAGGAAGCTGTTGTTCGACCTCCGAGCTTTTCACAATTGGCGGATCGGAACCGGATGCTGAACGTGCTCACTAGTTTACCCCGAGTTTAGCCGAAATCGTGAAACAGGTTTGGTGTCTGGTCTGGTTTTAGCAAAAGATTTGCGCTCCGCTGGGGCTTTACATCTTTCTGCAATCCAAACCCGAGGCGGCGCTTCGCTTGCCACGGGCTAAGTTCTTTTCCGCCCCGTTCGGGGCTTGCTTGAGTTTTGCATTTGGTCGCGGTTCCATCCGAACGCTTTAATCCCCACACACCACAAATTCCAAAGAATCCGAATCTGTATCTCCCGAAAACGGCTTTGAACTCACTTCTTAAAATGGACCCAACTTCCGGCCCTTCGAACTTCTGGAACTTGGAACCTCGCACGCTTCCCCCGCACCCGCGGAAGTTTGACACGAAACGAAGTCTCTACTAGTATTTATAGTTTCGACTTTAATGGCCGAAGTGTGCTTTTATGTTCGAATCGTTATCCGAAAAACTTAAGAATTCTCTCGCCGGTTTGCGCGGTAAGGGCAAGCTCTCGGCGGAGCATGTCGATGCCGCTTTGCGCGAGATTCGGATGGCGTTGCTTGAGGCGGACGTCAACTACAAAGTCGCCAAAGACTTTGTCGAGGCGGTTCGTGTAAAGGCTGAAGGACAAGAGGTTTGGAACGGTCTCAAACCGGATGAGCAGGTCGTCAAAATCGTTTATGACGAGCTTGTAAATCTATTTGGCGGAACGAGTTCGAGGCTCGTATTTACAAAGCAAACGCCAAATGTCGTGATGATCGTCGGTCTCCAGGGATCGGGAAAGACGACCTCGACGGGTAAGATTTCGAAATGGCTCGCCGAGAACCAGGAGCGCAAGCCGCTTTTGGTTTCGGTTGACGTCTATCGACCCGCGGCCCGCCAGCAGTTGAAGGTGGTCGCCGAAGCCGTCGGGCAGGGGCTTTATGAAAACCCCGAAACGAATGATCCCATCGAGCTTGTAAAAGGTGCTCTGACGCACGCCCGCGAGACCGGTTACGACACGGTGCTTATCGATACTGCGGGACGTCTTCATATCGATGAAGAGCTGATGGTCGAGCTCGAGCAGATCAAGGCCGAAACACAGCCGATCGAGATCCTGTTTGTCGCCGATGCGATGACGGGGCAGGATGCGGTAAGAAGCGCGGAAGAGTTCAATTCGCGAATCGGTGTTACCGGTGTTGTTCTTACAAAGATGGATGGCGACGCCCGAGGCGGTGCTGCGCTTTCGATCAAGCAGGTTATCGGCCAACCGGTGAAATTCGTCGGTGTCGGCGAAAAATATGATGCGATCGAACCCTTTTATCCGGATCGAATCGCACAGCGGATTCTCGGAATGGGCGACGTTTTGTCGCTTATCGAAGAAGTCCAGGCGAAGGTAGATGAGGCGGAAGCTCAAGCCCAGCTTGAGAAGATGGCCTCGAACAGATTTACGCTTGAGGACTTTCGGAATCAGCTTACACAGTTCAAAAAGCTCGGCTCGATGTCGAAGCTTATGAAGATGCTTCCCGAACAAATGACGGGAGGGATGTCGCTGACGGATGAACAATCCGATCAGGTTGAGACGCAGATGAAGCGTACGGAAGCGATCATTGACTCGATGACGCTTCAGGAGAAACGTGATCACACGGTGATAAATGCCAGTCGCAAGACCCGTATAGCCAACGGGTCGGGTTCGACGATCGCCGAGGTCAACGCGCTTTTGAGGCAATACGAACAGATGCGCAAGATGATGGCGCAGATGAACCGCGGGGGCTTGTTCAAGGGACTTGGACAGCGTATGATGGGCGGTCTGACCGGAGGGCTGGGAGGTCTTCTGGGAGGTGGCTCGCCCGGAGGCATGCTTGGTTCCGGCGGCGGTGATTACGACAACGAATATGACGCGAAGAACGACACCATGAGGCGTCGTTTGAAAAAGAAAAAAAGGACCAAAAAACGAAAGCGGTAGAAACGGATTTCTTGAAATCAGTTCCGCGGCAAAGCCGCTTTGGATATCGAAGTTATGCTTAGAATTAGACTTACCAGAATGGGCGCGAAGAAGAAGCCCTTTTACCGTGTGATCGTAAAGGAACGCCGTTCCAAGCGCGATGGTAAATATATTGAGAATGTCGGTACCTACGATCCGATGCAGGAACCGGCCGAAGTTATTCTCAACCACGAGCGAATCCAGTATTGGATCAGCAAGGGCGCTCAACCGAGCGACACCGTTGCGAGTCTCATTAAGAACAATCCGCCTTTGAGCGCCGAAGAACAGGAAGTTCGCGCAAAGGCCAAGGCAGACGCCCTTGCCGCGGAACGTGCTGCTCTTGAAAAGGAAATGTCCGAACGCGAGGCGAAGTTCAAGGAAGAAGCCGAAGCCGAAGCCGCCGCCCAAAAGGCAACCGCGGAAGCACCGGCCGCTGAGGAAACAGCCGAAGCCGCAACCGAGGGTACTGAAGAAGGCGCTGAGGCAAGTGCCGATGAAAGCGCTGAAGCTCCTGCGGATGAAGCCGCTGAGGCTGCCGAAGAACCGGTTGCCGAGGCCGCTGCCGAGGAAGCTCCTGCTGCGGAAGAAGCTCCTGCTGCGGAAGAAGCTCCTGCTGCGGAAGAAGCTCCTGCTCCGGCTGAAGAAGCTCCGGCGGAAGGCGGCGATGAAGCCCCGGCCGAGGAACCGGCCGCCGAATAGATGTTTCGGGATGATTGACTGTTTTCCTGAGCCTGAATTTTGGCTCCGGAGCGGTCTATTTGTGGTTTGACTATGAGAGATGCGGTTGAAAACCTGATCATTGCGCTTGTCGATGAAAAAAGGGCCGTCGAAGTTTCCGACTATGAAGACGGTGGTACGACCGTGATCGAAGTCCGTGTTGCGGAATCGGACATGGGTCGTTTGATCGGAAAGCAGGGAAGGACGATCAAGGCTATTCGTTCGTTGCTGTTTTACGCGGGTCAGAAACACAGACGTCGCTACAATCTTCAGGTTATTGAAGACTAGCCCGTTTGCTTGGGGGCGATATGTCCGAAAAGGAATCTTCAAACCCCGAACTGATCGCGATCGCCAAAATCGTCAAACCGAAAGGCTTGCGTGGCGAATGCGTCGCGGAAATTCTTACGGATTTTCCCGAGCGTTTTGAAAATCTGGATGAAGTTTGGCTGTTGCAGCCGAATGGCAAACGCCGCTTGAAGCTCGAAAATTTCGGGTTTCAAAACCAGCGAATCGTTCTCAAGTTTGAGTCCGTCGATTCGATGGATGATGCGGAAGCGATTCGAGGCGCGGAAGTTTGCATCGACGATTCGGAAGCGGTCGAGCTCGAGGATGACGAATTCTACGATTGGGATCTCGAGGGTTGTTTGGTCGAGGATTCGAACCACGGCGAGATTGGGGTCGTCACGGGTGTTTTCCGTGCCGGCGAAAACATCAATCTGATCGTCAAGGGAGACAAAAAGGAACATATGATCCCGTTTGTTTCCGCGATATGCGTCGAGGTCGATACGGAAGGAAAGCGAATAACAACAGAACTTCCGGAAGGTCTTTTGGATTTTTGAAATTTGAAAATGGGTCCCGTGCCAAGGGGTGTTTGGTTTGCGAATCGATATTCTGACAATCTTCCCCGGCTTTTTTGAAAATGTCTTTGAATTTGGAATTCCGAGACGGGCCGGAAAGGGCGAATTGGTGGAGATCGGTGTCACGGATATCCGTGAATTCACTGAAGACAAGCACCACAAGGTTGATGACCGGCCTTTTGGCGGCGGAGACGGAATGGTGCTCAAGCCCGAGCCGATATATCGGGCGATTGAAAATTTGTTGGGAACGAGCGTTCCGGCCGAGTATCCGAAAGGTACCGCGGTGATTCTGATGTCGCCGCAGGGAAATCGGTTTTGCGATCAAACGGCGAGGGATTTCGCCGATGACTTTTCGCACCTGGTACTGATCTGCGGTCGTTACGAAGGCGTTGACGAACGGGTTCTGGAACTTGTTACGGATGAGATTTCCATCGGTGACTATGTTCTTTCCGGAGGCGAGCCGGCGGCGCTGGTTGTTGTCGATGCCGTGATAAGGCTTTTGCCGGGCGCGCTCGGCAATGAGAATTCGGCGGAGAACGATTCGTTTTCAAAGGGTATTTTGGATTATCCGCACTACACGCAACCGAGGGAGTTCCGCGGAATGGAAGTTCCCGAGATTTTGCTAAGCGGAAATCACGGCGAAATTGAAAAGTGGCGCCATGAGAAGGCGCTCGAAAAAACAAAAAGGATTAGGAAAGATTTACTAGAGGAGTGAAATGACATTTCGGCGGCAAACTGAGTCCGACGAGTCATGATTAAGCCAATGAACCAAATAGATGCTATCGAAACTGCGCAGCTAAAGGATTCGATTCCTTCGTTCCAACCGGGAGACACCGTGCGTGTGCACGTAAGAATCAAGGAAGGAAACAAGGAACGTCTTCAGGCGTTCGAGGGTGTTTGCATCGCCCGCAAACATGGAGGAATTCGTGAAACGATCACTGTTCGCAAGACCAGCTTCGGCGTCGGTGTCGAGCGCGTGTTTCCGCTTCATGCAACGATCATCGACCACATCGATGTCGTTCGTTACGGAAAGGTCCGTCGCGCGAAGCTCTACTATCTCAGGAATCTGCGCGGAAAGGCCGCTCGTATTCCCGAACGCGATATGCGTTTGAAAAAGAAGAGCGCCGAGAAGAAATAGCGAGAACTTCGTTTAGACGTTTTTTACTGCGCCGCAACCGGGGTTATGTCAACATTTCCGGGTTCAGACTTCGAGAAAAAGGCATTCGATGACGGTATTGGAATCGTCGCGGGTGTTGATGAAGTCGGAAGAGGATGTTTGGCCGGGCCTGTGGTTGCGGCGGCGGTTGTTTTGGACCTCTCAAAACCGATTCCCAAGGGCCTCAACGATTCGAAGAAGCTGAGCAAAAAAGCTCGCGAGAGAATCGAGTCGGAGTTGAGGGAATCCGCGGCGTCGATTTCGATCGGAAGAGTCGAGGCGCCCGAGATCGACCGGATCAACATCCTCGAAGCGACTCGGCTTGCGATGCAAACCGCGATCGAAGGTCTTGACCAACGCCCCGGACTGATACTCATCGACGCGGTCTCGCTCCCCAAAATTCCAATCCCGCAAAAATCGATCATTAAAGGCGACGCCGTTTCGGTTTCGATCGCCGCCGCTTCAGTTGTCGCCAAGGTGTTTCGCGACCGATTGATGGAAGAATACGAAACCGTCTTTCCGGGCTACGGATTCGGAAAGAACGCCGGATACGGAACGGCCGCGCATTTTGAGGCCCTCCGCTCTTTGGGGCACACGCCGATTCACCGGCTTTCATTCAAGGGAGTCGCCCAAGATCGCTGACGCGATCGCTTTCCCGTAGAACATTCCAATCCAGGATTTGCGAAAACACCCGATTAGTCTTGCCGTGGGCATACCGGTAAGTTTGGATTTTGCGCACACAATATCTGTTTGAGCGCATCGATTTCCTGTTTTTGTCTGTTGAGTTCGTCTTCCAACGTCTTTTGCTTGGCGCGGAGTTCTTCCACCTCGCGCGCCTTTTCAGTCAGGGCCGCATCGGCCTTCGCCGCGTCGCCAAAGGCGGAGGGGCAAGTACCGATTTCGAGCGAAGCGTTGCGGCACAAAGGGGTCGAGCCCGATGCCCCGAGAGTAAGTATGCGTAGTTTTCCCGAAACATTTACCGTATCGGAACCGGAAGTTCTTCCAAGCTGAATCCTGTTTGATACCTGAACTGTAGCACCCGCGCCAATTGCGGTCGCAAAAGTCAGTCCATCCGTGCTGGGATTCGCGTTTGCCCCGAGAAAGGTATTGCTGCTTCCTGAAGCATTGGTGTTACCGGCATTGAAGCCGATCGCGGTATTGTCGTCTCCGATCGCATTTGTTCCTGCGAGCCGGCCAAAAAATGAATTCCTTGCTCCAGTCGTACCAAGCCTACCTGTGTTGACGCCAAAATAGGAGTTGTCGGAACCGGTAGTGTTCTCGAAACCGGCGGAGGTGCCAAAAAACGCGTTGCCGCTTCCGGTCGTGTTGTTTTGTCCAGAAAGCGCTCCAAAATACGAGTTGTTTGAGCCTGTTGAGTTAAGAAATCCAGAGCTGTCACCAAAAAATGAATTTTCGGTCCCGATAGTGTTTGATAACCCAGATTTGTTTCCAAAAAACGAATTTCCTGAGCCCGTAGTGTTGGTAGCACCTGCGTCATCGCCAAAGAATGAATTTCCGCTCCCGATTGTGTTATTTAACCCGGAAGATGACCCAAAAAACGAGTTTCTTGAGCCAGTAGTATTGTTAATTCCAGCGGCACGCCCAAAAAAGGAGTTCTGAGCGCCCGTAGTGTTCAAAAACCCCGAATCATATCCAAAGAACGAATTTCCGAAACCAAAGGTGTTGCTTAGCCCCGAACTCCTTCCAACGAATGTGTTTTGATTGCCCGTCCCCGTTGTATTCTGGCCGGCAAATACACCGACAAACAAATTAGTACTCGCAGGGCCTATCGTTTGAGAACTGAGAATCGTGTCCCCAC
The DNA here is from genome assembly GCA_041394795.1 of Pyrinomonadaceae bacterium. Taxonomy (GTDB): domain Bacteria; phylum Acidobacteriota; class Blastocatellia; order Pyrinomonadales; family Pyrinomonadaceae; genus Aridibacter. The sequence goes on along the minus strand of JAWKHN010000002.1, from coordinate 247,871 downwards.
TTTCGTTTAAGTAACCGGGTGTCTTGATGGCACCTGCCGTTAAAGTTCCTCCAACCGTTCCATTGCCCGAAACATTAAACTCGGAAGAAGGCTGCAACGAGGCGCGGTTTTGGATGTACGCGCCGCTTCCCGGATTCGGATCCCTTGAATCGGTCATCCTTGAGTCACTGGTGAGCACATACTCCGAGGCAGCGACGCCGTTAAGCTTTACGGCGTTGTCAGCGATGGTCGCCGTCTCCGAGGTAGTTGCGGTATTTGCGGATATGCTCCGCATCGAGTAGGGAGTGCTGGTAATGGGTTGTCTCGGGGCAAGTAACGTAAAACTGCCGGAACCCGCGGGTCTTACGGAAATCTCCAGAAATACCGTATTGGTTTCGGGGACGAGTCCGAAGTTTAAAATAACGGAGAAGATGCCTTCGGCCACCGGCACGTTATTGACCGCGTTTGCCGAACCGATTTCGTTGCCTCCGGATTGCGCGTCGAAGAGTCGAAACTCGAAATCGTAATTACCGTTCGCAGTGTTGCCCGCACTTGAAAGGTTTCCCTGATAGCTGAACGAGGTGCCTTGCCCACTGGCATCAAAGGCGAAGAATGGAACGAGTGCCAGAACGAACACCAAGGTAAATCGATGCGCCGTGGATTGTGAGTTTGTGATTTTCAACTTCATGCTAAATTTCTCCCAAAACGCAGGCATTCAGGTCGCCCCAATAGATCGCCACTTTGCCAAAATTTCAATGGATTGCACCGCAATCCGCGATCATTCTTTGCGTTTTTGACAGCTTCGCGGTTTCGGCAAAAGAAGTCTTGATTCTTTCATCAGTTTTTTCTGATTTTTTTATCGCAGATACTTCGAATCTCGATTTTGACGCGGTTCGAAGCGTGGTCAAGCCAATGAAAATGCACGAGATCCTGATATATTCGAAACATGAGCAAAACCATCAGACTCGACCTTATCGAGATTGGCGCGACGAGCGCGGAAGCGCATTCCGCCGCAAAGAAGTTTTATTCGGAAATATTCGGTTTCGAATTTACCGATTGGGGGCCGGATTATTCGGATTGTTCGGAAATCAAACCCGCTTTCGGGATCAACTCCGATCCCGGTCATCGACCATCGGCCCCGCTTCCGGTCTTCTATTCGGAAGATCTCGAAGGTTCAAAAGAGACGGTCGAGGAATCGGGCGGAGAAATCGTCGTCGATATTTTTGAGTTTCCAGGCGGCCACAGATTTCATTTCAAGGATCCTGCCGGAAATGTCGTGGCAATTTGGTCGGACAAATAGAAAGGCCGGGGCGGCAGTTCAGTCGTTGCTTTGAGAGAGTTTGAAAGGGAGTAGGAAAAACATGGCAAAGTACGTGGACGGTTATCTGATAGCGGTGCCGGCGGAAAAACTCGCCGATTACAAACGCTTGGCGGCCAAGGCCGCGAAGGTCTTTATCGAACATGGCGCGCTTGAGGTAGTTGAATGCGCGAGTGACGATCTGATGGAAGGAAAGAATGTTTCCTTTGGCAAAGCGGTCAAATCCAAGGACGGCGAGATCGTCATCTTTTCCTGGATCTCATTCAAATCAAAGCGTGATCGCGACCGTGTAAACAAGCTTGTCGAGTCTGATCCGCGGATGGCGAAGATGATCGAAGGGGGAATTCCGTTTGACGAGAAGCGGATGATTTACGGAGGCTTTAAAACGATAGTCGATAAGAGTTCCGAATAGCATTTAGGATCTTTCGGCATTTTTTCTTTACTTGCTTCCTTTTGTGTGGATAATTTCCGCATGCATCCAATACTCAGAAATATTCTTGCGGTAATCGCAGCTGTTATTGCGGGCGGTGCCGCAAACATGGCGACGCTCTTAATTCTTAGCTCGTTTATCGGTCCGCCCGAAGGGGTCGATCCGGGAAATATGGAATCGATAAAGGCGAACATAAACCTCTACACCCCGCTTCAGCTTTCTCCGGCGTTTTTTGCACACGCTATCGGCTCGTTTGTTTCCGGACTTGTGGTGGCATTGCTCGCGACTTCGAAGAAACGGATATTTGCATTGGGTTTGGGAGTTTGGAATCTTCTCGGCGGAATTGCGGCGGTCTTTTTGATCGGTGGACCGCTATGGTTTATTCTCGCCGATCTCGTTCTCGCATATATCCCGACGGCCTACATTGGCGGCGTGCTTGCAGACCGGGGCAAGAAGTAGTTTTCGCCGCATCATGATTTGGACTAACCGCGCCTTTGTCGCGCGGTTTTGTTTGGTTTAGTATCGCAACATGACAAAAGAGGAAGCACAGGATCTGATCGCCTACACCGAATGGGCAAACAACATCGTTTTTGACCTAGCGATGACGCTCGATGACGAGCAGGCAAACGCGGAAAGCAAAGGTAGTTTTTCGTCGGTTCGCGATACGCTCGCGCATATGGTCGGCGCGGAGCTTGTCTGGTTCAAACGATGGAAGAATGAAGCTATGGGTTTTCCGACTTGGTATGAAGAGGCTTCTTTGGCCGCAATCCGTGTCGAACTTTTAAAGCTCCAACAGGAACGGCGCGAGTATTTTGAATCGCTCGAAGACGCGGATATGGGCACGGTGGTTGAATACCAAAACCTTCGCGGAGATTCGTTCAGCAACCCGCTTTCGGAACTCGTAGTCCATGTAGTGAATCATTCGACTTTTCACCGCGGACAAGCGATCAACCAGATACGGGCCTTTGGAGTAAAGACGGCGGAAACGGATTATATCGGTTTTGTACGGGAGCGCTAAGAGAGTGGTTCACCGATACTCATTGGACTTGAGCAATGTATAAAAAAATTTCCAACATCGTTTATGCCTTCGATGCCGAGTGGGTACCGGATCCTTCCGCCGGACGTCGGGTTTACGGCCTCCCCGAGGAGATATCCGACGAGGAGGTTCTGAATGTGATGTGGCAGGAAGGGGGCGCGACGGATGAAGATCCGACTCCCTTTCTCAAAACGATTCTCTGCCGGGTGGTTTCGGTTGCGGCGATCGTCAGGCATGTCAGAAACGGAGAGACTGCGCTCAAGCTGCATTCGATCCCGAATATCGGCGAGGCCGCCGTGCCGGAAGGCGAGTTGATCGAAAGGTTTCTGTCCGGAGTCGGCAAATCAAAGGCGCAGATCGTTGGATTCAACTCGCACAATTCCGACATACCGATAATGCTGCAGCGCGGTCTTGCAAACGGTATTTCGGTGCCGGCCTATTGCGAGCGCCCCGACAAGCCTTGGGAAGGAGTCGATTATTTTGCGAGATTCGGCGATGACCACATCGATTTGAGGGATATCGTCGGAGGCTTTGGCAAGTCTTCGCAAACTCTTCATGAACTCGCAACCGTTTTGGGAATTCCCGGAAAGATGGGAACAACCGGCGATGACGTCCTAAATCTTTGGCTCGCGGGAGATATTGACGCGATCGTTCGATACAACCGCTTTGACGCGCTAACAACATACCTCGTCTGGCTGCGAACCGTTCTCTTTTCGGGCAAGTTCAACAAACAGAAATACGACAGCGAGGTGGAATTGGTAAGGGAGTTGATCCAAACCCATATCGACTCGGGGGAAGAATACCTTGGTGATTTTGTTGCCAAATGGGATTTGCTTTCTGGACGCGGCGATTGAGCGGGGTTTTTCAGGCGCGTGATTTCAGGTTAACAATTTGGTTGCTGAGAGCGTCTTATTACCCGTAATGAGAAGACTTTTTGCTCCAGCGTTCATCGTCGCACTTCTATCCTGCTCCCTTTTCGCCTACGAAAAAGCATGGGATTTCGGAACTGGCGCGTCTCCGCCGCTTGCTGTTCGGGCTATTGGAAATGGCTCAGACGTATTTCTCGCAGTCGCTCAGAAACAGGGCGGTGTATCGATCCTTAAAGACAATGGAAAGTCCGCAACGCGATTGACTTCGATAGGGAGATTGCAACTCGGAAACCTCGACGCGATGAATTTGCGGATCGTTGGTGACCGGATGTATGTCGTGCTGGGGGACTTTTTTGGCGGCAAATCAAAGGCGGGACTCGCGGTGTTTGATATCTCGAACCCGGTCCAGCCCAAAAGGCTTTCAATCTGGGCTTCGGACAGAATCTATGACGGCGCTTCGGATGTAGCAGTTTTCAAAGGTTACGCGTACCTCGCATCAATGTCGCGCGGCGTCACGGTTTTCGAGATCGGACGGCAAGGCTCTTTGCGAGAGGTGCGAACGATACTTCCCGATACGAGTTTTCCAAAAAAGAATCCGCCGAAAACACAGACTCCGCACGCACGCGGGTTGGCGCTTGACGATGAACGACTCTACGTCGCGTATGATGCCGGTGGGCTGAGAATCCTTGATTTGAAGGATCCGGCCAATCCTTCTGAAATCGGCAGATACGCAAACCCGGCGCTTGGGGCAAAGCCAAGGGCCTACAACAATGTCGCAATTTCGTTTCCGTACGCTTTTGTCGCCGTGGACTATTGCGGTTTGGAGGTTTTGGATGTCTCAAGACCAAAGTCGATTTTGTTGACAGGTTGGTTTAATCCCTGGAAATGCCAGTTAAACTCAAACAATTGGTTCAACAGCCCCGGCCACACAAACCAGATCGAGTTTGACGAGGCACGCGATGAGGCCTTTCTTTCGGCCGGCGATAGCGAGCTTGTCGCGGTCGATGTTGGCCAAAGGAACGCACCGAAAGAAATTCCGGGTTATGGGAAACCAAAAAACGGTCGCGGCGCCTGGGGCGTAACAAAATTCGGCAACAACATCTATCTCACGTACATCCGCAGCCTGATTCCCTTCAGAAGCGGCGCGAATGAAATTGTTAAGCTCGCTCCGCCTCGCTCCGCGCAGTAATGAGTTTCGAGTTTTGAGTTCTTTCGTTTTGTGGAGTGGCTCCAAATTAAGACGGACGCTTGTCTGATTCTCCGCTTCCCATTACGAACGCTGGCTCTTTAGCCGAACTCGAAACTCAAAACTCGTAACTCTTCCGCCAAACTCGAAACTCAAAACTCGAAACTCGTAACTCCCTCCCCCACCCCTTGTTGCATTCAAAAGAAAAATCTATAATCAGCGCACTCCTTTTCAAGCCGCCCGAGTTCTTGGCGGTGATTCCCTTGAATCCGATTTTTTCGTCTTTATATCAAACAGGAAGGAGTGAAAATGACAAGAAAAACGATACTGCTGACCCTTATCGCGGCGTTCTCAGTCGCGAGCGTTTTTGCCGGACAACCCGCGTCCTTTAAGAAGCTTGCCGGGCCTGCGACGGAAATGGATTCGATGCGTATGCCAAGCCCTGAATCTGAGGGTGTACGCTCAAAGACGGCCGTGATTCCGGTCAGATTCGAAAAGGGTCGCGTCGAGATCGACGTCCCGATTGAAACCAGCGACAATCTCCGAATCGGCGTAATATCGCCGGAAGGTTCGAATTGGGAAATAAAGGCATTTCGCGGTGATTCAAAACCGATCGACCTGAGAACCAACACCGATCTCGTAGAAAGAGACTTGGGAAATCTCGGAATCGATGGTTTGAGCTTTCCGGCGGAAATGTTTGTAATGCGTGGGGTATCGGGTTCGAGATGGAAGTTTGAAATCACAAATGAACGCGACACCTTCCGTGGAAGCACGGCAGGATTTCTTGTCATAACGAGCGACTCGCCCGTAAAACTCTATTCGTGGATCGGAACAAACAGCACGATCGTCGGTCGCGAGATCCCGATCAACGCGTTTCCCTACGACGCTTCCGCTTCCGACGAGCTTGCGATTCCACCGGCTCTTCCCGGCAGCCATAGAGGAAGCATCGAAGTCACCGATCCCCGAGGCGCAACCAATACCTACAAACTCGATTCATCTGAAACGGGTCTCAGCGGTGTTTTCACGCCTTCGATTCCTGGGCAGTATCAGATTCGCATTTCGGTAACGGGTATCGGCCCGAAGGGCGAAACCTATCTGCGTACGAGCGAGCAGGTGATTCAGGTTATCTCAGACAACGCACAGCTTGGAAAGATGACGGTTGCGACACCGATTGACTCGATGCGGATGGAAGCTGAGATTCCGGTAACCGGATTACCCAACGGTAGAAAGGTGATCGTTTATGGCGAAATATTTGCGCGCGGTGACGATTCGACCGAGCCCGTCGCGTGGATCGGAGGCATGACCGAAACCGAAGGCCGCGGAATCGCGAAGACGCTTCCCGTTACCATCGACGGCAGATGGCTTGCAAATGCGGATGCAAAGAACGGTTTTGAGCTAAGAAATGTAAGGATCCAGGATCCCGACTATTTCGTAACGATCGCTGAAGCCAAGCAAATGGAGCTCGCAGTCACATCGCTTCCCGAAGCCGCCGCAGGATTTAGGGGCGATGTAAACGATGAAATGAGGATGGGAGTCAAACCCCTGAATCCGATGCGCGACAATGCCGCCGGCGGCGTGCTGATGCTCGTTCATGGATATTGTTCGGGAGGCAACTCCTTTCCGACATCGCAGTTTACCGGCGAAATCGTTTTCCATGATCCGAATGCGAATCGGACGCATGATCAGTTTGCGAATTTGATCAGGAATTTCGGAGCGTCGTATCCGTCATTCGGGATCGTTGCGCATAGTCAGGGAGGCGCGGCCTCGCTTCATTTGTATACCTATTATTGGAGCGGTTTGGATTATGCTACCGGGAACCGTTTGATCCAGTCGGTCGGAACTCCGTATCAGGGCACGGCGCTCGCCGGAAACCTCGCCGCCTTGGGTAGCGTTTTTGGGGCCGGTTGCGGTACGAACAACAATCTTACCTACAGTGGCGCTTCGGCTTGGCTTTCGGGTATTCCAACCTGGGCGCGCGCGAAGGTGCATTATTCGACGACTTCCTTCAAGGACGTTTGGTGGAAATACGATTACTGCAACATCGCGACGGATCTATTTTTGAATGATCCCGATGACGGAGTTATCGAAAAGACGAAGGGCCAGCTTTCGGGAGCAAACAACCGCGGACACAAAACCGGTTGGTGCCACACGACAAGCATGCGTGATCCGGGACAAACCACCGATTCATCAAGGAACGCCGACATGAACGCGAACGCGGCGAGATAAGGGCTTCCGGAAGAGTTCCAAGTTCCAGAAGTTGAGTCCACTCTAAAAAGTCGAATTAGAAAGTGAAGGGCATCATTTTCAGTCACAACGGTTCGATATAGGTGAAAGACCCCTGCCGGCTTGTCCGGCAGGTGAATAAGGTCAGAAGCTAGTCACGGCAAAACATAAAGCGTTCCGGCCCCCCTGCCGGCTTGTCCGGCAGGAGGCAAAGGTCCCTAGCTACGGCCGTTAAATGCTTGGAGTGTTGAGGTTTATTGATTTTCTGGAAGGGGCTGACCTTATTCACCTGCCGCACAAGGCGGCAGGGGCCTCCGGATGAATCAATGTAGTTTGGACTAGCTGCTGACCTCATTCACCTGCCACACAAGGTGGCAGGGGTCTTATTTGGTTTCTCGGAGGATAAATTTACCGGTCGATTTTTTCGTTGAATCGCCTTTCTTGAGTGGACTCAACTTCTGCAACTTGGAACTTCTGGAACTTGGAACTCTTCCGGACGGAACTTGGAAGTTTACCCGACCTCCCATTCCCCCGAATAGACGTATTCCGCGGTTCCCGTGATCAGCATTTCGCCGTCCTCACGCCATTCCGCTTCGGTTATTCCGCCGGGAGCCCGGACCAATACGCGCCGGAGCGTTTTTTCCAAATAGGCCGAGGCGACCGCGGCCGCGATCGAACATGTTCCCGATGACGATGTTTCTCCAGCGCCGCGCTCCCAGATACGAATATCGATTCGCGATTCGTTCTCCGGTCGGACAAATACGACATTGGCCCGATCCGGAAAACACGGATGCTTTTCGATCGCCGCTCCGATCGTTCTCCAATTCGGTGCGAAGTCATCCACGAATACCGCGCAAACCGGATTCCCGACATTCAATGGCACATACAGCGAGCGTTTTGCGGTATCGATTTCCACCAAAGCGTCACCCTTGAAATCGACAACCTTGTTCGAGCCGGCCGTTCTTACAAACGGCACCTTTTCCGTATCAAAAACGGGTTTCCCAAGCTCGGCCTTGAACCTGAAGAGATCAAAAGTGCGGCTCAAAAACTCGTAGTTCTTGACGCCGCTCCGCGTCGAAAGTCTAAGCGTCGGTGCGTCCCAAAGTTTTTCGCGGTAGAGATGGGCTACCGCGCAACGCGTTCCATTGCCTGAAAAGCCCGCTTCCGAACCGTCGGGGTTTATGATCCTGCAAGAGTAGTCGGAGAGGCCGTCGGAAGATTCCTTTAGGATCGCAAGGCCATCGCTTCCGGCGCCCTTGTTTCGGTCGCAGATTTCTACAGCGAATTTCGCAAGATCCCCCACTTCCGATAATTCGGAGGCGAGAAATACGAAATAGTCGTTTCCAAATCCGTGGTACTTGCGGAATCCGACAGTAGTTTTTGCCTTTTTCATGTTATTGACCTTTGCCCTTCAAAAGTCAGATCCTACCTCGGATCGGGCACGACTTTTAACTTCACTTTCTCGCCGTTACGGATAACTTCAAGCTCGTAAGTCTCGCCGGCCTTGAGTTCGCCAAGCATAAACACATAGTCGCTGATGTTGCGGATTTCCTTCCCGGCGAGCACCACGAGTTTGTCTCCGCCCTTTATTCCGGCTTTTGCGGCGGGCGAACCGTCGCGGACGCCTTCGAGGAGAAGCCCAGTGTTGTCGCTGTCGCCATAACCGGGAATCGTGCCAAGCGAAACATTGAATCCGCGCCTTCCGGCTTCGGATTGATTCGAAGGAGCCTGTTTGTAAACCGGCGCGGTTTGATTCGAGTCCACGACGCGCACCAGATCAGCCACAAAATCTGCGATCTTTTCCAAGCCGGCGTAGTTTATCTTTTCGGCGGTGTCGGACGGTTTGTGGTAGTCGCTATGGGTTCCCGTAAAGAAGAACAAAACAGGAAGCTTCGCGCCATAAAACGAGGCGTGGTCCGACGGACCGAATCCATCCTGATTGAGCTGCAGATCGAAAAGCATCACGTCCTCCGACGACTCCGCGCCGGGGCCCTTGTTTTTACCGTAAACATTGGGCACGCGCTTGTTCATCCTTGTTACGAGATCGTTCCAGATTTCTGATGTTCCGATGCCGCCAACCGTGAGCTTGTCGTCACGAAGTCTTCCGACCATATCCATATTGAACATCGCCACCGTTTTGTCCAATGGGAAGACCGGGTTCTGAACGTATGCCTTGGAGCCCAGGAGTCCTTCCTCCTCTCCTCCAAACGAGATGAAGATGATCGTTCTTTTATTCTTCTTTTCCTTTGTGAAGACTCTAACCAGATCCAATAACGCCGAGGTGCCGGAAGCGTTGTCATCGGCACCATGGTGGATGTCGGTTGAGTTTGGCGCCAGCGAACCCTCGCCGCCCCTTCCGAGATGATCGTAGTGGGCGCCGATGATAATGGCTTCGTTTTTAAGAACCTTGTCGCGACCTTCCAAGATTCCGATCACGTTGTATGCGGCGACCTTCTTTTTCGAGGCTACGATCGACAGATCCGTCTTTGGCATAGGCCGTCCGGCGAAATATACCTGTGCGTCTTCGGGTTTTTGTTCGAGCCATTTCTCGGTAGCGGTTAGTTCTTCGGCGTTCTTCAAACGTAGAAGCGAGGCACCGGTTTCCCTTGAAACAATCACGACCGGGATGGCGGTTTCGCCAAGAGTCTGGTTAAAGTTCTGCGACGCCAGCCGCTCTTTTTCGAGATCGTTGTTCGAGGCGATTACGATCAGTGCCTTCGCACCCTTTTCCTTTGCGATATTTGCGCGGGCATGCAGGTTATATGCAGCAAACGGCGAACGCGGGTTTCCGCCTCCGGGCACACCTGCGAGGATTACCGCGTATTTGTCCTTGACGTCGATCTGCGCGTAATCGTCCCAACCGAGTCTCGGAGCCGATACGCCGTAAACCGCAAATACGGCTTCGGCAGTACCGGGAGTGCCGGATGGAGTGTAAACGTAGGGTTTGAACCCTCCACCCATGGCGACCGATTTCGAGTCGATCGAAAGCGACGTTCCCGCTTCAAAATCCACACCGTTGACATAATCAAAGGGTTGCAGAAAAGCCGACTTTCCGTCGTCTCCCTTGAATCCTGCCGAGAGCTTGTATTTTTGAAAGATGTTCGAAACGTAGCCCGCCGCATAGGTCGCCCCTCTCTCGCCGGTGCGACGCCCTTCGAGCTCATCCGATGTCAGGTATGAGACGTGGGTTCTAAGATTCTTTTCGGCTTCGGATTGTTTTGCCGTTTGCGCCGAAAGCGAAGCGGCCAGGATGGCGATAATGACTAGTGAATATATTTTTCTCATGATGTTATGAATTGTTTTGAATCTGCTGGTTCTTTCGAAACCGGCGCCCATTGGGTTTTCTATTTTGGTTTGATATCGATTACCGTGATCTCCGGAGTCGCCCAAAATCTGACTCTCGGAGTCGTGCCCCCTTCCATGCCGATTCCTCGATTGACGTTTAGAGTGGTGTCCCTGACATTGTACGTGCCGCCCTCATAACGCTTTCCATACTTCGAGAATGTAACCAAGGCACCATAAATTGGCAACGCCACCTGTCCGCCATGAGTATGGCCGGCGCAATAAAGATCCGCTCCGGCCTCTGAAACAGGCTCGATCTCATCGGGATAATGATAAAGCGCGATGTGAAATCTGTCTTTCCCGGCGGACGAGATCAGCTTCGGAAGTTCATCCTGCGATTCCACCGGCTTCCCCGATAAAAGGATTTCCGTGCTGCCTTTCTTAAATGATTCCGAATTTTCGTTTAGTTCGATGGCTCCGGTATCCCCAAAAAGATCGAGGTGGGGCCAATACCAGACATCCCAGTTGCCCCTGACTACGTACGTTGGGGCAATCGTTGCTGTCTCCTTTATGAACTTTCTAAAAACTGGAAGACCGTCTTCAGAGTTCACCGAATCTCCGGAGTAAACGATCAGATCGGGTTTCTGTGATTTTATGATTGAGGGAAGCGCCTCTTCGAGCCTTGGAAATGGATCCGAATGGATATCAGAGATGTGAACGACACGGATAGTGTCACTCACCTTGCTGGAGAATACTTCGACGTTCCGGACTTCCAGATCATACGGACCGTAGGCGAATCCATAGATGAAGCACATGACGCCGATCGCGGCCAAACCAATTGAAAACCACTCAGCCGCTTTTATCTTCGAACCGGTTTGCAAATAGAAAAAGCCAAGGGTGCGCAAAGCCTTGCGGAGTATCGCCAAGGCCGCGAGCAGAAAAACCGCTGCGACCATGACGAAAAAAATCACCAATGACAATCGTTCGATTTGTGTCATCCGGCCAACCTGCAAATCGCCGGAAAAGCGAAAAGGGTTTCCTAATCTACCCAATCGGCGATAAAGACATTCGTATCGCCCATTGTCGTAGCATTTCTGTTTGAGGCAAAAACAAGCTTCTTGCCATCCGGCGAGAACATCGGGAATCCGTCAAACGAATCGTAGGTTGTAACTCTCTCGAGATTCTTGCCATCGACGTCGATCATCAAAAGATCGAAATTTCGTTTTCTTGGATCATCGGCAAGATGATTGGAGGAAAAGATGATCTTCTTGCCGCTCGGATGAAAATAGGGAGCGAACGAAGCGGCGCCAAAATCGGTCAACTTCACTTTGTTCGAACCATCCTTGTCCATAACCCAGATCTCGAAGTTATTGGGCTCGATCAGATCGTTTGCAAGGCGGTCCTTGTATCTGGCGATCTCGGCGTCAGTCTTCGGATGATAGCTTCGATAGACGATTTTCTTGCCATCTGGTGAGAAGAACGGTCCGCCGTCATACCCGAGCGCGGTCGTCAAACGCTTAACATGCTTGCCGTTGCGGTCCATCGTATAGATATCGAGATCACCGTCCCTGGTAGAAGTAAAAACGATCGTTTTTCCGTCCGGTGAAACCGTCGCTTCCGCATCGTAGCCCGGAGAGTTTGTCAGGTTCTTGACTCCAGAGCCATCAGGGTTGGCTCTAAACACCTCGTAATCCGGGTAAATTGCCCAAACATAACCCTTCGAAAAATCGGGGTTTGGCGGGCATTCCGCGGAGCCCAGATGCGTCGAGCTATAGATGATCTTTTTCATGCTCTTGAAAAAAAAGGAGCATGTTGTACGGCCCTTGCCGGTAGATACCATTTTCATGTCAGACCCATCGATATTCATCGTAAAGATCTGATCGCAACCCATATTTCCGTGCTTGGATTGAAAGATCAGTTTCTTTCCATCAGGTGAAAAATAGGCCTCGGCATTTTCACCGGTGTTTGTAAGTTGGCGGATGTTTTTGAGGTGTTTTTCACCCTCGAATGAAAGCGAACCAGACTGCGCGGAAATACTTGCAGCAGTTACCAAAATTGCGACAAACAAATAAAATTTTCTCATGATTAACCCGATTGGTTGAATTAAAAACATCGTAACATTTTCGAGAATCCGATGCAGTTGGCGAACCATAGGTTCTCCAAAACTATTTGTTGACATCAATTCTCCTTGGAGAAAGCAGTTTGCAAACTGCTTTGCACGAACGGGATTGCAAAATACCCGCGCCAGGATGAAGACCCGAAGCGCGGGTATTAAATACCCAAATGTGCGTTTTCTCGGCGGCCTAGTTTGCGGCTTTGAAATCCGACATGAAATCGGTCAATGCCGTGATTCCATCTTTCGGAAACGCGTTGTAAATGGAGGCGCGAATTCCGCCAACCGAACGATGTCCTTTAAGCCCGCTCAACCCCTTGGCCGCCGCTTCGGTAGCAAACTGTTTTTCGAGCTCCGGTGTCGGAAGATTGAATGTAACATTCATGTTGGAGCGCGCATCGCGATCGGCATGTCCTTTATAAAAACCATCGCTGGCATCGATCGCCTCATAGATCGGCGCCGCCTTTTCGGCGTTGATTTTTGCGATGCCCTCGAGCCCACCCAAATCCTTGAGCCAGTTGCAGACGAGATCGATGATGTAAATGCCCCACGTATTTGGAGTGTTGAGCATCGAATCTTTTGAGGCGATGGCGCGATAATCGAGAAGCGTGTGCTGGTTTTCCGGTACTTTTTCAAGCATGTCGTCGCGGATTATCACGAGCGTAACGCCGCTCGGGCCGATGTTCTTTTGCGCGCCGGCGTAGATCATCGCGTATTTCGAAATATCGGTCGGACGCGAGAGGATGTTTGAAGACATATCGCAAATGATCGGCACTCCGATTCCGGCGAGATCGGTTTTGAATTCAACGCCTTCGATCGTTTCATTCGAGGTGTAGTGCATGTAGGCGGCGTCCGGATCATAAGCGAGAGCTTCCTCAGCCGGCGTCGATTTGAAACCATCCGCCTCGGAATCATAGATTCGGTTTACATTTCCTTCCCGAGCGGCTTCTTTTGCCGCCTTCTTTCCCCAGGCGCCGGTGATCAGATAGTCTGCCGAACCGTCTTTTGGAAGAAAGTTGATCGGTATCATCGAAAACTGAAGCGACGCACCGCCTTGAAGGAAGAGTATCTGGTAGTTGTCCGGAATCCGGAGCAGATCACGAAGCCCTTTCTTGGCACCTTCGATAACGGCGTCAAATTCAGGTGAACGGTGGCTGATTTCCATCACGCTCATTCCGATACCTTTAAAAGAAAGCAACTCCTCCTGAGCTTTTTCCAATACGGAAAGAGGCAAACAGGCCGGACCCGCGCTAAAATTGTAAATTCTATCTGTCATAAAAACTCCCTGAGTATCGGTTTGAAAAACGGAAGGATAGCACAAAAGGAGTGGGTTTGACGGTGTCGGCGAAGGGTGCGGGGTGGAGATTGTGCGATGCTTTAAAGGTTTGTCGATTCAATAAGGCCTGGAATTTGAAACCGCACAAGAAATTTCTCTAAAGACTTCTCCTATTCCCAAAACATAACTTAATATTCGGCAATATTTACGGTAGAATCAGACGTAATCGAACAACGAAAAACCACGGATCTACATCCAAACGCCGGTTTTTCGCCATGTATTCAAATTGGAGGATTCAAATGTTTTTCAGAAAGGTTGTTTTTGGTGTGTGTGTTGCGGCTCTTGCCGCTTTTGGAGCGATAACGGTCTCTGCCCAAACCGGTCAGGTATCCGGCAGGGTTGTTATGGTCGATGACGCAGAAAATGAAACCCCGATCGAAGGGGTTCGAATCGATTGTTATAGAACAGATATCAACAATAGTTGCCGAACCGTAACTACGGATAAGCGCGGTGAATTCGTAATCTTGGGAATTCCGTACGGAGCACGCGTGATCCTTGGGGTCAGTGGACCAAACCTTCAGCCAACAATGAAGTCCGAGGTCAAGATCGGCACGGAAAATGCAAATGGAATGAAGATCATTGTTTCTGCCGGCGATGGTACGGTTCCAACGGAAGAGCAGGTTAGGGAACTTGCGAGTCGGGCGACAACCGGTGAATTGACAGAAGAGCAGAAAAAGGAGCAGGAAGAACTCGAGAAGGAAATTAAGAGAATTGAAGCAAACAACACGAAAATCGAGGAAAGGAATGCTCAGAGGTCACAGCTGATGAAAGAAGGTGTTGCCGCGTTCGATGAAAAAAACTTCGATCTTGCGATTGAGAAGTTTCAGGCCGGGTATGATCTCGATCCTGATTTCCTTGGCAGCGCTCCCGGTTTTCTAACAAACAAGGCGGCGGCACTAAAACAAAGGGCGGTGGTTCAGTACAACGAAGCCGCCAAAACGAAAGATCGCGCGTTGATCAATTCGGCCCGCGACAAAATGGCGGCCGACTTCAAGGCGGCTATGGTGGCGTCCTTCAAGGCCCATGACATGGGTTCCAACGCGAGCTTGTCAGACCAAACCGATGTTGTTAGAGACAATGTGAAAAGGGCGGAGGATACGATCAAGGACATCTTCCGTATTCTCGGACAGGTAAAGATGACTCTTGCGATCAATTTGAACACCGAAGATGACGCAAAGGAGGCCGTCGGAATTTATCGTTCCGCGATGAATTTGATCAAGGACGATCCGGATGTAATCGCCGGTATGATCCTTGCTCTCTTCAATTCGGGATATTTCACAAATGACACGGCGCAACTGCAGGAAAGCATGAACATGGGTTCCGCCTATCTCGCGAAGTTTCCGCAAACGCACCAACAGTATGTTGCGATTACGGAAGTCATCGATGCGCTCAAGGCAGATGGTTATAAAGTGAAGAAGTAAATCACTTAACAAGAAACGCCTCCAATCCAAGAAGCACTCCGTTCACGGGCGGAGTGCTTTTTCTTTATGGATCCAAGAACACGGCGCTGAAATAGCGGTCAGAAACAACCCTATTGAAACTTGTGACAAATACATTCTGAAGCTCTGGCTCCGATGATCGGCGGGAACCACTGTCGGAAATTCTCCACGCAGCGCAAATCAACTGGAAGTCCTCAATTTTTATTCAAATAACGACTGAAATTTCCGATTGCTCTCAAACAAAAAACGCAATCTTGCCTGCCGGATACAAGAAATTCGCACGATTTCGCCGTTCGGATACAAAAACCGGTTACAAATTTGTTGAATTTTCGTATCCCAAACTTCTTGACAGTTGTCGGTTCAACACGTATTATCATTAACAACAGTGTTTATCACTGTGAGCATCTTCCAGCTTAATGCTCTTTCCGGTAACCCTTCTCACCGAACTTACAACGGAGTATTAACCAACTTAAATGTCAGCAAAACTCGGAGAAATACTCGTCCGCGAGAATCTGATCACCTCGCAGCAATTGCGTGAGGCGTTGGATTATCAGCGCACAAACGGCGGACGGCTCGGTTCGAATCTGATCAAACTGGGCATAATTTCAGATGAGGTGATAACAGCAGTGTTGTCGCGTCAATACGGCGTGCCTTCGATCAATCTCGATCTTTTCCAGATTGAAGAGGACGTCGTAAAGCTGATTTCTCATGATGTAGCTCTCAAATACTCTGTCCTGCCAATTTCGAAAGTCGGTGCAACACTGACGATGGCAATGGCCGATCCGACAAATGTTTTCGCCATGGACGATATCAAGTTCATGACGGGGCTCAATGTCGAACCCGTTATCGCTTCCGAGGCTGGAATTCAAAAAGCGATCGCGGAATACTATCAGGCTTCCAAGGAACTGGATCTCGCCGGAGTCGAAATAGAAAATGATTTCGAGAAGATCTCCGAAAAGCTTGCCAGGAAGAACGGTTTCAAAGGCAAAGGAGGTTCGGGCGGCGTTGTCGCCGGTGACGACAAGATTACCGCCGGCGATCTCGATGTTTCGCTTGACCAGTTCGCATTCGACGGTTCGGATTCGGAAGATCTCGAAGTCGTAGAGGAAAACGATGAGATCGATCTGGCCGAACTAGCACAGGCTAGTGAAGACGCTCCGGTAGTAAGACTCGTAAACGTTCTTCTGGTCGATTCGCTCAGACGCGGCGCTTCCGACATACACGTCGAACCCTACGAAAAGGATTTTCGAATCAGGTTCCGTATCGATGGACTGCTCTACGACGTGATGCATCCGCCAATGAAGATGCGCGATGCGTTGATTTCGCGCCTCAAGATCATGGCGAAACTCGATATTTCCGAAAAGCGCCTGCCGCAGGACGGACGTATCAAGATCAAGGTAAAAATCGACAACAGATCACGGGAACTCGATTTCCGTGTTTCGACTCTTCCGACCCTCTTCGGGGAGAAAGTGGTGCTTCGTTTGCTCGACAAAGAGAAGCTCATGCTCGACATGACAAAACTCGGATTCGAGGAGCGAAGTCTTGAGATGTTCCAGCGCAATATCTCGAAGCCGTACGGAATGGTACTGGTTACCGGTCCGACGGGTTCCGGTAAAACGAATACCCTCTATTCGGCGCTGCAATCGCTGAACACTCCCGAAACAAATATCATGACCGCCGAAGACCCGGTTGAATTTAACCTAATGGGTATCAACCAGGTTCAGATGAAGGAACAGATCGGCCTGAACTTTGCCGCCGCCCTCCGTTCTTTCCTACGGCAGGATCCCAATATCGTCCTCGTCGGTGAGATTCGTGACTTTGAAACCGCGGAAATCGCGATCAAGGCCGCACTCACCGGTCACCTCGTGCTATCAACACTCCACACGAATGATGCTCCCTCGACCGTCTCCCGTATGGTCAACATGGGTATCGAGCCTTTTCTCGTTGCCACCAGCGTCAACCTTATTCAGGCACAGCGACTCATCCGTCGCATTTGTTCGGAGTGCAAGCATGAATTGGAAGTTCCGGTCGAAGCATTGATCGAGGCGGGATTTGGTGAGGACGAAGCGGGCGAAATAAAGGTTTACAAGGGCAAGGGATGCGACCGTTGCAACGGAACGGGTTACAAGGGACGCGTCGGTTTGTTCGAAGTAATGGAAATCACCGATGAACTTCGAGAACTGATCATCATCGGTGCGAGTTCGATCGAGATCAGAAAGAAGGCGATCGAACTGGGAATGATATCTCTTCGCGAATCGGGTCTGAACAAACTCCGCGAAGGTATCACGACGATTGAGGAAGTCGTCAAGGAAACGGTTGTTTAATCTGGAGGTCCTATGCTGCGCGCAATAGCTTTAAGTTTGGTTTTATTTGTAGCATTCGGCGCGATGGTGCCGCTTTCGACGGAATATTCGGAAGCCAGCATCCAAACCGAAATGCGGAAAGTGCGCAAGAAAAAGCGTGCTGCGAAATACCGCAGGCTTGCAACGACAAGAAAGAAGAAGCGATATCGACGCTCCGCAAGGCGCGGGGTTCGTCGTTCGGCGGTCGCGAAGAAAGCGGTTCGCAAGTCGGTCAGACGAAAGCGTACCAGCGTTCGCCGCAAGCGTTCGGCTTCGCGCAGAAAGGTCGTCGCGAGGAAGCGCGTTAAACGCACGAGAAGGTACGTAAAGCGAAGACCCGTTGCGAAACGAGTCGTCGCCAGAAAAAGGGTACAGAGGAAACGCGTTAGAAAGTACTCCAAGAAATGGTGGGCAAGCTACCGCGCCAAACAACGCAGAAACAAGGCCGTCGCCGAGAAGAAGCAAACCATGAGGCTTCGCACCCAGGAACTCGCTTCGGCAAAGCAAAACGAAAACGTCTCTTCCTCGGAACGCTACAACAGGATCGCTGCGACGCCGAGCCCGGCACCCCAGCCGAAAGCGGCTCCGGCGAAAAAATCAGCGGCAGTGCGCCCCGTAGCCACTCCGACCCCGCCGATCGTCGATGGTGATGTTTCGATGGAAGTCGTCGGAGCCTCGGTTGGCGGCACGGGAAATGTTGGTCGTCAATCGTATGTCGGAGGCGTTTCTACAACTACACTTCGCAGGACGGTAATAGACCAGATGATACGTGAAAACGGCTGGGTCGAAAACGACTACCAAAAACAAGTTGGCGGAAAAACCGTCTACGTGGTTGTCGCCAAAACACAGGGGCGTGGGAATCAGGTTGAAACCCGCACCTTCTACTTCACCGAATCAAACGGCAGGATCTATCGGGTTGCCTCCAAGTCGAACGGATCCGGCAAATCAAGCGAGCAACGCTCTGAGGCGATGATCAAGGCGCTCGATCGTGCCGAACGTCCGCAACAGGCGCAAAACGACAAATAGACTTCGGAATTTCCGAACTTTTACTGAGGTTGGTAAATGAGTCTCGAACAACAGCTAAACGTCGAATCCCAGATAACTCTTCCGGAATTGCTAAAGAAGATGACGGATCTTGGAGGTTCCGACCTCCATATCACGACCAAGTCCGCTCCCCAAGTGCGTGTGCATGGTAATCTTCGACCGCTTGACGGATACGAGCCCTTCTCTCCGGCCGATACGAAAAGGCTTGCCTATTCCGTGCTTACCGACGCGCAGAAGCACCGGTTTGAGGAAGATCTGGAGCTCGACTTCTCGTTTGGTCTCAAGGGAATGTCACGTTTTCGTGCCAACCTCTACAACCAGAAGGGGGCCGTCGGGGCCGTATTTCGTGCGATTCCGTACGAAATTCTCGGTTTTGACAAGCTCGGACTGCCACCGGTGGTCAAGGATCTTTGCAAGAAGCCCCGCGGCTTGATCCTCGTTACCGGACCTACGGGTTCGGGTAAATCGACAACGCTCGCTGCCATGGTTGACAAGATCAATCAGGAAAGGCACGAACATATCCTGACCATCGAAGACCCGATCGAATTTCTGCATACGCACAAGAACTGCGTGGTAAATCAACGCGAGGTTCACGCCGATACTCACGGTTTTGCGAATGCTCTCAGAACCGCACTTCGTCAGGATCCCGACGTAGTGCTCGTCGGTGAAATGCGTGACCTCGAAACGATCGAAATGGCTCTTCGAATCGCTGAAACGGGTCACCTTACATTCGCGACGCTACACACCAATTCGGCGGCATCCACCATCAATCGTATCATCGACGTCTTCCCGGCAGGGCAGCAGGCGCAGATCCGAACGCAGCTTTCGCTTGTACTTGAAGGGATCATGTGTCAATCGCTTCTACCGAAGATGTCAGGTGATGGACGTGCCATGGCTCTTGAGGTTTTGGTGCCAAACTCGGCCATCAGAAACCTCATTCGTGAAGACAAGATTCACCAGATCTATTCGATGATGCAGACCGGACAGGACAAGTTCGGAATGCAGACCTTCAATCAGGCTCTTGCGACGTTGTTCCAGCAGAAGATGATCAGCCTCGACGTTGCGATGCAGCGAACCTCGAATCCTGATGAATTGAAAGAACTTATCGACCGCGGTTCGGGACTCAACTCGGCCTATGCGGACAAATCTTCGGGCGCGGCTCCAAAACCGGGTGGCGCGCACCCGAGCCCTTACGCTCAATCCCGTCCGATGGGAAAAAGACCCCCGGTTAGAAGCTAAGTTACTTGAGGAGCAAGAAAGAGAATGCCGACATATACATTCAAAGGTAGAAATCGTTTGAACGAGGTCGTCGCGGGCGAACGCGAAGCGGCGAACCAAGAGGAACTGCGGTCGCTACTCAAGCGCGAGCAGATCGTCCTCACTCAGGCGTCTGAGCAGGGACGCGACATCAAGATCCCGAAGCTTGGTAGAAACAAGAAGGTCAAGGCAAAAGAACTGGCCGTCTTTACCCGTCAGTTTTCGGTTATGATCGATGCGGGTCTTCCGCTCGTTCAATGTTTGGACATTCTCTCGGGCCAGCAGGTAAACGTCTTTTTCAAGGATGTGCTCGCGCAGGTCAGACAGGATGTGGAAGAAGGCTCGACGCTCGCCAGCGCGATGGCCAAGCACCCGAAGGTTTTTGACAACCTCTTTGTGCATATGGTCGAAGCCGGTGAAACGGGCGGTGTGCTCGATCTCATTCTGCAGCGTTTGGCGACGTTGATTGAAAAGGTCGTCAAGCTCAAGAGAAGCATTGTTTCGGCCTCGATCTATCCGGCTGCGGTTGTATTTGTTGCGATCGCTGCGGTTGCGATCATCATGATCGTCGTAATTCCTCAGTTCCAAACGATTTTCCTTGGACTTTTGGGTCCGGGAGAAGCGCTTCCACTTCCGACGAGAATCGTTATGGCGATTAGTAACTTCCTCGCCGGCTGGGGCGGTATCGCGATTGCCGTGACGGGCATCGGAACCGGTGTCGGGTTGAATTTCTACTACAAGACTCCGAAAGGGCGCTGGAATATCGACAAGGTTATCCTCAAGCTCCCGATCTTCGGTGCGATCATCAGGAAGATCGCCGTCGCAAGATTCTCGCGAATCCTTTCGACGCTGCTTTCATCCGGTGTTCCGATCCTTCAGTCGCTTGAAATCACGGCAAAAACCGCCGGCAACGTGATTATCGAAGACGCGATTATCAAGGTTCGCGAAGGCGTTGAGCGCGGTGAAAACTTCGTTGATCCGTTGAAGGCGACAAAAGTTTTCCCGGATATGGTTAGCCAAATGATTCAAGTCGGTGAACAGACCGGTGCGATGGACGCCATGCTCGGAAAGATCGCGGACTTCTATGAAGACGAAGTCGATACCGCGATTGCCGACTTGCTGGCGATGATCGAGCCCGCTTTGATCGCGTTTTTGGGTGTTACGATCGGTTCGATCGTTATCTCAATGTACCTGCCGCTGTTTACCCTTATCGGAAAACTCGCGGGAGGCGCGAAGTAAGAGAATTCGGATCAAAAGTCCGATTAACGAGAAACACCGCTGCCGGAGTCAATTCGGCGGCGGTTTTTTCATAACAAAAAGCACTTTATTTGCAATGATTTGAGAACTTTTTGAGAGTCCTTTGAGTACTTCCGGCCGGTTGAGGAAATAGAATCCGTACTCAGCAAGGGCTACAGATTGCGGTCAACTTGGCCGCCCCCCTGACGAGGGTCCAAACAATTTCAGTTTCCAAAAGTTTACATTTGAGGGTAACCACTTGACCCGGTATCGGATTCCGAACCGGGTTATTTTTTTAGCGGCGCCTTTGACTCAATGCGACAAGCACATCTTCAAAGTCGATGTCTTTTGATCCGCATAAAACGACGAGGTGATAGAGGAGGTCGGCTGCCTCGCCCTTGAAAAGCTCGGGGTCGTCCTTCATCGCCTCGATAACGAGTTCAACCGCCTCCTCGCCAAGCTTTTTCGCAATCTGAGTCGTTCCGCGTGCGAGCAACCTCGAAGTTGATGATCGTTTGGAAGGCTTTGATTTTCTTTTGCTTACATATCGTTCGAGGTTGAACAACTGCCCTTCCTGTCGATTTTCCTCGCCAAAACGAGTTCCTTCGCCGGCTCGGCCAATAGGGCCATCGACCGTCGCCTTCAGCAGAATCGAGCGATTGTCGGAATCCGTGTGAGCGGAAACAAATCGAACAGGAACGGCCGGATTTGAAGAAGCGGTTTCGAGGGAGTTTGAGCGAACGGAAAAAAACATCACCTCGCCGGATTTAATAGTGGCCTTGAAGGCCTTGCGGCTCATAAAACCGACTGCCAAAACCTTTTGGGTTTTGACGTCTTGAACAACTGCCGGCAGAAGGCCTTCAGGGCCCTTTCCAAATTTGAGGTTGGCTTCCTTCGCTTCCATAGGATTTTGCAAACTATTGTGAATGAACGCAGTATTATCGCACAGTTCGATGTTGGAAACGCAACGCGTCGTTTCGTATACGGACGCTGTGCTAAACTCGTTCATCAAATGCTGAGGGCGGGAACTCGTGCGGGGCTTCGGGCAAGAATTTTAGCACCAAGGTAAGCTACGAATTAGGCACCTTCCGTCATAATCGCAATTTCTCCGGTTACCGGGGAATCCAATACAAACAGAGTTGGCATCATGAAAACCGTCTTGCTCAAGATCGAATCGGGATATGAGGAGTTTCATAAGGAACTCGAAGACGAGTTGACGATTGGCCGCGCCCCGGATTCCGATCTTGTTTTGCCCGATTCGGGACTTTCGCGAAAAAACACGACCATATTTCGTGACCGCGATGAAATTCTAATCGTAGATGAGGGTTCGACAAACGGTACCTTTATCAATGGAGAGAGGATTTCGGGTCCGCCAAAGATACTGCTTGATGGAGACGTCATCACGGCGGGGAACGACACAAGAATCGTTGTTTCGTTCGATGGGAATATTGATTCGGAGCCGAAGCCGTCGAATCGCGACGCGGCCGAACCAATCTCAGAGGACGTGACGGTCAAGAGGCCAATCGCGCCCGCTCCGGCAAAGGAAGCAAAGGAATCAAAGCTGCTTCTTTATCTTGCCGGGATTTCGACGTTTTTGATTTTGATACTTGCTGGAGTAGGTTTGTTGGTTGCCGCATGGTACGAACGAAGCTCGCCAACGCCGGATCCCGAAAAGCCTCAGGCATCAAATGAGATGGTAATTCCCGTTCGTGTGATCGACCCTCTTGGCAGACAGAAACAGGAGGATCTCGATGAACTCGTACAGTATTGGGAAGTGCAGGAAAAAGAGGTGACGGCCGATGACCTGAAAGTCGTCTCGTCCGGCAACGACGGCAGCCAAGAGGCGGAGTATTACAACGTCTCCCTGGATTTCTGGAAACAGCAGCGTGAAAAGGCTTATGAGAACCCGGATGGAGCAACCGGTATCTGGCCCGCCGGTTTGGACGTTCCCTCAATACTTCGCGGGGACGGCGTCGTGAAGCAGAAAGCGAAGATTCGGGAGATGCAGGAAAACGGTTACAAAATTCCGATGGATTTTGCCGATTTGGCCGAAAAGAGAAATCAGAAACTTTTGGTTGAAATGCCAATGGCTACCGAGACATTTGTGCTGGAGGTTGGCGGCAGCTCAACCACGGGACCGTTTACGACATTCAATTTCGATACCGATAAGAACAGCCCTCCGGCACAGGTCGGGTCGCCGGATTTCAATCTCCTTGCAAACCTCGCATCGAATTTCTCCGGTATCAAGTACGACATGAACAACGGCGATCACCGCCGCCAAATGAAGATTCGGCTGCTCAGGATGTTCAACCCTCGCGCCAAACTAGCGCTCGAAGAATTGGCTAAATACTACTACGACAAATACAAGAAGCCGCTCCGCGTGACATCTTTGCAGAGGTCGATGGAATACCAGATTTCGCTAAACAAGGTAAACCCAAACTCATTCCCGGTTCGCGGGCCGGGATCATTGCCCCCACACACTTCCGGCTGCGCGTTCGATCTCGCACGAAAGCACATGGGTGCGAACGAACAGAATTACCTCATGAAGAAGCTCGAAGAAATGGAAAAACGCGGGGTGCTCGACGCCCTGATCGAAGGAAACGTAAACGCCTGCTTCCATGTCTTTGTTTACGAAGACGGAATCCCGCCGAAGGGGTATTAAAAATAGAGTTCCAAGGTGTCCGGAAGAGTTCCAAGCTGCTCGGAAGAGTTCCAAGTTCCAAGTTCCAGAAGTTCCAAGTTGTCCGGAAGAGTTCCAAGTTCCAAGTTCCAGAAGTTCCAAGCTGCTCGGAAGAGTTCCAAGTTCCAAGTTCCAGAAGTTCCAAGCTGCTCGGAAGAGTTCCAAGTTCCAAGTTCCAGAAGTTCCAAGCTGCTCGGAAGAGTTCCAAGTTCCAAGTTCCAGAAGTTCCAAGCTGCTCGGAAGAGTTCCAAGTTCCAAGTTCCAGAAGTTCCAAGTAGCGGTTAGAATTGGAAGAAGTGTTTTTTTTAAGAATTCCATCTTTGTTCCAATCTGATATTTTGGAAACTGAAGAACCCCTGAACTTGGAACTCTTGGAACTTGGAACTCTTCTTGTTATGTCTGAAAACGAGAAAAAAGAGACTTTTGCGGGATTGGCGAGGAAGCTTGGCAGGCTTCCGGCCGCAAAACGAAAGGTTGCGCTTGAGGTTGGCGCCTCGCTCGCCGCTGTTTCGCTGAAGGTCAGCCGAGAATTCGTTGAGGCGGTTCCAAGGGCTTCGAAGCTTTTGCCGGAAAGCAATTTGAGAGACTGGGGCGAGCTTGGTAGAAAGCTCGCGATGTCCGATATCTCGAAGGGGGCCGACTTTTTCTCGAAAGGTACGCGGCACCTCGAGGGTCTCACGGAAAAAGCGCGCGGGTATCTTTTTGAGATTTGCGTACGCCAAACGATCCTTTCAAGTTCGGTTGCAGTCGATACTTTTGAAACCGCTCCTAAGCTTGCAAAAACAACGGAAGACAAAACGCTTGTCGAATCCGTGTTTCGCATCGCCGCCGATGTCGCGGGCCGATCGGCAAAACACTCGGCGGAGTTTTTGCGCGAATCTGAGCCCGTAATAAGGGCATTGAACGGAGTCGGTGAAAGGCAGGCCGATGCGATCGGGGCGGTGATGGAATTGGCCGGAAGTTTTGCCGCGCGTACTGGAGGGATGACGGCCGATCTGTGGAAGGAGATTCCCGGGATAATCGAAGGGCTCAGTACTCCGCAAATAATTCGACTGAGCCAGTTTGCGGACGGACTCCTCAAATTCGGCGGAAGCGTCACGCTTCATTTCGTAAACGCCGCGAAGATCGTCCTAAAATCCTTTGACGAGGTGTTTGGATTATGGGCGGATGTCGCTGAGAAATTTGGCAGACACGGAAATTCGGTTTTGATCGCGTTTCTTCGATATAGTCCGGAGTTTTTTGCAAGCATCTCATCGATTCGGAAGAGCCGCGAAGCACACTCAGTCGCGGAAAAAGTTTTGAATCTCGTTTCCGAAATCGCGGAGGTCGATGCGGAGAGCGCGTTGGCGGCGTTTCGCTCAAGCGCGGGGGCGCTGAACAAGGTATCGCTAGCGCAATTTGCCGAATGGGTCGAGGCCGGGATGAAGACCGGCACCGAGGGATCTTCGAAGGCGCGGCGTTCGTATTTCGCGCTCGAAACAAGGCGCTCCAACGAGGTGTTGGAGGAAAGCGCGGACGGGCTTTCGCTGGAACAGATTTCCAATGTACTCAGGATATATGTCGAGGGGTTGACGGGACGGGAGATCGAGATCGCGCCGCTTGCGGCCTTGCCTTCGGAATCGAGAATCGGGGATGGAAAGACGATCTATCTGCCTTCGAAGATCGATGAATTCGGCACCGAAGAAATGGATTTCCGGCTCTACAAGGTTCTTTCGGCTCACGGCGCCGGACAAATAGAATTCGGCACTTTCGCACGCAATACCACCGCACTTCAATCCGCTTTTACCGAACTAAGGGAACGCTTCGAGATGACCGCCGAACAATTCGATGCGTTTTCGCTTGCGGGATATATCGAAGAGGTGCAAAAAGGCGAGGCAGCGCTTCCCGAATCGGAATTCCGCGAGATGCTCAGAAAGCGCTTCGACGAGATTCCCAAAGAGATAGACTTCCACACGGTCTTGAAGGTTTTTCCGGAGCCTCGTCTCGCCAAACGAATTTTCGGCACGATGGAGAACGCGCGGATCGACAAGACCCTTCGAAGAACCTACAAGGGCCTGCAGAAAGATCTCGATTTGATGCAGGCGTTTCTTCGCGAGCGCCGTCCTTACATTTTTGATCTTCCGATCGAGCAGGTGCCTGCGGAACTTCTTTTTCAGATTACTCTCTGCGGCGGCGCTACCGAAGATGCGCGTCGCTTTTACGGACAGATCGTTTCCGAGATCGAATCCGTTATCGAACAGTCGTTTCACGAAGAAGGCGCTACCGTTGCCGACTCGCTCATAGCCGCCGCACGGGTCTATTCGCTGTTTCAAAACATCGCACCGCAAGAGACTCAGGCTGAGGAGACTGAGGAAAAACAGGAAGAGGGCGAGTATACGGATTCGCAATCCGGCGGAGAAGCGGCTACGGAATCCCAACAGAAAAAGCAGGAGAACCGTCGCGAGGCGGAGGACGTACGCGATATGTTCAATGCCTGGAGCCGTTTGGAGGAAGAAGAGGACCGCAAGCCGCGAGACGTTTCGGGTACCGAGGCCTGGGCGTTAAACGAGATACCCGAGCAGCCATTGGAACTGGGGGATGAAGCGTTTCTTTACGATGAGTGGGATCGCGAGCTGGCGGATTTTAGAACGGGCTGGTGCCGCGTTGTAGAAAAGCGCGTCAGACAGGGCGACCGAAATTTTGTCGAACTGGCTCGAAGTCGGTACAAGGGCGTAATATCTTCGGTAAGGCACCAGTTTCAGTTGATGAAACCCGAAAATCTCACCAGGATCAACAGGGAACTCGATGGCGAGGAATACGATCTCAACGCGGTCGTCGATTATGTGATTGACAAGCGTGCCGATGGCCGACCGGAAGAGCGTCTTTATCAAAAGCGGCTTCGAAGAGAAAGGGATGTCGCCGTTTCGCTGCTTTTGGATCAATCCTCCTCGACCGCGCGCACGATCACGAGGAATCCGCTTCAGCCATACACGCACCCCGGGAGGCGGATCATCGAAATCGAAAAAGAGGGACTCGTGTTGATGAGCGAGGCGCTGGAGGCGGTCGGCGATATTTATTCGATCAACGGCTTTACCTCCGAGGGACGCAGAAACGTAAAGTTCTATGTAGTAAAGGAATTTGGCGAAAAGTATTCGGAAGAGGTCGAAAAACGCATCGGCGGAATCACTTTCCAAAACAATACGAGGCTCGGCGCCGCGATACGGCACGCCGCCGCAAAGCTTCTTCGGCAGGAATCGAGAACAAAACTCATGATCATCCTCACTGACGGCAGGCCTTACGACCACGATTACGGCGATGCCAAATACGCAAAGGAAGACGTACGCGAAGCTCTGACCGACGCAAAAATGCTCGGTATCACGCCTTTTTGCATCACGATCGACCGCGATTCCGAACAGGAACTACGCGATCTCTACGGCGAGGTCGGATACACAATCATCGACGACGTTCTCTCGCTACCGGAAAAATTGCCAAACATCTATCGAAGGCTCACAAGCTAGGCGGCGGAAAGTATCGGAAGAGTTCTGTCCGGAAGAGTTCCAAGCTGTCCGGAAGAGTTCCAAGTTCCAAGTTCCAGAAGTTCCAAGATTAAGAAGTTGAGTGCAGTTTCAGAAGCCGATTTTGTTCCAAAATCCGGAATTTCCTATTCGGACGCAGAGCGTCACGTAGATTCTAGCCGTGGATGGAGCGGCTTTGCGCGGAATCCACGGTAATGACAAAATCAATGTTCGCGAGGCCGTATCAAAACTCAGAGCATTTCTCTCGATTTCAAGGCGAAATCCGGCTGGACGATGCGAAATCCTGCGGGACTACGCCGTCTGGAGTGTGGCGAGTCTGCTCAGATTGTTTGCGATTGATAGAATTCCGATTTCCGCCGCTACCTTTTCAATGCCTCTGAGCAGGAACCTTCTGAAGTTCTTGTTGTGTTTCAAGTTTCCTATTACCGCCTCGACCTTGTATCTTTCTTTCCTTTTCCCAATGCCGACATCGGTTTCCAGCAGCTCCCCGGCCTTTTTCCGAAGCCTCCTTGAATTGAGGCTTATCTCAATGACCCTGTTTCGCCGCCGGTCTCCTCTCGTTATGCAGGAGTCCCGAAGGGGCATTCCCGGCATCCCTCCGCCCTGTATCTGTGCAGCGTCTTTCGTGCCCGCCTTCCGTCTTCCCGTCCTCGTGCCGATAAGAACCATCGGCTTTCCTATCGGGCAGATTACCGTGCCCGTTTCAGCGTCGCATCCGAACGCCGCGGCCGTGAATCTGTCCGGCTCCCATCCCTTGTTTTCCTTGTCGAAAAAGTTGTGTTTGACGAAGGCCTCGATGCCGTTGTCCTCCATGTACTGGTAGTTCGCCTCCGAGCCGTAGCCCGCGTCGGCCGTTACCGACTCCGGCATGCTTCCGTAGCATTTGCGCCAATCGTCCATATGCGGTATCAGCGCCGTCGTGTCCGTGTGCTCCTGCCCGACGGTGTAGTTCGTCACCATGTGGCCCTCGGTGCTGAACTGCACGTTGTAGCTCGGCTTGAGCGGGGCCGTTCTCATGTGGTCGTCCTTCTGCCTCATCGCCGTCGCGTCCTTGTCGGTCACCGAGTAGCTGGTCCGTCCGTCCAGGATCCTTTCCTGCTCCTCGTACCTCCTCAGCCTTTCCGGCCCTTGGCGCGCACCCTCTCAAACTTTCCCTTCACTTCCCTTGGAACATCCTTTCCCTTGAGCCGCGTGTTCAGGTCCTCGACCACCTTCTCGAGCTTCTCCGCGTCGATGTCCTCGAAATCGGGAAGGTTCGGGTCGTCGTCGCCGTCGCCCCTCGCCGCGTACTCAAACCACTTCGCGAATCTGCTTCTCGATCGACTCCCTGTACCGCTTCACCCGCTTCGCCCATACTATCTTGTGCCGGTTCGCGTTCGCCTCGAACTTCGTTCCGTCCGTCATATCGACTTCAGGTCAACGTACCCCTTCGGCGTGAAGCAGCTTCACCACCTCGACGAAAACCTCCTTGATCCCGTCCTTCAGCCGGCTGCTCCTGAACCGGGCGATCGTGTTGTGGTCCGCCACCGTCCCCCCGCTCAGCCACATGAAGTGCACGTTCTCCCTCAGCGCCTCCTCGATCTTTCTCGACGAGTAGATGTTCCGCACATACGCGTACACAATCACCTTCAGAAGCATCCGCGGATCATAGCTCGACGCTCCTCCGCCGTGATACGCCCCGTACAGGTTCTCAAGCGAAATCCTGTCGATCACCGAGCTCACCACCCTAACCGGATGGTTCTCAGGCACCATCTCCTCGTAGCTCGGTGGAAACAGCATCCGCTGGCTCTGGGCATACGCCTTGAACGCCGGCCTCTTCTTGTACGCCGACCCGCTCTCGACCGAACCCTCCTCAAGCAAATACTCCTCGGAATCAGCCTGAAACATCGCAGGCTGCTCCACCGAATCCCGCGCAGACCCCAGTTTTCCCTTGCCAGAACGCTTCTTTTTCATGACAATATTTTACCTGTTTTGCCACGTTTCACCAGGCCGGGGGCGGGACTTTTGAGACAGCCTCGCGGAGAAACGCCAGTAAATGCTGCATTCCAAGCACCAATAACTTGGCTGGGATGCTCTTACGGCTACCACCCGGTGGTTACAACCCTCGGCGATCTATCCCCTCGTGGCTCTCGCGTCAGAGGAGGAACTTCAGGATCTTTTTCAACTTATGCCCTTGAAACGACTTTTTAGAGTGGACCCAGAAGTTGAGTGCACTTTTAGAAGCCGATTTTGTTCCAAAATCCACGTGGTTTTGGGTCGTGGGTGGAGCGGCTTTGCGCGGAACCCTCGGTACGACTTAAATGAATGTTCGCGCTGGGTACCGGCGCTGGGAAACGCCAGGTATTGCAGCATTCCAAATGCCAATACGTGCCTCCGATACTTTCGTCGCGGCCTCTCGATAACAAGCATTCGCCCCAAAATACCCCGAACCAGACCGAGCAGAACTTGGAACTTGGAACTCTTCCGGATTGATTCCCTTGCAACTTCCCTTGGTTTAGGCAATTATCACTCAGTGGAAAATCCGAGAGTAAAAAACATAGGCATCGTCGTCAATCCGCATAACGAGGAGGCTTACACGACCGCCGTCGAGCTCTCTGCTTGGCTTTCGCAACGCGGGATCGAAACGATCGGAAAACCCTATTTCGAGGATGAAAAAACCGCTCCCGATACCGAGCTTAAGCATGCGATTCAGGAAAAGGCGGATCTAATCGTGGTGCTAGGCGGCGATGGGACGATGATCTTTGCCGCCCGATTGGTTGGAGACAGGCAAATCCCGGTATTGGGAGTCAATTACGGAAGTCTCGGATACCTTACGGAATTTCGTGTCGAAGAGATGCGAGACGCCATCGATCTGATTTTGGGAGGCGAGTACGCGATCGACCGTCGCGTTCTTCTCGACGCCGAGCATTGGAGATCGGATGAAAAACTCGCCGACGGCAGGGTTCTCAACGACGTCGTGATCAACAAGGCGGCGTTGGCGCGAATCATCGAAATCGATGTTTCGTTAAACGGGCAGTATGTAAACGGCTTTCGCGCCGATGGTCTTATCGTTTCCACTCCAACCGGTTCCACGGCCTACAACCTCTCTGCCGGAGGTCCGATCGTTTATCCCTCGATGAACGCCGTCGTGCTCACGCCGATCTGTCCTTTCACGCTTTCAAACCGACCGATCGTCGTTCCTGATGACGCAGTGATCGAGATGACGCTTTCGCGGAGCAACGGCGAGGTCGTTTTAACTCTCGACGGACAGGTCGGTCATGATATGATGTCGGGCGACATTGTAAAAATCAGAAAAAGCAATACCACGTTTGATTTGGTCAGACCTTCGAGCCGCAATTACTTCGATGTTCTGCGAAACAAACTGCGCTGGGGAAGATAGGACGGACCGACTTCGTTTTCGCACCTGCCGGAATGCTCCCATAGTTTTCCGCTCGCTGATCCAGTAGCCCAAACCAGATTTGGAGAAAGATGGAAAAAGACAACGACCTGATACCGGAAGATGAGTACGAGAAAGAACTAACCACCGATCTTGACGACGAGACGCCCGACAAGCCAAAGGGAATTCCTCTTCATACGAAGATTCTGATCGGTCTTGTTTTGGGTGTGGTTGGCGGCCTAGTCGTAAACCAGACGATGGGCGGCGACAATCCAAGCGTTTCGTGGATGGTAAACAACATCACGCGACCGATCGGCCAATTGTTTCTGAACCTGCTGCTGATGATCGTCGTTCCGCTCGTCTTTTCGTCGCTTGTTTCGGGAGTCGCCGGTATCGGAGACATCAGAAAGCTCGGAAGGATTGGCGCCAAGTCGTTTGTCTATACGATAGTAATCTCCGCGCTTTCGGTGGCGATCGGTTTGTTTTTGGCAAACACCATCAAACCGGGAAAACGCGTTGATCCGGCGACAAACGCCAAACTCCAGGAAAAATACGGCTCGGATGCAGGCAAGCGTGTCGCCGACGCCAACAATATCGCCGCCACGGCAACCACCTATGCCAAAGGCCTTGATACGACGGCAAAGCGCTTCAACGATCTGGCCGCCGTTGCCACGGCAAACAAAGAGGAAGTAACCGCACTTTCCGAAAAGACTTCCGCCTTTGCGAAATCGGCGACCGCGTTTGCTTCAGCGATGCCGAATTCGATGGAATCGCCGGGCGATTTCTACAAGGGTGCCGAAGAGCTTCAAAAAGCGGCCGATGCGGCGTCAAAAAGAACCGATCTCGTTTCGGTTGAAGCCGAGAAACTTTCTAAAGATACAAAGGCGATCGTTTCGGCCGTGAAATCCGCCAAATCGTCGCAGACCGCGCCTTTGATGGAAGTCGTTTCGACGATCGTTCCCAAGAACGTCTTCTTTTCAGTTTCGGGCGAAAACCCGAACATGCTCCATATCATGTTCTTCGCGCTGATCGTTGGTATCGCGATCACGCTCCTTCCGTCAACGGTGTCGGCGCCTTTTGTCGGATTGATGGAATCGGTTTTTGCGATCACGACAAAGATTATCGACATCGTTATGAAGTTCGCGCCGATCGCTGTTGCCTGCCTTCTGTTTAACAACATCGCGATCTTTGGTGTCGATCTGTTGCTTTCGCTGGGTTGGTTTGTGGGAACGGTTCTGCTAGGGCTCAGCATCCATTTCTTTGGCGTTTACTCGCTGTCGGTTTGGTTCTTGTCGAAGATAAATCCGATCGATTTCTTCAAGCGCGTGCGCACCGTGATTTTGACCGCGTTTTCGACAAGTTCCTCAAACGCTACGCTCCCCACGGCGCTTCGCGTATCAGAGGAAAATCTTGGAGTTCCCAAGGAAATAAACAGTTTCGTGCTGACGGTCGGTGCGACCGCAAACCAAAACGGTACGGCGCTTTACGAGGGCGTGACGGTGCTTTTCTTGGCGCAGCTTGCGGGAGCCGATCTGACGTTGGGCGCGCAGCTGATGGTTGTTTATCTGGCGATCCTCGGCGGGATCGGCACGGCAGGAGTTCCCAGCGGTTCGATTCCTTTCATCATCGGAATCCTGGCAATGCTCGGAATCAATCCGGCGCTGATCGCGATAATCATCGGTGTCGATCGAATTTTGGATATGTGCAGAACTACGCTCAACGTTGTCGGCGATATTACGGCCGCCACCTACGTCGCGAAATCCGAAGGCTTCGAGCTGTTGAAGGAACATAGGTAATGGGTTTGCGGAGAACCCGCAAACCCCGTCAAATTTCGGCCTTGGAAGTTCGTTAAAGCGCTCTTGAAGAAGGAGAAGCGCGTTCGATAGATTTCCAACTTGGAACTTGGAACTTGGAACTTGGAACCTGGAACTTGGAACACTAGTAGAAAAGGAGCGGTTAGACTGAAGCATGTTTCCCCTCGGCGATGACAATTCCGACTTGGTGATCACCCCTTGGGTGAATTACATGCTCATCGGGCTGAATGTCCTGGTGTTTGTTTTTCTGCAGGGGCTTGGCGGGAACGAGTGGTTTAACGCCGCTTTCTCGCTTGTTCCGAAGGAGATCACCAACGGAGTCGATCTGGCGGGTGTGTTTCAGATCAAATCCCAAACAGGACAAATTCTCGGTTCGATCAAACATGCCGATACGCCGCTTCCTGTTTACTTCAATTTTCTTTCCTCGATGTTCATGCACGGCGACGTCATGCATATCGGCGGAAATATGCTCTTCCTTTGGATTTTCGGCGACAACATCGAGAACCTGATCGGGCACTTCAGATTCATAGTTTTTTATCTACTATGCGGATTTGCGGCGGCCTTGGCGCAGATCGTGATGGGTCCCGATTCGATGATTCCGATGCTTGGCGCGTCCGGCGCCATTTCCGGGGTTTTGGGCGGATATGTGCTTCTGTTTCCAACGCGCAACGTTAGGGTTTTGTTATTCCGGATGTTTACTACGGTGCCGGCTTGGGTGGCGCTTGGGATGTGGATCGGGCTCCAGATTTTCTATGGCTTTCTAAACACCGGCGAAGGCGGCGGTGTAGCCTATGCCGCTCACATCGGCGGATTTATCGCAGGTATCGTGACGATCAAAATTTTCGCTTTGGGCAAAACTCCGCGAGGATATGCGACATAAATAAAAGCGCGGGTCTCATTGGCTATGGTGTCTTGAATGCTCGGCATGCGGTGTCTTTCGTACATGCGCACGAAGTTTTTGAATCACCTCGCAACATTGGTTGCAGTTTTTATTCTTTCCGTTCATAACTCCTCTGCTCAAAACAAATCGATCGTATTTGAAACAGACGAAGCTGAGACAGCTCTTTCTATTCTCGACAGTCTGGCCCGGGGAGAAAGCGTCGAGATCGACGCTTGGAACAAGCTTTACAAAACTGATGGCTATCTGCGTCTAAAGGAACGCGAGCATTCGATGAAAAGGGAATTCGAGGATGACTCATTTCGTGCTTTCCTAACCGCCGATGAAATCCGATCAAAGCGCCAGACTTTGCGCCAAACGCTCGCGGCATGGTGTACCGCAGACCTCTCGCAAAGCAGAAAGCTTGCGCTCCGCTATCTTCCGCCAAAAACAACGATTCGGGCGACCGTGTATCCCGTAATAAAACCCAAAACCAATTCCTTTGTCTTTGATTTGGAACGGAATCCGGCGATTTTTCTCTACTTGGATCCCGAGATCACTCCGGACAAAATGTCGAACACCATCGCGCATGAACTTCACCATGTTGGGTTTTTCAACGCATGCACCGAATCAGAAGCCGAAAAATCTCTTTCCGCGCTCTCCGAATCCAAGCGCGAGGCGGTTAGGTGGCTCGGCGCTTTTGGCGAGGGGCTGGCGATGCTAGCGGCCGCCGGTTCTCCAAAAGTGCATCCGCATCGCTTTAGCAAACCGGAAGAGCGCGAGCGTTGGGATAACGATATCGAAAGATTCGATTCTGATCTTGCGTTGGTCGAGGCTTTTCTGACCGATGTCGCGCTTGGCAAGATTTCCGAGGAGCAAGTGACGGAAAGGGCGATGTATTTTTACGGGGTGCAAGGGCCCTGGTACACGGTTGGCTACAAGATGGCTGCCACGATCGAAACGCGTTTCGGAAAACGAAAATTGGTTTCGGTGATTTGAGATGGGCGGGAGTTTTTGAAGACTTACAATCGGGCGGTAAGAACTTCGAAATCAAAAGAGATGCGCCGGCAAGCCGTATGGAGCGAGAAGTTCTTGTCGATGATTGGGTAGCGCGCCGTTCAGCCCCTTCCTTCAATCAGGGAGCGCATTTTTTCTCCAACAAGCGTCAGCGCCCTGTACGGACGGATCATCACCTTGAAGTCGGTGATTTTCCCTTCGGAATCGACGCGGATCATGTCGATCCCATTGATCTCCGTTTCATCAAGTACCGCATGAAATTCAAGTACTGCGTCGTTTCCGTCAACAACTTCCCGGACATACTCAAACGTCCCTTCGGAGAACATTTTCATCGCCGATGTAAGGTAAAGCGTGACGGCAAACTTGCCTTTAACATGTTTATGGCGAAGCGGGGAATGAAAAACCACATCGTTTGCGAGCACCTCAGCAAGCCGCGAAGGATCCCGCGCTTCAACCATTTTGTGCCAACTCTCGATAGTTTTTGAAATCAATGCACTTTTCCTTTTCCCGAGTCAGACGCCGGGATTGATCAAAACGATATCCATTCCGTAGGACGGCCTTTGTCCGAAATCACGATATTCGTTTCATGATTTCGTTCGCGAAGAGCCGATTCGGCGGTCAAGCGCGCGAGATGCGGATCATTCGCCTTTTGCGAGAGATGCGACAAGACGATGTCTCTCGCCGAACCGTCGTAGTCGTTTGAAATCCAATCGGCGAGATCCTCATTCGAGAGATGTCCGGTTTTGGACGAGATACGCTGCTTCAGATCCCAACTGTAAACCGGACACGCCTTGAGCATGTCGATGCTGTGGTTCGATTCGACAACGATCGCATCACACGATCTAAGCTTTTCGCGGATCAAAGGTGTGAAATGCCCAAAATCCATCAGAGTTGCGATCCGGTAACCGCGGTTCTTTGCGACAAATCCGAAGTTGTCGGCCGCGTCATGCGGAACGCTAAACGGTTCAAAATCGATATCCCCGATGCGAAATTCATGATCCGATTCGATCTCGACCGTGCAGTTTCCCAACGCCTTTCCGCGAAGCTGTTGTTCCTTTTCGCCGGCAGTCGAACGCTTCGGCGCGAGATAGGAATCCTTTGTCGCTTCGGAGATATAGACGGGGCAATCGAACGTGTTTTTGAGTACGCGCAAACCGCCGGCGTGATCGCTGTGTTCGTGGGTAATCAGAATACCGTCGAGGTCTTCGTGGGAAACGCCGATGTCGGCGAGCCGCAGGAGAATCTGCTTCGCACTAAGACCCGCATCCACCAAAACCGTTGTTCGTTCTGTGGATATGAGTACTGAATTTCCGCTGGAGCCGCTGCCGAGAACAGATATTTTCATCGGAGTAAAAGAGGTCAGAAGAATGTAGCACAAAATACTGGATTTCATGAAATACGGGGTTTGGGAACGCCCCGTCTGCGCTGTGTTTATCGGCTCAAAAATGGTAAAATTACGGTTCATCAATCGGGTGGAAATTCTATTCTCGCGTCACTATTCTACGAGGAAATAAATTGGCAGAAGCAAACGGAAAGAAGGCGAAGGGGTCAGGCTATGATGCAGACTCCATTACGGTATTGGAAGGAAGGGAAGCCGTCAGAAAGCGTCCCGCGATGTACATCGGTTCAACGGGCGACATAGGGCTCCATCACTTGGTTTACGAAGTGGTTGACAACTCCGTGGACGAGGCATTGGCGGGTTTCTGCGACACGATCGAAGTTTTGATCCACATGGACAATTCGATCACCGTTATCGACAACGGTCGCGGGATTCCGGTGGACATGCACGAGAAGGAGAAACGCTCGGCCGCGGAGGTCGTAATGACGGTTCTCCATGCCGGCGGAAAATTCGATTCGAATACCTACAAGGTTTCAGGCGGTCTGCACGGCGTCGGGGTTTCCTGCGTAAACTTCCTCAGCGAGTGGCTGAAACTCGAAATTTGGCGGGATGGAAAGACATACTATCAGGAATATGAAGTGGGAATTCCGGTCGCGGCACTAAAAGAAACCGGGACCACGAAAAAACGCGGAACCAAGGTTACGTTCAAGCCCGACAACGATATTTTTGAGACCGATGTCTATAGCTTCGACAAGCTTTCGGAACGTCTTCGCGAGAAAGCCTTCCTGAACAAGGGCATCAGAATCAAGATCACCGATGAACGCGGAGATGAAGAACGCTCGAACGAGTTTTATTACAAGGGCGGAATCGCGGAATTCGTACGGCATCTCAGCAAGAACCGTAGCCCGATTCACGAAAAGCCGGTTTATTTCGAACAGGTGGGTGACGAGTTCTCGGTGGAAATCGCTATTCAGTACAACGATTCCTATGACGAGAAGGTCTATTCGTTTGCGAACAATATCAACACTATCGACGGCGGAACACACCTTTCCGGATTTCGAAGCGCGCTTACGAGAACCGTAAACAATTATGCCAAATCGAGCGGTCTCACAAAGAACTTCAAGGGGACGCTTGCCGGCGAGGATATCCGAGAAGGGATGATCGCCGTGATCTCCGTAAAGATTCCGCAACCGCAGTTCGAAGGGCAAACAAAAGGAAAACTAAATTCGCCGGTCGATGGCGAGGTGAGCTCTTTTCTTTACGAGCATCTTTCTGAATATTTTGAAAGAAATCCAAAGGTCGCAAAGGTGATCGTCGGAAAGGCGGTTGATGCCGCGAGAGCACGCGAGGCGGCTCGAAAAGCGCGAGAAATCGTTCGCAAGAGCGCTCTCGGAAGTTCGACGCTTCCTGGAAAACTCGCCGATTGCCAGGAAAAGGATCCCGCGCTCTCCGAACTTTATCTTGTCGAGGGTGATTCCGCGGGAGGTTCGGCGAAGCAGGGACGCGACCGCAGAAATCAGGCGGTGCTTCCGCTCAAGGGCAAGATTCTCAATGTCGAGAAGGCCCGGTTTGACAAGATGCTCGGGCATGGCGAAATCAAGGCATTGATAACGGCTCTTGGAACCGGAATCGGCAAAGACGAGTTTGATATCGAGAAACTCCGCTATCACAAGATCATCATCATGACGGACGCGGATGTCGATGGAAGCCATATCAGAACATTGCTTTTGACGTTCTTCTACAGGCAGATGCCGGAACTCGTCGAAGGCGGTTTTGTTTATATCGCGCAACCGCCGCTCTACAAGGTCAAGAAAGGAAAGTCGGAACAATACATCAAAGACGAATCCGAGATGTTCGGATTCCTGATGGATCTCGCCACAAAAAACCTTGAGGTAACCGCATCGGGTGAATCGATTGCGGGTTCTTCGCTTACAAAGGCGTTGCAGCAAACCGTTGAGTATCGCCGGTATTCGGAAAAACTTGCACGAAGGCTCGGCAGCGACGCGCGGCTTCGCGACGTCATTTTGGACGCTTTCGCCGGCCCCGACGGGGTTCTCAATGAGAAGTATGTCGGGATAAGAAAGGTCTTTGAAAATCCCGATCTATTGGTTCAGGTTGAAGCCAAGATCGCCGATGCCGGATATTCGACGGAATTGTCCACGGATGAAGAGCATGGAATGGGCGAGATCGAAATCGGTTTCGATTCCGGTGGAACATTGATCTTCGATTGGGATTTAGCGAGTTTTGTAGAGTTTCAGAAATCGATCGAGCTCAAGCGTTGGCTCGAAGAGAGATTTCCGACGCCGTACACGCTCAAAAACAAGGATGAGGTTTATACAACCGAAGACAGAATTGATCTCCTTGACGAAGTTATCGGCAGCTCGAAAAAGGATCTTACCATCCAACGCTACAAGGGTTTGGGCGAGATGAACCCCGAACAGCTTTGGGAAACGACGATGAATCCGGAGGGTCGCACCTTGCTCCAGGTAAGGATCGAGGACGCGATCGATACCGATGAGATCTTTACGATCCTTATGGGTGATCAGGTGGAACCGCGACGCGAATTTATCGAAAACAACGCGCTCGAGGTGAAGAATCTTGACGTCTAGTCCGTGTTAGCCGGACGGACGGAGCGAACCGTTGGAACGCGGCAAGAGGCATGATTGGTTCGAAAGTTAAGGCAGGAGCTTTTATTGCTTTCGCAGTGTTTTTGTTATTGAACGGTTGAAATGTTCGGCTGTGAGTCATTCGTGGCTTGCAGCCGTTTCTTTATAGGCGTTTTTTATATCAGGGGAAGGGTTAACGACAATGAAGTCAAATTCCGAAGCAATCAAGGAAATCGAAGAATATCTGTCGCTTGAAGACGAGGAGATAGCGCGCCGGATTGACGCGGCCCGCGAGAAACTCGGTTCGCGAGTCGTCATTCTGGGGCACCACTACCAGCGCGATGACGTGATACGGCACGCCGATCTCAATGGGGATTCCTATCAGCTTTCGGTGATGGCTTCGAAAACCGAAGCCGAATACATCGTCTTTTGTGGCGTGCATTTTATGGCGGAATCGGCCGATATACTCGGCAAGGAAGGCCAAACGGTAATCCTGCCCGATATGGGCGCGGGATGCTCGATGGCGGATATGGCCTCGATCGAAGAGGTTGAGGATTGCTGGGAACAGCTCTCGGAAATCGGCGTTGTCGGAGGCGAAAGCCGTGTCGCTCCGATTACCTACATGAATTCATCGGCCGAAATCAAAGCTTTTTGCGGTCGAAACGAAGGCGTTGTCTGCACCTCCTCAAACGCCACCAAACTGTTTTCAAGATATCTTGAGAATTTTGACAAGATGCTCTTTTTTCCTGACCAGCATCTTGGAAGAAATACGGGTGTGAAGTTTGGGATCGGACTCGACGAGATGGTCGTTTGGGATCCCAAGGAGGAGCTCGGCGGCAACAGCGAAGAATCTCTCCACAAGGCGAAGCTAATCCTTTGGAAAGGACATTGTTCGGTGCACGGTCGTTTCAAGGATTGGCATGTCGATCGCGTCCGCGAGGAAGTTCCCGGCGTAAAGGTTTTGGTACATCCCGAATGCACCTATGAAGTTGTTCAGAAAAGCGATCTAGACGGCTCTACGTCATTTATAATCAAGACTATAGAGGAATCCGAAGCGGGCTCGAAATGGGCCGTCGGAACGGAAGTCAATCTAGTAAAACGACTGGAAAAGCGTTTCCCGGATCGTGATATCAGATTGCTTGCCCCCGATTTATGCATGTGCGCGACGATGTACCGGATATCGCCGCAGAGCCTTTGCTGGGCGCTCGAAAATTTGGTCGAGGGATGCGTTGTAAACAGGATTTCCGTTTCCGACAAGACAAAGGAGCAATCGCTTGTGGCGCTTGAGAGAATGATCGAGATGACATCAGGGAACTGATCGCAGATATTCGTGACAAATTCTTCTGTCCCTTTGACCCAAGTTTTGTTTATAATTGTTGTTACGCCATTTCGGCGCGCGATTCGCGATACATACTCCCAAAATAAACAACAATGGCAGATATTCAGGACAAACTTCCGGAAAATGTTTACGGGCGATATTACGTCGATGATCAGTGCATCGATTGCGACGTCTGTCGGGATACATCACCCAGCAATTTCACGCGATATGACGAAAACGGCTACTCCTACGTAAAGAAGCAGCCGGAAACCTCGGAAGAAGAGGCACTTTGCCGGGAAGCGCTCATGGCATGTCCGGTCGAAGCGATAGGCGACGACGGCACCATCGGCTAAACAAGTTCAAAAAGAATTCAAAGATAGGACCCGCAAGGGTCCTTTTTTTATACCTGACAATCATCGACCAATGATTTCAAGAATCTTGTTTAACAACCGAACCCGAAACTCAAAACTCAAAACTCGTAACTCCCAACAGCTTTCCCTTTATTGATTCCCGTACAAATGTCTATAATGGACGGATACCAAACCAAGGGAAACTGCCGATGAGCGAAACCACTTTGTCCCCCAAATCAAGAATCAAGTGCCGCGATATCATGTCGCGAAAACTCACCTCAGTAGGCGCCGGCCAGAGTCTTTCCGAGGTCGCTAAAATACTGAAAGAACATGACATAGGCATCGTGCCGGTAGTCGATTCGGAGATGCGTTTGGAAGGGCTTTTAACTGATCGCGATATCGTCGTAAGGGCGGTCGCAGAGGGCAACGACATCAATCAGGCGACGGCGGGTGACATCATGACGAGAGAGGTGTTTGCCGCAGGGCCGGATGACTTTGTCTTTGAGGCCGTTAGGACGATGGGCGACAAACAAGTGCGTCGGATACCGATAGTCGATGGCGAAGGGATCCTTGTTGGAATCATTTCCATGGCCGATGTCGCATTGGAAATGGAAGACGAAAAGGAAATTGCCGAAACGCTGGAAGAGATTTCAAGCGGCGAGGGTTTTTGGAACAAGAAGTAGGGTTTACGGATGACGCGTGGTAGAGACACGCGTCGTCTTGTGTTTGACGGGCGGAGCTTAATGAGCCGCGACGCGTGGAATGGCAAAATCGATCAATCGTTATTTTCAATTTGTCTCGAGTGCAAAAGAGGCAAAACCCTCGGGTCGCCTCTGGTATCCGGCCGCCGATGTTTATGAAACTGAAGAAGGCTGGATGGTGAAAGTCGAGTTGGCGGGGGTTTCGGCCGAAGACGTCGAACTCGAAATCATGGGAAATGTTCTCAGCATCTCCGGTTGCCGCAAGGATCGCACCTGCTCGCAAGGCATGTCATATCAGCAGATGGAGATAACGTACAGCCAATTTCAAAAAGATCTTACGTTTCCCGCATCCATCGAAGGCGCCCGCGTCGAACATAATTTTCAAGATGGTCTTTTGATTATTTTTCTAAGAAAAGCATAGCAATGGCAGACAACGCACAAGAAAAACCTGTTGATCACGAAGCGGAAACAAGGGCATTGCCGAAGCAGTTTGAAATTACGATTCTTCCGCTCCACGAGACGACATTGTTCCCTCAGACGGTGGTTCCGCTTGCGGTCGGACGTGAGCGTTCGATCAAGGCGGTCGAGGAATCGCTTGCCACCGAGGAAAAATCGATCGGTTGCATCACCGTCAAGACAAAAGACGTAAAGGGCAGCGACGCCACGCCCGATGATCTTTTCGAAATCGGCACGCTTGTAAACATCAAGCGCATGATGCGCGCCGAAGAAGTGGTTCAGCTCGTGGTTCAGGGAATCGATCGCTTTCGCGTGATTTCATATACGCAAGAGCAGCCGTTTCTAAAGGCACATGTCGAGATTCTTCCCGAGTTGAAGACCGTCAACGCCGACGAGGTCGAAGCGTTGAAGCGCGCCATAAAGGGACTTATCCAGGAGGCTCTGACGATGCTTCCGCAAGTGCCGCCGGAAATCAGGATGGCGGTTTTGAATCAGGAAGATCCGGTTCAGTTGTCATATTTCCTTGGTTCGGTGCTGGATCTTGGCGAGGAGAACGAGCAGAGAATGCTCGAAGCATCCACGATCGATGATCTTTTGACGGCTTCGCACGCTGCCCTCGCAAGGGAAGTCGAGATTATGGAGATCCGCACCAAGATCGCCAGCAGCGCCCAAACCGAAATGGACAAGGCGCAGCGCGACTATGTTCTCAGGCAACAACTTCGTGCGATTCAAAAAGAGCTGGGCGAAGATGAATCGGGCGAAGCCGCCGAAGCGGATCAGTTGCGCCAAAGGCTCGAGGTCGCTGATTTGCCGGATCACATTAGAAAGGAGGCCGAGCGCGAGCTTCGAAGAATGGAACAGCTGCCGCAATCGGCACCGGATTTCCATGTCATTAGAACCTATCTCGAATACGTTTTGGAGTTGCCGTGGAGAAAATCGAGCGATGACAAGCTCGATTTAAAGGAAGCCAGGAAGATACTTGATGAGGATCATTTTGGACTCGAAGACGTCAAGGAGCGGATTCTCGAGTTTCTCGCGGTCGTAAAACTTCGTCCCGATTCAAAAAGCCCGATCATGCTGCTTGTCGGCCCTCCGGGAGTTGGAAAAACCTCGCTCGGACGTTCCATCGCGAGAGCGCTTGGCAGGGAATTCGAACGGTTTTCTCTCGGCGGGATGAGGGACGAGGCGGAATTGCGCGGACACCGTCGGACGTATATCGGCGCGATGCCTGGAAGGATCATTCAAGGACTGAGGCGAGTAGGGGTCAACAACCCCGTGATGATGCTCGACGAGATCGACAAGCTCGGCAACAGTTTCCGCGGTGATCCGGCATCGGCGCTTTTGGAGATTTTGGATCCGCAACAGAATGATACGTTTCGAGATCACTACCTCGATCTGCCCTTTGATCTTTCGAAGATATTCTTTATCGCTACGGCGAACCAGTTGCAGCCGATCCCGATGCCGCTGCGCGACCGGATGGAGATCATTTCTCTCGCCGGATACAGCGATATCGAAAAGCTCAATATCGCCAAACAGTATTTGATTCCGCGCCAGATCGAGCAAAACGGACTTACGCCAAGCCAGCTTTCGATTTCCGATGATGCCATCAACCTAATGACATCCAGATACACTCGTGAGGCGGGCGTCAGGCAATTGGAGCGGACCGTTGGAGACATCGCGCGGAAGGTGGCGCTCAAGGTTGCGCAGGGCGATATCGACCATGTCGAAGTGACGGCCGAGAATCTCGACGACTATTTGGGCGGACCAAAGTTTTATCCCGAAAGCGCGCGGGCGGAAATGCCCGCCGGGGTCGCTACCGGAATGGCGTGGACCGAGATGGGAGGCCAGGTTTTGTTTATCGAAGCGACGCTGCTCCCCGGTTCCTCCGGACTGACAATGACGGGCCAGCTCGGCGATGTGATGAAGGAGTCGGCAATGGCGGCCAGAAGCTATTTGTGGTCGCACGCCGCTGAACTCGGTATCGATCCCGAAATGATAAAGGGAAACGGCATTCACCTTCATGTTCCGGCGGGGGCAATCCCAAAAGATGGGCCTTCGGCGGGAGTTACGATGTCGGCGGCGCTTGCTTCTTTGTTTACCGGAAAGAAAGTTCGTAACGACACCGCGATGACCGGCGAGATCACGCTCAGCGGGCTTGTATTCCCGGTCGGCGGGATCAAGGAAAAAGTGCTCGCAGCGCACAGGGCCGGAATCCGAAGGATTCTTCTTCCAAAAGCAAACGAATCGGCGATCGAGGAGATTCCGGAGGATGTTCGAAACGATCTCGAATTCATTCTTGCGGAGACGATCGACGACGTGCTTGCGGCCGTAATCGAGTGATCCGTTTCGAGTTCTGAGTTTCGAGTTTTGAGTTCTTTGGTTTTGCAATGGGAGCGCCGCTTCAAGCGGCGCTTCGGACGAAGGATTATCGGCAACGGAAATCAAGGATCTTTAGGCAAACTCAAAACTCAAAACTCGTAACTCGCAACTGCCTTCTCCTGTGGCTTTCCTCATTACATTCTTCAAAGAAAAAAAATACTCTTAAACCCGCATTTTTAATGGCCTCCCGTTGGAAAATCAGAGGGGAATAAGTGTATCCTTAGAGGTTAAGTGTTTGGTGTGAGGATCTTACCCCTGGGTCGTGCCTGAAACCGTATTTCAGGTGCTCTCCACCCTATTCCTGGCCGGCATTTGGTACTTAATTTTTCACGGAAGTGTGAGGACAGATGGCATTTCAGAAACTCTTTAGTTTGTTTTCGAGCGATCTCGCGATCGATCTCGGCACGGCCAATACGTTGGTCTATGCCAAGGGGCGCGGCATTGTCGTTAGCGAACCGTCGATCGTTGCGATCAACAAAGTCACGAATCTGGTGGAAGCGGTTGGCCGCGACGCCAAGGAAATGCTCGGTAGAACGCCGGGCAATATCGTCGCGATTCGTCCGATGAAGGATGGCGTTATCGCGAATTTTGAAGTTACGGAAAAGATGCTTCAGCATTTTATCCGCAAAGCTCACAACGGAAAATCGTGGGTAAGACCTCGCGTAGTGATTGGAATTCCTTCCGAGATTACGCAAGTCGAAAGGCGCGCGGTTGAAGACTCGGCTTATAGAGCCAAGGCTTCGGAAGTTTACCTCGTCGAAGAAGCGATGGCGGCGGCGATCGGCGCCGGCCTACCGATCACCGAGCCTCATGGCAACATGGTTGTGGATATCGGCGGCGGAACAACGGATATCGCCGTGATTTCGCTCTCCGGAATCGTCTATTCGCGCGCCGTCAGGGTTGCCGGCAACGAGATGGATGATTCGATCACGCAGTACATAAAGCGCAAATACAATCTGCTGATCGGCGAACGCACCGCTGAAGCGATCAAGATCGCGCTCGGTTCGGGATTTCCGCTTGATGAAACTCTTTCGATGGAAGTAAGGGGCCGAAACCTCATCGAGGGGATTCCCAAGACGATTACGATCACCGATGAGGAAGTCAGAGAAGCTCTTTCCGACTCCGTTTCGACAATCGTAAATGCCGTTCGTGTCGCGCTTGAAAGAACCCCGCCGGAGCTTTCGGCCGACATCGTCGAGCGCGGGATCGTTTTGACCGGTGGAGGAGCGTTGCTCAAGAATCTCGACAAGCGTTTGATGATCGAAA
This sequence comes from Pyrinomonadaceae bacterium, assembly GCA_041394795.1. Classification (GTDB taxonomy): domain Bacteria; phylum Acidobacteriota; class Blastocatellia; order Pyrinomonadales; family Pyrinomonadaceae; genus Aridibacter. The sequence continues at coordinate 203,087 of JAWKHN010000002.1, read as the reverse complement.
CCGGACTTCCTGTCGTTGTCTCGGATGACCCGCTTTCGTCGGTCGTTCTGGGCACGGGCAAGATGCTTTCGGATATCGAGCTACTAAAGCGCGTCAAGTGGGACAACTCGCTTATGACAGGCAGCTAAAGAGATTTGCGGGGCGACCGCAGTCGTCCCGCACGTCTTGGTTTCCGACCGCTGGCGACGAAACCGCTTTGGAAAATTCTGAGAACCGCCGTTTGCGAACATCTCGCGGATTGAGCCGCACCCCCTTTTCGATTCAATCCTTTCAAGATAGGTGTATCCGGTTCAGATCCTTGGGCGTTCTGGATTTATCCCAGATTGGATGGCTGTAGAGAGAACTCAAAAAGAAGTTTGGAAATTGACACCGTGGCTGATGCTCGCGCTTCTCCTGGTCAATTTTATATTTATGGCGTATGACGCGCGTGCGGAGAATCGCGAGCGCGTCATACGTGTTTGGGCTCAAGCAATTTCGAGTTTTGTCCAATCACCGGTAACGTACGCCGGATCTGCCGTAACGGGATTCTTTACATCGGTTTCCAATTTGAGATCGGCGCAGTCGGAGAACGACAAGCTTCGCCAGAGAATTCAGGAACTCGAAGTAGAAGTTCAGCAAAACAAGCTACTGACATCCGAGAACAGCAGGCTCAAAGGGCTTCTCGATCTCAAGAATCAATCGGATTACGAGATCGTAACGGCGCAAATAATCGGTCGGGATTCATCCGCATGGTTTGATACCGCTATCATCAACAAGGGAAGTTTGAACGGGGTAAAGCTAAACATGCCGATCGTGATAAATGGCGGTTTGGTCGGCCGTGTCACGGCCGTGAGTCCTTTAACTTCGCAGATCGATCTTATAACCCGCGACAAATCGGCGCTTGGCGCGATTATCGGCGAGGTTGGAAATACAAACTCAATCGGCGTGGTGCGTGGTGCCGGCGACCGGGAAGAGCTGCTGATGGATTATGTGCCCGGCTATGTTCAAGTAAAGAAAGGGGAATCGGTATATACAACGGGGCAGGGCGGTGTTTATCCGGCGGGATTGAAGCTGGGCGAGATCACCGAAGTTTCAACCGGTTCCGCCACCGTGCCGCACAAGATATTCATCCGACCGTCGGCAAAGATCGCTTCAATGCGGGAGGTCGCTGTTTTGCTCTATAGCGCTCCGGAGATTCCGAAATACGAGGAAGCGTTGCCGAACGCGGTACCAGATGAGATGAAGGCGGAGAAGAAATCGGAGTCGAATAAATAGGTTCGAATGGAACAGGTAAAGATAACCGTAGCGGTGATTTTGGCGATCGTGCTTCAGTGGACGCTTAGAAACGTCTTCGAACCGATGGCGTTTATCGATCTGCCGTTGATTGTCGTTGTCTATGCCGCACTCCAACGAAACGCGATTCGGGCAATTCTCTTCGGAACGATTTCCGGGATAGCGGTTGATGCCCTGAGCGGCGGATTGCTGGGAGCGAGCGGGTTTTCATACACGCTCGTGGCCTACGTGATTTCGGAGATCGCGAGGCGTTATTACCTGGACAACCCGCTATTGCGGATACCCGTCATAGCCAGTGCGTGTTTGTTGGATGATCTGGTTTATATCGGTATGCACCGGCTCTTGGGGCAGAATTTGGGGAGCCCGGTGCTGGAGACAATCGCGTATTCCTTTATCGGCACGACGATCGCCGGCACCTTTATCTTCCTGATTCTAGACAGTTTTTCCACCGATTCGATCAAAAAGAAACGACGAGAGTTTTTTGCCCCAAGACGGCAGACTCGAAGAAGAAATCCTATTCGGCTTGGCCGAAGGTAGGATCCGGGGTTTTGGAATGAGACTTGGAATTGAAGTATGAAACTCCACGATTATGCTCAAAATTTGAGTGCCCGAGTGACAACGATTCAGGTTATCGGATTTGTATTGCTCGCGGTACTTAGCGTTCGCCTCTATCATCTGCAGATCAACAAGGGGGACGATTTTCAAACCCGTGCCGAGAATCAGCGGATTCGAACAATTCGAATCCCGGCACCGCGCGGTGCGATATTTGACCGAAACGGCGTCCTGCTTGTCGATTCGCGCTCGACTTACAACGTTACGATCAGCCACGAGCCGATAAAGGGAAAGGAAGTCGGGGATCGATATGATGACTATGCCCGCGGGCTTGGCGTTGATCGACAGTTTATTGAAGAAAGAATTGATCTGATCAAGAAGAGGCCCGAGTATGAAACTCTCGTTCTCAAAGAGAACGCAACCCTTCAAGACATCACCTGGGTTGAAACCCATTCGCTTGAGTATCCCGAACTTCGAATCCAACTACAGCCTCAGCGATATTATCCTTTGGGAAAAACGCTCTCTCACGTTCTCGGATATGTAGGAGAAATCAGCCCAAAACAGCTTGAAAAACCGGAGTATCAGGAAAAGGGTTTTTCTCCGGGAGACATTATTGGCAAGGGCGGATTGGAGCAATACTACGATGAGTATCTGCGGGGCACGCCCGGATATCGGAAGGTAATCGTGGATAGCCGGGGTCGTGTGCAAAGCGAGATTGAGTCGGTTCCGCCGCAGGCCGGGCAGGATCTTGTGACGACGATCGATCTTCGTCTCCAAAGGGCCGCTGAAAAGCAACTCGAACAGTCGGCGACCAAGAGGGGCGCGATTGTAGCGCTGGATCCCAGGAACGGGGAAATCATCGCACTGGCGTCGGCGCCTGCGTTTGATCCGAATGATTTTGTTCAGAGAAGTTCTACTCCCGAAGGCCGCAAGAAGATCGCAGAGTATTGGCAGGACGAAGAGCGTCCGCTGTTTAATCGCGCGATTCAGGGTCGCTATCCTCCGGGCTCGACGTGGAAGATCCCCGAATCGGTCGCCGGCCTTAAACAGGGCGTGATCACGGTCGAGAATTCCAATCTTGTTTGCGGCGGTGGGATAAAGATCGGAAGCAAGTTCACGCGGTGCATGGGGAGCCATGGTTCGCCTCCGTTGAAGTATGCGATTACCAAATCCTGTGACGGCTACTATTACCGTTTGGGATTGAAGATGGGAATCGACGGGATCATCAAGATGGTCGAGGACTTCGAATACGACAAGCGCACCGGTGTTGATCTGCCGAATGAAAAGGTTAGCAGGACGCCGAAGTATTACCGTAAAGCGGTAGAAAAGAAGTACGGCGGCAGGTGGATCGATATCGAAACCGTTTTTGCTTCGATCGGGCAGGTGACGGTTGATGTTACTCCGATATCAATGGTCAGGGCGGTATCAAGTATTGGAATGGAGGGTCGGATGTACGTCCCCCACCTCTTGAAGGAGTTCAAACCGATCGGTTCGGTGGGCGACAAGCGTTCACAGAATTTTGTTGAAGGGCGGAAGGGGTTTGGATTCCGGCATCCGGAGCCGAAGATAATCGAGATGACGCCGGAGCAAAATAAGCTAGTGCTTGACGGCATGTGGGGTGTTGTCAACGCCGGTGGAACCGCGACAAGCGTTTCGATGGGACCGTCATTTCCGATCGCCGGTAAAACCGGTACGGCCCAGGTAACCGAGCTTGGAAAAGATCACGGAAAGCTAAAGGACCATGCGTGGTTCGTCGGTTTCGCTCCCGCCTACGCGCCCGAGTTGGCGGTGATCGCGATCATCGAAAATGCGGGGTTTGGCGGAAACCATGCGGGTCCGGCGGTTAAGGGAGTTTTTCAGGCGTTTATCAGTCCGGAATCTGTCGATGTTGATGAGGAAGGTGTCGAAACGGAGGAAACAGCAATCGATTCAAAAACATCTGATTCGAACAGCAATTCGATCGAAGATGTCTATCGGAGACCGTTTGGCTCGATGCCGACAAACACAAACAGCGGGGGGCGGTAAGAGGCAGAAACCGGATCGTAATTCGACGTTGAGTTTTGATGGTTGGGATTATCCAAAAAAAGCAGGTTAGGGATTTTGACTGGCTGACGGCACTGGTCGCTGTTGCGATTGTGGTATTCGGTGTCTGGCAGATTTTCAACGCCCAACCGACGCAGAACTACTGGTCCAAACAGATCCTCGGCCTTGTGATCTCGCTGATCGCGATGATGGCGGTCGCAACCACCGATTACAGACGCTTGATTGACATGGCTCCCGCGTTCTACGTTTTGGGGCTTTTCTTGTTGCTTCTGGTACTGATCCCGGGTCTTGGAGTCAAAATCAACGGACAGCGGGCGTGGCTGGCGGTTCCGTTTGTCGGCCGGTTTCAGCCTTCGGAGTTTGTGAAAATCCCCGTGATCCTCATGCTTGCCCGCTTTTTTGGGAATCGCAAGCATGGAACTCTTACGCTCAAAGAGGTTTTTATCGGAGGGGCGATCATGGCCGGGCCTCTGGCGCTGATCATGCTGGAGCCGGATGCGGGGCAGGCGATAACGTATATGCCATTGCTTGCTGCGGCACTTTTCCTGTCTGCGATCAAGATGCGCTATGTGATCGGAGGACTTTTGCTTGCCGTCATCATGATTCCGGCGGCCTATATTGTCGGCGTAAATACCGGTGCAATTAAAGGTTATCAGCGCGAACGGATCGAAGTGATTCTGGATCCTGAAAACGCCGATCCACGAGGATATGGGTATCACACATTTCAATCGATGATCACGGTAGGAAAAGGCAAGCTAACGGGGATCAAAGGCGACAGCTCGATGTCGCAAAGCGCTCTAAAGTTTCTTCCCGAGCCGCAAACTGACTTCATCTTCGCGGTTGCGGCCGAGAATACGGGATTTGTGGGGTGTGTTTCGCTATTGCTGGCATACGCGCTTTTGCTTTCGAGATTGGTTGTAGGAGCGCGCGAATCGCCCGATAGATTGGGCATGCTCGTGATCATGTCGATCGTGGCATCGATTTCGTTCCAGATTTTTATGAATGTCGGAATGGTGCTCGGATTTCTACCCGTAATCGGAGTTCCGCTTCCGCTTATGAGCGCCGGTCTGTCGGCGATGCTTTCGACGTTTATTGCAATCGGCTTTGTGATAAGTGTTAAGATGAGAAGATTTGTTAACTAAGAGGTATTTATGGCAGGGTCTTCAATTTTGAGTCAAAACGAATCCATGGAAGTCAGATCCGTTGAGAAAAAGAAACGCGGACTGGTTGGAGTTCTTTGGTTTCCGGTCGCGCTGATTCTCGCGCTTTCGGCCGGCGGAATGACTGGTATCGTCGGATCGTATTATCTGAACAATTCGAGGTATGCGACCGAGGTTTCGGCCCTTGCGACGTATCGTCCGCCCCAAGTTACAAAGATTTACGCCGATGACGGTGAAACCGTCCTCGCGGAATTCGCGATCGAAAAGCGGATACCGATCAGGGAGAAGGACATTCCGAAAAAAGTCGAGGATGCGCTGCTTGCGATTGAGGATTACAGATTTTACGACCACATGGGAATCGATCCATACCGAATGGCGGGAGCGTTTCTCAAGAACATTACGACTGGGAAAAAGGAAGGCGCCTCGACCATCACCCAGCAGCTCGCAAAGAACCTATTTCTGACGCGCGAACAGACTTATACCCGAAAAATGAGCGAGGCATTCATGTCCCTTGAGATCGAGCGCTTTTATACGAAACGCCAAATCCTCGAGATGTACATGAATTACGTCTTTTTGGGCGCTGGTTCTTACGGTTTCGAAGCCGGCGCGCGAACGTATTTCGGTAAAACTCTGAAAGACTTGAATCTTGAAGAAGCGGCGCTTTTGGCGGCGATTCCCAAATCCCCCGAATACTCGCCGACCAGAAATCCGGACAAGGCGAAAACGCGTCGCAACATCGTTTTGGATCAGATGGCCAAATATGGCTACATTTCCAGCTCCGAAGCTGAAACTGCAAAGGCCAAGCCAATCAAACTCGCCGATTCGGCGTATTATCAGGCACTTCCAAAATCCACGGCGTGGGACTATCCGGTTGAGGAAATCCGGAAATATCTTGAGGAAAAATACACGACACGTGTCGCGCAGGGCGGGTTGGAAGTCTTTACGACGATCAACGTTGAAGGACAGAAGATCGCCACGAGCGCCATTCGCGAGCGACTTCGCGCGTATGACCGCGGCCAGAAATGGCGTTCGGATTATCTCGACGTACTGGTGGATGAAAACAACGCTCCGGTAAAAGACGAAGCGACCCGCAAGCGAATGCTCGATTCGTTCAAGCACGCCGATTGGTACGGCGATGAATACGCGGAAGGCGAGTATATAAAAGGTCTCGTGATGAGCACCAACAAGACGTCCGATGTTGCAAACGTGCGTTTTGGCCAGTATTCGGCGCTTGTTGAGAAAAAGAATATGGGTCGGGCGCCGGGCGGACCATCGACCGAGCTGCGTCCGGGATTGCTCGCCGAGTTTCATGTAAAGTCGGTCGATTCCGAAAACAGAAAACTTGAGGTCGAGCTTTCACAGGTGCCGTTGGTGCAGGCGGCGATTACGACAATCAATGCCAAGACGGGCGAGATCGTCGCGATGGTAGGCGGCTATGACTATCACACGAACAAATTCAACAACGCCACGCAGGGGTTGAGACAAACGGGCTCCTGCTACAAGCCATTTGTCTATGCCGCCGCAATCGAGCACGGGATCACGCCCGATATGCTGGTCAGTGGAGCGCCTTTGAAGAGAGGCGGCTGGCAGCCGCACAATTACGACGGTTCGTTGAGCCATGCCAACGTGCCGATGAAAATAGCGTTGGCGAAATCCTATAACCTTGCCGCCGTACATCTTTTGGATCAGGTTGGCGTTCAGGCCGGCGCGCAGATGGTGAGGCGTTTGGGAATCACAAATCCGATGGCACCGAGCCTTCCGTCAGCGCTGGGAGCGAGCGAGGCTGCGTTGGTTGAAATGGTTTCGGCGTATTCGACATTTCCAAACCGCGGTGTCAGGGTACAACCCCATTTGATCAGGAAGGTTCTGGATCGAGACGGAAAAGTTCTCGAGGAATGGGAAAAGACGACATACAAGGTAACGAGCGAATATGTCGCTTTGTCGATGGTTGAGATGATGCGCGGAGTGACGCGTCCGGGTGGAACCGCTCCGGGGGCGAATGCCGCGGGTCATCCCTTGGCAGGCAAAACCGGAACCGTTAACGATCACACCGATGTTTGGTTCATCGGTTATACACCGACCTATGTTACCGGTGTTTGGATGGGCAATCCCCGAGCCAAAACATCCTTGGGGGCCGGCATGACCGGCGGACATGGAGCTTTGCCATACTTTAACGCTTTCATGGGTCAGTTCATGAAGGACAAGAAACGCGAAGCGTTCCCGGATGCACCTGATGTGCCGAAGGAAATAAAGGCGCTTGTAGAACAGCGGAAGCGCGAACAGCTCGAGAAACTCGAAAAGGCCGATGCGGCCGGACGTGGTCTCGGCGGAAGCACAACCGCGAGATCGTCTTCGAAGTCACGAACCGGTCCGACGACAGCCGCCGACCCGAATTCAAATACGGCCGCCGATGTACCGGGCGGAACGACAGTGGCGCCGCCGGTACCGGGCACGAATCCCGGTACGAATCCGGGAGGCAATCCCGGTGGAAACAAGCCTTCGGCAACGCCCGGACCGGCTCGAACACCTCAGAAGACGCCGATTCCAAAGGCAACTCCAAAGGAGCCCGCTGGTACAAAACGGAAAGGGAAGAAAGGCGACAATCGTTAATATAAGAGCCCCGGAAAATGTGTTTTCCGGGGCCTTTTTGTGATTTGATGAATTGTTTTTAAGAGTTCGGGCATTCGGTAGTGTGCCGCGCGCTCCATTCAGGGTTGAGCCTGAAAACCTTAATTCGATAAAACCGACCTAATAGTTCAACATTTCTCCGGGAGCTGAAAACACGACCGCGGAGGGCATTGAATTCAATAGCGACCGAATTACCTGCGAGCTATCCTTCGGGGGAACATGAATCGCAACTACCGTTTTAGCCTTGAGTTGCTTTTTAAAGAGCTTTCTACCCTCCGCCGAATCCAAAAACCAATACGGCGCGAAAACAACATCGATCTTTTCCTTCTCCAAATCGAACTTGCCCAGCATCTCCGCGTCCATATCCGCATCTCCCAGATGCAGGAGTTTCTTCCCGCCGATCTCGATCAAATGTCCGAAATTGTGCATCGTGTTCGGATCAAATCCTGGGTTGCCTCCATGTGGCATCCCCAAAAACCGTACCTTGACATCGCCGAAAGTGATGTCCTTTGCACCTCCTGCCTCGTAATCTATCGAAGTTATTCGGGATTTCGTCTCTTCGTCCACCAGTGGTCCTACGAGGTCCGTCACCTGTTTTGAAGAAGCCAGCGAAGCGAATTTGTTTTTCTTCAGAAACATTGCGACAGATTCCGCGGAAAAGTGATCTCCATGTTTGTGGGAAACCAGCACGAGCGTCGCCGTGTTGTACGGATATCGGCCGCTCTCGATCTTTGCCAGCTGCTCATCCGGCGTAAACGCCGCAAAATCCTTGTAAGGTCGGTGAATCGCATCGATGAATACTTTGTCAGTACCGCTGGAAATCAGAATTCCTTCGTTTGCGACGTACTCGATGGTCACACCGTTTGGAAGCCCGCTTCGCACTTGCGAGGTTTGAGCAAAAATATTCGTACTTAAAAGCAGCAACGCCAAAACTAGGATTCTCATAATTTCAAAATATTTGGATCGTACAATCCGGCGTCCAGCCGGGTTTGGAAAGAAGGGCCGCCTTAAACGAGCGATTTCGAAAACCGTTGCGAGTTTCGCCTGATCTTCGAATCGAAACCCGGATAAGCTGTCGAGCGAAGTGTTTAGGGCAAAAGCGTTTTGCCTGAAACTTCGACAAAACGACTCCTTTTTTAAGAATTGCGGGTTAAGAACTTGAACAGAGAACGGGTCCGACGTCGGCCCCCAAAAGTATACAGCGTTTCAAACCAAACTGAAAAGCCCGTTTCGACTGAGTGCTGTGCAACTCATACGAAACAGGCATATCGAACTTGTGATTTTACTGATGATCGGCTATTCGCAGAACCGACCCAAATAGTACGGAAGCATCTTTCGCCACCAAGGCCAATCATGGTTTACATCATGTCCCCAAAGTTCGAGCAGATGCGGGATTCCTTTTGAATGCAGTACCGCGGAAAGATCCCGGCTTCGGTCGGGTGCCTCATATGCGCCCTGTCCGGACACGATGACGATCGAATCTGACTGGCGAAGCCTCGACAGATGATAATCATCGTTAAGGTTCTTCAGGTACATCATCGGATTGTTGAAATAGACGTTGTCGTCGAAATAATCCTCGAGATAGCTATGAATGTCATAGCTTCCGCTCATCGCAACCGTGCCTCGGAAGAGATCCGAATGCTTGAACATCGTGTTTGCCGCAAGGAAAGCCCCCAGCGAAGCGCCCGTCGTCAGCGGTCGCGCATTCTGTCCGCACTCGTTTCGGATCAGCGGCATCACCTCATCGGTGATGTAGCGGTCATATCTGGAAAGCATTTCGGCTTTCCATGCCGGATGCGACTCCCTGTTGAGAAGGCTGTATTTGTTTACGGAATTTATCGAGTACGCACGGATCAGACCGGCGTCGATAAAATCGCTTATTGCATCGACAAGATGGAATCTTTCGTATTCCAAAAAATCCGCTGCGGCCGTCGGGAACATAAGCAACGGGTATCCCGCGTGTCCATAAGCGACGATGGGCATTTCCATACCCAGGTTTTCACTAAACCAGGATGTGATTTCTCTTCTCATTTCAATATTCCGTCAAAAATGGATCCGAACCATTTTAATAAACCAAAAGTACGGCGAGGATTCCAGACTTTGAAGTCGGATGCCAGGCATTAGGCTTGAGAATCGTCATTCTCGAAACCTCATCGCTCTTTTTCCTACTAGTCCACCGTAATCTCTCGTTCGGTCGAGTTGTAGCCGCCGTTCTCAACCGGCTTTGCATCTTTGTCTTCAAGCCAAAGCTTTATCGAGTTTTTTCCCTTCTTCCATCCCGATAGCCAAATCGGCGCCCATTTTGAAATGGTTTGCGCGTCTGATCCGTTTATGGAATAACGAACTACAAATTCTCCGCCGTCATCCTTCAATTTCGCATTCGAGAGCCAAAAATCTATCATGATTTCCTTTGCGTCGTCACCCTTGTATTCGCCTTTTGGCCGGCTGTAAGTCAAAAGCGGCTTCGAAAAATCAACCTGCCCCGCCTGGCTCTCTTTCATATCGGCTCCTTCAGGCTTTTTCGCGTCCGCAAGTTTCTCGCCTTTGTTGTCGGTCGTCGGTTTTGTTTCGTCGGCCTCGCCGTTCTTGACGGTGAACTTTATAGCCTTGAATGCCTCGGGGTTCTTGTAGCTTTGGTGCCACGGGCGGGAGGGGAACATGCGAAGCGTATGTTCGCCGTCGGTTACGTTTCTGAGTTCGAACCCTTCATCCCACATGTAATGGGCGGCGTAAGGCTGATTGTCGAGGATCACATGCACGTGATTTCCGGCACCATGCTCGTCTTTGCCCATCACATAGCCTTTCAGATCTCCCCCGATCTTGATCTTGACCTTAACTGTCGAGCTGGCAACGACTTCTCCGTCTTTTGGGGATTCGACCGTAAGTTCCGGGGCCGCATTTTCCTGGTCGCCACGGGCCTTCATTTTGTCCTTTATTTTTTGAGGCTTATCGACAACCGAAATTGCTTCCGCTTTGGATTCGGTTTGTGGTTCCTTTTCGTCAACACCCGCCGGTGCTTGTCCTGTTTGACAGCCCCAAGCAAGCGCAACGGCCATCGTCAATATGATTGCTTTTTTCATTTGTTCTCCAGTTTTCGTATAAAAAGTTCGCCGGACTAAAAGTTGAACATCCCACATTGGGCGGGAACCAAATAGCACCTTCAAGCCGATGTCAATTCCATCGGTTTTTCTTCAACAATCGATGTCTCATCGATCTCGAATACTTCAATAAAATGTTTGATCAAGCTGTTTTCGACCTCGCTCAGATCCAACTCGTCTCCGATTATTCGCTCCATCGTCGTAACCGGTTCGCCTTCGCATGAGATAATCCAATCGTAATAGCTTAGGTCGGTATTTACATTGAGCGCAAAGCCATGCGTCGTTACCCAACGCTTTATGTGAACGCCGATTGCGGCGATCTTCCCCATCTTTGTATGAACACCGGTCAAGCCTTCGAGCCGAAAGCTCTCGATGCCGAAATCAGAAAGAGTTCGAATCAGTACTTCTTCGATATCACGAACAAAGCGATGAACATCTTCGCGATCCGGACTCAACGAAATCACGGGATAGCCGACAATTTGACCAATGCCATGATAAGTTACCTTCCCGCCGCGATTTGTCTCGAATACTTTTACACCGAGCGATTCGAGCATCCTGGCCGTTGCCAGCACGCCGTCCGCGGCGGCTCTACGGCCAAGCGTATAAGTGTGGGGATGTTCGAGAAGGAGGAAGTAATCTTGCTCCCTATCTTTTATGACATCCGATTCAAGTTCTTTTTGAAGACGCAGAGCTTCCTCATAGTCGATTCGACCGAGGCGGCGAACTTGTAGATGTCGTTTTTTCATCTTTATCATTGTAGATTGTAGAAGCACACGAAGTTAACATCAACAAACGACTATGCGAATCAAACAAAATCTTTTCACTGCAGCATTGGGCACCATCGCCGTATCCATGTTTTTCCTTTTTCCGGCGTCCGCCGATGCGCAACGCGTCAAGCGCAGCAGAACCGTCTCTTCGGCGGCGACGAATGCGGCCGATTTGAAGAAGGGGGCGACGGATGTATCGATCCAGATAAAGAACATCTCGAAGTTTGCTTTTGTACTTGGTGGAGTCGCTACCGGGATCGAAAACATCGATAAGGAAGTTCAAGCTGGCCGGGCAACATCGGAGATAAAGGCCAAGAACGAGGAATTCAAGTCGAACGTCCGTGCGAGTTTTCAAGGGATCAGAGCCGCACTCGTAAAGCTCGAAGTGGACTTTCGAACAAAGCCCGCGCTCAAGAAATACCTGCCGCAAATTGAGGGTATAGGCGCGCAGGGGATGCGCTCCGAGGATTTTGCATTTGCAGGGCGATTTAACGATGGCGGAAAGGAATTGCTGCTGGTCATCGAGAAACTCGCCGACACTCTCCAGACAATGCCTTGAGGAGTTTCGAGTTTCGAGTTTTGAGTTTCGAATTCTTCAATTTGATGGGTTGAGTGCCCGTTCGTATTCGATTTTGTTGATGCGCAGGCTGGGGATATTTTATTCTCATTGCAGAAAACGAGGCTCGAGATCAATTCTCGAGCCTCGTTTTTCGAACGATCAAATTTGAGGGGTTAGAACTGATAGGAAATACCCATTCCGAAACGTGCTCTTGCCTTTAGATCGACACCCGGAGCGATTTCGCCCGCGGCCTGTACGATCGCCAAATCAATTGCCATCGGAACCTTGTTTGGGATTATCCTTGTGAAATAAGAGAACGAGGTAGGCACGGTCGCACCCGGGAGCCCCTTTACGTATTTTGGTTGCTGAACCGCTTCGGCGCCAACTATCACGGTTGTTTTGCTGGAACCGCTGACTACCGCGGCAACTGTGCCAAATCCGCGCGCCTTCCAGTCCGGCGAATTTCCCGCAATACCCATTACGGATGCGTTTGTTGCCTTGACTCCGCCGCTCAGGACGATCGGGAGTCCTTTGATCTGAGTGATCGTTTTGGTCGCCACGACATAAACGTCACCGTTTGTTTCCGTTTGATCAGCGAGATATCCACCTGCCCGTTTTACGTTCGTACGGGCAACGAATCCGGCGGAAATCGCCGGCAACGCTTTGGAATTTCCCGCATTCTCTTCGACGATGTTTACCTTGCCGTGAAAGATATTGATGTCCTTTGAGAAGAGCGGGGCAAGCGGACTTCCACCCTCGATCGCGATGTTTCGAGTGTAACCAAACTCAACCCGCTTGGCGGCTCCGACGGTAACTGAGGTTTGGATGTGATTCCCAATCACATCGCCTGCAGCCAGATAATGGAAGGAAACCTGAGGTTTTCCAAAGGTCTTTTCATCGGATTTGCTCGTATAGGCAAATGGGGTAAGCAATGCGCCCGTTTGTCCTTCCCAGTTCAAGCCCTGGGCCTTCAGAACTGAAATCGAGCCGGAAAATAGATAGATAACAACGATTACCAACAAAAACTGCTTTTTCGAAATTAAACTTCGCAACATTTATTCCAGATCTCCTATTAAAAAAGGATTGAAAATAGATTAGATAGAATTATGTATTAAATTCACCAACCAAACTGAAAGTAGCTTTTCCAAGTCAGTAATAGCGCGATAACTACGCCATCAAATACCAACACGGGAAGTCTAGCACCGGCGAATTGCATACGCAAGTGAAAATCTTCACAAACTAGTGAAAAATAAATCAGACTTATAAAGACCGGGGCATCAAAGTTTTGCGATCGAGTCGATACAGCAATACCCGACACCCATCATCCGATGAGCGAACATTTTCGGGTCGTTCAACCAGAGTCCCATTCCGAAGTGTTTTCGATCCCTGACGCGGTATCGAAACCGCTTTTAGCTTGGATTGGCAATTTAATTTCAGGAGTCTCCAAAGCCTTTTATCAATACCGTTTGACAACGAAGAATCGATGGATATTCTTTCAAAACAAAAGGTTTTTGATTGGCCGGAGAGCAGGTTGGATATTGCGCAAAATCGAGAACCCGCGGCCGGTACGAATCTTCTTGGGGATTTTCACATAAATTCACGCTGAATCGGTTGAAACGATCGTTCCGACATGAATCACCATCCAAAATCTTCGCTTGAACGGTTGTTTCCTTTTATCGGCCAGCTAAATGGTTATAGCGGGTCGAAACTTTCCCGCGATTTCATTGCCGGGTTGACCGTTTCCGTCGTGCTGATTCCGCAAGTGATGGCGTATGCGATTCTTGCGGGGCTTCCACCTGTTTACGGACTTTACGCCGCATTCCTTGGAACCGCGGTCGCCGCTTTATGGGGCAGCAACAGCCAGCTTTCTACCGGACCGGTAGCACTCGTATCGTTTCTCGTCGCAGCCGGTCTCGCTCCGATCGCAAAACCCGAATCACCCGAATACATCGCGTTGGCAGTCGTTCTGGCGTTTTTGATCGGTGCCATCCAACTCATGATGGGCTCCTTCAAGCTCGGGTTCATAATGAACTTTATTTCGCACAGCGTGATCGCCGGATTTACAACCGCCGCCGCGATCATCATCGCGACAACACAGATTCCGGGTCTTTTGGGGTTCAAGACAGAAAAGCACGAAGTGGTGCTCGCCGATTTGTTCGATATCCTTTCCTCTATTGGAAAAACCCATTTTCCGACGCTCGCCATAGGGTTATCTGCGACGATCTTCATCATTTTTTGCAAGCGAAAGATTTCGAAAGCGTTTCCCGGTGGATTGGTTATGCTTGCGGCCGGAATCCTCCTTTCTTACCTGATTGATCTTGAAAGCAGCGGCGTCGCGATTATCGGCAGTATAGAAGCCAACGTCGGCTTTCCTGCCTTTCCGAAAGTTTCGGTAACGCAACTGGTCGAATTGTTTCCGAGTGCGCTTGTCATCGCGACGGTCGGTTTTTTGGAAGCATTTGCGATTTCGAAGTCGATAGCCGCAAAAACAAAGGAAAAAATCGATGTCAATCAGGAATTGATTGGCCAAGGGCTCGGAAACCTTGCATCCTGCATATTCAAGGGCTATCCGATTGCGGGTTCGTTTTCACGAACCGCGGTTAACTTTAACGCGGGTGCGGCGACATGCCTTTCCTCGGTTTTCGTTTCGGTTTTCGTACTGATTACGATTCTTTACCTGACCCCGCTTTTGCATTTCCTTCCGCGTGCGATCCTAAGCGCGATCGTCATTTCGGCGCTTGTCGATCTCATTGAGTTCGGGAAGTTTCGCGAGACGTTCAAGTTGTCAGGAATCGACGGGATCGTCATAACCACGACGTTTGTCTTCGCCTTTGTTTCTCAGCCGGATCACGCGTTGATTATTGGGATACTCGTTTCGCTGATTCTCTTTTTGAGAAAAACGATCGCCGCCGAAGTCGTTCCCCTGGTTTTTCATTTTGAAGAAGAGAGATTTCGCAAGCTTGACGAATCCAACAGGAAGAAGGAATTCAAGCGGATGTTGATTCTACGGATCGACATGTCGGTGTTCTTCGCCAATGCCCACAATATCTCGGATCAGATTGAACACCTCGTCGAACTAAAAGGCTCCAAGCTCGAATATCTTGTGATCAACTATTCCGGTGTCAACTATATGGATGTCAGCGCTTGCGAGGTGCTTGGCGAGCTCTTTGATGAATTGAAGGCGCGGGGAATAAAGATTTTCTCGATGTATCGAAAACGACAGATACGAGAAATCATGGAGAAGTCTGGGGTTGAAGACAAATTCGTGATGCTCAAGGACATCAAGGGATTCAAGCACGAGTTCATCATTCAAAAGAACACGAATTACGTGTTGGATTGATTCGAAAAAGCCTGACAGGCAGCAAGCTAAGACGAGATTCTACGCAAGGGAAAAACCTGATCGAATTCGATGACATTGAGGCCGTCTTATGAATGAGCTTAAACTTTCGGTAATTATTTACTACTCCACACTGTATTGAAGCACACCACGAACTCTACTGGAGATTAGATCGGGTCAAATTGAAACTTGACTTGTAGTGGTAACATCAGTGGGAGAAATTGCTGGCACGAAGTTACAAACTGGCACACAGCAATTCTGCCCTCGCCAAGCGATATTTGGAGGATTCTGAAATGAACACAGTAGCAGCTTCGATACCGGTTTTGCGCTGGGCCGCTGATCGTTCGCGGTTAACGGAGACGGAACTCCAAATCCGATTCAAAAAGTGGAATCAATGGATTTCCGGTGAAGCCAAGCCTACACTCAGACAATTGGAGAAGTTTGCAGGCCACACGCATACCCCAATTGGCTTTTTTTTCTTACCCGAGCCACCAAATCTTTCACTTCCCCTACCGGATTTTCGAACTGTATATGGGAAAGACCAAGGCGACCCCAGCCCTGAGTTGCTGGATATGATTTACATTTGCCAACAACGTCAAGATTGGTACAAAGAATATGCTCGCCTGCACGGTCTGGAACCTCTTGAGTTTGTAGGCAGTGTAAATTTGGATGCCGATCCAAAATCAGTTGCTTCCCGAATTCGGAGCACGCTTTTATTCTCCACTGAAGAAAGGAGTGTGTTGTCGAATTGGAGTGCGGCACTCCGACTGCTAGTGTCGCGGGCCGAAGACGCCGGAATTCTAGTTATGGCGAGCTCCGTTGTAGGAAGCAATAGTCATCGGAAACTTGATGTTGAGGAATTTCGCGGATTTGCTCTGGCGGATCCAAATGCACCACTTGTTTTTTTGAATGGATCCGACAGCAAGTCTGCACAAATGTTTACCTTGGTCCACGAGTTGGCCCACTTGTGGCTGGGAGAAACCGGGGTTTCAGATACGCAAGCGGGTTGGATTCCGAACAACAAAACGGAAAGATGGTGCAACGCAGTGGCGGCCGAGGTGTTGATGCCTATGTCCGAAATCAGTTTGCCCAGGGTCGATAGGCAGAATCTCAGTGTTGAAGTTGATCGGCTCGCACGGGCGTTTAAGGTAAGTACGCTAGTAGTTTTGAGACGATTGTACGATGCAGGCCACATTGATCGTGAAACGCTTTGGAAAAGTTACCGGTCCGAACAGGAGAAGATTCAGGAGATTCTAGAAAGAAAAGGTAAAGGCGGAGACTTTTACAGATCACTTGGGTCGAGAGTGAGCAAACGATTCTGTCATGCAGTTGTTTCCAGTACACTTGAAGGTATGACTTCGTTTTCTGAGGCATTTCGTATGCTTGGAATAAGAAAGAACTCGACTTTCTACGAAACGGCCAAGAAAGTGGGGGTTTGGCAGTGAGCTATCTACTTGATGCCAATGTCTTTATCGAGGCAAAGAATAGCTACAACGGATTGGGGATTTGCCCGGGATTTTGGGAGTGGCTCCTTCACATGGGAAATCGCGATAAGCTTTTCAGCATCGACAAGGTGGCATATGAAATTGAGGCCGGGCAGGACGAGCTAACGGATTGGATCAGAAGTCAGGGGAAGTCGCTTTTTCGAAAGACACAATCCACGATCGCTACGCAGTTCATGGCAGTAAGTGAATGGGTTACAACCCAGGATTATGATGCGGCTGCAATCAACACGTTTTTCCAGACAGCTGATTACTATTTGGTTGCTCAGGCACTCGCTGGGGAGCACGTGCTTGTAACTCGGGAAGTCCCGTCAAATTCGAGCAGAAGGATCAAAATTCCAAATGTTTGTTTAGGTCTTGAAATCGAATTCATGACGCCTTTTCAAATGTTGAGAATAGAAGGGGCGAGGTTTATCTTGGAAATTGAACACTAGTTTGTTCGTGTCACAATAGATGTTCATTAGCTACTGAGATTTTGTCGTTTCGTAAGTAAATCGTTGTTCGACATTCTTCATAATAATCAGCCGAACCATTCGAAATTCTTAACTTTGGAGTGAAAATTCGAAGAAGCAATCAAAATTGCCCCTTTTCACCTTCTCTTTCCAATTTAGGAAGCCCCAGTTTTTCCCTTATAAAATCTTCGGCCGCTTCCTCGGTTAGTTCGCCGTTTGCGACCGCCGCTTTGTGGACAAGAACGTCGCCCTTTTCCTCAAACTTCGCGGGTTCGAGAAAGATGTTCCAAGGGGTCGCCCATTTTCGCGTGTCTCCGGTCGCGGTTCTGTACTTGTAATGCTGGCTGGTCAGACGATCTTCGGTGGAAGTTGATTCGACGACGGTCGGAAATGTAAGTTCGAGCCATCGAATCTTGTTTCTGGTTGAGGATTCGGTTCCGTAAAGACTTACTCCGATCACGGCAAAACCGTCATCTTTGTATTTTTGATAAAGCTTCTCGGTTATCGGTGCCTGGTAATTCGAACTATGACACCAATGCGCCCAATAAAAAACGAGCACAAGCTTTTTGTCTTTGGCGAACTTGCGGAGTGATGTCTTGTCGCCGGTGACGACATTTTCGTACTTCCAATTTTTGTACTCAATATCCTTCTCTTCGATCGGCGCGTATTCGTGATCATCGAACGCAAACACGGCAGTCGAGGCAAAAAGTAGGATCAAGCAAAACGCGAGTATTCTCATAATCTTGTCCGGCAACGACTATTCGGATGTGTAGTCAACGGATAGCGTTCGCTCATTGTTTCATTTTGCATTTCAAACGTCGACCGAGCGACAGGGGAGTTCTTCCCAACGCCGTAGGGTTTGGGGTGCCTTGAGTTCCCCATCCCGCCTGCCGACTTGTGCTATTCTCAACTCGAAACCATTCTTTTGCTGCCAGGCCAAGCCGTAGTCGATCGCTCTAATTGGACTGTGAATTGAAGCGTCGCGACGCCGCTCGAACAGCAACTTATCGGGAAATTGTTCGCTTATTCCTTTGAGTGTGCTTCAGCTGGCGGCCATTGCAAACGACAGTTTCAAATGAATCTTGGAGTGACTGAAATGATCCGCAAAATACTTATCTCTCTACTTTTAACATTCCCATTCGCCATCGCTTGTTGGGGGGCTGTCGATCAGGCTTCCTTCTTGATCAAGGGTGCGATGATCGCCGATGGAACCGGGAAATCCTTGTTTTCCGCGGATCTGCGCGTTCGAAAGGGAAAGATTTCGGATATTGGCTCGCTCAAAGCGAAGAAGGGCGAAATCGTGATCGATGCCTCGGGGTTGGTTCTCGCTCCGGGCTTTATCGACATACACAATCATTCGGAGGAAGGTCTTCTGGAGGAAGGAGCGGCCGCAAATCAGGTTTCACAGGGAATCACCACGATCCTTGTTGGTCCGGACGGAGGTTCTCCGTTTCCAATCGCGGATTATTTGGAAAAACTTAGCGGACGTATCGCACCAAACGTCGGCGCATTTATTGGCCATGCAACGCTTCGGGAACAGGTGATGAAGGGCGGTTTCGCAAGAGAGGCCACTGCGGAAGAAATCGAGTCGATGGCGAAACTGCTTAAAACTTCGATGAAACAAGGCGCGTTCGGACTTTCGTCGGGGCTTGAGTACGATGTCGGATTTTCGGCCTCAACCGAGGAAATCATCGCTCTTGCGAAGGTCGCGGGGAAATACAAGGGAATTTACATGACGCATATGCGGGATGAGGAAGAGGGTCTTCTGGATGCGATTCGCGAGGCGATCAGAATTTCCAAAGAGGGTGGATTGCCGCTACAGATCTCGCATCTCAAGGCGGGAAACAGAAACGTTTGGGGAAAATCCAAGGACGCGATCGAGTTGGTTGAGGAGGCGCGAAGAAGCGGGGCCGATATCACGGCCGACGCCTATCCTTACACGGCCTGGGCATCGACGATCACCGTTCTCGTTCCGTCACGCAAACATGACGACAGGTCGATGGTGGAAAAGGGTCTTTCGAATGTCGGCGGTGCGGACAAGGTTTTGATCACGAGTTGCCGTGCGCACAAGGAGTACGAGGGGAAAACGCTTCTTGAAATCGCGGAAGGCGAAAAAACATCGCCTGCCGATATCTACATGAAAATCGTCCGCGACGGCGGAGCGGGCGTAGTTTGCAATTCCATGAATGAAGCGGATGTCGAAGCGTTTTACAAACAGTCATGGGTGATGGTCTCGAGCGATGGCGGAATCGGCAGCAGGCATCCGCGGGGGACGGGTACTTTTCCGAGGGTTCTGGGTAAATTTTCGAGAACGAATATGTGGTTTTCCATCGAAGAAGCGGTTCGCAAGATGAGTTATGCACCCGCAACGCGGCTTGGTTTGAAGGATAGGGGACGCATAGCAAAAGGGAAACGGGCCGATTTGGTTTTGTTTGACTCCAAGACGGTTACCGATAACGCGACATTCGGCGAACCTCAGAAATTGTCGTCAGGCATAGCCAAAGTCTTTGTGAACGGCGAGATTGTTTGGGAGAACAACTCGGTGACGGGGAAGCTTCCTGGAATGATTCTAAAACGTGGAAAATGATTCTTTGGAGGTTTCAGATGCAATGGTCCATCGCAAATCGCGAAGTAAACGATGGGAATGCCAACGCGTTTCACGCTTGATAACGCTTTGTGTTAATCTTGGCTTTTGATCATACTTTGAGGACTTTTTTGATGAGCAATCAACCAACAGTAGCCGGACTTTTCAATCGCGCACTCGAAATCAGGGCGGGAAACGAGTCGATGGCTTACAGCGATATCGCGAAGCAATTGGTTTCCGAAAATTCCGGCAGCGCTTTTCCGAATCCCGCCTTTATGGCGATCCCCGAACTCGATGCGATCGCGCCGGAAGAAGACTGGTCGGCCGGGTTGCCGATCGTGCTTCGAGGAATTCAGAACGAAGACTGGAATGAGATCGTGCATGGGGTGATTATTTCGCTCGAACAAGTCGAAAATTATCCGAAGGAATCCGGTCGTGAGGATGCTCCCGAAAAGGAATGGCGAAATCGCAACAAGAATATCTCGGAAGCCAACCAAAAGAATTACGAAAAATGGATGCCTGAGGAACTTATGGATTTGGCGAAGAAATCCGTCTCGGGCTAGCATTTGCGTTAGGTTCGTCGTCGAGACGGACGGTTTGATGTTTTGTGTAAAAGCGGCATCCGGTTGCGGATGTCGCTTTTTGCGTATTCATAAGGGAGTTGGCTGTGAAAGCGATTTGGTTTTCGAATCCCGGCAAGGATGCCGAAATTACGGTAACGGACTTGGACGATCCCGCGGTGCCTTCGGGGCGCGAGATTCTGATTGACGTCAAGGCATCGGGTCTAAACCGTGCGGATTTGCTGCAAATGCGCGGGCTATATCCGCCACCGCCGGGCTATTCGGAAAATATCCCCGGCCTCGAGTTTTCGGGGATTGTCGCGGCAATCGGGCCCTTGGCGAAGCGTTTCAAGATTGGTGATCGCGTCGCAGGGATTACATCGGGTGGGGCGCAGTCGGAACGGCTTTTGTGCGATGAGCGATTGATGTTTGCAGTTCCGGATTCGATCGACATCATTTCGGCGGCAGGAATTCCGGAAGCGTATATAACGGCGCATGATGCGATCGTAACGCTTGGCCGTTTGAAAGCGGACGAAACTTTGCTCATTCATGCCGTGGGATCGGGGGTCGGATTGGCCGCGCTTCAAATCGCCGGACTAATCGGCGCGCGCACTATCGGAACCTCGCGTACCGAATCGAAACTCGATATGGCAAAAGCCGAAGGGTTGGATCACGCGATTTCGGGGGAGGATTTCGGCGAGGAGGTCAAAGAACTCGGAGGTGCCGATGTTGTGCTGGATTTGGTGGGAGCCGCGTATTTCGAAGAAAACCTAAAAGTTCTAAATCCATTGGGCCGCCTGATCGCGGTTGGTCTTGTCGGTGGCCGGAAAGCCGAAATCGATCTCGGACTGGTTCTCTCAAAGCGGCTGACATTGCGGGGCACCGTGCTCAGAAGCAGGAGCATCGATGAAAAGGAAGCGGCGGTCAGCAGTTTTGAAAATGATTTGATGCCGGCGTTTTCCTCCGGCTTGATTGCTCCCAAGATTGATTCCGTTTATGGTATCGACGATGTTGAAGAAGCTTACTCGAAGCTTGCGGCAAACGGGAACTTCGGGAAGATTCTGTTGGAATGGTGAAAGAGTTTCGAGTTTTGAGTTTTGAGTTTCGGGTTCTTTGGCACGAGTTGAATCGGTTACTTGGGCTTGGGGGGTGTTGATTTTGTTACTCGGACTCGCATAGTGCTGAGGGGTTGTTCGCGCGTGGCGCTCATTGCAGGCGGGGATGCCGGCGGTCCAGTCACGCTTCGCTCATTCTGTCACTGCACCCCCCGACAGCTAACTCGCGCTACCCCATCCTTGTCTCGCTTCCCACGAAAAAAAAGTCCGAACGGTCACCCGCTCGGACTTCTTGCTTACTCGGGGTGATTCCCGGAAAGATTGCTAAACGTTTTACAGCCTAAAGCGCCTTCGCCTTTTTCACAACACGCGGCGCTTGCGGATTCGAATCGACTACGATTGTCGCTTCGGCCGCCGGTTTCGCGTTTAGGCTCGTGTGCGCGGGAACCTTGTTGGCATTGATGTGCGGAGCGATGATCAGCGCAACGATGCTCATCAACTTGATGAGGATATTCATCGATGGTCCCGAGGTATCCTTGAACGGATCTCCAACGGTGTCACCGGTAACGCTGGCCTTGTGGGCCTCGCTGCCTTTGTATTCCATCCTGCCATTGATCTCGACTCCCGCTTCGAACGACTTCTTGGCGTTGTCCCAGGCGCCGCCGGCATTGTTCTGGAACATTCCCATCAGAACGCCCGACACCGTTACGCCGGCAAGCAAGCCGCCAAGAACTTCGGGGCCGAATGTGAAACCGACAACTGCCGGAGTGATAAGCGCGATCGCTCCAGGCACCATCATTTCCTTGATCGAAGCCTGAGTCGAAATCGCGACGCATTTGTCATATTCCGGTTTCGCCTTTCGTTCCATGATCCCGGGGATTTCCGCGAACTGTCGGCGCACTTCCTTAACCATCTCCATGGCGGCACGTCCAACGGCCGCGATGCAGAGCGAAGAAAAAATGAAAGGAATCATGCCGCCGACAAAAAGTCCGGCGAGTACGTCGGCCTTGTAGATGTCAATCGAGTTGATTCCGGCAAGTCCGACAAACGCGGCAAAAAGCGCGAGCGCGGTAAGTGCGGCCGATGCGATCGCAAAACCCTTTCCGGTTGCGGCGGTCGTGTTTCCAACGGCATCTAGGATGTCGGTTCTGCCTCGTACTTCTTTCGGAAGTTCGCTCATTTCAGCGATACCGCCGGCGTTGTCGGCAATCGGACCAAAGGCGTCGATCGCGAGCTGCATTGCGGTTGTCGCCATCATTCCGGCCGCCGCAATCGCAACTCCGTAAAGACCGGCGAAGTGGTGCGAAAGATAAATTCCGGAGGCAAGGATGATGATTGGAACGAGCGTCGATTCCATCCCGACCGATAGACCGCCGATGATGTTTGTCGCGGCGCCGGTATCGGATTGGGTTACGATCGAGTTAACGGGACGTTTGCCCATCGCGGTGTAGTATTCGGTTACGAGACTCATCAGCGCGCCAACTATCGAGCCGACGAGAATCGCCATAAACACGCCCGTGTTCGTAAAGTTGTGGCCTCGAAGCGAAAGTGTTTCGGGCAATAGCCACATCACAAGGAAATAGCAGGCGATTGTCGTCGTGATGATCGATGTCCAGTTTCCGATGTTGAGTGCCTTTTGAACATTGCCCTTGTCATCCGAAATTCGGACGAGCATAAAGCCGAGGATTGAGAAGATGATTCCCATTCCGGCGATTACCATCGGAAGCAGGATCGGGGAAAGACCGCCAAACCTATCGTTTGCGATGATCTCCCTACCGAGTACCATCGTCGCCAAAATCGTTGCGACATACGAACCGAACAGATCGGCGCCCATACCGGCCACGTCACCGACGTTGTCGCCGACATTGTCCGCGATCGTCGCCGGATTTCTGGCATCGTCTTCCGGAATTCCAGCTTCGACCTTTCCAACGAGGTCGGCTCCGACATCGGCCGCCTTCGTATAGATTCCGCCGCCAACACGCGCAAACAGCGCGATCGATTCGGCGCCGAGCGAGAATCCCGCCAAAACCTCGATGGCTTTCTCCATCGCCATGCCATTGACGGTGCCACCGGTCGAAACCACATAGAGGTGGTAGAAGACAATAAAGAGAGAGCCCAAACCGAGTACGGCAAGTCCCGAAACTCCAAGCCCCATCACGGTTCCGCCGGTAAACGCGACCTTGAGAGCGCCTTTAAGATCCGTTCTGGCGGCTTGCGTCGTGCGAACATTCGCCTTTGTGGCGATGTTCATGCCGAGATAGCCGGCCGTCGCGCTGAAAACCGCGCCGATAATAAATGAGACGGCGATCAATGGAGAAGAAGTTTCAACAAGCGTCCCCGAAAAGCCCAATAGGATGGCGCCGATGATCGCAAAGTACGTCAAAAGCTTCCATTCGGCTTTCAAAAAAGCCATCGCACCTTCGGCGATGTAGTTCGAAAGCTCCTGCATGTTTTCCTCGCCGGCAGCCTGTTTGCTGACCCACGACGACTGAACCGCCATCACGATCAAAGCGAGTATCCCGAATAGAGGGACGATATAGAGAAGATTAGATTCCATGAAAAAACACCTGTTCTTAAATTATTGGTCCGACACAAACGTAAGAGCGGTTTTATCCGATACTGCGTTCGTATATGAGCGCGTGCATTGGTCGAACAAAAAGCAAACTCATCTGTTGAATGGAAGGAAGGCAAACCACAGAAAACTCCCTCCACTATCGATCGTGAAAATCCACATTGCGGGAAACCAACCTGTTTTTCCGCATAACTCAAAGAATTTTGTAAGCTGGGGCTGAGTGGATTATCTCAAAACCAAGTATTATCTATGTTTCTCGGGAAAATTCAAAACAGGAAAGGGGAATTAAGAGATGTTCGTGTGGAGGGTATGGGGAAAACTCAAGTTCCAGGTTCCAATAGTTCCAAGTTCCAGGATGTCCCCTTACAAGGCCTAGCCAAATGGTTAGAGACAATGAAAATAGGCTGCGATTTCGAGGATTTGGAAAACTCAGCCAAATGGTTAGAAATGCCCAACGGCAATATGCTGAAAGAGCCAGTGTCTGCTCATCAAACTGATGGTCGCCGGAGTAAGCCGGTCAAGCTCACCAACAGAACTCGAAACTCAAAACTCGAAACTCGAAACTCCCCTACGCTTTCTTCCGATAGATGGAATCCCAGACAGTGGTCCAGGTTTTACCGCCGTCAGATGACTGGTCCCACTTTTGTCTGACACTGCCATCCTCGAGTTTGTGGAATTCGAGTATATTGTCGATTTTTTCGCCTTTCGGACCCTTTGTTTCCCCGCGAAGACGCATCACATTGCCTTCCAATCCACCGGAAAACAAAAGCACGCCGCCCTGGCTTCCGACATAGAACTGTTTCCAAACACCTTCCTTGCCGTCATAAACGTTGAGGCTTTTCCCGGTTCCGCCAGCCAAATTGGACCAGTTCTCAACCAATACGCATCCGTTTGAACCGGTTTCGATGAGGTTTTCGCCGACCTTTTTGTCCTTAACAAAGACATCCCAATTTCCCAGCCAGAAGTTGAACTCTTTCGCCTTGTCGTTGTAGAGACAAGGATTCTGTCTTTTGTGAACCTCTTCCGGGGTTTGCGAGAGGGCCTTGGCTACAAAAAGCAGACACAACAATACGACCATCAAAACTCTAACCATCATTTCCCTCCAAAAAGATCATCTCGCGATCCTTCACATCGACAAGCCTTTCGACGACATCAAGATCTTCATCGCTCTCCGCATGGTCCAAACGGCATACCGATGAAAGACAAATATAAATTCCGCGCTCCGGGATTTCCTCCACGTGGAGCATTCCCTCATAAACCCTTGAAACGATCGAATCGAGGTCAAATCCCGAGAGAAAACCAGCTTCGGTCGGGAGCACAAAAATCGAGATTCGACCGCAAACCCCACAGTGCTTTCTTATGGCGAACCTCTTTCTGCGTACCACAAAAGATTCGCTGGATTCGATCGATATCTCTGTTCGGATTCTGCTCAATTGGCTTTTGCTCCGTCTATGGTTCCGATGTTCCCGCTTGTTCGCTTTATCTGGTGCCGATACGGACTACTACAAAACGCGGAATTCAAAATTGCTGCTGGCCTGTGTCGATGCGAATAGCGGAGAATCGATTTTTCCCTTGCGCGAGTTTCGGGTTAAAATGAGGCCGACCCATGCACAAACGTTGCTGACCGGTAACATCTGCACAGTATCCAATTGTCGGCCTCATTCCCGACGATCCTAATCCCGGATCCAAACAAAAGTCTTGAAAAGACCGTAAAAGTTTTATGAAAACGGGGTTTCAGCAGTTATGAACAAGAGCTTACTCTATGAATTTGAAGGGTTTAGGGTTGATACCGAACAGCGTCTCGTGACGCGTGCGGACGAGCAAATTCCGCTTACTCCAAAGGCATTTGAAACCCTTGTAGTGCTTCTAAAACACAAAGGGAGGGCGGTTTCGAAGGAAAATCTGCTGGATGAGGTGTGGAAAGACAGCTTTGTCGAAGAGGCTACGCTCGCTCAAAACATAAGCACGATCCGCAGGGCGTTTGCCAAGTATGGCTCGGCGGACGAGATCATCGTCACCGTTCCCCGTTTTGGTTACAAGTTTGCCGCCGCGGTAACGGAGACGACCGCCGACGAGGAAGTGCTGGTTGTCGAGAAGCGTTCGGTTACGCATATAGTTAGCGAGCGCACGGAAATAAAGGAAAAGAATTGGCTCGGGAGTTGGCGCGCGCTTGCGATTGCCTTCGGTGGATTGATCGCAATCATCGGGTTGGGTGCGATTTCATATCTTTTTTGGCCGGGGGGCAAAGGAGACCAGTTCGAGACAAAATTCGGAAATTTCCAGATGGCGACGTTGTTTTCGGGAGAAAACATTGGGCAGAGCGCTCTTTCTCCGGATGGAAAATATGTCGCCGTGGTTGAAAAGAAGGATGAAGGGGACCAATTGATCCTCAGACAGCTTGGCGAGGGTAATCCGGTTTCGCTTGTCGCCGATCAGGATCTGCATGTTTCGGGAGTCGCGTTTTCGCCAAAGAGCGACAGTGTTTACTATTCCGCTTACAAAAAATCCGAGCCTTATCCCAAGTATGGGAATCTTTACAGCGTTCCGCTTTTGGGCGGCGCTCCAAGACTGATAGCAAAAGATGTGGACGGCCCGGTTTCGTTTTCGCCCGATTATAAGCGCGTGGCCTTTGTTCGCGGCGTGATCGAACCCGTCGAGTCGGTTTTGATTACGGCGGACTTGGACGGGAAAAACGAGAAGGTTGTCGCCAAGCGGGATCTTCGGAGCGGTTTTTCGACAAGCGGACTCTCGTGGTCGCCCGATGGCAAGCATATCGCGGCGACAGTGATCGATAAAAAAGATCGCGAGCGACCGATGAAGGTCGTTGTTGTCGATGCGCAGAGCGGGGAACAGCAGTATCTATCGGGTGAAAACTGGACGTGGGTCGGGCAGGCGCTTTGGCTTCCAGACGGCAGCGGGATCGTCGTAGTTGCCTATGCTTCGAAGTCGGCAAACCTGACGGATGAGATATGGTTTGTGTCCTATCCCGAAGGGAAGGCGAGGGTCGTGACGCGGGGACTCAGCGGAATCACGGGCTTCGGAATTCGCAACGATGCCGGATTGATCGTCGCCGGTAAGACAAACCGGATCGTAACCCGACTGATGTTTGATTTGGATGGCTCGGAGACTACCGAAACCGTGTCGAAATCGGTTAACGAAGAAAGCGTCTTGACGCTTGGGGCGGGCTGGATGCCCGACGGGCGTTTGATTTACGGCACCACGCAAAACGGAAATGCCGATATCTGGACGATGACGTCCGACGGAACCGGACAGTCGCAATTGAGTTCGGATCCATCGGCGGATTTTGATCCGGTGCTCTCGGCGGATGGAAAACATATCTATTTTCGTTCGAATCGAAGCGGCAAGATGTCGATCTGGAGAATGGAAAGCGACGGGACGGACAGTGTCGAGATCGTTTCAGGGCTATATCCTTCGAGAGCCGCTCCTTCGCCTGACGGCAAATACCTTTATTACTCGCTCCAACCCGAAGGAAAGAACCACTCGGTTTTGTTCAGAAGCCAGCCGGATGGAAAACTGCCCGAAGCGCTTACGGATTTTCGCGCTTTCGTTCCCGTCGTTTCGCCCGATGGGAAGTTCCTCCTTTGTCAGGGGGTTGAAGGAGGGAAGCCGGGAGAGGATGTGACGGCGAAGATGCTTCTGACGCTCTACTCGATCGAAGAACGGAAAATAGTCAAGCAATTTGAAGAGTTCGATGGCAATCATTTGCCGTTAATTCAATGGAAGCCTGACGGCTCGGGTTTTTATTTCGTATCGACGGCAAACGGCGGAAAGTCGATCGTCGAGCGTGGTCTGGATGGTGCGGAAAAACGCACAGTACGAAAATTCGACGACGGTCACATTTTCCAAATCGCGCTTTCACCCGACGGAAAGCGGATGTTTGTTGAAAAGGGAGAGGATGTCGTAAGCGTTTTGAAACTGACATCCGGGTGAGACATTTTCGTCTTCTCCTATGCGTTGTTACGTCGCGGGTTCCGCTTCAAACTTCCTTACCTTTATCAACGCTGCGACAACGAGATACATCGCCAGCGCGATGAGTGTCAGCGAGGCAATGCCGTTGACGAACTTGACGTCGATCCCGTTTGCCGCCGAAAAGTTGCCGATAACAAGCGCGATCAATGCCCAGAGCGTTATCACCAGAACAAAGAGCATCGGGATCAACGTAAAGGCAATTCGTTTTCTGGCCTGATAAAGCCAGGCTGTGATAGACAGGAGCGTTAGTGCCGCCAGCAATTGATTTGAGGCCCCGAAGAGCGACCAGAATTCCTTCCAGGAACCCTGCGGAGAAAGCAATGCGATAACAAATGGAACCGCGATCGTCGCCAAAGTGCCGAGGATCGCGCCGGCGCGACCGGTAATGCCCGTCAACTCCTGGACGATATAACGGCCGAGCCTTGTGCAGACATCGAGGGTGTCAAAGACAAAGGTCGAGAATGCCATCGCGCCAAATGTGATCGCGAAGGGAAGGTTCTTTTCCCCGATCATCAGCGTCAGGAATTTGCCGATTCCGTTCCCGTAAATCGTTCCGGGAGAAACGCCCGTCGCAACGCCCTGGGCGACGATCATGATCGTCACCAAGGCGATAAAAGCCACGAATCCCTCGGCGAGCATCGCACCGTAACCTACCGGATGAGTGTGCGATTCCTTGTCGATCTGTTTGGAGGTCGTCCCCGAACAGACGAGGCCGTGAAAGCCAGAACACGCCCCGCAGGCGATCGTTACGAATAGAAACGGAAACAAGGTGCCCGTCATCCCGCCTATGTCCCACGATTTGAACATCGGTTGCTCGATCGTGTAGCCGCCAAAAAAGACACCGATCACGCCAACGGCGAGCGCCGTATATAAAACGAAACCGCCGAGATATCCGCGCGGCTGAAGCAGCATCCAGACCGGAACCAAAGACGCCGCGACGCAATAGACGAGGATCGTAACGGACCACGTCATGTGTGAAAAAGCGAAGACGTTTGAATACATGGTTCCCAGCCACGAAAGCGCGAAAACCATCGGTACAAAAATGATTGTCGTAAGCCACAGCGGGGGCTTGAGAAAACGTTCGACGAGTCCGAGCACGATCGATAGTCCCAAATACGTAACGCTTGCAAACGCAACCGCACCGCCCGCATTGAATCCCTGCGCGCCCTGGAGTTCTTCCGTTCCAGATACAAACGTTCCGGCGGTAATATCGGTAAACGCCACGATCACATAGACGAGCGCGATCCATATAAAAGCCATCATCGCGCGGCCGGCGCCGGTGCCGAGTTTTTCGCGGGCGAGTTCGGCGATCGACTTGGCGTCATGTCTGACGGACGAGGCAAGCGACGAAAAATCATGAACCGCACCGATCAACACTACCCCGAGCGAGATCCACAACAAACACGGCAGCCATCCAAAGGCCTGGCAGGCAATGATTGGCCCTGCGATCGGTCCCGCGGCGGATATTGCTGAAAAATGCTGTCCAAAGAGATAAAAGGGCCGCGTCGGAACAAAATCCTCACCGTCGTTGACCTTGTTGGCGGGAGTCTCACGCGAATCGTCAAGCTCAAACTGCTTTGCGACCCAACTGCCATAGGAAAAGTAGCCAAATACAAGCCACCCCAGAAATACGACCGCGATAATTGCCAATGTCATCTTTCAAAGCGCTCCCGGAACCAGTACTAAAAAGGATTTGTTGGATTTTAGTAGCGAAAACCTGAATCTGGCAACCCTCTACCAAAACCATTCGGCTTTTCAATCTCACGGCTTGCCATTCGATGCAACCCAAAGGCGCGAACACTTAGATCGCAAGATTCTTGTAACCAAAGGAAAAGAAATCTACATTGAATTGAGCAAGAGAATGCGCAGCTCTTTTTTGTTAGAGCGAATTGACAGTTACTTTGTCTACCAAGCTCCTAAAGCGCGACTAAAGGGCCTGACGGTGAGTTCGAGAAACTTTCTGATATCGGGGGATCTGTTTGACACATGGCGGAAAAATTGGAACGAGCGATGAGGTTAATAAACTGCTATTTGATTGTGCTCACTTTGTTTGTTGCTGTTTGGATCATACAGGCGAGTTCTTGGCATGAAACAACTGTATTTGTCTTTCACGAGCCGGTGTCGTTTGGATTTCCATTCAAGATGTACGATAACAGTGTACCTGTTTCGCGGAGTCCAATACTCGCTCTTGGGTTGATTGGAAATCTGCTGACCGTCATTTTGGCGGGTTCTATTTTGGGGTACCTAATTGTGAGAAAAGATAGGACCTAGCGGTCGAACTTTCTAGATACCGTTCGTATCTCGAATTCCAGAATCGAAAGTGTGGCTTTATCTTTTGTAGTATCATCGACCCATGAAATCGATACAGGAAACCTACGGCTCGAAGAGCATTTGCTTTGGTTGCGGGCCTGCGAATGAGAAGGGGCTCAGGATTCGTACGTTTGAAAAGGACGGCGAGTACGTTTGTGATTGGGAACCGGAATCGCATCATCAGGCATTTCCGGGGATGTTGAGCGGAGGGATAGTCGGAACGCTGCTCGATTGCCATTCAAACTGGGCGGCCGCCGATTTCCTTATGCGAAAGAACGGCAAGTCGCATCCCGATTGCACCGTAACCGCCAACTATGCGGTAAAGCTTCTCAGGCCGACGCCATATGGTGAAACCGTTCATCTGCGCGCATGGATAACGGAATCCGAAGGCGACCGCGCCACAGTCGAGGCCGAGCTGACTGCCGGCGGAAAAGTTTGTGCAACATGCAGCGGTCTCTTTGTAGCCGTTAAGGAAGGGCATCCGGCATATCATCGTTGGGAGTGAGCAGTTAAGAGTTTCGAGTTTTGAGTTTTGAGTTCGGTTGGGCAAGTTCGTGGCCAATATCTAACTTGAAGTTTGACGACGCGTCTCCAGTAGTTGCATGCCATTGTCTTTAGCCGAACTCGAAACTCAAAACTCAAAACTCGAAACTGCGCGAAGCGCTTTCTCCTCGTATTCCTCGGTAAGCCCGAGGTCTTCGAGCCATTTGATTTGTCTTTTTACAAGTTCGGGCAGATAGAATACGTCTCCGAGCGCGTATTGAACCAGTTCCTCCGACCACTTTCCGTCCCACGCTCGTCCGAATTTCTTTCTTTGGCCTTTGTCCAAATCCACCGCGAAATATCTGTAGAGAGTTTCCGCCAACGATACCGATTGATCGGCGCCTCGCGTCAAAACCTTTTCCGCGATCATCGTGTCAAAGACGTTATTGACGGAGATTCCGCTTGCGGCAAGAAACGACAAGTCGAACTTTGCGTTGTGGAAGGCCTTTGAGATATCGCCGTCATCAAAAAGCGGTCTGAACAAGTCCAGCGAAACGCCCTCGGAAACCGGAACCAGGCAACCGAGTTCGCCGTCCGAAAATTGAACCGAGAGCAGTTTTCCCTTTGAAGGAGAAAGCCCTGATGTTTCGGTATCGCAACCAAGCACCATGGAGCCGGCCAGGCGTTCGATCGCCTCATTGGCCTCTTGCTCGGTTCTGACAACTATAGATTCCATATTTTGACTAATTGATTGACCTGGAATTTCCCGCGATTTCAAAGCATTTGGTCGAGATCGGATTAAAAGTCCACCCAATACCGAACTGAAATCTCCGCGGAATTCTTGTCCAATTGACTACGAACAACAATCTCACATTTACCGCTGTTCAACGCAAACACAAACGGTTCTCTTTATTCATATCCACGCGTTCGAATCCAGAATCCCTGCATTGTTAAAACGTAAGGTTGTCGTACTCTTTGCCTGCGCTTTTGCATGCCGAATTTTTGAAAAGGGATGTCGGCATTTTATTGGTCCGTCGCGCGGTTCGTCTAAAAAGGTCGAAAAGGCTTCGGGACGCTTGAAACTGGTCGACGCATTGGTTGGGCTGATATATTGCCTCCCAATGGCACTAAAGCGACAACTCGGCGTTTGGTCGGCCGTAGCGTTGGTAATCGGACAGGTTATCGCCGTCGGGATATTTCTAACACCCGCAGGAATGGTGAAATCCGTTTCCTCACCGTTCTGGCTTTTTGCGGCATGGGTCTTTATCGGATTGATGTCGATTAGCGGAGCGCTTTGCTACGGCGAGCTCGCGTCAAGATTTCCCGAGGCAGGCGGAAGCTATGTCTATTTGCGCGAAGCTTATGGTAAACCGGTTGCCTTTCTTTATGGCTGGATGGTGCTTTTGGTGCTCGATCCGGGGCTCACGGCGATCTTCGGCGTCGGTATCGGAAGCTACGCGGCCTATATCGTTCCGTTGTCACCGTTAGCACAAAAGCTCCTCGCGATCTCCTCGATCGGACTTATCGGATTGATAAATATCTACGGCGCAAGGGTTGGCTCGACATTCCTCAACCTGCTTACAGTTCTGAAAATCGGTACGCTTTTTTCGATCATCATTTATGGATTCCTCGCCGGAACCGGAAATTGGGGCAACTTTTCGCCGTTTTTTGCCACCCCGCCGGATGTCTTCGGGGCATTCGCCGGCGGAATTGTTGGCGCGTTTTTTGCGTTTGCCGGTTGGTGGGAAGTCACGCGAATGGCGGGCGAGGTAAGGAATCCAAGGACGACGCTCCCGTTGGCGCTTACCTTCGGAATAATTGGAATCACGATTATTTATGTGCTGACGAGCGCGGTTTTTTACTATCTCGTACCACTTTCGAAGGTCGAAAACGATTTGACGTTTGCGGCACAGGCCGGGCAAGCGATGTTCGGACCTGCCGGAGGTGTTGTATTTGCGGTCATCGTTATAGTTTCGGTGCTTGGTACGCTGACGGCATATCTGATGGCAGGGCCGCGGGTTTATTTTGCGATGGCAAACGATGGTCTGTTTTTCGAATCCGTTGGCAAACTCCACGAAAAATACGGTTCGCCCCATCGAGCTATCGTCATACAGATAGTGCTGGCTTCGATTTTGATACTTTCCGGTACTTTCGAGACGATCGTTTCGTATTTCTTTTTCGAGGTCGTGCTCTTTATCGCTGTTACTGTTGCTGGAATTTTCCGGATTCGCAAGAATCCTTCGGACGGATATGAAACTCCATTGTATCCGTTTACGCCGATCTTTTTCCTCTCGATAACCGCGGTTGTATTGATATTGATATCGATGCGAAATCCATTGCAGAGTTTTTTGGGGGTTGGTGTCGTTTTGATCGGATTGCCCGTTTATTTCCTCGTATTCAAAAGTGAATAACGTCGGCAACGAGTTCGTGATGGTCGCTCAGGGATGTGAACCGCGTTTCTATCAAATCTCGGGCGACACATGTGCCATTTGGCGAAATTGCGGGGATTTTGTCATTTTGCCATTCGCAAACTCCTCTTATGACTGCGAAACTTTCCGCAGAACTATTCGGGAAATTCACCGGCTTCCTGACAACTGCAAGGATCTTGAATCGCTTTTGGCTTTAGGGTGAATGTTGTATGCTCGGTCATATCTCAAACGGGGAAAACTGAATCAATTGAATTTGTCGCTCACATCAATTTGGGCGTGTAGATTGCTGCAGTACCGCGTTGGCGAATCCACGGACATGGCGTTTCCATCGCATTTGGCAGAGTTTCCGTGCCACAAAAACGGCCTGGAAGGACTGCAATGGTTGCTTCGTTCGCATTAATCTGAGAAGCGATTATTCCTTTTGCTATTGAAACTTTGAATCTCCGGCGCGGTTTGACCGGAACAGCTAACTATGGCTTGGATAAAGACGGTCGGACTCGATGAGGCTGACGACAAACTTCGAGAGATACTTATGAATCTTCGGCCGACGTTTCCGCAGGAATACGCCACACCGGCCGAAAAAGCAAGTACCATCAATGAATCGATCATAGATTCGCATACGTTGATTCCGGATGCGCTCTATCATGCGTTTATGACGCTCAGCGTGCTGATGCGCGACAACCTGCCGCTCAGCAGACGCCAGCATGAAATGATCGCAACCGTCGTTTCGGCAACCAACGATTGCTTTTACTGAGTGGAATCCCACGCAGAGTTTCTGCGTCGCGTAACGCTTGAGGATTCCTTGATCGAAGACCTCAGAACCGATTATTCAACGGCGGACATAACCGATGCCGAAAAGGTTATGTGCAAATTCGCGATTCAAATGACAAAGGATGCGGTCAAGCTCTCGCCGGACAACATCTCCGAACTTCGCGAATCGGGGTTTGACGATACCGCAATCCTCCAGATTACGTTGATCGCCGCCTGGTTCAACTACATAAACCGGGTTGCCGATGCGCTTGGAATAGGAAGGGAGACGGAGTTTCTGACGTAACCAAAAGTTCCTTGTGGCGTCGCCGTTTTTAAGACTTTGGTTTGGCGAAGCGTTTGCCCCGCTATCGCCAATTCCCTATCAGTACGAATGGCGACCAGAAATACGGGTGCGAAAACGGGCGTTTGCGATCAAAAATGAATTGGTCTGGATCACCATTCTTCGCGCCGAGCGCGGCGTCAAGCCTGTCGATGTAGGCTTCGGATGGTCGAATCTCGCCGGACAAAAACTTGAGTTGAACCAATCTCATCAAATCCGCTTTTGTCGAGTTCGGGTTTTCTTTCTTTAGTTTGTAGAATTCGGTCATGAGGAGCGGAGTGCTTTGATCGACAACAGACCAGAGGGTGGCCAAAACCGCTTTTCCGCTTTTTGTCTGAACGGCGCCCGCCAGGGAGTCGATTTCCTTGCCGTTTGCATCGCGCGAAAACGCGGTGTCGCACGCCGAAAGCGTTACGAGTTCGACGTTGCCAAAATCGAGAGTTGGCGAGCTGGTTATCTGTTCGAGAGTCAGATACTTGTCGTTCCCAAGGAGCAGAAACGAATCATCCCATTTGTCGCCGAGTCTGAAATGGCTTGCAAGATGTACCACCGAAAACATCGGCTTTCCATTGTCGGTTTCAAGCGAAAGCGCTGATTCGAGGTTGTCGAGCGTAAACTCGTCGTCAAGCAAACGCCTGCCCGTCAACAAACCATTTTCACCCGATTTGCGTTCGTCCGAAACGATCGAACGCAGTTCTTCGACCGAACCGGGAAGCGCACTGAAGTGCAAAAGCTGCTCGGGGTTTGCGGGGTTTGGAACATTCGCCTCCTTTGAAACTCCGAGGCCAAGCGCCGTCCATCTGATGTCGCGTTCGTCGAGGTCATCGCGGGTTTGCGCGGTGATAACGGCGTTCTCGTACTTTTCGACGAGATAAGTCTTTCCGTCCGGCGACAACGCCGAAATCGGCAAATACCTCAATGTTCCGTCAAGCGACCAAACGAGCGTTTTAGCTCCCGAGGCCTGCAGGTGCTTTTCGATCGGCTTGAGGATGATGTCGTAAAGCTCCTTGCCGAGCGGGCGTGGATCGACACGAACATCCTGAAGCGCCTTTCGAAACGCAAATACCTTCTTGTTCAAATCGCTCGATGATATATCGGTTTTGCCATCGATCTGTACCGAAGGAGTCGTAAGCACCACCCGATAGCGGTTGTCGGTGACGACGGTGTAAATCGCGACCGTTCCATTTCCCCAACGCCGCAGCTTCGACTGCAGGTTGCGGTCGTAACCGATTTCAGACGTCCGCTTTTTCCCAATTTCTTCGGCGAGTTGTTTTTCAACAAGAAGCCTGAATGCGCTGTTCGCTTCCGCCAAGAGTGATTCGAGGTCCGAATGCCGTTTCTCCTTTTCTTCGGAGAGTACGATGCCAAATCTCGCGGCACGGCGTCTTTCGACTTCCAATTCCTCAAACTCTCGGCTGAGCGCGGAAACCTTGTCCGCAATTTCGAGATATCGCTTCAATAGCGCTTGTTCGCGTTCGGTAAGCGAGACATTGCCGTTTAGGTCTCGTATGTCGCTGCTGTCGCGCTTTATGAAATCGTAGTATTCCTCGGCTTTGAGCATCAACAGAACTTGATTCGCCTGCTCGAATTGTCCGAGTTCCATTAGGATGTCGGCGAGAATTCGGTAGTTCTCGGTTACGGTTCCGAGATAGGTTCGTCGCGTTTCCTCGTCGAGCGTGTGGAGCGATCTTCGTATTCCTTGATACGTATTGATCGCTTGTTTTCCATAAAAAGCGGCGAGCGGCTTGTTGCCTTTTTCGCTCCACTGTTTCATCAGGTTCGCAAGCACCACCGCTTCGTTCCCCTTCTCCCCGTTCTGTCGGGTAAGAAGAAGTGCCGAGTTTAGTTCCTCGGTGCCGTCGAGACCCTTCAACTGAAGCGCGATCGAAACATTGTTGAGCGCCGTCGATTGTTTGCTTCTGTTTCCTGTTTCTCGGAAATAGGCAAGCGCCTCGTTAAGCACCTTGATCGCATCGTCGGGCTTGTTCTGAGTCAAATAAATGATGGAAATATTATTGCGGGCGATTGCGGCAAGGGATTTGATTCCCTGTTCCTTAAGAATTGCGAGGCATTGATCAAAGGCCGCGAGGGCCGCTTCAAATTCGCCCCGATCCGTTAAAACGAGACCGAGGTTGTTGTATGTGATCGCTTCGCCGTTGCGGTCACCGGCAAGCCTTCGCGCTTCCAGCGCCCTTTCAAGAAAATCGACCGATTTTTGCGAATCGCCGAGTTCGTCATAAACGCGTCCGAGATTGTTGAGGATAATGGCAATTCCGCGGCGATTGTCGCGGTCGTCGGATGGCAGGTCTTTTGTACGAATTCTGTAGGCGGCATCGTAATACTCGATTCCGCGACGGTAATCCCCGATTTTGACGTAAATCGCGCCGATGCTGTTGAGTGTCACCGCTTCGCCGTTCTTGTCGTTTGCTTCGCGTCTGAGCGGGATCACCTGGAGAAGCATCTCGAGGGCGCGCATCGGTTCTCCCGCATCATCGTAGATGCGGCCCATGTTGTTTAGTGTTCGGGCGGTCCAATACGTGTTTCCCGAGGCTCTGAATTTGACGAGCGCGTTTTCATAATAACCGAGTGCCGACGGGTCATCGCCGAGCGAGTTTGACACAAACCCCAGTCCTACCAGCGCGCGACCGACATCGTGCTCTCGCCCCGCCTCTGAAAATAAAACTCTTGCGCGTTCAAACTTTTCCTTTGCCTCCAAAAGCGCGGAAGTCGAACCATCGGCAATGCCATCCATCGCTTCGGAGAACAGTCGGTCAGCCTCGTCATTTTGCGCATAGATTGCCTGACTAGCCGCAAGCACAATGCAGAAAGACAAAAAACAGAAGGTTTTAATAAGTATTCTCTTCAAATCCAAACCAACAGAACGGATCACGATCGGCGCTTTCCAAAGGACTCGAGTTCGAAAGGGCAGAGTGGAATCAACGTTGTCGTTTTCGACAATTCGAATTGCGCGAGTTGCCACCGAAATCAACGGTCTGAACATTCTACTCCAATTTTTCGAATCCAATTCCGATCGGGCTGAATCCGTTCTGTAATGATAAGAATGCCAATTCAAAGAAAAGTTGCAATCAAATGCATTCCTCAATTCCTGTTTCTCCAAATTTGCCGTCTGCAACTACAAAAAAATGTTGTAGATAAGGAAAGAATGGTATATTTTTGCTTCATTCAACATTCAAAATCCCGCCGAAATCGTGACCCGTTTGCGATCCGGATCTGATTTGAAATTGTGGACCCGTTTTGTGGTTTCCTCCGTTCGTGTTTTGAATATGACGAGATTCCTTGTTGCTTTACTTCTTGTTCTTGTCGGTTTTTATGCCATCAATGCGCAGGAACCGGCGGGCGAAAACTACGACGCCTTGATAAAGGAAGCGGCCATTGCCGGCGCGAATACCGCAATGGCGGGTTACGGCTATGAGATGCGATTTGTCCGCGAGAGGAAAAAGTTCTTCGGCGTCGCCAAGCTTACTCGTCGATACAAGACAATTTTGCCCGACAAGATTCCAAATGACGCGATTTACACGCATCCGATGCTCCTTATTTATGATTCCGGCAAAGATCTTTCGTCGGCGGATATCAGCAAAGAACGAAATCGAATCGTAAAAGAGTTGGACAAGCTCGAAAAGCAATCCAGAAAAAACGCCGGTACCGAAAACGCCTACTCACCTTCGGATGGATATGTAACTTTTGGAGCCGATGAGAACACGGTCGGCGGACAGGGTTTGAAAATCGACATCCTTGAGTTGGTTAACATGTCGAAATTTTCAAATCCGAGAGAAATCGAAAAGGAAGGACGCAAGACGATCGTCTTTGATTTTGCCGCCAAGGAAGGGATCAAGCCCGAAAAGGAGCTCTTTTATCTCGAACTTATTGAGGGTACATTGGCGATTGATCTCGCGGACAAGCGAGTCGTCCAAATTGAGGGTTTCGCAAAATCAAAGGATGGAGATGCCGCCTCCGGCGAACGTTTGCGCGTGCTCTATTTCGAGCAATTCAGAACTCCCGACGGATTTTGGTTTCCCAAGACCGCTGAACTTGATTTCATAAAACAAGCGGACAAATTCAACTCGCTTCCGGTAAAAGTCGCATTTCTTTTTGAGAAATACACAAAGTTTTCCACAGGTGTGGATCTTGTACAAATTGAGAACAAGGAAGAGACGGATGCCGAAGCAGTTCCTACGCCGCAGAGCTGAATTGGTGCCATAGTTTCAAGGCCTGTCATTATGCAGTGGAATTGCGCGCCTGAAACGATTCGTGAAGCGCGCTAATCGGATCTCCCGATTTATCTCATGCCCTCGCAATCCCGGTTATTCATTCCAGGCTATTCCGCTTTTTAGTCTCATGACGGTTTTGTCTTTCCCGAGGCATTCCATCGCGGCCACCATTGAAGGGCCGACGGCCTGACCGGTCAGAAGTACCCGCGCTCCGTTTAGCACGACCCCGATTTTCACTTCGTTTTTTTCGCAAAACGCCTTGACGGTTTCGTAAATCGGATCATGCGTGAATGAATCCAAACCATCGAGGACTGCGCCAAGTGCGGGGAGCAATGTCTGCAAATCGGGATTCTTTTTAAGATTCTTCTCAATCGCCGCCGCTTCAAAATCAAAATCCTCGCTAAAGAACGCACGTCCCTGCGAACTGAAGTCCTTCAGGGTGTAGAACCGTTCCCTGATGAGGCTTATCGTTTGGGAAATCCATTCGGACGCCTCATCGTCGTATTCCTCGCGCCAGAGTTGTTCACCTCTCAGTTCTTCCCGTACGAGCGGGAGGAGTTTGTCGACAGGCATCGTGCGAATGTATTCGGCGTTCATCCAAAGTGCCTTGTCATCGGTCCAGCGTTTCGGGTTATTGGCGTCGAAATTAAACGCCGCATTCGAACGGTTGATTCCCTCGAGCGTAAACGCTTCAACGAGCTGGTCATGATCAAGGATCTCCTGATCGGATTTCGGCGACCAGCCAAGCAGGGCGAGGTAGTTTCGAAATGCCCCAGCGATGAAACCTTTGTCTCGATAAGTAGTCAAAGCGACGATCTCGCCGTGATGTCTTTTCGAAAGCTTTTTGCCACCAGGGGCCAGAATCAGAGGAAGATGTGCGAAGACGGGTTTGTTCTCCCCAAGCGCCTCATAGAGCAGAATTTGCTTGTGAGTGTTTGTAAGGTGATCCTGACCTCTTATAACATGCGTGATTCCCATCTCGATATCGTCGCAAACTACAGCGAGGTTGTAGAGCGGATGGCCATCTGAACGCAGCAATACAAGGTCTTCGATCTCCGTATAGTCGCGTTCCTGCAAACCGTAAACGGCATCCTCAAACGCCGTCTTGCCTTCTGACGGTACCTTCAACCTTATCGCAAAAGGTTCGCCGGATTCGGCACGCGCGTCTGACTCCTCTTTCGAAAGGTCGCGAAATTCGTTGTCCCTCAAATCCTTCTTATCGCCCAGTTCGCGTGCCCGATCGGCAATCGACTTTTTGATGTCTCCGTCGTCGCGGGATTCTCTCGGGGTGAAATCTCGATACGCCTTTCCTTCTTCAAGAAGACGCAGAGCGGCCGCACGGTGCTTGTCCGCGTTTCTCGATTGGAAGACGATCTTCTCATCCGGTTCGAAACCAAGCCATTTGAGACCTTCGAGGATCGAAGAGACCGATTCCTCGGTGGAACGCTCGATATCCGTATCCTCCACGCGGATTAAAAAATCCCCGTTGCAATGTCTTGCGTAAAGATAGTTGAACAAGGCGGTGCGCGCCGAACCAATATGCAGATAGCCCGTGGGCGATGGGGCGAAACGAACTCGTGTGGTCATAAGCTTAATGAAATCTTTACTTAACGATACAGAAAAAGCTATCAAACCAATCGCTTGATAGCTTCCGGGATAAACCCTTCAAACCTTTAATTAAAAAGCCAAAAAATTAAAACCTGATTTTCTGTCGATCACCGTGCAATAAGTCTAGCACGAAAACCACGGGTTTCATTTTTCAAGCTTTGCCATTCGAATCGTGGGTTGCGAGCCCAAAACAACGAACTTTTCTCAAACAATCCAGTCCGTTTTGAATGGCGGAGATGACAGGATTCGAACCTGTGAAGGA
The DNA here is from genome assembly GCA_041394795.1 of Pyrinomonadaceae bacterium. Taxonomy (GTDB): domain Bacteria; phylum Acidobacteriota; class Blastocatellia; order Pyrinomonadales; family Pyrinomonadaceae; genus Aridibacter. The sequence goes on along the minus strand of JAWKHN010000002.1, from coordinate 162,545 downwards.
TGGTTACACCCTTAACGATTTAGCAAACCGCCGCTTTCAGCCACTCAGCCACATCTCCTCTGATGCAAAACCGCTAACGGGCGGTTTTCGAAAACGCATCACTCATTCTAGAGGTTGAGCAAACTTTGTCAAGCTATACAACATCCAACCACTCAAAACCTTCGGTTTTTATTACTTGACACTCGGATTCAAAGAAACGAGAATAATTGACCGTACGAAAAGCTTCGTGCAACACGCTTGGTATTTACCGCTTTTTCCTTGTTGAAGTTCTGATGCAGGGGGAAACTTTCTTCTTAATGGGGTTCGACACTTTCAGATCCGGAATTAATAGGGCGCTTCTGTTTTTTGTTGCCGTCACGGCCTTTGTGGGCGTGGTCGGAGCGAATACGGCTGAGCCGGTTTCCGTGACCGTTGAATCCGCTTCGAGCTTTGGCGTCATCAAAGGCGTGGTTAAAGACAAAAGAGGAAATCCGATCGCGAAAGCGACTGTAGCGGTATTTCGAGTTGGCTCTCTCAAGATTTTGAAACAGGTGACGGCTACCGAAACGGGTCGATTCTTCGCAAGGATCATGCCCGGTACCTATACGGTTTTGGCCGTCGCTCAAGGCTTCAATCCCGTTACGCTCTCCAAAGTTCAAGTTGATCGCTCATCAGAGTTGAATTACGGATTCAAGCTCGAAAAATCTGGCAGCGGGAATACTACGCCTGAGAAACGCGCCGACAGAAGAAACCCGAAATGGGCGATTCGCGCCGCCAGCCGTTCGATTTATCAAGTTGATGAGGGTGGTGTCCCGATTGACGGGGCCGTGGCGTCGGTTGAAGACGTTGATCAAACCGAAGCTCTTCCCGAACCCGATGAGCCTCCGAGGCCGACCGCTACCGTGATCGAGGCTTTTGCTGGAAACGGCAAGGGCGGGAACTCGGGTGGATTGAACTTTGCGACTCTGAGACCGGTTGGCGACAATGCCGAGCTTGTAATCTCCGGGCAAGTGGCGCGCGGAAGAGGCGTTGGGCAAAGGCTTGAAACGGCCTTTAGCTTTAATGCCAAGCGCGATCATCGAGTTAGGTTGCGCGGATCGATTGCAAGGTTGGGAGAGATAAAAACTGACGAGAACAGCGAGGAGCTTTCGCAGGTTTCATTTCAAGCCACCGATCAATGGAATGTCAGGGAAGGCATCGTACTTCTATTCGGGGTTGATTACTCCACTTTCCTTGGTGCGGGCAATGCTTTTTCGGTTAGCCCAAGGGTCGGCGTTCAGTACGATATAGATTCTAAGACGAGAGTTCGATCGGCTTATACGACACGCAACGAAGAAAGAACGTGGCGCCGCGTAATCGAACTCGAAAACAACCAGGTTCTATTCGCCGATCCGGTTTCGGTGGAGGATGTTGCGGTTGATCAAGGTGAGGCCGTAATGAACAGAAGCACTCGCTTTGAAATCGGTGTCGAGCGAGTTCTTGACAATCGATCGACCGTCGAAGCCAATCTTTTCCTCGATACCATTAAAGACCGAGGGGTCGGGCTTGATAGGCTTCCTTTCGGGCGAAACGAGTCATTTACCGGAATCGTCGGAAGACAGGACGGCGGAGCGACCGGAATGCGGGTTGTCGTGAATAGAAGGTTCAACTCCATTTTTGGCGGTGCGGCCGGCTATTCCTTTGGAACCGGACAAAGATTAAGCGATGAAGCCATAACGAATCCCGGCAATCTCTTTGACTCGGGACTGTTCCAAACCCTTTTCGGTCAGGTTACGGCAGACTTCAAAACCGGAACCGAGATCAGGACCGTATTCAGATTCTCTCCGAAGGCCACGGTTTTTGCGATCGATCCGTTTGAAGGGCGTCTTGCGATTTATGATCCCGGCTTGAGCGTGATGGTTACGCAGAATCTGCCGACGTTGGGGCTCCCGTTTGACGCGCAGGCGACATTTGACGCAAGGAATCTTTTCGATTTTAGCGGTGGCGTTTCGGGCAAGGAAGGGAGCGTATTCCTTAGCTCGCAGCGTCGTATGGTGAGGGGAAGCATTCTGGTACGCTTCTAACCTTCCTCATTCAGTTTAAGTTTGTTTGACCGGCCCCGTGGCCGGCTTTTGTTTTTTGCGAACCATGTAGAAATTGGGGAAGAGAAGGCGATACGACGCCTTAGCAAATGTTCTGCTTAAAGATTTTGCGAAGATTCCCCCCTTGGAAAAACGGGGTAATCGTGGGTGGCACTCGTCTGTAAACTATGTAAGGGCCCAGTGATGGCCGTCACTTCGTTTTCTATGAATAAATGGATTTTGACGAAAAAATGGATATTTGTTTAGGCAAACCACCGATGGATTCGTGTAAAGCCTTTGTTTTCAGGGGTTCAAATGCATTTGCAGCACTCATCCGATTGGAACAAATATTGCCTCATAACTTGACGGGTTAAACCGCCCGATCTGATGAAGGGAAAAGTCCTTACAAGTTGGAGTTTGATATGGCTGCTCTCAGTGGTGCTTTTAGCGTCCGGAGCCGCGTTGAATATCCTTCAGAGGGCCTACAAGGATCTTCCGCCGACTGATGGTGTTTCCTGGGTAAAACGTGACGGCGGCTTGTTCGCGGAATCTGTAAAACCCGGGTTTGCAGCGGCCCGTGTTAATGTCGCGGAAGGCGATCAACTCCTCGCTATCAGTCTCGACGGAAAAGTAAGGGAAGAGGTCGTTTCCCCTCAGGACGTGCAGATTTTTCTCGAGATGGCCGGTCCCGGCGGTTCGCTTACCTATTTCTTCAAAAAGCCGTATTACACTTTCGATAACACTTATGTCGGTGAACTAAAGAACATCGATATGATGCAGCGTTGGACGCCGGCAACGGTTTCTCTCGCGATTGTCGGCATCGTGTGGCTTTTGGTCGGTCTTTTTGTGCTCTTTAAGCAGGGCAGCCGTTCGCCGTTTGTGCTCCATTTCGCGATGTTCTGCCTCGCGGCCTTCGTTTTCCATGCCTACAGTCCTCTTCGGCTCGGCGAGGACTTCGATCTTGGCGCGCAGATTATCGATAATTTCGCGTTTGCCGCATTCGTCCCGCTTTTCATTCATTTTTGTCTAAGGTATCCGGTCAGAAGCGCCGTATTTGATGACAAGCCCTGGAAGACTTACCTGCTCTACGTCCCTGCCGCTTTGTTTACGGTTGTCGATCTGGTGCTAAGCGTCGGATATTTCCTGATCCCGAGCATGACGTGGGCAAACGCGCTTACGGATTTTGCGGTTGGTCTGAATCTCTACGAATATCTCAACGTCGCATATTACTGGCATTTCGTGATCGGAGTTTCGCTTGGAGCAGGCGTCCTGATGTGGCGGTTCCTTGGAAACAAGAATCCGCTTGTCAGACAGCGTCTCAAATGGGCGATGTGGGGAACGATTGTCGGCATCTTCCCGGTATTTTTGTTCCAGGTTGCGAAACGAATCATCGGTTTGCCGAATGACGGTTTTGTGGTTGCCGCGACGACATTGCCATTGGCGTTGATTCCTCTTAGTTTCGGGCATTCGGTCGTGCGATATCGCCTGATGGATGTCGATGTCGTTGTCAGGCGTGCGCTGGTTTACGCCATTACGACAATCGCGATTGCGATGATGATCGGCGCGGTCGCGCTTGGTCTCGTATTCCTGTTTATCGGTGAAAATCTTTCGAGCACCGAAATCGCGCTTCGTTCGATCATCGCCGTTATCGCAATGGGCGCGATCGTGCTTTTGTCCGAACCGCTCAAGAATTTCTTGCAGGAACGTGCGGAAAGGTATTTTTATGGTGAGCGTTACGATTTGAGACGCGGTTTGCTAGATTTCGGCAGGACGCTTTCCGCAGCCACTACAATCGAACCATTGCTTGATGGTTTGATTTCACGGTTACAGCAAGTTCTGGATGTTGAAAAGGTTGCGGTTTTCCTTGAGGACCGGAGCGTTGAGGAAACATTCCGAATCGGAAGAAGCGTCGGACTTAGTTCGGAGTATCGAATTCCGCATGATTTCCGAAACATGATCCGCAAGAGTGCGGCAAAACGCGGGGTGGTTCGGATCGATGAAATGGCGTTTCTTGAGACTGAATCGTCTAATGGGAACTCACCCGCCTTTTCAAGGTCATTAACAAATGGCAACGGGAATGGAAATGGGAACGGAAATGGGAATGGAAATTCACATTCCGATAGCGCGGCCATCAGACAGGAGCTTCACTATTTTGTTCCGTGCGTCATTCGTGGTCGAATGGTGGCGGTTATTGGGCTTGGAAGGGCGCGGGATGGTTCCTTGCTATCTTCGGAGGACATCGGAATTCTCCAAATGGTCTCGGGCTATGTAGCGGTGGCGATCGACAATTCGATGCTGCTTGGCGAACAGGAGCGCAGGGCGGAAGAAATGGCGCTTCTCAAGAAATTCAACGAATCGATCGTTGAGTCCGTAAACGTTGGGCTTCTCGCCGTGGATGCCACTGGCAGTGTCACCCGTTGCAACAGCTCGTTCGAAACTATGTTCGGTTTCGAGCGGGGACATGTACTTGGTAAAAATATTTCCGAAATTTTCGAATCAAGATTTGCCGGCAAACTTGAGAATATTCTCGGTAAATCGACGTGGCGCCTCACGGATATCAGAAACGCCTACAAGCTTCATACGAATAATGACGACGGAGAAGAACTCATCCTCAACGTCGCGATCACCCCTCTTCGTACCGAGCTTGAGGATCAGGAAGGCGCGATTCTTTTATTTGAAAACGTTACGTCCCGGGTAAAACTCGAAGAAGGCCTGCAGCAGAGTGAAAAGCTTTCGAGCATCGGTCTTTTGGCGGCCGGGGTTGCCCATGAGGTAAACACGCCTCTGACCGGAGTTTCGAGCTATACGCAGATGCTTCTCGGGATGATTCCGGAAACCGATCCCAAACATGAGCTGCTCAAGAAAGTTCAGAAACAAACCGATCGAGCCTCGAATATCGTTGGAAATTTGCTCAACTTCTCCCGTGCCGGAGATTTGTCGGAGTTTGGAGAGATAGACCTCAACAAGCTTCTGGATGATACGCTTCAGCTTTTGGAGCCTCAGATTCGGAAGTCAAACATCACCATCGTCAGGGAATATTCCGCAAACCCGCCCGTGATTCATGGCAGTGCCGGAAAACTTCAGCAGGTGTTTACGAATCTGATCATGAACGCGCGCGACGCTATCGAAGAGGTTGGCGAGATCGTGCTTGCAACGAGCTATCGCGGCGAGTCGGAAGTAGTTGTAAAGGTTTCGGATAACGGAACCGGAATCAGCCCTGAAGATATCAACAAGATCTACGATCCTTTCTTTACCACGAAGGCAGTTGGAAGCGGGACGGGGCTTGGAATGGCGGTTTCATACGGCATTGTTCAAGAGCATTCCGGCTCGATAAGCGCGACGAGCGAAGTCGGCAAAGGAACGACGTTTACTTTGATCTTTCCGATCAGCCTCCACTCGGATAAACGTGCGGTCGGGTAAAGCCTTTTGATTATAGAGATTTGCTAGACTACGGTTCCGCCACATGAGCTCCCGCCGCCGGCGGTGCATCCAAAACAGTGATTCGCGATTCTTATTTCCCTGTGCACAAGCGTTTTCAAATCCAGGTTAAAAATTGTCTGATCCCCAAGGATCCTCATATCCAACATCTGATTGAAATCGCAATCAAACAAATTCCCAAGCCAGTCGACGCTTAGTGTTGTGCGGCACATCAGTCCTTCAACAGTTGCGGCGTTGAAAGCGTTTACGAGCTTTGACATGTATTTCGCCTCGTTTCCGCTTCTTCGCAACCAATCGAGATAACGCGCGATCGGCATGTTTGTGATCGTGAATAAGCCCGTGAAATTGATATCGTATCTTTCGAGGAGTTCGCGTTTGAAATCGGCCTCGATCTGGGATTGATCCGGCGGCAGAAAGGCGCCAACCGGATTATGAACGAGGTTGAGCGTCAACTCTGATCCGGGCATTCCATAGCCCGCTTCATTGAGGCGCCGCAGGGCTCCAATCGATTTTTCAAATACACCATTCCCCCTCTGTGCGTCGGTTTCCCGTTCTTGAAAGTAGGGAAGGGACGAAACAAGCTCGACACGATTTTCCGCAAAGAATTCCGGGAGATCTTCCATGCCCTCGACGGTCATAACGGTCAGATTGTGGCGAACAATCACTTTTGCCCCCAACTGCACGGCATTCGTTACGAAATACCGAAAATCGGGAATCAGCTCTGGCGCTCCTCCCGTTAGATCGAGGGTTGGAATCCGATACTTTCCGATGGCCTCGAGGCAGGCATCGACGGTTGTCTTTTCGATGATCTCGGTTCGGGTCGGAGAAGCATCCACATGGCAATGCTTGCACGCCTGATTGCACAGTTTGCCGACGTTTACCTGAAGCACCTCGGGGGCCAAAGCCCTCAGCGAAAGCCCTCGTTCTATCAAGACATCGCGAAATGACTTTTCGGAAACGGGAAGTCCCGAAGCGCCGCCCGGTCTTTGTATGTTTACGTAATCAAAGCTCATAACTTCAGGGCCTTGGAAGTGCTACATCGAAACCTTGTCATGAGCGTTGTGACTCTGGATCCCGTGAATCAAACTCGCGCCGCCTCTGATCGCCGAGGCGAGATGGATTGCCTCCGTCATCTGATCCATATTCGAACCGTTTTCGAGGCTGCTATTCGTGTAGGCCTCGATGCAGTAAGGGCATTGGATGGTCACCGAAACGGCGAGGCCGATCAACGCTTTCTCGCGTTTGGACAACGCACCGTCTTCCTGGCATGCGGCATACCACGCCATAAACTTGTCGTACAGTTCGGGAACATGCTTTCCCATTTCTCCAAAACGGGGAAGGTCGTCTTCTTCGTAATAGCTCATAAGTTGGAGTGTTCGTTTCCCCGGGGTCGAGTAATTCAAATGGCTTGGAAGACAAGAGATTCCCTTTCCCAGAAACGGAAATATAAAATTTGGTCGAAATATTGTCTGCCGCGCAGACAGCGATTTGCCGACAGCTCTTGCCTTTCATCCTGGATCGGATTGGGGCGCCTTTCCGACACTCAAGTTCGACTCGACGCGAAGCTCCCATCAGCGCGATTCGGCCTTCACGAAATTCAAAAAAGCATCAGCAACAGCCCGTATCTCCACAACAGGATTCATCGGTCGTAGCATCGTATCCGGCTCCCTTGGTCTCTCTCGGGCTTCGAACACTGTTTTTGTTCCGTCGATAATCGCCCGCTTGCTCAAGCGGAATATCTTCCAAAGGCGAAATCGGGATCATCTCTCCCTCGTAAGGCTCCTTTTGAAGGAGCTTGAACGTCTTGTCGCAGACGGCCATTCTTACGCCGCGTTCGAAGTAGTGTCCATCATCATCATAGACTTTCCTCCAGGGGCCCCTGTAGACCACGGCTTGGTTTCGCTCAAGACATTTGCCTTGCTTTCCCTTGTACGCAAGCACGGTAACCGAGCGAAACTCAATCCCCTCAACGGTGCGCCAAGGTGTCTCGTCGCGCTTTACGATTTCAATGCCGTAGAATCCCGCGTCTTCAAACGCCTTTAGAAACTGATCTTCGCGGTACGCGCCTGAAATACAGCCGCTCCACATATCGGAGTCGTTCCTCAGATGCTCTGGAATGTCCTCATCTGAAACGATGTCGGAAATCGCGGCCCGACCACCGACCTTTAGCACCCTGAACATCTCATCGAACATCTGCGCCTTTTCTTCATTTCTAACAAGATTTAAAACACAGTTCGAAATCACGACATCGATGGATTCATCAGCGACGAGAGGTGATACCGCCTTCTGTTTTGCGGAAAACTCCTCAAACTCAGCAAGGGTGTTTATGTCCGAAACCGGATTTGATTTCAGAAAACCATCCAACGCATCGCGATCGGTACGAAGATCTTGAATCTTTCCATTGAGGAATGCGACGTTTGCGTATCCAAGCCTGGCACTCATTTCATCCAAATATTTGCGTGACAACTCAAGCATTTCTGCATTTGTATCGATGCCGATCACTTTCCCTTCAGACCCAACAATTTGCGCGGCGATATAACAGATCTTTCCGCCTCCGCTTCCCAGATCAAGCACGGTTTCGCCCTCTCGAACAAACGCCGAAGGGTCTCCGCATCCGTAATCCCTTTCGACAATCTCATCGGGAAGTACCTTCAAAAACTCGGGGTTGTAATCGACCGGGCAACAAAGCGCGGGTTCGACGGCTTTTGCGGCTTCGCCATATCGCTCGGCGACCGCGCCTTCAACATTCAAATCATTTGCCATTTTCTTTCTCGTTATCTCAATCACAATTCTTTCCTCGATATTGCGGATGCTGGAATAATTCTACTCTTTCAACCTATTGTAATATCCGACTGGTAGTTAGTCCTATTCCAACCATGAGAACACTGATCGTAATGGCCAAGAATCCACAGTCGGGAAATGTGATGACCCGTTTGTCGGATTGCCTCTCACCCTGCGAGAGAGCTGAACTTTCGGATGCATTGCTTTTTGACGCGTTGGAAAAAGCGACGAAGGCGGCCGATAGAATCTTTTGTTTTATGGTTCCGAATACAGGGAACCTGGCGGAAAGACTGCAAATGGAAGTCAGTTTCGAGTCTCAAAGCGGATCGGATTTGGGGGAGCGGATCGTAAACGCGGTTCATTCCGTATTCGAAAGAGGCGCGAAAAAAACCGTCGTGATCGGCACGGATTGTCCCTTGCTCGAAGCCGATGCGATTGTTTCTGTCTTTGAGGCGCTTGAAACGGGAAGAGATGCGGTTATTGGGCCTGCTAACGATGGCGGTTACTACCTGATCGGAATGAGCGCGAACTTCGAGTTTTTGTTTGACGAAATCCAATGGGGCGGCGGCGACGTGTTATCCGATACCATCGAAGCCGGCAAGAGCCGAGGGCTTGATCTCTCACTGCTAAAGAATCTGCCCGACTTGGATCATCCGGAAGATCTCGCGGCTCTTTTTAACCACTTCGAACAGCTCGAAACCACAGCGCCAAGAACCAAAGAATGGCTGAAAAAGAATCAGGCCAAAATTGAATCGTAAACGGCGATAGTTCGCTGGATCATCCGTTCGAGCGAGTATTCGCGTTCCGCGATCAATCTTCCAGCCTTACCCAATCTCGTTTTCAAGTCATTGTCTCGAAGGATCTTAACGGACTCGCCGGCGAGCGCCTTGACATCCATTTGCGGGACGATACGCCCCGACTCACCATCGGCGACGAGCATCCGCGCGCCGTCGGTATCGGTCGCAACCACGGGAATTCCGAAAGCCATCGCTTCGAGAATCGTGAGGCCAAAGCTCTCGGTTTTGGAAGACGAGATATAGAGATCTGTGGCGGCAAAAAACGGTCGGGTGTCTTTCATCCAATCCAAAAACACGATATTTGGCGCGGTTCCCAACACCTTCGCGAGCCTGCGTATTTCGCGTCGATATGAGCCGCTTTTAGAATTGTCTTTTCCAACCAACACAAAATGCGCGTCCGGAATTTCCTTTAGGATTTCGGCCGATGCGAATACAAATTCCGTCTGTCCCTTTACCTTCGATAGTTCCCCCATGATCGAAATCAAGGGAGCGTCCGCGGGAATATCGTGCGTGCTCCTGAATTCCGCGGACAATGCGTTTTGATCAAAGCCGGCCTCGAGTTGAAGCCCGTTTGGCACGACATGCACCTTCGATTCTCCAAATATCGAGCGAAGTTCCCGCGCGACACCGTCTGAAACCGCGATAACCGCCGCCGCTCCCTTGGTCAGCATGCGAGTCGCGAAACCGATCTTAAAACCGACGTGGCGAGTGAGCACGAGTTTGGCGCGTTTGGACATCGCGGCCGCCGTCGCCGCAATCGTGTAATCACGCGCCAGATGGGCATGTATCAGATCGGCGCCGACGCTCCTGGCAATCGAGGCCAGCCCGGAGGCCGACAACAAATCGCCGGAATTCCGAAGCGCCAAATGTTTGATCGCATCGGGCGAAACGAAATCCAACATACCCAACCATTCGGCATCCCTGCGCACGACGATCGTCAATTCGACCCCGCGAGCGTCAAGGCCACGACACAAATCTACAAAATGCCGCTCTCCGCCGCCGAACTTCCTTGAAGAATTTATTTGGACTACATGCACTTCACGAAATTATATCCGACTCTCACTTATTTAATGCAGAGTCTTCATGTGAGGTTTGAAAACGAAACGTCCGGCAAGCGGGAATAATCTAACCGGTTGGGGACATCATTATAAGAAACCGGTCGGAAAATCATCAGACTCTGAGCGTTTTGAGCGGTTTTAACTTGACTTTTTTGTAAAGTTTATTTACTTTAAGGTCATTCTAAGCAAGGGGGACTGTTATAAATGTCACAAATCATACAATCACAGATAGTTAAAGGCACTAATAATGACGAGAGAATCTTCGCCCGCCTTGATGTCGAAGTCAGCTGGCAGGATTCCGTTTCGGGACAAAAACGCAAGGTTACCGGAAATACCGTCAACATTGGCTCGAGCAGCGCTTTCGTCAGTATTCATACACTTCCTCCGGTTGGAGAACCGGTTTCCTTGAGGATTTTCAAGGGTGACAAGGAACTTCTTTTGACAAAGGCCCGCGTGATTCGGGTTGAAAGAGACCCCGCCAAGCCTAAGGCGGCGCTCAATATCGAGAAGGACTTTTCTAAATGGAAGGATGAAGTTATCCCGGCCGCTCAGGACTGGGTTAGCAACGACATCAAGCTTAATTACGAAGGGGATGACTGGCTGAATTAGGCTGCCGGATCCTCTCGTTCGAGAAATTGGCTTTTCTCCGTTTTCCGCTGCTGCTTTTTTAGGCAGCTACGGAAAACCTCAACCTTTGGCGGTCCTTTCGGGGCCGCCTTTTTTCGATTGAAATGCCGGAAAGAAGCACCATAGACCGGCTTACACGGTGAGGATTTGAGTTTTTTCATTATCATTCCTCCCTTCAATCGCCAGAAGAGATTGGTTTGACAATAAGTTCAATCCGATTCAATGTATCCTTTCATTTGGCGAACGTCGCCACGCGCGCATGCATCTTTAATACGATGAAAGTTTTTGCGGGAATTTGTCTTTTTGGACTTCTGTTGGCATCGACCATGTTCGTCTCGGCGCAGACGAAAATACCGATGTCTCAGGAGGAGTATGTTCGGGAGCTTTATTCGGTCGCCGGCGGCACCGAAAAGGTTGAGAATCTGATCGTATTGGTTCGTGAAAGAGGCATCGAGTTTAAGGTGACAGCCGGTCTTCGCTCGCTTACAAAATCGAAGTCGAAAAACAATGCAGAGCTCTTGCGGACGCTTGAAGAAGCAAATCGGCGCCGAGAGGATCCAAAGGGTTCCGCGCTTCCGCCGGCATCGGAAGTAAAGGCGATTCTCGAGAAGACTCGAAAGAACACTTTGGATTCTCTCGAGGAAATGCCGGATTTTGTTGTTAAACAGAGAATTAGAAGGGGCGTTTCGGTTGCCGGTACTAACAATTTCTCGGGTTATGACAGGCTTGTTGTTGCGGTTTCATATCGGGCCGAAGGCGAAGAGGAGTATCGGTTGATATCTCAGAACGGGATCCAAAAACAGGAGTCCGAGACGAAAGGCAACTACGGCGATGTCGGGGGTACAAGTTCGACCGGGGAATTTGTTACGGTCTTAGCCACGATCTTCAAGCCGGAAAGCGAAACGCATTTTGAGGTCGTCGATACGGATTTGTTAAGAGGTCGAAAAACCATCGTTTTTGATTTTTCGATCACAAAACAAAACGCGAAACAGATGATCACCTCGCATGGCTATATCACTGACTCAACTACAAGCGGAATGAGCGGGCGACTTTGGATTGATCGCGAACTGGGCAGAGTTTTGAGGATAGACTCCAAGGCGACCGAAATTCCGATCGATTTTCCGATTACAGCCGCGAGCAGGGAGATCGACTATGGATGGGTGAAGATCGCGGATAAAGACTATCTGCTTCCTTCGGCATCCGAAGTTCGGCTGACCTTTAGGGAAAGCGCGCGGTCATACGAATCGAAGAATTCGATTGAGTTTCGCGATTATCAAAAATACGGCACGGAAGTGGTAATACTCGATGACGACGAAGAATTTGTCGAGGATTCGGGTGATCAAAACACGCCGCAGACTCCGCCGCCATTGAAGAAACCGGTCGATCAGAAGTGAAGGAACTAAACAAAATCGATCCAACGATCCTGTTGGACATAAGATACGCCCGCGAAGACAACTTCGTCGGGCGTCCCGTTTATCGGAGCGCGCAGGCGTTTCTCCAAACCGCCGCGGCAGATGATCTCGTCAAGGCGCACCGCAATCTCGCGTCAAAGGGATTTGGGCTGGTGATTTTTGATGGCTATAGGCCGTGGTCCGTCACAAAGCTCTTCTGGGACGTGGTTCCGCTCGAACAAAGGATCTATGTCGCCGATCCGGCGGAAGGGTCGAAGCACAACCGCGGATGTGCGGTTGATTTGACGCTCTATTCGCTTGAAACGGGATTGATGGCCGACATGCCATCCGATTTCGACGAATTTAATGAAAAGGCGCATCCGGAATATGACGGAGCCACCGAGATCCAAAAGAAGAATCGGCAGATTCTCCGCGGAGCGATGGAGATGTGCAACTACACGGTCAACCCAAAGGAGTGGTGGCATTTTGACCATGTGACGTGGCCGGAACATGAGATTCTCGACATCAGTTTTGAAGAGCTCAGCAGAAATTCGCCGGAGAATCTGGTCGCTTCGCAGGAAGCTTGAACCGGCCAGGATTTCCTAAGGAACAAAAGAAAACGCCCCCGGAATTACCGGAGGCGTTTTTGGTTGTCCACTCATCGGAATCTTAAAGCGGATTGCCGTTTGTGTCGAGCATCGTGATCTTGGATCCCCAGCCGTCGATCTCGCGGAGTCCCGCTTCGATCGTCTTCTTGTCTCCGACAACGACGATTGCCATCTTGTTCGGATCAAGATACTGGTTCGAAACCCGCTTGATGTCATCCAAAGTAACCTTCGAAATCTTCATCAAGTATTGATCCGTATAGTTTTCCGGAAGACCGTACACGAACAGATTCGCGAGTTGTCCCGAGATCTGCGAAGAGGTCTCGATCGTACGCGGGAACGACCTGATCAAGCTCTGCTTGGCATAGTCCAGTTCAGATTGGGTTACCGGTATCGAACCGCGAATGCCGTTGAGCTCCTTCATAAACTCTATGACGGATTCCTTTGTAACGGCCGTTTGTACGCCTGCCGAAGCAGTAAACGGCCCCGCTTCCTTGCGGGTTGAGAATCCGGTACGTGCCCCGTAGGTATAACCCTTGTCTTCGCGCAGGTTCATGTTGACGCGCGCGGAGAACTGCCCGCCGAGAATCTGGTTCATCACCAGAATCGGAACGAAGTCCGGGTTTCCCCTATTGACGCCAACCTGTCCGATCCGCAATTGGCTTTGAGCCGCTCCCGGCTTGTCGACGAGGTAAATGCCCGGTTTATCGAACTGCGCCGGCTTCTTGAGTTGAGTTGTAGGAACATCGGCCGATGCCCAAGCTCCAAAAGCCTTTTCAAGTTTGGGCTTGATCGTTTTAAGCGACTGATCGCTAACGACGATCAATGTCGCCGAATTTGGCTTGTAATAGGTTTCGTAAAACTTGACGATGTCGTCTCGTTTTATCGCACCGATTGACTTCTCATCCCCCGATTCCTGTCGGCCGTAAGGATGATTGTCGCCATATAGAAGCTTCGAATAAACAGAGCTCGCGATTTGCGATGCATCGTCTCTTTGCTGCCGCAAAGCAACCAATCTTCGACGCTTGGCTGTTTCAAGCTCTTTGTCCGGGAAAATCGGGTTGAGAATAATGTCGGAATATATGTTCAACGCAGTATCCAGGTGCCTTGAAAGCGTCTGCATCGAGGCCTGGGTTGAATCCCATCCCGAATTTACATTCATAAAGGCGCCAATCGACTGCAGCTCGTTGGAAATTTGCGTCGCGTCGCGGGTTTTGGTGCCAGAGTTCATTTCGCTTGCCGTAATATCCGCGAGACCCTCCATACCCTTAGGATTCTCCGTCGAACCGTTTTCGAAAACGAGATTCAGCGAAGTGATCGGAAGTTCCGCCTGCTGTACGTACCAAACATCAAGACCATTCTTCAATTTTGTCTTGGTAGGTTTGGGAAGCTTTAGCTTCGGATCCGGGCCCGGTTTGGGCAGGATCGAGGAATAATCCGCCTTTGGCTTTTCAACTTTTTCCTGTTCCTCAGAATCGGACGTTGGAGCGTTTGCGCGTCCGCCTCTGGGAGCACCCTGATTTTGTCCGCGAACAAAAGTCATCACGAGACGGTTTCCGTTCAAGTATTCCCTTGCGACGCGTTGCACATCGGCGGGTTTGACCGCCTTGTATTTGTCGAGCTGCTCCTGAAATGTATCCGGCCTTCCGGTGAAGATCGCGTTGTCGTTCATCTGGTTCGCCTTTCCAAGCACCGTCTGAATTCCGAATACAAACCGTGATTCGTAGCCGTTTACCGCACGCGTGATTTCTTCAGCACTCGGCGGATTGTTTTTGATCGCTTCGATTTCGGCAAAGATATCTTTTTCGATATCATCGAGGTTCTGATCCGGGCGGGCGGTTGCGGTTATCTGGAATGTGCCGCCGATTTCCCGAGAACCGTTTGAAGCAAAGATGCTCTGAACTGATTGCTTTTCGTAAACAAGCTTGCCCTGCAAACGCGAGCCGCGACCACTCGTAAGGATTGAAGCGAGAATATCAAGCGGGGCCTCGTCAGGATGATGCGCCGCCGGCGAATGCCATACAAAATACCTGCGCGGAAGCTGCACTGCATCTTCATACTGTTTTCTTATCTCGCCATTAATCGCCGGAGCGTCAGGATTCGGACGCGTAATGTCGTCGCCTGAAGGAATTTTCCCAAAGTACTTTTCAACCCATTCACGCGCCTGCTTTTCGTTAAAGTCGCCGGCGATCACGAGCGATGCGTTGTTTGGGACGTAGTACGTTCTAAAGAACTGTTTGACATCATCCAGCGAAGCGTTTGAAAGGTCTTCGAGCGAACCGATCGTCGTCCAATTGTACGGGTGATCCTTTGGATAAATGAGCGAGGCTATCTTTTCAAAGGCCGTTCCGTAGGGTCGGTTGTCGTAGTTTTGCCGACGTTCGTTTTTAACTACATCCCTCTGGTTGTTTAGCTTGTCGAGCGTCATCGCTTCGAGGAGTCCGCCCATCCGATCGGCCTCCATAAATAGAGCGAGTTCAAGGAAATTCGAAGGCAGCACTTCGTAGTAGTTGGTGCGGTCGGAGTTCGTAGAACCATTGATGTTCGCGCCCGCTTCCTGAAGCGGCAGGAAGTAATCGTCGTTGTAGTTCTTGGAACCCTGGAACATCATGTGTTCGAAAAGATGCGCAAAACCCGTGCGTCCGGGCACTTCGTTCTTCGAACCAACGTGATACCAAATGTTTACCGCAACGATCGGGGTCGATTTGTCTTCATGCAAGATCACCCGAAGGCCGTTTTTGAGTTTGTATTCCTTGTATTTCAACTTCGGCAGTTTGCCGCCGTCCTGGGCGGAAACGATTACCGTCAGCGAAAGACATGTAATCAGCAAATAAACCAACAACTTAACCATTTTTTTGAAGTCTCCTAAAATTCTTATCCGCGGATCCGAAACAATCCGATCACAGACCGCAAACCGGCAAACCATGATTTGGGTTCACCGGAATTCTGAAAAATCGTTTAATTACCTGATTATACCGATGAAATCGGATTGAGTAGAAGTATTACGGGGCGAAGCGGCAAAGGTTTATCAATCTCGACAAAATTCGTGTTGAGTGAAAAACAGCAGAGGCGCGCGCAGCGCTCGCTTTTGGCGCGTTGGTCGGAAGCGGTCATCAGGCATTCAGGAGTAAACCCGTCGGGCAAGCGACGACAATGACAAATCTATTCTTGCGCTTGAGTACCCCCCACGACGAGTTTGCGTTTTGCTTCCACAAAAACGCCCGATTTCTTGGACGTCACTTCGATGTTTCGCGTCTCTCCCTTGGGAGACTCGGCAAGCGGGCGTTTTGGAACGTATGTCACCAGATAGCTCGAATCGATCGCTTTGGCAACGGTTTCGGTGCGTTCGGTCATTTCATCCATGTCGTCCGGCAGAAGGAAGATCCCCGCCGTTGACTCGGACATTTCCAAAAGAAACGACTCCGAAGATTTCAACGCTTCCTTTCGAGCGTTCATCGTGTTTTGGAATTCCTTGTCCGTATTGATCGTTATCCCTCCCGACGCGTTGGCTACATCGCGAACTCCGTTTGGAAGCCCGTCAATAACCTCCTGCGGCAAGGCCTTCTTCTGGGCCGGTGCCGTGCCGCCTTTTAGCGATCGTTCGAGATCATCGCGTTCCATCTTCGTGTAGCTCAAAACATGCACGGTGATGTTTGTACCGAGAAGTCTTGTAAATAAGGCCCGACGCCGTTCGTTTGATGCAATCGTATCGGTTCCATCGGAGATGATTACGAGATGACGGTTTTCCATGTCCGGTTTCGAGAGCATCGTCAGCGCCAACTCTATTCCGTCGCTAAAGACCGATCTTCGGCCAAATATCAATTTCTTTTGGAGATCATCGTTGATAGTCTTCCGGTCAGTCGTCCAATCGGTAAGAACCCGGGCCTTGTCGTGATATTCGACGACCGCGATGTTGGTATCGGAAGTGAGTTTGGAAACCAATTCCTTTGCGGTATTTCTCGTGTTCGTAATGTTCTTGACCCTTCGGAGTTCACCCCCAAGATCAAGAAGCAACACAACATTTGCAGGAATTCTGCGAACGCTTGCCGGCTGCAGAATCCTTCCGTCCTCCATGATCACAAGATCGTCTGTCGTAACATCCCCAACAGAATTCCCAAATCTATCAAATGCGGATACGTTTACCCTGATCTCCTCAGAAAAGATCGTTTCAGGTTTGTCGTCGTCAAGCGGCGGTGGCGTGGCAACAGGATCTTGCGCCGATACGGCAAGCATCGGAACAAGGAAAAGCGCCGCAACCAAAATCAACCGCGAATATGCGTTCATAATCATCAATTTGCAAAAAAGCTTTGATGCATCTTCGGGAGCAAAATTTGTCCGGCAAGACAGTCGCGTGTCCTCAGATCTTTGGATTCTTCTCGACAAACCTGACCAATGTACCGACATACTCATCAAACGTCGGGCATCTAATTCCATGTTTTTCCAGAAGCGAAGTAGCGGTTGCCGTGTCATACATCTGCGGAATAAAGAAGTACGGAACGCCGATATGAGGCATTCCCGTAAGCGTCGGCGAGATCGGCGAATAGAGAAAGGTTTCGACCGCTTTCGAGGGGGGCGTGATCACTGACTTCTTGTTTGTAACGGCCTTGGCGATCGCATCGCAAATATCCTTCGTTGTCATCGGCTCTGGATCCGCGAGCGCAAAGGTTTTGCCCACCGCCTCCTCGTCTTTTGACAACGCCGCCATCGAATCGACGACGAAATCAACCGGCACCAGATTCAATCGAACATCCTCATTTCCAACATTTACAAGCCTGAAAACCTCGGGAAACCGCAGCAGAAATCGGATCACATAATAAATTCCGTCATACTTCGCCGTTTCCCCCGATTTCGAATCACCGCACACAACCGAGGGTCTGTAAATCGTCACCGGATATTCCGATTTCATGTTTTCAACTTCTACCTCGGCGAAGTATTTAGTTTCTTCGTAGTAATTTCGGAACCCC
The DNA here is from genome assembly GCA_041394795.1 of Pyrinomonadaceae bacterium. Classification (GTDB taxonomy): domain Bacteria; phylum Acidobacteriota; class Blastocatellia; order Pyrinomonadales; family Pyrinomonadaceae; genus Aridibacter. The sequence continues at coordinate 144,845 of JAWKHN010000002.1, read as the reverse complement.
TTGTCGTGCTTTAGTTCGTTTTCATAGATCGTGTCGTCGCGCTTTCCCGCGACATAACACGTCGAAACATAGTTGTACCGCTTGAGATTCGGCATCTCGCGGACAAGTTTGTTCACGTTCTTTGTGCCCTCGACGTTCACCCGGTACGCCAGCTCCTTTTTTACTTCGAGGTCATAGATCGCCGCCAAGTGGAAAACGTCGGTTGTTTCGCTTCGTACGATTTCGATATCGGCGGGTGACATGCCAAGGTCGGGCTGCGTGATATCGCCACGTAAAAGAACAAAATTCTCGCTCGCCAAACCAAACTCGGCAGCGATCTCATGCGCGTCGGAAATTCCCTTGCCTGCGAAGGACTTTTGCACGAGCAGCAGAAAACGGGTTTCTGGAGTCGCGAGTTTCTCAACCAATCTCTTGGCGATAAAGCCTGGGAAACCCGTCATGAAAATCGTTTCTTTGTATTTCATCTTCACTCAAAATCACCGTGGCCCGAACATCGGGCGAGGTGAGAAATCAATTCTTTTTACTCGAAAACCTCACGTTTTCCCGAGGCTCGGTATTGACCGTCAACGAGAACACATCGGGCCGTGAATAATGACCTTCAGTATCCAAAAGCAGGTTTCCTTCTCTTTGAAGCCTCAGATCGAGGTCCGCGACGACGGTATCGCTAATTTCGAATACGGGTCCGGCAATATAGTCTGCGTTCGGGGCGATGATGGCCGAACCGCCCCGCATCAGGAAACCATCGCGCATCGAGTCCAAAAGAGTTCGCACTTCCATATCATTTGTTTCGAGGGAATCAAAACCGGCCAGCATATCGACTTTTGTCAGAACGCAGCCCGAGGCCAAAACAAAACACTGCCCTTCGAATGCGTAATGACGGCTAGCGATTTGATGTCTTTCATGCACTGTAGGGAACTGCGCCGTATGAATGACCTCGTCAAGGGAATGCATGGCGGCCCTTGCGAGCGGTAGCCAATGTTCCCAACAGATCAATCCACCGATCGCACCGTACGGCGAATCGACGGCGAAAATTCCGCTCCCGTCACCCATTCCCCAAACCACTCTTTCCGTATAAGTCGGAGTAAGCTTGCGACGCGAATACACATTGCCATCCGGGCTGAACGTAAAAGTGGAGTTATAAATCGTGCCCCCATCCCTTTCATGCGCCCCGACGATGACATGCATTCCAAGCTTTCGTGCGGCCTCGGCAATAACCGAATATTCGGAACCGCCGTGTTCGAGCGAATTTTCATGCAAATAGCGGTAGAGCCTTTTCGCCGGCGGGTAATCCCAAAGACACGCTTTTGGCGCCTCGTCGAGCCAAACCGGATACCCTGGAAGCCATGTTTCGGGAAAGACCGCGATCTCAACCGATTCTTCGGCAAGCCGTTCGCAAATACCGAGAAGTTTCTCAACCGTCAGCGCGATGTTCAGATAGACCGGTGGCTCCTGAACAATTCCAACCCTGACTGAATGGCCATTCATATTTTCTTAATTTACTCCGTGCGGGTTGTGACTGCAAACATTTATTGAGCTTGAGCATGCAAAATCCACTTCTCCCCGCAAACGAATCACCAATTTGATAAGATTTGAGAACGAGGTTTGGAAATGTTGGATTCCCAGCGGCGATTTTCGAAAACGCGGGATGGACAAAATGAAACCGAACGCGCGTGCGGGTTCCATTTGCAGGCTGCAAGCGGCAGGAAGGGTTCAGCCACAGGAGCAGGAAATGTCAGAAGTCGATATTGATACAAGCAGCGGTGAATCCGAAAGGGAAGAAGCGCCGAAGTCGCTTCCCGAACTCGAGGACAAGATCTGGGCGGTGCTTAGTTTTGAAGATGTCATCGGCTCGAGTCTCACCTATGACGAGGCCTCAGAAATGATTCGGGTTGCCGAAACAAAAAGGCTCTCGGGGCTTTGCGTTGTGACAAATGATGTGGCTGCAAAGGTCAGGGCGCTCGGAAAGAACGAGGATTAATCCAAAGATCAATGACGACTCATTTTATAGATATAGAAACCAACCGCCGCGAAGAGATGATCGAGATTTCTGATAGGATTCGCCCGCTTTTGGATAGCTGTATTTCAGGGATCTGCAATGCCTTCGTCGCACACACCACTTGCGGCATGACGATCAATGAAAATGCCGATCCCGACGTACAGCACGACATGCTCCTGTTTCTGCGCGAACTCGTGCCGCAGGACTACACAGGCTTCCGGCATTTCGAGCATAATTCCGATTCGCATATCAAATCATCGCTCCTTGGCAGCTCCGTAACATTTCCCGTAAAAGACGGACGTCCGCTGCTTGGTCGATGGCAAGGAATATATTTGTGCGAGTTTGATGGACCGAGAAACAGAACCGTGGCGGTTTCGGTAATCGAGGGATAAATAAAGGTCGGCGGACCAAACGACTTCAAGACTCGGTCGACCATAAGTGGAAAGCCCGCTGCCGAGCAAGGCGACAGATTTTGCATTCGATATCTTCAATGAATTGAGCTTCCAAGACGGACTCAGGCCTGGAATCCCATTGGTGCGAACTCCGTGCCTTTATCCGGACCATAAGTGAGGCCGCTACCCAAACGAAACCACGATGGACGAACATTTGAACGAACGCCTCAAAATTCTAAACAATGCCGTAGCGAACAAATCCGGACGGTACGTTCTTTACTGGATGCAGATGTTCAAGCGTGCCGAATCGAACCATGCTTTGGCGTATGCGATCCGGGAAGCAAACCGCCTTGGGTTGCCGCTTGTAGTTTATGAAGGCCTGAAATATTACTACCCCTGGGCCAGTGATCGCATCCATACATTCATTCTTGAAGGGGTAAACGAAAAGAGGGAAGCGTTCAAAAAACTTGGGATTACCTATCTTTTTTATTTGCAGAAGGACGAACGCTCACCCAAACAGACAGTCGCACGGATCGCAAAGGACGCGGCGCTCTTGGTCACCGATGAATTCCCCTGTTTTATAATTCCCGAACACAATCGCAGGATCGCGGCTCGCGCTTCGATCCCGGTAAAATCCGTCGATTCGAACGGCATCGTTCCGCTGTCCTTTTTTGAAAAGGAGGAGTATGCGGCCTATACGATTCGACCCAAGATCAAAAAAGTTCTTTCCAAGTATCTCAAGAGGTTCGAAGAGATTTCACTTGAAAATCCAGATCCGGAAGTTTCCCTCGATTGCCCCGACACAGTTTTTGAGGACGCGGAAATTCCGTCATTAGTCGCTGAGTGCGATATCGATCATTCGGTGCCTCCATCCGAAATTTACAAGGGCGGAAGAAAAGCGGGATGCGAAAGACTTGCGAAGTTCGTCAACGAGATTCTTCCAAACTATTCCGAGTCTCGGAACAAGCCCGATCGCGATGGTTCTTCAAGACTCAGCTCCTATCTTCATTTTGGATTCCTTTCTGCTTTGGAAGTCGCGCTTGCGGTAAAGAATTCAACGGCGCCCGATGAATCAAAAGACGCATATCTCGAAGAATTGATCGTAAGACGCGAGCTTTCATACAACATGACGGGGTTTAATCCCAACTACGATTCGCTGCGAGCGCTTCCCGATTGGGTGCAGCAAACCATGCGCGATCATTTGGGAGACAAGCGCGACTACATCTACAGCCTCGAAGAACTGGAACAAGGCAAGACGCACGACCAGCTCTGGAACTCGATTCAATTGGAAATGGTAAAGACCGGCGAGATGCACAACTACGTTCGGATGCTCTGGGGTAAAAACATCATTGCTTGGAGCGAATCGTACAAGACTGCGTTCGAAACTCTAGTGCATTTGAACAACAAATATTGCTTGGACGGGCGAAATCCAAACTCCTACGCCGGGATCCTTTGGTGTTTTGGCAAGCACGACAGGCCTTGGATGGAACGGCCCGTTTTCGGAAAGATAAGGTACATGACGTCCAACAGCACGGGTCGAAAGTTCGACTCGAAAGCCTACATTGAGTGGGTTGGAGAGCTAGACCAGCGATCACTTTTCTAAACCCGAAACCCTTGGCATCGGAAGCCAGTTGCCATGCCAGTCAAATACCTCGGTCGCGTCAAATCCCTTTTTATAGTCGTAAAACGACGAACCTTCGTAGGCATAACCCTGATAATAAAATCGTTTGCCGATTTCGCTTGCGAATGATATCTCCGCGAGCATCGTGTAAATGCCGAGGCTTCGTTGCGAAAACTCGGGGTCAAACATCGCATAAACCGCCGAAACGGCCTTGTCTCCGATATCGAGATAGCTGACGGCCGCAAGCCGACCGCCGATCCTGACCGTGAATTCAAGGGTTTCGCACGGAATCTCACCGGCTCTTGGATCCAGAAACGTATATATCGACTGCGGAACACCATGATCGAACCTGTCTTTGTGAAGTTCGAAAAGCCTGTGTTTTTGATCGTCAAAAATTGGTTTGCCGATTTCCAGCTCGACATCCCTGTTCTTTCTAAGAACGCGACGTTGGCTTTGGGACGGGCGAAAATCCGATAGTCTGATTCTGAGCGGCAAAACTACGCGCAGTTCTTCTTTGTAATATCCGACGTTGTATCTAAAAAACTGCCTTCCGAAATGCCTCCAACCGTTTGCAAGCAGGTAATCGAGGTCCATGGCGGGAATGAACTCGGCCACAAAGACCTCGTTTATCAGGTTGAACCTCTCCATTTCCATAATCAACAACTATAACGAAAAAAGACCGGTCGCGCCGACCGGTCTTTTCTGATATCCTCGAAAAATTATAGGAAATCGTTATGCGGAAGCCGAATCGGCAGTTTCCCTATCCTTCGAATCGTCTTTGGAATCCGCCACTTCGATCGACTTTTCTTCAGTTTTTCCGACCGAAACCGGAGTCAACTCGTTGGTTGCGAACTGCTTGCGCTGTTCCTCGATTTTGTTGTCAAAAGATTCCTTCTGCTGAATCATGCAGCAGCTTCCTTCCAGAATCGCACCATCCGCAACAACCAATCTCGGGGCCTTAACGTTTCCGACGACCCTTGCGGTTCTGCCAAGCTCGAGCTTTTCAGTCGCATTTATGTCGCCGTTCACCATTCCGTTAACGATCGCTGCCGCAACCTCAATGTTTGCATCAACTTGTCCAGTCGATCCGATTATCAAGGTACCCTCGTTCGACGTCACCTTGCCCGTCAGATGTCCATCAACACGGAGCATTGCCTGAAAATTCGTCTCGCCGGTCAAAACCGTACCGGCACCGACAAAACCGCTTAATCGCCCTTCTTTGATGTCGCGAGCCATCGACTCGCTTTCCGATACGGCTTTGTTCGGATCCGGGGCTGGTTCCGTGTATTGGAATGCCGTTGTCGCTTGATCATTGGCCAGCGAACTTGTTTCGCGGGTCTTATCCTCGGTTTTTGAGCTTCTGCCCATTCTTATCATAATTACGTTCCTCCGATTATTTGTTCGACTCGCCTCGGACAGTAGTTTTGATTCGCAACGCTCGCGGTGATGGCAAATTCCATCAAATCAGGGATTTACCGACAAAGTATCGGTTGAAAACCGATCGTTCCGTGGTCGCGGCGGTTGCGCAAAAAAGAGAGCTCAGCGAAAACAAGCCAAAACCGTTTGTTTAAAAACTAAATGCCGAACATCGTTTGGATTCCAGTTTGGACTCCAATTCTAGATGAATATTTGGAAAACTGTCTAGCCCGATATTTCCAGATACGAAAAAAACCGGTGTTCTATCGAGAAATGGCAAGCTAGTTTACCTATGACCCTGTAGTTGGAGGCAATAGCCAAAACCCGTTTTCCTGAACCTGCCGAACGCAGCTTGGAGTCGCGTTGACGATAACCTGAAACTTCACTTTCGAATCCGACAGGTATTAATTTGTTTGTAAATTCCGAGCCCGCGTGGCAAACTGCTTGGTTTGGAGGAACGACGATTTGTTTGTAGAGAGCAAGACAAAAACTAGATTGCTAAAGAAGATGGGAAAGGCCATCTCTGATTTTTCGATGATCTCGGAAGGCGATCGCATCATGGTGTGTCTTTCGGGCGGAAAAGACAGTTTTTCGATGCTGGATCTTCTTCTCGACATAAAGAAGAGATCGCCGGTTTCCTTCGACATACTTGCGGTAAACCTCGATCAAAAACAGCCCGGTTTTCCCGAGGATGTACTTCCCAACTACCTCGAAAGCATCGGAGTTGATTACCGTATTGTTTCCGAAGATACCTATTCGGTGGTCAAAGCCAAAGTTCCGGAAGGCAAGACGTTTTGTTCGCTTTGTTCGAGACTCAGGCGGGGCATTCTCTATTCGACGGCGGTCGAGGAAGGATGCACAAAGATCGCGCTTGGGCATCATGCGGACGACATCATCAACACCTTCCTGCTAAACATGTTCTATGTCGGCCAATTGAAGGCGATGCCGCCGATTCTTCGTTCCGATGATGGAAGAAATACGGTAATCAGACCGCTGGCGTATTGTCATGAGAGCGATATCCAGACGTACGCGGACGAGAAGAAATTTCCGATCATTCCGTGCAATCTTTGCGGCTCGCAACCAAATCTGAAGCGGGCAAAAATGAAACAGCTCATCAAGGAGCTTTCAAAGGAGATTCCGCATATCAGAAACTCGATGCTAACCGCGCTTACGAACGTAACCGCCTCGCATTTGCTGGATGCCGAGCTCTACGATTTTGAGAATTTCGAGCCGATGGTAAAGAAGATCCCGGCCGGATACGGAAGCGTCGAAAAGGAGCTCGACGAATTGTTCGATCATTCCGAACCGGGATTCGATGTAAAAATGCCGGTCCAGATTGGCTGAACCGGCCGGCCGTTATTTCGAAACCTTGAACTTCGAGTCGGAGATCTTCTTGTTATGCTTGATCTTTCTGACTGTCGAAATAATGTCTCCCATGTTCGGGTTGTTGCTGACTGTCGTAAAGGGAATCATGATCCCGTCCACCTTTCGATAATCCGAGTAAGTATCCGAAACCGTCTGCTCGACGGAGCTTGTGCTTGAAACAACAACTCCCGATCTCTTAAGTGGAAGATAGCTTTCAGCATCGATTCTAAAGATCACTCGGCTCCCGCCTTTGGGTGTTATTGCAAGAATCCAAACATCCTTTTCCTCAAACTTGTCCTTGCCCAAAACCTCGATCTTCTCGGCACGTTCCTTCAAATCAAAAAACGGATGAAGCGCGTAGCCAAACTTGAGATCGATAAGTCGCTTACCGGTAGCCTCTTCGGGTTCTGAAAAGCTATATTTCGAATAAGCGGTCGTGCCGTCGAAAACCTCGTCAATCCACCCAATCTTTTTGCCTAAAGCTTTGAGAGTCGTTTTGGAGCGAGTTAGAGCCGGAGCCTTGGAATAAACGACTCCCGTGCCCTTTACTCCCTGATTCACCGCGTTCAAATCGAACTCGATCGTTCGACTGGTGATTTTTCGCAGATTCTCCTCTCCGCCCAGCGCAACGATCGTTTTGGAGATCAATTCATCGGCGGAGATCAATTTTGATGTGTTCGGCGCGCCCTTGCGTTTGAACTGGACGTTGCCTTGCGGTTGTTTCAGCGTAATCCCCGTCGGCTTCTTGTCCGTGCCTAGGATCACAACCAATGAATATGATTCAGGCAGGACCGGCGAGCGAAACTCGTTGGGTGTCGAAGTCGAAACCAGCGGATAGGGGGGTTGACCTTCAACAACCAGAGAGATCTTGCCGTCCACATCTTTTATCGAGATCTCGCCCCCGGCCGCTGAAGCTTCTCCCTGATAATCACCAACAAGCGATTTCAGTTTCTCCTGTTCGTCCGCCGGTCTCTCGGGTTGTTTTGCACCGGCTTTCGGAAGTGTAAAACTCCCTTGCGGCTGTTCGAGAAACGCCTCATTGTCCTTGAAAGTGATGAAAAATCCGGAGGGAGCTCCTCCCAACGCATATTTGCGCCCTTCTTGCCGGACCAACGTATAGGTCGGTTGATTCGGAACCTTCAGAACCAGTTTTCCGTTTTCGATCATCACATCGACATCGAATCCGGCTTGCGGGAACAAGTACTTTCCGACTTCTTTTTGGGATTCCGCGTCGGCCTTTGTCGAATTCGGATCATCGGCGAGATTCGAAAAAACGATTTCCATCATCTCATTGCCGAGAGTTGACGCCGATACGTTGGTCAGAAGAACAAACCCGAGGTTGGCCTCGGGGAGCATTGCGACCATCGAGTTGAAGCCATCGATGTTTCCTCCGTGCTGAACCACCTTTTTGCCCTGGCGATCCATAACGAACCATCCGAAGCCATATCCGACCGAACCATCGGGCGTTATCTTCATTTGGGTCTTGGTCCACTCGTCAAAGCTCTTTTCGGAGATCAGCCTTTTCCCGTCGATCTCGCCTCTTCCGAGCACAAATCGCAGCCATTTAGCCATATCGTTGGCGGAGGAGTTGATCGACCCGGCGGGCGCGGCGGCGGCAATCTCTCGATGCGGAAGCTTTGTGGTTTGCTTGGAGTCGAAATTGTAGATGTAACCGTTTGAAGTATCGGGAAAGCGATTCATTTCCTTGATGCTCATCGAACTGTTGTTCATACCGAGAGGAGCGAATATCCTTTGCGGGACAAACTTCTCCCATGGCATTCCCGATACTTTCGCAACTATCTCGCCGGCGGCGGCGAACATAATGTTTTGGTAGTAGAACTTCTCGCGAAGTCCGGACATCGGTTTCGCTTCTCCTGCAACGCGAATCAACTGCTCGCGATTCAGTTTTCCTGTGATCATCGCCAAATCGGTGCGGTTCAATCCGGATGAATGGGAAAGCAGATCCCTTACTTGTATTTTTTGATTTGTCTCAGGGTTGTTGATCCTGAAATAGGGAAGATACTCAACCGGCCGCGCGTCGATCGATAGCTTGCCTTCATCATTCAGCATCAGCACGGAAAGCGCCGTAAACGCCTTTGTCGCCGAACCGATCGCAAGCTGCGTGTTCTCGGTAATCGGAACCTTGTTTTCAAAGTCCTTGTATCCGTAACCCTTGGAGAGCACGACCTCGCCATCCTTTACGATCGCCAAACTAAGACCTGGTATTCCAAGCTCTTTCTGACGTTTCTGAAGCGCGGCTTCGATTCTGGCAATCGGAACCGAAAGATCGACTTTCTCACGAGCGGGTTTTGACTGTGCAAACGAGGTTTGCGGAAGTACGAGTAGAAATGAATAGACGAGAATGGCGGTAGCCGCTCTCCTTAGTTTCCTTGAAAGCATTGATTCCAAATGGTTTGACATAATTTAAAAACGGGAAAGCAGGCATCGACGCACAAGTATCCCGATAAATCCTCTACGCCGATAAGCCCTTGGAAGTTTCCCCGAGGCCGGAAATGCGGCTCAGTTTTCCAATCACCCTTCTTAAGGCTTCCAAAACGACGTCAACATCTTCCATCGTATTAAAGCGACCAAAGGAGAATCTAACGGATCCCAACGCGCGTTCGAACGGGATATCCATCGCTTTCAAAACCGGCGAAACTTTTTTGTCGTTTGCGTTGCAAGCAGAGCCGGTCGAGACGCGAATCCCGGCCCGGTCGAGGCCATGGAGTATCAGCTCGCCATTTAGACCCTCAAACGAAATATTCGATGTATTTGGAAGTCGTTTTTCCCCGGCGCCGTTTACTGACGCGATTGAGAACTCGTTTAATACGCTTTTCTCAAACCTGTCCCGGATCGCTTGGACCTTTTCCATAGGCGCCAGATCATTTGCTAGGCGGGCCGCCGTGCCGAGCCCAACTATTTGGTGAACGGCCTCGGTTCCAGCTCGCATTGAGGATTCCTGGCCGCCCCCAACGACCATCGGTGAAAGCGCGATGCCTTCTCTGATGTATAGTGCGCCGACACCTTTTGGGCCGTGAAACTTATGTGCCGAAATCGAAAAAAGATCTATCGGACCGGAGTCGAGTTCGATTGGAATCTTCCCGGCTGCGTTTACACCATCGACATGAAACAGCGCATTCGATTTCTTTTTGACCATCTCCCCGATACGGTCGATTGGAAAGACGACTCCGGTTTCGTTGTTTGCCATCATGATCGAAACGAGAACAGTTTCCCGATCAAGTTCTTGTTCGAGTCGTTCGAAATCGAGTCCTCCCTTCGAATTCACACCGATCGCAACGACTTCAAAGCCATCATTTTCAAGCCGTTTGGCGGCATTCCGGACCGCCTCATGTTCAACTGAGGACATCAATATTTTTTTGCCCTCTCCAGCTTTCGCGGCGCCGAGTACTGCCCAGTTGTCGCTTTCGGTACCGCCGGATGTAAAAATGATCTGCGATTCGCGGCTTGCGCCCAAAAACTCGGCGACGCTTTTTCTTGCTTCCGCGATTGCGGTTTCAGGCGTTACGGATTCCGCGTGAGCCGAAGATGGGTTTCCAAAATTATCCTCCAGAAAAGGAATCATCGCCGAAACGACTTCTGGAGCGACGCGCGTCGTTGCATTGTTGTCGAGATAAACCGATCTCACTGCCATTTATAGATTTTGAAGGGAATGCCAAATTTGTACCGGCAATTTACCATTTTGGTTTTACGATTTACAATTGAATGTTGGTTTCGCAACAAGATGTCGGAGTATGGGAACGATTTCAAAATTTCCCTGAAAACTGTTTGTAGCGGGAAATTTGGGAATCAGGCATTTCCTAGGGGAAATCCCTTCCAAATCTGGACACTGCGAATCCGATCGATGTAAGTGAATCGTTAAAGCCCGCAAACACAGTGTTTACGAGTATCTATCGAAACTCATACTCTTGGGACAGGAAAAGTTGTTCGATTTGAACTCTTTTAATCTTTGATAAAGAGTCGGTTATTTATGGTTTGATTGTACGAATGCGAAACGGGCAAGTCTCGATTTGATATGAAAATTCGCATTCTGTTTTTGAAGGTGCTGGCAGGGAATTCGCGTTTGACTGTTTATGACGCGGAAAAGTTTTGAAAGTGGGTTTTTTGCTCAAAATCAATGAGGCCGGTGGACGTGTCTGGTCGCTCGATCTGGAACCCGGCGTGACGTATTCGATCGGTCGCGCGAAGGAAAACCGTATCGTGTTGAATGACAGGCGTGCGTCACGGAGGCATGCGTTTATTTCATCGGATCCGGCAGGGTTTGTTTTGGTTGACGGGTATTACAGTGACGGTAAACTCGTCAGAAGCGCTAACAAGGTTTTTGTAAACGGGAATCCGGTGCTGGAGCATAGGCTTTTGAATGGCGATCAGATAACGATCGGTACAAGCATGCTTACTTATGAAAATGCGCCGGTTGTCCAACAGATGAGTTCCGTGCCGTCGGTCGCGCCGCAACCTCAGCCCGCTCCACCACCACCGCCTCCAATTCATACCGATACAAACGACGTCGTCACCGAAGTTCCCAAATCGGTTAACTACGACGATCAGCCGCTTGGAAATACGCAGGTTTTCATATCCGCCAACGAGATTATCGAAAAGAGCGCGAGAACCGGCAGCGGTTCGGATTTTCCCGAACCTGGAAGGGCGACGCAGATAGTCGGGGAAGGAGAATTAAAGGAACTTCGCAGAAAGGCTCAGATTCTTGAATTGCTCTACGACATGAGCAAATCCGTCGGAAAGGTCTTTGATTTGAAGGAGATATTCGACAAGGCGACTAATCTGATTTTTCGTGTCACACCCGCCGAACGAGTTGTAGCCCTCTTGGCCGATGAGACGCTCGACGGCAAAATCCTTGATTACAGCCTCTATCCGATCGCTGCGAAATCGCGTAGTGCGGATCTGACGGATCTAACTTCGGAACTAACGATAAGCCGAACGATCACTCAAAAAGTGATGCGCGAAAAGGTGTCGTTGTTGTCGCAGGATGCGAAAACGGACGCGCAGTTTTCCGGAGCCGAATCGATCGTCTCGATGGGAGTTCGATCGACCATCTGCGCCCCGCTTATCACTGAATCGAATGTCCACGGCGTTGTCTATGCCGATCGACTTGATCCGTTTGCCGCGTTTACACAGGATGATCTGGAGCTGATCACCGCCGTTGCCGCTCAGACCGCGGTCGCGGTTGAAACCATCAAGGGGCATAAACGGCTTGCCAGGGAAGAGGTCGCAAGAGCGAACTATTCGCGGTTCATGCCCGAATACGTCGTAAAAGAGCTGTTGGAAAAACCCGATTCATTTCGGCTTGGAGGTGCCAATCAGACGATTACGGTGCTTTTTGCCGACATTCGAGGTTTTACCGCTCTTTCGGAGAAGGAAAATCCGGAAAAGGTTGTCGGACTCCTTAACCGTTATTTTTCCGCAATGTCCGAGATCATTTTTGAACATGGCGGAACGCTCGACAAGTATCTCGGCGACGGGTTGATGGCGCTATTTGGAGCGCCTACCGCGTCCGAAAAAGATGCCGACAATGCCGTTCGTACCGCAATAGATCTTCAAAAACGCGTCAAGCAATTGACCGCGGAACTTCGCGCGGAAGGTTATCCTGAGTTTTCAATTGGCATTGGATTGCATACGGGAGTCGCGACTGTTGGCTACATTGGCTCGGAACGAAGGTCCGAGTATACGGCCATCGGGGACACCGTAAATCTTGCCTCAAGGCTCGAATCAAATGCCGAAGGCGGCCAAATTCTTATCAGCGAAGCAACCGCGATGGCGTGCAACGAATCTTTTAGAATTCGGAAGCGCGAACCGCTGGTTGTAAAGAATCGGGTTCAGCCTGTTTCTTTGTTTGAAGTGAAATGGAATTAGGGTACAATACAGGTCGCCCTAACAAAGAAGTTGCTTGGCCCTTTTCGTCTGAATTCAACGGCAGAACTGCCGGATGAAAAACATTTACATTGATGGCATTCTCCTCTCTCAAAAAATTGGTTACCGAATCAATGGCTATCGATATGGGTACAGCCAACACCATTATTGCGGTTAAGGACCGTGACGTGGTTTTGGATGAACCATCTTTGGTTGCCATCAATGAACTTTCGGAAGAAATTGTGGCCTACGGATCCGATGCATATGAAATGCAGGGTCGCGAGGGACGCGACATTGTCGTCTTGGCTCCGCTTAGCGGCGGAGTTGTAGCGGACTTCGAGCGAACCAAGCAGATGCTTGCCCATTTCGTAAAGAAATCGAAAACTGGTGGCTCGCAAGTTTCGCGTCAAGCGGTGATCGGTATGATCTCGGATGTGACGCACGTCGAGCAACGAGCGCTTCTCAACGCCGCCGAAGAGGCCCACATCGGAAAGGTTTACATGATGGAAGAAGGGTTGGCGGCGGCATTCGGAGCCGATGTCCAGCCCAACGACAAACGCGCTTCAGCGATTGTCGATGTCGGCGCGGGTTCGACCAATGTGGCTGTGGTTACGAAGGGAAGCGTTGCGCACTCGAGATCCGAGAGAATTGGCAGCGACGATATAAACGAAGCGCTTATGCTTCATTTGAGAAGAAATCGAAGCCTGCAGGTTGGCGCTGAAACCGCCGAAACCATCAAGCGTACGTTTATTAGCGCCATCGAACCCGAGGATCCCCATATTGAGTTCCAGGCGCGTGGAAGGGATTTGCAAACGGGAAGCCCCAGCGCCGTAACTCTCACAGCCGCTGAAGTTTACCCGATTGTTGAAGACATCGTTAGAAGAATCGCTCAAGTGGTTCAAGACACCTTGACGGAACTGCGTCCCGAAATCGCCGCCGATATTTACGATCGCGGGATCCTTTTTACCGGAGGCGGTGCGCTTCTTGATGGTTTTGATCAATATCTGCGGAACTACATCAATCTTTCCGTGATCGTTCCGGACGAACCCAGATACGCGACTGTTCGCGGATTGATGAAGATGTTTGATGAGCCGGAACTCCTCGAAAGAGTGTCGAGAAACGAACTTTCAATCCTTCAGAACGCTGAAGTTCCGTTTGAGGCCTAATCGGTAAATGTTTTTTGAGCCGAGTGGCTTTGGAGTCTAAACGCAGAATAGAAAAACCGACTTAGGTGATCGGGACTTTTAACAGAATCTCAAAATTTCTAAAGCGGAAGCTGCCGCTTGGAAGCGTGAATGGCATACCTGTCTTTGTTGACTATCGATGGGTTGCCGTTTTCTTTTTGCTGGCCTTCGCGATCGGATCCAATCTTCACAACAGCCTTGTATCAGGCGTCGTGCCAAGGATGGCAGTCGGACTTTTTGCGGCGGTGCTCTTTTTTGCGGGGCTTTTTGTTCATGAGTACGGTCACGCAGTCGCGGCGCGACGGGAGGGAATTCGAGTTTTGGATATACAGATGCTTCCTTTTGGCGGCATCGCCAGACTCGCAACCGAGCCGAAAAGCACCGGTGCCGAGATCCGGGTCGCGATCGGAGGTCCACTGGGTTCGATTTTCTGCGCGTTGGGTTTTCTTGGAGCGGCCACTCTTTCCCGCGGGCTCGGATCGACTTTCCTACAGCCGATGTTCTTCGCGCTGTTTTTACTAAACATCTCGGTGGCGGTTTTCAATCTATTTCCCGGTTTTCCGCTTGATGGGGGTCGCGTTTTGAGGGCTTTGCTCCGAAAACGCGGGATGCCGCTAAGCGAGGCGACGGTTTTGGCCGCCAAGATCGGGCAGTTCATCGCGTTTACGCTGATCTTTTTTGGAATAGCGATGATCTTTGTCGCATGGGATTTGGTTTCGGGAATTTGGTCGATCGTTGTCGGGTTCTTTTTGCTTGACGCGGCGACCGCTTTTGTAAGGGGCGCAACGAGGTTTGACCAGATGGTAGTCGAAATGGTTATGGAGCCCCCCGTTTCCATTTCGCCCGACATGACGATCATGGAAGTAGTCGATCGAATCCTTCCATTTCATCGACAAACGATTTTTCCGATTTCAAAGGACCGGGATCTTTTCGGATTTCTCGAACTCGAAGACTTGCGTGAAACCCTGCCTCGGGAAAAATGGAACGAGACGTTCGTCAAAGACGTTATGCGTCCTGTCCGCGAGGATCTTTTTGTAGATAGCGGAGAATCGGTAAAGCGGGCCAAGGAGCTTTTGGCGATCAACGGTCTTGGAGCGCTTGGCGTGATTGATGAAAAGGGAAGGCTTGTCGGGTTTCTGAGACAGGGTCGAATTCGGCGACGAGGCTGAAGAGAGCGGTCATCTGTGTTATTCTTCAGGGTAATTCTCACCCCGTTTTCGGCATCAAATGAAATTGAAAAAGCCGATTGTAATGGCGGGATTTGTTGGGTTTTGCTGAAGGCGTTCGATTCAATGATGTCTTTCCCGAGACTTTCCGGAGCGCCATAGTGTGAGATGGGTTTCTAATTGGCCTCGTGCAACTTGATAATCAGGGTTGCGACCGGCGTGGTTTTTGTTCGGATTCTATTTTTTCAGGGGACGCTTTCTTCTTAGGTGCGACTTTCAGATTACATTCCAGCGTTGACGACCATCCGAAGCTTTTTGGACATAGCTTTGGTGTTCATCATCGTTTACGTTGTTCTGAAACTTCTGCGCGGAACCCGCGCTGTCCCAACTATTGTCGGAATAGTGATTCTCGCCCTCCTTTATTGGCTCGCAGTCGCGCAGGATCTTGCGACTTTGGAATTCGTCTTGCGGAGCGCGGTTTTTTATATCGGGGTGCTGATCATCGTCTTGTTCCAATCAGAGATCCGTCAGGCGTTGATCTATTTCGGTAACCGCTTGAGGCTTCCGATTGCCAGAAACAATGGAAACCAGCGTGGCGAGACTATATATGATGAGATCGTTCTCGCCGCGACGACGTTATCGGCATCGAAGACCGGCGCGCTGATTGTTATCGAACGAAACGTCGGACTCAGGAATTTTATCGATGCCGGAGTCCAGCTCGACGCGCGTCTTAGCTACGATCTGCTTGTAACGATTTTCGATCCATCCACGCCTCTCCATGACGGAGCGGTGATCATTAGGCAGGATCGGATCGCCGCCGCCAGCTGCTTTCTTCCGCTGACGAAAAACCCGAGTGTTTCGAGAGAGCTTGGCACAAGACACCGGGCGGCGATCGGCGTGACGGAAGGCACCGATGCTATCTCTGTTACGGTTTCGGAGGAAACCGGAGGGATTTCGTTTACCGAATCCGGTGTGATTACGAGAAATCTCGACGGATTGCAGTTGAGGACGCTTCTTCTTGGAACGATGGAGATTCCATTGCTCCATAAGCATGAGTACGCCCAGGATAACGGCAAGGGTACCGAGTTTGTCGAGACAAAGCTGGTTTGAGGGTTGAATGAGATTGAGGTTTCCAAAAGTCGCTCTGATCGAGAAGGAAAACCGCGAGGCCTTTTTGTCATATTGGTTTCGCAGGATTTTTCTCGACGATTGGCTGACAAAAATTCTCGCTCTTGGAATCACCTTTGGGCTCTGGCTCGGGGTTTCGGGGCTTCGCACTCCCGTTACCCAACGCTACGACAATGTTTCCCTTACGATTCTCGTTTCGAAGAATCTTAAGAATACGAACACTTTTACTCCGGACATTTCACTGGAACTGACCGGTGATAAACGAAAGATTGATCAGGTTGTGAAAGACAACCTCGCCGTCACGCTGGATCTTACCGATTCTACCGAGGGCGAGCGTACGGTTCATCTGACGCCCGAAAGCATCGCCGTGCAATTGCCGACGGGGGTAGCGATAACAAAGATCGCGCCTGAGAAAATATCGGTGAAATTGGAGGCGCTCGAAGAAGCCATAGTTCCGGTCACGGTCGAAACCGAAGGCAAACCCGCCGAAGGGTTTGAGATCTATTCCACAGTAGTGATACCCGCAAAGGTAAAGGTAAGAGGACCGAAAAGCCACCTTGCTACGCTCGATTATATCGCCACCGAAAAACTGAATCTAAGCAAGCAAACCGCTGGCTTTTTGCGTCAGCAGGTGGCGCTTGTAACGAGTGATCCGCAGCTCGAGTTTGTTGATACGGCGACGGTTTCGGTCAACATCCACATTGGCAAGAAAAGGGTTGAGCGAATTGTTTCGATTGACTATCAAACCGAGAACAGAAAGGGTGTCGCAAATATCGTTTTAACGGGCCCCGAGGATCTTCTGAGAGAATTGTCGACCGATGACATAAGGGTTGTGGAATCCGAGAGTGATTCCGGCCAATCGACGCTTGGAGTTCAATTGCCCGAAAAACTTAGAAACGAGATTCAGATCAAGAACGTCCATTACGTTGAGTAGAGTTCCCCGGTTCATTTTTCAAGACTATGATTTTTAGGCTCGCAAACATGTGCTTGTGGTTTTGTCTTTTGGCCGCACTCCTCTCCGGCATGGCGGTCCATGCCAAATCGGTGCCGGTTGAAGACCTCAAAGCGATATTGCAGGCAGAAGACGAGCTTCGTTTTGACGATGTCTTGATCTCGCTTTTGACGAGCGATAACGGATCGGTACGTGAGCGGGCGGCCCTCGCCGCGGGAAGGATCGGTGACAAAGCCGCGCTTCCATATCTCGAGAAACTTCTGTTTTCCGGACCACCAACCGATGCTCCGATGGCGGCATTTGCGATCGGGGAAGTCGAATCGATTGAAGGCGCCGATTCGATACTTAGGATTCTGAACGAGAATCTCGCTCCCGATGATGTAAGGGCGGCGGCTATTGAAGCGGCAGGCAAGATCGCCGCGGCAAACGCGAACGAGCCGAAAGCCGTGGAATTGGCCAATGCGATTCTGCTAAACCTCGATTTCGAAAACATTCGCGAGGGAGGACGCGACAGGGAAGTTGTCTTGGCGGGTCTCACCGCGGTCTTGCGCGCTCGTCCAAAGAACGCGGAAAAGGCGATCGGGGTGTTTTTGACGGACAGGGATCCGATCATCAGAACCGATGCTGCAAACGCCATCACCCGTCTTGGCTCGAAGAGCTGGCGGGACATCCTCCTTGGAATGTTGCGTCGTGACAGCGAACCAACCGCGCGGGCAAACGCGGCGCGGGCGCTCGGTACGTTTCCGGAACCTGACGTCATAAATGAACTGCTGGCATCTGCAGAAGGCGATTCCGATTCGAGGGTCAGGGTAAGCGCGCTAGGTTCATTGGGACGATTGTCGGACAAGAATTCGGGAGAACGTATCCTGAAACGAGCCGAAACCTTGTTTGCGGTCTATCGGAAGTCCAAGTTTCGAAGGCCTTCGGAAACGAACGAACTGCTTGTAATTGCTTCCGCACTTGGCTCGATTTACAAGGATACTCCCGATGCACGGGCGGTCGATTTTCTAAAGAGATTTTCGGCGGCGGAAAAGCGGGGTTCGGTGGAAATCGAGACGGCATTGGCGAGAGTTTCTCCAAACTCCTATGCCAGTACGCCACTTCCACCCGAAACCGAATGGAAGAGCCTCTCGGCGATCGCCGGCGGATTTTCGGCGGCTTCGCGTTCCGAGAAGATCTCGGATGAATCAAAAGCGGCGATCCGAAACAGGCTCTTGGAGCGAATCAAGGCGGTTAATTCAGGGAATGAAAAACCGGGGATGTCGTTTGGCGACGTGCTCTCGGCGTTTGCCGGCTTCAAAAGCGATGGATTTGAAAATTTGATCAGGCCTTCTCTCAAATCCGACGATGAGTATCTGCGGGCGACGGCGGCGTCGCTTTTTGAAACTCCGAGCGCCGAAAACATGGCTTCGTTGATTGAAGCGTTTAACTTCGGTGCAAAGGACAAATCGCCCGATGCCCAGCTTGCCGCCATCGATACGGCTTCTAAGCTTTATTCGAAGCTACCGGAAACGGGAAAGGCCTTGCCTCAGTTTGAAGGAATGTTGCAAGAGGCTGCCAAATCTGCCGATTATCTTGTAGTTCGAAAGGCGATCGCGGTTGCCCGAGACGCGGGGATCGCGCTCGACATCGAACGTGAAAGCGTTGGATTTGAATTCCCGGGGTCGGGGCGTGTGGTGCGTCGCGACTACGCGAAAGTCGCAAGAAGAACAAAAGCAAGGGCGCTCGTTACAACAGAAAAGGGCAAGTTCGTTATCGAGCTCTTTCCCCGAGACGCCCCTCTAACGGTTGAGAATTTTATCTCGCTCGCGAAGTCGGGATATTTTAACGGCCTCGAAATTCACCGGGTCGTACCGAATTTCGTTGTGCAGGATGGCGATCCCAGGGGTGATGGAAACGGCGGGCCCGGCTGGCAGATCAGATGCGAAATCAATCGCCTTTCCTATGAGAGAGGAATGGTCGGCATGGCCTTGAGCGGAAAAGACACCGGCGGATCGCAATGGTTCATCACCCATTCGCGGCAGCCGCATCTCGACGGCGGATATACGATTTTTGGCCGAATCGATGACTCTGGGATGAAGGTTGTCGATCGATTGGTCAGAAGGGACGTCATCAAACGCATCAAGATTATCGAATAGCGATACATTTTTCAGAATATGCCAATTTCTTCGGACAATCTTTTTGAAGAGCTGGACACCATGCTTGCTGAAACCGCGACCGAGCGCGGTGTGAGCAGGCAGGAACGGAAGCAGATCGAGGTCGAAAGAAGCCTCGAAACTCTGTCGCACTATCTCGACGGTCTGTTTCGCGTTCCCGGAACTGGCTGGAGATTCGGTCTCGATTCCCTGATCGGATTGATTCCGAATGTGGGCGATCTTTCGACGGCATTGGTTTCGTTTTACATCCTCATCGCGGGAGTGCGCTATGGAGTTCCGAAGATAACGCTTCTTCGGATGGCAATGAATATCGGCCTTGATTATGTAATAGGCATCATACCCGTTGTCGGCGACGCTTTCGATTTCTTCTGGAAACACAACAAGCGAAACATGGAGCTGATTCGCGAGCGGGGCCAGGGCCAAGGCTCGGGAACTACATCGGATTGGCTGTTCGTATTCTTGATCTTGTTCGGGTTGGTCGGTCTTTTGATCGGTTCGGTTTTTCTGAGCTTCTTGATTCTCGGTTTGTTTTTCAAGGGTCTTTTCGATTTGATCAGAATTTAGTTTTTCAGGCAGTTATTCGAAAAAAATATGACCGCGTTTCCGGATTTGGAAATGCGGTCATTTCAATTGAAGACGATTTGGTGAATCGATTTAAGCGGGAAACATCTTTTCAAGCGCTTTTGTTAGCACGGAAATTCCGTATTCGCCCGCCGCCCGAGTTCGCAATTTTCCTTCGGCGTCGAAAAGATAATAGACGGGCACCCATCCCTGTTCGTTTTGAAAGGCATCCTTGAGAAGGTGCTTGTTGTCTATCGCGCAGGGCTCGGTAATGCCGAGATCTGAAACCGTGCTTTTTACATTCTCGACATCGGTATCCGTTTCGTATCTCGGCATGTGAATCGCAACCGACTTCATGCCCTTTTCACCATACTTGGCGATCAAATCCCTAAGGCCCGGCATATTTTGTTTGCAGATCCCGCAACTTACCGCCCAGAAATAGACTAGCGTCGGTGAGCCCGTGGGTTCTTGTTCGGCAGCCTCGGAGCTGCAATTGAGCCATTCGGTCGCCCCTTTGAATTCGGGGATCATGTCGTTGATTTTCATTGACATCGTTTTTACTCCATTCCCTCTTTCGCTCGTCGTCGCTGGAATCGACCGGCAACAATCGAGCGCCGATTCAGAAAAATTTCGCAAAGAGAGCCCGAAACCACCGAAAAGCGATTTCGGGCCTGAATTTCATTGATGAATTGTAGTTGTCCCGTTAGTTAAGCGTCGAATCTCCGGGCTTCCACTCGGCGGCGCAAAGACCACCGGTTTGCAGACCCTGGATCACGCGAAGCGTTTCGTCAACCGAACGACCGATGTTGAGATCATGAACCACTTGATACTTCAACGTTCCTTCGGGATCGATCACAAAAAGTCCGCGCAGAGCGACGCCCTTTTCTTCGATCAAAACCCCGTACTTGCGCGAAACCTCGCCAGTGATGTCCGAAGCGATCGGATACGCCATGCCTTCGATTCCGCCCTTGTCACGCGGAGTGTTGATCCACGCACGGTGCGAATAAACAGAATCGGTCGAAACACCGATGACTTCCGCTCCGATGCCTTCGAATTCTTCGATGCGATCCGAGAACGCGGTTAATTCGGTCGGGCAAACAAAGGTGAAGTCGAGCGGATAGAAAAGCAAAACGGTCCATTTGCCCTTGTAGTCCGAAAGCTTTACGTTTTCCGCGAGCGTTTCGATGTTCTTCGTCGAGGCCATATTGAAATCGGGGGCCGGTTTTCCGACTTTTGCGAATTCCGAAGGCTCAATGGCCGGTGCTGTTGCTGTCATAGTCAATAAATCTCCTGAAATTAGTTAAAATTATTCCCTGCAATCGGAACAAAGTCCGCGCAAAATCAGTTCGAAAGATTTGGTTCTAAAGCCCGACGCATTCTCCGCCGCGGCCGTTACCGAATTAGGAATCTCCAGATGCAAATCTACAACGCGTCCGCAACTATCGCAGATCGCATGGTCGTGCCGGGAAGTAAGTTTGTCATACTGCACCGGACCTCCACCAAGATGGATCTCCTTTAACAATCCCTCGTCTTTCAAAAATCGGAGAGAATTGTAAACGGTAGCAAACGAAATCGACGGCAAAATCACCCGCGCCCTCATGAACACGTCATTCGCCGTCAAATGCTCACCGGCGTCCCTTACAACAGAAAGCACCGCCTTCCGCTGCTTGGTCAATCCCGAAATGTCGATCTCTCTTCGTCCCATATCTTCAAACCATAATTAGACTAAGTCTAATTCCAAACTTTGTCAAGTCTTGATTCGAAAATTTTGAGTTATGTTGTGCCTGATGATCGACGATCCCGAAAACGGAATCTATTGAAAGGGGTGGTTGGATGCCCGAACCGAATAGGTCAAAAGCGGACAAACAACACGAGAAGCAACTAAACCTTTGCAAGGGCGACGATCTTTTCTCGTTTTGAGACGACTACTCCGCCGGGTTTTTCGACCGTTACCGCGAAGGCTTTCGGGCCTTTCACTTTTAGTTTGGCGTTGATCGGGATGATAACCTCGCCGCTCGAATCGACGTCGAAGACGCCTCCATCGACAGGGGTTTTCTCATCCTGCGTTTCGTCAAAGATCCAGAGCTGGTATTCCTCGCGCGCGATGTCGTTGGCGGCGAGACCCTTGAAGGTCATGTAGCCTTCCTGTTTTCGATCGTTCCAAACCACTTCGCCGGCAAGCGCTTTGTCGTTTTGAGGAGAAGTCCAGGTGGCCTTGATCGTGTCGCCGGCCGAGACAAGCGAATCTCGCTTCTGTTCGAGCGTCAATGCCACTTCGGGTTTTGGCTGCTTGTCGACATATACCTCGCGCGGCTTTGTGTTCCAAATGCCAAACGCCAAAATCGCGCATGCGGCCGCAACCGCCCAACCCGTCCATTGAAACCAGCCGCCAAATGCCGGGGCCGATTCAACCGCAGGTTCGGGTTCAGCGACTTCAACCACGGCACGTTCTTCATGGAACCTGTCGGCCGACAACTCCAGCCTCGCCAGAAGGCTATCCGGAATTGAATCCTCGGGATCTTCGTTTAGGAGAAACAGCTCGGCGGCGGCGACTTCATACTGGTTCTCCAGATCTTTGCCGAAGCCCTCCGATGTTTGATCCGTATCAAAAAGAGCATCATCCAAAAGGAGTTCCAGCAATTGTTCGTCGGTTGAATTGTTCATGCTGTCACCTCCTTGAAATTCTTTCCGTCATCCAAAAACCGGCGCATTTCCAACAAACCTCTTCGGGCATGCGTTTTTACGGTACCCAAAGGAATTCCCAGCGCATCGGCTATCTCGCTGTGAGACATTCCGCCAAGTATCGAGAGCTTGAGAATGTCCTTTTGTTCCTTTCTGAGACTCTCCAAGGCGACAGCGGCACGATTTGCCTCGAGCCGTGTTTCAATCTCCCGCGCTCCGTCTTTCGATGGTTCTATCAGGAGGTCATCCAAAGATTCGGAATAAGGGCGACGCGATACGCTTCTCATCCGGTCGATGATTCTGCGTCTAGCGATCATCGCGACAAATGTCGTTTCCGAAGCCGTCGCGGGATCAAACCTCTCGGCGTTCTTCCAAAGCTCGAGGAATATCTCCTGTACGATGTCCTCCGCGTCGGCGGCGTCGCGCAACATCCTGCGGGCGAGAGACCAAACCAGACCGCCGTAAAGCCGTATGCAGTCAGACATCGCCTCCCGATCGCCATTTGCGATGCGACCGAGGACAGACGGCTCTGCCTGTTCCGACTTGGTTTTTACGTCACTCTTGCTCACGTTTCCATATATTGTATTGGAATCGAGTGGCATATCAAAAAGGCAATGCGGCGTTCCAAATGCAAAACCCGAACTTTTTTTATCGAAGACATGCCCAATACAATCGGAAATTGAAATCTCTCCTCCGGTACCCAGAGCGATTTTCTCTGCTAACTTTGCAGTAACTCCCGATCCGTACAGCATGTTTTGTCTTCGCTCCAATCTAATCCGTTCGGCGCTCGGAGGGCCGATTTGAGCATGACTGCTCGTTTCAACCCTCCCAACGACTGGCTGCAATTACTTGCCCGGCATCAAAACGGTATCGATAACATGAATGATTCCGTTAGAAGCTTCGACATCGGCTTTGACAACGTTGGCATTGTTGATCCAAACCTTGCCGTGCTTGGCCTTGATCTTCACCGACTGCCCCTGAACCGTCTTTGCGGACTTCATTTTTGAGACTGCGGCCGAATCCACCGAACCCGAAATCACGTGATATGTGAGAATTTTGACCAGCATATCCTTGTTTTCGGGCTTGAGAAGATTTTCAACGGTTCCCTCGGGAAGCTTGGCGAAGGCGTCATCTGTCGGCGCGAGTACCGTAAACGGACCGTCGCCCTTCAAAGTATCGACAAGCCCGGCGGCCTTTACGGCGGCGACGAGCGTGTTAAACATGTTCGTCGAAACGGCCGTGTCAACTATGTCCTTCTTTACAGGAGGCATCAGTACCGTATCAATTACGTGTATGACGCCGTTCTTCGCCCAGACGTCCGTTTGAACCACCTTCGAACTTCCGTTTAAAAGCACTCCTGAAGCGTCAGCCTTAATCATTACGTCGCTGCCTTCAACCGTCGTAGCTTTGGTGAGCTTAACGACCTGTTCGGCCCTGACGCTTCCAGAAACGACGTGATACTTCAGGATGTCCACAAGCATTGCCTTGTTTTCGGGCTTGAGCAGATTTTCAACCGTTCCCGCCGGAAGTTTCGCGAACGCATCATCGGTGGGTGCGAAAACAGTGAAAGGTCCTTCGCCCTTCAAAGTTTCGACAAGACCGGCAGCCTTGACTGCGGCCACAAGAGTGTTGAATTTCTTCGCCGAAACGGCTGTATCAACGATGTCTTTCGTATCATTCTTATGATGATCTCTGACGACCGTTCCAAAAGCGGCCGCGGGTATCAACAAAACAAATGCGGTAATGGCGATAATAAAATTTTTCATGGGATCCTCCCTTGCTCGTTTTTATTCGGCCCTTGGGCCGTGTAAAAGCGTATTCGGGAGAATCATCAAATTGGATTCAAAGGAGGGAAATTTGTTGAGATGGAGTGGAAGCGAGATCCAGGTTCCGCCGAATAGTCTGCAAAAAACAAATGCCGCGATTATTGCCTTTTGCCGGAGAATTTTGAGAAAGCGAAAACGACGAAAAGGAGTGTCGAGCTAAGTGCGGAGAGCAGGCAGAACTGGCAAAATGAACCGATCACAAAAGCCTGAAGATAAACCAAAAAGAGTGATGCGGCGAACATTGTCGCCGCCATCGCGCCGACAAGGCTCCATAAATTCTCCCTGCCATAAAAAACGAGAAGCGCGGTCGAAAAGACTGCGAAGTATGCGATGGCGCCGAAAAGAGCGGTTGGGATTCCCGCGATTTGCGACCATGGACTATTGAGCACCATTTCGCATCCGTTCGTGAGATTGCAGGGAACGGCGATCCCGGAATAATGGCTCGCGGTTAAATACGAGGAGTCGATCAACCCGACTAACGAAATTAGAATTGCCGCGATGACGAGCCATCGCGGCAAGTTTCTTGATGCGGTTTCAGATTCCATAAAGGGACCTATTTGTTTTCAGAAGCTTCGGGTTTTGATTCGCCGCCATCATCCGATCCGGCGCCTTGTGCCTTGAGTTCGGCTTCGATCAATGATTTCAACGAATCAACCTTTAGTTGCTCGAAGGGAACCGGTTTGCCGTTGATCAGAACGGTCGGCGTAGAGCTGATGCCGAGAGCCCTTCCGCGAGCGATATCGTTATCAACGCGAGTTTTTGTAACGAGCGAGAGACTGTCGGATTCAAACTTTTCGACATCCAGCCCCAATTGCTGCGCATATTCCTTGAACGTTGGTCGCGCAGTCGGTTTCGAAGACCAAGTCGGCTGATTCTTAAAGATCATCTCCTGCATCTGCCAGTACTTTCCTTGAACGCCGGCGGCTTCCGAAGCCGTGGCGGCGTCATAGGCGTGTTGGTGGATTTGAACCAAAGGATAGTTTCGAAAGATAAACTTGATCCTTCCGTTAAAGCTGCCAACGACTTCCTTCATGATCGGATTGACGACTCCGCACGTTGGACATTGGAAATCAGCGAATTCTTCTACGACAACTTTCGCGTCCTCAGGCCCCATCGAGTTGGCTGGAGTCGCACCCGGAGGCGCACTCTTATATTTTTCAACCGCCGAATTCGCCGTTTCGCCGCTATTCGTCGCCACATTCGTGTTATCTGCCGAACCGCCCGATTTGGCAACCATGTAAATGCCAAAGATCGTCGCGATCGCGATTCCCACGATTATCAAAAGCGGCGCTATTGAACTCTTTTCTTTCTTCCCTTGTGATTCCATTAAATGACTCCAATTATTAACCTGAAACAATCCTCTTTGTTTCCCGTAGGCTTACGTGCCCCAAACCCTTAAGGTTTTCCAATGCCTGCGTATAAATCCCCTCGACGTCCAATCCGTATTCCCCAAGGAGTTTCGACGGATCTCCGTGGGTTACGATTTCGTCCGGAACGCCCATCCTCGATACATGTGTCGATTCAAGCAATCCTTCTCGCTCAAGCGTTTCGAGAACCGCCGAGCCAAACCCCCCGGCGAGATACGCCTCTTCTACTGTAATGATGAGCGGAAAAGTTTTAGCGCAGTCGATCACCATCCCTTCGTCGAGCGGTTTTACAAACCTTGCGTTGACGACTTTCGCCTCGATGCCTTCCTTGGCAAGCCTCTCGGCAGCTTCGAGCGCCGGCATCACCATCGAACCGTATGCGATAATCGCGAGATCTTCCCCTTCGCGAAGCGTTTCCGATTTGCCGATCTCGAGCAGCTCGGGTGCTCGCTCGATATCGACCCCAACGCCTTCTCCCCTCGGATAACGAATCGCGGCCGGTCCCGGATGCTCGATCGCGGTGTGAAGCATGTCTCTCAGTTCGGCCTCGTCTTTTGGAGCCATGAGCGCGATGTTTGGGTAACCGCGGAAATACGTGATGTCAAGAAGTCCGTGATGCGTCGGGCCATCCGCTCCAACGATTCCGGCGCGATCCATGGCGAATGTAACGTTTAGATTCTGAAGGCAAACATCATGGATCACCTGATCGAATCCGCGCTGAAGAAACGTCGAGTAAATCGCGGCCACGGGTTTTAGTCCTTCAACCGCCATTCCGGCGCAAAACGTCACCGCATGCTGTTCGCAAATGCCGACGTCAAACGTTCTGGCGGGGAACTTTTCCAGAGCCTGATCGATACCCGTGCCATCCGGCATGGCTGCCGTCAGGGCGACGATTTTCTCGTCCTTTTCCATCAGCTCGCACAATGCCGATCCGAATACTTTCGTATAGGTCGGCGCTGATGGACCCGTGTCTTTCTTAACCGCTTTTCCGGTCTTTATATCGAACGGCCCGGTAGCATGCCAGGCGTAATAATTTTCTTCGGGCGAAGGATAGCCTTTTCCTTTCTTGGTTAGCGCGTGAACGATTACCGGTCCGTCTTTGATCTTCTTCGCCTCTTCCAACGCCTTTACGATTTCCGCGACGTTGTGTCCATCGACATACCCGATGTACTTGAACCCGAGTTCGTTGACCAACGCCCCGGGAAGCACCGCCGCGGCGATCGCGTCCTTAAAGGATTTCGCGGCCCTGCGAATGCTGTGTCCGACGCCGGGAAGGCTTTCGAGCGTATCGCCGATTTCTTCCTTGAGATGATGATAGCTTTGAGCGCCCCGAATGCGGTTGAGATAACCGGTTAAGGCCCCTACAGCGGGGGCGATCGACATATCGTTGTCGTTGAGGATTACGATAAGACGCGTTTTGATATGCCCGGCCTGATTCAGCGCCTCAAGCGCCATCCCGCCCTGAAGCGAAGAATCGCCGATAAACGCGCAAACATGGAAATCATCGCCGTTGCGGTCTCGAGCAATCGACATCCCCAATGCCGCTGAAAGCGACGTCGAGGCGTGGCCGGCGCCAAACGTGTCATATTCCGATTCATCCCGCTTTAGGAACGGACTCAAACCGCCAAACTGTTTGATGGTCTGCATCTGATCCCGTCTTCCGGTTAGAATCTTGTGAGCGTAGGCCTGATGGCCGACGTCCCAAACCAGACGGTCGCGCGGAGTATCGAACGCGTAATGCATCGCGACCGCGAGTTCCACCGCTCCCAGCGAAGCTCCGGTGTGTCCCCCGATTCGCGAACATGTTTCAAGAATATGTTGTCTGACCTCGTCGGCGACTTCCTGAAGGTCGGAAACCTTCAATTGGCGAAGATCCTCGGGAGAATCAATTTCAGAAATGAATCTCATTGCAAACTTAACTTTACCAAGCCCAGAATAGGCATTTTATCGTTACCCCGAGTTTCCTACAAGCGCTTGGAAAGGGGTGGGGAGTTTCGTGTTTCGTGTTTTGAGTTTTGGGTTTTCTATTTGGAGATTGAGGAATTCCCTGGAATTGCATGGGATTTGAGACAGATTTTAATGAAAACTTAAAAAAAGGGTTGAGAAACTTTGCGGGAAATAGCACAATGAACCAGATTCCAACTGGTTTTATCGCTCGTTGGTTTCTCCTTAAATGTAAAACGGAAGAGGCACGGCGCGCGTCGTGCCTTTTTCGTTTTTGTATTGTTAGTTGATCCTCGGAAAGTATTCGCCTCGAACTAGACGGCTTGTGGCACATCATCCGCGGTTGTCTTGAAGTATCTGCGTTGCAGCCAAAGTGCGACGCTTACAAGACCGATCAGCGCAGGAACCTCGACCAAGGGTCCGATGACCGCCGTAAACGCCGCTCCCGAGTTTAGTCCGAAAACCGCCACGGCGACGGCGATCGCCAGTTCGAAGTTGTTCCCCGCCGCGGTAAAGGCTACCGTAGCGGTTTTGCTATAGTCCGCACCGACTTTGACGCCCATATAAAAGCTTACGAGGAACATCACTACAAAGTATATGAGCAGCGGAATCGCGATACGGACGACGTCCATCGGTATCGAAACGATCAACTCGCCTTTCAAACTGAACATCACGACGATGGTGAATAGGAGCGCCGCAAGCGTCAACGGACTGATTTTTGGAATAAATTTGCTCTCGTACCAGTCCCTGCCGAATTTTTTGATCAGTATCAGCCTCGTGAGCATACCCGCGACAAAAGGTATCCCCAGGTAGATCGCAACGCTTTTGGCGATCTGGACAATTGAAATCTCAACGATGGCTCCTTTTAAACCAAAGATAGGTGGAAGAACCGTCACGAAAACCCAGGCATAGAGCGAATAGAAAAGAACCTGAAATACCGAGTTGAATGCGACAAGTCCCGCGCAGTATTCAGTATTCCCCTTTGCGAGCTCGTTCCAAACGATAACCATCGCTATGCAGCGCGCAAGCCCAATCATGATCAGCCCCACCATGTATTCGGGCGAGTCGCGCAGAAATACTATCGCCAGCGCGAACATCAGCACGGGACCGATCAGCCAGTTCTGAACGAGTGAAATCGCAAGGACCTTCTTGTTTGCGAAAACCTCGCCGAGTTCTTCGTAGCGCACCTTCGCAAGCGGCGGATACATCATCAGAATCAGGCCAACCGCGATGGGGATGTTCGTGGTTCCGAGGGAAAAGGCGTTGACCAGATCTTTGACGGCCGGGTACGCCCATCCAATCAGGACGCCAGCGGCCATCGCCAGGAATATCCAAATTGTCAGGTATCTGTCGAGAAAGGAAAGCTTCTTAGTTAGTCCGTGTTCCATTTTCAGTTTCCGTGTTCTTCAAGCTCAGCGCGCAGAAAATCCCCGATCTGCTTTCGGATCTCATCACGTACGCGTCGATACGTCCCAAGAATTTCCTCTGGGCTGCCTTTGGCTTTTGGCGGATCGTCGAATCCCATATGAAGCCTTTTGACGCCGCCGAAAAACAAGGGGCATTTCTCGTTGGCGTCGCCGCAAAGCGTGATTACGTAGTCAAATGGTTGTCCCTCGTAAACGCTTATGTGATCCGACGAATTCCGCGAGATGTCGATTCCGAGTTCCGCCATCACAGCAATCGCAGTCGGATTTAAACCGTGCGGCTCGGTTCCAGCTGAAAAGGCATCGACGGTATCCGCGAAATCGTTGTTGATCAGGCCTTCGGCCATTTGGCTCCGGCAGGAATTGCCGGTGCATAAAAAGAGAATTCGCTTCTTCATCTTTTTTATATCCGTTCGATCGCCTGTTTCAGATCCGCCGCGATTTCGTCGGGATCTTCAATTCCAACCGACATCCTTATGAGCCCGTCTGAAATACCCGCTTTGGCGCGTTCTTCGGGAGACAAGCCGGCGTGCGTCATTGATGCCGAGTGCTGGGCGATCGTCTCCACTCCGCCGAGCGATGTCGCGATCGCCACCAGATCGAGGGCGTTGAGAAAACGCTTTGCCTCTTCGGCTCCGCCGACATCAAATGAAACCATTCCGCCAAAGCCTTTCATTTGTGTCTTGGCGATTTCGTGATTTTTGTGTGATTCAAGACCGGGGTAGAAAACGGCTTTGACCGACGGATGCTCGTTCAACATATTCGCAATTGCGTATGCGTTATTGTTGTGCCGTTCCATACGGAGCGCCAGCGTCTTGATTCCTCGAAGCACGAGCCACGCGGCTTGCGGGGCGATGCTTCCGCCAAAGTAAACGATTCCGACCTCGCGTGCTTTCTGAACCAGATCCGCTCGTCCCGCCAGTAGCCCCGCCGTGAGATCGCTGTGTCCGCCGAGATATTTGGTTGCCGAATGGACCACCAGATCGGCCCCGAGCGCGAGCGGCGATTGATTAAATGGCGTTGCGAAAGTGTTGTCCACCGCAGCGATGATGCCGGCTTCATGCGCGAAGCTAGCTACTTCGGCGATATCCGTGATGTTAAGAAGCGGATTCGAAGGTGATTCGATCCAAAAGAGCTTTGTATTTTCCCGCGCCGCAGCACGATAGTTCGCTGCCGATGTCGCGTCAACATATGTGAATTCGACATTGAAATGATCCGAAAGATGGTTGAGCAGGTATCCCGTAGTCGAATAGCGCGAAGCGGGCAACACTACATGATCTCCCGATTTCAATAGCCCCGCGAATACGGCCGCAATCGCGCTCATCCCCGAACCCGTGGCAACGGCGGCTTCGGCGGATTCAAGTTCGCTGATCGCGTTCTCAAGCGCCCCGGTCGTCGGATTTCCGAGCCTTCCGTAGTAGTATCCGGGCTTTTGGAGGTTGTGGACCGCGGCCCCCTCGTCGGCGTCCGTGAAACGGTAAAGGGAAGCGTTAAAAACAGGAGTCGAAGAGGCTCCAAAATGCTCTTTGATCTCGCTTCCGGCATGAACCGAGGCGGTGTAGATCGATCGATTGTTCTTCATCGCTCAAAATTAGTTGAATTCCATTCGAATCGCAATTGACCCGCACGCCGCTTCTGAATCAGAGGGAATGCGGGTCTCCGCGAATCCTATTAACAACATGCCGTCGCCGTTTCGTTTTCGACGCAGCAATCCGTCTGACGTTCGGTTGGAGCACTGACGTTTTCCAGCACGACAAAGGCCTCCCAGCGATTTCCATCCGGATCGGAAACCCAGGTCTTGTCCTGCTTGGCATAGCAGCAGACGACATTGTCCTCATCAAGCGTATCCATACCGAGGCCATTCCAACGCTCTCTGTATTTCTCGACGTCAGATGTCGAAGCGACCTGAATCCCGAGGTGTGAAAGCCGGTTGCCGTGCGTTGGCTTTGCCTCGTTGAGCGTCAGATTTACGCCGGGATCTTCAAGATCGAATTTGGCGTATCCGCCCATAGTGCCGGTTTCGCCGCTGAAACGCTTGACCGGCGAGACGCCAAACATCTTTGAATAGAAATCGACGCTCTTGTCGATATTCGCAACGTTGAGGGAAATGTGAATTTTCATGATAAATACTCCTGTATAGAAACTTCCGTTTTTCCGGGTGCAATTGGCTCACCGATATTGGAAGCTTCTTCCTTAATCAATTTATGATCTCGCGATTTTGGCTAACGACCATCGAGCTAGTCCAGTTTCTTAAATGGTTTCAGCCCTTTTCACAAGAACCAAGCAAAAACATATACGAACAAACATATATGTTAAAGCGAATATAAGTCTGATCGCGGCAGATTGTCAAGACAATTCTTCAGATATTTGTTAAAATCCATATATGAAATCACGAGGCGGAGAACTTGAGGCGATGGAAACGATGTTTGCCGCATTGGCGGACATTACCCGCTTGCGGATTTTGAATCTGATGCGCGACGGCGAAGTTTGCGTATGCTTCTTTTCCGAAGCGCTTGGCGAAAGCCAGCCAAAGATTTCGAGGCATCTCGCCTATTTGAGAAAGTCCGGACTGGTTGAAACCCGTCGCGATGGCAAGTGGATTCATTACAGTATCGAGAGCGGATTAACCGAGCATGCCAGGAAGATTCTTGATGAAGCGCTGAAGTGGATCGATGGAGAGAGCCTTGGAGCAACGGACCGGGAAAACCTTATGAACGTCTGTTGCGCCGTCGATGCGCCGATTACGATTGATCGCGCTCCCAAACCTTCTTTCGCTCAGGAAACGCCCAAAGCCCCGAAAAGCAGGGCACCGGAGATCGAAACATTTCTTCTTTAAGCTTCGCTGAGAAGGATCACGGCTTTAATCCTCAGATCGACGGAATTCAAAACAAGCAAGAAATTCAGTATTGCCCGTTGCGCCCCGGATAGGGGATTCGGTTACTCCGATGCTTGTAAAGCCCAGTGTCTCGGCAGCGTTGAGGCATTCCTTGATAACCCGCTTGTGGGTTTCAGGATCCTTTACGATTCCGCCCTTGCCAACCTCGCCCCTGCCGGCTTCAAATTGAGGTTTGATTAACGACACCATCCGCCCGTTCTCCTTTATCAAATCGGCGAGCGCCGGAAGGATCTTTGTTATCGAGATAAACGAAACATCCATTACAATCAGATCAAAGGGTTCCGGGAAATCGTCGGGTTTCAAATATCGCGCATTTACCTTTTCCCGCGCCTCAACGCGTGAATCACTCCTGATTTTCCAGTCGAGCTGGTTGGTGCCGGCGTCAATCGCATAAACGAACTTTGCGCCATTTTGAAGCAGGCAATCGGTAAAACCGCCAGTTGAAGCACCAACATCAAGACATACATATTCGGCAGGACGTATATCAAATTCTTTTAACGCCTTTTCGAGCTTTAGCCCCCCGCGTCCAACATAGGGCAGTGCGGTTCCTGACTTGATTCGAACAATATCGCGATCTGAAACGAGATCCGAAGATTTGGCGGCCGGGCGTTCGTTGATCAGCACCACACCGGACATGACAAGTGCCTGCGCCTTTGTTCGCGTTTCCGCGAGACCGAGATCCACAAGCCTTTTATCGATCCTTTCCCGTTTTGCCATCGATTTCAGTTCCGCTTCAAAACTCGTATTTCTCGCCCTCGCGGGCCACTCCGAATCCACTCCTCGTCATTTCAGCAAGAGCGCTCTTTTGCATTTGGAGCAGAGGGTTCGAATGATTCATATGGATGAATCTGACTCTCTTTCTCAATGAACGAGGCAGATCCTTTAGTATTTCCATCGTTTCGGTAACAAAGGGGTGCGGGACCTCGCTAATCGGTCGGGGAATTTCTCCATCTCGAAAAAAGGTTCCGTCGATAAAAAGCAGATTATTTGCACGCGCAACATCCTCGAGCGATTTGTCCCATTTGCTCCATTTGTCGATATCAGGAATAAATACGGCGCTCTTTTTTCCGACTACGATTCTAAATCCTGCCGTTTCGGAAAACTCATCCCGATGGGGAACGGTAAAGGATTCCACCGATATATCTTCGGAAAGCTTGACCGATTCGGAAGTTGAAATTTCGGCGAGCCTTATGTTTCCGAGTGAAACCAGTTGCGACCAAGGGGCGTTTTTCGCAAGCATCGCGGACATCCTCGGCAGTGCGTAAACCAATACGTTTTCAGCATTAAAGGATTCTTTTCCGAGATACATCAAGCCGGTATAGTGTCCGATATGGGCGTGCGTCAGGAAGATCCCGTCGATACGGTTCGAGAAATCGCCTGTAGTCTTCTTTAGAAGTTGGAACTGTTCCGGCAGATCGGGTGTCGCATCAAAAATCCAGCGTCTTCCGCTTTTGGGATCGACAATCGCCAGAGAAGATACCATCGTGCGTTTCACCTTGCCGTTCCAAACCGATTGGCAATACTCGCTCATGCAACCCATCTGCGGCGCGCCCGCGTCTTGCGCTGTTCCCAGGACCAATATGTAAGGATCCTTTCCGAAACTTGTCGCGGCCAACACGAATGCAATTATCACTGGAAGAATCAGCTTTTGACCGCCAGACCCGATTCTCATTAATCGTCTGCTCATTTGCGCCCCCTTTCAATCCGTAGTCGAAACGAAGAACTCAATTTAAGTCCAAAATTCAAAATTCCGGTCATGCTTGGGATGAAAATTCCAAACGTCTTCATTATCATAAAACCTACACGGACTTCGAATTCGCGAAAAGGGAAGAAAGCGGTTTTCGCGACTTGAGAAGTACAACGGGAGCGATATGAAAAGCGAAAAGTACGCAAAGCTCGTTTGGTTTTCACTTGTGTTCAACGTCATCGTTGTGGTTTGGGGCGTCTTTCTGAGAGCTTCGAAATCGGGCGATGGTTGCGGCAAGTTTTGGCTGACTTGCCAGGGTGAGGTCATTCCGTCGGCACCGGAGTTTAAGACCGTGATCGAATTCAGTCACCGGCTTATGAGCGGGCTCGACTTCTTTTTGATGCTCGCGGTTTTTCTGATTGCGGTTCTTTACTTCAAGAAAGACAGGCAGATCATTGCTTTCGCTTCTCTCGCATTCCTGCTTATCATTACCGAGGCCGCGATCGGCGCCGGTCTTGTCCTGACAGGCAATGTCGCCACAACCCATACGGATTCGCGCCCGCTTTGGGCGGTAGGCCACCTAATCAATACCTTCCTTTTGCTCGGAAGCATTTCGGTGCTCGGCGCGTTGCTCTCATCTGGAAAACGATTTGCGGGAAAAGCATCGGCACGCGTCAGGCTTTTTGCCTTTGTTGGAACGCTGCTATTGCTTTTTGTCGGGGTTACTGGAGCGGTTGCGGCTTTGACAAACATGCTCTATCCGTCAGACAGCGTGATCGAGGCCTTGCTGCGAGATTTCGATCCAGCGTCGGCGTTTATCTTGCGGATCAGGATTCTTCATCCGATCGGTGCCGTGATCACGGCGGTTTTTGTCGGATTTCTTGCAGGCTGGTTCAAGTCCGCACACGAAGGTTCGAAAGAGATCGGATTTTGGAGTGGAATCGTTACTCTATCGCTAGTACTTCAGGTGATCTTGGGCGGAACAACGATTCTTCTGGGCGCTCCGATCGTCCTCCAACTCGCGCATCTGATTTTGGCCGATGCTGTTTGGATCGGCTGGATCATGCTTTGCGCGCATGTTTTTCTGGGGAGCGAAACTAGAATCACCGATAAAGTGTAAGTTGGAGCTGATAGGCTTCGCTCCATCAGCCGACTAAAACTCTGCTCAGAAACGACAAAGCCCCGAACCAAAAAGGCTGGGGCTTGCGAAACAAGATCTAAAACTGAATTCTTCTCAGATCAAAATCAAGAGGCCTTTTCAGCCACTGAACTCAAAACCCGAAACTCGAAACTCGAAACTCCCTACCCCGTCCGTCCGGTAGCTAGATTGAGGTTAAACCTGCCTCGATTTCCCTCGTCATCAAAAATGTCGACGGATACGGTGCTCGTTGAACTCGAAATCTGAAGCAGGAAACTGCCATCGGAAGTAGCGAATGTCTCGCGCCCGGCGATCTTTACCGTCGCTCCAGGGTTGGTAACGCCGGACACTCTGTAAAGCGTGCCTCCAAGTTTTTCTACCGACCAGCTTTTCGCGGTAATCCTAACGCTCTGTTTTGATTTTACAACCGTGAATCGGGACGGCTCACTCCATTCCGTCATTTGTCCCGAATCGGCAGAAGCTCTGATTCTCCAAAAATAAGTACCAGGCGAAAGGCCTTTGACCGGGAAACTCTGCCCGCCGATCAGGTTTTCGTTCACGCTGATCTTGTCATCGACAAAAAACGGTGACCGTGAAACCTGCAGGTGATATTTGAAATTGCTTCCTTTTCTTGGCCTTTCCCACGTAAAAGCGATCGAAGATTGCGATCCGCCGGCTTCCACCTGCTTTGAGGCGGAAGGATTGCTTGGTGTCGGAGGATCGAGAAGCTCTTCTTTGGATGAAACCCGCCCCTTGTCGAGGGTCGCGTATTCGTTCTCCTTGATCGTCGTGGTAACGCCCTCGGCACTCGATTCGACGGTACCTCGACTGATTCTGATTTCACCTCGATTCGAGTCCTTGTCCAGATTGAAGCTGGCCTCGGTT
This sequence comes from Pyrinomonadaceae bacterium, assembly GCA_041394795.1. Lineage (GTDB taxonomy): Bacteria > Acidobacteriota > Blastocatellia > Pyrinomonadales > Pyrinomonadaceae > Aridibacter. The sequence goes on along the minus strand of JAWKHN010000002.1, from coordinate 109,176 downwards.
TTGGCTGCGATTTTGTTTTCGGATTCCTTGACCTCAACAACGTTGTTTGAGGATTTGGGCTGGTCCTCGGTTCTGACGCGGATTTGTCCGTCGTTGAGTTTTACGCGAACAGTCGTATTTCCGAGCAGCGACGTGCTGTCACGAATTACAACGGTACTGTTTGGACGGATCGAAAGCGTTGAACCGTCGATCATGCGGATTTGCGCCCGTCCGTCCGACTGCGTTTGGATGGTGTCGCCTGCGAGCACAAAGGTTTCCCGAATCACCCGCTCGGTTTTTCTGGTTGTGACGCGGATGATCCTTACGTCTCCCTGAAACGAAACGATTCGCGCGGCGTCTTTCGGCCCCTTGTTGTCGGGAGTTTGGATAACCCAGTCGTTCTTGTAGAGCCAATAAACCCCTCCCGCCAAAGCGGCGGATAGACAAATGAATATAACTCCGCCATAGATGGTGCTCTTCTTGATGCGCCACCAATCGACGTAGAATTTTCTATACTTGCCTTCCATTTGAGAGGTTGGTTTGTACGTGGTTTCGGGGAATGAAACCGATAATTTACCAAGTGGAGGTCCTAAACATGGCAGTAGGTGCCAAAGACCGGTTACTATTCGCCCTCGCTGTCCGGATCGAGGGTTCTGATGAGTTTCTCTTCATCGGTTTCACCCTCGGCGGGAAAAATCAAAGAGAGAAGGATCGAAATCAGCAACGCGCCGCCAACAACCCCAAGAGAGATGTTGATCACTTCCTGAGAATAGGTTCCCTTCAGGAATTCCACCAAAAAGGCGGAAAATGCGGAACCGGAACTCGCGGGAAATTGCCAAAGAGTAATTTCCGCAATTAGCGGAAGCAGCATCTTCGCACCGATAAAACTAAGCACAAACGCCAGACCGAATTTCAGTAGATGGAACCTATCCGCCATGTCGGCGAGCAGGAAAAAGAATGTGCGGAGCCCTAAAATCGCGAAGATATTGGACGTGTAAACAACAAACCGGTCGGTCGTAATGCCAAAAATGGCGGGGATTGAATCGACGGCGAAGATCAAATCCGAAAACTCGACGACGATCAGGACCAACAGGAGGAGCGTGCCGACACGCTTACCGTCCTCCATTATAACAAATTTGTCGTCTGTGTATGTCTTTTTTATTCGGATGTAACGGGTAACGATTGAAACGATTGCGCTTTCTTCTGGATTGAAAGCCTCGTCCTCGTTCGAGAGCATTTTTATGCCCGTGTAAATCAGAAATGCCCCGAAAAAATAGATGATCCAATGGAAACGCTCGACGAGAGCGGCACCACTGAAAATCATGATCATGCGCATCACAAGAGCGCCCATGATCCCCCAAAAAAGCACCCTTCTCTGGTATTTCTTTGGCACACCGAAATAGCTGAAAATCAGTAGAAAAACGAACAGGTTGTCAACAGACAGCGAAAGCTCGATCAGATATCCGGTGAAGAATTCTTTCGCCTTGAATGCGCCGAACTGGCTGTAAATGAAGGCGTTGAAGCCCAATGCCAGCGAAACCCAAACGATTGCCCAAACGAAAGTCTCCTTTCGCGTTGGAGCCTCGGACTTTCTGTTCAAAATCCCAATATCGACGAAAAGCGCCGCCAATACGACTGCAAAAAACGTCAGCCAAACCCAAATTGGATATTCTACCGTGTGCATATCAAGTGACTCTCTAGCTTACGGAAATACAATCCAAAAAGGAAACCGAATATTGCTGTTTCTTTGACCTCTTTCGCTTTGCTTAATCTTTTACAAATCTACCTTTGATTGGTACTATTACGGATTGTCTCAAATGAAATTTTGTCGGCCCCAGCGGTCGAATTCTGAAGGAATCACAAGATGTTAAAGTTTTTCAAGCGCATGGAGAAGACTCGGAATTTTATTCTGATCCTTTTCTCCGTCCTCCTCGTTGCGAGTTTGATCATTTTCGGGGCGATGTCCCGTACACAAAATCCGGATAGTCTTGGGAAAAGCACTGCCGCTGCGGCGACTGTTGGCAATGAAACGATAACCGTTGCCGACGTTGTTACAACGCAGGAAAACACGCAACGAATGTTTGGCCAGGCAATGCCGATTTCTGCGGAAGTTACGGTTAAGCAATTGATTGAGCAAAGGCTTGTAAGACTTGAAGCCGCCAAATTGGGGCTTACCGCTTCGGATTCGGAAGTTGCGGCGAGAATCAGGGAACTCTTTACCCCGCAGGATGGAAAGCCTTTCGACAAAGCCGTTTACGAGGAGAATGCGATTCGGCAATCGGGCAGCATTTCGGCATTTGAAAACCAGATCCGTGACTCGGTCAGCCGCGACAAGCTGGTTGCCTTTGTGACTTCCGGTGTTTCGGTCTCGGAAGCAGACGCTCTAGAAAAGTACCTGAAGCAAAACACAAAATTTGATTTGAGCTACGTCAGCGTAAACGCCGCCGATATCGCGCAGAATCTAAAACCGAGCGACGATGAGCTGAAGGCGTATTTTGAGAAAAACAAGAAGGACTACTTCATCGCCCAGGATCAAAAGAAGGTCAAATACATTTATTTGAGCACCAGCAAGGTCGGCGAGAAGCTCAGCTTTACTGACAAAGAGTTGGAAGATGAGTTCAACAAGCTTCCTGAGGATCGCAAACGCGCCGGCGTCAAGGTTCAGGAGCTCGTGCTCAGGGTTCCAAAACCGGAGTTTGAAGCGGAAACAATCGCCAAGGCGAATCGGATTATCCAGGATTTGAAGAAAGACAAGACGACAATTTCGGAAGATGATTTTGCCAAAGCCGCGCAGGGTCAATCCGAGAATGCCGCGACGGCCGCCGACGGAGGACGCGTCAACGGGCTTGTTCGGCCGGCGGTCGATCCTTCCAAGCAGGACGATCCCTATCAACGCGTATTGAACATGAAGGAAGGCGAGATAACCGAACCGATTCAATACAAATCAAGGGTTTATATCCTTCGGCGCGGCGAGTCTGTTGCCAAAAAGCTTGAAGATGCCAAAAAGGAGATCGAGGTCAGCTTGCGCAACCGAAAGGCGTATGCGGCGAATGCCGAACTTGCCGGAAAGGTAGCTGCGGAATTGAAGAAATCAAAGGACGTCGAGGCCACGGCCGAAAAATTCGCTTCGGAAGCCAATTCGAGTTCGACCGAAATGATTCGGGAAACGGGTTACGTCGTTCCCGGCACTGAGGTTAAGGACATAGGGATCTCGCAGGATTTTGAAAATGGAATCGCCCCTTTGGCAAAGGCAAATGATGTTGGTGAAAAGATTCCAGTTCCCGGAGGTTTCGCGATACCGATGGTGGTTGATATCAGGAAGCCAAGGGATGCTGAATTTGAAGACGTAAGGGCGAAGGTCTCCGATGCCTACAAGGTTTCGAAAGCGAGGGAAGAAATGGAGGCGGTTGCCAAGGCGATCGCATCGGGTGCCGGTTCGGCCTCGGGCTTGTCGGGAGCGGCATCCGCCAAGGGTTTGAAAGCGCTCGAAGCCAAGGATTTTACAACGGGATCCCCGCTTGGAGAGGGACCAAACGCCGCGGTTTCAAGCACGCTTGACGACGCCATCTACAAGCTAAAGGCGGGCGACGTTACGTCCGAGCCTGTAAAGGTTGGCGACAACTACATTATTGTTGGCGCGACCGCACGAAAGGATGCCGACAAGGAAGACTTTACGAAGGAAAAGGATCGCTTGATGGAAGAAATGGCGATGCAGGAAAAGGATCGCGTCTTCCGTGACTACATGGCATCCGTCCGTCGTCGTTATGAGGCTGAGAAAAAGATCGTGATCTACAAGGAAGAGATTGCCAAGATCGACAGTTTCAACCAACAAAACCAGCCGCCCGCACCTCCGCAACAACCGGGAGGCCAGCAGCTTCCGCCTGAGCTTTTGGAACAGCTTCAGAAGCAGGCAGAGAAGAAATAACGGAGTTAAGGCATTACTTTGAAAACCCCCGGCGAGCGATCGCCGGGGGTTTTCCGTGGCGGTATTCGAACGTGCAGACTCATTCGACTACCGAAATCGAAGGCTAGAATACAGCTCCTACAATTCCGATTGACTTCATCTAGGGATCCATCCATGGTAATGCCGCGCGTTCAAAAACCGATCAATTTTCTGAACACAAGAACCGTTTTTTTATTTCCCGAAATCGTTTTGCCAATTACCAAGAGAGACGATTCCCCGGCCTTTGTCCCCTTTCCCGCGCCTATTTCAATCGAAGGTAATTCCGAAGCTGTGACGGGCTCGGCCTTTTCGGGTTAACACTTAACCCAGCGAATGGCTTGAGCGCCTAAAGCGTTGCATTTTGTTTCGGGTAGCTGAGGCGGGTCAGTGTGCTGACAAAGAACCAAAAAAGAGCGGGTGCCTGCAAAGACACCCGCCGTGACTTCATTTGAATCAACTCCTAAACGGGATCTGATTCGGATGCGGTCTGATTATTGAGATGCGAATGCCTCCTTCCGTACAAGAAGTAAACTACAACTCCGATAACCATCCAGACGATAAGACGGAGCCATGTATCCAATGGCAGACCCCACATCAGGAACAAACTTGCGCCTCCCGCAATCGGAGCGACAACCCATACCGCCGGCACCTTGAAACCGCGCTCGAGATCGGGGTTGTTTTTGCGCATCACAATGACGCCAATCGCAACGATAACAAACGCGAAAAGCGTTCCTATGCTAACCAGTTCGCCGAGAATGCCAATCGGAACGAAAGCGGCCATGATGGCAACGATAACTCCGGTGATGATCGTGGTTACGTAAGGCGTTTGGTATTTTGGATGGACCTTGGAAGCCCAATCGGGCAACAAACCATCCTTACCCATCGAATAGAACACGCGCGGCTGCCCCATGACCATAACAACCATCGTCGAACTGAGTCCGAGGACTGCCCCGACTTTGATGATCATCGGGAATGCGGCAAACAACGAGCCCAAGGAGCTTCCCGCAGCCTGAGTACGAGCTGCGTCAATTGCAACTGCAATCGGGGCCGGGACGTTAAGTTGTGTGTATGAAACCAAACCGGCCATCACAAAGGAAACGAGCACGTAAAGAACCGTACAGATCAACAAGGAGCCGATGATGCCAATCGGCATGTTCTTTTGCGGATTGATTGTTTCCTGTGCGGCTGTCGATACAGCGTCAAATCCTATATACGCGAAAAAGATGACGCTCGCTCCGGTGACGATACCCGAGTATCCAAATTCTCCGAACACTCCTGACGTGTTTACAGGAATGAACGGTGAGAAGTTATCCATATTCACGTAGCTGATCCCGGCAAGGATAAATAGAACTACGACGGAAGTTTTGATTATGACGATCACGGTGTTGAAATTGGCCGATTCCTTGATGCCTTTGACAAGGAGAATCGTTACGGCTATCGCAATCAAAAAGGCAGGAAGATTAAAAATCGCGGTCGATGTTTCCATCGATGCGAGATTCATTCCGGAGCTTTTAATACCTTCGATGAAGTTGTCGTTAAGCAGGTTCCAGCCTGTGTGCGCCGTCAAAAGGTTATCGGCAACTTTTGTTTGGCTTAAAACCTTCGCCGCGTCCGCTGACAGATTGACAAACTGTGTCCCCGGGGCGGCACTCAATTGAATCGGGAATTGAATTCCGAAATCTGACAAAAGGCTAACAACATATCCCGACCAACCCACGGCAACCGTCGCGGCACCAAATGCGTATTCAAGGATCAAATCCCATCCAATGATCCAGGCGATGAATTCACCAAGCGTGGCGTAACCATATGTATATGCTGATCCGGCGATCGGAACCGAAGAAGCGAATTCCGAATAACAAAGCGCCGCGAATAGACTCACGACGCCAGCCAGAACCATAGAAAGAATTACCGCCGGTCCCGCGTGTTTCGCGGCCGCCTGCCCGGTCAAAACAAAAATACCTGTACCAATGATCGCTCCAACACCGAGTGCTGTTAGGCTCATGGCCCCGAGAGAGCGCTTTAAAGTGTGCGCGCCCTCTTCCTTGGACTCAGCGATGATCTTGTCGATCGGTTTTGTCCTAAAAAGAGACATTTGATGCAACCTCCGGAAAAGTCAAATTGTGGTAGAAATCACGGGCATGATAAGCCATTTGCTTGGAATTCCAAAGCAAATTCTTGCCATGCATAAATAAAGTCTATAACGGGATCTTGGAAAACAGCCGTCAATGCACGAGCAGACTAAACGAACATCCGCAATGCAAATGTCCAAGAAACAGGGCTTTCCATTTGGAAAGCCCGGACTAAATCATCGACCAAAACGTTCAAACAAAGGCCGCAAATTTTACTTCGAAAGTCACAACCCGATTCAATCAGCATTGGAAGTGACGGCACCTTTTATAGCCTCCAAATACCGATTCAATTCCTCGCGTACTTTCGGGAAAAGGAAGAACAAACCGATCATGTTCGGGAACACCATGGCGAAGATCATCGCGTCGGAGAATTTGACCACTGCGTCAAGCGTTGCGGCGGAACCGACAACCACAAAGATCAGGAAGAGAACCTTGTATGTAATATCGGCGCCTTTGGATCTGCCGAAGAGATATTTCCAGCTTTGAAGACCGTAATACGACCACGAGATCATTGTTGAGAATGCGAACAGCAAAATCGCGACTGTGAGAATGTAGTTAAACCCGGGAAGCACCGAACTAAACGCCATCGACGTTAGATCAACGCCACCGACAGTCTTTCCGGCGATCATCGCGCCTGCCGTGTTGCCGGCGCCGTATTCGAAGATGCCATCGGTATTGAAGATGATGATAACCAACGCCGTCATCGTGCAAATTACAACAGTATCGATAAACGGTTCGAGAAGTGCGACGATTCCCTCGCTGGCGGGGAATTTTGTGTTTACGGCCGAGTGAGCGATTGCCGCCGAACCGGCTCCGGATTCGTTCGAGAACGCAGCACGTTTAAAGCCTTGCAAAAGCACGCCGATCAGACCGCCGAGCGCGGCATCGGTCGTAAAAGCGCCTTTTACGATCAGCATGATCGCTTCGGGGATATGCGTGACGTGGGCGAAAATGATGATCAGTGAGGCGATTACATACAAGACCGCCATAAACGGAACGATCTTTTCGGTTACCGAAGCGATGCGCTTGATTCCTCCAATGATCACGACACCAACCATGATCGCCAGAATCACACCGATGATCGTCTTTACGGCACCGCCGCTGAGATTGAGCATCGATGTCAGCTGAATAGTCGCCTGGTTGGATTGGAAGGCGTTTCCTCCGCCAAACGAACCGCCGACGCACATGATCGCGAATATCACCGCCAAAACCTTGCCCAACGGCCCGAGACCAATTTCCTTGAGACCTTTTGAGAGGTAGTACATCGGTCCGCCATAGACCGTTCCGTTTGTCTCGATATCGCGATATTTAACTCCAAGCGTGCATTCGACAAATTTGGTGGACATTCCGAGCAACCCGCAGACGATCATCCAGAACGTCGCTCCCGGTCCGCCGACCGCGATCGCGACCGCGACACCGCCGATATTGCCAAGCCCAACGGTTCCCGAAACCGCTGTTGCAAGCGCCTGGAAATGACTGACCTCGCCATGAACACCTTCGACACGAATCGTATCTACAATATCGCCTTCAACAACGTTCAGATTGTCGGTAACAACCGGATCGCCACCCTCTTCGATATCGTCGTACTTACCTCGGACAACCTGAATCGCCAAAGGAAAAAGCCGCAGATTCGCAAATTTGAACACCAATGTGAAGAACACCGCGCCAAAAACCAAAAGCACGAGTACGATTGGCACGCCTGCCACCGAAGTGAAGATAAATGCATCCCACGCATCGGCAATCGGTTTGAAACCGTCATTAATCCTTTGATCCAGCCCGGGGGCTTCGGCGGCAAAGGCGATCGCTTGAGATGCCAGCAATACAAACAAACCAAGTGCGCTTCGGGTAAACGTGTTCCTCATATTTATCCTCTTCAAGTATTCTCAGAAATTTGGTAGGGGAAAGCAGGATTCGATTTGTTGCGGTATATAATGGCCAAGTTAGGTCAGCAGGCATTTACCGCGTCGAATGAGCCTATTTCGGGAATTATACTGATTTAGCGTGTCTTGTCGAGTATCTCGCGCACGGGAAGCGTGCGGAAACCGAGTCTCGCGAGGGATTCAGTTCCGGAGTTTTTCGCTTGCGGTCTTATGACACGGAGATATTTCCAAAGTGGACGACCACCTCTCCGTTCCTGTTGAAAGAAGGTTTTTTGGAAGAAATGAAGCAACTAGGTGATATGCCGGCGGACGAATTCGAAACGGCAGGCAAGAATTTGATCGACTGGATTTCCGGTTATTTTTCCCGCATTGACGAACTGCCCGTTCTTGCCGATGTCGAACCGGGTTGGTTGAAATCCTCGCTTCCGGAAGGGCCTCCTTCGAGCGGCGAAGATTTTGCGCGAATCGCAGAGGATCTTGAAAATCTGATTCTTCCCGCCGTTACGCATTGGAACCATCCGAATTTTCACGGTCTGTTTTCAACCTCGACATCATCGCCGGGAATTCTCGGCGAGTTGGTCGCGGCGGCCTTTGACCAAAAAGCGATGCTCTGGCGAACTTCTCCGGCATCCACCGAACTCGAAGAGGTGACGGTCGACTGGTTGGCGAAGATTCTCGGTTTGCCCGACGGCCTCTTTGGATTGATCTATGACACGGCGAGTGTTTCAACGATGCATGCGATTGCCGCTGCAAGGGAGCGCTTGGATCTCGACATCAGGGAAAAGGGGATGAGCGGGCGAGACGATCTGCCTTTGCTCAGGGTCTATTGTTCGGAGCAAACGCATTCGTCGATTGAGAAGGGTTTGATCACGCTTGGTCTTGGAAAACGTTCGATGTGTTCGGTCGCGGTCGACGACGCATTTTCAGTTGACTGCGAAGCGCTTGAAGCATCCATCGCGAACGATTTGGAAAATGGCTACCGGCCGTTTGCAATCGTCGCCACCGTCGGAACCACTTCGACCGCCAGCGTGGACAACATCAAGCGAATCGGGGAAATCGCCGAGAAGTACGGTCTTTGGCTTCATGTCGATATGGCTTATGCCGGATCGGCAATGGCACTTCCCGAACTTCGGCATCACATTGAGGGAATCGAAAAGGCGGATTCGATCGTGGTCAATCCTCACAAATGGTTTTTTACTCCGTTCGATCTATCGGTTCTTTTTATAAAAGACCGCGAAATACTCAAGCAGGCCTTTTCCTTGGTTCCGGAATACTTGCGGGTTACCGAAGAGGTAACGAATCAGATGGATTTTGGGATTCAGTTGGGACGACGATTTCGGGCATTGAAGCTTTGGTTTGTGATCAGATATTTTGGCGTCGAAGGGATCAGGGATCGGATTCGCGAGCATGTTCGGCTAGCGGGGCTTTTTGCTGCGAACGTCGAAAAATCGGATCGATTCGAACTTGCGGCTCCGTTTAATTTCGCATTGGTTTGTTTTCGAGCGAAATCGGAGGGATTCGATAATGATCAACTCAATGAAGAATTGATGAAGCGAATAAACGAGTCTGGAAAGGCGTATATTTCGCATACAAAGCTCAACGGTCGAATCGCTCTCAGGCTTTCAGTTGGAAGCATACGGGTTGAGGAGAGGCATATCGAAGAGATCTGGTCACTCGTAAACACAACTTTTGAAGACATTTGCGGAAGATGAGGTATCTAAAGGAAAGCTTTATTAAAGCGAAGCCGGAGGTTGTTTTTGGATTTCACGAACTTCCTGATGCATTTGAAAGGCTCGTGCCTCCGTGGGAAAATGTCCGGATAATTCAGAAAGCCGAGATTTCAAAGATCGGTTCGAAGGCGATTTTGGAACAAACGCTGTTTGGCCTTTTTCGCCAAAAATGGGTAGCCGAACATACGGTTTATGAACCACCGCATTTGTTTGTGGACGTACAGGTTTCGGGACCGTTCAAGGTATGGATGCATCATCACAGGTTTGTTGAATTCGAAGGCGGAACATTTTTGCGCGACGAAATCGAGTTTGATCCAGGGTTTTCGATCATTGGAGAGCTTGGCGCGAAATTGCTGATTCTTCCGAAGATTGAAAAGATGTTCGCGTATCGCCACGAGGTAACAAGAGAATGGTGCGAAGGTCAATCGTAAAAACATGGTTTTCCTTCTTTTCTTCAAGGTTCTGAAAACAAACTAAAACCAATCGAGGGAACGAAAATGTTTGTGCATATCGTTGCGTGGAAATACAATTCCGAAACATCCGAAGAAACTAGGGAAGAACACCGGAAACGGCTATTGGCGCTTCGAGAGGTGATTCCCGAAATACTTGATTTCGAAGTTGGAGCGGATATTTTGTCTTTGGATCGGTCTTATGACACGGGTCTGTTCGCAAGATATGCGGATCGTGATGCTTTTGATGCCTACACGAACCACCCCATGCATCTTGAAGTGGCAGCCATGGGCAAAGAGATAGCCAAGCATGTAATTTCGGTGGACTTCTATTCGGATCAAAATCTTCCGAGGTGAATGGCTGTCGCTTAGCCAACCGATGACAGATGACATTCATCAAAGCCACGCTAACAAAAATCCGTTTGAGGGTTCTGAGTAAAAGATGATTAGGCAAAGATTCCTTTTTTTCATTGCGGCGGCCGCTCTTGTGGCCTCGTATTCGACTTCCATTTTCGGTCAAAGCCAGGCCGACGCATTTGACGTCAAGCACTATAAAATCGAGGCGAAAATCGATCCCGAAGGGAACAAGTTGAGCGCGGTTTCCGATGTTGAGTTCGTAGTGACCGCCGATACGCGCACGGTTGCCTTCGAAATGAACGGCTCGCTTGAGATATCGAAGATCGAACTCGTATCCAGAGTCGTGCCAAATCCGGAACCCACGCCGCAACCCAGCAAGACGAAAGTTCCCGATCCGCCGGTAACGTTTGTTCAGGACAGGGTCGGTGTTTCGGAAATGGGCCCCAGCGTGCGGATTGATCTCGGCCAAGCGGCTGCGAAAGGCACTGCAGTTACACTTCGTTTTACTTATGGTGGGATTTTGGTTTCGCCTCAGGGCGGACCGCTTCTTACGAAAAGGCTCGCCTATATTGGCACCAACGAAGGTTATCTGATGTATGCCGCTCGTTGGTTTCCGTTCCACGCCTATGCCGTCGACAAGGCAACCTCTGACATCACGGTGGACGTTCCTTCGACCTATCAGGTTGTTGGCGTAAGCGATACGCCGGTCGAGAAGGGATTTGGAAAACGTCGGTTTGTCGTAAGCCAGCCTACGCTCGTCGGCAATTTTACATACGGGCGATATGTGAACAAGACGCTCAGGTACGGGGATTGGGAACTCAACTTCAACACCAAGGCGGGTATCGATGATCTCGTTTCCGAGTACGGCGAGACGCTGGGATCGGCGCTGGAGTTTTACGCCAAACAGTTCGGAACTCCCGGCGCCGGAAAGAAGCTGATTGTCTCGCAGATCGATGACGAAAGCCTTGAGTATTATTCGCAGCAGGGGATGCTGTTTCTTGCCAACCGTTTGTTTGATGGTTCGAAAGAAATAATAAAAGAAAGGCTTCAGCGTGAAGCCGCTTTCCAATGGTGGGGACTGACGGTTGGACTCAAGGATTTTGACGATGCCTGGCTTTCGCAGGGATTGGCCGAATACTGCGCGTTTACTTACCGTGAAAGCAAGATGACGGGTGCAAAACTCGATGAGCTTCGGCGAGAGCTTCTCGAGAAGTCACTGACGTTTGAACAGACGTCCTCGCTGGCGCGCACACCCTCATCGCTCGATGACCAATCCGTGGCATACGGATACATCATGTATGCGAAGGGCGCGTTTGTTTTCAAGCTTTTGAGGGACACCCTCGGTCAGGACAAGTTCAACTCGCTTCTGCGGAAATACCTTAACGAATATCGCGGAAAAAACGCGTCGATTGCGGATTTTGAGAAGATGTCGAGCCAGGTTGCCGGCAATAATCTTCGCTATTTCTTCGCGCGCTGGGTTGAAGGCACGGGTGTTCCGGAGTTCGAATCCGATTACGTGATTTTGAGAACGCGCGAAGGCAAATTCATCACGCGAGGCACGGTAAAGGAAAACTACGACAATTTGCGTTTGTCGGTAGATCTAAAGCTTCGTGCCGAAGGCCAGGGCGATGTTGCGACTCAGACCATCTATATTGAGGATTCAAGCGCCGATTTCAACATCGAATCGGATGGGAAGCCGATCGCTCTCGATATCGATCCGGACTACAAATTGCTCAGAATTTCTGATGATCTAAGGGTGTCATCAATCGCACGCCGAGGAATCGAACAGTTTAAGGAAGGTAATCTCGTCGAGGCTCAGCAACAGTTTGAAGCGGCGCTCCGTTTGGACCGCTCAAACGCCTGGATTTATTACCATCTTGGACTTCTGTTTCTCCAGCAGATGAACTACGACCTTGCGATCGAAAATTTCAAGACGACGAGCGCGTTGGCAAAGGCCGGACAAGCCTCGCCTTCATGGCTTTACGTTTGGTCTGAGATAAAAATGGGAAATTCGTACGACGCAAAAGGCGATAGGGATCGGGCGGTAGCCGCATACAAACGCGCACAGGGCACCGGCGATACTTATGACAACGCCCAGGATGCGGCAAGCGGTTTCCTTGCCGAGCCGTTTAACCCAAACGCGAACAGCGACAATACGGCACTGATCAATTAACGAAACCGGCGAGGTTTTTCGTTTTTACCTCGCATGAATCATTCCGAAATTAACCGCCCGCTCGAAGCATTTGACTTCGGGCGGGTGGTTTATTTTTCGGCGGGCAAAGTTAAATTCACACAAACTTTGTGATATATTTCCCAAACCTACATAGAGACTTATTTAAAAGTATTTGATATCAAACCGGAGCAAGAACATGCGTAGAATCCAAATCCTCGTAACTTTGACTTTTGTATTTGCGGCTTTATTTTTTTCGGGATTTGAGAAGGTTTCCGAAGCGTATCGGGCAAAAGCCGGCTCCGTACCCATCGACGCGCCGACCGGCGTGCAGGCCTCAAACGGGGACTATGCAGACAAGGTCGGCATCAACTGGAACACGATGAAGGGTGCGAATCTCTATCGTGTTTTCCGCAATACGGTTGATGATTTTGGCTCGGCTACCGAGGTCGGCACGACTCCGGCCAACTACTTCTTTGATACCAGCGCTACCGTTTCACAAAACTATTTCTATTGGGTGAGGGCGGAGAACGGCTCAAACCAAAGTGCTGCGAGCAGCTCCGCAAGCGGTCTCAGAGCTAGCGCCGGTGCGGGATCATGGCCGTTCGAAGCACTTCAACCGCCTCCGGCTCCGGTTGGAAATCCGGTAACCGCTTCGAAGGCCGCGCTTGGGAAAACGCTTTTCTGGGACGAACAAATATCGTCCACAAAAACCGTAGCCTGTGGAACCTGCCATCGTCCAACAGCGGGAGGCGCGGATCCGCGTTCGAACGCGACTGATCTTTCTGCGACCAATCCCGGACCCGATGGGATTTTTGGAAATGCCGACGATATTCAAGGCTCGCCGGGTGTGATTGAAAACATCGCCAGCGGAACCTACAACTGGAATACGCATTTTGGATTGGGAACTCAGGTTACGGGACGCCGCGCGCCAACCTACTTGAATGCCGGCTATGCTCATCTTGGATCGTTTTGGGATGGACGGGCGGCACCCGAATTTCGTGATCCGATCACAAACGCCGTCGTTTTGGATTTTGATGCGGCGCTTGAAAGCCAGGCGGCCGCCCCGCCGGTCAGCGGTGCTGAAATGGGACACAGCGGTAGAGACTGGAACGATGTCGCAACGCGTGTTCAAAACTCAACGCCTCTCGCTCTGGCAAGCGATGTTCCCGCTTCATTGGCAGCATGGATCGACGGGCGCACTTATCCCGAGCTGTTTGAGGAAGCGTACGGTTCCCCCGAAGTGACGCCTGCAAAGATTCTAATGGCGATCGCGACTCATGAGAGGACGATCTTTTCAGATCGTACGCCGCTTGATCGCGCAGCGGCGGGTATCGAGCCGCTTCAACCCCTTGAAGACGAAGGCCGAAAGCTATTTATCATTTCAAATTGCAATTTCTGTCATCAGGGGCCGTTGCTCACCGATCAGCTATTTAACAACATCGGCGTTCGACCGCAGGCCGACGACGCGGGGCGCTTCGCGGTTTCCGGAGCCGAAGAAGACCGCGGTTCGTTCAAGACACCCAATCTGCGAAACGTCGCTCTAAAAGGCGCTTACATGCATAACGGTAGATTCCCGACGCTTATGGATGTCGTCGATTTTTACAGCAGGGGTGGAGATTTCCCCGAGCCAAACATCAACACGGGAGTGATTTTCCCGAGAAATTTCTCGCCTGAAGAAAAGGCCGCCTTGGTCGCGTTTATGGGTCGACCATTGACCGATCCCCGTGTCGCAAACGGCCTTCCGCCGTTTGATCGTCCGACGCTGTTTACGGAAACCGATCGGGTCCCGGTAGTTTCCGGCACCGGTCGTACGGGCACGGGCGCCCTCGAACCCAAAATGGTCGCCATCGAACCTCCGCTTGCGGGAAACACGAGTTTTACAGTTGCGGTTTCGGATGCTCTGGCAGGCGCGCAGGCGACGCTCGTAATCGATTCCGCCGATCCGGGAGTCGGCTCATCGATTCCGGCATCGGGAAGCCTCGTCCATCAGACCATAACGACGGCCACCGGAGGCGGAGGAGTCGGTTATGGTTCGATCAGCGTTTCATTGCCGTCGAATATCGCCGGACAGACTTTTTATGGTCGATGGTATGTGGTTGATCCCGTGGCGGCAAGTGGGTTCTCTGTCAGTCCGTTGGTCACATTTACGGCTTTTGGAAGCACCGCGGCAGCCAACGGATACACTAGATTTGACTTTGACGGAGACTCGAAGGCGGATGTTTCGATCTTTAGACCGGGTCCCGGCGAGTGGTGGTATCTGCGTTCATCCGATAGCGGCAACAACGCGTTCCAGTTTGGATCGGGCACGGATTTAACGGTTCCGGGCGATTACACGGGAGACGGTCGGGCCGACTTTGCGTTTTGGCGCCCCTCGACCGGCGAGTGGTACATACTTCGATCCGAGGATTCGTCCTTCTACGCATTTCCGTTTGGAACTACGGGAGACATTCCCGCTCCGGGAGATTTTGACGGGGACGGAACGACCGATGTCGCGGTATTCAGGCCTTCTTCCGGAGTTTGGTACATCATGCGTTCTTCCGATAATCAGGTTGATACCATTCCTTATGGTTCAAATGGCGACAAACCGCTTGTCGGCGATTACGACAATGATGGAAAGGACGATGTGGCGATCTATCGAGAAGCCGATCATCAGTATTGGATCAACCGCAGTACTGCCGGCAATATCGTTTATCAGTTTGGTACTGCAGGTGATCAGCAGTTTGCGGACGACTTTACGGGTGACGGCACCGCGGATGTTGGCTTTTTCAGGCCATCGACGGGTGAATGGTACATCCTTCGAAGCGACGACCAAACATTCTTTGCATTCCCGTTTGGCACAAACGGTGATATTCCCGCGCCTGCCGACTTCGATGGCGATGGGATCGCGGATGCGACTGTCTTCAGACCGTCAACGAATACGTGGTACTCGAATCAAACCACAAGCGGTGTGCAGGTTACGCCGTTTGGCTCGAGCGGAGACCATCCGGTTCCATCGAGTTATGTGATCTTCTAGTTGTTGGAATTGAAGTGCGGGATTGGAAAATTTCTGATCCCGCTATCTCGTTCTGTAAGCGCGGTAGTCCACTTCTTGGAAAATCGTATCCCTCGATTCGATTTCTTGGAGAAGTTCCTCATCTATCGAACCGTTTTCGAGCGCTTCGGAGAGAATCGTGAAGCGGTGGATATGGGAACGAAACCGCTTGGATGAGTATTCCACTGTAGTCCCCTGATAAATCTGAAAGGCCCAATCGCTCGACTGCGCGAGAAGCAGTTCGCGCGCGCACTGATTGAGAATTCTTCGTTCGGTTTCATTCGGTGAATCGAATCCGTTCGCCAGTTGCGTCATTCGTCTTTCCGCTTCATGCGCGTATTCGTACATCCACGCCGTTCCCTCGTTCAGCCAAACCTTGTAATACCCGTTCTCGCCCCACGATGAGGCCGAAGGCTCCTGAATTTGGATCGGGATGTTCGAATCGAGAAAATCTCCGGGCGTGACGGCAGCGATATCGTCCTGGTCAAAATGAATCTGTCTAAACAGGTAATCGATGAACTGCGGCCCCTCAAACCACCAGTGTCCATAAAGTTCGGCGTCGTACGGCGATGTAACGAGAGGAGGATGCCCGCCAAACATCGAACGCAATTTTTCGGCCTGCCGGATCCTCTTGTGCAGAAAATCGGTGGCGTGATCGGCGGCAAGCTGTGTCGCGCGTGCCGGCGAGTAGGGGCGTTTTTTGTTTTGCGGAGTGTCTTTTCCCGTAATTCGAAAATACTTCAAACCAAGATGCCGCCGATTTCCATCCGAGTGCAGATGCGGTTTGAGGTAATCGATTGGCAGATCCCAGCCGATATCCCTGTAAAACTCCCTGTATTCCGGATGCCCCGGATAACCGGCTTCCGCGCTCCAGACTTGTTGCGAGGTTTCGACATCGCGCGCAAAAACCGCGACGCCGTTCGGGCATCTGATGGGCGCGTGAACTCCATAACGGGGCCTCGGATCACCGTACAAAATAGCGTGCGAGTCTCCGACAAAATACTCGATGCCGCTGTCCTTCAAGAGATCCTCAACGCCCGGTTCGTAAGCGCATTCGGCGAGCCAGATTCCCCTTGGGTTCCTTTGAAAATGCTTGCGGTAATTGGTGACGGCGATCTCTATCTGGGCACGGCGTGATTCGTGTGTCGAGATAAGCGGAAGAAATCCATGCGTGGCGCAACAAGTGATGATTTCAAGCACGCCCCTGTTCTGCAGATCGCGAAATGCACCGATCAAATTCCGCTCGTATCTATCATTCCAAAGCGCCAGCGCGTCCTCCAGATCCCGGACGTACATGTCAACCACATCTTGGAATTCCGGATCTTCGGTTGCAACCCGTGTCTGTTCCTTCTTTGAAAGCGCGACAAGATTTTTGAGGTGATTCGTATAGCGTTCCTGAAGCAAGGGATCGGCGAGCATCTCGCATAGTGGAGGCGAGATGTTCATCGCAAGACGAGGCTCCGCACCCGCCTGATGCAATCTCTCGAAAATAAAGATTAGCGGGATATAGACTTCGGTAATCGCCTCGAAAAGCCAATCTTCCTCGAGAAATTCCGGGTACTCCGGATGACGGACGAAGGGGAGGTGCGCGTGCAAAATCAGGCTGAAATAACCTTTGGCCATATGGTCTGGATCGATTCCGAATCTTTTCCCGACCGCTTGGCGCCATAAACACAGGTTAGCGGGTTGCGTGCCGGTTTGGGTTGCAAATTAGGATAACAGATTGTGCAAGATTCTGTGGAGTTTGGCCGTTTTGCGAACCGCGATTCGATTTAAACAGAAAAGACCGCCGCGATCGGCGGTCTCTTCTGTTTAAAACCAAGGCTAAACAAACGATTCGGAACTGACACCCGACTGATTCGCAAGTTCCGCCAATTTCGGAAGCAATGACCGAGGGATTCTTCTTTTACGGACTGATTGCGGGAAATGAACAAGCGACAGGCCAAATACGGCCGCCCCTGTAACCTGTTCCTCCAAAACTTCTCCCGGGACAACGTCGAAAAACTCCTCGAGTGCCGACATCGCCGTCTCCGAGCCGACGCCTTCAAGATAGTCGGCGATCATCGAGAAAAGCTCCGCGCTTACCAAATGGCGGATTTCCTCAAGCGAGTGTCCGGCCGCAAGCGCCATCAAAACAAACCTCAGATCGGATTCGTGCCGGTTTCCAAGCTCCGGCAAATCGAAGCCCGTCATTGCCTTAAACGAGAGCCTCGTGCTTTCAAGCGCATGATCCTGATCATCGCCGGCGAGCGCGACGTCGAACGCATCCCGTCTAAATCCCGCCGCATCAAGGGCTCGCGAAAACTCACCCGCAGAAACGGTAAAACTTGGCGTGTAGTCCGTACGGCGTGATGGCGACTTGCGCGGCGTCTTGACCACATTGGAAAACACGATCCTTACAAACGGTCTTCCGGGTGCATAAAACCCGATCTCCGCACGATAGGTCGCATCCGACTCGACATCGAACCACCAGTTGCCCGAAGGATCGACTCTGTTCAAAGTTTCGGTTCCGGCGGACAGATTTCTGAGCTTTACGACAAGCGTATAGTTGCCGGCCGAACCGCCAATCGCCTTTTCCAAATTTCTGAATGGATTCGTCGCTACCGACCAATAAAAATAAAGCCGTGTCGGCGATTGCATGAGTAGCGTGGCGCGATCTCGCCGCGACATCGCGGGAAGTTTGGGGGCGCTCAAAAGCTTGAACACCGGACTCGCGTCTTCCGCGGCATCTTCTTGAAACACTTCTTCCGCATCGATGACTGCCTTTCCGGCGATCGAACTCGAGGAAATTGAAACCGCTTCTTCGAGCGAGAAATCCACTGAATCTTCCAAAATCTTTTTCTTATCCATTACCATTGCTCGCGCCGGGCGCGAACTGTAGATTATCCGAGTTTTGAAGCTTGTTTACAAGGTCTGACGTAAGTGATGTAGCGTAAATGACGCACGACTATTTTGCGACCGGAGCTGAGGAACGAATATTGGAAAATTCTTTGAGCTTGATTTCGACATCACCGAGCGTGGTCTCAAGTTTTGCCAGAACAGGCACGCGGTCATCATCATC
The DNA here is from genome assembly GCA_041394795.1 of Pyrinomonadaceae bacterium. Lineage (GTDB taxonomy): Bacteria > Acidobacteriota > Blastocatellia > Pyrinomonadales > Pyrinomonadaceae > Aridibacter. The sequence goes on along the minus strand of JAWKHN010000002.1, from coordinate 90,444 downwards.
CGAGATCCAAATCGTAAGACTTCCTTTCTGCTCTATGATTCGGCCCTCTCCGAAAACCTGGGGTTCGACCTTCCAGCAGAACCGTTTTCCGGCCTCGCTCTTGATTTCCTCACGTCCCGTTACCTTTACCGGAATGTCGTAAACCAATCCCGAATCGCTGACTTTGAATAAAAGTTCCTTACCTATCTCGAGATCAAGGCCGCGAAGCCGATAAACGGCGCTGACGACGTCTTGGGTATCGAGCGCGATCGATGATGCGACCCTTCGCGGCGCCTTGGTGGGCTCGTTTGGGTCGGTTTCGGTGTACATCACGCGCTTTTCGGCATAATCAAACTCGGCGATGCTGTCTCGAATTCTATCGCCCTGTTCATCCCGCTTTCGGGTCTCTTTTACAGACAGAGTTTCCGAATTTACGACGGTGTCTATCTTTAGATAAAACTTGAAGTTGAAAAGCTTGGAAAGGGTCCCCTTCGAGTTGGCTTCGGAAACGATGTATCGCGTTCCTGCTTCGCTTTCGCCCGCGACCTTGAAAGTCAACTCAGCGATCGTAAAAGGGATGCCGAATTTTTTGTATTTCCCGATATAGGTGAGCGTCTCGCCCGAAACATATGGGTCTCTTCGTACGGGCGGAGCGGTTTCCGCCGGTTGAGCAAAGACGCTCCCGGTGACGACAAGCAAAAGAATCAGCCTTAGGGCATTCAAATGTAAACTTCTCATCAGGCGAAAAAATATCCCTTCAAAAATAGTGCCGCGCAAATCGCTGTCAGACCGATCGCAGCCCTGTATTCCCGATACTTCATATAAAGCGAAGGATCAAAGCTTGATGCCGTTTTCTTGTAATGCGAAAACCATGGAAAAAAAAGCGGAACCGATGCCGCGTATTCCTCGAATTCAGTCCCGAATAGCTCGGTAAGCTCGTCTTGTTCGACGCTCATCACCGGCAAATAGATGCCCATGAACAGGATCGCAAACAGCAGCACGAGCCACCATTTTGCCGACCCCATCGTAACTCCGATGCCCATTACAAAGCTTCCTAGATAAAGCGGATTTCTCGTAAAGGCGTATGGACCGGAAACCGCTAGTTCGCGGTTTTTTCGAATATGTCCGGCAGACCACGCACGGATCGCCAAACCCAAAAGCCCGACCGCGTAACCAACCAGCACCCAAAACGGCGTTGGCCGGGCAAAAATCAAAAAGACCGCGGCAAAAAGAAAGCCAAGCGGGACGCGGATCTTCTGAAGCGTCTTTTTTCTGTTTCCGGACATAATGCGTGAAACCGATTCTAACCCGAATCCCAAAAGTTTAAAACCCGATTTGTTGGAGCGCGTCGAAATCCTTTCACCAAACGAATCGCGGAACACAAAGCGTAACGATGCTTTATCCGTTTGCCTTTCGACAAATAGTCGAAGAGTTAGGCGAAACGGAAACGATTGCCATCGCATGGGCCTCGATCGGTCAATGCGCTTCTCCGAAATCCGGGAACCAACATCAAACGAAATGCCTATCGACGATAGGCAAGAGGGGGCGGGTGGGATTGGTTCATTTGAAGTTTGAAGACTTCAGAAAAGCCAAGTCCGCGCGATCACTGAATCCAGGGAACGATTCATTGTGTCGCCGACGGGCAATGCCTATCGACGATAGGCGATGGCTGCGCGATTCAGGCATTTGCGTGGAAACCCGTTTGGAGCCTGCTTGCGGAAATCGAGATACCGGAGGTTGGATATTTTGGGGGCCTTATTTTTGAATCAGGAAAAGGAATTCCTGATTCTTGGAGTCGTCTTCGGGGATCCAAGCATTCGTCCAACGCATTCCCGCCATCACGTTCTTTCGGTGGTCGATTTTAACGAACTCAGTTATCTCACCGATTGACTCGATTGCGTCCACGAGCGCCTCGGCCGTTGCGCGTCCTTTTGAACTGTAAGAAAGGATGATTTGCGGAGACGAAGTGTTGAGAAGCAGATTCTCTATCGCCTCGACGGCGAGAAATTTTCCGTCATCCGAACGTCTGAAATCCTCGAACTTCGAAGCGGCGACTCGATCGGAACTGTCCTCTCGTCTTTTCGCCTTGCCGAAAATTTCGGGTTTGTCGTTGAGCACGACCGTGCTCCAAAAATGGTAGTACGAAGCGTATCTGACTCGCGATGGCGGCATTTTTTCGTTGTTTGATCCATATGGCGGATCGAAGTATGCGAGCTCGGTGTCGGTGTTTGATGCGGCCTTTGAAGCGTCTTCCTGAAGAACGGTATGAAAACCCGGAGTCGGATTGAGTTTTGGCACGCGGAGATGGAGTTCACCGAACGAGCGATCGGACCATTGATTGAGATATGAAACGAAGTGGCCGAGCGTGTTATCGACGCGATCCAGAGCGAGGATAAGGCTCGTGATCAATACGCTCCGATCGTATGCGTCGATCGGAAGCGAATCAATCTCCTCCCGAATCGCATCGAGCTTTCGCATGTTGTGGATCTGAAACGGCTTCTTCAGACCGTCAGACGAGATTGAGGATTTTGCGCTCCCGTCTCCTCCGTAGTGTTTGGTAAACCATCCATCCTTTCCTTTTAGTCCGTTCAGGTGATCGATCAGCGGTTCGAAGTAGTCGGGTGTCTTGTCGTTGAGCAGATAGCACTCGGCAAAAACCTTCGACCAAACCGCGACGTCATTCGCAACAACCCGATAGCCGTTTTGAGCAAATGCCTGTGAAACCCGAGTGGTTCCCGAGAAACCATCGAAGACGCTCCCGGCACCGGTTTTCCTAGCGAGCTCGAGTATTTGAGGGATCAGACGCAGTTTTGATCCTGCATATTTGATGCCTTCGGTTGCGGGTTTTAGTGGTGTGGCGACAGACTTCATTGATGACAGTTTTCCGGCGGAATGCGGATTGGAATGGAATTATGGAGAAAAAAAGAAAAACGGAATGAGAGAGAGCGAAGAAACTAAACGAGGGGATTATACCGTGCCGTATCCGATCCGACAAGTGGTAAATAAACTAACAGGTTACCGCCTTGTCGCAAATATCTAGAGAGATCGTTCAGCAGCAAGTCGAGATCTCACAGCGGAAAGCACTTCTTTAACCGCTATGTCCATGCAAATCCAATTAGAACATGTTCGTCGATGGCAGTTCGTGCGGCAATCGATATCATCACGCGAAACGCATATGTCCTCGTTTCTTGGACTTCCGTTTCGCCACCACTCCGTCGGCCCGAATATCCCTACGACGGGGCAGTTTGCAGCAACAGCGAGATGAGTCGGCGCGGTATCGCCACCAACATACACCGCCGCGTTTTTGGCCAACTCAAAAAAGCCGAGCAAAGTAGGTGTCATGGAAATTGCGGTGCCATCGGCGGACTTCAAAACCTCATCCCTGAGGAGACCCTCCCCGGGGCCGGTCGAAACGATTGAGGTAATCCCGAATTCGCTTTTCAATTCGAGCGCCAATTCGCCAAAGCGACTTGCAGGCCAAAGTTTTGTAATCCATCCTCCGGCAGGATTCAGAATCGCGTAAGGACCATCGATACGGGAGATGATTTGCGACGCCTCGTTTACCGCATCCGATTTAGAAGGGAGCACGAATTTTGTCGAGAAACTTTCGGGATCAACATTTACCTCGACGCCCAAAGATTGGAGGCCATCCGCGGCGAGCCGCAAGTTTTTGTTGATTACATTGATCGGATCGATGTATGCAAACCGATCGGTGTAAAAGTTCGCGGCGGCTCCCTCGCGCAGGTTGTCGCGGTCAAATCCAATTCGGCGCTTTGATCTGGAAAGCGAAGCCAAAACGCTTGATTTCAACAATCCCTGAAAATCGATTGAGACATCAAACTCCAATTTTTTGAGTTCCCGAATCGCTGACCTAATCGCACCAAGGCCTTCAAGAATCGAACCCTTTTTTCTGATGCTTCGCGTGTCGACGATATGAAGCCTATCGATCAATGGATTGTTTTCAAGCAATGGAGAGACGCCCTTTTCGGCCGCCCAAGAGATCTCCGCATTGGGGAGGACTTCGCGAATCAGCGTCGCGGCGGGCAACGTATGAACCACATCGCCAATGCTTGAAAGCTTTATGATAAGTACCTTCATGAATTGCGCGAATCCAACCCGATTCGCTTTGATTCGTTTATGAAAAAACGATTTCCAACTCGCATTTGAAATGCGATTTTCAATCTACGCTAGCAAATTTTTTAGTGGCGTTAAATACCCCCGATAATGTATTCTTATAAGTGAGAGTCCTTCCGCGCACAACGGCCTCAAATCCTCATTCCTGTTATGTCAACAAATTATCGGCCAAAACGAGACTTGCGTCCCGCACTTGTGTTTCTGAACGGAGATCTTCTCGCCGTTCCGATTCCGCTTGAGCGCGAAGTTGTGATTCTCGGGCGAGCGTTGGAAGCCGATGTAAGGGTGAATGATATCAAGGTTTCGCGCAGACATGCTTCGATAACTTCCGAAGCCGGTTCTCCGACCGAACCTCAGAATTATGTCATCCGGGATTTGGGCTCCGGCAATGGCACTTATCTCAACGGCGAAAAGATCACCGAAAGCGTATTGCAGCACGGCGACAAGATCGCGATTGGAAAGCACATCCTTAAGTTTGAGCTTCTTGACGAAATAGATCGAGAATATCATCAGCAGATCCGACGGCTTCTGGCACATGACGATTTGACCGGACTGCTATCGAGCAGATCGTTCTTCTCCGAGCTACGACGCGAAACCGCACGCTCGAGTCATAAAAACCTTTCATTCTGCGTTCTGATGATGGACATCGATTTTTTCAAAACCGTCAACGACAATTACGGTCATCTGACGGGCAGTAAAACGATCGAAGAAATCGGCCAGTGCATAACCAAGACTTTGAGAACCGGCGATGCGGCATCGAGATTTGGCGGAGAGGAGTTTGCCGCATTTCTGCTTGAAGCGGAATTGCCCCAAGCGCTGATCGCGGCCGAGAGGATTCGGGAGTCGGTTGAAGAACAAGAGTTCAGCATCATCAGACACGGAAAAATCTCCGGCACGCATCACGTCACGATGAGTATCGGTATCAGCCAGTTTCCACAGGATTCGGAGGATCCGATTGAGCTCGTGGAAATGGCGGATTCCGCGCTTTACAGAGCAAAACGGCTCGGCCGAAACAGGGTTTGCGCCTACCGTGACCTGACCGAAGAAGAGATGAGCGCACCGCTTCCGTCAAGGCATCGGTAAAATTCTCTTGTTGTCATCATTTTCAATCTGACAAAGTTCAGAAGCAGCATTCTCAAGACCGTCCCTTTTGGGGCGGTCTTTTTTGCAACCAACGCCGATTCGGTTCGTGCAATCAAAAGTTTGAGCGAATTCAAACAAGGCGTTTCAGCCATTTCGGATTTGAAAGAGGCGGTTCGGAATAGAAGTTTAGGGAACAAATGTCCGTAGTCTTGTCGGCTTCGATGTGGGTTTGAGGTCCTCGAATTATGACCACGGAGCGGGCTGCGGGAAGACCTGGATCATTACTGAATACGTTCGATTCGTGCTAAACTGCATCGATATTCACCGCCCTGTGCGATCGCTCACGTGGAAGTATTTTCCCGGAGTTTGGGAACCGAGTTGATTACTAAATTAAACCTTTCCAGCGAACCCTTTAGAAATAGAAGGCTGCCGTATATGTTGGCGGGTCTGATGCTTGTTGCGGCATTTGCCGGCGGGCTTTTGGGGTTTGCAAAATACAGAACGGTTACCGCCGAGAACGCGAACGGAAAGGAATCGCTAAAACAGCTTGAGAGCGAAATCGCGGAACTAAAAAAGAAAGGCGAATTGGTTCAGAAATCACTATCCCCATCCGAGCGGCAGTTGATGGTTGCCTCGCACCGGTTGGTCGCGATGAAGGAATTCGGATGGTCGCGTTTGCTATACGATATCGAAACCGTCCTGCCGGCAGATGTCAGCGCCTCCCGCATCAATGTTGAGAATGTTTACAAGGATGGCGATGTTGTTGCCGCCGAGCTCGAATTCGCGGTTGTTTCACGAGCATACCCTTCTGTATTGAACATGATCGACCGCATGAATAGTTCAGGGATTTTTCGGGCATCGCTGAGAAGCCAGGATTTGCAGGAGAACGACAGGGAGCGATATACGGAATACACCCTCTTTCTAATTTATCGTCCGAGTGCGGGTTTTGCCGCTGTACCCAAAACCGATGTTGCCGCGGTGAACGATGGAGGTGCTTCGGATGCAAGATAACCGAAACAACGACATCGAAGAATTCGAAGAGTTTGAAGAGCACGAAACGCTTCAGCAAATTGATGTTGAAGACAACGAAGCCTCAGATTTTCACGAGGAAAATTCGTCTGTTTATACGGGTAGATTGCCACGCAAGGTCTATGGCGGGATGTGGGGTCCAATGGAAATCGCGGCGGTTGCGTTCGCCGGATTTCTTTTGGCGCTGGCACTCGCCTTTTATCTCGTTTTTGTCGTACCGGCGCAAAGAGAGCTTGCCAGCGGCAGGGCCCAGCGCGATAGCCTCGAACGGGAACTGATCTCGGCACGCGAAAAGTGGGGCGATATTAGAGACACGGAAACACAGGTAGCGAAGCTGATTACGAGCGCCGAGGATTTCGAGAATGTCGCGCTCAAGGACGAGTCCATCGGCACTTCAGCGATATATCAAAGGCTCAACGTATTGATCGCCGCCTACGGACTGCGTAACACCGAAGGCCCGAATTATGTTCCGCTTGAAGATGCGGCGAATACGGCGGGCGGTCAGGGGGACGGGACGCGTCGGGGTCGCGACAAGTTTCGCAGCATTTATCCCGGGATTTTTATTTCGACAACGGTTGAAGGCACATATCCAAATCTTCGTCGATTTCTCCGTGATATCGAAACAAGCGGAGAATTTGTTGCGGTGACGGCCGTAGAACTCGAGCCGTCGGACAACGAAAAACGGAATGATTCGCAAACGGCTTCAGGCACCGACAAAGACGAAAACAAGACGGTGTCGAACATTAGAAAGGGTCGCTACAAAGGACAAGTGGTAAGCCTAAAAATCGAAATGGCCGCCTACTTCAGACGTCCCGGTGGTCAACGAACAACCCGGCCTGAAGAATCAGGCGACGAAACGGGCAAATAAAATGGCGTTTCTCGAAGGCAAAACGAAAGAAGAAAAGCGAAAAATCATCATCGCCGCAGTGCTTGGCGTGGTGGCGTTGCTTTCGATTCTTTATACCTTTGGAGGAGCGTTTTTCGAGAAACCAAAAAAGACAACTGCCACGCAGACGACTCCGACACCTGAGACCGATGCTGAAGTTGCGACCAGGCCGGTAGAAGTTAGGAATCTTCCGGCGCAGAATGCGATTGATAACGAGTACGCTTCGATTCCGGTTAGTTATGTTGGAAGCGGCGCCTATTCAGTTCCTGTGACGGGTCGAAACATATTCGCGTTTTGGGAGCCCGGCGATCCTACTCCGGTTCCTTCATACAGCCCGACTCCGATGATCGTCCAAACGATCCCGGTCACCCCTCCGCCGACTCCGGATTACAAGATTTTCCTCAGCTTTGTAACGCCGCAAAGCGTTTATGCCGGGTCGAAGAGATTTCGTTTGGAAGTAAACGGTGACAAGTTTCCGGCGGATGCGAGAATCATTTTTAATGGAGCGCCGCTACAAACAACTTTCCTCAGCGAGCAGAGGCTTTCCGCGGAGGTGCCGGAATCGCTGATTTCAAGAGCCTATACCGGCGCGATCATGGTTGATTCTCCTTCGACAAACTTCTTTTCGCGCCAAATCATGTTTGCCGTGCAATCGCCGCCGAAGCCCGAGTTTGAATATATCGGGATGATCGCCAGGCAGCATTACAACAATGACACCGCGTTTTTCCAAAAGAAGGGTGTCACGACCGGCGAACCGTTTGCGGCGCGTTTGAATGACGTTGTCGAGGGTAGGTTTAGGGTAATTAGCATCTCTTCAAAAGAAGTCGAGTTTCAGGACACACTTTTGGGTTTCCGGCACAAACTTGAGCTGTTGCGACCCGCGCCTGGAACCGGTGGAAGTGGAAACGATGGCTCAGGATATGATGATGTAAACGGTGGAGATGCCCGTCCGCCAGGAATTAATCCGATACTTCCCGGCAATATCCGCCCCGGGAGGCCGCGCGGACGAACGAATCCGACGATTCCAAACAATCCAACCGTCAAAACCGACGACGATGCCGATGATGTCAATGATGACGGCATCGAACCGCCAAGACGATGAAGATAAGGAACAATGAGAAAGGGATGTCATTGCTCGCCGTTTTGGCCGTGATGTTTATCTTTGCTTTGATGCTTTTGGCGGCCGCTCCCGGGATTCAGATGGAGGTCCAGCGCGAAAAGGAATTGGAATCAATACGGCGCGGAGAGGAAATCGCCGATGCGATAAAGGAATACGTCGATTATTATCAGGGCGCGAAGCTGCCGGAATCGATCGATGATTTGCTTGAGGGGATTCCGGCGGGTACGAAAAAACGGATGATACTCAGGGAATCGGCGGCGGTGGATCCGCTTAGCGATGATGGAGAGTGGAAGCTCGTATCTCCAACCGGAAGCACGTTCCAAAGTTTCGCGAGGCGCGTTCAGCAATATAACAACGGACTCTTGCCTTCCACGCCGGACCGGTTTCTTAATCGCTATGCTGTCAGTCTTGCCAGCGTCAGCCTTAAAAGCGTCGAAGAGGATCCAAAAGAACCTGATGCAAGTGATGGCGACAACGTTACCGGCGACATACAGTTTATCGGCGTGACCAGCAGCAGCAGACGGCGATCCGTGATTACCTATTATGGACAGGAGAATCACTCCAAATGGGTTTTTACTCCCATGTTCAGAGGTGGGCAGAGCGGGCCTCAGCAAAGGGTTGGCAACATTATTACAAGTCGGGACTAAGATCTTTGCTGTCGAATGCTTCGAATCACGCGTCAAGTGAAGATAGAATTTTCTCGAGTCCGCGTTCATCGAATTCATAATCCTCATTGCAGAATCCGCAGCTCATCATCGCTCCCTTATCTTCCGACAGCATCGATTCAATCTCAGCTCGTCCCAATCCGCGGATCAGTGATTCGGCCCGTTCGGTTGAACAGCCGCAATTGAAACGGATCTCGCGCGATTCCACGATCTCATAAGGGATGTCCCCAAGCACAAGCGAAACAAGGTCTTCCGGACCGGCTCCATCGCGTACGACCGTAGTCAGGTGAGGGGCGTGCCGGATCGTATCCTCGATCATCGTCACGATGTGTTCATTCGCTCCGGGCATCATCTGAACAACAACCCCGCCGGCCGCGACGACAAAGGGTTCGGTGTTGCCGATCAGGACTCCCAAAAGGACGGCGGAGGGAATCTGCTCCGAATTCAATAGATAGTGCGCCAGGTCTTCGGCGATTTCTCCCGAAACGATCGGCACGGTTCCAGCATAAGGATCGGGTTTCAGGCCGATTTCAAAACCGGATTCGCGGATAACGTACAACATGCCTTCGCCGACAATCCCGCGGACGTCAAACTTTCCCGCATCAGTAAGTTCGGCGTCGGCCTTGGGGTTCTTTATGTATCCACGGACATTGCCATCGTTGTCCGCTTCTCCGACCACAGATCCCGCCGGTCCGTTTCCGTCAAAGCGAATCGTAAGCCGGTCAAAATCCTTGATGCCGGCCGCCAAAACCGCGGCTCCCGTCAATACTCTGCCAAGTGCCGCTGAGGCGGTTGGAGATGTGTCATGACGACGCACTCCTTCGCGCACCAACTCCGTTGTTGTCGCCGCCAGCACCCTGACCTGTCCACCGGCGCCGATGCCGATCTTTAAATTATCCATGTACAAGTTGTTACAACTTCGGTCAAAAACAAGTCAAATACGGATAGTCCAAAAAAATTTTCAGGCAACGAAAAACGGGCTTACGGACCACAACCTAAGACGTTACTTTAACTTACGGGCGCGTGTTTCCAGCTTGTTACAAAAAGCACAATATCTAGTGCACTTTTCCGGTTGACACACTATATCTATTCAGTTATATTTTTCTCCACTTGGGACACAAACCTTCAATTTACTCGGGTTTCGTTTCAATCAGAGTTGGTTTCTAACTCAGTTAATTTACAAAACACACTCTGCAAAAGGCCGCTTGCGGTCAAGGGTTTTTGCCCCCCGAAAACAAAAAATTAAAGAGGTAGGATGCGTATATGAGTGCAGTCTTTGAGCCTGTCAGAAAGGGAGCTATTGTCTCCGGAAATGGAAATGGAGTTGGAACGGCTACCCAAAGAACGGCCCCCCAGTTGGGGCTAAACGCCGAAAAGGTGGTTTCAAAACGCTATTCGTTGAAAGACGAAAACGGCGAGGCTTTAGAGACTTGGTCGGACATTGTTCGCCGTGTAGTAGGGCATGTTGCTACGGCAGAACTCGATCCTGTAATGAGAACCTTCTTTTACGATTCGATGCTCGAGATAATGCTCGACAGAGAATTTGTTCCCAACACACCGTGCTTGGTTAACGCGGGTAAAACCAAGGGACAACTGGCGGCGTGTTTTGTGCTGAACGTTCCGGATTCGATCAATGGAATCATGGAGCACGCGCAAAACGTGGCTGTTATCCACCAAACCGGTGGCGGTACGGGAATGACATACGAGTTTCTCCGTCCGCATGGTGCGATGGTGAATTCAACGCGCGGTGTAGCCTCCGGCCCGGTTTCGTTCATGAATATCGTCAACGGCACCACTGAAGTCGTTAAGCAGGGCGGTGTTAGACGCGGCGCGAACATGGGCATCCTGAGTATCAAGCATCCTGATATTCTCAGGTTTATCCATGCCAAGAACGACCAAACGTCGCTAACCAATTTCAATATCTCCGTTACCGTAACGGATGAGTTTATGAGCGCGGTTGACAGCAAGAGCTGGTTCCAAACCGAGTTCGATGGCGAAGATTGGGGACAGAACGTGTTTGACGCGGCGACGGGCGCCGATTACGTGGTTTACCGCCGCGATGACGGTTCGACCGTAACATTCGCTGACAAGGCCGCCTTTGAGAATGCGGATTTGACCGATTGCATCATTGAGGAACCCCCGGCACCGGGACTGGTTTTCGCACCCGATATCTGGAATCGAATCATTGCATCCGCGCACAAATATGCCGAACCGGGAATCATCTTTATCGATGAAGTGAATAGACATAATCACATGAAGAATTCGATGGGGCCGATTTTCGCGTGCAATCCATGCGGCGAGCAGATGCTCCATTTCAACAATTCCTGCAACCTCGGTTCGATCGATTTGTCCAAGTTTTACAAGGCGGGCGGGGACGGAGCCAGCATGGACGAGAATATCAATTGGGAAAAGCTCGCGCATGTTACGCATCTTTGCACGAGATTCCTCGACAATGTTGTCGATGCAGGCCATTTTCCGCTTCCCGAAATAGATGACGTGGTCAAACGAACCCGTCCGGTTGGGCTTGGAATCATGGGATTCGCCGATCTCTGTCTCAAACTCGACATAGCCTATGGCAGCGAGGAATCGATGGAACTGATGGAACGCGCGATGGGCTTTGTGAGAAAAGAAGCTTGGACGGCATCCCTCGAACTCGGCGCCGAGAAGGGAACTTTCCCCGAGCTCGAATCAAACCGCGATCTTTACGCTGATTTTATTTACGACCAGCTCGGATTCTCGCGGGAAACTCCTTTGACGCCGCGCAACTACGAGGTTACGACGATCGCACCGACCGGTACGATTTCGCTGGTTGCCGAAACATCTTCGGGAATCGAACCCAATTTCTCGTGGGCCTATGTACGCAGGGATACGCTTGGCGAACGTCATTACGTGCATACTCTGGCTGCTGAAGCCCTCGGATTGACCGTCGATCAGAGCGACGAGCAATCGATCAGAGACGCCGCCGAATACGTTGTTGAGCATATTGATGAACTCCCCGAGAAGTTTATCTCGGCGATGGACATCACTTCGCATCAGCACGTAAAGGTTTTGGCCGCCGCGCAGAAACATGTCGATAATTCGATCTCGAAGACGTGCAACGGCGCCAACGACGACACTGTCGAATCGGTTGACCAGCTTTATCGAATGGCGAAGGATCTCGGTTGCAAGGCCGTCAGCTACTATCGGGACGGAAGCCGTGATGGCCAGGTTCTGACAACGATGAAGAAGGAGAAGAAGGAAGAAGCGACTCCGGCCGTTGAGACGAATATCGCCGTGGCGGATATCGACAAACTTCGTGTCGGTCGTCCGAGCGAACTTCAGGGATCGACGTGGAGAATTCCGTTTGATGGCGTAAATCTTTACGTTACCGTCAACCACGACAATGAATATGTGCTCGAAGTGTTCGCGGCCGGTCCGATAAGCGAGAGCGTAGGGCTTTTGGCTTCGAACATGCTTCGTGGCGGCTTCAGCGTGACGGATGTTGCGAGAAGCCTTAACAAGGTTACGGGAACCCACGCCGTTTGGTTTAACGAACGTCTTTTGACTTCACCCGAGCAGGCGATTGCAGAGTGTCTGCTATTGACGGACAGAAGATTGAAGGGCCTGCCGCTTTCTCAAAGAAGCATTGGCAAAGCAGCGGCGGCGGAGAAGGATTCAAATTCAGGAATGTCGAATCTCATAGGTTCGTGTCCTGAATGCAAGGGGCAGCTCGAACACGCTTCAGGATGTGATTTCTGCAGGGACTGCGGCTATTCCAAGTGCAAGTAGCCTTAATTGTCGAACGACATGAACTTTGGTTTTGGGGCGCGATCTCCAAACTTTTGGCCCCGGGGACACATCAGTGCTCCGGGGTTTTATTGTATTTTCCGAAACATTTGGGAAACCGTCGCATTTGTAGCTGAGCGCGTGCCAACCCGGCAGTTTTCAATCAGCAGCGTTCAAACCGGATTCGTCACCGGAATGCGCGCAAAATAATGCCCCGGGTTTCAATGCTTGAGACCCGGGGCGAATTCGAAAGCTGGAATTCTGCTACCAAATCATGCAGGCATCCACTCTCACCATCTTCTCCGGTTGCTTGCAACCGAACGCCTTTGCGAACTGCGGCATGTTTGACATCGGACCGTTGACGCGCCAACGGGCGACGGCATGCGGGTCAGTCGAAACTTGGAGCCTTTCGGCCGCTTCGGTCGATTTAACCGCCCAAACCTGCGCCCATCCGAGGAAGAACCTTTGCTCGGCCGTTAGCCCGTCAATGTCCTCCGGCCGATCCTTGCCCTTTAGCGAATTCAAATAGGCATCATAGGCGACGGTAAGTCCGCCCAAATCCGCGATGTTTTCGCCGAGCGTCAGATTCCCGTCCATAAACAGTCCTTTCTGAACCTCATAACCACTAAATTGTTTTGAAACGCACGAAGCCCTTTCCTTGAATTTGTCGCGATCAATGGTTGACCACCAATTCTTGAAATTGCCGTCAGCGTCGAACTGGCTTCCCTGATCGTCAAATCCATGCGTAATCTCATGCCCGATCACAGCACCGATCGCGCCATAATTGATCGCGTCATCGGCTTCCGGGTTGAAGAACGGTGGTTGAAGAATACCGGCCGGGAAAACGATTTCGTTTAAAATCGGGCTGTAATAGGCGTTTACAGTCGGAGGTGTCATTCCCCAGCGGGTGTTGTCCACCGGTTTTCCGATATCGGCGATATTTCGCTTTAATTGAAGCTGTGTGGCTCTTCTCGCATTGCCCAAATAGGAATCGCGATTGATATCCAGACCTTCATACCCTCTGAGTTTGTCTGGATAGCCGATCTTTCGATTGAATGTCGAGAGCTTGGTCAATGCCTGGACTTTTGTTTCGTCAGTCATCCATTCAAGCGAATCGATTCTTTGCCTCATTGCCACGAAGAGGTTGTCGATCAATTTGTCCATCCGCTCCTTGGCTTCCGGCTTGAATGCGACTTTTACGTATTCCATTCCAAGCGCCTCGCCAAGCGAGCCATCCACGGCACGAACACAACGCTGCCATCTGGGAAGCTGTTCCGAGGTGCCCTGAAGATGTCTGCCAAAGAAATCAAAATTAGCATCGACAAACTTTGATGAAAGCATCGGAGCCGAAGCGTTCAATACCATCCATCTCAGATAGGTCTTGATCTCCCCAACCGAATACTTTCCGATAACTCCTTGAAATCCCTTGAAAAAACGGGGCTGGCCGATATTGAACGAGTCAACCTCGCCAACGCCTCTTAGCCGCATATAATCGCCCCACGAAAAATCCGGGGTGATTTCGGCGGCCTCGGACATCGATACTTTATTGTAGCGGTTGTCGGGATTCCTGAGTTCGACGCTACGGAAAGATGCATACGCCAATTCGGTTTGGATTCGCATCACGGAAAATGCGTGGTCGCGCGCGTCCTGTTCACCATCGCCGGCAAGCATGAAAATCGTACGCATGTAGTCCCGAAACTTTTCGCGGGTTTCAGCGGACTTCGGATCGCCGCCGACGTAGTAGTCCTTGTTGGGCATCGAGAGCCCCGCCTGGCCGGCATTGGCGATCGTCATCTTGCTGTTTTTCAAGTCCGGACCGCCGCCGAAAAAGAAGAAACCGGGTATTCCCATGTTGTGGATCTCGGCGAGAACCCTTGCAAGATCCTTCTTGTTCTTGAGTCCATCGATCACGCGAAACACCGGTTTGACGGGGTCGTAACCTGCTTTTTCGATCATGTCCTCATTCATGCAGGCGCTGTAAAAGTCACCAACGAGCTGCATGTTCGTGCCCTTTGCGGCCTTCTCGCTTTCGGCCTTCTCGAGAACGCCCTTGAGGATCTCGCGGTTGTTGTCGGCAAGAATATTGAAACTGCCCCAACGGGACTGCGACGCCGGAATTGTCGTGTTTTTGACCCATGTTCCATTGGCGTATTCAAAAAAGTCGTTGCAGGCATCGACCGATTTATCCATCCTCGTTGGATCAAATCCCCTGTTTTGCGCCATCGATGTGGATGCAATCGAAACGAGGACGAAGAACGAGGCGAAAGTGCGGAAAAAATTGTTGCGCATTTTGTGCTCCTAAGTTTGACCCGTTTTTCCTGAAGCTTGTTTTCGGCGAAGAGAATCGGTGAGAAATGGATAGTGCCCTTCAGTCAGATTTGCAAGGGAAGCCGTTCGATTCGAGTTCGCCTTTGAATCAACCGGAGATTGGCTTGGATATGCCGACGCCGGAAAATTCGCCCTCGGAAGTATGGGGTTTTGTAATCCAATTGGATACGCAAACACTTCGAATTGGGTTTCAAATTGCAACCTCCGCAATTTCGAAGGCCGGCAAGGATCCGGTGATTGCGGAACCCGCTTTCACTATTTTATCGGTGTAAAGCACTCCTCAACTTTGTCGCGAAGCCTTCGGGCGAGAGCTTTGCGATCATGCCCAGTGACGGTGTCACAGCCGATAGTGATTTTTGCCTTGTATCGTTTCAAACGAAACAATCGCAGAAGATGCGTCGCGAAGGTCGTGTCGTCCCACCAACATATGGATTCGCTGGCTTTTGGACCGGGATCGACCGTTTGATAACTGACTGATGCGAAGTGAACGGGGAGACCCGATTTTGCAGCAAACTCAAAAAATGATGAATTGAAGGGCAAAACCGATTCTCCTTTTGTGCTCGTTCCTTCGGGAAAAACTATGATGGCTTCGCCTCGTCGGATCGTTTCAAGGATTTTTAGACCGGCCCTTGGGATATCGCGCTTGTTTGTACGGTCGATATAGATGTTGCCCATATCACCGACGATTTTTCCGGCCGCAAACCATGATTCGATTTCGGCTTTCGCGACATAGACCGCTCGCAATTCGGATCTGAGAACGGGTATGTCAATGTAACCAAGATGGTTGGACACCAGAAAAAACGGAGGCTCCGGTTTTTCGCCGACTATCTCAATCTGACCGCCGGAAAGCCACACGAAAAATCTTGACCAACTCGTAAAGATCGCCTGACGCCATGCCGCATTGTCCGACGCGAATGGCCGACCAAGGTACCAAACCCCGTAATGACCAAAGGTCGATACAAAAAACAAACTGAATTTTATGGCTGCCCGTAGCGAGTTCATCGGGTTTAATCGTAGTAAATGCGGAGCGATTCACTCAAGGCGGAGCGAGAGAAACCGACTTAAGTTTGAGTTAATTGTCTTCAAGATCCTGAAAATTATAGCGAAGCAAAATCTTGGCCGTACATGGTTTGCCACCGGAATCCCCGGCTCGCCAATTCATCGCCCTAATCGTCGATTCGACCGATTCTTCCAATCCGAAACCGGCCCAACGCAAGAAGCGCACATCGAAAACCTTGCCATCTGCTCCTATCGTCGCCTCAGCGTCTATCGTGGCAGCGATTGAATACCTGTTGGCCTGACTTGGATAGGAAGGCGAAATTCTTTTGAAGGGAAGGGGTGGCCGATGGTCTTGTGCTTCGGCGCATAGCGATGGTCCGGCACCTGGTTCCGGCGAATCGACAACGGATTCCTTGAGAGTCGTAACAAAATTACCAATCTTTTCCAAAAGGAGCTTTTCCGAAACCGTCGCGTCAGGGTCTTCACTGGTGAAGAGACCCCAAAATACACGCGTCCCGCGTTTGGCATCGACCACCGCCACCGAAAGAAAAGACTCAAAAAACTTCGGGTTTTCGAACGTCCTGCGGCGAAAGGTATCGCCCCTCAGAACCACTAGAAACCTCGCTCCCAAGGCGGAACCCAAAGTTTTTGATTCCTCGGACGAAAGATTGGAAACGTCCGTCAGACCGGCGGAAGCCAATACGGAATCCGACATCTGGTCGTCAAGAAACCTAAACTCTTCGTGTTTCCTCAATTTCTCGCGACTTCGGGTTTCGACGCCTGTGTTTTGGTGGGTCAGAATAGCGATTCGTTGGGCCGAAATCGAACCGTGAAGCGCAGAAAACGCGAGCACGAAAAGGCTAACCGAAATTGTGATATACGACTGAGATTTCATCGGCTAGTTCGTATGGAAAACAGATTCTGTGAAGTTGATAGCCCTTTTGAAGGCCCCGCACCGCAGCGCTTATCTCGGAAATTTCCCGAATAGTGGGTCGCGAATAACCGTCTTCGGCATATATCAAATT
The DNA here is from genome assembly GCA_041394795.1 of Pyrinomonadaceae bacterium. Classification (GTDB taxonomy): domain Bacteria; phylum Acidobacteriota; class Blastocatellia; order Pyrinomonadales; family Pyrinomonadaceae; genus Aridibacter. The sequence goes on along the minus strand of JAWKHN010000002.1, from coordinate 73,431 downwards.
CTTGGGATCGCTTTTCTCGGCGGTGTAAAAATAGTGGGCCGCGTCACCCGCCCTGTCTTCGAGAAAATAGTATTCGGGGTCGAAGCCGGCACCGCTTACGATTTCCCGGGCGGTCTCGATGAACTCGCCGATCTCGTCCGAAGGCATATCGAGATCAAATACCTTGAAGAGTTTTCTATGCAAAAAGCGACGCGAGAGATCCCGAAGGATCGAATCGTCGCACGAAAGCCAACGCTTTATGTGGAAGATGATATCGCTGTCATCAAGCTCGAGGTGGCCCTTCAGATCTGGTTCGAGACCGTTCAAAACGGTTGCGAAGGAGGATCCTTCGGCCTTCCACACTTCGTGCCCGATGGCGGTAAGAAACAACGCCCGCCTGACAATGGCCTTTAGGATCACTTCGGCCGAACGGAGGGTTCGATGAAAATAGACCTGGCGAAACATGTAGTATCGCGACTGCAAATAGTCTTCGACCGCATAGATGCCGCGGGCAGAAACGTAGAGTCGATCATTTTCCTCATCGATCTCAAGCGATTTAACGATCCACTCAAAATCGTAAATCCCGTATTTCGCGCCCGTCATCAACGAATCTCGAAGGAGGTAATCCATCCGGTCAACATCGAGCTGGGACGAGACGAGCTGTGCCAGCGCCATCGGCTTGAAATCACCCCTGATGATTCCGGCAACCGCTTCAGGAAGCTCTGAAGAATATTCCGCGAGCACCCGTCCAACTTCGGTGTCCGGGCTCAACACGGCCTCTACTGTAAAATCTTCGTGATGAAAATGGAGTATCGATTCGAGCACATGCGAAAACGCTCCGTGCCCTATATCGTGCAGCAACGCGGCGATGCGTACTGCGAGACTGTGTTGCGGGTCGATTTCGTATTTTCTGCTCAAGCGGGCGAGGATTCTTTGGGCGATGTGCATCACGCCGAGTGAATGCGTAAAACGCGAATGTTCGGCGCCTTGATACGCGAAGTGCGCGAGTCCAAGCTGGCGGATTCGCCTGAGGCGTTGAAATTCGGCGGTATCGATCAGCCGCGCGAGAAGCGCGCCATCCGGTGTGCGTGGTTCAAGCCTTATGATGTTGTGTACCGGATCGCGGTAGATTCTCTCTTCCAGAGCGGTTTCTCCAAACGTGGTTTGTCTCATTATTGTTTTAGGTCGCACTGTTAATCAAGCCGGAAATCAGTCCATTGGTTGGTGGTTGAGGAGAGATTGATTCTTTTTTCGTTTGCGAGCAGAAGCTGGTTGATGGGGAATTAGGCCTTTTTCCGGACGGCTCCAAACGTCTCTGCGAATCGTCATCCAGACCACCTGTCGCATATGAAAAAGCCCGTATTTCCAATGTTTCGCGGAATAAAAAGCTTAGCTAAAGCGATTTCAAATGTTATAATCAGCAGATATCCAGTATTTCAACTCGAGCTGACCCATCCCGAGAAAGTCCGGAGGTTTTATGAAAGTATTGCAAGATGTTCGCGTGATGCGTGTGACGTTGTTTTTGATGTTGTTTTTGATCGCATCCGCTGGTTCGGCGTCGGCGGCGACGATTGCAGGTTTTGTTTACGACCAATCGAGAACCCCGCTGGCCGAGCTCGATGTGGAGCTTTTGAACGAAAACTATCTGATGAGAGATCGTACGCGAACCAACGGGTTTGGCAGGTACGAATTCAACAATATAACCGACGGTCGATACTACATCCGGGTTCATGCGTTTCGCCTCGATTATGAAGATCAGGATCAAATGGTGGAGGTTCAGACCGTTTCGCTTTTGGGAAGCACGAACGGATATTTCCCCCAGGATTTCTATCTTAAAAAGAAATCAGGCGGCTTGTCGGATACGGTTACCGGAGTCGTTTTTGCTCAGGAAGTGCCTAAAGAAGCCGAGGACTATTTTAAGGCGGCCCTGAAAAATTCGGCTGACAAACAGGATGACAAGGCGATGGAAAACCTCCAGAAGGCCTTGGAAATAGCACCAACTTACTACTACGCGCTAATGAGCGTTGGCCGTCTGCTAGTCGCGAAACGTGACTATCAAACGGCTTTTACGGCATTTATGGAGGCGGCAAGCGTAAATCCAAAGAGCTCCCAAGCCTTCTATTATGCGGGGGTGGCGTTGGAAAAACTGGGTGAGAAGTACTTTGACGCATCTCTCGCCTCATTAAGAAAGGCGGAGTTTCTGGCGCCGCGTTCGCCGCAGGTAGCCTATATGCTTGGGAAACTGCTTAGAGCAAAGGGTGAATTTGCCGAAGCGGAAAAAAGCCTGGTGAAAGCGAAGTCTCTGACGGAGGTGAAAATTCCTGAAATCCATATAGAACTCGCCCAGCTCTATGCGAACGATCTCAAGCAATATAACAAGGCTGCCGACGAGTTGGAGCTTTACTTGAAGGCAAGCAAGGCGAAGGACAAAGGGATTGAGGATCAAATTGCCTCATTGAGGGAAAAAGCAAAATCGGCGGGACAATAAAGCTCGAGTCTTTGCCTGTTGTTTTGTAAAAGCGGACCGATCGCGGATTGCCGGATGTTGATTCGGTGATCCGCTTTTGGTTTAAGGCAAGCAGGGAATCAAATCCCCTGGTACAACTTTGAACTGGACATAAGCCCCGAAGAAAAGAATGGATTCTGCGATTTTCAACCGACCTTCAACCGTCTGCGAGACTTCCATTGTTCTTCAGTAAAGACGAATTAATCACTCGACATTTGAAAGTTTCCATAGTTTTAGTGATAGCGGAGTGGTTTAATGATTGAACCCAACGGAAAGGCAATGTCCGCGCTTGCTGAAACCAATCATCCTCGCGCGGCTCCAATCAGAAAGTTGATTCAACTGCTAGTAGAGAAGCACACGTTTTGTTGTAAGGTGAAATCGTTTGGAACCTTGGGGACAAACCATCGAGCTGGTTTCCATTGGGCCTGGCGTATCGTCACGATTTGCTGTGTTGAGCAAGTCATGATGCGTGAATCGTCTTGCTCCCGCCCTAAATACTTGTTTTGTTGCTCGATTGAATAGGCAGGATCAATCACAATTTTGATTCCAGCAGCATGGATCTGGATGGGAAGCACTGAAAACATATTGCAAAACACTTGGGGATGATGGATTGCCCGCACCGGCATTCTTCCAAGGAAAAGTTGGGATCTATTAGACACGCATCTTCATGTCAAAGCTTTTGAGTGCCAATTGGCATCGCCTGCATATCGTTACGCAAAATCAAAAGATGGTTTGTTTTTCCTCTCGATAGGAGCCGCACATTCAATTGTAAAAACACAATTGCCGCGGATCAGGTTTGCGTAATCTCCAGAGTTACAAGACAAATCAAAAACCGGGCCACAACCATTGCCAGGTGTAACCACCATTCATCAACCACTGATCTCAAAGCAACCATTGAGCTTCATAGTTTGGTCGGTCTCAATGTTTGGACGGTCAACCAAATTCGCCATGCTTCCATACCTGGCGTCCACATTGGAACTTTGATCGGCCATGTTGTCGCTCGACTCTGTCTGGGAGATCAATTCTAGCGGCACGTATTCTTGTGTCATCTATCCAATGTCGTTCCTAGCCGTTGCTGATTTTTCGGGAATGAAGCAGGAACTAAAACGTACAAAGTTTAGCGGCTTTCCACGGACAATCATGAACAAAAAAAGGACCGCCCCGAAGGACGGTCCCAGTTGTTTCATTCCAGTTGAGACTAGAATACGAAACGGAAACCAAAGCGAACGTCACGTCCGGCTTGGAAAGCATTAGCTTGATTGTAGTCATTTCTCAGACCAGTCGAGCTGATACCGCGAGTATTGATGTAGTTGTCAACAAAAGACTGGATACCGCCACCATTGAAGATGGTGTCGAATACCGCAGCTTCCGAACCACAAGTCGTACAACCACCCGAGGTCAAAGCCGAAGCGGTGAAGTTAGTACCACTGATCGTCGTTTGGTAGGTAAGAATGTTGTTTTCGTCGAAGAGGTTTCTGATTTCCAGATACGGGATCAACGAGAAACGATTCTCACGGCCAAACTTGTATGTGTGGCTAACAGCAAAGTCGGTTTCCGAGAACATCGGGGTACGTCCAAGATCGCCGCGGCCATAAAGAACCGTGGTTCCGAGGTTGTACAGATTGTAGATGGTGGTAACAGGCGAACCCGATTGGAATGTCGTGAACGCGGATACGGTTGTCGTATTGATACCGTTCTTTGTCCAGTCAAATACATAACCACCAAACGCCTTAACTACGTGCGGTCTGTCTGTTGCCAAACGTCCGTTGTCGGGAACACCGTTAGCAGTGTAACCCAGCGGCGGAAGGTCGAAGAAGCGGTTTACGTTCGGCGAGGAACGACCGAATTCATCCGAGCTGGCAAGACCGGAATAGTTACCGAACAGGCGGCTCCAGGTGTAGCTAAAGTTGAAGAAGTACTTGGCAACGCGCTTGTCGACACGAAGTTCAACGGCGTCGTAGTTACGTTCAGCTTTCGTACAGGGCTGGTTGGCACTGGTCGAAATTTCACAAACGAGTCCAAGACCCGGGTTTCCGATGATGTAGGCTTCCGATCCTTGATCGTTGAAAACACCTACGTCTTCAACCGCACGGTCGATTTGCTTGTGGGTGAAACGGCCGGCAAATACGAAGTTGTTGCCGAGTTCACGCTCAAGACCGATCGTGTATTCACTCTGACGAGCGGCTTTGATGTTCGGATCAACAGCACCCGTTTCGAAGATATCGGCACCAATCGAATTGGTGGCGATACGGAAGTCGAACTGACAGATCGAGTATCCGGGACCGCCAACGATCGGGCAGGTACCACCAACTTCGTCAGCACGTCCGCCGAGGATGTTGGCATAGGTGTAATCAGTGTAAGCTACGCCGCGGGAAGGAAGAATTTCGAAGTAGTCACGACGGTAGAAGTCTCCACCGAAGGAACCACGAGGAAGTTCATACTTGAAGCGGTCATAGAACCAACCATACGAAGCAAAGAGCTTGGTCTTGCCATCGCCGGTAAGGTCAAACGAAGCACCGAAACGCGGAGCAAGCTTGTCACCCCAACCGAATTCGATCGCCTTGGTTGTGGCGGCATCGCCGAAGCTGGGAACAACTTCGCTCTCCATGCGGAGACCGATGTTGAAGTTCAAACGGTCTGTGACTCTCCAAGAATCTTGAACATAAACGGCTTGGTTCTTCGAGCTGGCGGAGCCAACCGTACCAAACCTTTGGAGAAGACCGGCGCCAACGTTGCCCGCAGTCGGGGTTTGACCCGTAAGCGCGCTGATGGGGATACCGTAGTAAAGAACTACATAACCGGTGTCAACATATCCTTGATCAACTTCGTTGAACAAGCGGTTCATTTGATAACCAACCTTGATGTTGTGACGGCCGGCGGCCTTGATGTTTACAAACGAAGCATCCGCGTCAAACGTGGTTCTTGTCGAAACGTCAAACTTTTGTACGGTATTCGGGCCTGTATTGAAACCAGCCGTACAGTTTGAACCGGGAACCGAGCTAGGATCACCGGAGGTCGAACAAAGATAACGTGTTTGCGGAGCAATACCATACGAGCCAAGCTTTTCATTCAAGAAGCTGCGGCCGGCACGGAAGTTAAGAATTACGTTGTCGGTAGCGGTCCAGGTTACCTGGCCGTTAACGGCGTTCGAATTCTGACGTCCACCTTGAGCGGCATATTGCGAAACCGAAATCGGATCGGATCCAACAAGACCTTGGGTCGTGCCCGGAAGGCCACCGTCAAGAATGATCGGGTTGTAAAGGAAAGTACCAAACATTCTTACTCTTTCCGAAGGCTGAGCGTCGATACGAGCAAAATACTGTTCGGTTCTTTGATACTGATGATAGGTTTCCGAACCTACAATGGTTCTACCGGGTTCATTTGTATCGTAGAAATTCGTGGTGCGATCTGTTTCAAAGATCTGCGGGGCATACGTAATCATTCCCCACATTTTGCCCTTGATGATCGGACCGCTAAGCGAAGCAACGGGGAAGAAGTTGGTTCCACCATCCTTGATGCGATCAAAGTAGTCGAATTCACCAGCGCCAACACCATAACGGTTGAGCGACGGGGTGAGACTTCCTTGGAACTTCGCAGGTTGGAAGGAAATACCGAAGTTTCCACGCCAGTTGTCGTTACCACCAGCCGTTACAGCATTGATAACACCACCGGTGGCTCCACCGTATTCGGCTTCAAAACCAGTAGCCTTGATTTGAACTTCTTGAAGGAATTCAAACGGAAGGTTGTTGTTGGAATTGAGCTGACCGGTACGGAAGTTGGTAACTTCTTGTCCGTCCACAACATAAACGTTTTCAGCACCCGATGCACCGTCGATGTTCGGACCGGCGCCAAGAGCTTCGGGACGAACATTAGGAGCGATCTTGAGAAGCGAAGCGAAGGTTGTACCCTTCGGAAGCGCGTCAATAACTTCCTTTGTAATGTTCGTATCGATCTTGGTGTCTCCGAGGTCGACGATTACAGCGGTGTCCGACGTAACGTCCACAACTGTCGTTCCAGCACCGGGCTTGATTTGCATCGACGCCGAAGTGGCTTGGTCGAGCGAAGCAGTCACCGTACGGGTGCTTGTTTCGAAGCCATCTGCGGTCGCCGAGACTTTATAAGTACCGGCCAAAACGCGTACTGAGAAGTAACCACTTCCATCGGCTGTAACCGTTTGCTTGAAACCAGCGGTGTTTGCCGAGTTTTCAACCGTTACGGTCGCACCCGGAATTACATCGCCGTTAGCATCGGAAATGGTTCCTTCAATCGTTCCAAATCGACCTTGACCAAACGCAAACGCAGCGAGCGCGAATACGATCGTCAAGGTGATGGAAACAAACTTGAAATTCTTTAGCATATTTTTACTCCTAAGCAGGGTTCTCTAAAGCTAATCCTTGATTTAGTTTCGATTTCATCAAATTTTCTTGAAAAGGAAACTATGCCTAAACATAGTCCCCTTGATAACGCAATTACCAAGCCAATCGGGGAAGAATGGGTCTAAATTGGGATAAGTCTTATAAACTAAATAGGTTAGGGCGGATTTGAGCAAATACCGTGACGGCTATTGGGGTCGATTTACATATATATGAATACATATGCTCGTAATTTATCCACAAATTTGGATTTTGGGCGAAATTCCAGAAAAAAGCGTCCTTGTTGAGTATTTTGGCGAAACGGGATTCTGGAGTTCAATGTGACTTCCCGGACAAGTTGCAAAATCTTGGATGAGTCCGAAAATCCAGGTTTTTTGATCGAAAAAAAATTGTTTCAATGTCGGGCAAGTATTGCAGATGTGTAAGTTAAAGCATGGGAGTGCTCCATTAATGTTTCCGCGGGGATCGCTCGCTTGTATAGCGATTTGAATCTAAGAGCCGCTTAGTCCAATTGGTGAAAGTCGTTGAAAAAGATTCCCGATCTCTTATGGTTTCTAGTCGACTTGAATCCAGAGTTTTAAAAACAACACAAAATCCTATTCCTCGATATCCAAAAGATGCCCCATCTTTTCCTTCTTCGTCTTCAAATATTGCGCCGCCGGTTCTTCCGAATCGACCTCGACAGAGACTCTCTCAACGACCTTAAGTCCTGCCTTTTCAAGTGCTTCAATCTTATCAGGATTGTTCGACATAAGCCGCACCTTGCAGAGCCCCATGTCATACAAAATCTCTGCGCATTGGGTATATTCGCGGGCATCTGCGGCGAAACCCAATCGCTCGTTGGCCTCAACCGTATCGGCTCCGGAGTCCTGGAGCTCATACGCCCGGATCTTGTTGACGATGCCGATTCCGCGGCCTTCCTGTTGCTGATAAACGATCGCGCCACAGCCTTCCTGTTCGATCTTGTTCATCGCAAAGGCGAGTTGCGGACCGCAATCGCATTTGATCGAGCCAAATACGTCTCCAGTCAAACACTGGGAGTGAATCCTGACAAGCGTCGGCACATTGCGATCCATTTCTCCCTTGAACAGGACGACAAACTCCTCAGTGCTGGTTTTCGAACGATACCCGGCAATTCTGAAATTCCCCGTCTTGGTCGGGAGGTTTGCCGTCGCTATTCTCTCAACCGAAAGCTCCTCGCCTTCTTTTTTGCATCCGCTGGTCTTGTCCAAAACAATCTCCTGATTTGATGTCCGATTTGGCAATTATACCGTTCCGCTCGGCGGTAGGGGAAGCGCGAAGGGTTCGGTTAAGGGCTCCAAGTAGATGTGCTTCAAATTCTAGAAATTGAGCCGATTTTTGGTTAGAGCTTTTTTACGCCTAGCAAAGCTCAAGAGTTTGATGGTGCGGAATCCTTGCGGTCTGCTCTCGACCCAACCAAAAAAGCGGGCCGGAAACGTAGTTCCGGCCCGCTTCTGCGATCTGGTTTCTAAACAACTATTCCTCTTCCGAAGCGTCGTCTTCTTCAGCCTCTTTTTCTTCGTGCGCAAAAACCGCGCCTTCGGTCGAGCCGAAGATTCTTGAAAGGATTCCCGACAAAACTTCGCCGATGCTCGTCGGAGCTTCAACACTGCTCGAGACAATTGCTGCGGGTTCTTCCGCGAACACCTCGCTGAGTTTCAAGAGTTCGGCCGAAACGTGAAGACAATAAGAGCAGCCAGCCAAATGGTTGACGATCGGACGCGCCTCGGATTCCGTCAGATTGCCTTCCACAAATGTGGTAAGAAGATCCTCGTCCAGATGTGCCGTTTCCACCGACGTCCCGGCTTGGTGTCCCCGCGCCCGAATAAACGAACCGAGCGCCGCTTGAATCTTTTGTTCGTTCAAAGTCATTTGCCCGTTGTTTTCCATAACTATTCCAGCCTCCGTGTGTGAGACGACGCACACAAGTTAATTTTGCGTAAATTTCGGGAATGGGGGGCAAAAAAATAATCGTCTTCGATGAAGACGGGTTCCAGCCAGTTGCCAAGCAAGCAAAAAATATTTATTGATGCTTCGCAAACAACCGGATTTCAGGAGCAACCACTACAAATCGGCAGCCAGGTTCTCGTAAATATCAGGGTTTGCCAAATCCTGAGTGGCTAGCGAAAGACAGATTTCGATCTCGCTTGGGTCAAAAGAATAGTCGCTCGAAAGGCAATCATTAAACGTTTCGAGAACTTTCTTGTAAGTCTTCTCAAGCCATCGCATTATCGTCGATTCGTGGATTTTGCTAGTCGGATCCGATTTTCGAGCGGCGGACTGACGCTGAAACCAATTCCTAAGGGGCGAATCCGGATTTTCAACCAACCGCGCGATCTCCCGGAGCTTCAAGTTCTCCGCATGATAGTAGAGAAGAAGCAGTTTTTCATGTGCGTCCAGCGCTCCAAAGGCCTTTTGAATCGATGCAACGATCGCATCGCGATAACGCGTTCGCGAAAGCTCGTCGAGCATCGCGTCCTCGCCGCCGAGATCCGAATCCGCAAAACTCGCATGCGCGTAACCCTCGCCGACGTTTTCCGTCATTTCATCGAGCGAAACTTCGTCGTGGCTCGCGCGGTGCAAATCGACAAGCGAATGCCAAATAACGGTTCTCAGCCAGCCACGGATCGAACCCTTGCCACTGTAGTTCGCGAATTTGGATACCCTTTCGCCATCGACGATCCGGGTTCCGTAAAGATCCACGTAAACGCGGTCAACCACTTCCCGAGCGTTCAAATCGGTCGATGCGAGGTGTCTCGCCACTCGTTCCAGATAGGCTCTGTGTTGCTGATCGAACTCCCACCAGGCGCGCTCATTGCCATTCGCGCAACCTATTGCCAGAAACAAGTCATCGATTTGAATCGAATCCAAAAAGGCACGCACATCTTCATCCGAAACGTTTCCCTCAGCGGGGTCCAAAACAAACTTTTGAACCGATTTTTCGAGAGATTGGAGAAAACAGTCGAGATCGATGCCGAAATTGGGGGCTCTTTCAACGCAACCAGAGTAAAGCTCCTGAACGGACCTTTTGAAGCTCTCTCCCATGTCATGTGCGTTGTCGAGTTCGGGTTTCATTTAAATGAGCATTATAAACGAAAAATCGATTTTGCCTAACCTTTTGCGGGGTGCGGATCGTGGAGAAGACCAATCGGCGGAAAGCCCTCGTCGGCAATTCTAACGGACTCATCGTACTGGAGTTGGAACAGACGCCAATAAAGTCCCTGCATCCTAATCAATTCCTGATGCGTGCCCTGTTCGCGGAGTTCTCCATGATGGAAAACGAGGATTCGATCGCACTTTTGGATCGTCGAGAGCCTATGGGCGACAACGAGCGAGGTGCGTTCCTGCATGATCCTGTTGACGGCTTTCTGGATCAGTTGTTCTGTTTCGGTATCGATTGAGCTTGTCGCTTCATCCAAAACGAGAATCGCGGGATCAAACGCGAGTGCGCGGGCAAACGAGATCAGTTGCTTTTCACCAACCGAAAGTCCGCCGCCTCTCTCCTTGATTTGACTGTCGTAACCATCTTCGAGCTTTTCGATAAACTTGTCGGCATTGACCTCGCGCGCCGCCCATTTAATTCGTTCGTTATCGATGGAAGACTTGCCGAGTCCTATGTTCTCTCCAATCGGTCCACTGAACAAAAAGACGTCTTGAAGTACGACAGCAAAGTTCTCGCGAAGCCGGTGGAGATCCCATTCGCGAACATCGATTCCATCAAGCTTGATAGAGCCCTTTCCGACATCATAGAGCCTCATCAAAAGATTGGTAACTGTCGTTTTGCCGGAACCCGTATGGCCGACCAACGCGACGCTCTCGCCGGAGTTGATCTCAAATGAGACGTCTTTCAGAACCCAGTCTTCGCCGTTGTAGGCAAACCATACGTTTTCAAAACTGATTTTCCCGGTGGCGCGTTCGGTTTTTGCGGGCTTTTCAGGGCTCGTGATCCGTACTTCCTCATCAAGCAACACGAAAATCCTGTGTGAAGCCACGATCGCCGCCTGCAGAATGTTGAATTTGTCCGAAAGATTTCGAATCGGCTGGAAAAGCTGTTGCGAGTACTGGATCATCGCGATCACGATCCCGACCGTCAGTGTCGAACCCGAGGAGGAAATCCCTGTAAGAATTTCATAGCCTCCGAACCAGATTATTAGCGCGATTCCGAGCGTGCCGATGAATTCGACCATCGGATAAAACACGGAATAGTAGTAAATCGTTTCGATGTTCGCGTCACGATATTCATCGTTGATTTCGTGGAATTTCTTGCGCGCTTTGTTTTCAGCGTTAAACAATTGCACGGTCTGGGCGCCGGAAATATGTTCCTGCAGAAAGGCGTTGATGCGCGCCATCCGCGTCCTAACCTTGTCGAATCCGACGCGCGCGCGTTTTCGAAACCAGTTTGTCGCCCAAAACAAAAGCGGTACGACAATCATCGAAACAAGCGCGAGTCGCCAATCGAGCCAGAACATCATTGCCGTGTAGGCGAGAATCGCGACCATGTCGCCGAGTCCTTCGATTACTCCCGATGTAAACAACTCGTTGAGCGAATCGACGTCCGACGTAAGTCTTGTGATGATTCTTCCAACCGGATGCCGGTCGAAGTACGAAATCTGCAGACGCTGGAGCTTTTCGAAAATCTCGCTCCTAAGCTTGTACATCACCTTCTGTCCGACGATGTTCAGCAAAATTTCCTGCAAATAGGAAAATATGAATCTGAAAACGAAGAGTCCAAAAAACGCGAACGCGAAAAGCCACACGCCATCCGTGCGTTTCTGGGCGATGAAGTCATCAATCGCGATTTTCGTGAAATAGGGTTGGAGCGCGATCAGCATGTTCGTCAGAAAAGTCAGACATAACGCGATCGCCATGGTTTTCCAGTGCCCGCGAAGATATCCGAACAGCCTGCGAGTCGTTCGGTAATCGTAGGATTTTGTAATCGCTTCTTCCTGATGGTATTGCTTTGCGGCGTCCGACATCCCAAAGAGTTTACAATCCGAAGGCGGGAAGTGAAAACGCGTAGCATCGTTCACTGAGAGATTGTTGCGCTCAGGCCTTGAAACCTCGGCCGGATACGTGGAAACTAACCGTTGTGGATCGCTTCATATTGGAAAAGAAAGGAAACTGGGAACGGCTCGAGGAGCTTCTCGCAAAAACGGATGGCGTCTCGGGAATGAAATCGCTTCCCAGAGCCGAAGTTCGCGAGTTCGGGGAACTCTATCGACGCGCCGCGACCGACCTCGCGATCGCCCGCGCTGAAACCCGCGACCAGAAACTCATCAGCTATCTGAATTCTCTTGTTATACGGACCCACGGAAAAATCTATCGTGCCGAAGCCAAAGGCTTTAGGTTGATCTGGGAGTTTTTTGCACGGGATTTCCCGGTTGCGGTTCGAAAGGCCTGGAAGTTTATTGCACTTGCGGCGGCGGTTGAGCTGTTCTTTATGTTTTCGGGAATGTTCCTGATTCAGAACGACATTGGTTTTGCGGACGCTTTGGGTCTTGATGAGATTCGGATCATGGCCGAAAACAACGAGCAGTGGTGGCTTGGTCTGAATGATTCAAACGAACAGGGCGCGACGATGCTCTTTACACACAACATACGGGTTTCTTTTCTTTCATTTGCGCTGGGCGCTTTGTTTTGTGTTGGTTCGTTTGTGATTCTCGCACTGAACGGGTTGCATTTCGGTGCCGTTTTGGCGATTTGCTACAAGACCAATCCGGCATTTGGAAATGCTCTTCTGACCTTTGTTGTTGGGCACGGATTGATTGAGACCTTTAGCATTTATCTCTCTGCTGGTGCGGGAATCATGATCGGTTACGCGCTGATAAATCCGGGCGATTTGAGCCGTGGCGACGCAGTCAGAAAGGCCGGAATGGAGGCCGCAAAAATCGTCATGGGATGCGCGTCGGTGCTGGTTGTCGCGGGGATTATCGAAGGATTTCTCTCGCCTTCTTCTTTGCCGCCGTGGATCAAGTTCACGACGGGTTTCGTAACCTTTACCGCGCTGATCGTCTATCTGGCGCTTGCGGGAAGGGGAGAGAAAGAAGTTGAAGTTCGCTAGAGATCGTCCCGGCAAAGTTCGTCCGGCAAAGTTCGTCCGGCAAAGTTCCAAGAACCGGAAGAGTTCCAAGTTCCAAGATCCAGAAGTTCCGAGTTCTTCTGGCTAAAGTCGAGGTAAGCGAGCTGTCAGGATTTTGATTTCGAACAAAATTAATACGATTTACCAAACCAAACTTCGAAATACACGCAAGCGCGTCAAAGAACATTCAACCTAACCAACAATGACTTGGAACTTGGAACTCTTGGAACTTGGAACTCTTCCGGGTTCTTGGAACTCCTGGAACTTGGAACCTGGAACTCTTCCGATTCTTGGAACTCTTCCCTAAATCCCTTTCCCCATCTTTACATACGTTGGACGGTCATATCCTTCGTGGGATTCGTATGACTCGATCTCGTAGCCGAGGCTTCTATACAGCGCTTGCTGGTTTTCGAGTTCGATCCTTACGGACAATGACATTTTGCGGATTCCTTTTGCCGAGGCACGCGATTCGACTTCCTCGATCAGAAGTTTTCCAATCCCTCGCCTTCGGCAGTCGGGCATAACGGCAAGCCTGTCAAAATAGCATCGATCCCCTTCAAATCGGTAGCAGATGTTTGCGATTAATCTTCCTTCCTCAACGACGACCAGCGCGTCGGATCCTTGGAGTTCGCTCCGCAGAATTTCGATCGTCTTGTGTTCGGCCGAGGAAGGCGGATCTACCAACCCCCTCTGTTCGGCAAAAGCGGTCTTTATCACCGAAAGAATCTCGGCAAGGTCGCTATCGGTGTAGTTACGAATTTCCATGCACGTCAATACAGAGTTCCAGGTTCCAAGTTCCAGAAGTTCCAAGTTCTTCTGGCTAAAGTCGAGGTAAACGAGCTGTCAGGATTTTGTTTTCGAACAAAATTAATACGATTTACCAAACCAAACTTCAACATCCTCGCCCGTGCGACAGAGCATGTTCAACCTAACCAACAATGACTTGGAACTTGGAACTCTTGGAACTTGGAACTCTTCCGGTTCTTGGAACTTGGAACTCTGTTTCTAAAGGAGCCCCCTCTCCTTTACCCTCAAATACGATTCTAGGAGGCTTGGGGCGAGCGTTCTTGTCGTTACATCGAGTGCGAGTCCGCCGAGGGTTTCGACCTGCCTTAGCGCGGCGTCTCTTTGTCGGATTATTTCTTCTGCCGAAGACTGCAGAAACACGTCGTCGATGGTTTTGGGAACCGCGTCAACGGTCTCGTTCAAATCGCGATCGCCGATGGTTGCGACCAGCGGCAGATGTCTCGGACGCAGAAGCTTTAGCGCCCGAATCAGCTCAGATGATGCTTCCTTATCGACCAAATCCGTGAGAATAACAACAAATGCGCGCTTTTTCGTGTTTGAGGAAACGAACTTGAAAGCCCTTGAGTAAGATGGTTCGATCAGCTCCGGTTCGAGGTCATATAGGCTTTCGAGGATAATGTCGATCTGCGGAATGCCCTTTTGCGGAGGAAGATATCGCTTTACATTCCTCCCAAAAATGACGAGCGAACATTGGTCTCCGCCCCTCGCGGCCGCGAGCATCAGTGCGAGCGATGCGTGGAGCGCGGTGTCGAATTTTGTTTCGTCGTCGATCCGCGCCGTCATAAGCCTACCGGCGTCGAGCGCGATCACGACGGCCTGATCGCGTTCGATCTGGTATTGCCTCGTCGTAAGTTTCGCGCGTCTTGCGGTTGCAGTCCATGAAATATGCCTAAGTTCGTCGCCGCGAACATAATCCCTCATCGACTCGAATTCGCGCCCGTCGCCGCGTCTGACCGAACGCCTCTGTTTGGCGACAAACGACGCTGATCCAAGCGCCTTGAGTTCGATCTCTCGGGCCCGACGCATGTTTGGATAAACCCTTACTTCCTCGGATTCCCCGATCTCGGAAATCAACCTCAAAAGCCCAAGCCTGGAGCCGATCCGGACGGCGATCTTCCCAAATTCATAACGGCCTCGTTTGGACGGCGTAAGCTCATAGGCATGAACCGCTTCCTCGGAAGGACCGAGCCTCATCTTGAACTCGCGCACGCCTTTGAGTCCGAGTTCCGGCGGATACTCATCCTTTGCAAAAATCGTAAGAAAGCGTGAAGCGGAGCTTTGAATTCTTACATCAACCAAAACCGGGCTCTTCAATGCGAAGCGTTCGCTAAACTCCCTCGTCGCGGTCAAATCATCCGCCGAAGACCTCGAAAGCCTGTAATCCAATATGGCAACGCCCAGCAAAAGAACGTCAAATCCAAGCACATACCAGATAAAATCATTCTTTCCCCACGCAAAAAGAAGCGGAACAAACCCGACCGCAAGCAGGACATAGAAGATTGGTGAAAAAACAAAACGCATTTTCGCTGGCCCGGAAGCTTAGGAGAAATTTGGGATCACGGATAACTCTAAACCAATTGGATGGAAAAATTGAAATGAGGTTGGAAGAAATTCAAAGGCGATGATTTGAATTAGCGAATGGGCGGAATCATAATTTTGCACCAGCGATCTTCGCGGTTATCAAACGACTCTTGGATTTGATTGTGCGCTTGCCTTAACCGCGGAGTCGCAGGCGGCTCAAACTTCGGAGGACAATGAATGCAATTACCAAATCCAGGAGAAATGTAAGCAACAGTGAAATTCGCAACCAGCCTCCAGTCGCGATTATCTGCCGCATTTTGCCAGTCACAACTACGAAAAGTTGAATAACGATGATGACCGAAATAAAAAGTCGTATTCCTAAAACGACGTATCGAGCACGTGAAAAAGACAGGAGTTCGAATGCGCCAACAAGCACGCCAACCGCCAAATAGCGAATCGCCTCCCCACTCAAATACCAAACAATCGCCGAGCTGAACCCGAATTGACATTCAGCAGCAATCGAGAGCGCCCATGCCACGAAGGCGGCAACGGCAAGGAGAAAGACGCCCGAAAATCGTGATCGGGCGGCATCGAAAAAGCTTGATTTTTGTGTCTCCTGATTGCGCATATGATGTTACGTCACAAATTCGCGTTTTGAGGCACTCTTGCTTTGTGGTTGGTTTCGCTGTTCATGAATGCCGCCGTACGAAGTTTTCAGTACCACTTTACGGACTCTTGTCACGAACTCAGTCTCTGCCGTGACCATTTCTTCGACATTCGAATACCGGGTTTCGCCAGCTCATTTTTCGTAAGAGACTGGATATTTACTGGTTAGCTCCCATTGTTCCATCTTTGTGGGCTGTGCGGTTAACCGTGGGCCGCTTTATTTCGTTGCTTTATTTGGTCTTTACTTTTAATTCATTCCGTATTCTAAACGGTTTCGACGTGTTTAGAATCACTCCGGGAGTTACAGATTGCTGAGGACAAATGAAGAGTTATCCTATTTCGACTGAACCAAAACGACCGCATAACCTTTTTCAAAAAGGACCCAAGCCATGTGTCCACCGGCGCCGATTGCTTGCCCACCTCTGATTGCATGGTCGGATTCGAGTATTAGTAACATTTTCCTTTCGTGTTGACACTTGGTCGAGCAATTGGACCCGGCCAGCTCTTCGGAATCAAGAATACCTCTGCTTCGGTTTCCTCGCGATAACCACCTGCAAGAACATGAATGCGACGCTCCAGGTGTTTATATCGTACTTGTATCAAGCGGAAAATGCCCTCAATAAGTTGACTAGACGATAGGGAACCCGTTAACGTGTTATTGTATACAAATACGTATAGTACATGCTCCTGGTATGTATTTTCCTTAAACTCGATTAGCACTGTTTCCAAGGATGAAATGTCGTCTAACCTAGCCAATAGAACCGTTGAGTGTGGCGCATACATTGATACAGCGGAATCATAAGGAGGATAGTTTTTGCATCTTCTAGCGGTTTGATTAGTGGGAACAAAATTAACCAATTTGAGATATCCCCGTGAATCTACCACAACTTGAATGCCTAACTCGCGATTTGTGTAATAACGCTGGAATGTGTCGTCTCCGGAAAGTACCTCGCTTTTGCCAATGATTCCAGATCGATATTCGGTCTCGTTCCCAACTGTAAATTGCACCTCTAACAGCGTCCCAGTGGCGACATTCCACCCTTGATCGCAATTCGTGACCGAAAATTGCGCTCGGGGATTAAGCAACTCGATTCCATCTACCACTTCGTGAAAGTCACCAGACGGGCCTAATAATTGATCATAATAGTCTTGATCAATATTCAAAATCGAGAATGTGGATCTTAACTCCTGAAGGCTTGAACATTGTCCAATCCCTTGACCAACTACCAAAAGTACAAGTGTAAAGAGGCTAACTCTAGCTTGCATCGAATTTCTCCAATCAAAAAGTACAGTATTTCTTAACGAGCGCATCAAAACTAGATACTGGTGTTTTGTTATCGCGATCCGCAAATGCTGCAGCCGCATCCATTTCCTTGTGCGAAAATAGTCGGCTACTCCCCGCGGAATGAAACAGTTAGTGGACGAGTCTTCCTGCAAAATTGTTTGCGCTTTCTTTAGTTCTTCTTGCTATTTCAATAGCCGAGGCAGACACATCATTCTTGCGAGGATGTAAAGTTGAAAAGCTAACTGGAAACGCAAAGGCAAAAGTCGCATGCTCCCATTGACTCTTTCCAATGCGCCTATAAGCATATGACGACAGACCGCCGCCTCCAGCAATTTTGGAGCTTGCCGTCCTTTGATATGTCTCTAACATTAAATAGGCATCTCTGGAGTTAATATCTCCGAAAACACCGCCATTCTCCTGGCTCATGAGAGAATCCATAACACCGACGAGGTTATTGGAAATTGGAGCATTACCTTTAATACTCGAAAGATAGGAAAGGGCAGAATTCAACCGCTTACCACATTCACCGCGATCTAACATTCCGCTAAGAAACGATTTCAGTTTGTCTCTTGAATCAATGCGAAGTTTAATGACGAACTTGCTTGTCTTTTCAATCGAAAAATACATCATCAAATCTTCGATCGCTATCATTACCGACCAATCCGTCCTATACTCGTAAACAGGCTCCCGTGAAATCTCTCTGGCTACTGTTGTCGTCTCAGTCGTTACGGTAATGGGGCTATCGTCCGCTCCAGTTCCCACCGGATCATTCTTGTTTCCGTGACTGTAGGTCGTGTACTCCGTTCTTACGTTCCATCCTTTCAACCTTTTCGTTGTCATGTTGCGGATGTTCCGAAGCACGCCAAACGTTCCCCCGACGAACCCCGAATAGATTATTTGCATGAACATCGATTCGGGAACCGGCAGACCTTCGACGGAATATGTCTTCTTCCCGGGCCGCCATCCGCTTTCGTTTCCAAACATGTCCCCCGCACCGGTTTCCTCCGTCTGCGGAGGCGCGCCGTTCAGGGTAAGGTATTGTCCCTCATCTGCGATATTGTGCCCGATTGCGTCGAACTCCGCTATCCTTCCACCCGATTCCAGAACGGTACCGTCCGCTTTGGTCATTTCAACGCTGCCGCCACTTGCGTCCTGATGGTAAAAGGACAGCTTTTCAGTTGGACCGTTTCCGGATTCCACGATCTCCTGTTCGGCGAGTGCCGTTCCCTCGGCAAGCACAAAGGTCTTGCTCTTCGCTCCGGTTTGCGTGGCTTCGGATACGAGCTTCCCGAGAGAGGTTGAGCGAATGAACAGGACAGTCTTCTCCAAAGGAGCCTCGGTCGCTCCGTCATTGAGAATTCTTTTTGTCACCTCGCCATCCCCGGAATAGATGTCAATCGTGGGTTCGTGAAACTCCCCCTCGTCATCATAATCCCGCTGCCGCGTTTCAACGATTTTTCCGGCGGCATCATACACGTACTCGGCGTCTTCGTCGGAAAGTACGTTGCCCGCTGCGTCATACGTCCACTCCGGATTTCGTCCCGAGGAAGGACTGAAAGAGTCAGTTGTGGTGTACGGGGTATTGTAGTAGTGGCCGTCGAGTTCCGTTATGTTTCCAAACGCATTAAACTCATAGGTGACGCTGTAGGGCCGGTCAAGATTCAGGTTTTCGGTACTAGTTTCGCCTCTTGCGGCCGTCCCGGCCTTCGCCTCGATTGTTCGCCCGTCCTGATCGTAGCGATAAGTCTTGTCGAATCTTGGATCAAGCCCGTCGTCGATCTTTTTCAGGCTTCCGTCCCCGTAGAACCCATACTCCTTGCTGACCACGCTGGTTGATCCGTTTGAAACAACAAAGGACGTGGCTTGAAGCTTGTTGTTGAATCCGGAAATCGTCATTGAGGTTCCATTGCCGTAGGCTACGCCCACCAACTGGTTTCTGGCGTTGTATTCAGGCGACGAGGCATAGGATGCGATTCCATTGAATGCTGTTGCTCCCGTTACGGATTCGAGCCGCCCGTTTTTCTGATGGGTATATTCAAACTCCTCCCCAAAAGGAGCAGTGTAGGACTTGAGCATTCCCGAAATCCCGTATTCATAATCTATTTCAAAACTGTTGCCCGTGCCCGGTGCATCGGCGAGGGTTTCATCAAACGACCTTGTCTCCGAGATGAGCCTTGACAACTCGTCATATGAATACTCTACAGCGCCGGGCCCATCATCCATGCCTATTCTGTTGCCAAGGATGTCGTATGTGTACGAAACATCCGGAGTATCCGGAACATCAGTCGAATTGGGAGGAGGAGCGAAACTGACCTGTGCGAGAAGGCCGGCGCCATTATAGGAGAAACTGGTAACCGCTCCGCGGGGATCGGTCTTTGAAGCAATGCTGCCATCGAGGTTGTACTCCAGATTCGAATCCGATCCAACATCCATGTTTGGAAGATGGGACACCGTGATTCTGCCGAAACCATCGTAGGCCGATGTGCTTTCGCGGAAGGACTGAGCGGTGACGTCGCCCTCAAACACCTTCAGGCTCGAAACCTGATCGCGTCTGTCGAACGTTCGAGTTGTGGTCCTGTATGGCGTGGTTCCGTCCCAATTCATCACCTGTTCCTTGAACGTGCGGCCAAGGATGTCCTGATAAGCTTTCTGCGTGCGCCTGCCAAGCGATACCGGACTGTTCCCATTCCAGTCGGTCTCAACTATTTCCTCGCCCTGAAAAGTAGTAACCTGCCCGCCGGCGCAGCCGCAGCCCTCGTAGGAGATCAGGCGGTCGGTTCCGTCGGTGTTGATCTCGCGCGTCACGCGGCCCTTCCAGTCGTATTCTTTTTGGTTCCAGAGCCAGACGCCCGCTCCGCGGTAGTCGTCTCCGGCGGGGTTTCCGGAGGAATCGACCTCGGTCGGGACGGTGCTTCGGACAAGCTCGCCGATTTCGTTGTATTCGGCTATTGAGCCCGCGTATCCACCGGTGCTTCCCGGATGGAGCGTTCTTGTCTCAAGCGTTCTTCCCGCGCCGTCGGTCCACGCCCTCGACAAAACCTCGTCGGAGGCGTCGGGTCCGTCGCCGTTCATGTCCACAACTGTCGTGTACACCCTCGACTCGACCGCCGCCGATGGATACTCGTATCTCGTGTAGGCGCCGTTGTTCACAAGGGTTTCCCTCAGAATCCTTCCAAACCCGTCGTACTCCCTTTCGGTCTCCTTCCCGCGGTCGTTCGCATCGGATGGATGCGGAGAGTCCGCCCAGACGTTAGCTCCGGTGTCGAAACGGTATTTGACGCGCGAGAAGTTTCCCGCGGGATCAAACACCTTTGTCGGGTACGCGTAGGTGCCGGGGTTTGAGGAATCGTTGAACGAGTCCGAGTATTCGATGCGGATCTTTCGTCCCATCGGATCGATCGATGCGACCGCGCTGCCCGCGGTGTCGTATCTCGCAACAGTCGTTATCGCCTTGGTCTGGTTCTGCGAATCGTCCGCGTCCCAGCGGGTTGCGGAGGTCTGGTTTCCGCGCCCCGCGACAAAAGACGCGCCGTAATTTGCGTTGTCGTGCCCCGCCGAGGGCGAGACTGTCTGGTTCGTTTCCTCGGTGAATCCCTCGTGGTCGTATTCGAAAGTCGTCCTCGAGGCGAGCTCCAGATTGCCGTTCTCAAGCCCGTAGGCGCGCGCCTCGGAGACGAGGCCGATGATCCGCCTCGAAACGTACGCCGCGGAGAGGTTGTAATCGGTCTCCGCCCGCTTGAGAACGACCGAGGGGCTCGATTCGTCGAAAAGCTCCGTTTTTTCGACAAGCCCGTATTCGGAAACGGTCGAATTGGGATAAAGCCTGTAGGTCGTCTCGGTCCTGCGCACATACCCGTTGTCGTCGTCGCCGATCCTCGACACGGTGGCGCGCGGATTGTCGGGCCTTGAAAGGTTCGTGTCGTCCTGCGTCCACTGGGTCGCGCTCCAGCGCTTTCTCTCAAGCCCGCCGCCGTCGTCCGCCCAGTCCTCGGAGAGGATCGGAAGCGATTCCATCCAGCCGCTTCCGCCGACATAGCTTATGGACCGGTTCGATGTCGGATGGCCTTCCATCCACGCCTCGATCCTTGTGCCCGTTCCGCCTCCGCCAGCGGCGGGTATCGCCGCGCCGGTCGCGATTGTGTTCCTGAAGACGGTCTCCTGCTCCGAGCCGTTCTGGTCGAGGTTGAAGTTTTCTGTCCAGTTTCTCGTTTCGGAGAGTTTCGGCACATCCATAAGCCCGGTTCCCGGGGTTTCGAGGTTCGTCCGGCTGTATGAGAGGATGTGGCCGTCGCCGGCGCGGTTGGTGATCTTTGAAACCTGTCCGAAGGAGTTGTATTCGAACGAGGTCGATCCGGTGTTTGACGAAGATGTTCCGTATGTCACCTTCGAGAGAACCGTCAGAAGCGTTCCGCCGTCGGGGCCGAAAACGCCGAGGGACTGGTCAAACGAGGGATCGACCGCCGTCTGCGAGTATTCGAACTCGGCGTAGGTGCGCGTCACGGGCGATCCCGAGCCGTTCTGGTCCCTCCATTGCTGGGTGACCGAAACCGGCCTCAGCGCTGAATCGTAGCTGACGCTGACGACGCGGCCGAGCGTGTCGGCAAAGGATTCGAGCAGACCGTACTGGTTGTGCGAGACCGAGACGAAGTTGCCGTTCCTGTCCGTCGTTTTCGAGGGGCGGAAGGCGCCCGAGTTCCACTCGTATTCGGTTTTCGTCCCTCCGGCGGAGGTGACGGCGATCGTGATCGTCTCGACCGGATCGTTCGGGTTGGAGTTTCCGAAGGTTTCAAGAAGCGCGTAGGAGGAATCCTTTGTCTCGTAGGCGTTTGTAGCGCCGATCTGCCTGAACTCGACCCTCGCGCCCGAGGGCGTCGTCATCAGATACGCGAACCTTCCGTTCGCCTTGTCCCAGTAAACGGGCTCGATCGCGCCAAAACCGAGCGTGAAGCCGGGCGAGACGTTTGACGCGTCGGCGTCGAAGACCATGACGGAGTTCTTGGTGTCCTTTGTCCAGACAAGCGAGTTGTAGGAGATGCCTATCCCCGCCGACATTCCCGCCCTTCCGGGAAGCCCCGCGAGACCCGCCCCCCACGAGACGTTCCCCGAGTAGAGGTCCGTTCCGCCGGTGGCGTTTTTCGGCGAAAGCCTGTCCTTTGCGAAATCGTATTCGGCGTAAAACCCGCCGACCTTCCTGACGTACGCCGCCTGTGCGGGAACGTCCCCGTTCATCCCGAGCGATTCGTACGCGTAGGCGTTCGTCGCCGACTTGCGGACGAACCAGACGCCGGTCGTCGGGCGCCAGACCGCAAAATCCGCCTTCGAGTCTCCGTCGAAGTCCGCCGGGGCGGGCTGGTCGCCGAAGTTCCCCCAGGCGAAGGCCGTGTAGCCCGAGCCGTCCGAGTGGTGCGCGTACCATGTACCGGTCGAGGGCCGGAAGACCGCGAAATCGGTCTTTCCGTCGCCGTCGTAATCCGCGGGGACGGGCGTGTCCGTCGCGACGCCCCAGTGAAAGGCGTAGTACCCGGCGGTTGTTCCAAGCACGTGCCAGTCGCCGGTCGAGGGTCGGAAGACGGCGAGGTCGGTCTTCGAGTCGCCGTCGAAGTTGCCCTGGACGGGAATGTCCCCCGCTGCTCCGAAAGCCGTCGATGCGATCGCCCCCGTCTCGCGGCTCTGGACCCACCAGGTGCTTGTCGAGGGACGGAAAACGGCCCAGTCCGTCTTTCCGCCTCCGTCGTAGTCTCCGGGAACGGGAACGTCTCCCGCCGTTCCGAAGGAATGCGTCAGATCGGCTCCGCCCGCCGAGGGCCTTGCGAGCCACGCGCCCGACGCGAACACCGCCATGTCCGTTTTCGAGTCTCCGTCGTAGTCTCCGGGGACGGGAGAGGACGAGCTTGTTCCCAGAACCTCGGAAACCGTGCCCTGCCCGTTGCTTTGAGATACGCTCCACTCGCTTGAGGAAGGATTCCAGACCGACATGTCCGCCTTTCCGTCGCCGTCGAAATCATACGACGGATCGCCCGCCGCGCTTGTAGCCGCCTTCGCCGGAGAGCCGAGAATCCTTTCCGACGCGCCCCTCAGAACCCCAGCGAGATCGCGCGAAAGCGGCGATTCGGGCGAGGCGTTCTCGAACCCCTCGGGAAGTTCGGGCGCGGAAACGTAGTCCGCAAGTGACGAGCCCGCGGAGAAAAACCTGCTTGCGGCCGAAAGCGAACCGGACTTGTCCGAAAAATCGTATGGAAGCGGGGCGGGGAGCACCGGAGCCTTCGCGGCCCCGAGCCTTTTCTTCGGCGTCTTTTGCCCGAAATCACTCAAAAGGAAGAAGGGGGGGCGACAAGTGCAATGATTGCAGCAGTTACTATCAGTCGCACGGAGAGGCGGACGGCAACGGGTTCTTTTCGGTTCATTTCGGCAAGGCTCCTTCCGGCGGGGAATCCCAAAAAGCCCGTTCAATCCGCGGCTCCCAAGGTGACCAAATCGCTTTCAAGCGATGATCGCCCCCGGGGATCCCGCGGCCAAACGGCTCACCCCGCGATCTTTTCAACCGGACCGGCGCGCCACGCCCACCATCCAAACGGCGGACAAAAGAAAAGCCTCCCGGGAAAGGAACCCGGAAAGGTCTCGACATTGATTGACTTTTGTGCCCGTGGAAGCATTCGCGCCCTGTCGTTTATGAGTGTCTATCCCAGGCCCGCCTTCCGGGGAGATGTACAATAAGCTGCCGGGAGTTGGCGGACCGTTTAACTTCTGCGATGCCGGAATGTTCACCGACTTTTGTGGAATTGTCAAATGAACATCACGTCGGCTAGTCAAAAAGCCGTTCTTGGATTCTCGAACAGATGATCATTTACGGTCTTCTGAGTTCAGAGTATTCAGTTTGTGGAAATTACATTCATTCACTAAATGGATAATAACCCGCCTATGCCGGTTCCGGTTCGGTGTTCAATTCACCCGGTACAAACCAATATAACGTCCACGCGACGAATGCGATTCCGGAGGCGGCTATCAAAAGATTTGCCGCTGTGCCGAGCGTTCCGCCGAGGAACAGTGCTGTGAATACCGACATTGCGATCAGCCTTATTACCTCTGATGAACGGAGCCAGGGTTTTGATTCGAGAATTCCGCTCCAGTTAATTATCTGCCACCAAAGAAGCGCGGCACCGACCCATTTTGTTGCCGGTGTCCAGCCATAGAGGTTTGAGATCACACCCAGCATCAGCGCGACCGCCGTAAACAGGTGTATGACGAGGTATGCGCGCCCGCCAACAAATATTCGGGTTTCAAAACGTTCCTGGTTTTCAACGGTTATTTCGATTTTCTCCGCGGCCTCCAGACCTCTTGGGCGCCAGCCTGCGGGCATAAACCAGATACGGATCTTGTCCCAGAAATAGGGTGCTTCGCGGGCTAGGTTCCAGAGGATCTTGTAAAAGTGAAAGTTGATCGAAATCGGATTCCATGATTTCGGATGGTCATAGATTCCGTAAACCACCTCTTCCTGCTCTTCCTGAAAAGTGCCGAAGATGCGATCCCAAATGATAAGAAACTCGCTGAAATTCTTGTCGAGATATTTGAAATTCACCCCGTGATGGACGCGATGATGCGAAGGAGTTGTGAAAACAAACTCTATGGGTTTCCAGAGTTTTGGGATGAATTGGGTGTGATGGAGGAAGGCGATGAAGAGGTGAAGACCCGCCATCATGTAGATATCAAAGGGCTTGAAGCCAACGACGACCAAAACCCAGAAAAACAAAAAGCTCGCCAATCTCTGTGTGACGCTCGCGCGCAAGGCGACGAAGAAATTCATTTCCTCGGCCGAATGATGCGGCGAATGCGCTGCCCACATGATGTTGATCGAATGCCCCCAACGATGGACCCAGTAAAAAACGAAATCGACGCCGACCAGGAGAAGGATGAAACTCCACCAAGAGAGGTCGATCGTAAAAATCCTGTAATGCTCCCAGATAAATCCGTAAACCGCATAAACCCCGATAGCCACGAGCACGTTTACGGTTTGATTGCCAAGTGCAGTACCGAAATTCGCGATCGCTTCCTCAAACGTAATGTAATCGCGCTTAAGCACGAAACATGCGCAAACTTCAAGCACGAGAAAGACTATCGCGATTGGGGTTATGTAGGTGTAAACGTTTGATTCCATCCGGGCAGAGTTCCAAGTTCCGACCGAACGAAGTTCCAAGTTCCAAAAGTTCCAGGTTCCAGGTTGGTCGGAAGAGTTTCAGTTTTGCGCCGGTTCGGGTTTTGCGGGCTAAGAATTCGAAGATCCGGGTTGTAGGGATCGAAAACGAAAATAGGGACGACTACCGAATCCCAGCGCTTTCCGATACTACCTTGAAAATGGGGAAGTTGGAACTCTGCCCGGCAATACTTGGAACTTCTGAGTTTATTCTAAGAATTCGGGCTGGAAAGAGAAGAGCATCATCTCCAGTCACAACGGCTCGATATTGGAGAAAGACCGCTGCCGGCTTGTCCGGCAGGTGAATAAGGTCAGAAGCTAGTCACGGCAAGAAATGAAGCGTTCCGGCCCCCCTGCCGGCTTGTCCGGCAGGAGGCAAAGGTCCGTAGCTACGGCCGTTAAATGCTTGGTGTGTTGAGTTTTATTGTTGTTCTGGAAGGGGCTGACCTTATTCACCTGCCGCACAAGGCGGCAGGGGCCTCCGGATCAATTAATGTGGTTTGGACTAGCTGCTGACCTCATTCACCTGCCACACAAGGTGGCAGGGGTCTTGCCTGGTTTCCCTGAGGATCAATTTGCCGTTCGATTTTATTCCAAAATCCGGAATTTCCTATTCGGAGGCGTAGCCTCACGGAGATATGTGGCCGTGGGTGGAGCGGCTTTGCGCGTAACCCACGGTAAACATAAAAACATTGTTCGCGCCGGGTACCGGCGCGGGGATACGCCGGTAATTGCTGCATTCCAGCGCGACTAGCGGGGCTCCGATATCTTCTTCGAGGCCACCGGGGGTTCCGCGCAAAGCCGCTCCATCCCTGGCTACGAATCCACTTGACGCTCTCGCGTCAGAAGAGGAAATTCCGGACGTTTTTCAACTTTGTCCATTGAATCGCTTTTTTTAGTGTGGACTCAGCTTCTAGAACTTGGAACTTGGAACTCTGCTTTTTGCCACTCTTCGGTTTAGCACGATCGCGAGCAGCACGGTCACAAGCATTGCGGGGATTAGCGTCAGAAACGCGTATCGATAGTCGCCTCCGTTGGCGTCGGCGATCATGCCTGCGATTCTTGTTCCGGCGGCGCCGCCTATCGTTTCGATCGCGGTGATGATTCCGAGGACGAGGGCGAGGTTTTTTCTACCAAAAAGATCCGCCGCTTGAAGTTGAATCAATACAAAAACTCCTCCATACGAAAGTCCGAAGGGAATCGCAAAGAGAAGGATCGTGGATGGCGTCAGCACCGGAAACACGGATGCGGCGAAAAGCATCAGCGCCGTTCCGGCGATCATCACGCGGCCCGAGCTAAATCTGTCCGACAACCAGCCGAAGAGAAATTTACCGGCGACACTCGCCATAAACAGCCGCGATTGAACAGCTCCTGCCTCGGCCAATGTGTAACCCATCGCGGGGGTTTGGAGATATAGATTCAGTTGTTGGCTGACGATAAAGATCGTGTAGAAAATCAGTGCCGAGGCGAGACCGAGTACCCAGAAATTCAAACTGCCGATTGCTTCGCCGGTCGAGTCTTGATGGCCTGTTGTGGCGTTCTCTTCAGGGATTGATTCCGCCAGAGCAGATTCAGCGTTAACTTCGCGTCGCTTGTTTTTGACAAGCAATACGACCGCCGGCAATAGAACCAGCCAAACGAGAAGGCTTACCAACAACATCGCCGTTCGCCAACCGTATGCGCCGATAAGCGGTGTCGCGATCGGAGGTATCAAAACTCCGCCAAAGCTCGTCCCGGTAAGTACGATCCCCAACGCGACTCCGCGTTTTTCGACAAACCACTCGGATATCAGAACCGTGTTTACAAGTACGCCCACAAATACAAGCGAGAGACCGAGAAGAGCATGCGCGCCATAAACAGACCATGCGCCCGTAGCTCGCGAGTAAAGCAGAATCCCGCCCCCAAGAAGAACCGACCCGATCGTCATCATCAATCGCGCCGATGTCTTTCGATAAAGCCAGCCGCCGATCGGAGCCAGAAGCCCTGCGGAAAGCAACGTGATTCCGGCCGCCGTTCCGATAAGCGTTTGCGATGTTGATTCGTCAATCGATCCGCTCGCGATCAAATCGGCGAGCATGGGTTTGTAAAATACGGGCAATCCGAGGATCGCCAGACCGTTGCTGACAACCAACGCCAGCGTGGAGATGCAGACGATCAACCAACCGTATTCGCGAAACTCGTTTTTTTGTGTTGTATTCATGGCGTTCCGGAAGAGTTCGAAGAACCGGAAGAGTTCCAAGTTCCAGGTTCCAGAAGTTCCAAGTTTTCCGGAAGTTGAGTCTACTCTAAAAAGTCGGTTTTAATCCAAAATCCGGATTTTCCTATTCGGACGCGGAGCGTCACGTAGATTCTAGCCGTGGGTGGAGCGGCTTTGCGCGGAACCCACGGTAAACATAAAAACAATGTTCGCGCCGGGTACCGGCGCGGAGAAACGCCCGTAATTGCTGCATTCCAGCGCCACCAGCGTTGCTCCGATGTCTTCTTCGTGGCACCCCGGGGTTCCGCGCAAAGCCGTTCCACCCCCGTCTTTGTATCTACTTGACGCTCTCGCGTCAGAAGAGGAAATTCCGGATGTTTTTTCAAATTATTCCCTTAAATCGACTCTTTAGAGTGAACTCAGAAGTTCCAAGTTCTCCGGAAGGTTCGAAGGTTCATTCGGTTCCGGAAATTATTCTTGCCAGTTCGAAAAAACTGATAACAGTTTCGCTTTTTGGACTCGCTTCTGACAAAGGCTGAAATGCGGGTTTCGTTTTTTCGTGAGAATCGCACAGGATTCGTACGTTTGTTTATTCTGTCCTTGCGGGGGATGCTGGCAAAAGCCAAAGAAGCCCTTTTTACGAAAAAGAGGATTCATCAAGAATCGCAGATTGGATTTACATCCTTATTTCTCGCCGCATTTTTCACGATCTGAGCGTTTCTCCAAATGATTGACGCTATTCAAAAGTCCGGCGTGGCCGATGCACGCCTGCCGCGAATCGCGGCAGGCGTGCGAGCCGCATGCCAATTGGCATTAGCTGATGGTTTCCCAAGTTCGGATCGAAGAGAGCAAAGGCCCTTCTCACCACCGAACTCAAAACTGAGGAAAACCGAAAATCAAAACTACTTCTGCTTTTCAGTTAGCTCGATTCCCATCGCTTCGAGTGTTTCCTTGTTCAACGTGCCCGTCGGTTTTACGCCGTTTGTCGATTGCCATTCGCGGATCGCGGCCCTTGTCGGATCATCCAGTTTTCCGGTTTGTTCGCCGTCATAAAGACCCTTTTCCTTGAGCATCGACTGTACGTTTGAAATTTGTTCCTTTGTCGCTCTGAATACCGGACCCCGTTTCCCTTTTGTCGCCGAAGTCGGTTTGCTGTCATCGGGATTTGCGGGAATCGCCGCTTGGGCTTCGGTCAATTCGATTTCCATCTTTTCGATCGTCACGCGATTGAGCGTACCGGTCGAGCGGATCGAATTCTTTTCCTGAAAGGCCTTTATCGAAGTCTTGAATTCCGGATTGTACTTTCCATCGACGGGTCCGGAGTACGTCCCCGATGTTTTGAGCTTTTCTTGCGCGGCGGTGATCTGCGCCTTTGTCGCGCGAAACGCCTTTTTCCTTGGAGCGGTGCTTGCAGAAGGGTTCTTCTGGGATTCGGTCAGGGGAATCGACATCTTGAGAGTCGTCGCTTCGTCTAGTTTCCCGGTTTGCGTGAGACCGTTCGAAGCTTGAAACGCTGAAAGGGCCGCGCGGAAATCATCGTTGTATTTTCCGTCCGCCGGCCCCGAATAGGTGCCATCGTTTTTGAGCTTCTCCTGCGCCGCAAGTATCTGCGATTTTGTTGGCCGGAAAGGTTTCGTCGAGCTTTGCGCAACGACTACCGTATTTGCTGTGAAAACGACGATAAAAAGGAATGCCGCAAACGGCAGGATTCGTGAGAGTTTCATTTTACCTCCAGGTGAGATTGAGGTCTCCTTTGAGGGGAGAACGTGAGAATTAATTGGATCAATGGATCCAAAACGTTGCCGGTCAAACGTGAAGCAGACACGGCAAATGAGGTTTTTCGAGAATGGAATTATCAACAGTAGGGAATTGGGTGTCAATGTTTTTTGGGAAAGATAAGGAGTTTTGAGTTTCGAGTTTTGAGTTTTGAGTTCTGTGGGGATGGTTGAGTGATTTGCTTTTGTATTGAAAGCTTATTTTCGCTATCTGGGATGGGATCGCACTTGCTCTTTGGAAAATCGATCTCAAGTTTTCGGTGAATTCTGCCGATCAGTAAACGGAGACTTGCCGTCTTCGCATTCCGCCAGCTGCTCCATTCCATTTTCAAAACGACCTTTTCTGAACATGCCGAATTCAGTTTCCAAACGGTTCTTGATTCTTGCTGCCGCATCTGTCGCGATATTTGTTTCATCGTGCCGCAATGGCGTCGATTCAAACCGAAACATTGATGTGAGGCCTCCCGATCCGAAGGAGTATAAAAGCTGCGGTTCAAGCGGGCAGAAGTTGCCGTACGACGCGTATTTCAAAGAGGATGAGTTTTCGCGGAGGCTTGCGCTTGCCGGCGAGGTTTCTTCGGTACTTGAAGAACTCGAAAAGGCAAACGACAGATTCAAAAAGGAAGGCGATCTCGTAGAGATTTTTCCGGCGCTTTTGTATTTTGAAACAAAAGACGCGTTTGAACTCGGACTCAAGCCCGAGATCAAGCACAAAATCGAATACATGAGCCTGCTTCTGCGTCTCTATGATTCATATGCCGTTAACCGCAAGGCCTTTGAAGACGGGGACATGATGGGAATCGACCGCCAATGGCGCGATTACTACAAGGCCGTTTCGAAAGCTCAAGAGGAAACTGGAAAGTGGAAGGCGAATGACGGAGTAGATGTGCTGCTTGAGGGCGTAAACGCGCATATCATCTACGATCTTCCGAGAGCGATACGTTCGGTTTACAAGGATTCGAAGTCAAATAGAGACGAGATGAAAGCGGATTTCGATGCCGGTTCGGGAATCTACGCCGATGCCGAACAGGCTCTGAAAGCCGAAGTTCTGCTCCACTTTCCAAATGGCGAAGACAGGGAATATGCCGAGAAATTCTATGGAAACGGTTCCGAATACGTGATTTTCACTCGCTCGAAGGCCTGGGAAATGGGAATCGGCGACGGCCCGCTGGGTGTGATAGAAGAGCAACCGACATTAAAACACGACTCAACTTCTCGCAAATTCTTTCCCCCTGCTCTCGTTAAACGCGGAATCTGTGTTTTTCCGAACGTCGAAAACAAAGAATAGAAGCAACAAAATGGCCCGTTCCGTTCCGTTACTCGTTTTAGCGAGCGCGGAATGAAACGGGCTTAATAATTTACCGGAAAGGAATTCTACGGAGCCGGAGCTTCGCTAAAATTCAATCCCGTAATCGAGCTGTTTACGGTAACTACCGAATCGGACGGATCAAATACCGTATCCCTAAAGCTGGGTGAAACGATATAGGTCATTCCAACCGGTATGTTCCGTATCTGGTAATAGCCAAAACTATTTGTTCTGACCGTGATCGGCCCCGGAAGCGCGCCACCCGAGATCGTTACAAATGCGTTTGGCATTCCGCTTCCGACCGAATCGGTGAGCCTGCCAGAGATAGTCGCATCGGCGAATGTCGGCCCTTGGAATTCGATTCCCCAACCGGCAATCGTGCCCGTATCTCCGCTCGCATCGTCGCGAATATAAAGGCTCCAGTCACCGCTTGCGCCCGTACCGTTGTAAACCGAATTGAGCGTCGGCGATCCCGGCGGAGCGGGAACCGTGCCCGGTTCGTTGTACGGACCCGCAGGAGCGGGAGCGGGGAAGTTGCCCACGGGAGTCGAGAAATTCGCGGGTTGATAGCTGCCCGATGCGATCACACCGGAATTCGGCAGAACCCCTGCGACATCGCTGTCGAGCGTGATTGTCGTCATTTCATCCGTACCGGTTGCACCCCCTGCGTCCGCCATAAGCACGAAGGTTTGCCCTCCGGGCCCGACGAGGAGAACGTCGATGTCATCCGCGAACGTGTGCTGGACGTCATAGAGCGTTACGCGCACATGCGAGATCGTTCCGGTCGAGTCCCCAACGGTTATCGTTGCCGGATAAGGATTCGCAGGCGAGTTCGGAGGCGTCGAAGAACCCGTACCCGTTCCGGGAACCGCAATCGGCGTCATGTTGACGAACTGGTTCGCGGTGTCGTTGACGGTGAGCGTCGCTGATGTGACCGTGCCGAGCGTGCCGCCGGTCGGGTTTGAAAGCGACAGCGCGATGGTTTCGGGGCCTTCGATCGCGGTGTCGGAACAGAGCACGATCTCGACGTCCTTAGAAAGCTCATCGGCCGCAAAGTTCAACGTGCCGGAGACGTCAACCGCATCCGTGCCCGGAGCGCAGCTGGCTCCGACAGTCGCCGTCCCGCTCGCCATCGCGAAATCGACGGTGGACGCCACCGAGGTATCGCCGGTGCGGGTTACGGTTACAATGGCGGACTGCGATTCGTCATCGATATACGCCGCATCGTCAAACTCGTGAACCGGAGGCGCTGCGACATCCGTAATCGTCAGCACCGCCGTTGCGTTTGTACCGATTGTCGCTCCGCCCGTTGCGTTTGAAAGAGCGAGATTTACGGTTTCATCCGATTCGCTCACCGCGTCTTCACAAAGGATGACGCTAAACGTCTTGGATGCCGAATCACCATCCGCCCAATTAAGCGTGCCTGTCGTGCCTTCGTAGTCGCCTCCCGCGCCGCATGTTCCGGCGGAAGCGGTACCGTTTGAAGAAGCATAATCGACCGAAACCGCACCATCGGATCCGCCCGTTCGCATTACCGTGATTATCGCGGTTGTTCCTTCTGCGTCCGAATATGTCGCGCTCGAAAGCTCAAGCGTTCCATTTGCGGCGGTATCGTTATCGACGATCGTTACATTGGCCGTTGCCGGAGTGCCGATTGTCGCACCGCCAGTCGCGTTTGAAAGCGCTAGGCCAAAAGTCTCATCTCCCTCGAAGATCGTGTCCTCGCAAATCGGAACGTTGAAAGTCTTGTCGGCGGAATCGCCGTTGGCCCACGTCAATGTTCCCGAAACGCCCGTGTAGTCGCCACCGGCGCCGCAAGTACCCGATGATGCAGTTCCGTTTGACGTTCCGTAATCGACGGAGACAGCTCCGTCCGAACCACCGGTGCGGGTGACCGTAATCGTTGCGGATCCACCGCCCTCACCGATCGCATAGCTCGCCGAGCTTAGCTGGATCGAACCGGGTACCGGCGAGTCGTTCTCGACGATCGTAACGGTCGCCGAGGCCGGTGTTCCGATCGTTGCGCCTCCGGTAGAATTCGAAAGCGCGACGCCGAATGTCTCATCACCCTCGAATACCGTGTCTTCACAGATCGGAACCGTGAAGGTCTTATCGGCCGCATCGCCGTCAGCCCAAGTCAGAGTGCCTGTGACGGCCGTATAGTCACCGCCCGCTCCGCAAGTTCCGGCGGTCGCGGTTCCATTGCTCGTGGCATAATCGACGGAAACTGAACCATCCGAACCATCGGTTCTCGTAACGGTGATGGTCGCGTTCGCGCCGCCTTCGCTGATGGCATAGCTGGTACTCGTAAGCTGCAAACTTCCCGGCACCGGCGGAGTCAATTCATCCGCGCCGATTTCAGGTCCCTTCGATGCGCGAACCTCGCCGTCAAAATCGTCCGTTACCGAAGCGATAAAGGTTCCGGAATTCTCGGATGGCGAAGTTGGCGTGATGTGGAGATCGGTTGCTGGATCGACAAACAGCGGGTCGCCTTCGGGCGAACTTGCGTCCAGCGAACTTGCCGTACGCCAGGCAGTGATATCCGCGTAGTCGGTACCGCTTCCGCCGCCAAGCGAGCCGGACCTAAAGCCGCCGGCGCTCGTGCCAGTTGAAAAGAAGTTGTTGAAATCAGAAGTTATGCCCGCGAAGGTTGCGGACGTAAGTCCGAGTGCGTATGCCTTGCCGTTTGTGCTGGCACTGGTCTGTGAGTTGTAGAAGATGTTGTCCTTCAAATCGACAGGAGGATCGGTGCCGGTAACGGCGATTCCAAATCCCGGTGTCAACGTTGTGCCCGTTCCCCGGTCGCCTGTCAGAGCTACGGAGTTGTGGTAGATCTTCGTGCTCGAACCCGTCGTGCCGACAACAAAGATGCCGACCGGCATGTCGGGCGAAGTCGAGGGCGCGATAACGCCCGAGATCATATTGTTTTTGATAACGTTTTCAGCGGCAACCGGTGCGAGGACGATGCCTGCAGCCGAGAATCCGACCGTCGAAGTTGCCGCAACTCCGTTTACCCGATTGCGGGCGACCAATGCATTGGATATTCCGCCGATCGTTAATGTTGAATTGGTTATATTCTGCGTGCCAAGTGCGATGCCGATCGCGTCAATGGATTCGTCCGTACTGATGCCACCGATATCGTTGTCCAATACTACAACTCCGTCCTGATTAAAGAACAGCATGCCTATGCGTTTAATTCTCTCGGCACCGGTGCCGGTAAGATCATTTGCGGAAACCGTGTTGTTTGTATCGGGTGTTGCTATGTTGCCCGCCATGTAAACACCATATATCGCCTTGCGAATGCTGCAATTGAAAATTTCGTTCGAGTTGTTTCCGTTGCCCGCGGTTCCGGGTGTGTTACCACCTACGGAAATGCCGATCAGCGTTTGCGACGGATCCTGCCCCGAAACCCGAAGATTTCGAAGTGCGTTGTTCTGCGCGCCATTCAAACCGGATTTGATCGCGATAACCGCACCACCGGTTGCGGTAGTGCTTGTATTGATGATGTCGAGGCTTCTGGCCGAATCGTTGCCGCCTTGCAGCGTCGAAGTCGGCAGCAGGCCATCAATTGTCACGCCATCGGCGCCATTCAGAGCGATAAGCGCATCATTGCTGCTTCCAGAAATCGTTCTCGCTGCTCCCGAGGGGCTTATAGTCAAAGTGAAACCGCCTGCGATTTCGTTTAGTTGAATGTTGCCTGTTTCCGCCGTTAGATCCGAAGTGATTTGAACGACTACATCGGCCGTCGCTCCAATGCTGTTTAGTTTGTCAAACAAACCGCCGGGGTTCGTCAGCGATGTAAGCGCCTCGCCGCTTCCGACTGCCACTGTTCCAGCAAGTGGCAGCTCCTGCGAAAAAGAACCGCTTGTCGAATCGTTTGCCGGAGTTTCGTCACCGGAAAGTTCCGAGGAAGCTTCGGTTGTATAGAGACCCGGATTCGGAAGAGTCGTGGAAGGGAACGAAACCGTGACGATCTCGCCTGCCGCAATACTTGGAATCGTTTCAGTTTGGTTGTAAACCTCGGCCGAGCCGCTGTCGGTTATCTTGAATCTCACGGTCACCGATGTTTGCGGGTTGGTTCCGATATTCTTGAACGAGGCCGAAGGAGAAAACGCAACGTTCGCACCTCGTGTCGAACCATCGGCCGGATTCACGATAGAAAGCGCGGAAATATCGTTGGCCGCCGGTACGACGCCATCCGCCTCGTCTGCTCCGATATCAGGTGTATCAACGCGCAATTCGTCGTCGATATCGGTATCAACTCCGGTGATGGCAACGCCGGCGTCATTGTTTGGAGAAGCGACGGAGATATGCAAGTCTGCGATCGGATCGGTATAGCCGGGATCTGATTGGATCGAATTTGCGTCCTGAGCTGTTGTTAATGCCGTCTGCCAATCTGCGAGAGCGGCAAACTGTGTGGTGGTTGCGTTTCCAGAGGCTGTCGCAAGTCCGCCGGTCTGAACCTGTGAGTTCGAGGTGTTAATGTAGTAGTTGTTGTTGTTTAGAAAACCGCTTCCAAATGAATAACCGGCGTTGTTGAGCGTGATCGCATAATAGCGGTTTGCAGATGTACTCGAGCTTGATGCATCGAGATAAATGCTGTTGCTTGCGACTGTAAAGTTGGCATTGTTCGTCGCGTTTGCGCCTGGAATTCTAATTGCGTTTCCAAACGTGGAGGCGGCAGTTGCAGTGCCCGGATCCATATCGCCCGTCATGCTGATCGAGTTGAAAACGATCTTGTCGGTATGTCCGCCAGAAACTCCGATTCCAACGGGTTGGTCGCCCGAAGTGCCGTTGGCGCGGACGTTGTAAACCATGTTGTTGGCGATCAGATTGTTTGTCGGAGAACCGCTCCTGGTCGTTCCTACAACGATTCCTGCCGCGGAAAATGTACGTTCCTCGATGACGTCGTGGATTATGTTTCCGGTTACGACATAATCGCCGGATGTGATCGTCGTTGAACTGGTCGCGCTCCAAGAATCCGTTCCAACTCCGATTCCGGTTCTATCGGAACCACTGGTTGAATTCGCCAGATCACCGCCGACAAACCTGACCGTGTTTCCGGAAACAATCGCTCCCGTATCGGCCTGAAGCAAGATTCCCGTGCGGCTAATGACGGCGTCACCAAGATTCTCAGGACCGATTACATTGTCTTTGATAACGATTCCGAGATTGTTGTTTGTCGTAACACCGCGCGTGACGATTCCGTATCGAACGCTTGTGATCTCGTTTTCAAGCAACTGGTTGTTGTCGTTGTCGGCGCCGTTGCTGGTGGTGCTGATCGAGGTTCCACTGAGGATGATTCCAAAGGTTGAGGAGGTGTTTGTATTGGTCGGGCCGGCAGACATCTTGACGTTTCGGATCGTGTTGTTTGTCGCGCCGGCGTCTGCGGCAAGGCTGCTCAACCAAAAGATCGCCGAGCCTGTCGCACTTGAGCCGTTGGAAACGGTCAAATTTCGACCATTGCCCGTGCCGCCCAAACGTCCGTCGATCGTTACATTGTCCGCACCGTTCAACTTGATGATCGCACCCGTGAAATTGCCCGAGATCGTTCTCGAAAGGTCGATCGGCGCGATGTGTACCGAGGTATAGCTTGTCGAACCGCTTCCGGAGGCATCGAGTGAAGCTGTTGCGGTTTCCGTCGTGTCTCCGCAAATTCCTATGTCGATCGTGCCGGTATGCGTGCCGGCGTTTATCGCCGCAAATGCGCCGCCGAGGTTTGCATAGGCGGTAGGTGTCGTCGTGCCGCCCGTAGAGACTATTTCAACCGGGCCGGATGTCGCGCAACCGCTTCCGAGGGGACTTGCGATCGATTTAGCTTGAGCCGAGGATTTAACCCCGCCGACAAGCTTTGAGGCGATCGGCGCAAAAGTGAAAACCCCTGCGAATGTGATCGCTACCAAGCCCAGGAAAATGAAAGGAACACGAATAAAGGTGCGGACACGAGACGGAATTCGAAGCATAGTAATCTCCTAAGAACCCATCGTTCTGCAAAAACGCGGGGAACCCTGATGTGCCAACAAAAGGTGCGGAAACGGTCCAGTATTTGGGTTTTGGACCGAATCCAGGCGGGTGGCCGACACGGCCGTGAATTTTAGTGAAACAGATGGAGAATAATACGATTCGAAATTTTGTCAACAAGTATTTTTGGAACAGTTCGCCTTGCGTAAAGCTGATCGGGGTGACGGGTGTTTCTGAAGATTGAAAACTCGCGTGATTGGAAGTTCATCGGCGAACTGAAATCGCCGCTTTGCCTATAAACAAAATGTGTTTTTGGGCTTTCTCCTTTGCTGTTTTCGTATGCAGGCTCACCGCAAATACTGCATATAGCATTGATAAGGCGGAATCAAAAACATTGTTAAAAATAGTTGAACATAAAAGACTTATGGTGTATCCTTAATTAGTTTTTGAGGAAACCGTTTCCTCCTCCTCATTGGAATTGTTACCCCCTGACTCCCGTCTAAAATTTCCAACAAATGTTCGCTTCGATAAACTTGACGGTTGTTTATCTGCTGCTCGCCATTTTTGTGTCGGCGTTGATCACGCTTTATGCGTGGCGTTCGCCGCACACGAAAGGCACGCGTGCGTTTGCATTGTCGTGTTTGGCATCGGGGCTTTGGATGCTTGGCGACTTGGTGGCGCGTTTGAGCCCCGGTATAGAAGGGCAGTGGACTGGCGAGGTCATTCGCTTTGTCGGTGTTGAAATGCTTCCGGTAGCGCTGCTTGTCTTTGTCCATCGCTATTTCGGCAGAACGATTTCGAAAAAACTCGTATGTTTGCTCGCCGTGCCATCAGTGATTTCACTCGCGGTAATGGTGACTGATCCCTGGCACAATCTTTTTTTCCGTTCCGTCAGATTTGGAGCTGACAGCGCGCTCGTAGTCGAAAACGGTCCGTACTTTTGGTCGGTACATCTTCCGTACAGCTATCTTTTATTGGGCGCGGTTTTTGTTCGTATCGTCATTCAGATGACGAGTTCGACAAGGCATTACAGATTTCAAGCGGCGATCCTGCTCTTTGCGTTCTCCATTCCCTTCGGTGCCAACGTGGCCGGGATGTACAACGTCTTGGGGAATGACGTCAGCTATACAACGGTAAGCCTTCCTTTCTTCTTTTCGATCGTCGCATTCGCGATCTACCGTCTGCAGTTTCTGCGAAGCGCTCCCATCGCGTATGAAAGCGTTTTTCAAAACATGCGCGACGGCGCGATCATCCTTGACGAACGCGACTACATTCGGGATATAAACTTCGCCGCCAGTTTGGGGCTTCGTAAACAACCCGTCGATGTGATCGGGCTTCACGTTCGCGAGGCATTTGCGGCTTGGACGGAAGCTACTGATCTGTATGATCGCGATCCAGTCGGGCTTGGCGAGATCGAGGTCGTTCTCAACGGGAAGACCCGCTATTTGGACATTCATTCGATTCCGCTCAAACTGAGCGAAGGCGCCGGAACGGGAAGGATCATTACGATTCAGGACATTACCGACCGCCACAAGCACCAGCGCTCGCTTGAGGCGCTCGCCTTCCATGATCCGCTGACGAGGGTCGCAAACCGCAGAAAATTCCAGGAAGAGTTTGAGATCGCACTTCAAAAGGCCCGGGATACCGGTGAATCGATTTCGCTTCTCTATATGGATCTAAATGGTTTTAAAGAGGTCAACGACCGCTATGGCCACGACATGGGCGACCAGCTGTTGAAATACGTGGCGGCACGAATGGCTTCCGTTTTGCGGAAACCCGATCTTGTCGGACGGCTTGGAGGAGACGAATTCGCCGTGCTGCTCCATAATTGCGACAACGAGGGTACGGAAATAGTCGAAAAGAGAATACTCGAGAACGCGATGCGTCCATTTGAGGTTGACGGAATTTCGTTGACCGCGGATTTGAGCATCGGTGCGGCGACTTTTCCAGAGCAGGGTGAGTCCATGAAGGAGCTTTTGAAACATGCGGATCGCGAGATGTACAAAGTAAAGCGGGCCGGGGGGTCAAAGATCTATCTCGTGCCTTCGCACGATCATTTGGATTGCGCCGAGATGTAAAAACTCGAGACAATGTTTTTGCGGCGACCCGGCATTGAGAGCATTGCCGGGTTTTTTGTATTTGCGATATTGACGTGTTGCATGGTTCGCGTAGCATGGAGCCGATGAACGAAATCTCTTTGATCAATGAACAACTCGAACAGGCGTTTCGAAAATCCTCGTGGCATGGCCCCAATCTCATGGGAGCGATAAAAGGGGTGAGCCCTGATGTCGCTGCGTTTCGAACATCCGAAAAACGAAACTCGATACACGAACTGATACTCCACTGCGCATATTGGAAATATACGGTGTTGAGAAACGTTCTGGATCTGCCAAAAGGTTCCTTCCCTTTAGAAGGTTCGCATGTGCTTCCCCGGCCCGAGATGGTTTCCCCAAAGGAACTAAAGGGCGACATCGCTTTGCTTAAGGATACGCATGCTCGCCTGATTGAAGCCGTGAGCGGCTTCCGCGCTAAAAGGCTTGATGAGTGTCCGAAAGGCGGGAAGACTACCTTTAGGGATTTGTTTCTTGGCGTTGCGGCGCACGATCTCTATCATGCCGGCCAAATAACGCTGCTCAAAAGAACAGCGCAGGATCTTGGCGTTGGGGGCAAATAGAAGTTTGTTCCTGTCGAGCAGAAATCCAGAGCCAAACAAAACTCATGGAATCAGGAGTCGGTCCGCAAAAAGTCGTTGTAGATAGTTCACAGGTAAGCAACTAGCGAAAGCACCCGGCCGAGATTTTCCATAGCAGGTTTCGTTTCGAATTGGTTAACGCAACTCCGGCGAGTTATTCGATCGTCTCAGTAACTTCCTTCTAAAGTTCGTTGTTTCCGATACTTGCATGGGCTTTCAGTCTGGGTGTTGCGGGCAAGTTCGTTGGATTCATTCGTTCTTTTCTGCACAGGGGGGCAATAGGGATATTTGATCCCGGCGATGTATTTGTTTGGCGGCTCAGGAACGCCTTGGGCGTTCCGGTCTTTAGCCAAGGGAGCCAAAAAAGCGCATACATGGCGGTAAAGAATACGATCAAAGGAGAAATTCAGACATGAAACGCATATCGATGATTTTATTGGCACTTGCCGCATCGGCAATTTTTGTTCGGGCTCAGACATCACCCGGGATTGTGGCAAATTCGCCGACTATATCAACGACAGGGAAGGCGGAGGTTGTTGTCGAACCCGATACGGTCTCATTCGGACTATCGATCGAAAACGAAAACAAGGAACTCAAGCAGGCAAAGGACAGGGTCGATGCGGTCGTCGCCGAAGTGATGAAAATCGCCGCGGCAAATGGAATCCAGAAAGCGGATACAAATGTTTCGCGTATCTCAATCGACCAACGCTATCAATATGTTATCGACAAGAAGAAGAAAATCGTAGATGAAGACGGAGACGAGATCGGCACAAAGGAGTTTCTCGGATACAAGGCTTCGGCATATTTGAAGATCACATTAAAGGACATCGTAAAGTT
The DNA here is from genome assembly GCA_041394795.1 of Pyrinomonadaceae bacterium. Classification (GTDB taxonomy): domain Bacteria; phylum Acidobacteriota; class Blastocatellia; order Pyrinomonadales; family Pyrinomonadaceae; genus Aridibacter. Next base: position 33,238 of record JAWKHN010000002.1, on the reverse strand, counting down.
CGAAAAAGTGTTTGGTGAGTTTCTGGCTTCCGGAGTAAATGAAATCGATAATGTCGCGTTTTCGAGTTCAAAGGATCGAGAGTTCAAGGACAAGGCGCGGGATTTGGCGCTCGTTGCCGCAAAGGAAAAGGCCGCCGCGATGGCGGGCGCCTTGGGGCAACAGATCGGCAAAGCCATAAAGATTGAAGAAGTTGGCAATAAAGGAGGTTATGTTGGTCTCCCAAATTTCACTTCGAATTCCATTTTTCGAGCGAGTCCGAGCGCAATCGCAGTAGGTTCCGACACAACCACATTTTCACCGGGTTCGATCATAATCTCGGCTGAAGTAAACGTGGTTTTCTTGCTCGACTAGAACGACAAGCCATTTGATCGTTTGCCCCGCCCGTGCCAGAAATCGGGCGCAAAGGGATTTTCCGCGCTCTGCCCGATGCGGAAAATCCCTTTGCTTTTGTTTGCTGAATGAATGACCATTCAGTTATACTCACCGTCTAAAGTTCAAATACTCCGCTATCGGGCACCGCCGAAGCGGAAATCCAAAACAGGATTCTTTTATATGCTTAATGTCAGAAGAGCCGCCGTTCTCGGGGCGGGAACCATGGGAGCGGCGATTGCCGCGCATCTGTCCAACGCGGGCATCAAAACACTTTTGCTCGACATCGCGCCTGCCGAACCAAACGAGGCGGAAGCCTCGAAGGGGTTGACGGTCAATTCACCCTTGGTCAGAAACCGAATCGTGCGGGAGATGTTTGATGCGGCGAAGAAGATCAAACCCGATCCCTTTATGCTTGCGGCGAATGCGAACCTGATCGAATTGGGCAACTTCTCTGACGATATGGGCCGTTTGGCCGATTGCGATCTTGTGATCGAAGCGGTTGTTGAAAGACTGGACATCAAGCACAAGATCTTTGCAGAGGTTGAGAAGCATATGAAGCCGGCAGGCGTGATCGCTTCAAACACGAGCGGTATTCCGATCAAGTCGATCGCCGAGCCGTTTTCGGATGATTTCAAGTCGCGGTTTCTGGGTACGCACTTTTTCAATCCGCCGCGTTACATGAAGCTTGTCGAGGTGATCCCGACCGAATGGACCTCGACGGATGTCGTTGCCGAGACTTCCGAGTTTATGGACAAGCGACTCGGCAAGGGCGTTGTTGGCGCGAAGGACGAACCCAACTTTATCGCCAACAGGGTCGGCACATTCGGAATGATGGCGACGATCCATGAAATGCTTGCGATGGGATTTCGCCCAACGGAAATCGATCAAATGACGGGCAAGGCGATCGGCCACGCTTCTTCGGCGACATTCAGAACATCGGATCTGGTTGGTCTGGATGTGCTCGCCCATGTAAACAACAATCTCTATCCCGTAATTCCAAATGACGAGGATCGCGAGGCATTCGTTATTCCGGACGTCATCAATACACTGCTTGAAAAGAAAATTTTGGGCGACAAAACCGGCGGCGGATTTTACAAGAAATCTCGGGATGAAGCCGGAAACAGAGTGATTCTCGAGCTGGATCTGGAGACATTTGAGTACAAGCCGCAGGAGAAGACAAAATTCGCCTCGCTGGATGCCGCCAAACAGGTTTCTGATCGACCCAAGAGAATCAAGCAGTTGATGTGGGGCGAAGACAGGGTTGGCGAGTTTCTTTGGAAAACTACCACCCGAACACTGCGCTACGCCGCGAATCGAATACCGGAAATCGCCGACACGATCGTCGAGATCGACAATGCGATGAAATGGGGATTCGGTTGGGAAATCGGAGTGTTCGAAACATGGGATGCGATCGGTGTCGCGGAATCGGTCGAGCGTATGAAGGCCGAGGGGCAACCCGTCCCTGCGAATGTCGAAGCGATGCTCGCTTCCGGCGCGACAAGTTTTTACAAGCAAGAAGATGGGAAAAAGTATTGCTTCGATCTGGTTTCGGGTGATTACAAGGAAATCCAGATTCCTGACGGCATCATCTTGCTGGATGCCGTTAAGGAAACAAATGGTGTCATCAAATCAAACGCCGGAGCATCGCTTATCGATATCGGCGACGGAGTAGCGTGTTTGGAGTTTCATTCGAAGATGAATTCCTTGGGCGGCGACACCGTTCAGATGTTGAACTTCGCGATTGATGAGGTCGAGAAAAACTTCGAAGGGCTCGTAATCGGGAATCAGGGCGGAAATTTCTCGGCCGGTGCCAATATCATGATGCTCCTTTTGGCCGCGCAGGAAGAGGAATGGGATGACATCAACATGATGATCGCGGGCTTTCAAAATGCCATCATGCGAATCCGTTATTCCGCAAAACCCGTTGTTACGGCACCGTTTGGTTTGACGCTCGGCGGCGGGTGCGAAACGACGATGCATGGCGACAGCGTTCGGGCGTCGGCTGAAACCTATATCGGTTTGGTCGAGGTTGGAGTCGGCGTGATTCCCGGCGGTGCGGGAACAAAGGAAATGACGTTGAGGGCGATGGACAAGGCCGCCGCAACGCCCGACGCGGATCCCCTTGCGTTTCTAAAATCGGCATTCGAGATGATCGGCATGGGTAAGGTGGCGACATCGGCACAAGAAGCCAGAAACTGGGGAATACTCCGGGATACGGATTCGATCACGATGAACGGCGATCGTTTGATCGCTGATGCCAAACAGGAAGTATTGAACCTCGTTGCTTCGGGCTACGTTCAACCCGTTGAACGGACCGACATTCTCGCGCTTGGCGAGCAGGCGCAGTCAGCGCTCAAACTCGCACTTCATATGATGAAGAAGGGCGGTTATATTTCGGATCATGACGAGCTGATCGGTCGAAAGCTGGCCCGCGTGATGTGCGGGGGCGATCTCAACCACCATACGCGAGTTTCGGAAAGGTATCTTCTGGATCTTGAGCGCGAGGCGTTTTTGAGCCTTTGCGGCGAGAGGAAGACGCAGGAGAGAATCGCGCATATGTTGAAGACCGGGAAGCCGCTTCGTAACTAATGCTTGTGTTTTGATACGTCAACGAGGATTTTATGAGCGAAATCGCAGTGGGTTTAGGAGAGTTGCGGGAAGAGTTCAGCCAGGCCTTCGGCGGGTTGGATTATGGTCAGTTTAATTGGAAACCTTCGGAGGATATGTGGAGCGTTGGCCAATGCATCGATCATCTGGTGGTTACAAACAACCTCGAGCTTCCAGCCATCGAAAGGGCGGCAAAAGGAGAGCATACCCAGACATTTTGGGAACGACTGCCGTTTTTCCCAACAATGTTTGGAAATATTCTTCTAAAGGCGATCGATCCTTCGAGCAATCGCAAATTCAAGGCTCCGAAATCTTACTCGCCAACGAAAAGCGAGGTCGATTTAACAAGGCTCAACGACTACTTGGAATTATCGGAAAAGATATGCGGACTGGATGAAGCCACGGAATCGTTTGACAGAACACGGGCGATAATTACGTCTCCGATCTCGAGCCTTGTCACGCACAGTCTTGAAACGGCGTTCCGCGTGGTGTTGCTTCATGACAGGCGGCATTTTGAGCAGGCAAAACGAGTTACTGAATTGACGGGTTTTCCCGGTTGAAAATGATCTCAGCAAGGAGCTTTTGAAGAAAAAACATTGCCTGAAAGTCTCGACACAAAGATACAGAGAATCCTTTTCAACTTCTTCCCGGCATATCGAAGAAGCGGCGGAAGGGTGACGTATATCGCCGACGATTTTCGCGAGGTTCGCATTAAACTTCCTTTGAAATGGACTACCCGGAACTATGTCGGGACGATTTACGGCGGGAGCATTTATTCGGCGGTCGATCCGATCCACATGATCATGCTTATGAAGTTGCTTGGCGATGAATACGTAGTGTGGGATCGTTCGGCTTCGATTCGGTTCAAAAGACCTGGGCGGGAAACGCTCTTTGCAAACTTCGTCGTGCCGGTTGAAGAAACGGATGAGATCGTGTCGGTGCTCGAAACCCGCAAATCGACAAACCGCGATTATGTCGTTGAACTCGTAAATGCCGAAGGAAAGGTTCATGCGATTGTGGAGAAGGAAATCTATGTCGCGCGCAAAAGAGAGCCGGTTGATGTCAAGGTTGGAGAGTTTGTTCCGGCATCAAACTAGACCTTGGCGACGCGCGCCACGCAAGGTCATCATTGCCTTATCGCTCGCGATGCTTGCCGCATGCAATGCTGAAAAAGTGGCATTGGAGCGCACCTGCGATCGCAAGAATGACGGGAAGAGAATCGAAACCGAGGGATTTTTGAATGCATCAAGGGGCTTGCTTTGTTCCGATACGAGCGGAAGAAACGAGTGCGGTTTTCGATTGTCGGCGCACAAAACTGTTGATGAAGGTGTTTATTCCGAGATCGAAGTTGGATTCGGGCCGAATACGATGGACAAGCCGCTAAAAGGACTTGGGGAAAAATACCTGATAGTTAGAGACGATTCGAATAACGTGCTGGATCTTGAGAAATCGGTCGTTGTAAGCGGCAGGTTGAGGAGCTTTGACGACCCAACGTCACCGGAGGGTGGCGGATGTTTCATACAAGTTGATCGGATCGAACAACGTTTCAAGTCTTGAGGTCGTCGGGAAAATGCAAACTCTTTGCCTGAAATCGTTCCGAATTCGCGAAAGCAATTCAGAAAACAGGAGAATTTCTTAGTGATGAAATACTTGATTGCAATGGTTTTGGTTGGGATAAGCGTGGTGATGGTTGGATGCGACAGCAAAGGAACTCCGGTCGCGTTCGCGTCTACTTGCGACAAGGCAAATGATGACGCGCGCATTGAAACAACGGGCTATTTCAACAACACGGGATCGGCGATGTGTTCTAAATCAGGAAACGGTCCGATGAGATGCCCGATCAATTTCGTGGAAACGCCGGGCAAGGAAGACGGAATCGTAAGGGCCGAGATCGATCTTGGCGCGGGCGCGAGTTCGATCGAGGATGTAAAGGGCAAGGGTCTTACGATCCATGATGACAAAAACGAGGTGATCGATAACAACCAAAAGGTAAAGATTGTCGCCGATGTAAATGTCCTCGACACTCCGCGAGAGGACAAAAAACTCCAGAATTGCTGGGTTGTCGTTAAGAAGATCGAAAAGGCGCAATAGTTTTTCGCCGAAACCGTCTTTCAAGGCGGTTTCGGCTTCGAGTTGAGTTTTGAGAACCGGCGATACGAGAGTTGCGGACATGCGAAACCTTGGCGAGAAATCGTCGGAATGGCTCTTGGAGATCGGTGTTTCCAAACGGTCTCAAATCGAGGCGATCGGTTCGGTCGAAATTTATCGCCGATTGAGGCAGGTTGGAATTCCGGCGAGTTTGAATCTTGTGTATGCCCTCGAGGCGTCAATTCTGGACATCGATTGGCGCGAACTGGCTCCCGAGGCGAAGGTCGATTTAAAGCAGCAAATTGCGGATTTGAATCTCGGGAAATTCAAGAAGTACGGAAAGGAATAAAGATCGGAAATATGAAACGCTGCGGTTGGGCGAGGAATGAATTGGCCGTCGATTACCACGATTCCGAGTGGGGCGTTCCGCTTCATGACGATCATAGGCTTTTTGAGTTTTTGATACTCGAGGGAGCGCAGGCCGGACTTTCGTGGGACACGATTCTCGCCAAGCGCGACAACTACCGCAAGGCGTTTTCCGATTTCGACCCCAAGAAAGTGGCGCGGTTTGGCGAGTCGAAGATTGAAAAATTGCTTCAGGATCCGGGAATCGTCCGCAACAGGCTCAAGGTGGCTTCGGCAGTAAGAAACGCGCAGGCATTCCTAAAGGTTCAAGCGGAGTTTGGAAGTTTTGATTCGTTTATCTGGGAATTTGTCGGTGGCAAGCCGATTCAAAACAGATTCAAGGAGATGTCGGATGTTCCGGCGAAGACAGAAACCTCCGACATGATAAGCAAGGAACTCAAAAAGCGCGGATTCAATTTTGTCGGCTCGACGATCTGTTACGCCTTTATGCAGGCAACGGGGATGGTAAACGACCACGTAACCTCGTGTTTTCGATATCGAGAGTTGAAGTAGCAGAAGGTTGGCGAACCCACAAAGGGCGGCTTTAAGGTTTTTCAAGGCAATGTCTTTTCCGATCACACAGGCGATCAGATTCTTGCGCGAAAAGAATATCGAATTTACCCCCCATCAATTCGAGTATCGCGAAAAGGGCGGGACATCGCATTCCTCCTCGATGTTGGGAGTGGAAGAGGACCTTGTAGTCAAAACCCTAATCTTTGAAACGAACGAGAAAGAGCCGTTTGTCGTTTTAATGGAAGGACCCAAAATGGTTTCGACCAAGAAGATGGCTCGGGTTTTGGGAGTAAAGTCGGTCGGACCGGTGACGCCGGAGCGCGCAAATCGCCTCTCCGGGTACCTTGTCGGCGGCACCTCGCCATTTGGGATGAAGAATGAACTCAAGGTGTTTGCAGAGGAATCGATATTTACAAAAGCCAAGATTTTTATTAATGGCGGGGCGCGGGGGTTTTTGGTCGAAATTGACCCGTTGGATCTTCTTGATGCGCTTGATCCGGGCCTGGTAAATGTTGGCGTCGAGAGGCATTAGAAGTGTTTTCCCGATGATTCGGGACTTGGAATCGATAAATGTTTGTTGAGAGCGGAGCGGAACAGACCGGACTAAGCATAGAGACGATCGAGCTGATTCTTTTGATCGGTGCGGTTGTCGCGATCGTCGCGCGCAGATTCAAGGTTCCGTACACGGTCGGACTCGTTGTAGCGGGAATAGTCCTGGCGATTTTGCCAACCGGATTTCAGATCGAGTTTAGCAAGGAATTGCTGTTCAAGATTCTGCTTCCGCCTTTGATCTTTGAAGCCGCGCTCTACATACGCTGGAGCGAACTCAAGAAGGATCTCGTGCCGGTCGTTACCTTCGCTTCGGTCGGAGTGTTGATTTCCGCCGCGGTGACGACGCTGATCATGCATTTTTTAGTCGGTTGGCAATGGCCGATGGCCGCCCTATTCGGGGTTTTGATTGCCGCGACCGATCCGGTTTCGGTTATCGCGACGTTCAAGGAAGCCGGCGTTGAGGGAAGGCTCAGGCTTTTGGTCGAAGCGGAATCGCTTTTTAACGACTCTACGGCGGCGGTCGCTTTTGCGATCGCGTTGACATTCGCTCTCGGGCAATCGATGGGACCGGGCGAGGCGGTTTTAGCGATGGTGCTCTCGGTTGTCGGCGGAATCGTTGCCGGGTTGGTCGTGGGCTGGGGATGCCTTTTTATCGCCGGACGGACAACCGATCACTTGGTCGAACTCGCTCTGACGACGATCGCGGCATTTGGTTCTTTCTGGGTCGCTGAGATCTTCTCGTATTCGGGTGTTCACTTTTCCGGAGTGCTGGCTGCGATGACGGCTGGTTTGCTTGTTGGAAACACGACCGAGCTTGGATTTGTGACCGAAAAGGGTGAGGAGTCGATCGAACATTTTTGGGAGTTTGCGGCGTTCGTCGTTAACTCGATCGTTTTTGTGATTCTCGGGATTTCGGAAGCCGCGGTGGACTTTGTAAACAGCGCGATCGCGATTGTTGTTGCCGTGGTTGCGGTGATTATCGCGAGGGCGGCGGCGATCTATCCGCTGTCGGCGGCATTCGGCTCGACACGCTGGAAAGTTGAGAAGGCGCATCAACACGTGTTGTTTTGGGGCGGGCTTCGCGGCGCGCTGGCTCTCGCGTTGGCGCTTGGGATTCCAAAGTCGGTAGCCTACAGGCAGGAGATTCTGACGGTTACGTTTGGGGTCGTGGCATTTTCGGTGTTTGCGCAAGGGCTTACGATGACGCCGTTGCTAAGGCGTTTGAAACAGATCCCGAGACCCTCGTCGCAGATGACTCCATAGAAGTTTTATGGGAGGGAAAGCAATGTTGATCGATGAAGTAATGCCCGAATTCGATGTTTCGGATAAATATCGGGAAACGATAGCGGCGCCTGTTGGAACGGTCTGGGACACTTTGTGGACAACGAATATTTGTGATTCCGCAGTCGTCAATACGCTGTTCATGCTTCGAGGACTAAAGAGCGGGAGCGTTACGCTTTCGACGTTGGAGGATCTTGGTTTTCGACTTATCGCCGAGAAGCGTTACAGCGAGGTTGTGTTTGGGCTAATCGGAAAAGTTTGGACGATTGAAGGCGGTCTGAGGGAATTTGAGGCGGGTTCTTTCAAGGATTTTTCGGAAGCGGGTTACGCGAAATGCGCTTGGTCGTTTTCGCTTGAAGAGGATGGCGGATCGACGGTTGCAACTACCGAAACGCGCGTTCTGTGCACGGATCAGGATAGTCGCTGGTATTTCGATCTCTATTGGACGTTTGTGCGTCCGTTTAGCGGCTGGACTCGAAAAGAGATGCTGGCCCTTGTAAAGAATGCGGCCGAGAAGAGCGGCGGCGCGGGATCGGAAGAGGAAGAGTAGAAAGGTTCATATTTATACGCGAACGCAAATTGTTTCGCGAGGAATTTGAGGAAGACTATGAAAGAAGCAGTAATCGTATCGGCAGTTAGAACCGCGGTTGGAAAGGCGCCCAAGGGCACCTTGCGAAACACGAGACCCGATGATCTGGGCGCGACGGCGATTCGCGGCGCGGTGGATCGCGTCGAAGGGCTTGAGGGAGCGATGATCGACGACGTGATCATGGGGTGCGCGTTTCCGGAGGCGGAACAGGGAATGAATGTCGCGCGTACGGCCGCCATCGAAGCCGGCCTCCCTGTAGAAGTTTCGGCGATGACCGTTAACCGCTACTGTTCTTCGGGTCTTCAAACGATCGCACTCGCGGCGGATCGCATCAGGACGGGCGGCGCCGATGTGATAGTTGCCGGCGGGCTGGAAACGATGTCGATGATACCGATGGGCGGCAATGTTTTCCGTCCCAATCCGAAGATCGTCGATACGTATCCCGACTATTATTTGAACATGGGGTTGACGGCGGAAGCGGTGGCCAAGAAATACGAGATCACGCGCGAGGAACAAGACGCCTTCGCATACGGTTCGCATCAGAAAGCGGCGGTGGCGATCGACGCCGGGCATTTCAAGGATGAAGTCGTGCCCCATACGGTTTACGTCGATGAAGCGGATAAAAGGGGAACGGTGCTAAGAAAGGAAGTCGTTTTCGAAGTCGATGAAGGGGTTCGCCGGGACACGACGATCGAAGGACTCGCAAAACTTCGTCCGGTTTTCCACGCGCAGGGAACCGTGACTGCCGGTACGTCTTCGCAAATGTCGGATGGAGCCGCGGCGGCGGTAGTGATGTCTGCCGAAAAGGCGGCGGAATTGGGCGTGAAACCGCTCGCCAGATTCGTGGCATTCGCGACGGCGGGATGTCTTCCCGAAGAGATGGGCGTCGGGCCGGTTTATGCCGTTCCCAAGGCACTAAAACTTGCCGGTCTTTCGCTTGCCGATATCGATGTGATCGAGCTCAACGAAGCCTTTGCCGCGCAGGGGCTGGCGGTTATGAAGCTTCTTGAGATGGATCCCTCAAAGGTAAACGTAAACGGCGGCGCGATCGCCCTCGGACATCCGCTTGGCTGCACCGGGGCAAAACTGACGGCTACGCTGCTGCGGGAGATGGAACGACGAGGCGCACGCTACGGGATGGTAACGATGTGCGTCGGCGGCGGAATGGGAGCGGCGGGAATCTTCGAAAGAGGGTAGCCCGAACAAGGTTCCAAGTCCCAGAAGTTCCAAGTTCGCTCCGGCAGTGTTCCAAGTTCCAAGTCCCAGAAGTTCCAAGTTCGCTCGGAAGAGTTCCAAGTTCCAAGTTCCAGAAGTTCCAAGTTCTGTCGCAAGCTTTGATTCTTTTTAAAAGGCTGGAATTTTCACGAAGCAATATGTCTTTGTCGTAACTGTCGCGATTCTTTCAGCAGGAATGTTATGTAACCCGGAAAAACTTGGAACTTCTGGAATTTCTAGTTATCTGAGTTCACTCCAAAAAGTGAGATAAATGCCGTTTTCGGGAGATGCGGATTCGGATTCTTCCGAATTTGAGGTGTGTGGAGAGTAGAGCGTTCGGATGGAACCGCGACCGCATGCAAAACTCAATCAAGCCCCGAACGGGCCGGAAATAGCTTAGTCCGTTGCAAGCGAAGCGCAGCCACGGGTCGAGACCGCAAAAAGAAGTAAAGCCCCAGCGGGGCGGAACGAATCGCAAGTATTTTCTAGCTAAACACGAAGGGCTGTAAAAGGTTTTCGTGAAAAGTGGCGTAAAGCCGTTGACGAACCTTGACCAGACGCGGCGCTCCGCTTGTAACTGGCTTGTGCTTTTCCGCCCTGCCAGGGCTTGATTGAGCTCCGCTAAACTAGCGAGATATAAGTAAAATCAGCTTTTTAAGTGGGCTCAACTTTTGGAACTTGGAACTCTTTCCGGAAAAACTTGGAACTTCTGGAACTTGGAACTTTGAACTCTGCCCGGACGCTCTTGCTGAATGAGTATTCATTCAGTTAAAATCTTTGGGAAGTTTTGGAGAGTAAATAAAATGGAAGCGAAAACAGAAAAAGACTTTGTAAAGGGCGGCGCGTTTCTTATCGAAGAGCGATCGTCGAACGAGATTTTTACACCCGAGGATTTTACCGAAGAGCATCGGATGATCGGCGACACTACGCGTGAGTTTGTCGATAATGAAGTGGCTCCGCAAATCGAGGCGATGGAAAACCATGCGTGGGAAGTCGCCCGCGAACTTGTTGCCAAGGCCGGTGAATTGGGGTTGCTGGGAGTTAACATCCCCGAAGAGTACGGCGGACTCGAGCTCGACCAGGTTTCGGGAGTGGTAGTCGCGGAAAACATCGGTCGCGGCGGGGGATTTGGCACGACATACGGCGCGCAGTCTTCGATCGGGTTGCTTCCGATCCTTTATTTTGGAAGCGAAGAGCTCAAGCAAAAATACATTCCACCGATTGTTTCCGGCGAAAAGGTCTCTGCCTACTGTCTTTCCGAAGCGGGTTCGGGCTCGGACGCGCTTGGAGCGAAATGTTCGGCAAAACTCTCCGAGGATGGCGAACATTACATCCTGAACGGCGAAAAGATGTGGATCTCGAACGGCGGTTTTTCGGATATTTACATCGTCTTCGCAAAGGTTGACGGCGACAAGAAGAAGTTCTCGGCGTTTGTCGTCGAGCGAAGCGAAAATTGCCGGCCTGGCGCCGAGGAACACAAGATGGGGATCAGATCCTCTTCGACGACTCCGCTTATCATTTCCGACGCAAAGGTCCCGGTTTCGAATCTACTCGGAGAAGTCGGCGACGGTGCGAAGATCGCCTTTAACATTCTGAATGTGGGTCGCTTCAAACTCGGTGCCTCGGTTACCGGCGGCGCAAAACTGGCGATCGAGAACGCGGTCAAATATGCAAACGAGCGTCAGCAGTTTCAAACCCCGATCGCGCAATTCGGCGCCATCAAGCACAAGCTGGCGGAAATGGCGATCAGAACATGGGTTGCCGAATCGATTACGTACAGAACGGTTGGAATGATCGACGAGCTTATCGGTGACGGCGCCGACGGCGAGAAGAAGCTGCGCTCGATTGAGGAGTACGCGGTTGAGAGCTCGATCAACAAGGTGTTTTGTTCGGAATCTCTCGACTATGTAGTCGATGAGATGGTTCAGATCTATGGCGGTTATGGATACTCGGCCGATTATCCTGCAGAAAAGGCCTATAGGGATTCACGTATCAACCGAATATTCGAAGGCACGAACGAAATCAACCGAATGCTGATCCCGGGGATGTTGCTCAAGAGAGCGATGAAGGGTGAGTTGGGACTGCTGAAGGCGGCGATGGCGCTTCAGGAAGAGATACTTACTCCTTCGATGTCGTTTGAAGAGGAAACCGGACGCCTGGCCTCGGAAGCGAAATTAGCGGCAAACGCCAAGAAGGTTTCATTGATGGTTCTTGGAAGCGCCGCCCAGAAGTTTATGGACAAGCTCAAGGATCAGCAGGAGATTTTGATGGGTTGCGCAGATCTTGTGATGCAGGCGTATGCGATGGAAACCGCTGTTTTGCGTGCAGACAAATATGCCGAAAAGAACGGCGATGAGGCGGCCTCCAAATACTTGGACGCCGCATCGGTTTTCTGCAATGACGCCATTCAAAGAATTGAAGCGACGGCAAAGAACACGCTGGCGGGTTTTGCCGAAGGCGATGAATTGAGAATGATGCTCGCGGCGCTTAAACGATTCACAAAAAACAACAGTCCGATAAACACCATCGCCGCGAGGCAACGAATCGCCGATAGTTTGATCGGGGCAAACACTTACAACTTTTAGACGGTGCTTTCCCGAATGGGAAACCGCATAACATCAGCATTGGGACGCGAACCGGGAAAGCTCGCGTTCCATTTTGAGGGCCTGACGGCGAAATACGCCGGACGGTCCTTTTCTGTTTCCGGTTGCCGATCGCGAGGGGTACTCAGAAAGATTGCGCTGCTCCGCGAGATCAGTTTGGATAATTGCACTGGTTCGTCTAAGATTTTACAAAAATGGAGAACTCACAACATGCATCCCAAAATTCTCTTTTTGCTTATTACATTCTTGTTCCTAACACCGAAATTTGTTGCACAAAATTGTGAACCGCCGGAAGTGGTTTTCAAGAATGGCTCCGAAAATATGTTCACGGAGGAGCAGGAAACATACCTCGGCGATATTCTTGCAGAGCGCGTTGAATCCGATTTTAAGATCATTACAGACGAGAAAGTTGTCGGACATCTGCGAAAGATCGGGGCGCGTTTGGTGGCTCATCTGCCTGAGAACAAGTTGAACTTCCGATTTTATGTTGTTGATTTGCCTGAGGTGAATGCGTTTGCGGTAGCGGGTGGAAGGATTTACATCACCAAGAAACTAGTAGGCTTCCTGAAAAGCGAAGACGAACTGGCGGGAATAATCGGACACGAACTCGGGCATGCCATCGTCCATCACAGTGCCTCGGACTTTTCATATAGATTTCGAAAAGTCTTGGGAATCAATTCGGTCGGCGATAAGGCGGACATCTATCGAAAGTACAACCAATATCTTGATACGTTTCGTACCAAAAAGTTGAAAATCAAAGATGACCACGAAGGCGAACAGCAATTGGAAGCGGACAAGATAGGTTTGTACGCGATGGTTGCCGCCGGTTACGATCCCGAGGCCTCAGTTTCGGCATGGGATCGCATTGCGGAAACCAAAGGCGACAAAGGAAGCGTTTGGTCGGATCTGTTTGGGAGGACATCCTCCGGGCAAAAGCGGTTGCGTGCATTGATTGCCGCTGCAAATACGGTATCTGAGGAATGCATCGAAAAGAAAACCGAGGATCAAGAGAAAGCATTTGCCGAATGGAGATCATATGTTGTTACGAAATCCGTCTTTGCCTCTGATGCGAGAACTCCTGGACTCCTAAAAAAGCGTACCTTCAAACCGAAGTTGATTGCAGAAATAAAGCATTTTCAATTTAGTCCCGATGGCAAATATCTGATCGCACAGGACACATCGAATGTGCACATTCTTACAGTGAATCCACTTCAGGTTGTGTTTTCCATTCCTGCGAAGGAAGCGCGCAACGCGAATTTTTCTCCCGATTCAAAGAGCGTTTCTATCCAGAATGAGGATCTTCGAGTGGAAAAATGGGATATCGATTCGAAACAACCGATGTTCGCTCGTGAATTGTATTTCAGAGGCGGATGCTGGAAATCCGCGTATTCGCCAGACGGAAATTTCTTTGCATGCTATACGAGACTGTACCGCTTCGATGTAATCGATGTTAGGGACGATCGTGTGGTTTATACCAAGGATGAATTCTTTAAGCCGGATAGGAATACCTTGTGGTCATGGTCGGCCTTTAGCGAAATCGATGAAAACCGTGACATAAATGACATGCAAATCGAGTTCTCCCCTGACGGGACGTACATGATAGCCGGATTTATAAACAGGGGGCTCAGAATCGTGTCCGGTCGACGAGTTTTGCAGGCTTCGGCACGTGCGGGCAAAAAGGTAAACGTATGCCTGAATCTCAGATCTGGCGAGGAGATAAAGATATCGGGTGATGTTGATGATTTTATCGGAAACCCGTTCGCGTTTTATGGAAACGACAAGATCATTGGCCAGCATTTCAAGGATCCCGACAAATCGGGAATTATCACGTTTCCCGACGGGAAGCGTGTTGAACAGTTTTATATGCAGGCAGACTCCTATTCGAGGCCGTATAAGGGAGACTATTTGGTTGTGCGGCCAACCGCCACGAATCCAGCAGGCATATTCGATGTAAGTCAAAAAAAATTCATCATTGGAAACAAGACGCCGGCGATTGATGCTTACGGAAGTCTCTTTATTTCCGAAGGCAAAGATGGGGTGATCAATCTTTTCGAGTTCGATTCGGTCGAAAAAAAGTTGGTGAACAAGGGAAGCGCGATACTCCCGCAGTCAGAACTTTTGGATATTCATACCGTTGATATTTCTCCGAACCTCGAGTGGTTGACTGCTTCTGAACGCACTCGTGGGGCGGTTTGGAACGCTGAAACTGGCGATATGAAAGTCTATATTCGGGGTTTTCGTCGTGCCAGGGTTGAGAACGATGGTAAAACCATCGCGTTGTTTCCCAAGATCGAAAAGGAATCGCAGATGGTTGGTCTGCTCGATGGAAATGATTCGTCCGCAAGGGAACTAGAGACCGATTTTGCCAAAGGACTTATTTTGCTCGGTAAGTATTCCTATCGTTATGTGTCCAAAGAGCAACGCGACAAGCCGATAGTCGAGGAAGGGCCCATTTCGTCGCCACGGTTTGTCTTCATTGGAGGTGGAGGTCCAAACGAGCTAAAGGACTATGTTTTTGAGATGTATGATACTAAAACATCGAAGTTGCTTTGGAAACGAGACTTTGAAGGTGAAATTCCAAGATTGGTTCACAATGCTGACACAGGCAATTTCGTAGCTATTTACACGGTTGAATCCAATCCAGCGAAGAAGATAATCAAAGCGGATCCTGAGTTGTCGAAACAACTCGAAACGCTTGACGACACGAAAAGAGATGTCCTGATTCAGGCGTTCCGATATTCGGATGGCGCTTTGGTCGGACAAATTCTAATGGAAACAGGTAAAGGGTCTTTCTTCGTTCGCAGAGCTGACGTAGCCGGAGACTATCTGGCTGTTGCTGATAATCGCGATCGAGTTCAGATATATTCACTCAAATCTGGAGACCTCATTTCCCAATACTTCGGATACTATGTCGAGCTAAACCATCAAAAAGGAATAGGAGCCTTGGCGAATATTGAAGGCGAATTGAAGATGGTTGATCTCAAAACGGAAAAGACGCTCGAAACGCTCAAGTTTCCGTCCGACGTTGTGGCGCTAAGATTTGATGAGACAGGAGAGAAGTTTCTGGTGCTGACTTCCGATCAAACGTATTACCTGTTTCGAACAGAGGCGTTTACGGAGAAAAGAGAATCCCGGCCAGTAAATTGATTGCGTTCTGAGATGAACGATTCGCGCCTGTTTTTGGAGGCAAGGCGGGCGCGTTTAATTTTTAGTATCCGATTCCGTATCACGAGCCTGTTTTACAATCAGCCAGTTTTATGTATAACTATGGCTTTGGCTTGAAGATCGCCGTATTGGATGCGGTTATGATTTAGCCCGATGAACGGACACATCAACAAATATTTGCGGCTGGCAACGCCAATGCTTGTGGTGACACTGGTATTGGCGGGGATGCTTGTCGGAATTCGTTCGGCCGGAAATCAAGACCATTTAGTTTATTGCCCCCTTCAAAAGATGTGGGTGCCCCGAGTTACCACACCCCAGCAAACGCCGGAACTTGGCTTTATTTGTTCCGCCGATAATGAGAAGTACAGGTTTTCCGAGTCCCTCCCGACGAAGCTGGCAGTTATTGCAGCATCGATAAATGGCACCACAAGTGTCGAGACGCTATATTTTGAATTCCTCAAATATGGCAGCCTGTCCAACTCAAAAAAAGATACTGGCAATTCCGCACCATTTGATCTAGCGCATCGAAGCCCTGATTTTCGGATACTGACGGCCGGTTTTAGGCCGGATTTGGAAGACTCTTCGTTTATAGAGGCCTTTCAGGTCAAATTACCAACTAGTTTTGCGGTTTCTAAGATCAAGAACGACGTCAGAAGTGTCGTTCCACTCTCCAGCACAGGACGCATCCAATCGATTCGTCCGCCACCTTCCTTTTCCTGATTCGATTAGAGGTTTAGTTATTGGAATGCACATCCGGGTATTCGGCCGCGCGCCGATTTGCTCGATGTTCTGCCTGTGCGGAATCGCACTTCTTATCCCTTTGACGTACAACTAAAGCATTTGTGCTTTGTGAGTTTAAGGTGGTAAGAATCGAGAATATATTTCAAGTTCGGATCGCAACAATCTATTGGGGTCAATTTGGTAAAAGTGCCCGGCATGCTCGCAATCAAGATTGCCGGAGAAGATTTGGAGTCGAAATTTGTGAATAGGAAAGTTTTTGTTTTTTCGGTTCTGGCCATTGCCGCGTGTATTTTTCTAATTCCAGCCTGCTCGAAGGAAACCGCGACAAGCGGAATCGAGTCAGACACGAAAAGGTTTAACTCGAAGGGAGTTGTCGTCAAGATCGATAAGGACGCAGGAAGGGTTGCGATAAAGCATGAAGAGATTCCCGGACTGATGTCGGCGATGACCATGGAAAAGCCGGTTGCTTCGCTGGCGATTCTAGATAGCGTAACTGCTGGTGACGAGGTTGAATTTGAGCTCGAAAAAACGGGCGACCAGATCGTCTTCACCAAGATCACCGTTACCGGAAAATCAGAAAAGCAGATCGGCGCCGATCTTTATCTCAACAATTGTTCAAAATGTCACGGTCCAAACGGCAATGGTACCGACAGGGGAATTTCTCTAATCGAAGGACATGCGCTCGATCATGGTGAAGATGAAATGCTCGCGCGCGTCAAGAATGGAAAACCAAACAAAATGCCGCCATTTAAAGAGAAACTCTCGGAAGAGGAAATGAAGAAGGTCGTCAAATACGTAAGGGAAACGATCCAGAAGAACCGAAAACCCGATAATGAGAAGGCGGAGACGGTCGAATCGAAACCCCATTCGCATTGATCGCAGTTTGATTGCGGCCAATGTGGAAGTGACAGCCAGTGCAGAATTCGGCCGGGGATTTAGTTCATGAAAGTCGCCAATAGATCAAGAAAGTGGATCCGGTTGAGCCACCGGTATCTTGGGATCGTCGTCGGAGTTCAGCTTCTGCTTTGGACTCTTGGCGGGATCTATTTTAGCTGGACCAACATTGACGAGATACGCGGTGACCATCTCAAGTCGAGCAAACAATTGGTTGTGAATTCGGAAGATTCGGTCGATCCGGTAAAGGCGACAAAAAACTTTCTTTCGGAGAATCATTCAAAGGAGTTGATTGGTGTCGAACTGATCGACGTGTTGGGAAGGAATTTCTATCGGATCGAACATAAAAATTCGGAAGGCAAGAATAAAGTGGCGCTCATATCGGTAGAGGACGGAACTGTTCGCGGACCGATCGTCGAGGCCGAGGCCGTGAAAATCGCTTCTGCAGCGAGGGCAGGGGAGAGCAAATTGGTTGGCGCCGTGCTTTTGGAGGAAGCGAATGTTGGCGGGCACCACGAGTACCGCGAACACCGTTTGCCGGCATGGGCGGTTTCGTTTGAGGGTGAAGAGAATTTTACAGTCTATCTATCTGCGGAAGACGGGGAAATCGGAGCCTTTCGAACCGACAACTGGAGATATTTCGACTTTCTTTGGATGTTCCACACGATCGATTTTGTCGGTCGCGACAACATCAACAATTATCTTTTGCGAACGATGTCGATCTTAAGCCTCGTAACGATCGTCTCGGGGTATCTGTTGTTTCTCATAAGCAGAAGAAGGCCCCGCAAAAGAGCCTGATCTCCCGATTGGAAATCTACGCTTCATTTGCGGAGCCTTCAGAATTTACCAGATCCTAGTTGCGATAGTAGCGCGATCTTTTCTTCTTCGGTTTTACACCATACGTATAAATCGCACCCGAACCCGCTCCGACACCAGCGCCGATCAGCATGCCTTTTCGCCCGCCGATGATTCCGCCGATGATGGCTCCGGCTCCCGCACCGATGGCGACATTGGTCGCATTCCTGTGACGGCTATAGAAGTTGCCGTTGTTGCGATAGCGGGTTCCCGCCACTCGATAGCTCGAGTTGCGTCGTACCGAACGGTTGCTCGAACGACGACGCGGAGCGCATGAACGCCCTCTAACCTGACGACCCCGCGCCTTGCGCTTTCCACCGCTATATGATGCCGTTGTCGCTCCAAAACTCTTCGCACCGGTATCGGCAAAGGCCGAAATCGGCAAACCTACCCCGGTAATTACTGCAATTGTTAATGTGATGACGAATTTCTTCATTATTTACCTTCCTGATTGTGGATTTCAGACGCCAAATGACGTCATTTTGCGGGGAAAGAAAAATAACGAGGAGAGTTGATAAAAAACACTATACCGCACAAGCATGAGTTGAACAAGTTTTTGAATCATCGTTTCATATCCCACGCCCCGAAAACAATTGCAGTGTGAAGAGCGTAATAGCCGAATGAAAAAATTGGCAAACGTGTCTCTCATGCTGTTGTTTGCATCTGTCTCGATTCTCGGGCAAGAGAAGATGTTGGTACTCGAGGAAGGAATCAAATCCCACAAAGGCATCGACAGCATATACTCGGATTTCACGAAGTCATACCAAACTCTGGACTCTACGCTCGCCTCCGGTCTCTATACCGAAAATGCGATCTATGCCGCGCCCGGACGCGATTTTGTTCGGGGACGACCGGAAATCAAACAGGTTTTTGAGAGCTTTTTCAAACAGGTAAAGGATTCCGGAAGAACCATGGATATCCGCTTCAGGGTCCTGAAGCGAAATGTCGAAAAGCGGTCGGGGTTTGATGTCGGAATTTACGAGATACGGCAATTTGAGGGCGGAAGCGAAGTGGGCCGATCGCAAGGCAAATTCGGTGTGGCGCTCAAGCGGGACCGGGACGGGAAATGGCGGTTTGACGTCGATATTTACAACGACGTTCCCGCCCTGAAGTAGTCAATCGGTTTCGGTTCCCACAGATTCAAAACGAATTCGGACATAAGAAAAGGCGGGCACGCGGCCCGCCAGCAGAGTATTGTTGTTCCTATCTTGCTACGGAGTAATTACATCACCGATGATTCTCAGAGTGAAGGTCGTTCCTTCATCAATCCTGAAGTCACCGGTTTTTCTTTCGAGAAGAGTTGCGTTAGGGAAATTTTGGGAAGGTGTCATCTTGACACCGGGAAGCGCCTCACCGGCCGAAACAATAACTGCGGATACCGGATAGAAGTTGTCGCCTACCTTTAGGAAATCGAACAAGATGACCATTCTCGCAACGCCGTTTCCTGTCGCGGCATTCTTAACCTCGACAACGCGTCCGAGAAGTTCGGAACCGACGGGCAGCACGCTGTTTGCTGAACTGTCTGCAAGTCTGAAATTGGCGTCCGCTCCAATTCTCGCGTTCGCCGTGTCAACATTATTCATCGCGACAACTTGAACTTCGGTGCCGGCAGAAACCAAAACTTCATCAGCCATAACCGAAATCGGCAACATTACCATTGCTAAAACGATTGTTATCAATACTTTAAACATTTCTACCTCCTTTCTTGGACTTACCGAATTTCTGTTTCGCAAATGCTGAACCATTGCTTGATGCAATCCTAACACGAAATCAGTAAAACGTTGTCTTATTTTTCGTTTATAATCTGATTAGTCAATCTGCTTTTTAGAGTCTCTTCGAATAGGCGCTTCAGCAGTCCCAAATAGGCCGCTTTCGAGAACTACGACTTGGCAAACAGTAGTTGAAGAAGCGTGCGCTGAAAAAGGCAAAACTGTGAAGACCGTATTCTCAAGCGAAATCCATGTTGCGGATTAACCACGGATTTCACGCAACAAGTGGATTTCAAAGGTCTCATAGGCTAGTCTCCTAGAAATGGCATCCGCGACCTCGGACGGTCGCAAGCTATTCGACTCGATGATCTACCGGGAACTTCTCAAAAAGGAACTGGACGCAAAACTCGGCGAGTTCGAAGACTTTCGCAGGCTTCGCGACGAGAGGGTCGAGGCGTGCATTGAGGTGCTTCGGCGATTGGTTGAATTTGGTCCCGGGAGTTTTGGGAACGCATCCTACCCCGGGGCCATTCCCTCCGCGGAAGTCACGGAGTGCGCCGGCTTTGCGGTTCGGGGCGGATTTGAATGGCAAAACCACGCTGAGGCGAGGGAATGGGCGTCGAGTGTTCTGAATTCGCGAACGACGTTTGCCGCCGATGGCAGCCAGATCTATCTGGGAAAAGAAATGGATCTTCCGGTAGGCGCGATCCAGGTCGGTTGGTTTGAGAACCCGCATGACGCGTCGAAATCGTACGTAAAACAAGCCAGATTCGAGATCCTCGGTCCGAACGATCTGCTCATTCCTTCAGATGAAAACCTAAACCCCGAAGCACGAGTCGGCGCGCGACGCTTCCATGCCGAGGTTGAGGTGGTTCGCGAATTCCTTTTTGCAAAAAAAGGCTGGCGCGAGAGGGGCGAGCGAATGCCGGTCGCCTTTTTTGACGGTACCCTTTTGATTTCATTTGCATTGCCGCACACAAAACTCCAGCAGGAATTCGCACAAACAATGGCGAAACTTGTAAAGGATTCGGAGGTTGCAGGGGTGCCGCTCGTCGGATTTGTTGATCGAAGCCTTTCACGAGATTTGATCGCTCTGATATCGCATGTCGAGCCTCAAATAGTTACGGATGGAATCTACGACTCGATGCTTTTTCCAGTTTCCGGCGCGGAAAAGCCGAATGAGTTTCTTGGTTGGGGAGATAGGAGCGCCTTCTGCTTTTCCAAAAGAAAGGGTCTCGAGGTTTTCGTTCCAGATGGGGAACCTTCGGTTGGATTTGTATATCTGGCCACCGGAAGCAAAGGATTGCCGGCAAGAATCGATATTCCCGCATGGATCTTTTCCGAGGAAATGCTGGATGATTTAATTGAGGTCGTGCTCGCCGAATCTGTAGTAGGATTGGGATACCCTTACGCGCTCGAAACCGCCGATGCGACGGCATTGATCAGCTTTGAAGACCGGCGGGTTTTTATCGAGGCACTCGCGGGAATGGAAGCAGGGTTCGAAGCGGCGGCCGGTTTCGGACGAAAAGAAATCAGCAAGGCCAGAAGAAGATAAAGAATTAACGCGAATGCCACTCACAAAAAGTGCTGAAAAATCGGGTATTGAACTAAACGTATGCGTCGCCTGCGGCGGATCGCCGATACGGAGTGATGCCAATTTTTGCAGTGTTTGCGGGAAGTCGTTGAGCGAAGACTATTATCCTTTGGACAGCTTCCGCTCCTCTCACCACAAGCATGGCCAGACGTTTCTTGTCGAAAACCGTGCATTCGAAGTTGAAGGCGATCTTTTTTCGGTTAATAGAAACGCGGTTTCGGAAACGGCCTGGGCGAGCTGTGTTTATTCGATGGTGCCGTTTCTGGGTATCGTCTTTGTGCCTTTTACGATCCTGATCGGTGCGATTGGATTGGGTTTGGGATTTAAGAACAAACGATCAGGAGGAATCAAGCTTTCGGCCGCTTCACTTGGGCTGAGCCTTCCGATCGCGGTGATCCAACTCACTCTCTGGTGGCTGCTTTATATCGTTCCCGAACTGGGGCGAACTATTTAGAAATGAAAATTGCTACGATCGTAGGCTCCGCTACGCACGTGAAATACACCGCGCGGGTGTTTGGAAGGTATGAATCCGAAACTCCGCCCGCGCCCTCCGACTATTCGTTTGGAAGCTTTGTTTCGATCGAAGCAGATGGGCGGCGACGCGGTGTGGCGGTTGTCGCCGATTCCGCAGTGGTCAATCCTGCATATGCGGAATTTGGCCCGAGGCTTTCGGATGCGAATCAATTGAGGGAATTCAGCCCGGATGTTTTGGATGAGCGCGGAACCGAAATCAGTCTTGTCGCCGTAGGGACATTGGAAACAGGCGGAACTGCGGAGCAGGGCATTCCTCCGCTAGCTTTTCAAGCGGGTGCGGGGGTTCGCAAGTTGGAAATCGAAGAGATCGCTTCGTTTCACTTATTGGAGAGCGGTCTGAAATTGGCCTATTTCGGTGTCTTGATCGAGCATTGCGGAGCGCTCGGTACGTCTTTGGTTGAACGCATCGCCGCGAATTTGGCCGAATCCCTGGATCTTGAAGAGGACGAAGTGGCTCGTTTGGACGTTTTGCGAAGAAGCGTCAGATGGCAACGAACGGTTGGAAAGTCGAATCTATAAGTTGAAGAAGCAATCTGGATTCAAAAATTGCGTCGATTGAAAAACGTGGACTTTGGTTTGGCATTCGAAGTTTCCAATTTGGATGTTTCCCTTCATTTGTTTGGATTGTGACAACAGCAACATTTTCGAGATCGAGTTTTCGATAGCCAGATACAGTTTTGAATTATGAAGATAAAACTCATATCACTTTTGATCTTTTTGTTGGGCATCGTCGTTTCCTCGGGCGCTCAGGTTCGTCCGTCGGATTCCAATTCTCCAAGCACGGTCACTTCGGCAGACAGAAAAATGCTTGAGGATATCAAAGCCGAATACCGCGGAGGCCTATTTGGTTTCAGCAAGAAAGAAAAAGGCACGATCAAATTTGACGATCTCAACATGCGGCTTCAGTTTTATGGTGAGAACGGCAAGGAGCTGTTTTCGATTCCGTATGACTCGATCCAGGTTGTGTATCCGAGCCAAACCAAAGTGCAGTCGGGTACGGGCAGGGCGATCGGCGCGATTCCGTTCCCGGGAGCAGGGCTCGGCGGCTCTCTGCTTAAGAAAAAGAAGAACTATCTTGTGATCAGTTTCAGCGACATCGAAGTGAACGCGCAAGGGACGATGAACTTTTTGGTCGATACACAGGATCTTCTATTCAATTCTATTTATACGATCGGAGAGAAAGCCGAAATGAAGGCGCGTGGAGACGCGTATATCCGCAGCAGAACTTATTAGCAAGATTTTCAGGCCTTCTTGGAGGATACTTTTTTAGAACAAGGGACGTTTAAGCCGAGTAAGAAACTCAGTTAATATCCCCGAAGAGATTCTGGATTATTGAGGTAAACGCGATGGCGGCAGTTTCGGCGCGCAGAGTTCTTCCACCGAAATTGACGATTCCAAAACCGTGATTTGATGCCGACTTGATCTCTTCAACCTTCCAGCCACCTTCTGGACCGGTAACAATCGTGCATTCCGATCCTTCAATTTTTTCCGGCAAACCTTCGTCAGAATCGCTCTCGTAAAACAAAAAGCCGGGCATCGGTGCTGCTTTAACAAAGTCTTCAAAGCTTTGCGGTGCCGAAATCTTGGGAACGACGGCCCGACCGCATTGTTTCGAAGCTTCGATCGCGATTCTAAGCGCACGTTCCTGATTCCAGCGTGATGCCGGTATTTCGCTGCGCGCGGTCAATAGTGGCACGAATTCGCTTACTCCGAGCTCCACGGCCTGCCTTAGAACGGTTTCGGTGTTTGATTTCTTGAGGATCGGAACGGCCAACGTGATCGCAAGCGGCGATTCCGGTTTGTCGGGTTCTATCTCGCGTTCGAAGGTAGCCGATACTTTTTTGTTTGAAACCGATTCGATGCGAAATTCGGCCTCTCTTCCCGTGCCGTCAAATACGGATACAACATCTCCAGCCCCCAAACGCAAAACCTTCGAGGCATGAAGACTCTGCTCGGGATCAAGCTCGATCATCGCCTCGGCAAACGCGTCGGGGAAATAAAACCTTCGTTCAACTCTCCTCATTTGATCCATGCGCGGGATATCGCGCCTTTTTCCAGGCCTTGTAAATCTCCGGCGATTCGATCCATATTGTGAGACATTCCGCCATCTTCTCGGCCTCGGTTCGGGCCTTTGCTGATTTTGCCTGATTTTTGGTCATCTCGCGTAGAGCGTCGCGTTCGGCGATTACCTTTCGGCGCAATGCGGTTATGGTGTCCTTGTCTCCGCGTTCAATCAGCCTGGATCTGTATTCCTCGAGTTCGTCGATCTCTTCGAGCGCGGTTGCCAAATCCAACAAAACGAGGGGTCTGCCGATGATGGGCAAATCCGCGCGAGCCGTTTTGTTTTCGACATCGAGCTCCATTATCTCGGAATGCCTGAGTTCGGCTCCCTCATCGGCAACGATTCTGGCAATACGCATCGGAGTGTCGCTTTCTGTCAAACCAAACACCTCTTCGATCACCGTAAGTATCGCTTCTATCTCGACCCTGCCGACACTCTCGCAGTCAAGTTTTTCCCAAACCTCCATGATCAGATCGTGTTTGGAAGCGGATTCCCACATAGACAATATTTATTGATCGGGCGGATGCGATTTCTTAAAAAAATTGAACGCCGAAATTCTTCTCAGGTTCGTGAACTGGAATCAGTCTCTCTCTCGAAGACGGGCCGCGAGTTCGGTTGAGGAGTGATCCTTTGGGTCTCCAACAATCGCAACCTTTCCGCCCATCTCTGCGACGATATGCCGTTCGGGTACCGAATCAACGGTGTAATCCGTGCCCTTTGCGTGAAAATCCGGTCGGATCGAGCGAATGATCTCCTCAACCGTCGGTTCCCTAAAAATCGTGACGGCATCGACAAACTTCAGGCATGAAACGATCTCGGCTCTTTCCGCCTCTGAAATTACGGGACGTCCCTCTCCCTTCGAAGCGCGAACCGTGTCGTCTGCGTTTACCGCGACGACGAGATAACCGCCCAAAGCCTTTGCACCCTCAAGGTATCTTGCGTGTCCAACATGAAACAGATCAAAACAACCATTGGCGAGAATGATCTTCTGGCCGGCGCGGCGTTCGACCGCGACTCGCGCGATCAGTCTTCCGCGGTCCAGAATGGGAGCTTTTTGGATACCGTTGGTCATATCAGTGAATCCTCAGAAAGGTCTGGATAAGGAATTTCTTACTCTGTCGTGTCCCGCCATCTGCTTTCTCGGTCGTTTGGGGGCGACAATCTCGCTCAATCGCCTTCCAACTACGCATCCAAAAGCGACGGTTCGAATTTCTCGATCGATTCAAAAAGTTCGGCATGTGAAACCGAATCGGTGCCGTTCTTCATAACCACGATTCCGCCCGCGTGATTCGCCATTCTCGCCGCAGTTTCCCAACCCAAGCCAGACGCCACACCGAGTGCGAACGCCGCAATTACAGTGTCGCCGGCTCCGGTTACATCAACCGGTTCGTCCTTTCCAATAATTCCGATCTGAACCGGTTCGCGTCCGTCATTCAGAAGACACATTCCCTTGTTTCCAAGCGTTACGAGCAACGCCTCAAGGCCAAGTTTCCTGCGAAGTGCCTCGCACGCCGAAGCTTCAAAATCGCCCTCAAGCAGACGCTCCACTTCCTCTTGATTCGGTGTTGCGGCCGTCGCACCATCAAATCCGCCGAGGGCGTTTCTCGAATCTACCAGCACGGGGATTTCCCGCGTACCTGCAACCTTTATAATTTCCCGCGCGATTTCAGGGGACGCGGCGCCGTATCCATAATCGGAAACAATAAGAACGTCGGCGGCCTCGAGAGCGCCGATCGCCGCCCTCGTGATCTCCTCCGAATGTTCGGCCGATTTGCCGTCCTCATTTTCGTAATCGATTCTGATAACCTGCTGCCGACGCGCATAATGATGACCGGCAAGGACACGGAGTTTTGTCGTAGTCTTTAAGATTTCAGATCGAACAACGCGGTCGGTTTTGACGCCGCTTCGAGCGAGAGCGTCAACAAGCGCATCACCGTTTGGATCGGTACCGATCAGCCCAACGACCTCAGAAACGGCCCCCAGCGAAGCCACGTTGACCGCGGCGTTTGCCGCGCCTCCGCCGACCGTTTCGGTATTTTCGTGCTGCAGAATAAAGACGGGCGCCTCCCTCGAAACCCTGCCAATCGTTCCGCGCAGGAACTGATCGGCGACCAAATCCCCAACAACGAGGATTCGTTTGTCTCCAAAACCCGCTTCTAAAACTTGCTTGATAGTTGCCATTTCAAACGATTTGAATATTAACCGAAACCCCACAAAACAAAAAGGTTGAAGGCATTGTTGCCTCCAACCCTTGTATCCATTGACGAGATTTCCGCCTAGTGCGTATCGTAGGCCGCGACCGGGAAGTCGTTCGCCTGGCCCCAGTGGTTTACCGTAAGGCCAAGATCGGTACTCCGAAGCACATAAAATGTGCCTTCCGTGTCACGCCAGATCGCCATATCGGTTTTGCCGTCTCCGTCATAATCGTTTTGGGTCGTGTAATCGATACCCGTAAGACCGAAAGATCGGATCATAAACGAATTGTCAGCGCTAAGCAGGACGTACCAGATAAGGTTGTCGGTAGCCGAAGCGCCTTCGCGAACCACGGCGAGATCGGTTTTTCCGTCACCGTCATAATCGCCGGGAGCCACAAGATCCGTGCTGAATCCCCAAGGAACAACCATCAAAGAACTGTCCGCGCTATTCAAAGCATAAAAGGTAGCCTGGCTGGTCGCTGTTTCACCGGGACGTTGAACGGCAAAATCGAATTTGCCATCGCCATCATAGTCACCGGGGGCGGTAAAGTCGGTCGAAAGACCAAATTGAGCGGCGATAAAACCGAAATCGGAGCTCTTCAAGACGTACCAAATCATGTTGCCATCGGTACGGCGAACAACCGCCTGATCCGTTTTGCCGTCGCCATCATAGTCACGCGCAACCGGCTCGTCACCGCTGATACCAAATTGAACTGCCGTAAAAGTGCTGTCCGAACTGTTGAGCCGATACCAAACGCCATCCGAATCGCGCCAAACCGAGATATCACCCTTTCCGTCTCCATCATAATCGCCGGGAGCCATGTAGTCTTGCCCGGTCAAACCAAACTGCTGGAAGACAAAACCGCCGCCGTTTTGGATGTACCAAACATTGTTCTCGGGACGAAAAATGGTGAAGTCGGCCTTGTCGTCACCATCCGTATCCATCGCATCTCTGAGCTTTACTTGCGCAAACGCCGAAGAAACGAGCAACGCGACCGAACCGGCTACGACGAAAGACCTAAAAACCCTACCAAAAAAAGTGTTCATTTTCTCTAAACCTCGGAAAATCAATGTGATTCCGTGCCAAAATCGGGGCGCGACCGGAAATCAAAATAACCTCAACTATACTCCGAAATGTTGGGGCCGTGCAAGACCGAATACCCTGTCCGGATTTCGTTCTTCGTACCGTTCCCAACCAACCAAAATTTTCAATGGACTTGATTACAGTCCCTTAGACGCACCCAAAGCGCGAATAGTTTGCAGGATCGAAAATTACGGCGTACGCATTTGATTCGCGAGTTTGATCGAGTCGCTGTCGCCCCAATTAACGATGTTGATCCCTGAAAGCAGCGAGAACCGGTAATGCGTTCCGATGCCTCCTCCTGTTGCGGGGCGATAAACCGAATAGTCGGTTCTGCCGTCACCGTCATAATCACCGGGAGTCGGTACATCCCCGGGGCTTCCGAACTGCGCGGCGTGGTACCCGAAATCGGTGCTTCTGAGTACGTACCAAACGCCCGTTGTCCGGCGCCAAACCGCGAAATCCGTTTTGCCGTCTCCATCAAAATCGTTAGGAAGCAGATCATCGGTAGTCGAATCACCGAAGGTCGCTCCGGTAAGTATGTTGTCCGTGCTCCTGAGCACATAAAACGTGTTTGCGATCGTTCCTTCCGGACGGTAAACCGCGGGATCCGCCTTTCCATCGCCATCGTAATCGCCGCGGATCGGTATATCGCCTTCGAGTCCGTATTGGAGAATCGAAACCTGGCTGTCCGAACTTCGGAAGATGTACCAGATCAGGTGACCGCCCTGGGCGCGAGTTACGGCGAAGTCGTTTTTGTCATCCCCGTCAAAATCCTGTGTAACGAGCGGGTTGTCGCCATTAAGGCCAAACTGCATCACCGTTACCGTCGAGTCGCTCGAGTTCAAAACGTAAAACGTTCCCGTCGAGCGACGCCAAACGGCGATGTCGGTTCTCAAATCGGAATCGTAATTGCCCGGCACCGCGATATCGTCGGCGGAAAGTCCAAAGGGCGTTTCATGCTCGAGTCCAAAGGCGTTGTAATGCCAGTTCATCTGTCCGCTCGAATCCCTGATTTCCGCCAGATCTGTCATCCCGTCGCCGTCAAAATCTATAAAACCTCTTTGCGGCGAGATTTTTCCCGGATTTTGGTTGACGGTAAACACCGTTCCGCCGATCGAGATGTTTCCTGTTCGCGGCAGGCTCGAGTTGGGTGCGACCGTGTACGTGACGGTTGTCGTTCCCGTTGACGGCGAATCGCTTGTTATCTGAATCCAGTTTTCAGATGGAGTCAGGTCGAAATCGCAGCCATTTGCGGCGTTTACGGTAAAGCTAAACGTACCGCCCTCGGGGAACGCATGCTGCGAAGCCGGCGTTGGGGTGAAATCGCAGGAAGTGTTGTTTGCCAATGCGGAGGCCGCGTTCAAGCGTCCTCCCGAGCGTACGATGCTTCCCCAAGCGGCAAGCTGGTCAACCGAATTGATAAGCCGGGCCTTTATTGTCGCGTTTGAAATCGAAGGATCGTTGGCGACCAAAAGGGCGGCGGTTCCCGTAACATGCGGAGACGACATCGAAGTTCCGCTCTTGGTTCCATAGCCCGTGCCGTTGAAAACAGTGCTCAAAATCGACGAACCGGGCGCCGCGAGATCGACGCTTTGGATGCCAAAATTCGAAAAGCTTGACCTCGCGTCGGATGAAGTCGAAGAAGCGATCGAGATTATCGATGGCGAATTGTAGGAGGCCGGATACGACGGGCTCGAATCGATGTTTGTATTGTCGTTTCCGGCGGAGAATACGTTTAGGATGTTCGCCTTTCCAAGCGCGTCGATGGCGTCTTTTGTCGCCTGATCGTAATCGCATGCCTCGTCGCAGCCGCCGTAGCTGTTGTTCGTAACCCTGATGTTTACACCGCGTTCGCGGAGGATGCGCACGTAATTGTAGGCGTTTATGAGCATCGTCGAGGTCGTGTTGAAGCCGATCGAATCGTAAATCTTTACCGGGATGATCTTTACATTCCAGTTCACGCCGACAACTCCCAGGGCGTTGTTGCCTACGGCTCCGACGGTGCCCGCGACGTGGGTTCCGTGGCCGTGCTCGTCCCAGGGATCGGGATCATCAAAACGAAAATCGTATCCATGCACGTCATCGACGTACCCGTTCTGGTCGTCGTCGATACCGTTTCCTGGAGTTTCATTCGGATTGATCCACATATTGGCTTCCAAATCGGGGTGATCGTATTTCGCCCCACTATCAATAATCGCTACAACGACGTCGCTGTTTCCATGCGTGACGTCCCATGCGGCCGGCGCCGAGATTTTCTGCATTCCCCAGAGTTCCGAATAACGGGTGTCGTCCGGCACCTCGTCGAGGTAATAGAAGAAATTTGGCTGCGCCGCCGCGATGCTTGGTTCCGCGCTCAAGGCCGTTACCGAATCTTCAACAGACTGTTTGTTTCCAAGTTTTACAACAATCCATTCCGAATTTTTCAATCTTTGAATTCCTTCAAATCCACGGAGCGAAAAGAACGACTCAGAGGTCGATACGGATGGTTTGACAAGTATTTCGGTGTCCGAGTATTTCTTTCTCGAATACTGTCCGAAAACGGTCAATGAAAACAAAAAAACAACGGCGGCCATCACGGCGATTCGTCTTTCCATACAGACAGTGTAGGAATTTGGCCGGGAAAGACAAGGGGGTTCGGAATAGTTCCAAGTTCCAAGTTCCAGAAGTTCCAAGAGAGGGAAGTTGAGTCTGGTCTGAAAAAGGCGATTCAACAAAAAATCGACCGGAAAATTGATCCTCAGAGAAACCAAGCAATACCCCTGCCATCTTGTGTGGCAGGTAAATAAGGTAAGCCCCTGCCAAAACAATCATAAACCTAATCACACCGTGTATTTAACGGCTGTAGCTACGAACTTTTGCCTCCTGGCGGACAAGCCGGCATGGGTCTCGCATCAATATCAAAATGTTGTGAATGAAAATGAAGCTCTTTTCTTGCCTAATCGAATTTCTAGAGTCAACTCAACTTCTGGAACTTGGGACTTCTGGGACTTGGAACTTGGAGCTTGGAACTCTTCCGAGCGGAACTTGGAACTCTTCCGGTTCTTGGAACTTCTGAGTCCACTATAAAAAGTGAGTTCATGGCAGTTTTCGAGAGATGCAGATTCGGCTTCTTTGGAATTTGCGGTGTGGGGAGATTAGAGCGTTCGGATGGAACCGCGACCGCTTGCAAAGCTCAAGCAAGCCCCGAACGGGGCGGAAATAGCTTAGCCCGTGGCAAGCGAAGCGCAGCCTCGGGTCGAGATTGCAAAAAGAATTGAAGCCCCAGCGGGGCGTAACGAGTTGCAAATATGTTCTATTTACGAGTGAAGGGCTTAGAAAGATTTCGTGAAACGAGGCCATTCGCCCCTTCAGGGCGTAAAGCCATTGCCGAACCTTGACCAGACGCGGCGCTCCGCTTGCGACTGTCTACGTTATTTCCGCCCCGTTCGGGGCTCGATTGAGCTCCACTGAACAAGCGAGGCATTTGTAAAACCGACTTTTTAGAGTGGACTCAAAACTTGGAACCCTTGGAACTTGGAACTCTGCCCGGACCTCCCTCCGAAAGAAAAAGGCGAGTAAACCGCACCCGCCAAAGAACTTACCTTTACCCAAAAACTCAACTCAAAAAGGGGGCAAGTTCAGGAAACAGAACGGGAGTTCACAACTGACGGTTGGCGATACCATGCATATTGCGGGTCTTCAGTAGGCACCACATACCGAAGACGTAATTTCGCGTTTTGCGTTAAGCATTCCGCCAGCTTCAAGCAAAAGCGCCGCTTGCCAATCACCGAACACGATTTCGCCAGCCGTCAATTGCAAACTCCCGTTTGGTATAGTTAAATCGCAAAGATCTCAACAACATTATCGGCTTTGGTTTCCGGTTGTTTCCTTCGGACAAAAGTTTTTTTTGGTTTTATGATTATCGCGATTGACGGACCTTCAGGGGCAGGAAAGTCAACCTTGGGCAAAAGACTGGCCCGCGCCTTTGGTCTTTTGTATTTGGACACGGGTGCGATGTATCGGGCGGTTGGCTACGCTTCGATGCGGGCGGGATTGTCCGAAGACGAAGATGCAGCGATCGCGGAACTTGCCGCGTCGTCCAAAATCACGCTTGAGGGAATCGGCGATACGCAACGCGTCTATTTGAATGGCGAAGAAATCACCTCGCAGATCCGAACTCCCGAAGTTAGCCACAGGGCGTCGGTCGTTTCGGCGATTCCGGATGTAAGAACCGAGCTCGTCAGAAGACAGCAGATGCTTGGAAAAGCGGCCGAACAGGGAGCGATTCTCGACGGACGCGATATCGGCACCGTCGTATTTCCAAACGCCGACATAAAATTCTTCCTCACGGCGGACGCCGAAAGCCGAGCTCAAAGAAGGTATCGCGAAGATCTCGCAAAGGGCTTGGATGTAACCTTCGAACACACGCTCCAAGAAATCAAAAAACGCGACACCCGCGACGCAACCCGCGAACATTCCCCCTTAATTAAAGCCCCGGACGCGATCGAAATCGACACCAGCAGCCTCAACGAAGACGAAGTGTTTGAAAAGCTGGCGGAAATAGTCCGAAGGGTACGGAGTTAAGGGAAATTCGTGCCGAAGCGTTAAAAGTTCGTCCGGAAAGAGTTCCGTCCGGGCGGAGTTCCAAGTTCCAGGTTCCAGAAGTTCCAAGTTTTTCCAGGTTACGGCTTTTGTACCCTTGAAGATACGCGACCCTTTAGAAATCTACAAACCAAACCAAAACCCAACTCGCAAAGAAAATATCAATTCACCCCCGAAGAACCCCCTGGAACTTCTGAGTCCTTTCTAAAAAGTCTCAATTGAAGGAAAAAGCGCGGTTTTTTGGGCATGACGGTTTAATGGCAATAAAGACCCCTGCCGGCTTGTCCGGCAGGTGAATGAGGTCAGACGCTAATCGCGGCAACAATTGAAGCATTCCGGCCCCCCTGCCGGCTTGACCGGCAGGAGGCGAAGGTCCGTAGCTACTGCCGTTAAATACATGGTGTGCTTAGGTTTACTGTTGTTCTGGAATGGGCCGACCTTATTACCTTGCCGGACAAGGCGGCAGGGGACTCCGGATGAATCAATGTGGTTTGGACTAGCTGCTGACCTCATTCACCTGCCACACAAGGTGGCAGGGGTCTTGCCTGGTTTCTCTGAGAATCGAATTGCCGGTCGGATTTTCCTTGAATCGACTTTTTAGAACGGACTCAACTTCCGGAACTTGGCACTCCGTCCGGACGGAACCTCAAACTCTTCCGGCTCTTGGAACTTCTGGAACTTGGAACTTGGAACTCCGCCCGGCCTGGACGGAACTTTTCCTCGATCTGCTTGACGTAATCCCTTCGCGGTATGCTATTATCTCCGTTGCTTTTGTGCTCCCGTAGCTCAGTCGGATAGAGCATCGGTCTTCTAAACCGGGGGTCGCACGTTCGAGCCGTGCCGGGAGCGATTTTCTCGCTTTCCGGATCGAGATTTCGGATCATCGCAGTCCAAAAACCAAATCGTTGGTTTTGATTTGACGATCCGTCGATGATTCGGAAATGCCACGCCATATGGCGGCTATAGTTCAGTTGGTTAGAACGCCTGATTGTGGTTCAGGAGGTCGAGGGTTCGAGCCCCTCTAGCCGCCCCATCAAATTCCAAAAAGCAAAGTTAATCTGCCCGTTTCTCGTAACGAGACGGGTGCCCAGGCGTCCCCGCCTGCAATGAGCGAAGCGAACATCCCCTTTACCCCCTCTCAAGTCCGGGTAAACTATTCGCCTCCAATCAAAGAACCCAAAACTCAAGACTCAAAACTAGCAACTCCCCCCGCCCCGAAAAACTAAGTCTGGCGACTCCAAAGCGCAACGCCCATGCATTATTAGAAAATGTACCGCGAATCTCGCGAAGTCACGGAGCGTTCCGGTCCGGCTTTGGTTGTTCGGTTTGTTTCCAGAATTCCATGGATGCCAATATCAAGAAACTTCGTGATGTTGCATACGCCCGTATATTTCAAGAACACGACCATTGAAGAAAGACGCCGGGTACCGATGCTGGAGCACCGAGTACTGATATCTTCAGAGAGTTGAACGCGTCGCGCAGACTCCAAGGTAAGGCAACCGAAATCTCAAAGTAGAAATAATATTAAAATGGACTTGCTTTGTGTGTGTGTGTTAGCGTCTGCCTATTGATTGAAACAGGTTTACCTCATTGAACTC
>JAWKHN010000001.1:0-480500 GCA_041394795.1 Pyrinomonadaceae bacterium | reverse complement strand
GTGACTTCCGGGTAGCCGCGTTAGCGGCGGTGACTTTCGGGTAGCCGCGTCAGCGGCGGTGACTTCCGGGTAGCCGCGTTAGCGGCGGGAGAGTTGCGGTTACTTCAAACTTTTTTGAGGACGAGTCGTTCTACGGGTTTTCCGCCGATAATATGCGATTCGACTATTTCGGCAACATCGTCTTCGGTGACCTGCGCATACCAAATGCCGTCGGGATAAACGATCACCGCGACACCCACCGAACAAAACCCTACCGAGCCGCATTCCGTGAGCATGATCGAACCCTTTGGATTTCTTCCGACCTCCGGTTTACCGAAACGGATTTGCCTCGATTCAAGCTCTTTGGCGAATTCCGCCATCACTTCCCTGGCGCCGACTTTTTCGCACGAGGTTCCGCAGCACACAAAGACATGCCTGTCTGTTTGAGTTTTTGCTACCGGCGCCAATTTGAGGAGCCTTTCCTTGTCCTCGATAAACTTCTTTTTGACCATAAGGCAATGATGCCAAAATTCCGAAAGAAACAAAATCGGCAAACACTTGTATCGGCCAAATAGTCGATCGGCGGGCGGTCATCGAAGGCTGCAAATCCGTTTTGCTCTGACTTTCGATTCAAAAATTCACTTGCGCTTAACGGTGTTGAGTTATGCTAAAATACACCGTTTGGGCGGAAGTGCCGCTCTCCTTGGATATGGCATCTGGAATCATAATTCATGTTTCTGTCGGAGAAGAAAAACGTACAGAATACTTCGGCGAAGAGATCATACGGGTTGGTTCCAACGACCAGTGTGACCTCCAGATTCATTCCAAGGGCTTTCCAAAAGACTCGGTCTTTTTCGCCATCGAACGAAATGCCGGCACGTATCGCGTAACGGAGTTTCTTCCCAGCCTCGAAATCACATTCAATGACGGTCCGATTCGTCGATTTTCTGAGATAAATGACGGCGATGTCTTGCGAGTCGGTTCACCCGAAATCGAATTCGGTTTCTTCTCGCTTCAATCGGAATCATCTCTAATTACCACCAATCGCGAAACCCACCAGGTGCAGTTCATCGAAGAGGCAGCGATTGGAGCCGCGGGTGCGGAAAAAAGGGACGACGCCAAGGCATTTCTTCGAGAGTTCACGCATGAGCTGTTCCGCGAAATCAGCTGGACCACAAAGCTGCTCGTAGGAGCGCTGATCCTTACGATTCTTGGCGCGGTTTTCTATCTTGGGTACGGCTTCTATCAGGAAACAAGGAAAAGCCGTGAACAAGCAGAGGCGCAAAGCCGTGTGATTAATGATCTTCGAAATCAGATCAAAAAGACGAATAGCGAGCTCGGAGAACTGACGAAATCAAACAAAATGGTCCGCGAAATCGTTTCGCTCGCCCCGAATCTTCGGGTTGAATATGGAAACGGCGTGTGTCTGATCGTCGGCGTTTACGATCTTGTCGATCGTCGCACAGGAAAGCAGCTTCGGTATCCCGATCCCAATTCCTTCCCCTCCGATCCGTACGAGCCGCCTCCGATGGAGGAAGGGATGTATGAATTTCAAGATGCCCAGGGACTTACAACGGAAGGCAGCGGTACTCCTGTAAGCTACGATTTTATCGGAACGGGTTTCCATGTCGGTGACGGTTTCATACTTACAAACAAGCATGTCCTCCAACCCTGGACCGAAGACGATCTTGTAAAACAGCTGATGCGCGAGTCGAACGGCGTCGCAAAGATCAAAAGGCTCGTTGTTTATTTCCCCGGTCAGACGAAAGCCTTTAGTCTCCAGGTTCGGAGACTTGGAACAACTCAGGATGTCGCCGTCGCCTCGCTGGCCTCAAAGGAAATTGTCGGCGAATTGCCCGTCATTCCCCTTGAACCCGATTCGGATTCGCGTGAAATCGGAAAGACCGTTGTAACAATCGGCTATCCAAACGGCCCCGACAGGCTTTTGACGATGATCGATGAATCAGAAGCACGTTCGATCAACCAGAAATTTGGCGGTTCGCGCCAGGCTCTTATCAGTTATCTCGCTCAATCGGGCAAGATTCTTCCGCTTACGACACAGGGTTCGATCACCGATTTGGATGGGAAACGAATCGTTCACGACGCGAAAACCGCGGAGGGCGGTTCCGGTGCGCCGCTGTTCGGGCAGTCCGGGAAAGTGATCGGGGTGAATTTCGGGGTATTTACCGAAAACAACGCTTCAAACATGGCGATCCCGATCGAATTCGCAATCACGCTGCTAAAAGATGTCGGCTGGGCTCCTGGTGGAATTGCCCAACAGCCTGATCCCAAAGCGACCCCGGCGACGGTTGTTGCCGACGCAAACCCGAATTCGGCAACAGCAAAGAAATAGCTTTCCTCGTCTGATGAACCTTGAACGTCCGCTACTCCGTTCGATCGTGCATTCCCCATCAAAATTTCAGTAACTTTCCTCTACATTTGGTTCCGGACCAACTCCTGGAGTCGCTTGAATAGCGGTTTCCGCTATGAGAAACTTTTGGCTTTGCAGAATGGCATGAACAGTCTTGTATTTTCCAATTTTTTGCATCGACCGGCACGCACGGTCGTTAGCGTGCTGGGCATCGCGGTAGGCGTGCTTCTCATCGTTTTTACGGTCGGCCTGGCGGAAGGTTCGATGAGGGAAAGGGCGCAACGCGAAGGCAATGTAAACGCCGAGGTTTCGCTTCGACCGGCGGGGGCGGGCGGCCTGGCCGGAAGCGACGCCTTCAAACTCGAGATCTCGAAAATCGCGGAACTGGAGCGACTAAAAGGCGTAAAAACGGCGGTACCGATCGGGCAAATACTAGTCGAAGCAAAGGATTCAAAGGTCGGCGAACGCCTGGTTGACGGTGTTGAATACGATTCTTATGCCAAACTTGTCGGGCTTCGCATCGTCGAGGGACGCAAATTCGCCGAAGGCTCCGACGAAGTTATCGTTGATTCTGCATTCCAAAGACAGAGGAATTTGAAGGTCGGTGACAATTTTGAAATTTGGGAACACAACTTCAAGGTCGTAGGAGTCTATGAACCCGCAGCGGGCGCTCGAGTCAAAGTTTCTCTTGCGACGATGCAGGACCAGGCGGGAGTCGAAGATCGTGCCTCGGCGATTTTGGTCAAGAAGACCGATGATATCTCCGAATCCGCACTTGGGGATTTGATCAGCAAGGAGTTTCCCGATCAATACCAAATACTCCTGACGAAGGATCTGGAAGAAATCTACATGGGAGCGGTTCCCGCGCTTGGAGTGTTTTTGAACGTGATCATCGGGGTCGCCGCGATCATCAGCGCCATGGTGATCCTCCTTACGATGTACACGACGGTCACCGAACGCACACGCCAAATCGGCATCATGAAGTCGCTTGGAATGTCCAATGGAGCGATTGGTTGGACGATCACAAAAGAGGCGCTCCTGATAAGTGCCTTTGGGATCGGTGGCGGAATCCTTCTGACTTTGGTGATTCGGTTTCTTCTATCGTTGGTGATGACGTTGGAGGTCAAAATGAGCGGTCCGATCATATTAATCGTTTGCGTTGTTGGATTGCTTGGTGGGGCGCTTGGTGGTTTATACCCCGCATTGAAGGCGGCAAAGCTTGACCCTGTCGAGGCGCTAAGCTACGAATAAATTCGGATTTGACCTTCTCATAATCGAAACTGGGTTCAGGGCCTGGATGAAGGCGTGATGCCCTAATGATTCAAACGTTGAAAAGCCATTGAATGAAGACGGATAGTTACCTCAACACGATATTCAGATCCTTTTCCGCCGTATTTCCAAAATAGTCTGCCGCGAAAACCCGCAGGACATAGTTGCCCGGCTTTAGACCGTTTGTTTTGAGGTAACCTTTTTCCCCGATATCCCCATCCACGTGGTTCGTAACTATATAGTTGAAAACGGTTGTGCCGGTCGCTCCGGAGCTGCTGCCGTTCGCATAGACCAGCGGAACAAACTCGTTGCGTGGCATCTTCTCGAAACTGATCGACCAATAAACATTTGGGAACGAGCTGTTTTGCGACTTGTCGTCATTCAGAATCTGATATCCGAGCTTGTAAACTCCAAGCCGACGCCGTTCCGCATTGCCATCCATCTGATCATATGCGGTTACGATCACGCTTGATTTCCCGTCAACCGCGATTCTTGCGACATCTTCGGCCGGTTCCGAGGCTTCCCCGGCTTCCACGGCAATCCCGCTGGATGCGATGATTTCCACCTTTTCGATAACCGGAGTTCTGGAATCAGAAACGCCGGGCAATTCCAACGCATCCAACGCATTCATTTCTTTTCCGCTTGGTCCGGCGATGAGATGAACATGGTTCATCGAATTGAGTGTTCCCAGGACCTCGCCGGGCCTGAATCGCGAGCCGCGCGGTACCCTAACTCCTTTCGGCTTGCCGTCTTTGGCAAAGTTGAAAACAAACCTTTTGTCATCAAACCGATTGCCTTCCGCGTCACGCCCGAATCTGATGTGTATGTAGCCAAGCTGCGGAAACCGCAGGTTTTCCCTCAAGGTCCCAAACTCCGAAACAGAGCTCACCCTGAGTATCTTTTCATCCCTGACGGCGCGCGCCTTCTCCCCATACCCGCCGACAATATCGAGACCATTGTGAAACCAGGCCGGTTCGCGGTTTGACGGAAGGATCTTTCCGCGGATTTCGCCAAGAGTACCCGCGATCTCACGCGCCTTTTCCGGAGGCTGATACGGCCATCGCCCGGCTTCGGACTGGCGGAAATCCCTGGCTTTCCGACCGAGTTTGGCGATCACCTCGCGGTTTAGCACTTTACCTCTCGCAATCGAAGTAAGCACTCTGAGTGATCCATTGTCGGAATCGGTCGCGACAATATCGCCGTTGGCAAATGACGCCAATCCGGATACTCGATTAAATCGCGCTTGTGATGGCCTCCCGTCGCGATAACCCTTTTCACCGCCCGAAAGCGTCTGGACGAGTGGGATGATTCCAGAACCGATCCCGCGGACCGAATCCCCGTCTGCGACCAAAAGCGTGCCTGATGAATCGATTGTGACAGCCGTAGGAGCGGCAAACGAGGCCTCAAACGGAAGACCGTCACGCCGCTCCCAATTTCCGTTTCCTGCAATGGTCTCGACTCCACCCTTCGGATCGATCACCCGAATCCTGCGGTTTCCGAAATCCGCTACAAAGACCCTTCCTTCGTAAACGCAGAGCCCGGAAGGAGTATCAAAGAGCGCATCCTTTCCCTTTTCCGAATCGCGAAACCCCCGTTCCCCACCGGCTACCGTCTTAACCTCGTCGTTTTCGATAACCCGAATTCGATCATTGTAGGTATCGGCGACATAGATTTTCTCACCATCCACCGCAACGCCGACCGGAGAACGAAACAACGAATTCTTCGCCGCGCCATCTTTCAACCCGGCAACACCTTTCGTTCCGGCGACAATCTCCTTTTCTCCATCGACAATTCGATAAA
Organism: Pyrinomonadaceae bacterium; assembly: GCA_041394795.1. Taxonomy (GTDB): domain Bacteria; phylum Acidobacteriota; class Blastocatellia; order Pyrinomonadales; family Pyrinomonadaceae; genus Aridibacter. Next base: position 475,081 of record JAWKHN010000001.1, on the reverse strand, counting down.
TCACGCTATCTCCGGAATCCGCCACGATAATCGAGCCATTCGGCCCAATCGCAATCCCGGAGGGGGTTGCGAATCCATCGGCGACGAGAATTGGTTTTGCGCCGTCATCAGAAGAAAACACCTTCCCGTTTTCACCATCCGAAAAGAAAACCCGCGAATTATCGATCGCCACGCCAAACGGCTCGCCAATCGATTTCTCATCTCTCAGAAATGTGGCCGCCAAGGTGATTGGTCTTCGTTCAGACCTAAAAAGACCGCACCCGTTGGCCATCAAAATCATGGCGGCAAGCAGCCCTGCCACTGCAAGTTTTTGAACCCCGCGATGAGGCGATTCATTTTCTTTCATCGGAGCAAACTGTCCGATACGTTTGACGAGTTTTTTTGATATCATTGTGACGACTATTTAATCCGAAACGCTCTTGCAATTCCTAAGTGCTGTCGTGTCAGCAGTTCGCGGCGCGAGGGCATGAATAAAAACAAAGGGGCGAAACCAACGAGTGCAAAACAGGTTTTTGGCGCAAGACGATCCTGCCGCACGAGAGTAGTTTACAAATTTGAATTGAATTAAAGAAACGGGGGAAAAGAATATGTTTTCATTGGAAGATCTTTTGGGACAACAATCCGGCGAGCAGGCAATCGGACAAATCAGCGCGAATCTCGGCGCGGACAGCAGCATGGTAAATTCGGCGATTCAGATGGCGCTTCCGGTAATCATTTCCGGGCTTGCAAACAACGCATCGACGAGCTCCGGCGCGCAAAGTCTTGATAACGCATTGGCAAACGATCATCGCGGCGGTTTGCTCGACAATATAACCGATTATCTTACCGGTGGAGTACCGTCGCCGTCCCAGGCAACGAGAGAAACAAACGGTTCCGGCATACTCGAGCATATTCTTGGCTCGAATCAGGGCACCGCGGCTCAGGAAATCAGCTCGCAAACCGGGCTTAACATGGGACAGGTAGCGAATCTTCTGATTACCCTTGCTCCGATCGTGATGGCCTATCTTGGAAAACAAAAGCAACAAAACAATCTGGATGCGGGCGGTATCAGCGATCTTTTGACGGGCGCCACCAATCAGGCGCAATCGACTGGCAATCCGATGATCGATCTGGCTTCGAGAATGCTTGACTCGGATGGAGACGGCAGCGCGCTTGATGATCTTGCTTCGATGGCCGCCGGCTATTTTATGAAGTAGATGTCGCGCATTTGTGATCCGCGATTTGATTGATGGGCCGAAAAGGATTCCCCGGACCGAAAATTCCGGGTTTTGGCAAAACCATTTGGATTGCAACGTCAATCTAATGCGGGTTTTGGGGGCATCCGGTTGAATTGCAGAGCATCCAATCAAGCGAATCTTTGAATAACCCGATTCTTTTTGGAATTGGAGCCTATCGAAATTTGGGAGGGTGCCGTTCGCTGGTAACAAAAGGCCGAAGGCCTCTGAAAGCGAATCGCTTTTTTGAAAATCCTTGCTAACGGATCTTCTTGTGGCCTTTTAGTAATGGAGTTTGTTTTAAACAGTATCGATGCCCTGCACAATCCTGTAATTCCCCGCTGGGGCTCAAAATAGAAGTCGATTCCGGGGAAGGAATGACCAATATGAAAAACTTTATCTTGAATTTGACCATTTTTCTGTTTCTCGCATTAATCCCCGTGTCGGTGTTCGGCCAAGTAGCCGGAGACGAAAAAGGCGGTGATTCTGGCAACAAGGTAACCCGTGTCGGTGTGTTGATTCCAAAGGTCGCGTTAAAAGACGCGACCGGCGAGGTTGATCCCGCCGAAGCGTTGAGGAGCACGTATGCCTCGCTTCTCAACTCGGAAAACTTCGAACTCGTTGCGCTCCAGTCAAAGCTCTCGTCTCTTGCGATCACGGAAGCCGCGGAACTCGAGTGCGACTATATTTTGAGCATCGATCTCAAGCAGGAAGAAAAGAAGTCCGGCGGCGGACTCTTTGGAAAAGTGTTGCGCGATACTACCAACACCGCGACGTGGGAGGCAGCGAACCGCGTTCCCTATGGAAGCAACACCGGTGAAAGAATCGCTCGAGACACCGCCCGCTCGGCAATCATCAATACCGGCTACTCGATGTCGGATGTTTCGGTTACGATCAAAAAGAACGATCAATTCAATCTCAACTATGGTCTGAGCACCGCCAAGGGCGAAGTCGTCAAATCAAAGAATTTCGAGGCGAAAGCCAAGAAGAACAACGATGACACCCTGCTTATGGCATTGATCGAGCAGTCGGCAAACGACATCGCCGAGACGCTTCTGGCGCGACGCGCACAATAGCTGCCTTGCATTTCCCCCTGATCGAAAAGGACGGCCCGAATGAGCCGTCCTTTTTTGTTCTTTTTTGTTCTTTTTGTTTTCAGCAGTCGATGGATTAAACTTTGGAAACATCCTAATTCTTGGAGTTGGTTTTATGAAAAGGCTCTCTTTAGTCGCAATTGCTTTAATTTTTGGTTTTTCCTCGTATGCGTATTCACGCACCCCCGTTTATCAACCGACATACGGACTTGCCGGCGATGATCCTGTTCTGCAAAATCTGCTGACGGCACAGGATGAGGACAAGTCTCTTCCACCGACTCGTTACGTTAGAAGCCGTGATTTTGATACCAAGCACATTGGCCTTGATCTTCGATTTGATTGGAGTACCAAAAAGACGTTCGGTGTCGAGACCTTTGTCTTTTCACCGATGAAATCGGGGTTCAAAACATTAAAGCTCGATGCCGGTCTGATGGTTATCAACGGCGTCAGATATTCCGGGGGACGCGAACTATCATTTAGTTACGACAAGGAGAAATCGCTTCTTAAAATCGACCTTGACCGTGAATACGCACGGGGCGAAGAGATTTCTTTGGAAATCGATTATGAAACAACGGGCGAATCCGTTGACAACACTCTCGGATTTGGCGGTGGCGGCGGACTTAAGTTCGTTGAACCCAAGGGGAATGAACCGAGATCCCGAAAGCAAGTCTGGTCGCAGGGAGAATCGGAATACAACCGTTTTTGGTTCCCCTCCTATGACTATCCGAATGATTTTCGGACGACCGAGATCAAGGCGACTGTTCCGAGGCCGATGCAGGTGATATCAAACGGAGTCTTGGTTGAAGTCAAAAACAACTCCGACAACACGAGAACCTATCATTGGAAGATGGACACGCCCTATGCGAATTATCTGACTTCGATCGTCGTTGGAGAATTTGCGGAGGTCAAGGGAAGCTACATGGATATTCCCATCTCGACCTATGTCTATCCTGATTGGAAATTCGAGGGCCAGGTTACGGCAAAACGCCTTCCGGATATGGTCAAATTCTTCTCGGAAACACTTGATTTCAAATATCCATACAAGAAGTATGCGCAGACAGTCGGAAACGAATTCAATGGCGGCATGGAAAATATTTCCGCCACGACTCAAACCGACACGATGATACACGACGATCGAACCGAACTCGACGGCGATCAGGACGGTCTGCAGGCGCACGAACTCGCACATCAGTGGTTTGGCGATTTCGTGACCTGCCGCGATTGGAGCGAAATTTGGCTCAATGAGAGTTTTGCGACCTATATGGAAGCGCTTTGGCAGGAACACTCGAAGGGCAAGGACTACTTCCTCTTCAACGAAGTCCGAGGCAACCAGCAGGGCTATTTTGGTGCTTGGAATCAGGGGCAGCGTCGGCCGATCGTAACCAAGAACTACGCCAATCCCGATGCCGTCTTCGACTCCTATGCCTATCCGCGTGGCGGCGCCGTCCTGCACATGCTGCGAAAGCAGCTCGGAGACGAGAACTTCTTCAAATCGCTGAATCACTATCTGCGTACGAACGCCAATCAACCCGTCGAAACCGAAGACTTGCGAATCGCGATCGAGGAAACGACAGGTCAATCGATGGATGCGTTTTTCGACCAGTGGCTATACAAGATGGGGCATCCCGTTTTTGAAGTCGCGAAGAGCTTCGACGCCGAAAAGGGCGAACTCAAAATGACGGTCAAACAAACACAGAAAGTCGATCTCACAAACGGTTATCCGCAGGTTGTTTATTTCCAAACACCCGTCGATATTGAGATCGTGACCGAATCGGGCCGCGAGGTAGAGACCGTCTATCTAGATGCCAAGGAAACAAACGAATTCTCCTTCAAGTTGGCTTCCAAGCCGCTGATGGTTGATTTCGACAACGAAGGAACGTTGATCAAGGAACTCAAATTTGAACGACCGAACGAGGAACTTTTTTACCAGGCAGCGAACGACGATGACGTTCTCGGCAGATTTTCCGCTCTAAGCGCACTCTCGGCAAAAGCCGGTGCGGACTCGGCGGTTAAGGAGAAGTTTCTCGAATCACTTCGCAAGACCGCCGTTTCGGATTCTTCGCCTGACCTTCGTCGCGAGGCCTTGGGGATGATTCAAACGCTGCTGGTGCCGCGTCAAATGGCTCCCGGCACCGAAGTCTCGTTCGATGAAGCAACCACGAAGAGTCTCCTCGAAGCGACCAAGGACAGCAGCGCCGATGTAAGAACACGCGCCTTTTCGCTTCTCGGACTCGCAAAGAATCCCGAGCATTATTCGTACTTCCAACGAGCGGTAATGAGCGACAAGAGCTATAACGTCGTGTCGGCTGCGGCACGCGGCATGGGTCTTTCTGGTTCAAAGGAAGCTTACGTGGTACTGCGGAAACTCGCTCAGACAGATTCTTGGGGAGACAGGCTTCACATGGCCGGATTTATTGGGCTTGCGGCTCTTAAAGACAAGCGGGCTCTCGACATCGCGATAAAATACGCGAGCAATGAAAACAACTCGTCCGGTTTGAGGGGCGCCGCGCTTATGGCGGTCGCGGCGACTGGAAAAGGCGACCCGAGGGCGTTTGATCTCATTTTTGGCCAGTTCAAGGAATACCTTCAGGCGGGAGATATTCAAGGATTTGTTTCCTCTCTGCAATCGATAGCGGAACTCGGCGACCCGCGCGGCGCCGAGGCGTTTACGATGGCAAAGGAAAAATACAAGGACAGCCCGGGTTTTCTCAATTTCATAAATCGAATCGAGTCGGCATTCAAAGCATCAACCGGGAATTAGTCGATTTTCGGTTTGACCTAAAGGCTGATGCCAACTTAGACTTTCTATTTGCAGCGTGGTGAGTTATGGCGACTTGCGGCCACGTTAAATAAACCGCTAAACAGCTTCGGAAAAGTTCTTTCGAGACTCCGTGCTGTTTGTGCGCGGAGTCTTTTTTTCGGGTTTGCGAACCGCAATCAGAAGTTTGTACCGGCCAATTGTTATGAATCGATTTCTCGAATTGCTAAAGGAAAGGGTCGTCGTTTTCGACGGCGCGATGGGTACCAGTCTTCAGGCTCAAAATCTCTCGATTGAGGATTGGGGCGGACCGGAGTTTGAAAACTGTTCGGAGAACCTTCTCTATACAAAACCGGAGGCCATCGAAAAGGTACACCTTGGTTATCTGGAAGCCGGTGCCGATGTTATTGAAACCAACAGCTTTGGGGGCAGCGAAGTGGTTCTCGCGGAGTTCGGGATCGCCGAGAAGACTTACGATGTAAACCGGCGCGCTGCCGAACTCGCAAAACGTCTGGCTTCCGACTATTCCAAACCCGGACAAGAGCGATTTGTAGCTGGCTCGATCGGGCCCGGCACAAAGCTTCCGACGCTCGGGCATATAGCCTACAGGGATTTGGTTCGCGCCTACGACGCTCAGGTGCATGGCCTTGTCGATGGCGGCGCCGACGTTTTGGTTGTTGAAACCTGTCAGGATCTGCTGCAAACCAAGGCGGCGCTGATGAGCATTTTCAACTATTTTCGAAAGAATCACATCAAGCTTCCCGTCATCGCACAGGTGACCATCGAAACCTTCGGAACGATGCTCAACGGAACCGAAATCGGGGCCGCGCTTACGTCTCTCGAACCGTTTCCGATCGATGTAATCGGCATGAACTGCGGTACGGGTCCGAAACAGATGTCCGAGGCTCTCAAATACCTTTGCGAGCATTCGCCGATACCGGTTTCGGTTTTGCCCAACGCCGGACTTCCAGAAATCAAGGATGGCGCGCAGCACTATGACGAAACACCCGAATCCTTTACCGAACAGGTAATGAGATTCGCAAATGATTACGGTGTAAACATAATCGGAGGTTGCTGCGGAACAACGCCCGGGCATATAGCGCGGTTGGTTGAACAGGCCGGATCCTTGACGCCGAAATCTCGCGACGCGCATTTGGCTCCTTCCGCTTCGTCGATTTATTTCCGTCAGCCTTATGTTCAGGACAGCTCGTTTTTGATCGTAGGTGAACGCGTAAACGCCTCGGGTTCGCGCAAGATGCGACGTTTGCTTGATTCCGAGGATTGGGATGGGCTCGTTTCGCTCGCGAAGGAGCAGGAACGCGAGGGTGCCCATATCCTTGACGTCAATGTCGATTTTGTCGGTCGCGATGGCGTCGCCGATATGCACGAGCTCGTATCAAGGCTAGTTACAAACGTAAAGATTCCGCTGATGCTCGATTCCACCGAATGGGAAAAAATGGAAGCGGGTCTCGAACACGCCGGCGGCAAATGCATACTCAATTCGACAAACTACGAAGACGGCGAACCTAGATTTAGAAAAGTTCTTGAACTGGCCGCCGATTTCGCGGCCGCGGTCGTCATCGGATTGATCGATGAGGAAGGCATGGCGCGGACGGCCGAGAACAAGCTCTCGATCGCGCGGCGAGCCTTTCGCGATGCGACCGAATTCGGGATTCCCTCCCACGATGTCTTCTTTGATCCTCTCGCATTGCCCATTTCGACGGGAATCGAAGAGGACCGCGCCAATGCTGCGGAAACGATCAAGGCGATTCGCGCGATTCGCGAGGAAATGCCCGAAGCGAACATCATTCTTGGCGTTTCAAATATATCTTTCGGACTTAGCCCGGCCGCCCGGATCGTTTTGAACTCGGTCTTTCTTCATGAATCCGTCGAGGCGGGAATGAATTCGGCAATCGTAAACGCTTCCAAGATCCTTCCCCTAAACAGATTCAACGAACTGGAGATCGATACGGCATTGGATCTGATCTACGATCGCAGGAAGTTCGAGAATGACGTTTGCGTCTATGATCCCTTGACCGAGTTCACAAAGCTTTTCGAAGGAAAATCGACCAAGGAGATCAAGAAGGACACTACTTCCCTGCCGGTCGAGGAAAGGCTCAAGTATCACATCATCGATGGCGAGAAGATCGGTCTCGAAGATTCGCTAAACGAGGCGCTTAAGAAATACTCCGCGCTCGAGATCATCAACGACATACTTCTGGAAGGAATGAAGGTCGTCGGCGATCTGTTTGGTTCGGGCCAGATGCAGCTTCCGTTCGTGCTCCAATCGGCCGAAGCGATGAAAACTGCGGTCGGAATACTCGAACCGCATATGGAAAAAATCGAGGGCGAAACCGACAAGGGCTGCATGGTTTTGGCGACCGTAAAGGGCGACGTCCACGATATTGGAAAGAATCTCGTTGACATCATCCTTACAAACAACGGATACCGCGTCGTAAATCTCGGGATCAAACAAACCATCGATGCGATTCTCGATTCGGCTGCGGCTGAAAACGCGGATGCGATCGGGATGAGCGGTCTTCTCGTTAAATCAACGCTGATCATGCGCGACAACCTCGAGATCATGAACGAACGCGGAATATCCACGCCGGTCGTGCTCGGCGGGGCCGCCTTGAACAGACGCTATGTGGACAATGATCTGATCCCTTTGTTTGATGGAAGGCTCTTCTACGCCAGGGACGCGTTCGACGGCCTCAAGGCGATGGACGAATTGACGCGCCCGGAAACAGAGTCGCGGGCCGCGGTTGCGGGCGACTCGGCGGAAGAGGCCGTCACGACAACGTCGGTTGACCGTGACAGCGAAGAACTGGTCGGCGAAGACGCCAAGATCGGAGTTGATACCTCCAATTACAGGCGTCGAGACCGTTCGGGGGATGACGGCCACACGGAAAGATCGGCTGTGGCGGAAGGTATCGAAATACCAAAAGCGCCGTTCTTTGGCTCCAAATTGGTCGAAATCACAGATCTCGACAAGATATTCGGTTTTATAAACGAGACGGCGCTGTTCAAGGGCCAGTGGCAGTACAAACAGGGACGCCGGACGCCGGAGGAATATCGGGAAATACTCGAGACAAGCGTGCTGCCGGCATATAACGAAATCAAGGCTGCGGCGATTCGCGACACTCTTCTTTCGGCAAAGGTCGTTTATGGCTATTTCCCTTGCTATTCGGAAGGAAATGATCTTGTGATCCTTTCCGACGACGCCGCGAGCGAGAGAATGAGGTTTGCGTTCCCGCGTCAGCCGGTAGAGATGAATGGCGGCAGGAATCTCTGTTTGGCGGATTACTTTGCTTCGGCGGATTCGGGTCGGACGGATGTTGTCGGTTTTCAACTGGTGACGATGGGCCGAAAGGCGTCGGTACATTCGGCGAAATTGTTCGCCGAAGACAACTATACAGAGTATCTGCATTTTCACGGCCTTTCGGTGGAAGCGACCGAAGCTCTTGCGGAATTTTGGCACAAACGAATGCGCGAGGAACTTGGAATCGACGGCGATGACGCACCGGAACTAAACAAGCTGTTTAGGCAAGGCTATCGCGGTGCGAGATACAGCTTCGGATATCCCGCCTGTCCGAATCTAGAGGAGCAGGAGAAGATTTTTGAACTGCTTGATCCTTCGCGAATCGATGTGTCGTTGACGGATGAATTCATGCTTGATCCGGAACAATCGACTTCCGCAATCATTGTTCATCATCCCGAAGCGCGTTACTTCGAAATCGGGTAAGCAATCTGGAGATTAGTTTTATGGAACGCACGTCCAACAAGATCAATTGGTTTGAAATTCCGGTCACGGACATGGTTCGGGCACGTGGATTTTACGAAGCGATTTTCGAAATAGAACTTTCGCCGATGCCTTTCAATACAAAGGACTCGATCGAAATGTTTGTTTTCCCAAACGATCCGGCCACCGGAAAGACAGGTGGCGCATTGCTAAAGGAAGCTAACTACGAACCACGAGATAACGGAGTCGTACTTTATTTGAACGCCAATCCCTCGATCCAGGACGTTCTCGACCGGATAGAGCGTGCCGGTGGAACAATCCTCAAGCCGCGGACACAAATCGCACCCGAGATCGGTTATATGGCGTTATTCCTTGATTCGGAAGGAAATCGGATCGCGCTTCACGCCTCTGATTGATATTGGCCGAGGAATTCGTTCGCACGCCTTTTTGCCTGCACATGCCATTTGTTTGTGGAGTTCGCCTTTCCTATCTTCTCACACTCAAGGACTTACAATGCCTCGCCCCACTTGTGGCGGAAGAATTTTCGTGTTTAAATTGATCCCATATGAGTCACAAGATTTTTATCGCCGGTACGGGCGGAATCGGTAAAGCGGCGGCCCTGCTTTTGCGTGAATGGTGCAGTGTTGAAATAGAACTTTATCTCGGCGACGTCTCCGAGAAGAGCCTTGCGGAAACAAGGCAGTTTGTTACGCATCTTTCGCAGCGTTCGGGTTTGGTTGAAACGGTATTGATGCCTGCGGACGGGATTTCCGATGAAATGAAGTCCGCATTTGAAAATTGCGAGGTTTTGCTTGATTGTTCGCCCGGCGGGCAGGCACCACGGATGGCGCGGTTCGCGAAAGACTTCAAGATGCACTATGCGAATCTCACCGAATACGTTGCCGAAACGGATGAGATCATGGAACTCGCAAAGAATGCGGAAACCGGTTTCGTCCTCCAAACGGGGCTCGCGCCGGGCTACATCAACGTACTCGCGATGTCGCTCTACAATCAGTTTGTCGCGGACTTTGGAAATGAAAAAGTCGAGCGGATCGTTATGAAGGTCGGCGCCCTAAGCGCCCATGCGCATGCCCCGCATTTTTACGGATTTACGTGGTCGCCGATCGGCGTTGCGACCGAATATGTTAAAGATTCGCGCGTAGTTCGGGAACATGAGATTACGCAAAGGCCGGCACTTAGCGAACGCGAAAAAATAGTTATAGGCGGTCGCCATTTTGAAGCTGACCTGACATCGGGCGGCGCTGCGGATCTTCCGGACTATTTCTCGGGAATCGCCCGCACGCTCGATTACAAGACACTTCGTCATCCAGGGCATTACTCCTGGGTTGAGGAACAAATCGGAAAGCTCGAAGCGGGAGATGATCTTCCGGATCGCTTGCTGGAAGTTTTTCTAAAGGAAATTCCGGCGGTCGAAGACGATTTTGTGCTGGTTCATGCCGCCGTCGATGGGTTTGATCTCGATGGCACGCGAAGGATGGTTGAAAAGGCCTGCTTTGTAAATCCGATGGAAATCAATGGCCATTATCTGCGTGCGATTCAAACAACAACCGCCGCCCCACTATGCGAATCCGCGATGCTTCTATTGACCGGGCATTACAAGGGAGTCGTGCTGCAAAGCGGCATCGACCCCCATGAATTCATGAATGGAAATTTTGTCTCTAGGGTTTACGGTTAGGGTCCCAAGACGTAGGCGCCGGGCACCGGCAAGTCTCCGGCGGCTCCAAAAGGCGTAACAACTACTCCGCTTGATGATTGGTTTGAAAACCAGACATTCGTCGATGGCCTGAAAATAGTCGCATCCGCGGTTCCATCGCCGTCGTAATCCGCCGGGGCCGGCAGATCCCCGCTTGAGCCGAATGGGAACGCGAAGAAAGTTTGATTGTCGCTTCGGATCACAAACCATTCGCCTGTCGAGGGCCGGAAGAATCCGATATCCGCAGTTCCGTCTCCCGTAAAGTCGGCCGCGAACTGCCTGTCGCCGGAACCGCCGAACTCATAAACGATCACACCTTGCGTTGAACGGTTTAGCCAGTATTGATGGTCGGAAGGACGATAGATCGCGACATCGTCCTTCCCATCATTGTCGTAGTCGGCCACGAGGGGTTTGTCTCCGTTTGAACCAAACGCGACTACGTCAACATTCTGATCTGAAGATCGGAGTATGAACCAAACGCCGTTCGATGGCCGGAAAACCGCTGCGTCAGTCTTGCCATCGCCATCGAAATCCCCCGGGGCTGGGATGTCGCCGCTCGTACCAAAAGGAAATCCGAAAAACGAGGAATCCTCAGAGCGCAAAACGAACCACTCGCCCGTCGTCGGCCTCCAAAACGCGAAATCCCATTTCCCGTCACCTGTAAAATCTCCCGGAACCATCATATCGGTTCCGCTCCCGAACTGAGCGGCGTTGTTTCCCCCATCGGAAGAACGCAGATACCACCACTCGGCCGGCCCCGGGCGGAAAATCGACACATCGGCCTTCGAGTCGCCGTCAAAATCATATTTCGTGTGACCGTTTGGCGTTACCTGCGCGCCTCCTGCCCAAAAGCCCGAATCAACCTTGAAGGCGCCTCCTTGGGAAGAACCGGTCAGCGGTTGACCGATCGTGCTCTTTATCGAGTAAGTTCCGCCCGTTGATTCTCCTCCCCCGGATGCGACGACACTCTTCGTGATGTTAAAACTCCCGCCCGACTGTGCAAACACGGCTGAGGAACTTAAGCCGACTGCTAAAAAAACAAATATTGAATATAGACCCCTCATTTTTCTTCTTCCTTGCATGCTTCCGCAGTTGAGTTTTGGCAAACCAATTTTTTCAAGTCCCGAATCTGCGCCTTCAAATCTTCGATCTCGCGCTTTTGGTCGCTTATCGTTGCCTCTTGTTCAGCCGCTTTCTTGCCAAGCTCATCTATTTGCGACTGATGTTCCTTGAATCCGTTTACGAGAATCGCTCCAATCCTGTCATATCGAATTCCCTCGATTTCACCATCGAGGTTTCTTGTTGCCAGAACGGGCACCGCATCAGCCACTTCTTCCGCAACAAATCCGATATCGATCGCTCCATCTCCTTTCCAAACAAAACGAACCGGGCGAAGCTTCAGCAATGCCTCCCCGCCGAGTTCGAGTGGTTCGATATTTTTTTTGTAGCGAATTGATGACGAACAAGATGCGATTTCATTTCCAAAATTGAGACACAAAGACGTGCTTCCCGCAGCTCCAAGCAATCCGATCCTTACTTTGTCAAGATTTTGCCTGCCGAGCTGAATCGTATTGTTTCCGGTGACCACAGCTCCGGACCCGATCGCCGTGGCAAACGATAAAGAATTGACTTGGCCCCCTGCGTTGGAACCGACAAATGTATTGTTGCTTCCGGTCGTGTTGTTTTCACCGGCAAGCCTGCCAACAAAGACATTTAGATTTCCGGTTGTGTTTCTAAATCCTGCCCCGGTTCCGTAAAAGGTGTTCTCAGAGCCAGAAGTATTGAACCTGCCGGTGAGACTGCCAAAGAATGCATTGAAGCTTGCAGTATTGGCTAATCCGGCATTGGAACCAAATACCGAGTTCTCGTTTCCGGTAGAATTGCCAAGGCCGGATCCGCGACCGTAATAGGTATTGCTGGTCCCGACAGTATTTGATTTACCGGAAGATTCTCCGAAAAAGGCATTGTTAGAGCCTGTGGTGTTTGATTCGCCCGAGCTAGAACCAAAAAACGAATTCGATCCCGCGGTCGTGGTGAGGAGCCCCGAATTGGACCCGAAGAATGAATTCCCGTTGGCGGTGGTCAAGGAATTTCCGGCGTGCCAACCAAATAGGGAGTTGAAGCCTCCAGTGGTGTTGGCTTCACCTGCCTTGTCTCCCACGATTGTATTCCCACCGCCCCCTTGGGCGAAAGGTGTGTTGAAGCCAAGCGACAGGTTTCCTGCCGCCGTCTCCGTTAGAACGCGTACACCGTTGAATTGCAAGTGATCTGAAACATTTACAATCTTTGCTTTGAGGTTGCCTGCCAGTGTACCATCGCCGTCTATGTTGAATCCCGCATTTGATTGACGCGTTGTGCCGTTCCACACATATGAATTGCTTCCCGGCAATGGATTCCTTGCGTCTGCCAACCTAGGATCGGTTATCCTGACGAGCTGGCTTACTGGAACATAACCGACTTTATCTGCATTTCCTGCCTCAAGACTTCGGATGGCATACGGAGTGTTCAAGATTCTAACCCGCGGGGTGAGCGTTACAAATGAACCGCTTCCTTCACCCGTTCGCTTTATCGCAATATCGAGAAACCTGGAAGTGCCGTTCCAAACCGGATTGCCGCCTGCATCGAGACCAAAATCGCATATTAACGTGTAGATCCCATTAACAACTTGCACATTAAATGGAGTAAAGGTAGGTCCGATGGCGGATCCACCAGTCGGGGCATCGTATAGTTGAATAAAGAAATCGTAATTTCCATTCGCCGGTGTTCCGTTGTCTTCCAGATATCCCTGATATGAGAAGGCCGATGATTGCGCAAGCGACACTGACGCAAACAACAACAACATCAAAATAGAGTAAACAGCATTCTTCGTGATCCAAGACATATGATTTTCTCCGTGAACTCAATTCAGATTTGAATATGTTTGGCGTTGATCCTAGCTATGAGTGCCGGTGCCAGACATTCAATCGGTCATTACTGCTTCGGTAGTTTGCAGATCTCCTCATCGGGCAATTTCGCGCAGAGAAATTTCCGAAGCAATAACAGTTCACTCCTCAAGAGCTCTATTTCCGCTTCCTGTTCTTCGTTCCTTTTCGACAGTTTAGACAACTTGCCAACAATCGTTTCCGAAGTGTTTCGAGTTGTCGGAGACTGATTTGTATTTTGATCGGTATCGCCAACTATATTGGCCATCGATTTTTGAATTTCCGCGAACGCGGACGGCGCGCAGGCCGCCAAGACATTTCCGGCAAGGCAAACAATTTGAGTTCCTCCAGTCCCAAGAAGCCCAATCGAAACCGTGTCTTCATTGAGGGCGCCGATCTGAACCTGATTGCTGGCAAGGACCTTTGCGTTATAGCCGATTGCTGTGGCGTTGCTCAATCCATCGGAATTCGGACCCGCAAACCCGCCGAGTGCGGTGTTTCTGTTTCCCGTTGTATTCAGGCCGCCGGAATTGACGCCAACGAACGTATTTTCGGGCCCTGACACATTTGCGATGCCGGCGTTGTATCCGACAAATACATTCTCGGCGCCGTTAGTATTCCCCGCACCAGCGCCCATCCCTGCGAATAGATTCCTGCTGCCCGTTGTATTTAAAAAACCCGACTTATTTCCAAAAAAGGAGTTTTCCTGGCCAAGCGTATTGGCATTTCCCGACTCGCTTCCAAAAAACGAGTTTTCGAATCCGATTGTGTTTGCACGCCCGGATGAGAAACCGAAAAACGAGTTCTTCGACCCGCTGGTTGTTGAAGAACCCGAATTGTAACCGACGTAGGAGTTGCCTGTTCCAGTCGTCGCGCTTCGACCCGAGTTCGCGCCAAATGCGGAATTCTGCGTACCGGTGGTGTTGTTGCGCCCCGAATCCAAACCGAAAAAGGAATTTTCGCTGCCGGTTGTATTCGAACGCCCCGAGTTGGTTCCGAAAAATGAGTTGTTTGAACCGAGATTTTGAAAGCCCGACGCATTGCCAAAAAATGAGTTGAAATTCCCCGTTATGTTTGCAAAGCCGGCCGTTCTCCCGAAAAACGAATTTAGGGCTCCGTTCGTGTTATTGGTTCCGGCCTCCTCGCCAAAAAAGGAGTTCCCGCTCCCGAGATTCCTGTTCCCTGCAGTTGCGCCGAAGAAGGAATTGAAGTTCCCCGAGCCATTCGAACCGCTTCCGTTTCCAAAAAACGAGTTCCCTGTGCCGGATGTAAAGAACCCGGCAGATATTCCGGCGAACGTATTCTCCTGACTCGCTCCAAGAAACCGCTGGTTGGTGATCTCAAAATAGGAATTCGCCCTAACCACCTCGCCGATCAGCGTCCCTCCTGCGGTTCCGTTACCGGAAACATTGAAACTGGCGGCCTGTTGTGTATCGGAATTTCGGATATAAAAATCGCTGTCTGGCAAAGGCGCACGGGAATCATCAAGTCGCGAATCGGTCGTCAATACAAACTGATCCGAATTCGTACCACCCAACGCCAACGAATTTTGTGCGGTTTCAGCGCTGACGGCCTTCTGGCTGCGAATCGCCATCGGCACTACCAGCAAACGCTGCCGAGGCGCCAGCGTGGTGAATGAAGACGCGGATTGTTGCTTGACCCTTACTTCCAGATAGATCGCGGGTGCTTCAAACACATCGCCGAAATCAAGCGCAACGCTAAAAATGCCGTTCTCAACCAAAACGCCGGACTGCGTCACCAACGGGCCAAGCTGATTTCCTCCGCTTTGAGCGTCAAAAAGTGCTGCCTGGAGATCGTAGATCCCGCTGGCCGGCGTACCACCGGCTTCGATTTGACCCTGATATGAAAATGCAGTTGATTGCGCAGCAAGCTCTGAATGGCTCGCCAGGGAGACGAGAATCATGATCGCAATGAATATTTGAAATTTTACAAAACGCGTTGTCATCTCTTTCGGCCCCCCGCCCTTAACTCCGTCTAACTTTCGATCCTGCTCGTAGGGTCCATATCGAATTTTGGCGACATATCCGCATCTGCTAGTGATTCCTGACAAATCAAAAGGTGACCGCTCATGGTTTCAATCGAATGAATCGTTCCTCTTTCGAGCTCGCCAACCAACCCGATCGTTGAAAACCCGCTTTCACTCACCGCTTCGTCGATGGTCAGTAGCTCCGTTTCGTTTCCGCAACCGCTGCAAAAACCGAGCACGGGTGCCGACTTTTCCGCACGAATTACGAAGACCTCTTTCTTTTCCGTGGTGATGGAAATTTTCGTGGTATTTTTCATCGAATTCGTATAGCATCGGCTTCAACGGAAAATTCAGTCTGGCAACCAAATCTCCGCCGAAGCCCGCAACGTCATACAGCGTTGTTGATCACGATTTTTTAACGAAATGCGAGAATAAGTCCTGACTTATTTCTCAGTTATTTCTGAGTTTTTTGTGAGAGACGTTTATGGCCAATGAAATCAATGAGATAAGAGAATTTGATGGATTTCGATTTGATACCGATACGAAGATGCTTTGGCATCGGGAAGAACCGGTTTCGATTCCATTGAAAGCCGCCGAACTTTTGTCATTGCTGGTAACTCGCGCCGGAGAGGTGGTGACCAAAGAGGAAATCTGGCAGGAGGTGTGGGGCGATTCGTTTGTCGAGGAAACCAACCTGACGCACAACATCTATCTCCTCAGAAAAACGCTAAAGGAATTTGCCAATTCAAATCTGATCGAAACGGTTCCGCGCAGAGGTTACCGGTTCAAAGGTTTCGTAAGGAGCTATCCGCGCACCGATCTCGTTGTAGAGAAGTTTACCTCCGAAAAAACGCTAATAGAAATCGATCACGAAACTCATTCGAGGCAAATCTTTCCCAAATCGCTTCGGAAACTTGCCGAATCGAGGCCTTGGATAATGGTTTCGGTTGTCGCCGGTTGCATCGTTGCTGTATTGGGAGCCACCTTTTTAGTCAGGCAAACGGTATTTGGAAATACTCCCTCAGAGATTAATTCCGTAGCGGTAGTTCCCTTTTCAGTCATTGCCGATGAAAATCTCAACGATGGCAGGGGGCTCGCGGATCTACTCATCACGAGGCTCGGAAGCACCAAGCATTTGACGGTCAGACCATTTTCCGCCGTGGCAAATCTCTTGCCCGGCGATCCCGGTTTGATCGGACAAAAACTCGATGTCGATGCCGTTCTCGAGGGTACGCTCTTTCGCTCTGGAAAAGACGTTCGAGTCACGGCCCGTTTGGTCAGAACTTCGGATAAAAGCGTTGTCTGGACCGGTGAGTTCGAAAAGGCCGCTGATGAAGATTTGACGATTCAAAAGGATATCGCGCTCCAAATAGTAAATTCCCTTTCGATTCAGCTTGACCCTTCTGAACGCTCCAGAATGACGAAAGACTTCTCCAAAAGTCGTGAAGCATATCGGCTTTATAGCGAGGGTCGGTATCGTTGGAATGACAGGAATTTCGAGGGCATTAAGGATGCCGAAAGGCTCTTTACAATGGCGATTTCTGAAGATCCCAAGTTTGCGTTGGCGTATAGCGGTCTTGCAGACGCGCAATGCCTGAAGGGTGATTTCACTGGCGCTCAGTATGCGGTGCTCAAGGCGCTTGAAATAGATCCCCAACTCTCCGAAGCGCATTCGTCCTACGGGCTCCAACTGATGTTTGTCGGCTGGAAATGGGATGAGGCCGAAAAGGAGTTCGAAAAGGCGATCAAGCTCAATCCGAACAATCTTTCCGCGTGGCAATGGCTTGGAACGCTAAATGAAATTCGAGGTCGAAACGCAAAGGCGTTGGAAGCCCTAAATCGCGCGCTGGAGATCAATCCGAATTCCTACAATATTCTTACCGATCTTGCGGAAGCCCATTATTTTGCGCGCGATTACACACTTGCCGAGAAATACGCCCGAAGAAGCCTTGAGATCAAGCCCGATTTCCAGTTTACTTTCAATACCCTGTTCAGCGTTTACGCAATGAAGGGTGATGAAGATCGCGCTTTCGAAGCGGCGTTTACCGCCCAAAGAATCAACGGATCACACTTGTCAAAAATCAAGCCAACCGGTGGCGGCATGGATAAGATGCTTGCGAATTGGGAGACGATGTTCCGCACAAAGGGTTGGGAAGCCTTTTTGAGAAGCCAAATCGACGCGAAATCGATCGATCCCGCCGTGCATCTGCGAAGTGCGATTTTTTGCGCGTATCTTAAGAAGAATGACGAAGCATTGGATTATTTGGAACTGGCTTACAAGGGCCGCCCGTTTCTGTTTCCGTTTTTCAATGCGAATCCGGCGTTTGACGATATCCGCGGTCATCCAAGATTTCAGAAGATTCGGGAGAAGATGAAATTGTAGTTTTGGAGATTATCGAGCTTTTCCAACCGAAGTGATTCGCGGGTTCCTTTGGATGATTCGAAATAGAGAACGACTCTTGGGTTCGACTTTCCAAGAGTCGTTCTTTCTTTTTCCTCAGGAACGGTACGCACCCGCTCAAAATACTCCGACCGGTCGCTTTACTGAATTCCAGCGACGGGCACGTCTCCCGCCGCACCGAATGGCGTAATGACCACCCCGCTTGTAGATTGGTTTGAAAACCACGTATTCGTCGAAGGTCTGAAGACGGTTGCATCCGCCGTTCCATCGCCGTCATAGTCGGCCGGGGCAGGGATATCACCGTTCGCACCAAACGGGAATGCGAAAAACGTTTGGTTTTCGCTGCGGATCACAAACCATTCGCCGGTCGATGGCCGCCAGAATCCGGGATCGGCCGTGCCGTCACCCGTGAAATCAGCGGCAAAGGGCTTGTCGCCCGCGGTTCCGAACTGGAATACAACCACGCCCGACGTCGAACGATTCAACCAGTATTGATGATCCGCCGCCCTATAGATCGCGGTATCGTCCTTTCCATCGTTGTCGTAATCCGCAACAAGTGGAACGTCGCCCTCTGATCCAAACGATACGATATCGACCAATCCATTTGAAGAGCGGAGTATGAACCAAATGCCCAAGGAAGGCCTGTAAATCGCGGCATCGGTCTTGCCGTCTCCATCGAAATCACCCGGCGCAGGGATGTCACCCGCGATACCGAAAGGAAATGCGAAGAACGACGAATCTTCGGAACGCAAGACAAACCATTCGCCGGTCGAGGGGCGGAAGAATGCGAAATCGTACTTTCCGTCACCCGTATAATCGCCCGGGACGGAAATATCGGTAGCGGAGCCGAAGTTGTAGGCGTTGTTGCCACCATCGGTCGAGCGCAGTCTCCACCATTCTCCCTGACTCGGTCGGAATATCGCTATATCCGCCTTGGAATCGCCGTCATAATCGAATTTTACGCGAGGCGCGGTATTCGCGACCGTAAAATTAACGTCATTAATATCAAAGAACACATTTCCAACCGCCTGGATCTTGATCCTCGCGGTTGTCGTTTCGATCTGCGGCAGAACCACGATCTCGCTTCCGTCATTCGGGGTCGATTCGGCCAAAACAAATGGGAAGGTCTGGCCGCCATCGTTCGAAAGGGTGATCTTTACATTGGCCGCGCTGATCGGCGCGTTCTGCGTATTTGCAACGTCCCACGTTACCGAGATTCCGGCATTCGGCGCGAGATTGGCAGCGCTATTCTGCGAAAGCAGCTTGAACGGTCCCGCACCCGAGGATACGACTACATTGACCAATGACGACTTGATACCGCCCCCGCCCGCGCGGTTGTCCCTCGCGGTTATCGCAAACGCCATGTTGCGCGAAATCGACGGCATTATTTCGCCCGGTATGCAGCTTGAGCCGCCGCAAGGAATCGTCGCCGGAGGAATGTTGCCGTTATCGAGGACATACTGCATCGAGGGAAAAGTTCTCTTGGGCGAAACCAATGGCCGATGGCTGCGGAAGATCGGACGCGCGTTTCCATCGGCATCCGAGTCGGGAGTGCTCGCGCTTGATGCGGCGCCAAGATCGTATTCCTCCCAATTGTATGTAATCTCGTCATTGTCGGCATCGGTCGCGGCCGCGGTCAGTTCGAAGGGTGTCTGCTTCGGAACCTGATACGTCACCGTACCTGGAGCCGGAGTTACTTGAGGCGGCGTGTTTCCGGTGCTTGTTCCGACATAGCACGCACCCGAGCCTTCGATATGCGCAAGCATTTGCTCCAGGCTCTTGATGTGAAAATAATCGTCCGAATTTCGCTGAAGATTCTGGCTTCCACAAATCCCCGCATACGCCTGAATTGTGGAACCGCTTCCAGGCTCGTACGCCGCGACTCCCGATCTGTTGCCGCCGCCGCAATTTGAGGCGGTGCCGTTGAAGGTATGATCACCGTCGAATTGATGACCCATTTCGTGGGCGACATAGTCCACGGAAAACACGTCACCGGTCGGATTCGTAAGCCCCGTAACACCTTCTGCCTTGAAGCTTCCGCAAAGCACTCCCAATCCGGCGATTCCTCCGCCTCCGGTGCTGAACACATGCCCGATATCATAGTTGGCCGTGCCGATAACATTGTTGAGATTGGTCTGGTTTTGCGAAAGCATCGCCGAACCGTTGCTGTTCGTATAGGGATCGGTGTTTGGATCGACATAAATGATCTGATCCTCGTTTGCGACCAGGACCATTCTTACCGCAAGATCGCGTTCGTAAATACCGTTGACGCGATTCATCGTCGTATTCATCGCCGCCAATGCATTTGCTTTCTTTTCAGCATCCGTAGTGGCGCTGCCCGCGAAAACAGCCGTATATTCGCCCGTCGCCGCAAGGGCCAGCCGATACGTCCTGAGTACGGTGCCACTTTCAACCAAGCCGCTTGAGAACCTCGTCATTTGGGTTTCAAACAAATCCGCGAATTTGCTGCGCTCTTTCGAAGTGAGGCATGCCATTGCCGAACTGCCTGCGACGGAGTCTTTTGCAAATGCGACGACGATTCCCTTATCCGCGGGCTCGACATAAACCGTCGTGTGTTTCGAAAGTATCATCGCGCGGAAGCCAAGCGGGGACAGATCCATTCGAACCGTCGCCGTCGGATCATCGATTCCCTGCCCGCTATAGGAGTTGATCATCGGGTATTTGGCGGCGAGCTCCGGCTCCATGATCGGTGAGTTCTTAATCCTGAACCGCTCGAGTTTGCCTTCCGCGTTAGGAAGTTGAAATATGACGCTGCTGTCGATTCCGATTGTCATCGACTCCTGCGGAGCAGCGCGAAAAAGCGTTTCGGCGGCGTTTTCATCGAAACGATACGCGGTGAACGCGGCCGGGTTACCAATCTCCGTTAGCTTCTCGCGAGAAGCCAAAGAATCAGAAACCGGATTCCAAATGCGTGCCTGGGCAATGCCCGAGATGGTCAGCACAAGGACAAGAATTGTCGATTTTGCAAAATTATTCATGGTGGTCTTGGTCAAGAACGTACGACAAGAAAATGTGGATACCTACAAGATTCCTTGATCGCACTTGGGAACTGCGGCCCTAGCTTTAAAAGAGATTATCGTCGAGTCATGACAAATCGTTCCGATTCCGATAAGAGACCGGAAATTGACTGCATATTACATGTTTGGGGAAACACAACACTCGCCAAATTGCTCGCCCAACTGAAAATAGGTTGGGATTACGCCATTGTCAATGCGAGAAACCGTTGAAAAAGAACGGATTGGCGCACGCTTTCTCCGGACTTCGTCAAGAGGCTTTATTGGCGAATGGTCTCTATTACGAGATATCGCCGATTGGCGGTCAAAACTTTTCTACCAGTTCGCGTCCTACCGGCTTGAACCAGCCGAACCTGCAAATATAATTGGGAATTCGCCGTATTCGTTTTACGAACCGGATTCGGAGAATCTAAGAAGGTTTGGGACGCTGATCGCGACCTGGGATTAACCGATGGAAACCAACACCAAGAACGAGATAACAAGGAGACCGCCCGCAGAGCTTTTGCCAAAAGCCGAGCAGCTCGCGGTGTTGTCCGGTATCGAAAGGCTTGGGTTTCGTTTGACCCACCGGATGAACCTTGGTCGCTGGAAGAGATTTTGGGGGTTTTGCCAGAGACACATCGGTTCGCTTTGGATCAAAACCGCGACCTACAATCTGATGAATGTTTTTGGGATTGAAAGCGTTGAAAACTCTAGTCCCGAAAAGCCGCTGCTGCTGGTAGCAAATCACAGATCGTTTTTTGACATGTATGTGGTTTCAAGCGTTATCTTCAGGCAGACGACCAGACCTGTGAAACTCTACTTCCCTGTTCGTGCGAAGTTTTTTTACGACAATCCCGTTGGCTGGTTTGTAAATCTCGTGATGGGCTGGTGGTCGATGTACCCGCCGTTCTTTCGCGAAGCCGGCGAGATGCAAAAACGGAGTTTTGATAAATACTCGGTCGAGCGACTTACACAGATTTGCGCCGAAGGATACGGTCATCTGGTCGGTTTCCATCCCGAGGGCAAGCGAAATCTGGACTCGGATCCGTATGGCTTGCTTCCCGCTCAACCCGGCGTAGGCAAGGTAATCATGGACGCGAAACCCGCCGTTATTCCGGTGTTTATCGCGGGGCTTGGCAACGATCTGCCAAAGCAGATTCTCGGAAACTGGACAGGCGGAGACAAAATCCGAATCTGGTTTGGCGAGGAAATCGATTTCGGCGGGATGCTTGACGAGCGAAACAGCCTTCGCACTCACAAAAAGATCGCCGATTTCCTGATGGAACAGATCGCCGAATTGGGCGAACGCGATCGCGAGTATATGTCCGAAAGTGGCCAACGCAACCTTCGCTCGGAATCGGTTGATGAAGACTAATCCTGTATAATGCGATTTCCTCGTGATGAGACCTTTTTGCTTTCATCCGCGAATTTCACGAAACCCACAAAAAATGCAAGAATTACAGAGTTTGGAAGCGTTTTCTCTCGACAAGACAAAATCGAGGCGAATTGGTTTTCAATCGTGAGCCAACGCTTCGCAGATGATTGGAAGCAATTGCGATTCCAGCGTTTGCCACGTTTGCCGCGTTTGCCAACGGTAATGTTTTGAGCGACCGGCAATCGTTCTAACAAATTGATTTTGGATTTCCGATTTTCTCAAGAAACCTGAAACCAGGATTCGTGTCTTGGAACTTGGAACCTGGAACATGTTCCCTGGGTTCGAGGAAACTAATTACTAATCGTGTCTCTTTCTTTCGCCGAAAACATCGAAGGTCCGCAGGATCCCGGATTGCCGCTTATCATCGTCAATCCAAAATCCGCCGGCGGTTCCACAAAGAACCGCTGGTCGCAGCTTGCCGCCGATATGCGGGCGCATTTTGGCCCGTTTACCGTCGCTTTTACAAAAGCCGGAGGCGACGGAGCCATTTTGGCGCGAAAGTTTGTTGAAAACGGCCGGCGATTTATCATCGCCTGCGGCGGTGACGGTACGATCAACGAAGTCGCGAACGGAATTCTCGAATCCGGTATCGATGCCGAACTGGGCGTGCTCCCGGCCGGAACCGGCGGCGACTTCAGACGATCCCTGGGGCTTTCCGCAAGCCCGCGCGAGGCGGCGAAACAGCTCCGAAACGGAAGAACCGAAAAGATCGATGTCGGACGTGCCGGTTTTATCGGCAAGGATGGCGAAAAGACCGGTCGCTTTTTTGTAAACATCGCAAGCTTCGGTCTCAGCGCCTCGATAAATCAGAGGGTGAAGGCGAAGGGTGAGTTCGCTTGGATACCCAGCGAGACCGTGAGAGGCCGTACGAAATTCGCGCTTTCCACGATCCAGGAAGTTCTGGAAACCAATTTTCGAACGATCAAGGTATCGCTCGACGGCGCCGAAGCATATACGCTCAACACCATCAATTTCTGCATCTGCAACGCACGCTATTTCGGCGGAGGAATGATGATCGCGCCCGAAGCAAACCTTTGCGACGGCCGTTTTGATCTTATAAACATCGGCGACATAAACACCGCGCGAATCATGCTAAACGGCTACCGGCTTTATTCCGGGAGTCATCTGGAGATGCCCGAAGTTAAGGCAAAGCGCGTCGAGAGGATCGAGGTCGAACCGCTTTCGGAAACTGAATCGATCGATATCGAGATCGACGGCGAACTGCCCGGAAGGCTTCCGGCGGTTTTTGAGATCGTGCCGAAGGCCTTGAACGTTCGTGTTCCAAACACAAAATAGTAAGCGGATTCGCGTATGAAGCCAACCTTTATAGAGAGATTTGTCGCAGGTTGCGAAGCACGCCCGGAAAAGGATGCGATGCGGATCGTTGGCGATGAATCCGCCGCAGTGACATTTGGCGAGTATCTCAAGCAGGTGCGCGCCATCGGTTATTTTTTAGCGGGTAAAGGCGTCCAAAAAGGCGACCGTGTCGCCGTGATCGGCGAGAATCATCCCTGCTGGGCGTCGGCCTATCTCGGTGCTCTCTATTCCGGTGCGATCGCGGTACCCTTGGATCCGCACGGGGAAACGCAAACTCTCACCAATTTCCTTCTCGACTCCGAAGCAAAGGCCGCCTTTGTGTCGAGCGAATTCGTTGAAAGGCTTCCCGAAATACTCGAAAAACTGAGCGATCCGCCAGTAATCGTGATCTGGGGGGCATTGAAGGAATCGGAAACCGGTTTCCTTTCGTTTGAAACCGTCGTATCGGAGACGCCTTCTACGGAATTTATCGAAGCCGGTCCGAGAGCCGATGCCAAAGACGATGCGATATTGATCTACACCTCCGGCACGACGGGCAAACCGAAGGGCGTTCTTTTGTCGCACGGAAACATAAACGCCGAGCTGGATGCGATCGATGGTTTGATCGAGGTTACCGAAAAGGAAACGCTCCTAAGCCTGCTTCCGCTTTTTCACGTCTATCTGCAGATCATCAATCTTTGGATTTCATCAACAAAGGGCGCGACGGTTTATTATCTTTCCGAACTTACGCCCGAGGAGCTTTCCCGAGGAATGCTGGAGAGCCGCATGACGATCCTGACGAGCGTTCCACGTCTTTGGTATCTCTTTCACAAGAAAATCTTCGACGCCGTAGCGGAAAAGCCAAAACCCGTGCGCGCTTTGTTTGGCGTGCTCTTAAAGCTAAATGGCGCGTTGCGCGATTCTTTGGGAGTAAATCTCGGACACAAATTGTTTGGAAAGGTGCATGATTCTTTTGGCGGAAGACTGGAACTCGCGGTCACCGCCGGTTCGCGCTTTGATGAGGAGGTCGCGAAGGATTTTCACCGTCTCGGTTTTACGATCGTTCAGGGATACGGATTGAGCGAAACTTCCGGTGCGGCGACGGGAACACCGATCGACGACAACCGCGTCGGTTCGGTCGGCAAACCGATCGGTGACGCCGAAGTGAAGATCGACAGTCCCGATGAAAAGGGCGAAGGAGAGGTGCTGATCCGGGGCTCGATGGTATTCAAGGGCTATTTCAAAAACCCGGACGCGACAAAAGAGGCCTTTACCGAAGACGGCTGGTTTCGGAGCGGCGATCTGGGCAAGTTTTCATCCGACGGACATCTGTACATAACCGGACGCGCGAAGGATGTAATCGTGCTTCCTTCGGGCAAGAACGTTCATCCAGAGGATCTGGAGGTCCATTACCAAAGTTCCCCGCTTGTTGGCGAGATCTGCGTAATTGGTGTCGCGGACGCGTCATCAGAGCATGCCGGGGCGGAAAAGCTCTTGGCGGTCGTCGTGCCCGATTTCGAGTATCTGAAGGGCCACAAGACTGCGAACACGGCGGAGGCGATCCGTTTTGAGCTCGACAATCTAGGACGCACGCTCCCCGAATACCAACGCGTGCGCGATTACGTCGTCAGCTCCGAGCCGTTGCCGCGAACCGCGACGCGGAAGATTAAACGCTTTGAAGTCAAGAAGAACTTCGAGTCGGGAGCAATCGCCGAAGGAATATCGGCTCCGAAGCGCGCTTGGGAAATTGGAGAGAACGATAGGGATCTGCTCGAGTCCGCTTCCGGAAGGCTTTTAAGCTCGCTTATCGCATCGCAAAAAGGCGCGGTATCGGAGCTTCATCCGGACATGAATCTCGAGATCGACCTCAGGCTTGATTCGCTTTCGCGGGCCGAAATCGTCGCCGGGCTCGAACAAAACCTTGGAACCGAACTCCCAGAGGACGAAATCGCGGTGGCGTTTACGTTCCGGGATGTCGTTTCGTTGATCGACAAACACCGAAACGGTTCGGCTGAAGGCGCATCGATCGAGTCGCGACTTGATTGGACCTCAATCCTTTCGAAGGAGAGCGAAGTATCACCCGAAATCGCGAGGATCATAAAACCTCGCCCGCTGTTTGAGTTGTTCGCGTTTTCAGTTCTGAAGATCGCGAATCTCTTGTTCAGGATCGTTTTCCGACTCGATGTTAGAGGCAAGGAAATCCTGGAAGAAATCGAGGGTCCGTTTCTGATTTGTCCGAATCACCAGAGCTATATCGATCCTTTCGTCGTTTGCTCGGCCTATCCTTACGGGGTTTTAAAACGCACGTTCCATGTCGGCGCCAGCGAGTATTTTCAGGGGTTTCTGATGCGGTTTTTGGCGAACATGCTGAAGATCGTTCCCATCGATCCGGATCTGCAGCTTCTAAAGGCGATGAAAGCGGGGGCGTACGGGCTAAAGGCGGGCAACGTACTGAATATTTACCCCGAGGGCGAACGCGCGTTTGACGGAAAACTCCACAAATTCAAAAACGGCGCCGCGATCCTCGCCACCGAACTCGGTCTCCCGATAGTACCGGTCGCAATCGACGGTCTCCACAAAGTCTGGGGCCGCGGAAGCCTCAAAATCCGGGCCGCAAAAGTAAGGATCACATTCCTCCCGCCGCTCGACGGTTCAAAGTACAGTCCGGAGGATCATGCTGGTTTGACCGAAGATCTTAGGTTGGCTATTGAGAGAGACTTGGTTGAGCCTTGGTCGGGCGATTCTAATGAGTCGGTTTAGTTACCTCCGCGTAATTAGTCATTGAAAACACTATCAAATGGCGACGGTTCAGTTCACCGCTACTAAGAAATTATCTTAATTAAACTCTAGTCTTTCCTTTTCAGTGGCGTAGCGTAATCCGGACCGTTGGCCGCGGGAGGGGCGGCTTCTTGCGGAACGCACGAAAAATCGTCTTCGATCAAGCCACACAACCACTCCGCGCACTTAGAATTGAGAGAATATGAACTCTACGAGACCTGAGGTGAATCCGAAGCATAAGAACCAACTCACACATCCTTTTACCGGCTTTTTTTCCAGATCCAGTTTCCGTTTAAATCGATCAAACCGAATTCACTCCCCGTATATGCTTCTGCAACCCCGCATTTAAACTGTTCGGCGTTTAGAAAACGAGGCTCAATCTTGAACGTTCCTGTCTTGTCGATATAACCAAATCTATTCTCGGTTTTGGCCGCAGCAAGACCTTCACTAAAATCTTCCGCCCATAGAAATTTAGGATCGATTGCTACCTCGCCATTCTTGTCGATGTATCCCCATTTCGATCTCAGCGTAAAACGCACGAGACCTTCGCTGTAGGAACCAACAGAAGTGTATTTTGTCGAAACGACCAATTTCCCTGCCTCATCGAAATACTTCGAACCTTTTAGCTCGTCATTATCTTTGCGCTCGTTGAATTCGACAAGGCCATCCAACGGTTCGCCAACAATCATGCTAGCAAGAGGATTCGGACCGAGAATTTTCCGTCCTTTTCGATCAATTACAAAATCACCATCCTCATAGCTCCTAAGCACTGCCATTCCGGACTTGAACGCCCACACAACATCATGTGCGTCTTCGACAACGAAAAGTTTGTTGCCCTCGCTGTCAAAAAACTGCATACGACCGCCTCCAATCGGAAGTGAGAGAATTCCATCCCCGCTGCTGCAGATTCCATGACGATAAAGGGACGAATCGACCTCAACGTCAAGAAGCTTTAACGAGTCCTTCTTAAGATCAAAAATCCAATGTCTATCCTTATACCTGGCGATTCCAACGCCGTCCGAGATTTCGCACACCGGCCATAGCCCTTCCGGCATCGCGTTTATCTTTCCGCTCGAATCAATAAAACCGACTTGGTCATCCGAAAGCTCAATCTGTCCGTAGCCACCCGCAAAATCAAAAAGTTGCTTGCACTTGCCGTTGA
This sequence comes from Pyrinomonadaceae bacterium, assembly GCA_041394795.1. GTDB lineage: Bacteria > Acidobacteriota > Blastocatellia > Pyrinomonadales > Pyrinomonadaceae > Aridibacter. The sequence goes on along the minus strand of JAWKHN010000001.1, from coordinate 447,562 downwards.
ATACCATTTCACCACGGACGTCAAAATAAGCAAGCGTTCTACCCGACTCACACGTCGCATCCGGCAGTGAGACTACATAAAGCTTTGGACACTCAGAGAAAGCCGATGAAATCTCGGACCCATAAGAAATGAGTACAAAAAGTGCCAGCAATCTAATCAATCCATGCCGGAAGGACCTTCGAATCCGAACTCCGCGGATTTTCAGCTTTCTCAAATTGAACATGAAACCCTCAAGTGAAATCTAATCCGGTTCCGTTTGCCGCTCTCGCAACGATGAATTAGAAGTTCTTTTCAATCAACACAATTCGCTATCAGTCAATTCCAAAGCTCTCGCTGGAAGAGAGTGCTAATTATTGGTTCAGTTGTGCAATAGCTAATCTATCAGCACAAAGAACCATCAACTTATCGTTTTCAAATTCAACGTCATTGGCCTCCGGGCAAGGCAAATCTGTAATCTCGCGAAGGATTTCGCCATCGTAGAGATAGGCGTGCCCCAAGTTATCGCTGAGCGCGACTTTTCCGTCCTTCGCCCGGATAGAATGCAAATACTCAAACTTATGATCTGATAATTTCTTCCAGCTTTTGCCTTCGTTCCTGGTCACAAAAAGCGAGGAAGTTTCTCCGGCCAAATACAAATCACCTGTTTCATCATCGCTGACGCAAATCGATGGTTCCTTGATTGACGCAGGCATCGGAATGAGTTTTCGCCCCTTCGAGGCATCAACTGACTTGAGCATTCCATCGGAGAAATCCGATAGAAGTATCTCACCATTTCGAACGCAAGCGTCAAACGATGCCGGCTCACTAACCAAAGGCACCTTAACTCTGGGCAACCTCATGTCCTCGTTCCAATCCGCCAAAGGTTCCCGCTCCCCTTCATCTTCCAACCCGACAACCAACTTGTTTTCGTCACCCACTATGTACCTTGGTCCATAGGCACGTCTTGGGATATCAGTATTATTTTTCGGTACAGCATAGGCAATAACATTTACTCTGGTCTTTTGCTTCTCAAAATACATGCGCCAAAGATAACGAGTGTGGTCGCAGTCTGAAAATACCGATACACTATTCCGCCCGGCTATTGCCATTGTCGGCTCGCAAAGTTCACCTAGTGCAATCTTCGGGGCGCTCAAACGTCCAAAGGTAACTCCATCATAGCTTGTTCCGACGTCCCAAACTTGATAAGCGGGCAAAATCGACACTTTGTTTGGCAAAACCAGCTCACTCGTTCGGCTTTTGCCAATCAACAAAATCCGGCTATCGGTTTTCAAGATGACATTCGCTTCATGTCCAAGGACAATAATTGACCAATTGCGAGAATCGTTCTCCACCTTTGGCGAGCCCTGGTAATTGCCATTGTCTTTCGATACATGATTGACTGCGCAATTGGAAACAAAGAACAGGCCTAAAATGAGGACTACTACTTTCATTTTCGTTTCAAAATAGAAATGTCCAAGCCATTTCAATACCCAGGGAGATCTTGGCTACTTCGATCCTTCAGCACTAACCTGTTGCAAAAAGTTCCGATCGGTGAATCCTGTTCAATGTCCGTAAAAAGCTCGGGGTCGAGTCCAAATCGGCCTTCGGATTCCGGTTTATAACACTTAAAGGCCTCTCGGTCCGAAGTTCTTGCCTTTATCGACATGCTCGATATTGCCTCGTCAAGACAAAGGTAAGTAAAGACAATTCGATCACCAGGTAAACGGAAGATCACCTGACCGAAGACGTCACCATAAAGATACCTTTTAAAGTCCTTTCGCTTGTAATAGATATCCTTGGGTTTCAATTTCCGATTCTTGTCAAACGAAAATTGAATCGATCTAACAATCCACGTTCGTTGTTGAGAAGAATCTCCTGATCGACAATCAGGGAAAAATCAACTGAAACACGAGTTTCGTCGTCTAACTCAAACAGTTTGTACATATACTTCTCAGGATTAACAATCGTTGTCTCCGCCGTTCCATAAAGCAAGGTGACATCTTCAAGTGTGGATCTGAAAGGAACAACCCTGAGGTATTTGTCTCGGATCGGGCTTGACTGCGCGTGCACAAATCCAGCCGCCAACGCCAATGCAATCAGGGCTAAATAGCAGGTTCTTGGGTAATTCATACTTTCACCAATTTTAAGATGTCTATTTGATGGTAGCTACCCTGATTTGGATTCCGGAAAAGAACAACCCGCTTCATCACATGTTTGCAAAGAAGTTCAGTACACAAATTCTACACAATGCCGCAGTTATCGTGAAAATTGATTCGGTCAGCAACCATTCGTGGCGGGAATCCGGTCGTAAAAAACAACTGCTAATCCGAGGTCTGCTCATTCCGTTTCTCAAAACGTACCAATTCTCGGAAGGGATGCCGAATCTAAATAACTTCTGCTCTCTTCAACTTTTTCCCTTCCAGCCTTTGAGCAATTCACTGATTTGGGGGCATTTCTCGGCCCCTGCTTCCGCGTGATCAATAGCGGTTTTCCCTTCATTATCTTTGATATCGGGTTTGGCCCCAAAACCAAGCAAGCTCGACGCCTTTTTCAATTTGCAGCCTTTCACGGCTGTCGAAAGCGCCGTCATGCCGTCGTTATCCCTTGCATCAATTTCCGCTCCGAACCGCATTAAGATCTCAATCATCAGTACACTGTCCCATGCCAACATCAACGCGGTTCGTCCCTTTTTGTCACGCGCGGCAATATTCGCGCCTTTTTCCAAATAGAATTCAGCAAACTCCTCGCTTCCGTACTCCGAAGACATCAGCAACACCGTCGCACCCTGTTCGTTTTTTGCTTCCAGATCCACTCCGGCGGCCACGAGTTCCTTTGCGATCGGAAAATAGGCATCTCGCTCAAGGTAATACGGTGGTGCCCAATAGCTAATCCACATCAGCGCCGTCATTCCCTTTTCGGAATCCCGAATTTCAAGATTCGGCTTCCTTTCGAGGACGATCCTGAGAATTTCCACATCTCCGGACAGCGCCGCTCTAATCAAGGGCGTTTCACTCCACACCCGCGGGTACTTGTCCACTTTCTCGAAATCAAGGTCTACGATCTTCTTTCTCAAAAACGCGTGGTCATAATGGTAAATGGCTGAATTGATAACGCATACCCGCGACTCCGGAACATCACAGTATTCATAATACTTCCATTCCTCCCAAGGAGACGGTTTCACACCTGGTTTGGGGTATTGAGCGAAAGCGACACCAGCAAGACTGAAAATCACAAGGAACAAACTGTACTGGTACGAAGCCAGTCTCAACGATTTGATCTGAAAATTTTTCATTACTGAACGGCCTCCTTCATCTTACATCCTGCTTCTAAAAAATCATCCAAGTTTTGGTTGGCTATTCGATCACTGTCTGCCTTTATCGTTTTTGGTTCGTATTTTAGTCCAAGCGCGTTTGCTTCCTTGATCTTTTTCTCTTCCGATACATCCGGTTTCAATTCCTGATGCTCCAGTCCCAGTAGCTTGGCAATCGCGACATGATCTCCTGAAACGATAACATGAAGTATTTCATGCACAACTGTCTGGCCAATCCTCGTTGCGCTTGCATTTTTCCGCGCCTTCTCACCCAGGTAAATAGTGTTTGTTTGTGTATTGGTGATTGCTCGCCCTTCTTCCAAAGCTTCAGAGAGAGTTTTGCCACCAGCCGTCGTGTCAGGGAAATTTAGTTCGTTCAATGTTTTCTTTAACAGCTCTGGCTCGTCAGAAGCATCGATAATTGTCGACTTATCAAATGCGGCGCTGAAGCCCAGCTTTTCCAGTATATCCTTGCATTTCGGCTTAGCTTCAAAAAACTTCCTCGCCGCTATCTCAGCAAAGGCCTTAAAATCGCTAAGTGGCACCCCGAGTGCTGAGCCATCATTGTCAGATTCGTTGTCGGGGAAGTCCCCAGAAAGGCCTCGCGCCTTGAGGCGTGCAAATTCCTCTTTGCTTCTTTTCTTCGATTTCTTAAGAACCGGGATAGGTTTGAGTGGCTTGATTTCTTTGGCAAGACCTGTGAGTTTGCCCCAACCCTCTCCTGTTGCAGTTGCCGACCAAAACTCAAATCCTTTTTTGGTGACTCGCGTGCAGCGGTTGTTCGGACATCCACTTACAGCATTCCACAACATCCCCTGAAACGCGCTGAGCGGCGTATCGACTCCGTCCACAATTACCGTGGCGGGCATTTCCGGACTCGCCATCTCGCCCCATGATTCAAGGTACATCGGCGTTGGCTGGTTCTGGTACGGGTTTTCCGTTCCCATGCTTGCTCCGGTCGGATCCATCTCGGCCATCTTGAAGGCGGATCCCGCAGGCGTCGACTCGGCAAACGTCGCTCCGTTCGGATCAATATGATGCCAGCGGAACCAATATGGGGTGCTTCCCGTCTGCTCGCGCATGTTCGCCACAAGCCTGTCGCCGAGATATATTCTCGTATCCGAGCCGGGAGTCGTGGTGGAACCCGACGGGGTGGTGTGAACGCTTTCAGATTTCACATAAACAACCATTCCGGTAACGCTGGAAACAAGTTCGTAGCGGTTTGTATCCAGCTGGTCCTGTATGGTCCGGCCGCCCTGCGAATTCACGCACACGAGCTTCTGCTCCCTCTTTGTCACGGAAGCGGATCCATCGGCTCCGTACTTTCTAAAATCCTCCACCTCCGTCTGAAGGCACGAGCCGTTGCCCTCCTCGTCAACGGGCTGTACCGTCTTCACCGCATTCCCGGCGGAATCGTACTGTGCGGAGTGGTTCTCGAACGCGGTCGGATTGCCCGCTGCGTCGTAAGTGGTGGCGGTGTGCCTGTTGTTTGCAAACGAGCCCTGAAAACTGAACTGGTGGGAAGTGTCCCAGTGCGTCATCGTGCGGGCGGTGATGTTTCCAAAACTGTCGTGGGCGATTTCGGTTTTGTAGGGGCCGGTCATGGTCGAGCCCCCGGTGGCCTCGTCCCCGGATTTTGCCGTTACCAGCGCACCGACGTTGTCGAACTCATAGGACCTGTCGAATTTGTCATCGAGAAGGTCGTCGGAAAGCCTGACCCTTCGGTCATTGTAGTATTCGTATTGCTTGTCGATGAACCCGCTGATTTCAAACGTTTCCACTCCCAGGCGGTCATTGTAGCCGATCTCGGTGTCTTTCTGGTTTCCAAGCTCGATCATCTTCGGGCCGTCCCAAGCCCGGTAATCGATGTTTTCCAGAATTGTTCCGATCGAGGTATTGGAACCGCTGTCCTGAAAACCCGTTCCCGCGATCGATTTGGGCCTCCCCGTCTTGTCATACGCGTATTCGACGCTCGTTGAATTCGGAAGCATGTCCATCTTCTTGAGTCCGCCGAACAGATGATACTGGTACTGGAGCGAGTACGACCCGCTCAATCCGGCAAAGGTTCTGGTTTCCGAAGTGATCTGGGAAATGTCGTTGTAGGCAATGGATCTCGATCCGGTTTCGTCGGAAACAAGAATCCGGTTTCCGAGATTGTCATAAGAGATATCAACGTCGGGAGTGTCCGGAATCCCGGATCCCGAAGGCACCTGGTACGAGAGCTTTGTGAGAAGGCCCCTGGGATCGTTGTAGGTGAACCCGGTAATCACACCGCGCGGGTCGATGATCTGGCTGTTCGAGCCGTCGGCGTTGTAAACCCATTCGGTGTATGTTCCGGCGTCCTCAATCGGATAGTGCCTTGTCTTCATCCTTCCGAATCCGTCGTACGTCATGTCGACGTCCTGAAATGGCTGGCCGGTTTCGCTGACGGCCGTCTGCCGGGTTTTCGTTGCGGCGTCCCTCCGGTCGTAGGTCTGCTCGGTGCGGCTGTAAACCGTCGAGCCGTCCCATTTGAACACCTCGGTCTTGTAGCTTCGGCCAAGAATGTCCGAATAGACCTTCTGCGTCCTCCTCGCGTTGACAAGGGGCTGGTCGTCGCGCGGAACGAGCTCTCCCTTGACCGTCGTTACCTGCCCGCCGGCGCAGCCGCAGCCCTCGTATGAGATCAGGCGGTCGGTTCCGTCGGTGTTGATCTCGCGCGTGACGCGGCCCTTCCAGTCGTATTCCCTCTGGTTCCAGAGCCAGACGCCCGCTCCGCGGTAGTCGTCTCCGGCGGGGTTTCCGGAGGAATCGACCTCGGTCGGGACGGTGCTTCGGACAAGCTCGCCGATTTCGTTGTATTCGGCTATTGAGCCCGCGTATCCTCCGGTGCTTCCCGGATGAAGAGTTCTTGTCTCAAGCGTTCTCCCCGCGCCGTCGGTCCACGTCCTCGACAAGACCTCGTCGGAGGCGTCGGGTCCGTCGCCGTTCATGTCCACGACGGTCGTGTACACCCTCGACTCGACCGCCGCCGATGGATACTCGTATCTCGTGTAGGCGCCGTTGTTGAGAAGGGTTTCCCTCAGAATCCTTCCAAACCCGTCATACTCCCTTTCGGTCTCCTTCCCGCGGTCGTTCGCGTCGGATGGATGCGGAGAATCCGCCCAGACGTTGGCTCCGGTGTCGAAACGGTATTTGACCCGCGAGAAGTTTCCCGCGGGATCAAACACCTTTGTCGGGTACGCGTAGGTGCCGGGGTTTGAGGAATCGTTGAACGAGTCCGAGTATTCGATGCGGACCTTTCGTCCCATCGGATCGATCGATGCGACCGCGCTGCCCGCGGTGTCGTATCTCGCAACAGTCGTTATCGCCTTGGTCTGGTTCTGCGAATCGTCCGCGTCCCAGCGGGTTGCGGAGGTCTGGTTTCCGCGCCCCGCGACAAAAGACGCGCCGTAATTTGCGTTGTCGTGCCCCGCCGAGGGCGAGACTGTCTGGTTCGTTTCCTCGGTGAATCCCTCGTGGTCGTATTCGAAAGTCGTCCTCGAGGCGAGCTCCAGATTGCCGTTCTCAAGCCCGTAGGCGCGCGCCTCGGAGACGAGGCCGATGATCCGCCTCGAAACGTACGCCGCGGAGAGGTTGTAATCGGTCTCCGCCCGCTTGAGAACGACCGAGGGGCTCGATTCGTCGAAAAGCTCCGTTTTTTCGACAAGCCCGTATTCGGAAACGGTTGAATTGGGATAAAGCCTGTAGGTCGTCTCGGTCCTGCGCACATACCCGTTGTCGTCGTCGCCGATCCTCGACACGGTGGCGCGCGGATTGTCGGGCCTTGAAAGGTTCGTGTCGTCCTGCGTCCACTGGGTCGCGCTCCATCGCTTTCTCTCAAGCCCGCCGCCGTCGTCCGCCCAGTCCTCGGAGAGGATCGGAAGCGATTCCATCCAGCCGCTTCCGCCGACATAGCTTACGGACCGGTTCGATGTCGGATGGCCCTCCATCCACGCCTCGATCTTTGTGCCCGTTCCGCCTCCGCCCGCGGCGGGTATCGCCGCGCCGGTCGCGATTGTGTTCCTGAAGACGGTCTCCTGCTCCGAGCCGTTCTGGTCGAGGTTGAAGTTTTCTGTCCAGTTTCTCGTTTCGGAGAGTTTCGGCACATCCATAAGCCCGGTTCCCGGGGTTTCGAGGTTCGTCCGGCTGTATGAGAGGATATGGCCGTCGCCGGCGCGGTTGGTGATCTTTGAAACCTGTCCGAAGGAGTTGTATTCGAACGAGGTCGATCCGGTGTTTGACGACGATGTTCCGTACGTCACCTTCGAGAGAACCGTCAGAAGCGTTCCTCCGTCGGGGCCGAAAACGCCGAGGGACTGGTCAAACGAGGGATCGACCGCCGTCTGCGAGTATTCGAACTCGGCGTAGGTGCGCGTCACGGGCGATCCCGAGCCGTTCTGGTCCCTCCATTGCTGGGTGACCGAAACCGGCCTCAGCGCTGAATCGTAGTTGACGCTGACGACGCGGCCGAGCGTGTCGGCAAAGGATTCGAGCAGACCGTACTGGTTGTGCGAGACCGAGACGAAGTTGCCGTTCCTGTCCGTCGTTTTCGAGGGGCGGAAGGCGCCCGAGTTCCACTCGTATTCGGTTTTCGTGCCTCCGGCGGAGGTGACGGCGATCGTGATCGTCTCGACCGGATCGTTCGGGTTGGAGTTTCCGAAGGTTTCAAGAAGCGCGTAGGAGGAATCCTTTGTCTCGTAGGCGTTTGTAGCGCCGATCTGCCTGAACTCGACCCTCGCGCCCGAGGGCGTCGTCATCAGATACGCGAACCTTCCGTTCGCCTTGTCCCAGTAAACGGGCTCGATCGCGCCAAAACCGAGCGTGAAGCCGGGCGAGACGTTTGACGCGTCGGCGTCGAAGACCATGACGGAGTTCTTGGTGTCCTTTGTCCAGACAAGCGAGTTGTAGGAGATGCCTATCCCCGCCGACATTCCCGCCCTTCCGGGAAGCCCCGCGAGACCCGCCCCCCACGAGACGTTCCCCGAGTAGAGGTCCGTTCCGCCGGTGGCGTTTTTCGGCGAAAGCCTGTCCCTAGCGAAATCGTATTCGGCGTAAAACCCGCCGACCTTCTTGACGTACGCCGCCTCTGCGGGAACGTCCCCGTTCATCCCGAGCGATTCGTACGCGTAGGCGTTCGTCGCCGACTTGCGGACGAACCAGACGCCGGTCGTCGGGCGCCAGACCGCAAAATCCGCCTTCGAGTCTCCGTCGAAGTCCGCCGGGGCGGGCTGGTCGCCGAAGTTCCCCCAGGCGAAGGCCGTGTAGCCCGAGCCGTCCGAGTGGTGCGCGTACCATGTACCGGTCGAGGGCCGGAAGACCGCGAAATCGGTCTTTCCGTCGCCGTCGTAATCCGCGGGGACGGGCGTGTCCGTCGCGACGCCCCAGTGAAAGGCGTAGTACCCGGCGGTTGTTCCAAGCACGTGCCAGTCGCCGGTCGAGGGTCGGAAGACGGCGAGGTCGGTCTTCGAGTCGCCGTCGAAGTTGCCCTGGACGGGAATGTCCCCCGCTGCTCCGAAAGCCGTCGATGTGATCGCCCCCGTCTCGCGGCTCTGGACCCACCAGGTGCTTGTCGAGGGACGGAAAACGGCCCAGTCCGTCTTTCCGCCTCCGTCGTAGTCTCCGGGAACGGGAACGTCTCCCGCCGTTCCGAAGGAATGCGTCAGATCGGCTCCGCCCGCCGAGGGCTTCGCGAGCCACGCGCCCGACGCGAACACCGCCATGTCCGTTTTCGAGTCTCCGTCGTAGTCTCCGGGGACGGGAGCGGACGAGCTTGTTCCGAGAACCTCGGAAACCGTGCCCTGCCCGTTGCTTTGAGATACGCTCCACTCGCTTGAGGAAGGATTCCAGACCGACATGTCCGCCTTTCCGTCGCCGTCGAAATCATACGACGGATCGCCCGCCGCGTTTGTCGCCGCCTTCGCCGGAGAGCCGAGAATCCTTTCCGACGCGCCCCTCAGAACCCCCGCGAGATCGCGCGAAAGAGGCGATTCGGGCGAGGCGTTCTCGAACCCCTCGGGAAGTTCGGGCGCGGAAACGTAGTCCGCAAGTGACGAACCCGCGGAGAAAAACCTGTTTGCGGCCGAAAGCGAACCGGACTTGTCCGAAAAATCGTATGGAAGCGGGGCGGGGAGCACCGGAGCCTTCGCGGCCCCGGGCCTTTTCTTCGGCGTCTTTTGCCCGAAATCACTCAAAAGGAAGAAGGGGGGGGGCGACAAGTGCAATGATTGCAGCAGTTACGATCAGTCGCACGGACAGGCGGACGGCAACGGGTTCTTTTCGGTTCATTTCGGCAAGGCTCCTTCCGGCGGGGAATCCCAAAAAGCCAGTTCAATCCGCGGCTCCCAAGGTGACCAAATCGCTTTCAAGCGATGATCGCCCCGGGGATCCTGCGGCCAAACCGCTCACCCCGCGATCTTTTCAACCGGACCGGCGCACCACGCCCTCCATCCAAACGGCGGACAAAAGAAAAGCCCCCCGGGAAACGAACCCGGAAAGGTCTCGATATTGATTGACTTTTGTGCCCGTGGAAGCATTCGCGCCCTGTCGTTTAAGAGTGTCTATCCCAGGCCCGCCTTCCGGGGAGATAATCAGAAACAATCCGAGAGTCGGCGGACATTAACTAACGCAATGGCTTGACCGTATTTGCAATTCGGGGATTTGTCAAGCCAAGGAGTCTGAATGCTTTTTGTTGGTTTCAAATTCTCCAGATTTTATTCCAGAAACAAATGCCGATTTCTATACTCGTTTAAACACAAACTCATTGTTCCCCAACGAGCCGTTTGCGGATTTTAGGTTTTTTAGTTCGAAACCGCGTTCGCGCATGAATTCGACGGTTTCCTCGATCCCAGCCACTTCGAAAGGGAGGCCTCCGAGCCAGTCGTACCAGTCGTGCGTGACGTTCATCCCGCGGTTTTGCTTATACTCCCGGAACGAGTTTGTACCGGTTCGAACCGATTGGACCAATTGCCAAAACGCGAAATATGGCAGGAAAACGGCGGACATCGCCCAGCGGCCCAGCGTACCCGAGCAATAGATTTCCTTTACCCGTTTCCACATTACGGATTTCTTGCCCTGATCGTTGTAAAGCGCGATGAAAAACGTGCCGCCCGGGCGTACGCGTTCCGAAGCGTTTGAGATCGCTTCCCACATGCTTCCCGTATGATGAAGAACGCCCCACGAATAGACGATATCAAACTGGCCAAGGCTCTCGAGGAATTCCTTGTCGAGGACGCTTCCCTCCGTAACCGACCAATCCTTGTCTTCCTCGAAAAAACTCGCCTTGAGTGATCTCGTGCATTCGACCGAGTTGGGGTCGAAGTCAAACGATGAAACCGTGGCACCCATCGATCTCGCCGAAAGCGATGAAAGACCGCTGCCCGAGCCGATGTCGAGAAATGTCTTTCCTTCGAGGTCGTCGGTTTCGAGGAGTTCGGCCATCGATTGCCTGGAAATGATCTGCTTTTCATCGGTAAGGGTTGAAAGGTATTCCTTCCAGTTCTTTCCAAACTCAAAACGCATCCCGCTTTCGATCTCTGTTGCGAATGTGCTCATATTCGTCTCCTTCTTTTCTCCGTGAGTTTTCAAGTCGATTCCGGTCCTTTTAATGTCCGAAGCCGGGAGCGAATCGCGCTTATCAATTCGTTCGTCCCCCGGCGCCGGACCTTTCTATGGATTGTGTTATGCCAATAGATAGGTCGAAAGGCGGAAAATTTTCAAAAACTTTTATAAATTTTCTAACAACCAAAAATGAGGAGGGAGTTGGAGTTCGGATTTCCAGGAATTGAGTCAATTCTAAAGATTGGATTCAAAGTAAAAATCGATTTGCAGGTTGATCCCTTTTGTGGGACCGACCAAGCCCCCTGCCGCCGAGGGACATTCGCCTCATACCTGACAAGCCGGCAGGAGTCTTTCACCAATATCGAATCGTTGTGCAGGTAAAGCGTGACTTTTTTTGCCAAAACGAGTATTCGAGTGGACTCAATATCAGGTGCGTCCTATGCGATCGATTCTCCGACCTCTTTGGATTTCCGACGCTTGATTGTGCGGTTGCGGGATCACCGTTTTGTCCGGGGCGGTTTGCTCGACTTTTCCGAACTCGGTCTGTACAGTTGTTTTCAAAAGGAGATTTAACGATATGCCCAATACAGCCATTCAATTTGGCCGTCTTTTGATTCTGATCGGAATCATCGGTTATGCCATCAGCGTGATCGACGCCAAGCAAAGCGTTACGGCTCTGATTCCCGCATTTTTCGGGGTTGTTTTTCTTGCGCTTGGATACGCGGCGCGCGCCTACGAGGGCATGAGAAAACACCTGATGCATGTCGCAGTGATCGTGGCATTGATTGGCTTTCTGGCAGTCGCCGGCAGGATAATATCGAAAATCAGCACTATCACGATATCCGCCGCTTTTATCTCGCAGCTAGTCACGGCGCTGGTGTTTCTCGCCTTCATCATCCTTTCGGTAAGATCGTTTATCGCGGCGCGGAAGGAGAGCTAGGAAGGAGTTCCAAGTTCCACGAGTTGAGGCCACTCTAAAAAGTCGAGTTAGAAATTGAAGGGCATCATTTTCAGTCACAACGGCTCGATATTTGTGAAAGACCCCTGCGGGCTTGTCCGGCAGGAGGCAAAGGTCCCTAGCTACGGCCGTTAAATGCTTGGTGTGTTGAGGTTTATGGTTGTTCTGGAAGGGGCGGACCTTATTCACCTGCCGCACAAGGCGGCAGGGGCCTCCGGATGAATCAATGTTGTTTGGACTAGCTGCTGACCTCATTCACCTGCCACACAAGGTGGCAGGGGTCTTGTTTGTTTCGTTGAGGATCAATTTGCTGGTCGATTTTTTCCATTAATCGACTTTTTACCGTGAACTCAACTTCCGGCTCTTGGAACTTCTGGAACTTGGAACTTGGAACCTCCGACGGCTTTGCGTCGGGCGAACTTGGAACCTCCGACGGCTTTGCGTCGGGCGAACCTGGAACTCTTCTTCACGCCAGACTCGGCAAAGAAATCGTCACCACCAGCCCGTCTCCGGTATTTTTCGCAGAGATATTTCCGTGGTGATTTGAAACCGCACGCTCGGCGATCGCGAGGCCAAGACCGATACCCCCCGATTTGCGGTCTCTTGACGTCGAAACCCTGTAAAACGGTTTGAAGAGTTTGTTTAATTCCTCATCGGGAACGCCTTCTCCGTAATCTCTAATCGTCAGAACCGCTCTGTCACGATCGCGTACGAGATTGACCTTTACGCTGGTATCTTTCGGCGTATAACGCGACGCGTTTCTGAGCACGTTTTCGATAGCGCTTCTTATGAGATTCTCGTTGCCAAAGACGCGTACGTCTTCGCTCTTCTCAATCTCAACGCCCCTTCCGATCGACTTCGCCTCGAAATCCGCATCCGAAACCAACTCCGAAAGCAGTTTCGAAAGATTGATCTCGGTTTTCTCAAACGGCTCCGCACCAGATTCGAGTCGCGATAATGTCAACAGCTGTCCGATCAGATCGTTCAATTTTTGAGACTCCGATTCGAGTCGTCCCAAAAGCGGAAAAATATCCGCGTTCGCTTTTGACCTTGCGAGTTCGAGCGCGACGTTCATCCGCGCCAGAGGCGAACGCAACTCATGCGAGATGTCCTGCGCCATACGCTTTTCGGCGTTGATAAGGTTTTCGATCCGTTCCGCCATCTCGTCGAAATCCCCTGCAAGCGCCGAAAGTTCGTCCCTTCTGTTCCCTACCTTGTCTCGGACGCGGGTTTCGAAATGCCCTTCGGCGAACTGTCTTGTCGCGCCGCGGAGTTTTGTTATCGGAGACGTAAGATAAGTCGCTAGCGCGTAACAAACAAGGCCGCCGATCAGGATTACCGAGAGAATCTGGAGCAAAAGCCTGTTTGTAAAAAAGGGAGGCGGTTGAAAACGCCGCAATTCGACGACATACAAGTATGCCGAACCCGATTTGCCAACGACTCTTTTTGCGGCAAGAATCCTCTCCTTGTTTCGGTCGAACTCGGGGTTGTTTGTTGTCTTGGCTTTGTCGATCAATTCCTTCGAACCCGCAATCGAATCGCCCGCGATTTGGGATCCCTTGGCATCATAAAATGCGACGCCGGCAATTCTTCGCAAGGTTCGAACACGCGTAAAATAGGTCTCGAGACCATCCTTGCCTTCAGCCTCGAATATCTGCGCGCTTGTGTCGCCATTATTCGAAACGGATTCGCCGACAAAGGTTTCCCACTGCCTCGCAAGTGGTTCCGAACTCGTGGACCAATTGATCAGGAGAATAGCCCCCACGATCAGTGCCAGCGTCAGCCAAAACCAGAGAAAAATTTTCAAAAACAAACTCATCGTTCTTAATCCGCGATCGTGTAGATATACCCGACGGAGCGAATCGTCTTGATCCTGCTCTCGCCATCCGGACGGTTCCCCAGTTTTTTCCGCAAATTCGAAACATGCATGTCGAGACTGCGGTCAAACGGAGACAATTCCCTGTCCAATATCCTCACGCTCAAATCTTCCTTCTCCACAACCTTTCCCGCGTTTTCTGCGAGATCCGCCAACAGATCAAACTCGATCGCCGTAAGTTGCAGCTTTTCGCCCGCAACCGATGCCGAACGCCCGGCGCGCGAAATCTCAAGATCTCCGACGACAAACTTGTCGCTATCCGGATCCTGGCTTCCGTTTTCTACGCGGCGGAGAATCGCACGAATACGCGCAACAAGCTCACGCGGATTGAAAGGCTTTGGAAGATAATCATCCGCACCGATTTCCAAACCAACGATTCGTTCCATATCGTCTCCGCGGGCCGTCAGCATCAACACCGGAGCCGCCGACTGCTGACGCAATTCGCGCAGAACATCAAAACCGTTCTTCTTTGGAAGCATCACGTCGAGCGTGATCAGATCGTAACCGCCCTCAAGCGCCATCTTGAGACCCTCTTCGCCGTCGTTGGCGGTTGCGGTATCAAATCCCTCAACTTGTAGATATTCGCCAACAAGCTCGCAGAGATCCTCGTCGTCATCAATTATCAGAATCTTTTCCATCACCGCGTTTGATTCTAAACGATTTGATTGCGATAAATCGGCACTTTTACACTTCTTTACATTACTTCACGCAAATCTTACGACTCTTCGGGGTTTCAGTGCGTCTAACTTGTGAAATCGCGAAGAGAGTCGCGAAAAATTTAAGGCAATAATCAAGTTCATCTACAGGAGATAAAAATGAAAAAAGCAATCGTAACGTTTTTGGCAGTAGCGCTCGTCGCACTCGGCACCATTTTCGCGGTAGCGCAAACCAAGGACGGTGACGGACCTGGCAAACGCATGCATCGCGGTGACGGAGAATTTGGCGGGATGCGCGGCAAACGCGGAATGCGCGGCGGACATGGCGAGGGAATGATGTTCCGCGGGATCGATCTTACCGACGAGCAAAAAGCGCAATTGAAGTCGATTCATGAGGCCTCGCGCGAAAAGATGAAGCCCGTAATGGAGCAACTGAGACAAAACCGCAAGCAGCTTCAGGACCTGACCGCAGGCGGAACTTTTGATGAAGCCCAGGTTCAGGCGCTGGCAACCCAACAAGGCAATCTTACGGCTCAGATGATCGTCGAGAAGGAACGTACAAAGGCCGCGGCCTTCGCAATCCTTACCGCCGAACAAAAGGCGCAACTTGCCGAGCGCAAGCAGCAATTCGAGCAAAAGAGAGCCGAACGCAAAGCGAAATGGGCCGAAAGGAAGGAAGGCGCGACCAAGCCCGCAGCCGACCAATAGACTCCACGTAAAGTGGTGTGCCAACACGGAAAACGGCTCCGGCCCTGGTCGGAGCCTTTTCCGTTTAAAGTTTCACGTTGGTTGTTCCAAATCAAAATGCAGGGCATATGCGCCCCGCAAACATCCAGTCGAAAATTTGTTTGATTTTTTGACTTATCTATCGTTAAATCCAAGCACCCTATGCCTACAACAATTCGCCAATTGGAGGATCCCGAACGCGGCCTGACCGTCTTGCGTGTAAAGGGAGAATTATCGTTGTCAGACGCCGAGTTGCTCGAACGAATCGCGCTCGATGTTTCGGAATCATCGGAGTTCCGGGTTTCGATCGATTTGGCGGACCTCGATTTCCTTGATAGCGATGCCGCACAGGTTATCAAGCGTCTGTCCGAAGAACATGGATTCGAGATCGAAGGGCTGCCGTTTTTCGTGCAAAAGGTGATCGACGAAACCGAGAACCGTCCTACCGGTTAGAACCCTTGTCGGAAAGGAGCTGTCGCGCCGGCGATTCGTAACTTACATGATGTCGCGATGCAAAACGGTCATCGCATTCCGTGATTCCTGCCAAACGGCCCCGGCGACAGTACAACGGATTCCCTCAATAGCGAGGCAATTGATCGGAATGAAATCAACCTGATGAAAACACACGAAATCGCGCAGTTGGTTGGAGGCGAATTGATCGGTTCCGGCGAAATTGAGATTGGCTCGATCGCGGATTTAAAATCCGCCGCAGCGGGTGATCTTGTATTTGCAGTTTCGTCCGAACAAGAGACAACCGTCGCGGCGTTGCCGAACGGCGCATGCGCCATAGTACCCCTCGATTTCGAATCACAGGTTTCGTGTAATCTGATAAAAGCTGCGAATCCAAAATTTGCGTTCGCAAAAGCCGCAAACGCGTTATTGGTTGCGAGCACCAACAATACGGGTGGCTTTCTACATCCCGACGCAACTGTTTCAGAAACGGCCGAACTCGCCGAAGGCGTGAGAATTCATGCCGGCGCCAGAATTGGCGAGAATGTCTCGATCGGGCGGGATACCGAGATCTTGCCCAACGTCGTAGTAAGAAACGGCTCCATTATCGGCGACCGCACGATCATCCATGCCGGGACGATAATCGGAGCGCCGGGATTTGGCTATGTTCGCGAACGAGACGAAATCGTGCGATTTCCGCAAGTTGGGATCGTTAGAATTGGAAATGATGTCGAAATCGGCGCCAACAGCTGCATCGACCGCGGGGCATTGGGCGAAACCGTTATCGGCGATGGAACCAAGATCGACAACCTTGTTCAGATCGCGCACAACGTGTCGATCGGCGAACGCGTATTGATCGCCGCACTGGTAGGAATTTCCGGGAGCACGGTGATCGAAGACGATGTTGTGATTGGCGGACAGGTCGGCGTTGCGGATCACGTCACGATCCGAAAAGGTGCTGTTATCGGCGCGCGTTCGGCTGTATTTCCCGGCAAAATCGTGCGGGCGGGTGTTTGGGCCGGCACGCCGGTTCAACCGATTTCGGACTACAAGAAACAGAATGCGATTTTAAACAGATTGGCACGAACAAACTCGCGCAAAGGCGGCGGCGAAGAATAGCAGAAAGCTTGCTTCCTAAAACTCTTTGATCATTATTCCGCGATCCTTAAAACCGTTTTACCACCTATTCAGAGTTGCGTTACTTCGTTTTGCTCTAGCGGGCAGTCTCAGCCGAATCAAACTCCGCTCCAACGGTTCCGCAAATCCCATCATTTCCGCTTTCGTGTAATCTCGGGTTAATATTCTCATTTAGAAACCGCTCATTTTGCATTTGGCGTCTTGAATAGGCCTGTTCGTAAGGGCTCCAGTCATTCCGCGTGGAATCAAATGCAAGGCCGGTTAATCTCCGGCAGCGAAAACAGAAGACTCGATACTTATCAATCCTTATGGCAGCCACGATTTCCAGAAAACTCTCGAATTCCTTTGAAGGCGCGCTCGCCGGCGGCGGCGATCCGGCGACTTCCCCGCTTTACGTCTTTGGTCCATTGCTGAAATTGATCGTCGTTGCGGGCGTCGCAAACGTCACGTTCGGAGCGACGATCTGGCTGACGGTTTTTACGGTAATCATGGTTTCCGCGATGTATCGACAAGTGATGTCGTGGATCACCGATGGCTCGGGCGGAAGCGGTTTGGCCGAGGAAGAGTTTGGCGGCTGGGCGGTGAAAATCAACGCCGGCATTACGGTTATCGAATACACGCTCACATTTTTGGTTTCGATGGCCGCGCTTGTGACCTTTATCGCCGATAGAAGTTTTGAATTCGGCGTCCCTCTTAATGGAAAGCTCTTCGGATTTGAGGGCGGTTACAAAGTCTTGATCGCGATCGCGTTGAGCATTTTTACCGGCTGGCTTGTAAACCGAGGTCCGAAAGTTTCGGCGAAGGCTTTTGGCCCGGCTACGGCCGCGGTTCTCGGTTTGTTGTGGGTGATGATCTTCGCGACGATCTACAAGTTTGGCATAAATTTGCCGGTGCTCGACCTGAAGGCCTTTTCAACCGAGGTGGTTAGATACAAAAACGAAATGGGGGCAGCGATCGAGACCTCTTACTTGCACCTTACGCTTGGAGGGTATGCCCGGATTCTCGCGCTAATGACGGGAATCGAGATCTTCGCAAACCTCGTCGCCGCATACGAGGGCAAGCGAGCCGAACGAAGCCGAAAGGCATTTGGAAGCCTGATTATCATCATGGGCACCACGGCGCTGACAATGATTATTGTCGGACCGGCGATCCTTAGAGTTGCCGGCGGGGAACTTTCGGAAGATGTCTCGGTCTTCACGCAAACGATGGACGCATTGCTGCCCGCCTGGGCGTCTTACGCCGGTACCCTAATCGGAATCGCGGTGCTCTTGTCCGCCTGCGCCGCCGCCGCACAGGGAGTTCAAAATCTGGCGCTGGGTCTTAGATATCGGCATTACATCGCGGCAGATCTCGGACAGCGAAATGAATTCGACGTTGCGGGCAAGCCCGTTTGGATAATGATCGTGCTGATCGCGGTTTGTTTCGTGCTTTTCGGGACACATGAGGAAACGTATCTTGCGCTCTACGCGGCGGGTGTTTTCATTTTGCTGAGCATGACCGGTTGGGGAGCATCGAAGCGCCTCATAAGAAATCTGAAAGGCGAATTCAATTTGCTGACATTTGCCTCGCTCGTTGGAACCATCGTGGCGTCGGCACTTACATCGATCGCTACGGTAATTATTTTCCAGGAACGGTTTTTCGACGGCGCATGGCTCTATTTTGTCCTGATACCGGCGCTTTACTTCGTCTTTTCATATTATCGTCGGAAACTTGGCGCCCCGACATCGGTAGAGGACAGACTTGGCGCGATAGTTTCCGAACGCGTCTATTCTCCAAGTTCGTTATGGGCGATCAAACTCGACGAAGTTCCCTTCAAACGCGTGGTTGTGCCGCTTGACGGCTCATCGCTCGCCGAACAGGTGATCCCCTCGGCAAGATCGTTCGCACGATCTTATGGCGCCGAAATCGAACTGGTGGCGGTTGAGGACAAAACAAAATCCGCGACTTCCTATGGAACCCAAACAACCGACGGGATTCAGGAGGGGCGCGAGGAAGTCAGAAAATATGTTTCGCTCGTTTCCGACCTCATCGTCGGCGACGGGCTAAAGGTGGACAACCATTTTAGAAAGGGCGACCCGGCCGCCGAGATTGTCGCCGTGGCGGATGAGACCAGTGCGGATCTGATCGTGATGACTACCCGTGGAAAATTCGATCTTTCGGCACTCGTTTCGACAAGCATGGCGCAACGCGTTGTTACCGGATCCAACGTACCGACATTATTGATTCGTCCGACGGACAACTGGCGTTCGCGACGATCCGAATTCAAGTATCTGCTCGTGGCCCTCGACGGCTCGGCGGAGTCGGAAATGATCCTCCCTTACATTCGCGCCTTCGCATTCAAGTTTGGTAGCAAGGTGCTCCTTATATCGGTTCCCGAAGGTTCGGAATCCGAAGACTATACCGAAACCGCCCGCAAGTATCTCGAGGGGATTTCCCAAGCATTGAAAAGCGAGGGTATTGAAACCGAAATCCTTTATTCGGGTTCGGGGCCCGCGCGCACGATCCTTGCGACGGCAAAGGATGAAAAATGCGATCTCATCATGCTCGCCTCACACGGTCGCGGTGGTTCCGAAAGAGCGAGAACGGTCCCGCTTGGCAGCGTCGCAGAAAAGGTAATCAAGGAAACTCCGTGCCCGGTATTTCTGGTTCCGCTCGGTCGGATCGATGTTTTGAGGGAAATAATGGACTCCGAAGGCGTCGAGGATGCCGAGTCCGAGAACAGTTCGGAAGAGGAATAGTTCGTACGGAAAATTGCGCTAATCGATGCCGGTTTCGAGAAATCTCCTTATTTCTCTGGCCGCATTCAGATAACAATCCTCCGCTCCAAGCGCGTTTCGAATCGATTCAGCTTCTCTTCTAAGCTTTTCCGAGAATTCCGCTGAGCTGATTCTCAAAAGCTCGGAAGCAAGATTCGATGGTGTTAGGTCGTGTTGGATCAATTCCTTGAACACTCCGCGCCCCGCGATGAGATTGGCCAGCCCGACATGTTCGGCGGAAATCAGTGGCATCAAGAGTCTGTAGTTTAGTGACGATGTTTTGTACACGATCACCTGCGGCGTGCCGATAATCGCTGTTTCGAGGGTCGCCGTACCACTAGTTACGGCTGCCGCATCGGCCGCGTTCAAAAGATTGTAGGTGTCATCGCGTACGATCAAAACTTCAAAAGGTACATTCGCCGAATTGACATGCCGCAAAAGCTCGTCGCTCGCTCTTGATTTCGCGAGAGCGGCCGCGAAAGCAAAATTCCCGTCTTTTTCATAAAGCAGCTTCGCGGCCTCAAGCATCACCGGAAATATCCTTTGAATTTCCTTCGAACGGCTTCCCGGCAGAAGGGCGACAAGCTTTTGTTTGTCTTCGATTCCGAGTTCTTCGCGAAAGTCCTTTCGGTCAACGCTATGCGCTACGGTACCGGCAAGCGGATTCCCGGCGAATTCAACATGCGAAACTCCCCTTTCGAGATACCATTGTTTTTCAAACGGCAGGATCGTCAGGAGCAGATCGACATACTTGCGAATTCCGCGAATACGATATCCGCGCCAAGCCCAAATTTGCGGAGAAATGTAATAGACCACGCGAATTCCGCGTTTGCGGAGTCGTTTCGCAAGCTTTAGATTGAATTCCGGGAAATCAACGAGAACCGCAACATCGGCCTTTCTATCTACCGCCTCCTCCTCCAAACGACGCATCACCCGCCAGAACATCGGTACGGCCTTCAAGACCTCGGGCACCCCGACAATCCCGAAATCGTCCGATTCGACGATGGTTTCGACTCCCTCGGCGCGCATGTTCGCACCCGCGGCGCCAAAAAACACCATCTCGCCGGCAGAAAAATCCCTTCTCAATGCCCGTACAAGCCCCGCCGCGTGCCTGTCGCCGGAATCCTCACCCGCAACGAGAAGGATGTTCATGGTCTTATCGATTTTTGAAGAGTTCGAATCCATCGGAATCGAAATGATACACGAAAAGGAAATTCTGCGCGGGTGAAAGGTGTTTGGTCCGGAAGAGTTCCAAGTTCTGTCCGGAAGAGTTCCAAGTTCCAAGTTCCAGAAGTTCCAGAAGTTGAGTCCACTCTAAAAAGTCGATTCAAGGAAAAAATCGACAAGCAAATTGATCTTCAGGGAAACCAGGCAAGACCCCTGCCACCTTGTGTGGCAGGTGAATGAGGTCAGCAGCTAGTCCAAACTACATTGATTCATCCGGAGGCCCCTGCCGCCTTGTGCGGCAGGTGAATAAGGTCAGCCCCTTCCAAAACAACCATACACCTCAACACACCAAGCATTTAACGGCCGTAGCTACGGACCTTTGCCTCCTGCCGGACAAGCCGGCAGGGGGGCCGAAACGAATCATTTGTCGTCGCTACTAGCTTCTGACCTTATTCACCTGCCGGACAAGCCGGCAGGGGTCTTTCACAAATATCGAACCGTTGTGACTGAAAATGATGCCCTTCACTTTCTAACTCGACTTTTTAGAGTGGACTCAGAAGTTCCAAGAGTTCACTCCACTCTAAAAAATCGATTCATTCGAATAAGTTAAGAAAACGTTCGGAATATCCTTCTCTGACGCGAGAGCCTCGAGAGGATAAATTGCCGCGCGTTGCAACACCAGGAAGGAAGTCACAAGAGCATCCCAACCAAGTCATTGGCGCTTGGAATCCAGCAATTACGGGGGTTTCTCCGCGCCGGTACCCGGCGCGAACGTTGTTTTTGTGTTTACCGTGGATTCCGCGCAAAGCCGCTCCATCCACGGCCTGTATATTCTACGATCTACGTAACGCTACGCGTCCGAATAGGAAAGTCAGGGTTTTGGATTAAAATCGACTTTTTAGACCGGACTCAACTCTTGGAACTTGGAACTCTTGGAACCTGGAACACCTAAAAACCCCAGAACATATCCTGCTAACCTGGTACCTTTCGGTAAACCTTTTTGCCCTCCGAATGCATCTCAAGCAGTTGTTGAAATTAGCCCTCTTTGAGTACACCACGTTGCTCGAATTTCTATTTCTGACCGGTTTGCGGATCGTTTGAAGTTAAAGGTTTTTGAATTGCCTGAATTCAAGGTAAATCCGTTGGTTTTGGTTTGTCGGCAATCGTGGCCTCGTGCTTGCAACGTATTGTCTTAACGCATAAAATATGAACTTTTGTGCGCCGGTTTGTTTAATTTCAAACCGAATTTCATTGGAAGCATTCATATGAATTTTTCTCGGAGAGAATCTGTGATTAAACGCCTTTTTGTCCTACTGGGATTTTTAGTGGTTTCGGGAGCGGTTATTGAAACGACCGCGCAAGTCGATTCGGTTGTCGGGCAAATAACCTCGGCATCGACAAGTTCTTTTGGCGGCGGCATCAGCGCGGACGGCCGATTGATCGTATTCGAATCCACCGGCAATTTTGCGAGTGTCAATCCCCGCAACGAAGACGGCAACAACGAGATTTTTATCTTCGATTACGCTCAACGCCGCATCTTCCAGATCACCGACACCAAATCGGTTTTGAACGACGTCGAGGAACCGTTTATCGCCAGCAACACACGGGTTTCAATTCTGAATTCGCGCCCGGTACTGAGCGCCGATGGCAGGTGGATTGCATTTGGTTCGAACGCGACGACATCCGTTTCCGGCTCCGCCCCCGACGGTACAAACCCCGGCAGCTTTGACGGGAATTCATTTACAGATTCAAAAGGCGACAATCCACTTACGCTTGATGGAAACATGGAAATGTGGATTTACCACGTTCCCGCTGTCGCACCGGCAAGCCTTTCAACCGGAGACGAGCTTCCGGTAACAGATCTTTCAACCGGAACATTTACGCAGGTAACAAACACTCCTGCCTTTTTCCCTCCTGTCCCCGGAAGTACGACGCAATCTCCGATTATTTCAACCGACAACAGAGTTCCCTCGATTTCCGATGACGGTCAGTTGACTGCCTTTATCTCGAATCGAAATTTGGTTGGAACCGGAAACGCCGAACCCGAGGACAATCCGGAGATTTTTGTTTATTCGCAATCCGGTGGTTCGAAGCTGGGGGCATCGGGAACGATTTCTCAAATAACCGAAACCCCGCGCGGTACGATCGGAAATCCGATTTCAAACGGCTTCCCTTCTATCGCAGGAAACGGCTCGCGCGTGGTGTTTACGAGCAATGGTGACAACCCTATCGTTGGGATGACCGGCGGTACGAATACCGACGGCAACCGAGAGGTTTACTATTCTGATCTTTCAGCAACCGGAGCACCGACGGGCGCCAAAAAGCAGATCACCGACACCGAAGCCGCGACTGCCGGAGCGACCGTCAATCTATATGGATTCGGACGAAAGATCAGCAGAGATGGAAACCTCATCGTTTTTGATTCCTATGCGGATCTTGCAAACGAGAATTCGGGAGACAATTTCGACAGCTTTGGAACATATCTTTACGATGCCACAACGGAAGAATACCGAAGCATTCTTTCGCGCAGTGATGCCGACGAAAACGCAGCAGGCGGCGATATCGAACGAACTTCGACATTTTCCGACTATGTAGCAGGTGTTCCGCAATCGATCGTGATGCAGACCCGAATGAACATCGTTGCCGATGGCACGATTGCCGAAAACGAGGAAGACGGGCTCAATCCAGATGCGACGAGGCAATCGCAGGTTTACAGCTTCCCGATTCAGGAAGCCCCCGAGACCGCGATCTTTACGAGGATTTCAAAACTTCCTGCACCGCCGTTCGCGCTTGCCACATTGCAATTGCTTCCGAGCGATTCTTCAAAACGCGTCGCGATTAACTTGCCGGGCGCTGAAATTGGAAGCGGAAATCCCGATCTTTCATCCGAAGTCTATTACCTGCTTCAGCCGACGGCGATCCGCGAGAGTTCCGCGACATTTCGGTATTCGACCGGCGCGACAAAGATTCCGATTCAAAACGATCCCGTTGCGACCCCAACGCCAACGCCAACGCCTTCAATAGCGGCGAAATCGTCGAACAGGACTTCGGGCAAAATCAATCTCGGACCGACGCCAACACCGACTCCGACGCCAACGCCGCCGTCGACGCCTTCCGCAAAGCAGGGTCTTGCACCCGGTATGCTCGCCTTCCTGGACTTTTCCGTGGGAATGACGCAACCAACTGTGGCCAGAACCGCCGTCGGGTCGATCGACAGGTCCTTCCCGCTTCCGATCGAACTTTCGGGTGTAACGATGACTGTCGGCGGGGCTGCCGTGGGCCTCAAGCGCGTAAGTCAGCGGCAAATTGAATTTGTCGTACCCAAAGGACTCGGCGCCGATCTAGCCGCTCCATATTATCCTGTTGTGATCAACAACAACGGCACGATTTACAGGGGCGAAATGGCGATCACCGAACAACAGCCGGATATTTTTAGAACGGATCAGAATCCGGAGCTAAACCGCGCCAAAATTCTGAATGTAACCAATCGGATTCGGACTACTGAGCCATTCTCGGTAAGAACCTTCAAGCTTCGGGGAAGCAAACTCGTTCCATCGGTATTAAGGGTGTTTGCAACCGGGGTGAGAAATTTCGCAGGGCAGCAATCCACGATTCGAATCGGAAGCATCAACACCGGCGGGCAGATTTCAAACGCTTTCGAGGTCGAACCGGGCGTCTATTTCATAGACTTCGAATTGTCCGACAACATGGCTGGAATCGGAGACGGGCCGGTAGTGATTTCAACCGTAGTCGGAACCGGCGTCGCGACCAGCCGGCTCGATGCCGACGCGCCGCGAACGCGGATACTGTGATCCGAAACACATTGACAAACAGGAACCGGTCGGGAACCAAACCGTCCGGTTCTTTTTTTGTAAACTATTTGTATTACAGGATTTACAGTCCGAGTGGCTAAGAATCGACGGGCTTCGCCTGCATTCCCCAAACCGCCTCAGAATTGCGGTTTACCGGATTCTATAATATCCTTTACAAAAGAATCTGATAATTCCCTTCATTTTTTCTGAAGTCCCGTTCATTTCGCAATTTTTTATATTTGACAGTTTTATTGAGGACATACTATGGCTGAAAAAGACGTTAAGACAGTAAATATCGCTCCAAAAGTATGGAGAGACGGCGAGCTCATCAATTGGGATGACGCCCGCGTGCACGTGATGACGCACGCAATTCACTATGGTTCGAGCGTGTTCGAGGGCATTCGCTGCTACAACACCGAACAGGGACCCGCGGTTTTCCGGCTTTGGGAGCATATGAAGAGGCTCGTGAATTCCGCAAAGGTTTATAGGATGGATGTTGAGTGGAGCGCCGATGATTTCTCGGCTGCGGCGGTTGAACTCGTCCGCTCGAGCGGATTGGATGAATGCTACATAAGACCCGTGATCTTTAGGGGCCTTGATGAAGCAAATCCGGCATTTGGCGTAAATCCGTTTCCGAATCCCCTTAGATCTTATATGGCATGTTGGGAGTGGGGAAAATACCTCGGCGAGGAAGCGCTTGAAAACGGAATCGACGTCTGTGTTTCGAGCTGGACCAGATTCACTTCGAATTCTCTTCCGGCAATGGCCAAGGCCGGTGCGAATTATATGAATTCGCAGCTTATCAAGATGGAAGCGCTTCTCGCGGGATATTCCGAGGGTATCGCCTTGGACGATAGAGGCTATGTTTCCGAAGGATCCGGCGAAAACCTATTTCTGGTTAACAACGGCAAGCTCATCACGCCGCCGCTCGGAGCTTCGATCCTCCCCGGCATTACGCGCGATTCGGTGATCGCTATTGCCAGAGAGATGGGAATTGAGGTTGTCGAAACAACGATTCAGCGCGCCGCGCTCTACCTTGCGGATGAGCTGTTCTTTACCGGAACCGCCGCCGAAATCACTCCGATCCGCTCGGTTGACAAGATCGAGGTTGGAATCGGAAAACGCGGTCCGATCACGCACAAGCTTCAAGAAACCTTCTTTGATGTAATTTACGGACGTCGCCCCGCGCCAAACAACGCGTCGTGGCTGACCTATGTAAACGAGGTGACCGAAAAAAAATCGGTAGCCGGAACGATGGGTAGCTAAGTCGTCTCCGGCCGTTGCAGACCCAAAAGGGGCGCTTCATTTGTGAAGCGCCCCTTTTGTTTTCCAGACATTGTTTATTCATAATTGTCGGACTATGAGTCTTTACCGCAGATTCTTTATCGAAACGACTGTTTTCTGTTGCGGGGCGGTCGTCATGATCTATGAGATTGTCGGCTCGCGAATCCTGGCGCCTTTTGTCGGCACTTCGACCTACACCTGGACAAGCCTGATCGGCGTCATACTCGCGGCTCTGAGTCTCGGATACTGGCTCGGAGGCAAACGCGCCGATCGCGGACCCACAAACGTCGGGCTCGCCGCGGTAGTTTTTGGTGCCGCGATATTGATTACCATCACGATCCTGATCCAGGAATTCGTGCTGACTTTTCTTGCCGCGCTCAGGCTTCCACTTGAGATTTCGGCGACGATTGCGGCGTTGCTGCTCTTCGCACCGGCGGCCGTTATGCTCGGTGTCGTTTCACCCTATGCGGTTCGACTTTCAGCGATGAATCTCGAAACAACCGGACAAACGGTTGGAAGGCTGTATGCCCTTTCGACGGTTGGAAGCATAGGTGGAACATTCCTCGCCGGATTTGTAATGCTGCCGTTTGTTGGAAGCATTCGTACGCTCTATGTACTGGCCGCCGTGCTTTTCGCAATATCGTTGGCGTCGCTGCCCACACTTGCGGAAAAGACCAAGGCGGGAGCGCTTACGCTGCTTGTCATTTCGGTAGTTTTTGTTGAAGGGCGCGCCATACTTCTGCGAAACATTGCGGGCCTTGTCGATATTGACACGGGATACAATCGCCTTAGGGTTTTTGATACCACGAAAAACGGCCGTCCAATTCGCGCCCTCTCGACCGACCCGCTGACGTGGCAAACTTCAATGTATTTGGACGATTATTCGGCGGGAAGCACCTACTCAAAGTTCTTCCATCTGGCACGCGGCTTTAGACCCGGGTTTCAAAAGGTTTTGCTCATCGGTGGAGCGGGCTATTCGGTACCAAAGGAGTTCAGACAACGATATCCGAATGCCGAACTTGATGTCGTTGAGATCGATCCGGGCATGACCGAAGTCGCAAAAAAATACTTCCGCCTTACGGCGGATGCGAAGATCCGGATCGCCCATCAGGATGGGAGGATCTACTTGAACAACGCGCGAGCCGATACCTACGATCTTGTGATACTTGACGCTTTCAATTCCCTGTTCAGCGTTCCATTTCACCTGACTACGATCGAATCCGCGAAAAATGCGAGGCGGGTATTAAAGCCGAACGGTCTTTTGCTTGTAAATATCGGCTCCGCCGTCGATGGCGAGGGTGGAAAGATGTTTCGTGCCGAGGCAGCCACGCTTTCCGAAGTCTTTAAGAATCTGAGGGTCTTTTTCGTCGATAAATCCAAACCACGAACATCGACTCAAAATATCATTATCGCGGCCTCGGAAAGTGGTCTCGGACGCTTCGCAGGAGACGCGGAAACCGATATCTTGTTAAAAAACGAAATCGCGATTCCATCGAATCTCGAGCCAGTGCTAACCGATGATCTTGCTCCTGTCGAAAGATATGCAAATCTGGCTGCAAGGCATTTTGAGTAGCTGAATTCGGAATCGGCATTGAGATGGGAAACAACTTTTCTCGGCTAGTACAAACCCTGGCCAAACTGCTCGGTTCCAAATGCTCCGATTCCATTTAGCCTGAATGAGAAAAGAAATCTGTTTTCCCTTCTTACACCAACGTTAAAAGTATAAAACTGTGTGCTGACCGAACAGCAGTCAAACGCGTAACCGAGCGTGAAAAGCGAACTAATCAAAGGTGCGCCACCGGTCGCCCTTCTGTTTTGAAAATCGAAGAAGAGCGATGTTCCGCCAAAGAGGCCGTTGTTTTTGTCGCCAAGAAAAATCGCCGGGCTCCATTGCGAGCCGCGGAGCGTTCCGGCCTCTTTTCCGAATTGGTTCTCAAACTGACGCAGCGACGGAACAAGGCTTACCGCACGAGTGTAGTAGAAGCTTTGGAACAACTTCAAAAGCTTCGTGTCGTAACCAACCGTTGCGGATATGTTTCGAAGTCCGTCGCCCTGAACCCCCAAATCCATCTTGGTACTTACAAAAACCGTATTCTGCGGTCGGTATGTCGCCTCGATATTCAATGGCGAGAAACGTCTCGGGACACCGCCAAACGTGTAGAAGGTGAGATCCGTAATCGGTGTGATTTCATTTCGCCGACCGGGTACGAGAGCGCCTCCGAAATAAGGGTCGAAATAGTATTTGCCCCGTACCGTAAACGTAAACAACTCGTAAGGCTGTATCGAAGTTTCCGACTTTTCGCCCTCACCTATCGCACCAAGCTGTTTTCGGGCCTCGTCTGTGACGGCCTCGGAATAGCGACGGGTGAAAATGCGGTTTGTGATACCGTATTCGATCTCGCTGGTGTCCGTACGGGTATCGGTGTAATCGTAGCGAATGATGTTGTTGAAATTGTTGATTCCCTTTACTAGCCTGTACTTCAAAAACGGTTCGATCACATGTCGAAAACGAAATTCCCCTTCGTCGGAGTAGAAATTTCTCGCCAACGCAACTGGCCGAAGATCGAGTTCGAGTTCCCCGTATTTTCGAATCACGTCCTTCCCTGTTACCTGCCGAATGTCGTTGAACGAATCGGAGTAATATGTAACCCGCCCCCCGATGGTTGCCGTAAGTGAAAAATACTTCGAGGAGAATGGCAAAATGAATTGCGGGTGGATGTCGAACCTCTGACCCAATACCGGTGTGTTTACCGGATCCGAACCGGTCAATTCCCTGTACAATTCGATCGAATCGACGTTCTCGCGACGCGAAACGCCTTCTATCGAGGAATCAAAAGAATAGTAAGCGTTTTTGAAGAACCGCATTCTCGATGGCCGCTTCTCAAACTGTATGCTCGGAAGGTTTCGTGTCGAGACCCTAAGGTTTGGAATCGAAATCACCTCGGAGCGGGTTCTAACATTCAACGTGTAGTTTCGCCAGCTCTTGTTTACAAAAGCGTCCGAGACTTCGATCGGCGAAATGATTTGTTGGATGCCGTCGAGAAAAACCTGACGGAATGCGAGGCTTGATGTAAGCCGCACGTCGGCAACACCCACAAAACCGTTTGGAAAGTAGTGAATGCCTTCGGCGTAAACGCTCGTGCCGCCTTGATCCGGATTTTGTTCGCTCGCCGATGATCCCAGTATTCGGTCGATAACGCCGTAAACGCCAAAATTGAAATAAGATCTGGAATTTGCCCTTGTTCGAACATCGACTCCATAGCCGATTCCGCGGCTCGAAAACAGATCCATGCGGATCGTAGCATCGGCGCTTCGACCCAAAGTTTGGTAATACGCTCCCGAAAGCCGGACACCCTTGTTTGCCGAAAACCCGACTGTCGGCGTTAGAAATCCCGAGGCCCTGTCGTTTTGGCTGATGGGAATAGAGAGATATGGGAAGGCGACGATAGGTACTCCCTTGACACGAAATTTCGGCTTTTCAAGCTTTATCTTGTCTTCGGCAATGATCTTTGCAACTGCCGCAGTAAAGCTCCATTTCGGAACCGCGTCCTCGCAAGCGGTAAATTCGCCGTTTTCAACCTCGACTTCCCGAAGACCCGTTCTCTCGACGCGATCCGCCGTAAAATAAAGCACCGTTCCATCTTCGGTTTGATTTGTATATCCGGTCGAATTCTCGAACTTTCCCAGTTTGGTTTTGTAATTCCAGACCCCATTGGAACCCGTAATTCTTTGATCGTCACCCTGATCAAAAATCACGTTGCCTTCTGCGACGATTAGAGTTGTTTCCTCGAAGATCGTGATCTTGTCAGCCTGAAGACGGTAAACGCCGTATCGTACGTCGACGTTGCCCTCATGAATGATGATCCTCTTTCCTTCCTCGCCTTCCGCCGACTGTCGATCGGAATAGACGATGATTTCATCTCCGCCGCCTTCGGGCTGGAAGCCGGTTTCTTTCTTTTTTAGAACCGTAGTTATGCGTTGTTCGGGAGCGATCGGATTGACGTTTGGAGTGTCGGTTATCGGATTTGCGACTTCCTTTTCGACGGGATTGGTATTCTGCGCCTCGCCCCGCTCAAAGCAGGCCGAAATCACAAGAAATGCCAATACTAGAGCGGTGATCGTACGCATAACACTTCGCAAATACAACGATTTGAAAATGCTAACACGAATGACCGACTTTGAAAATCCCATGTGATAGACTCGAATTCACGCCCATTAAAGAGTATCGGATTTATTGGTTTTGGGTTTCGAATTGGAGCGATTTTTCGGTTATGTCGTCAGATGCAAACGTCAACGTGCTGGTTGTTGAGGACGAGGAGTTGATGCGCAACATTCTTCGCGAACTTCTCGAAGGCGAAGGCTATTCCGTTTTAACGGCCGACAGCGCCGAGACCGCTTTAGAGATATTCCCGATGCACGAGATCGCGGTTACGATATCCGATATCAAGATGAAGGGGATGAACGGCATCGATTTGCTTGACAGCCTCAAGACGATCGACGAATCGGCGATCGTTATAATCATCACCGCTTATTCTTCGGTTGATACCGCGATTTCCGCGCTCCGCAAGGGTGCTTACGATTACGTAACCAAGCCTTTTGTAAACGAAGACCTGCTCCAAAGGGTGCGCAACGCGATAAGAACGCGTCTGCTCTTTAATGAAAATCGACAGCTTCGAAGAGAGCTCGGAAGAAAATCGGGTTTTTCCGAGATAATCGGCAAGAGCGAGGCCATTCAATCGGTATTCAGACTTGTGGAAAAGGTTGCCGGTGCGAGCGCCTCAATCTTGATCCAGGGCGAAAGCGGAACCGGAAAAGAGCTTGTTGCCCGCGCCATTCATACCCATAGCCCCAACAATACCGAACCATTTCTAGCGGTAAATTGCGGCGCCATCCCGGCGGAACTTCTCGAAAGCGAACTTTTCGGACACGTAAAAGGGGCGTTTACAAACGCGCATCGCGACCACAAGGGACTTTTTATTGAAGCCGGCTCTGGAACTCTCTTACTTGATGAGATCGGAGAAATGCCGCTCGCTCTTCAGGTTAAACTTTTGCGCGTACTGCAGGAACAGGAAGTTCGGCCCGTTGGGGGAACCACTTCGCATCCGGTATCGGCCCGGATATTGGCCGCCACCAATCGCAACCTTGAAAAGGAAGTGGCCGAAGGGCGGTTTCGCGAGGATCTTTATTACCGCCTAAATGTTGTGGAGATCAATATTCCCCCGCTCCGAAACCGACGCGAGGACATCCCTCTACTTATTCGCCATTTCATCGCGAAATCCGGAGACTCCCAATCGGCACCAGGAAA
Organism: Pyrinomonadaceae bacterium; assembly: GCA_041394795.1. Lineage (GTDB taxonomy): Bacteria > Acidobacteriota > Blastocatellia > Pyrinomonadales > Pyrinomonadaceae > Aridibacter. The sequence continues at coordinate 416,568 of JAWKHN010000001.1, read as the reverse complement.
AACGATTTCGGACAGTGCGCTTTCGGCACTCACCGCTTATCGTTGGCCGGGAAACGTACGTGAGCTCGAGAACGCGATAGAGCGGGCATCGATTCTGTCTGAAGATTCGATTGGGATCGAACACCTTCCAAATCGTATCAGGACAGAGGCAGGCTCCTCTTACGCATCTCGCGACAGTGATTCCTTTTTGCCCACGCTTGAGGAAACAGAACGAAGATACATTCTCGAAATACTCGCATCCGCCGAAAACGACAAAGCCAAAGCCGCGAATATCCTCGGAATAGATCTTTCGACGCTGTATAGGAAATTGAAGAAATTCAACGAGGTATAGAAGGCTATTTGGGTTTGGGCGGTATGCCGAAGCTATTTTGACTGAAGAATTAAAACGAAATAGTCGGTCTCGTCTATCCGCACGATCGAACCCGAGGTCCAAGGCGCGCGGACAAAATCGACCGCGCCGTAAGCCGTTCCCTTTAACATTTCATTACCCGCCGTGCCGCTTTTTGCAACCAACTCGGCAGGAAACCACGGTTCGGCTTCGACTTCCATCTTGAAGGGAGTCTTCTTTGTTGTCAGCTTTTCGACGAGCTTGGTTGTGTCCTCTTCAGAGAACTTGAGAACTACGGTAAGGCGTCTTGCCCCCAACCCGTCCTTTGGCTGACGGCCATCCGGGCCGACGAGATCTTCGCGATAACTGTTTTCTACGGGAGTAAAAGGAAGGTTGATCAACGTGCCGAGTTTGTCTTCGTTGTCCTCCGCGATGCTTTCGTTGTCATTTACCTCGACCTCGCGGTTGACGTTCGGACGAAGATTGTTTGCTTCTCCGTAATCCTTGTCTTCGACACAGGAGGAGGAAACAACGGCAAACACGCACAATATTAAAACGATGATTTTGGAGGCCGAGGACATTAAGAAATTGTAAATAGATAATCTATCCATTGCAACGTTTGGAGTTTGTTTCGTCCTTGAGGAAATGGCTTTGGCGATAGTAGTCTAGTTAAGCCGCAAGTCTGAATCCGTTTTGAAGTACGAGTTGATTCTGAAGCGGCGACCGTTTTCCCGCCCGTTGCTGCCGGGAGAATGTATTCGAGATTGAACGCGCTTGCTTTTTATTGCGCTTCGAGTGCTCGATTTTGGGTTTTCAAAGATGAATCTTTTCCGAAGGGTCAAGGCCTTTATAATTCGCGATTTTCAGTTGGCGATCTCGTATCGTTTTGAGTTTCTGCTCAAAATGCTTTGGATCCTTGGAATGTCGACGACCTTCTTCTTTATCGCTAAATTAGCGGACGGCGGTTTTCTTGCCTTCAAATATCCGAACTGGAAGGAGCTCTTGCCCGCCTGGCTGACCGGGATGGCAATGCTCAATTACTTCCTCGTAGGGTTTTCCGCGCTGGCAAACGTGATCAGGCAGGAGCAAATGCAGGGCACGCTTGAAAGCGTGCTATTGACGCCAATCAATATCCCTACGGTAATCATCTCATCCTCGGCCTGGGCGTATGTCGAAGCCACGTTTTATTCGTTTCTGTATCTCTTCTTTGGTTGGGCGTTTTTCGGCGTTGAATACAAGGGAAACTACCTTCTCGCACTTGTTTTTCTGATACTTACGACGATGAGTCTCGCAAGCATCGGAATTCTTTCGGCAAGCTTCGCGATGGTATTCAAGCGCGGCGATCCATTCGCGGTTTTGCTGGGCGCCGGAACGGCGTTGTTTTCCGGGGTGTTTTTTCCAAAAGAGATGCTGGTTGAGGAACTGGGACGCGTTGGAAATGTCGTTTCATCGATCAACCCCTCGACCCATGGTCTGGAAGGGATTCGTGAGATCCTGATCCAAGGCAAAACATTTGCGGAGGTTCAGCCGGTATTTCTCACGTTGGTAGGATTCCTAGGGGTTTTGCTTCCGTTTTCGCTTTGGATGTTTACGCTGGCCGTCAGAAAAGCCAAGCGGGACGGCAGCCTTATTAAATACTGACACGCCAATTGGCCTTTCCCAATTCGAGCGAATGACAGGAATAACTCCGCTGTTTACCACAATTACCCTCATCTTCGTTTCAAATTCCGTATTTCGTTGCTTATAATCAGTATTTATTCCGCTATTGGAAATCGAAATATGCACGAAACAAAGCAAGAACTCAGCGAGGCGCAAGCAGAAAAAGCAAGATGGGAAGCCGAAACCCTGAATCCCGTCATGGAGTCGCGCCCCGAACGAAAGAAATCATTTGAGGGTGTTTCACTCGAACCCGTCGAAAGGCTTTATACGGAAGCGGATACCGCCGAAATCGAATCGAAGACCGACATCGGGCTTCCGGGCGAATTTCCTTTCACACGGGGGATACATCCCACAGGCTATCGCGGCAAGCTTTGGACGATGCGGCAGTTTGCCGGTTTTTCATCGCCCGAGAGCACAAATCAGCGTTTCAAATATCTGATGAGCCAGGGGCAAACCGGGCTGTCGGTAGCATATGACCTCCCCGCATTGATGGGACTTGACGCCGATTCACCGCTTTCCGAGGGCGAGGTTGGAAAATGCGGTGTCGCGGTGTCGTCGCTGGCTGATTTTGAGGAGTTGTTTTCGGGCATTTCTCTCGAGGATGTCACTGTTTCCCAAACGATCAACGCGCCGGCCTGGATTTTCCTTGCCTTTTATCTTGTTGTCGCGGAAAAACAGGGTGCTGATTTCAATAAGATATCGGGAACGCTTCAAAACGACATTCTAAAGGAATATATCGCTCAGAAGGAATGGTTGTATCCGATTCGGCCGGCGATGAAACTCGTTATCGATACGTTCGAGTATTGCACCCAGCGTGTTCCGAAATACAATCCGATTTCGGTTTCCGGCTATCACATACGCGAGGCGGGGGCGACCGCACTTCAGGAACTGGCGTTTACGCTTCGGGACGGCGTTGAATACGTTCAATACGGTGTTGACCGGGGAATGGACGTCGATTCGTTTGTGCCCCGAATCTCGTTCTTCTTCAACGCGCACAACGACTTTTTCGAAGAAATCGCAAAGTATCGCGCGGCACGCATAGTTTGGGCGAGAACGATGCGAGACCGTTTCGGTTCTTCAAATCCACGCACCCAGCAGTTGCGCTTTCATACCCAAACGGCCGGTGTCTCGCTGACTGTTCAGCAACCTCTGAACAACATCGCGAGGGTCGCAATCCAGGCACTTGCCGGCGTTCTGGGCGGAACGCAAAGCCTTCATACGGATTCGTACGACGAGGCTCTGGCGCTTCCAACCGATGAGGCCGCGTTGATCGCACTTCGAACGCAGCAGATCATCGCTGAAGAAACCGGCGTTGCGAATACCATCGATCCATTGGGCGGAAGCTATTATCTCGAATCGTTAACGCAAAAGATGGTAGATGGATGCCTTGAGTACTTCGAGAAAATCGATGGATTCGGAGGCATGGTGGAAGCGGTCGAAGCCGGTTTTCCACAGAGGGAGATTCAGGAATCGGCGTACCAATATCAGCGTGCGGTTGAACGCGGCGATCAAACCGTGGTCGGCGTCAACAAATACGTGATGGAGAACGAAGTTCAGAAGGTCGAGATCCTTCAAATCGACGAGACCGTCCGCGACCACCAGTTGGAGCGATTGGAGGCGACGAAGGCGAAGCGGGACAACGGTGCGGTGGCAAATGCCCTCGAAAACTTAAAGAAGGCGGCAAACGAAGATGAAAATTTGATGCCGGCGACTATCGAAGCGGTTCGCGCCTATGCGACAGTCGAAGAGATAACTACGTCACTCCGCGATGTTTATGGAGTCTACGAAGAACCGGCGTTTTGACACGATAGTTTCGCTGGAACCGGCTATCCGGTTATTCCCTGCGAACACGATTTGGCCGTGAAGCCGTTAAGGAACCAAACTCGGCCGATTCCAAAATCGAACCTGTGAATAGGTTTTTTGGTTTGATGCTGCGGACGGGAAAGATATGCTCAAACCCCAGGTGATTGCGATTCCAATTTTTGCGGCTTTGATCGCCATTGAAGCGTTTGTACTGATCCGCAAGAACGGTCGTGACAACTTCGACTCCCGCGACGCTTGGACGAACATTCTGATTGGGTTTGTTTCAGTGGCCTTTGGTTTTCTTTTTGGTCTCGCCACCAGCCTCGCGTATAACGCGTTGTTCCAGATTTCCCCGTTCAAAATGCCTTTGGAATCATGGTGGCCGTGGGTAATACTGCTTCTTCTTGATGATTTTCTCTACTATTGGTTTCATCGTATCAGCCATGAAAGCAGGTTCTTTTGGAATTTCCATGTGGTGCACCATTCGAGCAACCAATACAATTTGAGTGTTGCTGTACGGCAAAGCTGGTTTTCCGGCGTCGCGCATTGGATTTTTTATCTGCCGGCGGCATTGTGCGGATTTCCTCTATGGGCGTTCGCGACGGTCCACGGCTTTAATCTCATCTATCAGTTTTGGATCCACACCGAATTGATCGACAAAATGGGTCCGCTTGAATACGTTCTCAACACGCCTTCGCATCATCGCGTTCATCACGGCGTCAATCCTCAATACCTGGACAAGAACTACGGCGGAATCCTTATTATCTGGGATCGCATCTTCGGCTCTTTTGAGAAAGAGGTTGAACCCGTTCGATACGGAATCACCACTCCGATCGAAACCTACAACGCGCTCTGGATCAACGTTCACGCGTGGTCGGAGATGATCTCGAAAATAAGTACAAAATCAACGATTTACGGCAAACTCAAATGTATTTTCTCGTCTCCAAACATGGATTTTGAAGAAAATCCTGCAGTCTCAAATTAGTGGAGCATCGATTTCAAATTATGAACAGATTTTTCGCGGTTTTGGTTCTTCTTGCGGTTTCCGCATTCGTTGTTGAGGCCCAGATAAAAATCGTCCCGACGAAAGTAGTGTACACGAGGGTCGGCGAAGGGCTTTCCGAATTCAAACAGACATTTGAGGTCAATTACCCTGTTCCGATTGGAGACGACAAGAACGGTTCATTCAGGACTTTGTCGAAGACGATCAACTATTGGGACGCATTTGATATGAGCCTCGAAGAATCGCTTGGAGATTATACCTGGCTCGAAAGGCTCGACTATCAGATTCTCTACAACAATCGCGACATCCTGACGATTGAACTGATCCAGGAAGGCTCGGGCGCGTATCCCGACGGGAGCAGCGTAACCTATGTCGTCGATTTGAAGACTGGAAAAAGAATCATGGCGGATCAGGTGTTTACCAACATGCCGGCGCTTGTAAAAATGATCGACAAGGCTCAAAAGGCCGAAATCAAGCAGGCCATCATCGATGCAAAGGCCGAAAATCTGGATGACGCCGACAGCCTTGATCAGATGTTCAAGGAATACGACGCCAAGTTTACGAAGGTCGGACAATTTATAGTCGACGAGAAGGGAGTTACATTTTTGTATGACTACGGTTTCCCGCATGCCGTTGCCGCTCTCGAGCCGGAAGGAAAGTATGAGTTCACCTGGGAACAAATGAAACCCTATCTCAAACCGGGAGGCTTGCTCACAAAGTTCGCATCCTAATATAATCGGTTTGTTTATGAGCGAAAGAAAGATACGGGTTTTGGTCGCGAAGCCAGGACTCGATGGACATGATCGTGGGGCGAAAGTGATAGCCCGAGCATTGCGTGACGCCGGAATGGAGGTTATCTACACCGGCTTGAGACAAACACCGGAAATGATTGCCGCCGCGGCGCTTCAGGAAGATGTCGACGCGGTGGGGATTTCCATCCTTAGCGGGGCGCACAACACGCTTTGCCCAAGAATCGTTGATCTTCTAAAAGAAAACGGAATGTCGGACACCCTTGTGGTTGTTGGAGGCATCGTACCGCAGGAAGATATAACGGAATTGAAAAACAAAGGCGTATCCGAGGTTTTTCCGCCAGGCACCTCGACCGAGGATATTGTCGAATACCTAAATTCCAATGTTCCAAATAGATAAGAGGAGGCGGATTATGCGCAATTTTTCCAAATTATTTTCAATTTTTAGTTTGATTTTGGTCTTGGGGATTTCCCAAATCGTCTTTGCTGGTGTCATTCGAGATGCCGCCGGCGGAGTAAAGAAAGGGTCTAAAGCCACGGCATCCGGGGTTAAGAAAGGTTCAAAGATGACCGCATCGCGATCCAAGAAAGTCGGCAAGGCTACTGCCAATGGCGCCAAAAAGGGTGCCAAGATGACAGCCAGCCGTTCAAAGAAAATTTGGCGAGCTATATATTAAACGCCGTTAAACCTGTTATAATTAAAACCGTCGCGTGCTAGCGCGACGGTTTTTTTCTTCTTCCCCTGATAATTTCCTCAAGAGCGAAACTCCTTCCATCCCCTGATTTCCGCACTATTTCCGCACCATGAAAAATCTAATATTCAAACTTCTACTCCTTTCGGGAATGCTCGTGGCGTTCTCGACGGTTTCCAACGCGCAGGCCGAGAATGCAAAAAACCCGGTCAACAAACTCGCTTCCGCGACCGCCAAAACAGGCGTTGTTGTCATAGGTTCGGCCGCCAAGTTAACCTGGCAGGCCACGAAATTCACCGCCGGAAAGGTCGCCAAGCCGTTGGTGGTAAAGGCCGCACCGCAGGCGGGCAAATTTGCTCTTAAACAAAGTGGTACGGTCGTTAAAAAAGCCATGCCGGTTGTTAGAAAACTCGCCGTGACGTATCTCAAGCTGCGTCTCGGACCGTGAACACCATAGCAATAGATTATTCGAAATCATCGAAAGTCGCGGTCGTTGACCGCGACTTTTTTTTGGTCTTTAATTGAAACAATGAAAAGAGTACGTGTTGCAAGCGGTCAGGGGTTTTGGGGCGATCTATTGTCGGCGCCGGTTGATCAGGTTAGGAGAGGCCCGATCGATTATTTGATGCTGGACTACCTGGCGGAAGTCACGATGTCGATCATGCAGAAGCAGCGCGCGCGAAACCCCGAGGCGGGGTTTGCAAGGGATTTTGTGTCGTTGATCGAGGAAATCATTCCGGACATTGTCGAGAAGAACATACGAGTACTTTCAAACGCCGGCGGCGTAAACGTAGAGGGTTGCGCCGAGGCGATCCAGACAGTTGCCGCATCAAAAGGATTAAATGGCGTTAAGATTGGGGTCGTAACCGGCGACGACGTATTGTCGCGTCTGCCCGAGTTTCTTGAGAACGGAATCGAACTTTTAAATATGGATACCGGCGAATCGCTGGAACCGATACTCGACAAGGTTCAGGCCGCAAATGTTTATCTCGGCGCCGGCCCCTTGGTCGAGGCTTTGGACAAGGGTGCTCAGATAGTCGTTGGCGGCCGCCTCACCGACACCGGTCTAACACTCGCTCCACTAATGCACGAATTTAGATGGGGCTTTCAGGATTGGAATCTGATCGCTGCCGGAACCATCGCGGGTCACATCATCGAATGCGGCGGGCAATGTTCGGGCGGCAATTGTCAGTATGATTGGAGAAACATTCCCAACCTTGAGGATATCGGTTTCCCAATCATCGAGGCTACCGAAAACGGCGCGTTTATCGTTACAAAACATGATGGTACGGGTGGAAGAATAAACATACCGAGCGTCAAGGAACAGCTCCTCTACGAAATGGGCGACCCCAAGCAGTATATAACGCCGGATGTAGTTGCCGATTTCACATCCATCCAACTCGCCGACGCGGGTGAGAACAGGGTCGCGGTTTCGGGTATAAAGGGCAACCCCAACACCGAATTTTACAAGGTTTCGATCGCTTATACCGACGGTTGGAAGGCCGTCGGAACCCTCGTTTACTCGTATCCCGAGGCTTACGAAAAAGCCAAGGCGGCGGATCAAATTCTTAGAAAGCGGCTGGAGAAGCTTGGGTTGGAATTCGATGTTGTACTGACGGAGTTTGTCGGGGTAAGCGCGACACACGGCCATTTGGCGGGCGAGCCGGAGAGTTCCGTTCCCGAAGTTCAGCTCAGAATAGGCGTCCGTGGGCATGACAGGGCTTCGGTAGAGCGATTTACAAAAGAGATCGCGCCGTTGATTCTCACCGGCCCCCCATCGGTGACCGGGTTTGCCGGAGGACGTCCCAAAGCAGAGGAAATCATGGCGTATTTCCCTGCTTTAATACCGAAAGACCTTATAAAGACTGAGGTTTCGATCGTCGAGTCATAAGCAGAATATAAGCCGCTGATTCCGGTAATTGGGCATGCACCTTTTGAAAAAGATGTCGTCGAAGAATATCGCCCATGAATGGACACTGATCGAATCGGAGGAAATTGCCGATTGCAGGGTTTTCAAGGTCGAGCGGCGACGCATGAAGAATGCCACGACCGGTGCACCGGGTGACTTTTTTGTGGTGCGAAATCCTGATTGGGTTAATGTAATTCCCATCACGGAGTCGGGCGAGATCGTTTTGATACGCCAATTCAGATACGGGATCGACCGTATCACGACCGAAATTCCGGGGGGAATTGTCGATGCTGGCGAGACGCCGGAAGAATGTGCGGTTCGGGAGTTGGCTGAAGAAACCGGTTACAGTTCGGAGTCGCTCGTTTCTCTGGGTTTCTCGAATCCAAATCCTGCGATTCAGGACAATCGAATCCATCATTTCGTGGCTTTTGGTTGCGCGCCGACCGCTGACTCGTCATTTGACGAACATGAATCGATCGAGCTCGTATTGGAAACGGAAGCGGGAGTGGATCGTTTGATAGACGAAGGCGGGATTTCGCATTCGCTCGTAATCGCGGCTTTCGGGAAGTATGAAAAGTGGAAGTTGAAAAATGAAAATTGAACTGACGAAAATAGCGCACGCGAGATCGGGCGACAAGGGAGACACCGCAAATGTCGGCGTGATCGCGCTGAAGGATGAGTATTATCCGCTGATAATTCGCGAAGTTACGGCCGAACGCGTGCGAGAGCATTTTGGCAACCTGGTGCGCGGCAACATCGAAAGATTCGAGCTTCCAAACCTCGGCGCGATCAATTTCCTGCTTCATGGAGCGCTTGGAGGTGGCGGTACGCTTTCGCTTATGACGGATGCACAGGGCAAGACATTCTCAACCGCGCTTTTGCGGATGAAAATCGAGATCTCGGATGCGGAAGCCTCCGAACTCGGACTTGCCTCGTAGCCACCTGAAATCGAAAGTCTTGGAAAGCAACATGAGCGAGCTACTAACAAAAACTGAGAACGGGGTTCTGCAAATCACCCTGAATCGCCCGGAGAAAAGAAACGCGCTCAACGACGCATTGATTTCGGGATTAAAGAACGCATTTGTCTCCGCCAGAGACAACGCCGAGATTCATGCCGTGTTGATCAGGGGGGCGGGAAACGATTTTTGCTCCGGCGCTGATCTCTCCGCCCTGCAGAAAATCGCGCAAAGCAGCATTACGGAAAACCTCGAAGACGCCGAATCGCTGGCGGAACTTTTTTTGTTGATCCGCGAGTTTCCGCGCCCGGTTGTGGCGGCGGTTCATGGAAACGCTTTGGCGGGCGGTTGCGGGCTGGCGACGGCGTGCGATCTGGTGTTAGCGTCCGATGACGCGCTTTTCGGCTATCCGGAAGTAAAAATCGGTTTTGTGCCGGCGATCGTGATGGCGATTCTTCGCCGGAATATTTCGGAAAAACGTTCGTTCGAGTTGATTACAAAGGGCTTTAGCTTCACCGCCCAAGAGGCGTTGGAAATGGGTCTTATCAACAGGGTTTTCCCCGCTTCGGAATTCGAGTCGGCGGCACTGGACTATGTCTCGGATTTCGGAAAAACAAGCCTGAGTGCCGTTGAGTTGTCCAAGAAGCTTTTATATCAAATGGACGGCCTGTCGTTTGAATCATCGATGAAGGCGGGATCTGAAATAAACGCGATCGCACGCATGACAGAGGATTGCCAAAGAGGAATCGCAAGATTTTTAGACAAAAAATAACGAGCGGCAATCAAAGTTGATCAGCCGTCCCCGACGGAACTGCCCTTTTTCCTCGTGGAAGGCCGGAGTCAATTCGGTGAAGGTTCTCACAAATTACTTCGACAGGCCGGATATCGTCTCAAGCGCTTTTTTGCGATCCAATGCGGTTGCTTCGTCAGCCATCGATACAGTCTGCCTCAAATATTCGTTTAGCGCTTCCCTTGCCTTTTCCCGCTCGCCGTTTTCAAGATACAGCATTCCAAGCCGCATAAGGGCGGCTTTAGATTCCGGCAAGAGCTCCTGCCCCGCTCTTGCACGAACGGATTCGAGTTCGCGAAGTGCTTCCTTTTTTTCGCCCTCAAGGTATAAAACCACCGCCAATTTCGAGGTAAGGGCGGCGTAGTATATCGGAAGACGCTCGCGAGCTTCACGTATCGCGGACTCGGCGGGTTTGTACTCATTCTTTGCGACTAGCGCGTAACTCAGGAGGTCATAGCCGTGATAAATCGTCAAAGCGTCGGTATCCGCTGTTTCAAGCTCCGAAGCCGTTCTTAAATCAAAAACCGCCTCTTCATAACGCTTTTCCCTGATAAACGTCTGGGCACGACCGATGTAGGCCGCGCGAGTCGGTTTTAGATCAAGAGCCTGGTTATATGCGGACATCGCCTCCTTAGTGTCGCCGGCCTTGCTCAGCACGGAACCCAACTGGCTCCAGGCGAAAGCCGATTCGGGATCCGCTTTCACGGCATATTCCCAAATCGATTTTTCGGAACTCCACGAACGAGCGACGACATGGCTCTGAAAACCCAGTAATCCCAAAACAACGACCGACGCGCCAAGCGTCAACCAACGTAGTGAGTTCTTGTTAACCAACCTAAACAGCCTTTCCGCATAGGGGGCGAAAATCAGGACCACTCCCGCCAGCGGGAGATAGAGATAGCGGTTGCTGACGATCTGCTCGGGATTAAAAGACCTGATATCCAATACCGGCAACAGCGGCAGAAGAAAAAGTGCTGTCCCAAAAGCAGCCCGTCTATCTCGTCTCGAAACCCACTGAAGAACCCCAAGCACGGTCACAGTTCCCGCAAGTGCCAGCAACCAGGAAAAATCGAATTCCGAATAGCCGCGGATTGAGTAAACCGGTCCATGGGAAACCGGAATAAAAATCTGACGGACATAAAACATGAAGACTTTGGGAACCGACATCAACGCCGATCCCGCTCCCGCGGCCCCCGGAGCGTCCTGCCTCAGCATCCCTAGTACAAACCATCGGGCCGTAAAGAAAATTCCGCCGACCACCGCGAATGGAATCGCGGCACGAATTCCCTTCCGCTGTTCCGTCTCGCCAGGGTTCGAAACCAGCCAATACACCGGAATGAGCAAGAGTGCCGATTCCTTCGAGCCAATCGCAAGCGCAAAGCATACAAGCGCCACCCGATAGGCATTCCGATCGCCATTGGAATCGAAACGCAGGAACATCAATACGGAAAGGAGAAAAAAGAAGCTGTATAAGAGATCGGTAACCCCCGCGATCCATGCGACGGATTCGGCATGGACCGGATGCGCCGCAAATAGCAATGCCAAAAGAAACGAAACGAGCGGGGTTCCATTTAATCTGAGCAGCAGGATCATCAGCAGCACGCAATTGGCCGCATTAAGCAAAATATTTACAAGGTGCCATCCAAAGGGCTCGGCGCCAAACAACGCATAAGCGACAATGGATTCGGCCGTAAATACCGGCCTCCAGTAGTTGCTTGCGGCAATCGTGCCATCACTCTTAAAGGCCCAAACATCTGAAGTTAGCGCACGAAAAAAAAGATCAGAGTTCTGGATCAGAGGATTTTCGAGGATTTGCCGCTTATCGTCGTAAACAAAATCTCCGCCGGCGGTATTCAAGTACAAAACCGATGCGATTAAAAAAAGCGGGAGAAGCCATTTCCAATGCTTTTTGATCATTTCCTGGAAACCAATTCCTCCAGCGCAAATTCGAGCGGGCTTGAAACAACGCGATCGATCAATCCCATGCGATAAGCCGAACTGGCATCAATCTTTTTTCCCGAAAGAAACAGGTAGTTTGCACGTTTTCTCCCGACCAAGGCCGGCAGCATCTGAGTTCCGCCCCAACCGGTGATTATCCCAAGCGATACGCCGGGATGAGCGAATACAGTGCCGGGATCGGCGATTCTTCGCTTGCAAGAAACCGCCAAATCAAGTGCGCCCCCCATGCAAAATCCCTCGATGGCCGCAATTGTGTCAAAAGGCAGCCCTGAGATTCTTCGCATAAGCCGCTGCCCTCGCAACCCGAATGCAAGTGCTTCCTCCACAGTCAGGCTTGCGACCTCCCTTAAATTGGCGCCCGAGGCAAAAACACCATCGGAACCGCAAAATACGAGCGTTTTAGGGGTCTTGTTATCTGATAAATGATCGAGGGCCGAGTTTATGTCTTCGAGAACCTCAACCGACAGCGGATTTCGCTTTTCCGGTCGATTGAATTGCAGCAAACAGTAGTTCGCACGTTCTTCAAAAGTGAAACCCCTGTAGTCGTTTTTTGAAAACACTTTAGAATGTTAACCTTCTTTTGCTTTCCTTGGAAACGGGACAAAGGAAAATTGGCACTTGATTCCAGGGAGCGCTTCCGACCAGACGGAGCTTCTCCGATTCCTTGAAAGAAATGAACCCAAGCGATACTTCCGAACAAAATACCCCGGGCCTTGTGCAGACGGCTCTATTCTTTGGAAAATCCCGTCTCTTGCAATTGCGACGGTTTTACCAGGATAAAGCCGGAAATTCGCTCGTGAGGCATCCGAAATCCACGGAGCTATGTGAATTGCCAATCGTCGCGGAGTCAACGACCCGACTTTGGAACACGGATTCGTTTGCCGAAAAGCGACTGACATCGGGAAAAGTACAGAACCTTCGATTGGCGGCGAGGGCGCTAAGCGGGGTCGAGGTACCGGCGGGAGTTGAGTTTAGCTTTTGGAAACATGTCGGCCGTGCGAATCGACGTCGCGGATTCGTTGAAGGGAGAGAAATCCGCGAAGGCTGTGTTATTCCGACCGTAGGCGGCGGACTCTGCCAGATGTCCAATGCGCTTTACGATTGCGCCTTAAAGGCGGGTTTCGAGATTACCGAGCGGCATGCGCATTCGCGGGTTGTCGAAGGGTCGATGGCAGAGGCCGGACGGGATGCCACCGTGTTTTGGAATTATGTCGATTTGAGATTTCGTTCCACCAACAAATTCAGGATCGAGACCGAATTGGATCGGGACAATCTGATCGTACGAATTCGCGCCGATCGGGATTCCGCGTTGAAATCCAAGAAAACGCTTCCGGTTTTTGGCGAAGATAGCAGGAATGGAGCAAATTCCTGCGAAACTTGTGGTGTTGAAAGCTGTTTTAGAGTTTTGCACGAAGTCGAGTCGCAAGACTTCACTACGATCGTCGTCGATGAATACTATTCGGAATTTGATCAGTTTATTAAACAGAATTTTGGCTCGGGCGATCGATTTCTACAACCGATTGATGGGGCGAGATTTAAGAAAGCAAATTACGCTTGGTCTTCAAAAGGATTTTCGAGTGTTTCCTATCAAACGCTTCTGACGATCGAACGGGCTGTTCGTTCGCGAAAACTCGCCGCGCAGGGAGCCGCAAGACAACGGAATCTTCTGGAAATGTCAGAACGACTCGCCGATTCGTATTTTAAGTCCATCGATCCCATGTCGCGCAAAATCGTGGTGCAGCAAAACCTCTTGCCGCATCTCTATCGGAACGGTGCTCTCGGCGGACGCGAATATATCGTCTTGATGAACGCTTTGCCGATGGCGAAGATCCAGGAAAAGCTTGATTTTGCAAAGAGTCTCCATCCGGAAAGTACGACGCTGGGTGATTTCCGAGCCGATGACAAACTTGTGGAACTCGAAACCATGGCGCTCGAAAATGCCACGGAAATCGTGACGCCTCATCGGGAAATCGCTGAATTGTTTGGTGCGAAAGCGCGTTTGATCGATTGGAAAATGCCTGAGACTGCAAAAATCGACCGAAAACAGAATGCGAAACCGGTAGTCGTTTTCCCCGCTTCGACTGTCGGGAGAAAGGGCGTCTATGAACTTCGCGACGCATTGCGCGGACGTGATGTTGAATTGATCTTGATGGGGCCGTTGATCGAATCAGGCAGCTTTTGGGATGGTTTTTCATTTACAAGAGACATATCCGGTTGGGTTTCGAGAGCCGATCTAGTTGTATTGCCGGCATTCGTTGAACATAGACCGCGACGCTTGCTAACAGCGATCGCCAATGGCATCCCGGTTATTTGCAGTCCCGAATGCGGAATCCCCGATTCCGAAGGCGTAACGATCGTTAAATCCGGAGATTCGAAAGCCCTGGGCGAAGCGATTGAAAATGTTCTAGGCGGTTTTTGAAATCACGCCCCCCGACTCCGACAGTATCGGAGGCCGTTTATAAGGACTTTCTATGGATCATAATTTTACCGCTCATCCGTGGCATGGAATCTCTCCCGGGCAAAGGGCACCGCGTGAAGTCGTGGCGTTTATCGAAATCGTCCCGAGCGATACCGTCAAATACGAACTCGACAAGGAATCGGGGATCATCACGATCGACCGGCCGCAGCAGTTTTCAAACGTCGTACCCGCAAACTACGGTTTTATTCCCAAAACTTTTTGCGGAGATTCAATAGCGGAACTTGCGCGGGGTCAGGGAGCTTCGGGCATTTTGGTTGGTGACGCCGATCCTCTGGACATTCTAGTTTTAAGCGAACACCATATTCCGCGCGGCAGCATACTTGTAAACGCCCGCCCGATCGGTGGCTTTTGCCTGGTCGACAACGGCGAGGCCGACGACAAGATCGTTGCTGTCTTAAAGGGCGACAAGATCTATGAGCAGTACGAAGAATTTGACGAACTCCCGGATGGCGTGAAAGATCGAATGGCCCATTACTTTCTGACATATAAAAACCTGCCCGGAGAACCTCAAAAATGCGAGATTGCAAACACTTACGGCAAACTCGATGCGCATAAGGTTATCGAAACCGCGTTTGCCGACTACCGAGCCAAATTCGGTTTGGACGTATAACCCGTAGTTTCCTCAGAATCAGAATAAAGTCACAAAAAACTGATAAAAGAATCAGGACTTTTGCATTCCGCCGATTGTATTTTTGCAGTCTGATATCAAAAACGATCGTGAGGGATGTTTCTATGAGGTCTTTTTCTTTTCGGTTCTGGAGATTGTCGTTCGGTCTCGTCCTTTGGATTTCATTTGCCGCACATGGAGCCGTCGGACAAACAGATTCGGGGGCTTCGGTGCGGCGACTCACCCCTTCGAGCCATGACCAAGTCTCGCTTGGGAGCCTTAACTATGTCGCGATGGGAGACTCGATTAGCTTTGGGATCGGTGCTTCGTCGGTTCCAAACACCTGGGTATCACTATATCGGGATTTCCTTGCGATTGATTTGAGCAACACGGTGACGCTTTCAAATCGCGCGATCCCGGGGCAAACAAGCGCCCAGTTTCTCAACGCGCTGACAAACGACAGCGGGCTCCGCAGCGAGGTTCAAAACGCGGAAATCATTACTTTTAATATCGGTGGAAACGATCTGCTGGCGGCACGTGCGGCCTATAAAGCAAACGTTTGCGGAGGCGTGGACGGTCAAGATTGCCTTCGAACCGCACTCGCTCAATTTCGAACCAACTGGGACGCGATAGTTGTGGAAATTCTCGCCTTGCGTCCAAAATCGAACGTGGTGCTAAAAACCCTTGATGTTTACAACCCGCTTGTAAACCTCGATGAAAACGCCGACACGGTTCCAAATGACGGCGGGCTGACGGATCTCGAGGCTTTCAAACCATATCTGGACGCCGCAAATCTTCATATCAGGGATTCTGCCGCGGCGCATGGCATCGCGCTATCCCGTGTGTATCTAAAATTCAACACGGTAACGGGCACGCGCGACGCGGTTGCGACTGGATTGATTGCCTCCGACAACGTCCATCCAAACGATTTCGGGCACTCGCAAATCGCGGATGAATTCTCGATTTCAACGATTCCGACCAATATCGGCGCGACGCTCTTGGGAAGCGTCACGGATTCAAACGGAAACGGCGTTCCGCGTGCTGTTGTCGTGGTTCGCGATATTTATGGCCGGCAAACTTCGATCAGCACCAATGGGTTCGGAAGATTCAGAATGATCGGGCTTCTCGTCGGTGAGACGTATCTTGTCGAGGCTCGGAGCAAGGAATTCGCTTTTGCCCGTGCAGCAATCCGGCTTGATCAGCCACTAACAGCAATCACCGTTTCTGAAAACTAACAGGCGGATTTGAATCTACGGAAGCGGAATCTCGATCGCAAGATCGAGCATGAGGGGAAATTGAGGGACTTCGAAGGCAAATCAAACAAACCGTCAACAATTCCGTCAACTCGTGATACAAACGTTTGTTGAGCCTATCGTCGATAGGCGGTCGCAGTCGCGGCAATTTGGATTGCGGCTACCGTTGGCTTGACGAGAACGAATCACGCCAGATCAAACGACTTGGGAAAGCATTGGGAAAGCAATGGATTACCCGAATCAACGCATTCCACCGAGATAAAACGGCCCGAGGTGCGGAGCATCGGTATTGAGCGAGGCATTGAGCGCAAGCTCAAGCGTCGAACGAAGCTCCGACGGCATCACGATCGCATCGACGAATCCTCTTGCAGCGGCGTATTTGGCGTCGAGTTCCTCGTCATAGGTCTTCCTGACGGCCTCCATTTCGGCCAACAAATCTTCTCCGGGTTCGTTTCCTTCGGATTTGAGGCGTTCGAGCATCGTGCCAAAAATTGCCTGCACCGCCGAATCCCCTTCCATAACGCCCATTCGACCGGTTGGAAGCGAAAAGATGAAATCCGGATCAAAGCCCTGCCCTGCCATCGCGTAATATCCCGCTCCCGAGGCGTGATTGATCGTAAGGACCAGTTTTGGGACTTCGGCGGTCGCCATCGCTTCGACGAATCTCGCTCCGGCGCGAATGATCCCCGAGTGCTCGGCGTCGGCTCCAACCATAAAACCGCTGACATCCTGCACGAAAAGTATCGGCACGCCGTGCCGGTTGCAGTTGTCGATAAAATACGCCGTCTTCTCGGCAGACTCGGTGTAAACGATCCCGCCAAATCTCGGAGGTTTTCCGGATTGAGAAACCATACCCCGATGATTAGCGATTACTCCAACTTGAATTCCGCAAATCCTGGCTGTTCCGCAGATTATCTCCTTTGCGTAGTCGGCTTGAAATTCGTCCAGCGTTTCTTCGTCAAGGATCGTATCGAGCACCGCCCGCATGTCATAAGGTTGCCGATGATCTTCAGGGAGCAAGTCACACAAATCCTCATACGAACGCTTTGGCTCGACGCCCTCTTTTCTCGAAACGAGCGTACCTCCTGCCGGGGGAAGCTCAGACACTAGATCGCGAATTTTGGATAGGCATTCCCGGTCATCCTTGACCCTGTAATGCGCGACTCCGGAAACCGCGTTGTGAGTCATCGCCCCGCCGAGAGTTTCGTTGTCGATGGTCTGCCCCGTCGCTCCCTTTACGAGATTCGCCCCTCCGAGCCCCATAAACGAGGTGCCCTCAACCATAAGAATAACGTCCGAAAGAGCCGGCAGGTAGGCGCCTCCGGCAACGCACATACCCATAACGGCGGAGATCTGCGGTACGTTAAGATATCGGCGCATTATCGAGTTGTAATAAAAGATTCTCGCCGCGCCATATTGCCCCGGAAACACGCCTCCCTGATATGGCAAGTTTACTCCGGCCGAATCCACTAGATAAATGATCGGAATCCGGCAACGCATCGCGACTTCCTGAGCGCGCAGAATTTTCTTAATCGTTTCCGGATACCAGGCGCCGGCCTTGATCGTGGCGTCATTCGCCACAACAACGCATTCTCGACCGTTTACAACGCCAACCGATGTTACCACCGCCGCCGCGGGAGCTTTTCCATCGTATTCGTCATAGGCGACGAGCAATCCAATTTCAAACGAATGAGAATCCGGGTCAAATAAAAGCTCAATTCTTTCGCGGGCGCTTAGTTTGCCCTTCTTGTGAAGGCGTTCGATCTTTTCTTCGCCGCCCCCAAGCTTCAGCCTGCCGGCAAGGATTTCAAATTCTTCCGTAAGTTCCTGCAATCTTGGTTTGTTTTTCGCTTCTTCCATTTCAAATTTCGGGATTCCAGCGCGCCAACGATTTGTCTTCCGAACGGATGTCAGTTATCCGATACAACCGGAACCAAATCGTTAATTACTTTTCCCCCCGCAGAATCAGGGTCGGCACCATGCCTCCTCCGGACGAAACGTTTGCCAGTTCAGACGTCGAAAGCCTCGTAAAGGCAGAGCCCGTCTTTCCGTGAAACATCAGCGGATCCAAATCGACCATCGAATCAGACATTTCCACCGTGCCATCTTCGTGGATATAGGGAAACGGTTCCTTTGCCGTTTTGACGCGCTCCTGCACCAAATAATCGCCGGTCGAAAGCGCATGCGCGATCGCCGCATCCCATTCAGTTTCATCACACGCCCATCCGATGAATATCCCATGCCCGCCGTAATCGTCGTTTGGTTTTAGAACGAGATTTCCACGGTTCCCGCGCGTCCATTCGATGAGGTCGATATCGGCATCGTAAAATCGCGTCCTTTCCTCCCGGAAATTTCTCGTCCACGGAACATGCGCCCGGATCGACGCCAGTTCCTTCTCGCTGAATAGATCCGCAAATCGCTCGTTTGTCATCACGGCAAACATCGCTTTCTTGTGCAGTATCAAGGCCCTGTAACTATTTGCCACACACACCTTGCCCGCCTTATATGCTTCAAACAACTGCGGATGCTCGTCGATTATCGGCAGATATTCCCTGACGAGCAGCCTTCTGTAAACGATGTCGATTCTTTCGCCATCGCACGCGAGCTTTTCGCCGTCAAACTCGAGTTCATCCGGCGAACAAATGATCGAGTGAAATCCCTGCGACTCGAAGTATTCCTTGCAGAGTTCGAACTCTTGAATCGTTGGAAGCCCTTTCAGATCAACAATTGCGATCGTCGGGCTTTCGGTCGGAAGATGGCCTAGATATTCTTCGTAGCACTTCAGCAGACTCTCCAAAAGCCTTCTGCGTCCTTCGAGGCCATGGATTTCAAATCGCTCGCGGAACTTTCGCACGATCGGCAGATCGAGAAATATATCACGCGCCGAATCCGAGAAGGCGATGCCCGCAGGGCTTTCACCGTTTAGTTCGACATAGCTGTAGCTGTCATCCGTCAAAAACGAATCAAGACGCGCCGTTGGTGCCGCCTGACGGTAACCGGGGTCCGGCGCTATCAGCGCACGTTCCGCCTCGGTAACGCCAAGCTCGGCCAAAAGTTCCTCCGAACCGATTGCAGCGTCCTTGATCTTCTGCAAGGTGCCGAAAATCGTGTCGCAAATTACCGACGTCCTGACCCAATCCGCCTCCAACACAAAATGCGGCCTTAAATAGGGACTCAAGCGACGCCCACCAAAAATCAGGCGACCTTCTTCGAGTTTCTCCGCCAACGCCGTTACCGAAGATTCCCTAAGAGCGGAATCCTCCAAAAGTTCGTTGTAATACCCTACCGCTTTATTAAGCATGGCTGGTTGCTCCAGAGTATCAATCCCGCCCGGAAGGCGGGGGAAAACAAATGCCCCTGCTTGGGGGTTCAAAGCTGCAAAACTAAAACTGCGATCGTGCCCTCGATTTTGAGCGAGACTTTTGAAAAGGGGCCTTGCGATCATTTGAATACGACCCTTTTGACAGCGCACAAACGAAATTGCTGCTATTTCTGCGCGGCTTTCTTATTGAGCCATTTCGCCCATCTCTCGAAAATCGGTCTGAGCGGCGCGAACATACGTCCTCTCCAAGTATTCTTGGCGTTTGACTCGCTCCACTCCTTCAAATTCTTTTCCGCGTATTGCCTGATTTGGGGTTCAAGATTCTGCTTTTTTACCGAATGCTTCATCGTAAAAAAGTAGTGTTGCCCGACGAGCGAAAAGATAAGGCCGGCCATATTGCTCTTGAACGATGTTTTTGCGATCCAGCGTTCCATCCATTTCCCCAACGGCTTCATAAGCGCGCCGGCCGAAATTTCCATCCACGCCGCCTTGTTTTGAACCTTTGGATGATAGAGTCCCGGAAGATCTCCTTTCATATCGACCTTCATGTCCTTCAATCTTGGGTCGTTTATGAAATCAACAATCTTTATCCTTTCGATACCTCGAACATGCTCGACCGGAAGGTAATTCAATGCCTCATGCATTTGGTCGAGAGCTCCCTTTGGGAGGCTGATTTCCGCCTCGTTTTCAATCTTTATCGTTTTTTTGCCAATGGGCTTTTTGCCCGCTACTTCTAATGCCATAAAAATATAGTCTGAATTTGATATTCGCAGGCAGTGCAACTTTGAAATTGTCGCCATCCCGCAACAACTGCCATCAAATTTGTTTCCTTAAAGCCACAAATACGTTTTCTTAACGGAACCAAAGTACAGTAGTTTACAACGTTTCACGAAAGGCATAAACCTTGCAACGCTTCTAGAACCATGGCGAGGCAAACCACGATCGAAAAGTCAGTTTCAGCATCGGGCATCGGATTGCATACCGGTGTGGATGTCGGGATCGAGCTTGTGCCAGCACCTGCAAACACCGGCTACATATTTGTACGAACCGATCTCGATGATTTTGAAATTCCCGCCAGCGCAGAATACACATCGCGTTGCAGTTACGCCACGACGCTTCTCCGCAACGGCGTAGTGCTTTCGACATGCGAGCATCTGCTTTCCGCCTTGTACGGAAGCGGCATCGACAACTGTTTTATCAGAATCGACAATATAGAAGTGCCGATCATGGATGGTTCTTCGGAAAACTTTGTCGAGTTGATCGAGCGTGCGGGTAGGAAACGGCTTAGATCACAAAGAAGAATTTTCAAGGTTCTCGAAAAGGTTGAGTTTGAGGATGGAGACAGGTTGATGTCGATCGAACCGCACGAAGGTTTTCGAATCGATTGCCTGATAGACTTCCCTCATCCGTTTATAAAAACACAGACATTTCAATTCGAACTTTCCGGAGATTCTTTTGGAAAACAAATCGCTTCGGCACGCACTTTCGGGTTTACGCACGAAATCGAAATGCTTCGGCGCGCAAATCTCGCTCTTGGGGGCTCGCTCGATAACGCCATCGTACTTACCTCCGACGGCATGCTAAATGAAACCCCGCTTCGCTTTGATGACGAATTTGTTCGCCATAAGATCCTCGATATCATCGGCGACATCGCTTTGCTCGGAATGCCGGTTCAGGGGTTGATAAAAGCCAAAAAAAGCGGGCATGCGGTGCATGCCTCGCTTGTTTCAAAACTCCTTAAATCGGAGACGGCCTGGGAAATCATTCCCGACGCGAACGATCGCAACTAATTCTCGGTTTCCCATTCCGTGTGGAAAATACCTTCCCGATCAAGCCGCGCATATGTGTGTGAGCCAAAGAAATCCCGCTGCGCTTGAATCAGATTTGCGGGCAGACGCTTCGACATCATCGCGTCGAAATACGCAAAGGCCGAGGAAAACGCAAGATGGGGGATTCTCCTCGATCCCGCGTATTCTGAAAACACCTGATATTCATCGGTATTTGCCGCAATTACCGCCGCTATTTCCGAATCTGCTATAAGGTTGTCGAGAGACGGATCGGCCGTGAATACTTCCCTGAATTTTTCCAAAAGACCCGAGCGGATGATGCAGCCTCCGCGCCAAATCGTCGCCACTTGCGCCAGATCAAGCTCGAAACCCTTTTCCTTTGACGCTTCCTTCAAGAGCGAAAACCCTTGTGCGTATGCAATAAGAAATCCGGCCAAAAGAACACCCTCCAAACTCTCGGAATCAATCGACTCGCCGGCGTCGGCATGAGGCAAACCCTTTTCCTCAAGATCTCCGACGACTTCCGCGATCCGTCCACGCATCTCCTTCATCGCCGATATCTGGCGCATTGTAACCGCGGCATCGATTGTCGGCACAGGGATTCCCATCTCCATAGCCGCCTCCGATGTCCATCGCCCCGTACCTTTTTGTCCGGCGGTATCGAGAATCTTTTCAACCAAAAACTCGCCGGAATCCTCATCGTGAAAATCGAGAATTTTACCGGTAATCTCTGTGAGGAATGCATTTAGGCGGCCTTCATTCCAGCGTTTGAAACTCGTTGCCATCTCGACGTTGCTCATTCCAAGCCCCGTTTTCATAACGTCGTAGGTTTCCGCGATTAACTGCATCATCGCGTATTCAATACCGTTATGGACCATCTTGACGAAATGTCCTGCCGAACCGGTTCCGACCCGCGCGGCGCAGCTTTCGCCGTTTACTTTGGCACCCGCGGCCCCGAAAACATCCGCTACTCTCGAATACGCCTCCGGCGTCCCGCCGGCCATTATGCTCGCACCCTCGCGCGCGCCTTTCGCACCGCCGGAAACTCCAACCCCCATGAATTCAAACCCGAATTCGTGAAGTTCCTTTTCCCTTCGTTCGGTATCTGAAAAATGCGAGTTGCCGCCATCGATAATCAGATCGCCGGGTTCCAACTTTGTTCTCAGATCCCCGATAACGGCGTCGACCGCTTTACCCGCGGGAACAAGAAGCATGATGTTGCGCGGGCTTTTGAGCTTCCCTATAAATTCATCGAGACTCCTTGCACCGGATACCGAATAACCCTCGCCTTCGGTTTCCAATGCGGCAACCTTTTCCCCATCCAGATCAAAGCCTACGCATTCAAAGCCGCTATCGGCGACGTTGAGCAGAAAATTCCTGCCCATCACACCCAATCCAATCATTCCAAAATGTGCTTCTGACATACGAAAATTATACTCCCATGCATCCCCAATTCCGCAAGTTCCGCACTTTTCTATACCTCGATTTTGAAATATATTTGCCAAACGGCCGTCATTCCAATCTTTGAATGGCAACGGCCGCAATCTGAAATGAACAACATCAGCCATTTGCCGACCACATTTCTAACCCCGTTAAAGCTCTCAGAAGCCATGGGGATCGATTTCACAATCGCCACCGAGACGTTTCAGCATACCGGAAGCTTTAAGTTCCGCGCCGCCTTCGAGGTCGCTGCCAATGTGGAACAAGACCACATCATCGGAGCATCATCAGGCAACTTCGGGCAGGCGCTCGCGTTTGCCTGCCGTTTGCTTGGCAAACGATGTCACGTCGTGATGCCCGAGACCTCGGCTACCGTAAAAATAGAGGCCGTACGAAACTACGGGGCGGTTGCGGACCTTATCGATGTTTCAAAGGTTTCAAGGGCCAATCGCGTCGATCAGCTATTGGAGGAATTCCCAGAGGCCTATCGAGCATCGGCGTACGACGATCCGCTCGTGATTCGCGGCAATTCATCACTCGGTTTTGAGATCGCGGAACATGATGACTTTGATTTTGTGTTTGTGCCGGTTGGTGGAGGCGGGTTGATTTCGGGAATTTCGCAAGCCTTCGTATCCGCGGGTTATGGAGCAAAACTGCTTGGCGCGGAACCGCTTGAAGCAAATGACGCGGCCCGTTCGGTGCGTGCCGGTGAGTTGATCGCAAACGATTCCGAACCCGGCACGATAGCCGATGGTGCCCGAACCGTTTCGCTTGGGAAGCATAATTGGTCGATTATTAAGGACACGATCGACGAGATTCTAGAAGTTTCCGAAGACGGCATCCGCGCCGGGATGCGCAGGTTGTTTTCCGATGCGAATCTCAAGGTCGAGCCGACGGGAGCGCTCGCGCTGGGCGCTGCGATTGAAAATGCGGAGCGATTCAAGGGCAAGAAGTTATGCATCGTCGTCAGCGGTGGAAACGTTGATGCAGACAGGTACGCACGACTTATCGCGGAGACGTTTTAGAGCATGCTTTTGCAGAGAAATTGAAACGGGATCAATAAAAAAGGCCGGGTTAAAGTCCCGACCTTTTTCAGCAAACCTGTCTTCGACCGAAATACCGACGACTATTTTCGTTTTGTATAGACGCCATTAAAACTCACATTCGCGCCGCCGCACATGAGATTATCCGATGCGAGCAAATACCTGCCGAGTTTTATAAAACGCGCGACGCATCCGTATTCCTCGCCAAACTCCCCAACCTTTAATGTGTTTCCCTCGGGTTTCCCTGCGAAATCTAGTTCGCCGGTATGGATGTTGTCTCCGACACCCTGCCAAAATGATTCTCCGACGACCCGGTATTCACCGGTCTTGCTTCTCGAGATAGTTACGGTGCTGGTTCCGTCAGACCAAACTCCCGTCCAATCCGGGGATTTGATCAGATTCGGAGCAATCGCCGTCAACTCATTTGTTTTGATCCAGCCAACCGTCTCGCTCCCTTTTGCCGGCTGGTACCAAACGCAGCTGAAATCACCATACTCGCGTTGAACCAAAACTTCGTCTCCCTGAACCAGATAGGCCTTTCTGCGGCAGTTCTTCCCGTTCGGGCAATCGTTGTCATCATCATAAAAATAGGCGCGCGTCTTGGCCGGAACCGAGATTTTTGCCATCCCGTATTGTCCGTCCTGCGAGGCCCATCTTCCGTTCCGGCAATAATTTGCGGGGCTTCCATCTATGTAGCCGGCCTGCTCGGCAAGCCAGAATTTTGGTCCGCGCATTGAAGTCGCGAATTTTTCGTAGGGAATCGTTACCTCAAAACTCCCTGCAACATACGGAGCCACCTGATAGTCGTTGAAAGTGATCAGGAATCCCTCAGGGGTAATATTCCAAACCTGAAAATTCTGTGGTTCCGGAGCCGTACCGTCTTCGATCCAATATCCTTCTGCGTTTTTTCCAATCTTTTCTTTTAAGAGCCGAGCCGATTCGGTGGAAAGGACGTTCAAGTAACCTTCATTTTGAAAAAGCGCGTCGAAGTAAATCCGTGCGTCGTTCTTGAGGTCAAAAGTATAGGAATCGGACCAGCTCGCGGGATGTGCGCCACCGGTAAACTCATAGTTTCCGATAAGCAGGCTTAGGATATTCTCGTCAAACTGCTTGACCTCGTAGCCGATTACGATCTCGTAAGTCATGTCGGCAGGCTGGTTCTCGCGCGCCTCAAGGTTTTCCTTCACGGCTTCCTTAAAGGTGTAAATCGCCTTGTCAACATGCATGAATATCGCGCTGTTGACTGCTTCCAATGCTTTCCCGTCGGCTGTTTCGATTTTTGGATACGTAGCTTCGATAGAAAACTTCTCTTTCTCGCTCGATTCATTTATCTTCTGCTCGACAATGCGGAATGGTGTTTCCTTCTGCCCAAAGGCAAGAATCGGAAACACGACAAGAACAAAAAACAAAATCTTTTTCATAGTTTTTCTCCGGGGAGAGAAAAAAGGATCATGGACATCGGTTCTTAGCGGGTGGGGACCGCGATTTTTATGATTTTGGGTCGCATCGGGTGTTCGTTGGTTCCGAACAACCTTTAGCAACCCATTCCTTGACGGTGGCGCGTTCGCCAAATTGCCGAAAAGCGAGTATTTATTTTGTTCGGTCTCAAAACGCACCGGGCGGAGGCGGCATGAATTGTCCGCCGGAAAGCGTACCGTCAAAATAGGCCCTAACTTCCTCTCTCCTCAAAACAAAAAATACATAGATGCCTACAATGATCGCCGGACTGCAAAAACACGATGTCAATGGAATCAACGACAAGATCGAGGCCATCCTAGCCATCCCGTAGTTAGTTCCGCTGAGCATCTTGACTCCGCCATAAATGATCACGGGTGCCGCAATCATGGAAACGAAAGCGATTCCATACGTAATCACCGTACCCGCGACAAAACCGATCCTCTCGGCTTCTTCGACAGGCAGGCTTTCGTTTTGCATGACCAACCGAAAAACACCTCCAAGCAGCGAAAGCAAGCCAAACGCACCGTTTAATGAGCCGCCGACGATCAATAGAATCGCCGGTACCTTCAAACTTTTTTGAACATCTTCAACATTCATCTTCCAACAATCTCCTTCGCAGGATTTCCAGAGCCGCTTGAGAACTTCTCCAACGAATCATTTCCCTGTCTCCAATAAGCTTGAATCTCTTCGAGATCGTACCGCGAGAATCCGATAGCCCGACAAAAACGGTCCCAACCGGTTTGTCTTCCGTCCCGCCATCAGGACCGGCAATTCCGGTGACCGAAACAGCAACATCGACACCGCTTGATTCCCTGGCTCCGCTCGCCATCGCCTCCGCGGTTTCCGAACTTACCGCGCCATGCGCGTCGATCGTTGATTCGGGAACGCCCAGCCTTCGGATTTTTGCACCATTCGAATAAGTCACGAGACCTTCCATCAAAAATCCCGATGCTCCGGGCACATCGGTGAGCCGGGTTGCGATCAGACCGCCGGTACAGCTTTCAGCCAATGCCAATGTCAGCGCTTTCTGATTGAGCATTCTCCCGACAACCACTTCCAAATCCTCGCCGTTCGTCGAATAGACCGCATCTCCAAGAACATCGCAGACTTCTTTGGAAACCGTTTCGATCAGCGAATCCGCCTCCTCAACACTTTCCGCTCGGGCCGTAAATTGAATCTCGATATCGGTTTTGCTAAACAGAGTCGAAGTCGCGGGATTGGTGTATTTCGTATAAATCGGAGCGATCATTTCGTCGAGTTTGGATTCGCCCAATCCATTAACTCGCAGGCTTCGTCTCAAGACGACGATGTCGCCACTCAATTCCTTCGCCGCCGGAAGAACATGCTTTTCGAACATCGGCCGCATTTCGCGCGGAGGCCCGGGCAAAACGCCGATCAGCTTGCCTTCAGACCGAAGCAACATCCCGGGAGCGGATCCATTGGGATTATGCAAAACTTCGGCACCGTCAATGACATACGCTTGCCTGCGATTTGTTTCGGGCATTTCGTAACCAAACTGCTTGAACCTCTCACGGAGTTCATCAAGCAAGTCCTGCCTGAACACCAATTCGCGCCCGACGCCAACTGCGACGCCCTCTCTCGTGATATCGTCCTCCGTCGGACCAAGTCCGCCGGTGACTACAACCACATCAGTCCGTGAAAGCGCGTCCGAAACTACTCTTGAGAGCTTTTCGCGGTCGTCTCCAACAATCGTCTTAAGGACCACCTCGATGCCGGCCAAATTGAGTTTATCGGTGATCCAAAGGCTGTTCGTATCGCTCTTCTCGGGGGTTAGCAATTCGGACCCGACAGCAATAATCTCGGCGGAAACCATATGTTTTATTGAATGTTCTTGTCGTAAATATCGTGCAGAATTTCCGTAATCGGTTTTGGCCCGCGAGGATGACCGGGGTGGTCGCTGCGGTTTTCTTGTTCGTGTAGCCGGTCACGGTCTGACTCGGCCACAACCGTGCCCGAAGTGGAGGTCGTCGACTTCGAGGCCGTTTCGTCAACCCCACCGGACAATTTTTCAGCTTCCTTTGACGATTCCAAGGCCGCACGACTCGAAGCAAGCAAAGCCTCGGCGCCTTCTTCCCTGGCGCGTTCCAACGAACGAATGGCAGCCGAAAGCTGCGGTTCTTTCGCGGGTTCACGTTCGATCTTTCGCAACATCGAAACGTATTCCCTCAATTCCTCCGATGGGTGAAGGTAGGTCGATTCGTCAGAGCCAGCATTTTCAACCACATAGGACAATAGTTCGACAGCCGCGGCGTGATCTCCGCCTCGCGCATGCAATGCTCCCAGCGCAAAATAAACCAAAGGGGGAGCGCCGTTCATATGCTTCAGAATCCGCTCGCCCTTGTGAATCACCTCCGAAACTTCGAAACCAAACCAACGCCTTCCATCGTCCCGCAAAATCTCGTTTGATGCCATGTAAAACTCAAACAGTTCCCGCGCGGCGTTGGCTGTAGGTTTCGACAAAGCTTTCCACAAAAAGTAAGCGAAAATCCCAAAAAAGAATATGACCATGCTCGGAAACTGGGCGACGTAAAGCATCGCTGCGATCACGCCAAACGTGAGCACATACTGCGTCTTTTCCTTTATCGCCTCTTTTGGGCGTGTTTGAAGCTTGTTTTCCACTCTCGCAGCTTATTCGTCTTCGTGTGACTCCGCTTCCTGTTTCTTCTTTTTGCCCGCGGCCGTTTTCCGTTTCGGCTTTTTGACATCTTCCGCTTCTTCGATGATCTGATCTTCAACGATCGTGGCATCGACCGGAGTGTCCGCATCGGAATGTTCCTCGGGAACCTTGGCCTCGCGGTCGCTATCCTCCATTTTGCGTCCAAAACCGGCAAGCACGTCCATCACCTTTCCAACCGCCTCGTAGGGCGATCCGACAATGTACGAT
This sequence comes from Pyrinomonadaceae bacterium, assembly GCA_041394795.1. Lineage (GTDB taxonomy): Bacteria > Acidobacteriota > Blastocatellia > Pyrinomonadales > Pyrinomonadaceae > Aridibacter. Next base: position 388,426 of record JAWKHN010000001.1, on the reverse strand, counting down.
AAAGTATCCGCCATCGCCATCGCTTCGAGCTCAACCAATGAGGAAATCTTCTCACCCAGCGGCATCTCGGAAAACTCTTTTCTGAATTCTTCGGCGGTACTCTTTTCCTTCGCTTCTTCGTTCTTTTTTTCCGTCATCACTTCCAATTCTCCAGGTTCAACGATTTTCGATTGGCATGCCAACCGCTGTTCGCCATTACGACCCTTGATGCCAAGTTGTTCGATTTCCAACGCTGTCGGCGGAGAAAGCAGCTCCGAACCTTTGACGATCCCAACAATACACTGGTTGGCCTCTTCTGATTCGGGCAAATTACAATGACATTCAATATCGACACCAAGCCTTCCGGCGGCGTCGATAAGATAGGTACCAACCGGCAGAAATCCCTCCCTTCCGGTATCAGTAAAAACTACGTATGCTTCGTTCATAAAACCAACGAATTCCCGAAAAAAATCTAATTCAATCCTGTTCTCACGCGAACGCGCGGTTGCGCTCCGGACGGCGCCGCCGCCACTAACTTTTTCTTGGAACTGCAGGTGGCGCAATGACCCAGTATCCTCAGCGAGTGATGGGTTGGGGTAAACCCGAACTTGTCCGCCATCTGATCCTGCAGAGCCTCAATTTCCTCTGAAAAGAACTCGATCACGGTGCCGCATTCCGTGCAGATCATGTGATCATGATGCTCATGTTCGGAGTGATGTTCGTAATAACTCCTTCCATCGCCGAGGCGAACTTCCCTTGCGATTCCAGCTTCGGTAAGCAATTTCAGCGTTCTGTAAACCGTTGTTTGCCCGACTCCGTCATCCTTTTCGCGAACGAGGCGATACAAATCCTCGCTTGAAACATGCTCATCCGTACCAAGAAAAACCTCAAGAATCAGGTCACGCTGCGACGTGCGCCTCAAACCAGAACGCCTGATATGCTCCTCGAACAATGATTTTTCTTCCTTGAATTCCATGCTGAGGCACCAATTTATAATGATTCTAACACCTGCACCGCCATTTATCTACGCAATGATTTCCTGAGTTCTTCGGCCTCGTCCTCGGATATCCAGCGTTTCTCCGCAAGATCGATCGAAATCTCGCCAAGGCATTTGTAAACGGCTTCGGCGTCCCTCCGGCCCTCGTTCTTCAAAACCGCCAGGTGCCTCTCCACCGTCTCGCTGTCGCCTCGCTGAAACGGGCCCGTGAGCACCTCAAATGCCTGTCGGCCATACAGGTTGCGAACGGTTCCCTCGATCAACGGCATCAGTACGGTCGCCGCCATTTCCTCATTCAATCCGCTGCCAAGAAGCATCTTCCTCGAAACATCGATCAGCGCGGTGAGATGTCCGCATGCCACCACGGCCGCTGCGTGATAGAGCGCCTTGCCTCCAGGTTCGATATGAAACGGTTTTCCATGAAGCGCTTTTACGATCTCTTCCGCCTTTGCGATTGCCTGGGGACTTCCCTCAAGCCCGAAGTAGCAATCCTTGAAAATATCCGGTCGGTTGTCGCGGTTCGGTATCGAGCGAAGTGGATGGACGGAACCAATAAAGGAACCGCTTCGCGCGAACGCCGAGAGTTCGACCGACTCCAAGGCCCCGCTCGTGTGAAACACGAATTTGGGTCGTTCTGATCCTATTTTTCCAACGAGACTCTCGGCAGTTTCACCTATCTTGGAGTCTTGAGTGGTGATAAAACATATATCGACGTCCAGCGAAGCGACCGAGCCAAATGACGCCACTATCGGTTGGTCGTTTAGCTTGCCCTCGAGCGGATTCACGTCAGCGACGTCTTTGAAGACAATTTGCGCGACTCTAAATCCAGACGCGTCGAGGGCCTGCGCCAACGCGCATCCCACCCGGCCCATGCCTACTATCGCCACCGTTTGCATGCCGAGAAGTTTAACGTGAAAAGAAAAACGGCTCAATCAAAACATGATTCTGCCGTCATTAGATCGCATCTCGCGTGTCGACTTCGATGATTATTTTGAAAGCTTGATAAAGACCGGATCCGCGGGAAGCTCCTTTAGCCAGCCGTCAAGACTGGTACGCATCGACGCAGCCGTCGCTATTTCGGACAATTCCGGCAACTTGGCATTCACGTATTCGGTCGATTTGCCCTGGCCCAACACAGAAAGGAGTACGGTGAGCTGGCTGTGGTTAAATTCGCCGAACTGTTCCCCTGCCTTTATTTTGTCCAACAGCTCGCATCCCGCCTTCACGTGTTCCGGATTCGAATCCTCTTTGACCAGCTCCTCCAGACGCTTTTGCAAATCGGGGCGCAGCAAATCCAACGTACGCCTGTAGCTGAGGAGAGCCTGTGCAACAACATTTGCCAAGCGGCCCGGCAGATCCTCCCATTCGTTCATTTTTGAAAGGTTGAAGGAGCAAGCGCAGAATGGTCGCAATTTGAGATGATCCCGGACGTCAAAACTGCAATCAAGTTGACGCAACTGCCGTAGTATCGCGTCGGTTTCGCGTCGATGGCCCTGTTGGAAAATCGGTAATGTCGAAAGGCGTTCGTATTCCCACCAGGCATCACTTTTTGTAAACTCGTCGAATTTTTCCTGCAATTGATGCGAGCGCATTATCGAGTCATGCTTGACGGCAAAATGCTCTGAGAACAACCCGTGAAATTCTTTCCAAACCTCGCCTATCTGTTTGTTCGTCGCGGCACTCGGCTCGCGAAATGCGCTTTCAAGCAACGCCTTGAGTTTGCTTCTCAAAGACTCGACTTCCGGCTCGTTTGTTTTCTCGGAAATCGCAAGATAGCCCCAGATCGTTTCGCGAAGAGCAACGCTCTTTATAAAGCTCACCAGCGAAACCAGATCCTGTTCTCTGGACTCGTATTCCGCTTCCGACGCCGAGAAGCCATCGATAATCCGCTCGAGGCAATTCTCCAATTGAATCGATGAGTCGCGAAGCGCCCTAACCGCATCCGCAACACCATCAAAGGCGCGTTCGACATTTACCGAAATCTGCCAGATCCTTGTGTTGAGAATCTCATCGGGAAGAAGCGAGAATCGTTTTACAACATCCATCTCCTCCCAATCTTCAAGCCATGAAATCAGGCCTTGAATCACCTCATTTCGTGTTTCCGGATTCGATATGTCTGGCAGCGATTCGCTCTTGGCAAGCAATGCCGCCCATTCGCCCAGTTTCTCGTTGCTGTAACCGGATACCACCGGTTTTGCGATACCCGCGATATCGTCCCAAATGATCTTGAGATCGAGGGAACGTTTTTGTATGCGATCGCCTTTTGCGGTTACAAACTCCGCGCGGCGAGCCGCAACCAACGCCGAAAATACCAACTGTGAGGCTTCTCGTACCAAACCGTAAGGAGATTTTCCTAGTTCCGCGTACGCCGTTGGCAATCCAAGTACATCCCCCGCAGACTCGACGAGTTTCGCCGCTGCGGAAACGATCGGGTTCGAAAGAAGGACTTCCTCTTTTTCGAGAACCCAGCCGCCATCCTGTTCGCAAACGATTCCGAGCGGGGCTGCAAACGAACCCGCGAGATCCTGTACATCGATATTGGATACGCGGGCGCCCGAAAGGAGGTCGTTGACCAAAGTCGCTACGTGCTTGAGTTCCAAAGTACGATCGAATTCCGGATGCTCCGGATAAAGCATGTCGAACTGAGGCGTTAATGCGAGCGACAAAGTTTCACCTACAGACTCCGAACCGATCGCTTCGGGGGGAAACGAAAGCCCCAAACCATCCGCAATTATCGTGCCTTCGGTCAGGAATACGCGTTCCCAAATCTTTGTCAGATTGATCGAATGAGTATGCCCTGCAGCCCGTACCTGATCGTGGTATTTCGCTTTGAGTTCCTCGTCATTGAGCAGCAGATGATAACGCTTGAGCGTTTCTTTTTCGTCCTGGCTCAATTCGGCCGGTTGCCAGAAATAGGAACCGGCAGCGCCGGCGTCAGGGGATTGATCGGGCGAAACTATTGTGATTTCGAAGTCGTGCCCTTCGGAAGCCGTTTCTTTCGGCTGGTAGTCGTTCCAACTCCAGGTAATCCTTGCGCGCCGTCCGCCGCCGCGCCAAACCACCGTGCAGTCGGTCCAATTCGAGCTTCCGGATTCTTCAAGCGAAAGATTCCAATCGGGATAGCGATCCTTCATCACCTTTCTGTAAAGTGCCGGAATCACATCATCCGAAACCGATTCTGTCTTTTCGGCCAGCGCCTCGCTCAGATCGTCCTTGCCGGAAACCCTGAAGCTGAATTTCGGTTCTTCACCGTCGTCCCTTCTATGTATCGACTTCGGAAAAGCACCAAAGAATCTCTCAAGGATTTCGCCGACGATGGCCGGGCCCTTTGTTATGTCCCCTTCATCGTAAATCAGCATTGCCGCCGAAATCTCAGATGCCGTTGTTCCGTCTCCATCCAATGAGAGCACGAAAAGCGCTTTCAGGATCAATTTCGCCTGAAGCCGCTGCATGACCGGTATAGTGGAAATGACGGATTTGTTTATCTCATCGTAGGTCGTGAAGGCATCATTTAGATCCGGTGCCTTTCTGAGAGTGTCCTCGACCTTGTCGAATACTTCGTCGAGCGCGATCAGCGAATTGGCGGGTCTTCCCATGATTCGCGCACCGGCTTCGGAGGCAAAGCCAAGAAGCGCGAATTCCGGAGAATAAAGCCTTACAAAAGGCGCGATCTCGAGGATTCCGGGATGGAGAGGATAGAGCGAGGTAAATCGTGGCTCGCTCCACTTAAACGCCGGGAGCGATTCACGGAAATGTTGGTAAATCTGCCTTATGAGGCTGTGTGATTGCCTGTGCTTTCGAAAGATATGCGAATCGACGATCTTGTACAGGTGCTCCTGATCAAGGTAGTCGATTGTGTAGCTTCTTGCGATCGCTGCGTTAATTCCATCCGCACCGGTAATGTCGTCGTCAAGCGCGACTCCTACAAAGATGTTCTTTTCGCGAACCGCCTCCGCTATTTCACCTAAAAATGCACCGTCATCGCGCGCAACCCTGTTTTCGCGTTCGAGTGCGGTATCGACGATGATTGAAATCGGCACATCCGGATGCTGATCGTCGAGCATCGACATCAGCGAATCCAGTTCTTCCGGAAGCTCGGAGATTTGAACGCCGATGGCTTCGGAAACCGCGTGATAGAGCTCTTCCTTCAGGCTTGGGCGCGTGCCGCGACGGACGATCGCGACCGGATACCGTCTCCGCATCAACAAATGCGCGGAAGCGGAAACGTGCTGCTCGGAAATCGCGCTTCGCAATTCGGGATGGGAAAGCACGGCGGAAAATGCCGAAAGGAAATGGCTTTTTCCAACCCCCCTGTAACCGGCAAGTGCTTTGGCGTTTGTCTTGCGGGCGCGCAAATCGACAAGGGTATCGATCCAGTTGGCCATCAACTGCGATGTGATGTCCGTAAAATGGTAGCCGCGCAAAGTCTCCCCGGCGTCGGCGGAGAAATCCACGAGACTTTGGTACCGACGCACCTCTATCAGGTCTTTAACTTTTTCGTTGATGCGATCCATTGTTGTTAAAGGAGATTCGCCCTGATTTGCCAGATGAGGAGTGCATAGGAGAAGATCCGCACGCCGCGCAACGCGTGGGAATTAACAGTAGAAGTTTAACAGGTTTTAACAAACAATTGAAAGGATTTTTTCCTCTCTGCCCTAATGGGTTCCCGTATCGACGAACATCAGCGATCAAAGACCAACCAAGCTCCATTTGCCGCCAACTGCAGAATTCGCATTCCGACAAGAAACCGCGCACGCGTTTCTTCCTGATTTGAAACCGGATTCCCCCCGATTTTGATCGAAAATCCCACCTCGAGAAAACTTATTTGGAAAAAGAATAAATTCGCGCGAACTTTTTTCTGGAAATTTGCATCGTAAGCCCGTAAAAACTTAGAATTCCTTATCTCAAGTTTGATATTTCGGAGGCGTATGATGCGTATTGAGTCCATGAGCAGATTTTTTGCCCATTTGTTGTTTGTATCGATAACGTTAACGAGCATTGCGATGTTCCCCTCGAATGCCGCCGGCCAAACCAACGATCCGCCGAAATCCACGAAGGCGCTTTCGAAGGATGAGGACCCCTCGCAAATCGGCAAACGAGAAATCAATGGCGGATTCGACAAGATAACGGGATGGTTTGGCGGTTCCCGCGAAAAGGAAATCGAGATCGGAAGACAGCTTTCGATCCAGGTCGAGCAACAGGCCAAGATGGTCGATGATCCCAAGATCAATGAATACGTCAATCGCGTTGGTCAAAACATTGTGCTCAACTCCGACGCCAAAATTCCGTTTACCATCCGCGTAATAGACAGTGATGAAGTAAACGCGTTTGCGCTTCCCGGTGGTTACTTTTATGTAAACAAGGGTCTTATCGTAGCTGCCGACAATGAGGCCGAACTGGCCGGCGTTATGGCGCATGAAGTTGCACACGTCGCCGCAAGGCACGCAATGGAGAACGCAGGAAAGGGCACGCTTCTCAATTACGGTCTTATCGCTGGAATAATCTTCTCAGGCGGGATCACATCCGCAATTCTGCAGAATACGGCAGGACTTGGTCAGGCACTTGCATTCTTTAGGTTTAGCCGCGGCGCCGAGGAAGAGGCGGATAGGCTGGGAGTTCAATATTTGTATGCCGCAGGCTACGATCCAAACGGAATGGCCACCATGTTCGAAAAGCTGGCCTCCAAAAACCAGAAAAAGCAGAGCACTTTGTCAAAGCTATTCTCCTCTCATCCGCAGTCGGTTGACCGAAGGGATGCGAGCTTGAAACTGGTTGCGAGATTTCCTGAAAAACAGGAGTACATCATCAGCACGTCGGAGTTCCAACGGGTCAAGGCGCACCTCTTGCGCATTACCAATTCGGTGACGATATCGCCGGATGACGAGGATATTGACAACGGCCGACCAACGCTCAAGCGCAGGGATCCGGTTGAGACCGATTCGACGACCGATTCTACTCCCGCGCCGGCGGAAGACTCGGGCCCGCCAAAACTGAAAAAGCGCGGGGAAACGACGCCAACGACTCCTCCCGACAGCAATTAAGCTTGATCAAATACGAAAAGGGACCGCAAACTGCGGTCCCTTTTCTTTTTGCAGACAATGAAATGATTGTTTGAGGGCCTTATCCCATCACGCCGGCTTCCATCAATTCCACTTCGAAAAGTGAATCCGAAGTAGCGACGACCAATCCGCCTTTTGACGTAAAACATAGTCCAACGATCGAATACCCTGCGAGAAACCATTCTGCGTCACCACCCGCTGTCGGGATTCGAACGATTCCATGTCTGCCGCGAAGACACGCCGCGACAAAAAGGTAGCCAAATCGATCAAATGCCAATCCCTGCGGTCGACCCAAACCCTTGTAGAAAACCTCGTAGTCGTTGGGTCCATTGACCCGGTAAACGCTATCGAAACTGCAAAGCCCCGGCGCGGAGACGTACAAGGCATCATCCGGTCCGAAGGCCATGTGATATGCGGATACCGATTGCGGCAATTCCACCCAGGTATCGGCATCACCGTATTTATTGACCGTCAGGACTTTACCCGACCTGTCGCCGACAAAAACGGTTCCTTCTCCGTTAATCGCGATCCCGGTAGCGACCCCGAGCTCAGACGCCACAACATCCGAACGAAAGTCTTCTGTGATCCTAATCAATTCCCCGTCGGCGCGATTCGTGACAAGCAACGAACCATCGGTATCAAACGCGACCCCCGTAGGACTGAGAACATTCACCGGCATCGCGCTAGAGTGACCATCGCGCACCCGAAACATCGTTTCGGGAAGGTACTGCCCGCGACCGCCGGATTTGGTCGTCACTATCGAACCATCCTCCGGGTCAACCGCCGGATTGGCGACGATATGCAGTCCTTCGGCAATCTTCTCGCCGACAATAATTCTGCTGGTCGCCGTCGCGCCGGCAGCCGATAACGTCACTTCAAGTTCGCCGCCGACAGAATCAACCGGAACTCTTAGCAAAATTCTGTCAGGGCTCGCCGCAACAATACCGGCGGAAATCCCTGCGATCCGGCAATCGAGATCATTGACCGATATCTCCGTCAATTCATGAAATATTTCGATCTCGCCGCCCGGAATCGCATAATCGGGCGTGATTTTCAAAATTGAAATCTTTGAACTCATTTGTAAAAAGCTGGCGCAAAAAATTGGAGCATGAAAAAAGTGGAGGCCACATCGGGTAGCCGCTGCCGAAATTGCGTTTGCGCACTTTGGTCGATTTTACGATGTTTCCATTGCCGTTACCAATTTGTATGCCGGTGCCAACTTTGAAAACTTCGCCGCACCAGCGGTCCTCGACTTTGCCGAGACCGATATTGACTGCCGGCCGATCGGTCCGCGACCTTCGCTTGAATTTCGAAAACACGGCACTCGCGGCCATTTCGGATTTCGCTCGAAACGTTTCATTTGCAACGAATGCACGATATAATCCATTTCTCGGAGGATTTCTTATCAAAGCTATATCCGGCAACATAATCGGGCTAAAGCATAGCCAGCTTAAGCGTATTGAGAGATTGGCATCCCGAAGGGTTCCAAGTACGAGAATCGTCACGCAGGAACTCGCAAGGCAGATGTCTGAATTGTCTTTCGAAACGGGAAGACAGATCGGCGTTTTGATCAATCGCAAAGGCAAGATCGAGTACATAATGGTCGGCGACGCGCGTCAGATCGAAATGCCAGATTTCAAGCGTGTTCGCGTCGCTCGCGACAGGCTCCGCGGCCTTCGTTGCGTTCACACTCATCTTGCTGGCGAACATCTCAACCAGGATGACCTGACCGATCTCGCCCTGCTACGGCTCGACATGATGTCGGCGATCGTAGTCGATTCCGAAACCGGCTTGCCGGGTGATGTGCATTCGGCACACCTTATTCCGGCCGCGAGACCCCTGGAAAATTCCGAATCGCTTTCGCTTCCGTACCGTTTTCTCGATCCCGCACCGCCTTCGCTTTTGCTCGTTGATTTTGAGGCGCTGATCGCCTCTCTGGAGAACGAGCTGTCTCAGACGAGGGGAGCCGCCGAAAAGCTTGATGAGCGCGAGCGGGTAATCCTGGTTGCCGTAGCTACTGACAGAAGACAGAATGTCGAAGCTTCCATGGAAGAATTGGCGGAGCTCGCTGATTCCGCGGGCGTGCGTGTCGTTGACAGCATTATCCAGCGCCGCAAGCACATCCATCCCAAGACGCTTCTCGGCAGCGGCAAGTTGGCCGAACTGCTGATTCGAGCCATGCAGCTCGGAGCGGACATGATCGTGTTTGACGCCGAGCTCACACCGTCGCAGGTTCGAGCGATTTCGCACGCAACTGAGATCAAGGTCATCGACCGACCGCAATTGATACTCGACATCTTCGCCCAGCGCGCCAGTTCGCGCGAAGGAAAACTGCAAGTGGAACTCGCCCAACTCGAATACCTGCTTCCAAGGCTTGGAAACGATTCGGCGGGAGCGTTCTCCCGTCTCGCGGGCGGAATCGGAGGACGAGGTCCCGGGGAAACAAAACTCGAAACGGATCGGCGGCGGGTTCGAAAAAGGATCGCTGATTTGGAGAAACAGGTATCCAGGCTAAGCAAGCAACGACAGGAACGGCGCAAGAACAGGCTGCAAAATCAGGTTCCGATAATTTCCCTTGTTGGCTATACGAATGCCGGTAAATCAACACTTCTGAATACTCTGACCAAAAGCGACGTGCATGCTGAAAGGCGTATGTTTGCGACTCTCGATCCGACATCGAGAAGACTTCGCTTGCCTTTTGAGCGAGAAGTCGTAATCAACGATACGGTTGGATTCATACGTGATTTGCCAAAAACTCTTGTTGCGGCGTTCCGTGCGACCTTGGAGGAAATAGGCGACAGCGATCTTTTGCTGCATGTAGTGGATGGATCAAACCCCTCGGCGGACAGGCAGATCGCGTCGGTTTCGCAAATCCTGAATGAATTGGATCTCAATGATATCCCAACGGTCGTCGTTATCAACAAATCCGACCTGGCGGCACACGAGGATATTGAGGAATTGGCGAGAAAAGTCCGCCTTGAGCTGTCCTTGGAATCGATCGCAGTTTCCGCATTGGAGCCAAAATCACTTGACCCGCTTGTTATCCTGATTGGAGAATATGTTTCAAAGGATCTTTCGGTTCCCGCATCGCGTTATTATGCGGAGTCCGGTTTGACGGACGCGGCATATGAAAAATGACCTAATCAAAAAGATATCGGGCTTCGACAAATTCCGCAGAAAACTTGTAAAACAGGCAAGGCGGCCGTTTGAGTCCCTCTCCTCCAATCAGAAATTCTGGATTGGGTTTGTTTTTTTGTGCCTGCTTACGACGTTTTTGATCTCCAACCCGATCTGGAGAACTTCGTATTCGGAATACAAGGAAGGTGATATCGCGCGTGAAAGCATAATCTCTCCTGCCGATATTTCTGAAATCGATCGTGTTCAAACGGAACAAATGCGTGAGGCCGCCCGTTCGAGCGTAAAGAATATTTTTATCCTCCAAAATTCGAGAGCGGATGACGCCGTTGCGGGGTTCCGGAGCACGTGGGATAAATTCAACGAACCTTCGGGCAACAGCAATTCGGAAGCGAACTCGGGGGAAGGAAGCAAATGGAGCGGAAACGGAGGCGCGGAGACGGGGCGTGTTTTCGCGTCGAGAAAGTTTAGCCCTTCGGAGATAGATCAGATAATCAACGTTATACGGGTAAGTTCCGAAGGAATCATTTTTGACGACCGCGATCGACGCTTTTTGGAATCGGATGTCACATTGATAGACCGAACGAGGCCAAACATGGACACCGTCGTCGCGGCTCCGCTGACGTCGTGGATTCAGCTTTCGCAAGCGCGCGCAAAGGTCGGTCCGGGACTTGCCCGAATTCCAACACTTTCGAAGACGGAAGTCGAAGCGTTTTCAAAGGCCGTCGAACCGCTCATTTCGGCAAATGTTTCGTACGATTCGGTCGCCACGACGAAGGCTCAGAACGACATCGAGAAAAGCGTCGAACCAATACGAATCGAGCTTAAGAGAGGACAAACGATCCTTCGCGAGGGCGATACCGTAACTCGCGAAGTTTTGGCACAGATCGCCGCAGTCAGGGCCTACGGAACGAATACGCGGCAATGGAATCGATTTTTTGGATTGCTGGCGCTGATTTCAGCGTTCTACTGGGTGGCATGGAAATTCGTGCAGCACAGGGGATATGTTAACAGGCTCGCGTTATCGGAAGAAAAGACTTATGCGTTGTTTGGATTTATCATCGTCATCCAAACGGTTTTGATGGCTATCTTCTTCCGTATCGCCGAATTCACGGCTGCACAGAATTTAAATGCGCCATTGAACGATCCAACGCTTTGGTCCTTTGCGATTCCCTTTGCATTTTCGGCTTTGCTCATGACTCTTCTGGCCGATCGGCGAACGGCGCTGTTCACCGGTCTGTTTGCGTCGCTACTGGCCGGAATACTCGCGCCCAAGGGACTCGAATTCGCAATCTTTTCGGCGATTGCGTCAGCGGTTGCCGTTTACGGAATCGGACAATATCGAAACAGGCAATCGGTAACCACGGCCGGAGTCATGGTGGGCGTGGTTTCGGCGATGACCGCTTTCGCGCTTTTGGCCTATACCCAACAGCCTCTGATTTTGAACACAGTTCTTTTGGCGATAGGTTGCGGACTCGCAGGGGGATTGGTGACAGCGGCCGTGACTGCTGTTTTCCTGCCCGCCTGCGAAACGATATTCGGGATATTGACGGACGTAAAGCTGCTCGAACTTTCCAATGCCGACCTCCCTATTTTGGGGCAATTGGCACTTAGGGCTCCGGGAACAAACCAGCATTCCCACGCGGTGGGGCAATTGGCTGAAGAAGCCTGTCGGGTCGTTGGAGGAAATGGTCTGCTGGCAAGAATCGGAGCGCTTTATCACGACATCGGCAAGACCGCCGCACCCGAACATTTCGTCGAAAACCAGCGTGGCAAGAATCCGCACGACCGTTTGAACCCTGCCCAAAGCGCCAAGATCATAATCAGCCACGTGACATATGGTACAAAGCTGGCAAAGGAAATGGGGCTTCCCGCGCGTATCATTGAGTTTATTCCGCAACATCACGGTACTCGAACGCTTCACTATTTTCTTACAAAAGCACGCGAGGAGGCCGGCAAAGGCGAGGACATTGACGAAAACGAGTTTCGTTATCCGGGTCCAAAACCGCAGTTCAAGGAATCGGCAATCATGATGATCGCCGATAGCTGCGAGGCGGCGGCAAGATCTCTTAGCGAACCGACACCGGAAAACATAAGGTTTATCGTGACAAAAATCATCGATGCCATTCTTGCCGATGACCAGCTTGGAGAGTGCGATTTGACGCTCAGGGAATTAACATTGATTCGGGAGTCAATGATCAAATCATTGGTTGCCATCTACCATTCCCGAGTCGATTACCCGGGCTACTCTCCGCCTTCGAAATCGATGCAAAACATCGTGGTTCCAAAAGACCTCTTGGAGGGTCCGAGGGGAAGACTCTATGCCGATCCCGATGAGATTCCGATTAGTCGTGGCGGTGAGATCGAAGACGAAGCGGCTACTGCCCATCGACCGGTTTCCGAAACACAGATTTTGAAGGATGATGAGCCGGTTTCCTAGAGATTTCGGGCCTGATTCGGAGTTTTCTTTGAAGGTGTTCCAGAGTAATTGGATATAACGAACATATGCCTTTAGAATCTGCCTTTTAGCTTGTCAAAGGTATCAGTTAACGCCTCCGGAATCGTACGCGTTTGCCCGATCGCGGTCATGAAATTTGCATCTCCGACCCAACGTGGCAAGACATGCGCGTGAAAATGCCCGGCCACTCCGGCCCCCGCCGCTTTCCCAAGGTTCATGCCAATATTGATTCCATCGGGTTGATAGACTTCCCCGATCACTTTCTCCGCCTTCTTTACGAGATCAAAGTGCTCGACCGACTCCTCGTCGGTGGAAGACGAAAGCAGCGAAAGATGCCGATAAGGTACCACCATCAAATGACCGCTAATGTAGGGATAAATGTTGAGGATCACAAAGTTACGCCCGGCCCGATGAAGGACAAAATTCGCTTCATCGTCGGCCGGGCTATTGGCGATACCGCAAAAAACGCAGTCGTGGACGGGCTTTTCTTCGGATTTGATATAGGAGTATCGCCATGGGCTCCACAAAATGTCCATCGCGAACCTCTTTTTAATTGTTGATTATGTCTTTCAGGTCCTTGCCGGGCTTGAAATAGGCGACCCGCTTTGCAGGAATCTCAACCGGCTCACCCGTTTTCGGATTCCTGCCTTTTCGCGCGTTCCTTTCCCTGACTCTGAAACTGCCGAAACCGCGAAGTTCGATCTTTTCGCCTTTGTTGAGGGATCCCACGATGCTGTCAAAAATAATTTCAACAAGCTGTTCGACATCCTTCTTGGTCATGTCGGCCTCGGCTGCCACTAATTCCACCAAATCGGCTTTAGTCATCTAATTTTCCTCGTTTAATTTGGACCCGAAAAATCGTACCTTTTGGTCAACAACCGCTTCCGACCCAAAAGTTCCCATTGACGTTAACGGAATGCCAGTAATTCAATCCGATGAAAACGGGATCAAAAAGTTTCGAACGCGATTCAAAAACGCACCCGAAATCCAACTAACAAAACCTCTATCCCTTCGCGACAACAAGCACCGTTGAAGGAATATGAGAGCAGTGGGGCCGAAGATCGCCTTGTTGACGTCTCCGGCAGATGCAATCCCGATTACGATTCTGACGAATCTTCGTCAGCGGAAGGTTCCTCGACGGACGATTCATCCGAAGGAGCTTCTGCTTCAGCGTCGCTTTCTGCAGCGGAAGAATCATCCGATTCGGGAGCTGCCTCCTCTACCGCTTCGTCAGCAACCTCATCGACCGACTCCGATTCTTCGGCCGGGGCCTCAGCGGCTTCTTCCGGAGCCGGTTCCTCGGCAGTTTCCTCGACAGCTTCTTCCTCCGCTGCCGCTTCTTCTACAGCTTCATCAGCAACCGCTTCTTCAGCCGGCGCTTCTTCGGCAACAACTTCTTCGGTCGCTTCCGCCGTCGGTTCCTCTTCAGCCGTTTCCTCTGCTTTTTGACCGATAGAGGTACCGCCAAGGTTCAAATTCGCGAGTTCGCCAAGCGAGGCCATGCCGCCTTTTGCTTCACTCGAGTACGAACGCGAGTCAAGTACCGGTTCATCATCGTTTCCGACCGCGCGGTGCGAAAGGCCGATTTTCTCGACGTCATGTTCAATCCTGAGAATTTTGAAATCCAATTCCTGACCGATTTCAAACTCGTCTTCCGGATTGTCGATCCTATCTTCGGAAAGCTCCGAAATGTGGCACAATCCTTCAAGATCGGATGCAAGTTCCACAAAAACACCAAAACTAGCAAATCTTGAAATCGTACCTTTAATGACGTCGCCCGGTTTATGCTCGGTTGTAAACTGTTCCCAAGCGCTCGGCGTCAACTCCTTGATAGACAGCGATAGCCGACGACCATCCACGTCGATATTGGTAACAACAGCTTCGACTTCCTGACCCTTCTTCAGAACATCCTTTGGATGCTTGATCTTCTTCGACCAGGAAATATCGGATACGTGAACGAGGCCGTCAACGCCCTCCTCGACTTCAACGAACGCTCCAAAATCGGTAAGGTTTCGAACCTTGCCCTCGATTTTCGAGCCAACGTGGTATCGCTCAGCGATCGAATCCCACGGGTTGTCTTGAAGCTGCTTGATCCCAAGACTGATCCTGCGCTCTTCCGGATCAATTCCGAGAACCTGAACCTCAACCTCGTCTCCGCGCTTTAGAAGATGCTTCGGATGCTTGAGCCTCTTTGACCACGACATCTCGGAAACGTGAACAAGCCCTTCAACGCCGGGCTCGAGTTCGACGAACGCACCATATTCGGTAACGCTCGAAACCTTGCCCATCACTTTCGTATTTACCGGATAAAGCTCGGTAACCGTTGACCACGGATCGGGCAGCAATTGCTTGAATCCAAGCGAAACCTTTTCCTTCTCGCGGTCAAGCTTAAGCACTTTGACCTGAACGACTTCGCCGACCTTGAACATATCGCCGGGATTGTGAAGCCGTCCCCATGACATATCCGTCACGTGCAAAAGCCCGTCGATACCACCGATATCAACAAATGCACCGTAATCGGTAAGATTCTTGACCGTACCTTCCTCGATGTGCCCTTCCTCAATTCGAGCGAGAGTCTCGCCCTTGAGCTGGTTAACCACCTCGTCCGTGATTACCTTGCGTGAAAGAACGATGTTGTTGCGCTTCCTGCTGAACTTGATGATCTTGGCTTCGATTTCCTGACCGATGAGCGAATCAAGATTTCGAACCGGACGCGAGTCGATTTGAGACCCCGGCAGGAACGCTTCGACCCCGTTGAGGTCAACCTTCAAGCCGCCCTTTGTTTTGTCGGTAACAGTTCCCTTGACGGTTTCTTCGGCGTTAAACGCCTCTTCAATATCGTTCCATGTTTGCCTGCGCTCGGCATCAAATTTCGATAGGGCCGGAGGAGCGTCACCGGTACCCATGTTCTTGATAACGACCTCGACTTCATCGCCTTCCTTGATCGTTACCTCTCCACTTTCCGAAGTAAACTCATCCAGTGCAACAAGACCCTCAGACTTGTATCCAAAATCGACCAACGCGCCGTTTTCGGAAACGCCGACAACGGTTCCTTTAACCAATTCGCCGGCATGATACGTTGCCTGCTCTTGCTCGAACTGCTCGAGCATCGCACCAAAATCCATTTCTCCGCCGCCAAACTGATCGGCGTCGTCGTCCATGGAATCCATTCCTTCAGCATCTGAAATTTCTTCTGCTGCAGGTTCTGCGGATGATTCGGGAGTAGCGGCCACCGGAGTTTCTTCGGCGGCAACGGTTTCTTTTGCTTCTTCGGCACCAGTTGCTTCAGCAGCGGCACCCTCGGTTTCTTTGTTTACTTCGTTTGACATTTATTGTGGTTAAATCCTTATTTTCGAACTACTTAAGTCCGTACTATTTCCGTTTCTCCACCTCAGACCCCGGTTTCGAAATCTGCAAAACTGCCCACGGAATGGCCGCTTTGATTCAAAGTGCGTGAGTGAAAAGATTAGAACATTTCGAACAAAGATCAGCGGCAACCCCTTGGACGGAATCGCCATACAGTTCATTTACCACACTTCTAATACAGGTAAATCTAGAATTTATATGCATTTGGGGCGATTTGTCAAGATTGGGAGCCTATGTTCCGAATGAATCTTTTTGCAATTTTATCCGTTCCCAAACGCCGAGAGAAAGCGCCGAACAACTTGCGGGATTCATGTGCCCGGAGGGTTTTTCAATCTGCACAAACGCATTCTCAGGCGAGATTTTTACTCCACGCCCAAACGTGAAAGTGCCGCGATCTCGCTTCCGAAGCGCAAAAACATGCTCTTATTCCGTACCAGTTCAAATAAACCTCGGATATTCGCGGAAAATGAATATACTTGTTGCGGCAGATAAATCTCCTTTACTTTCTATCTGACAGCGCCGAAATCATAAGCACCGGGCGTCGGAGGAGCGGATTCTCTCACATCATCAAGGCCAAATATTTGCGTATATGCTATTGCATCCATGATGTAAATCAACGGGATTGCTACGACTACACCGACACAGCAGAGCATCAATCCCGCCAAAATCATCGCGCCTTTAAGGAGCAACAAAAGGAAAAGCCCCCCGGCATTCTTCTTGCCCGCTTCAAAACTAAGCCTTAGCGTGTCAAGCAATGGCAAATCGTTATCGGCCAGGATCGGGAAAGCCATCGAAAGGAAAATGGCAAAAACCACCGCACATGCCAGAACGAACAAAGACATAAAAATGCCGGCAACCCGTGTAACCAAAAAGATCATTCCGGGTTCAGCATTCGGATTCATCCCCTGCGAGATATCGATCGCCATAACGCCCAGCCTGAAAATCGTATCGAGTGCGGTCGGAAACATAAAGATCAAACCTATCACCATTGCCGGAACGAACTTCGAAAACCCTTTGGAGATCATTCCAAATTCGGGTCGCCCGCCCCGCAATTGATAAAGGATTAGATAACTTAACCCGACCACAAGGGGCCCGAAGATAAACCAATTGATGACGAACAGCAATGAGATCACCACCAGAACAAGCGCAATGCCGATATAAAGCGGCCAGTTCTCGCCAAAAACCTGCCATCCCCGGGAGAGGCACTCTCCCGGTTTCACCACACGGATTCCAACATCTTCAATAGTCTTCATCTTTTCCAGCCTCCATCCATCAAAAACCGCCCGCACAAGTAAGTCATTCGGGTTGAGAGCACGATCCCCCTTTCGCCCGCCAAATCTCTAACCGGTTTCTTTTGACTGAAATCCTAACATAGAAAACCGTAGCCAAATAAGAAAACGCGCGGCGATATCGCACACGCGCTTAATCTATTGGTGTTGTTTGTTGCTACGGATTATTCGCGGGAAATCAGATCCTGCACGTTCCCCATGTTCGAGATTTTTTCCATCTCTTCCTTTGCCTGGGCGCTGGTGTTTTGGATACCGGCCAAACGCAGACGGAACTCGTCCGGATTTGTGGACCCGCGCAAAGCCTCATCAAGCGAGATGAGCTCAGATTGGTAGAGATAAAAGAGCGATTGATCGAAGGTCTGCATCCCGTACTGAGTCGTACCGGCGGCGATGGCGTCCCTGATTTGCGAAGTCTTCTCCTCGTGGAGGATGCACTCTCGGATCAATGGCGTAGAAACGAGAACTTCAACCGCGGGCACTCGGGTATTGCCCTTTGCCGAACGCATAAGCCGCTGCGAAACAACCGCTTTCAAGAGACCTGCAAGCTGGATGCGGATGGATTTTTGCTGATACGGCGGAAACGCGGTGATAATACGCGTAAGGGTTTCGGCCGCATCAAGCGTGTGAAGCGTCGAAAAAACCATATGACCCGTTTCAGCCGCGACCAAAGCGGTTTCGATCGTTTCGAGATCGCGCATTTCTCCGACGAGGATTACATCCGGATCTTGTCGCAAAGAGCCGCGAAGTGCCTCGGCGAAATTCCGAGTATCGACATCGACTTCCCTCTGCGTGATATACGCTTTTTTGTCTTTGTGAAGAAACTCGATCGGATCCTCAATCGTAACGATGTGCGAATTGCGGCTTTGGTTGATGTAGTCGATCATCGACGCCAAAGTCGTTGACTTACCGGAACCCGTGGTTCCCGTAACCAGCACCAGCCCCCGTTGTTCGTTAGCGATCTTCTGAAGTACCGGCGGCAATCCGAGCTCGTTGAAACTCTTGATATGATCGGAGATCACACGGGCGACGATCCCAATCGAATTGCGTTGTTGAAAGATATTCACACGAAATCTTCCAAGACCGGCGACACCGTATCCGATATCAACCTCGTAGTGTTCCTTGAAATGCATTTTCTGACGATTCGACATCATCGAAAACGCCATCTCAAGAGTTTCTTCCTGAACGAGTCTCTCGACTCCCGAAATCGGTCTCAGTTCCCCGTTTACACGAATCACCGGATAAGAACCGGCGCGAAGGTGCAAATCGGAGGCCCCAAAACTCATCGCCATACGGAGCAAATCATCTATTCTGGTTGACATATGCAATATTCAAAGGAGAAAGGGTAGGGCGGATGGCAAACAGCGCAAAACAAACCTATTAGAATTTTAATACGTATGTTCAAAAACCGTCAATGAATTTCAACAACCCATCTCTCAGGTCATTTCCGGATTTAGGCACATCGCGTTAGAATCCTCCTGAAAATGCTTCCCAGAACAAGAAAACAGCGTATCGTTTTTGATTTCATCAACGAATTTGCGGAAGAGAACGGGCATACTCCGACCTACAAGCAAATCGCCGATCATCTCGGGGTCAAATCGCGCGCCGGCATTTTGAGATACATCTCAGCACTCGAAAAACAGGGGCTCTTAAAGCGCATGCGTGGAGATGGACATTTCGCGTTGACGATTGATTCGGGTGCCCGCGGAGCCGGAAGCTGCGGCATCGATTGGTTTCGACATCCTTTTGCAAGCGAATATCCCGTACCCTCGTACGATTTAACTGTTCCAAGACCAATGCTTGGAAGAATCGAACCGGAAAAAATCATCGCATTCATCGTCGAGAATGACGCCATGAAGGACGCGCATATCAGGGAAGGCGATATCGCACTGATCGAGAAACGAAGCTTTGTCAGGGACAACGATTGCGTACTCGCGGCAACCAAGGACGGCGAAACCGCGTTTGGTCTCTACAAGAAGAAAGGAACCAAAACCGAATTCCATCCGTCAAACTCAATGTACGACATCGAAAGACATTCTTCCGACCTGATCGCTATCGTCGGTTTGATGCGGGGACTATTGCGCCCATTTTCCTGATTTTCCAATCCCGCAATACTCCGGTCATCATTTCAAAATCCCGGTTGCCCATCTGCAAAATCGATATCAAAAGCGTGGTCGATTCGTGTCGTGAACCGCGTGGAGGGGTTGTAGGAATCTTGCTTCATTCATTTAGGAGACCGTCTCAGCGCAGCCGGATATCCCTAAGTTACTCCAATAAAGCTGTTCCAAAACGCGCGGGAAGGCGTTGTTTACAGGGTTTGCGAAATGTGCTTTTCGGATCACGCGGGAGGAACACCGGAGCAAAACGACCTAAACTTGGGAATACCATGCTTTTAGCGTCGCCACGGCATTGCGAGTCGTTTGCCAAGGATGTAAATTTAGCTTGAGCGGATTCACTGCAAGTTGCAGTAAGCACGGGTTGGCAGGAATCCGCTCTCGTTGGCGCCGACCCATTCCGAGTGCCTTTGTTCTTGCCCGTTTGGATGTCAGCGAACGAATTTTTTGAAGAGGTATTATCAAAGTGCCAAAAGCTCATGCGCCAAGCGCAAGTTATAGTTTTACGCTCCGCGTCGAAATAACAAATCTCCCGGGCAAGCTTGGAGAGATTACGACCAGAATCGGAAAGGCCGGCGGCGACATCGGGGCGATCGACATCGTCCGTGTTGAAAAGGGAGCGATCGTAAGGGACATTACGATTAATGCCGTTTCATCGGCCCACCATCACGATATCGTGAACGCCGTCAAGGAAATAGACGGCGTCAAGGTCATAAACATCTCGGATCGAACATTTCTCATGCATCTCGGCGGCAAACTCGAAACGGTTTCGAGGGTGCCGCTTAAAACACGCGCCGATCTCGCAATGGCCTACACTCCTGGTGTCGCAAGGGTTTGCCAGGCAATCCATGAGGATCCCGAGAAGGTGCACACGCTAACGATCAAGAAAAACACCGTTGCGATCATCTCCGATGGAAGCGCAGTGCTTGGCTTGGGAAATCTCGGCGGAGCCGCGGCAATGCCGGTGATGGAAGGCAAAGCACAGCTTTTCAAGGAGTTTGGCGGCGTGGACGCCTTCCCTATCTGCCTTGATACGAGGGATCCGGATGAAATCGTTCAAACCGTAAAGAACATAGCGATTCCGTTTGGCGGAATTAATCTCGAAGACATCTCCGCCCCTCGCTGTTTTGAGATCGAAGAACGTTTGATCGAGGAACTGGATATCCCCGTGTTTCACGACGACCAGCATGGAACTGCGGTCGTCGTTTTGGCGGCTCTGATCAATGCCTTGAAGATCGTCAACAAGAAGATGAAGGACATCAAAGTCGTCGTAAACGGCATTGGTGCGGCCGGCGTCGCATGCTCGAAGATCGTTATGGCTGCCGGTGTTCAGAACGTGGTTGGTTGCGACACAAGCGGCGCGTTGTACCATGGCCGATCTGAAAACATGAACTGGGTTAAGGACTGGTTCGCGCGTCATACCAATCCCGATGGAGAGAAGGGGACGATCCATGACGTCATAAAAGGCGCGGACGTTTTTTTCGGACTTTCGGCTCCCGGCGTTATTGATGAAAACGACCTCAAAAAGATGGCGAGTGATCCAATCGTGTTCGCGATGGCGAACCCGGACCCCGAGATTTATCCGGAAGATGCGGAAGGACACGTCGCGGTGATGGCAACGGGACGTTCGGATTATCCGAATCAGATCAATAACGTACTTTGTTTTCCCGGAATTTTCAGGGGTGCTCTTTCGTGCCGCGCCTCAGTAATCAACGAGGAAATGAAAATCGCCGCGGCACATGCGATTGCGGGGATCATCGCCGAAAACGAACTGCATCCCGATTACATCATCCCTTCGGTTTTTGACAAGAGGGTAGCAAAATCGGTGGCAAAGAAGGTGGTAAAAGCCGCGAAGGAAACTGGCGTGGCGAGGAGATCTCCTTCAATGCCGGGTGCGCTGCATTGATTTGGTTTTGCTGGAAAAGAAACTGTAAGAAGTTATTCTGAAAACTTATAGCCCAATCCATGAACCGTTTGGATAAAACGGGGTCTTTTCGGATTGGGCTCCAATTTTTGCCGCAGCCAGGCAATATGGACATCGACGGTGCGCGTCGTCGGCATCGCATCGTATCCCCAGACGGCGTCAAGCAACGAATCCCTCGAATGCACTTTGCCCTTGTTCTCGATCAGAAACTGCAGAAGCTTGAATTCCATCGCCGAAACACCGACGTCTCTGCCATTGCGACGCACCTCGGCCTTTTCAAAGTCAATTTCGATCTCGCCAAAGCGCGCTGCGGCCGATGGCAACCGATCTCCGATTCGCTCCGAACGCCGGATGAGCGCCTCGATTCTGGCAACCAACTCGGGCATTTCAAATGGCTTGGTCAGATAATCATCAGCGCCAAGCTTTAGTCCAAGCACCTTGTCTATCGTTTCGCCCTTTGCCGTAAGCATTATTACCGGTGTCCGAATTCCCTTCGAACGCATGTCGCGGCAGACATCGAATCCGCTTTTCTTGGGGAGCATCACATCCAAGAGAACGAGATCGAATTCGCGCTTGAGCAAACAATCGTGGCCCGCTTCCCCATCCGTAGCCGACTCCACCTCAAACCCTTCGCTTTCGAGTCTGTCGGTGAGCGTCATTACGAGTCCCGGCTCGTCTTCGACTATCAGAATTTTCCTCATTGTTTTTTTGAAGAAACAGGAATCCTTATCCTGAATCTGCTTCCGCGTCCCTTCTCGCTCTCAACGGAAACTTCACCGCCGTGGGCCTCGACTATTTCCCTCACGAGGCTCAAACCCAAACCATTTCCACTGATTTGTTCATCAACCACATCTTTGGAACGGAAGAATGGTTCGAAAATTCTTTTGCGATCCTTTTCACCGATTCCGATCCCGCGATCGGCAACCTCGATTCCAAGATCGCCGTTTTGCCTGAACGCGGAAACACGGATCCACTTGGAACCGTTTCCATACTTGGCGGCATTTGTGATCAAATTCTGTACCGCCCTTGAAAGGCTCTCCCTATCTGCGGATTCGGCGACGAGTCCTTCCTCGATTTCGCATTCGAGTTCGATTTCCTTTTCTTCGAGGAACGGAGAACATTCGGCGATCGATTCGTTGATGACATCCGCGATCTCAACACTCTCAAACCTATATGTTCTGCGACGGGCGTTGGCTCCGGCGTACTCAAGCACCTGTTCGACCATGTTGGAAAGCTTGCTGCCCTCTTTTTTTATCAGGTTCCCGTAACGCGTTTGCTGGTCGGTATCAACGACGACTCCATCGGTCAGATTCTCAGCGGCGGAAAATATAACGGCCAGAGGCGTTCGGAATTCGTGCGTGACCGATGAAACAAAATCCATTTGACTCTCGGCAAGCCTCCGCGCTCTTTGAGCGGAAATGACTATAAAAACGATGCCCAGTGCGAGAATCCCCATGATGCCGAAGCTGATGGAAAGATTCTTGTAACGGGTATTCGCGACAAACGTCGCCAGCGAGCCGGAATTGTGAGCAACGGTCAGAGTCCAAGGTCCTTTTAGTCTTGATACCGTCTTCAACGTAACTCCATTCGCGTTGCCTTCGATATCGGATGTGATGATTTCTTCGTTCTTGGAAACTTCTCCGTCACGTTTTAGGCTGTTCCCCCGAAAAATCATCGTTGTTACTTTCTTCTCATGCTGCACTCCAGGAGAATCGGCCGCTTCAAAAGAAATCGAAAGCGGCCCGCCGAGCGCAAGCAAATCCGAAGATGCATCGCCGACACCCGACATCTTCGAACCATTTGAATAAAGTTCCCGTCCGTCTTTGGCGGCGACTCTGACGTGAAAATCAGCAGCGGCATTCTTCCCAAAGTATTTCTCGGACAATTTTGGAATCAAGGTTTTCGCCATCACGGTTTCATTTAAAAACGCGACCAATTTCCCCTTGCCCAGTTGGTAAACCATCGAATGTGACTTGCCGGAGTTCTTCGATTCAAAGATAACTTTCTCTTCGCCAATGTCGCCAAAAGATACCGGAATCGCAACCGCGACCGGTTCTTCGTTAACGAGTTTTACACTGATCGGGGGAGATCCCGGCTCATTTTCCATCCCGGACAAATTTGGCTTTTGAGATGCGACAAATCGCCCCGCTGCCTCATCGAAGAGAAACCAATCGTTGGAGGCATTGAAATACACCTTTTCGACAAGGCCGGAATCAGCCGTCCTTTTTTTCAGATACATCCAGCGTTTCAAAAATTCCCTTTCGCCTGTGTCGGTAGTCGGATCCCTCAAAATCCCAAGCAGAGAAACCTGCGACCGGATCTCTTCGTCGAAATCCGTGGCAAAACGGCGCACGTCGTCCTTCACGCGCTCGGAAAGTTTCTCTGACTCCGCATCGCTGATTCTCCCTAGCCATTGGTACTGCAAATAAGCAAGCACCGAGAGCCCAACGAGCATTAGGAAAACCAAGATGTATTGTGAACCGTTTCGAATCATTTCTGATGTATACTTCCCACGCGATTTCATACGAAGCACTGAAAAGCGAAATCCGTTTCCCGTTTCGCGTTGCGAATGAAATTATGCATGGTCGAATCTCACGAAACAACGTTTTTGGCGAGATTTTACATTCTTAACAATCTCTTTGCGTTTTCTTAATCACATCGATTGGGATTGTTGGGATACTTGCCCTGTCATCATGACAAGAAAAGGTTTTTTCGGAGGAAATATGAAGAAATTTGCAATAAAGGTTTTGGCAGTGTCCTTGCTGTTTATGGGCGTGGGAAGTGTCTTTCAATCGGTGGGCGCGAAAATGCGCTCGGATGACAAGGCGCTCGAGCTTGTAAGAATGGCTCGAATCGCACTTGGCGGCGATGGTGCTCTCAAGCAGGTAACGGGAATGAGAATAACCGCGACCACGACGGAGACATTGGAGAAAGACGGCCAAATGGAAGTCAGGAACGGCGCGGCGAGCTATGTTTTTGACATGAACGGTCGATTCAAGAAGTCCCTGCGGATTGGCGAAGGTGATGGAGCGGCCGAGACAAAGGATATCGAGGTTGTGCTTGGCAAGGACAAGATCGACAGCGTTGGAGGCGATACCCAAGGCACGGGTTTGGTTACTGTTGGCGAAGGTGATGGCAAGACCAAACACATCGTGATAACGAAGGTCGAAAGCGCCGATGGCGTCACCAAGACCGAAGACGGGAAAGTCGTTTTCAAGGATAAAGACGATGTCGAGCACACGATTCCGGCGGATGGCGAACGCGTAATGGTCTTCAAGAGCGAAGACGGCAAGACAGTTCGGATGGTCAACGATGAGGAAACCGTCATCGATGGAAACACTTCTGGTGGAACCTGGAATTCCGCCGATGGAAAGGTCTATACGACGAGCAAGGTTGCGATGATGCATGGAAAAGGCGGACACGGCGAAATGTCGCGGATCGCACTCGGATTGCTCCTTTCCCCTCCCGCCGGAGCCGATGTCAGCTACAAGTTTATCGGCGAGGGCGAAGTGGACGGGTTCCCCAGCAACATCATCGGGGTTGAGCTCGAAAACACGTCGTTCAAGCTTTACTTGGACAGGGCTTCAAACCTGCCGCAAATGATCTCATATACGGCCGGCGGACCGATGCATGTTCGCGTCAAGCAAGACGGCAATGAAACCGGCGAGATGAAGGTAATGGTGGTTAAAGGCAAGGATATGGTAAAGGTTCAACCAATTGAGCAGACCATTCGCTTCTCAGATTTCAGAGCGGTGGATGGTGTTCTTCTTCCTTTCAAATGGATCGAATCAGACAACGGCAAAACGCGTCGAACACTCGATATTACAAACTACGAGATCAACCCCCAGGGGCTTGCCGATGAATTCGGCGGCGAAAAAGGTGTTGTGATCGTGAAGAAATCAAACTAGCTCGTAACCTGAGCAGGGTTTAATGAGAATCGGAGCCATCCGTCCGGGTGGCTCCGATTTTTTTGCGGATAGATTGGTGTGAGGACGTTTACTCGGAGCTTTTAGGCTCAATTTCTGCAGCAGATCTGTTGGCATCCAATTCGGCCAACAATTGTATGCGTACCGCACGCAATTCGTCATACGAGTATTCATCGCCAAGTTTTAATTTCAGCGCTCCGAGCCCCTGTTCAAACCCTATCTCGCGCAGGCATCCCCGAATTGCTTCGATTTTTGAAACCGGCACCAATTCTTCGAGACTAACTTCGCCTTCGGCCAGAAATTCCGTCAAATGTCGAAACACCGTTCCTTCGGTAAGTTTGCGTTCGTCTGATATTTCCGCGATCGACAATCCATCGCGAAACATCTTCAAGGAGAAGCGCGCGGACAGGCCACGGGAATTCGGCGATCTCGGAGGGTATGCCGCAACGGGAGTCTCAAGTTGCGGAGTCTCGATTCCCTTTTCATCGCAATATTTTGAGACTGCCCAAATAAACCTCGACGCGTAAAGCGAAAACTTTACATCCCCAACACCAGAAACCATTCGAAAAGCTGATTCCGTGGTCGGATATTTCGAGGCCATGTCGACCAGCGTTGCATCGGAAAATACCATGTATGGCGCCAGATTCTTTTCATCCGCGATTCTCTTTCGCAACCGACGCAACCTTTCAAACAAGTCGGCGTCGTACTCCGAGCGGCTGACACGCGTCGCGGTTTTCTGCTTCTGGGCAACCACTTTGAAAAGGCTTACTTCTTTCTCGCCGCGCAAGACTTCGAGACTCCTCTGAGACAATGAAAGCGTCGGATACTTACCCTCTGACATCTTCAAATATCCCTGCGCGATAAGATCCTTGAAATAGGCGAACCATTCCTCTTTCGAAAGATCCGCACCGACACCAAAGGTTTTTAGCTCCCTGTGTGCCGGCCGAATGTTCTTGTTTTCCGAACCCCGCACGAAATCGACGAGATAGTTCAATCCAAAACGCTGCCCTGTTCGGTAAACCGCACTCAACGCCTTTTGCGCGATTATCGTTCCGTCAATCTTGTCCCATTCCGTATCGCAGTTGTCGCAGTTGCCGCAATCTTCAAGCAGTTCCTCCCCAAAATATGAGAGAAGATATCGCCTGCGACACGACTTGATGCCGCCGAATTCCGCCATCCGCGAAAGCTTCCTAAGCATAATCTCCGACTGCTCCAAGTTTCCCTCAACTTCAGCGAATCCTCGAAGCTTCGCCACATCGCCGTAAGAGAAAAACAAAAGCGCCTCGCTTTCGAGCCCGTCTCTTCCCGCTCTTCCGGTTTCCTGATAATAGCTTTCGATGTTTTTTGGGAGATCCATATGCACCACGAATCGCACGTTGGGCTTGTCGATCCCCATCCCAAAGGCAATCGTGGCGACGATGATGCGAGTTTCATCCGTGATGAAGAGGCGCTGGTTCTGATCCCGCGTTTCCTTTGAGAGCCCTGCATGATAGGGGCGCGCCGAGAATCCGCAGGCCGAGAGCCACGAAGCCAGTTCCTCTGTATCCTTTCGGGAAAGGCAATAAATTATTCCGCTTTCATCGCGGCGGCGTTCGAGGAATTCGAGAAGTTTTTTTTCGCTCGCACTTTTTGGCTGCACGCCGTAGTAAATATTCGGTCGATCAAAACCCGACACGTACATGCCGCATTCCGGAATTCCGAGATAATCGATGATGTCGTTTCGAACAAAGCTGTCGGCGGTCGCCGTCAACGCAATCACGGGCGTCTTAGGAAAGAGCTTCTTCAATGCGCTCAATTGCCGGTACTCGGGACGAAAATCATGCCCCCAACTGGAAATGCAATGCGCTTCATCCACCGCAAACAGTGAAACCCCGAGCTCCGAAAGGAATTCCGCAAACGCCTCTCCCGATTGGATGAGTCTCTCTGGAGAAATGTAAAGAAGCTTTATTTCACCGGCCTTCAGCCGTCGGAAAACTTCGGCCTGCTCCCTGCCGCTCAATGTTGAATTGAGATACACGGCGGAGATTCCGTTCGCGACAAGCGCGTCAACCTGATCCTTCATCAGTGCGATAAGCGGTGAGACCACGACCGCGACGCCGTCCAGCATCAGCGCGGGGATCTGATAGCAGAGGGATTTGCCGCCACCGGTCGGCATCAGCACGACAACATCACGTCGATTGAGGACGGATTCGATGGCCGACTCCTGATTCGGGCGGAACTCATCGTATCCAAACTTCTCTTTTAGGATTTTTCTTGCGCTTGATATTTCCATGGCAGACTCCGGATGAGGCGGAACGACCAAATTCCCGAGTATCCTACTACATGCCGAACATCTTTGGAACAATTCTTTTTGGAACTTCTATCGCTCCCTTGATATGCCTTTCGTTCGTAAAATGACCCACGACATAAACGCCTTCGACATTGGTTTCAAATGTAACGGGATCATAAACCGGCACCGGGCCGTACTTCCCGGCAACTGTTTCGACCCCAATCGACCTTAGGATCGAAAGGTCGGCATCCGAACCGATAAGTACGAAGACGACATCATTTTCAAGTTCGCAGATTCTACCGTCTTCGTCTTTCATGATGACCGCGTTATCGCGTATTTCGACGATTTCGCCAAGAAAAAACAGATTCAGGCACCGTTTACCGACCTGTTCTTCGAGAGGTCCCTTTACCCAGTACTTTATGCACCCCTGTTTGGGATCGGTTTCTTCCCAATCGTTTCGAAAGATCGCAAGAGTCGTCTCGGCCCCTTCCTCGGCCAAAAAAAGCGCCGCTTCGCCGGCGGAATTACCGCCTCCGACTATCAGCGCACGTTTTCGCACCCAGGGATAAGTCTCTCGAAAAAGATCGTGGACTTTCGGGAGATCTTCTCCTGGAACTCCAAGTTTTTTCGGATGATCCATCGCCCCTATCGCGAAGAGAACTTTTGAGGTCGAATAACTCCCCTTGTCAGTCCGCACAACGAATGCTTCCCCTTGCTTCTCCACCGAGAGCACCGGTTCTTCGGTGCGCACATCAAGACCCTGGTCAAGCACGAATTTTACGTAATAGGAAAGCAGTTCCTCTCTTGTCGGTTTATCCCTAACCGGTTTCAGATCGCCCGATTCCAATTCAAGCTCGTCGGTGGTCGAGAAAACTGTTAGACCAACCGGGTATTGGTAAACGGTATTCGCAATCAGTCCGCGCTCGATTACGACGTATTCCTTGCCGAGTTTTTTTGCTTCGTAAGCGGCCGATATCCCTGCAGGGCCGGCGCCAATTATCACGAGATCAAGCATTTGCGTTTGCGGATGCCAAGCAAACTTCGGGCATCCGTACGATTTCTCCAACTATTCAAATCTTCTGAGAACCTCCGTAAGGCGGCTCACGTCATCGCTTACGTTCTCGAGTTTTCTCTTAACATCGAGGTATTTTTCCCATTCCCCCGTATTCGTAAGTCCCTTTAACACGTCTTCATCCAACGCATGGGCCATGACCACCAAAAGGTCGCCGACCGCCTCATTGGATTCGAGCAGCGTGTCTATTATCGTGCAAGCAAGTTTGAAATCCTCGGTTTTTATTCCTTCATCCATGAATTCTGTTTTTCCTCTTCGCTCCAAATAGTTCAGGAGCCGCATTCAGCCGCAAACGGCAAGCTGCAAATCACCGCGGCGGCCCCACCCGCAAAGACCTTCGTACCTTCTTCGGCAAAAGCGTTTTTTACAAATCCGAGTCCGATATGACAGTTCCGGACGGGGCTGTAAACGGATGAGGTAACGTGGCCGAGTTTTTTTCCCTCGGCATCCAAAATTTCCGATCCCGAAGCCTCTCTGTCAAAGGGTTCTTCAAACATGAGTCCTCTCAACAGATTCGCGGGTTTGCCCAAATAGAATATCCGTGCGATAACTTCCTGCCCGATATAGCATCCTTTCTTATAGTGAATGAGATCGGCGATATCCATCTCCGGGATAACGGTCGATTCATCGACATCCACCCCGTATAACGGTCGGCCCTCCTCGATCCTGATGATCTCGAACGCGTCTTTGGAAAGCTCGCAGGCCTCGGGGATCGATGCTCTGAAGCTTTCGTCGTTTTCAATTCGCACAAACACATCGCGCCCAAATTCAATCGTACCTTCCGGCTTGGAAATGTCCGCGTTGAACAAAGAATAAAAGCGGAAATCCGGCGACAAATCCTCGCATGTGAAATCACCGGCGAGCGTAAACCGATTCAAATTCTGAAAAACGAAATCGCGCGTGATTTCTTCGGTCTCGATATAAAAAGAGTTTTCGAGCCGCAGAATTCTGGCAAGCGCCTGGAGACGGCCCTTCGCATTTGAGAACGCCGCTTTTACAAACTCCCCTTCCTCGATTCCGGCAACATCGTTTGTGACGAGCCCGTTTAAAAATTGAACGGACTCCGCCCCGCCGACACGGATCAACCCTCGGGAGTCTGCGAATATCGCGGGCTCGCCTTTGTTAACCACACCTAGCCCGCGTTCACTGGTTTCCACCCAACAATTCCTCATATTTTCTCTCGGAATAACCGGCGACTACTTTCGCACCGTCAACAACAAGTGGTCGCTTGATAAAGGTGTATTCATCGGCCATAAGCCTTATCATTTCCTTTTCAGAAAGCTCACGCTCATTCAGTTTCATGGTCCGATACTTGATCGCGCGCCTGGAGAAAATGGAATCGGCTCCACCGGCAAAGGATGCGAGCCGTTCGATTTCTTTTCGCGACAGTTTTTCTTCTTTTATATCTCTTTTGAAATTGAATTCGACGCCCTTTGATTCAAGAAACGCGACCGCCTTCTTGCATGTCGAGCAATGCGGGAGCCAGTAGATGTCTAATTTCCTCATGGATTTATTGTAACTTCCCTGCAAGCTCACCCAAAATACGATAGTCCTTAACCTGTTCCTCCAAACGCCTGACAGCGGCTATCACTTGAGGACTCGGGTGATAAAGCGGAACGAGTCTTCTTCCCATCCAGTCAACGCTCTTGCCGACCGAATCACGAATCACCAACCCATGCGGTTCGATCTTTTCCAGTGCACCGAGCGCAACGGTACCGAGTGTTGCAACTACCGGTGGATTAATAAGTTCGATCGTGCGCTTCAGGAAGGCCGAACAGTTGCGAATCTCACTCGTTTTCGGACGCCGGTTTGCCCCGGAAGGTTTTCGCGGACTGCACATCACGGAATTCGTTATAAAAATCTCCTCTCGTCTCAAACCGATCGAGTCAAGGAGCACTTGGAAATTCTCTCCGGATTTGTCTCCCCAAAAGGGTCTCCGCGTACGATCGGCGCCCTGCCTTCCGGGTGCCTCTGCAACAAACAGAACCTTTGGCGAAAGGCATCCGTTGAGTTCACTCATTACGGCGGCCTTGTCCGCCAACTCCGGACAAATCGCGCACACGGAAGCATCCGCGACCAGCCTCTCGAATTCTTTTCTCTTGGTTGAACTCGCCATAACGAACGTGTATTGTCGAAAATTATATCAATTGAATCGGGGAAGCTTAATGACACAGATTACCGAAGAAGCAGTATTGGATAAACTGCGTGAAATCAAAGACCCGGATCTGCGAAAGGACATCGTTTCGCTGGATTTTGTAAAAGACCTCAAGATAAACGGTGGCGAGGTTTCGTTCCGAATAGTACTGACAACTCCGGCGTGCCCGGTAAAGGAGGAATTCGAGCATCAGGCGGTCGAACTTGTCTCATCGATCGAAGGCGTTTCCGCTGTGGATGTGACGATGGACGCCGAGGTTCCAAAAGGCCGTGGTGTTGCTAACAATGTCGCGATTCCCGGAGTCAAGAACATAATTGCCGTCTCTTCTGGCAAAGGCGGAGTCGGTAAATCGACAGTTGCGGTAAACCTCGCGGTGGCACTCGCTCAGATCGGTGCGAAGGTTGGTTTGATGGATGCCGATGTTTATGGACCGAACATTCCCATGATGTTTGGTGTTGACGAACAACCGGCGATCGGCGCCGGCAACAAGCTGCTTCCGCTTGAAGCGCATGGCGTCAAGCTGATTTCGATGGCGGTCCTTGTTCCCGCGGACAAACCGATGATCCTTCGCGGCCCGATGCTACACGGCGTTGTAAGGCAGTTTCTTTCGGATGTTGCATGGGGAGAGTTGGATTACCTGATCGTCGATATGCCTCCGGGTACAGGTGACGTTCAGCTTTCCTTGGCTCAGTTGGTTCCTGTGCAGGGTGCTGTACTCGTGACGACGCCGCAAAACGTCTCGCTTTCGGATGTCACCCGAGCGCTCAAAATGTTTGAACAGGTAGCCATACCGGTCCTCGGAATCGTCGAAAACATGTCGTATTTCGTTCCGCCGGACATGCCCGAGAAACGCTACAACATATTTGGGGAAGGCGGCGGAAGACGATTCGCAGACGATCACGGGATCCCCTTCCTCGGTGAAGTGCCGCTCGGACTCGAAGTCAGGGAGGGCGGCGATCAGGGCAAGCCCGTCGTGGTTTCGCATCCGGATTCTCCTCAGGCGGAGGCCTTCAGGAAAGTGGCCGAATCCGTTGCACAACGAATTTCGATCGAGGCGATGAAGCCCGAGCTTGTGATCATGACCAGAGCGAATCAATAACCGCTTCGCGATTGCTCCCAAATTTGAAAGCAAATCCAATCAAACGGCGTCGGCGGGTGAAAGCTCAATTCGACGCCGTTTTAGCTTCCTCGTAACGCCTCTCAAGATATGCCGGCAATGCATTTCTCTCTTTCAAAATGCCAAATATCGAGACGCTTTTTGCAAAGTACGCTTTTGCGACCGCCTCATTTTCCGTCGAATTCTTGTGCGAACTGACGCGACCCAGCAACAGGTATGTTTCGGCAAGATTCCCCAGGTTGTAGCTATCATCGGGAGCCGTTCTTCTGAATCCTTCCTGAGTTGCGGCAACCTCCCCAAGTATTGATAACGCGTTCTCGTAGTCCTTTCGAACAGCGAGCGATTCCGCCAAGCTTGTTCTCGCTATTTCGTACTGGCTGGCCGCCAAATAGTTCCTTTTGTCCTCGTTCCGGATCTCTGCAAGGAGCTTAACCGCACTTCGTACCAGGTCGATTCCCGCCGCGTTCCCCCCGAGAACTTCGAGTCTTCCGGTGTCAGACATGGCGAGCGCCAGAACAAGACGTTTCTGAGCGGAAGCGATCGTCTTATCCTCGGACATCGACTTTGCAAGCTCCATGCTTTTGCGGCTATACGACAAACCGAGCGGGATGTCCCCCGCATACTCCGAGAAATACGCGAGTCTGCGAAACGCCCTTTGTTTGAGGCTCGTTGCCTTTTGCAACAGTGAAAGTCCGTCCGGTCCCTGAATTTTGTTTTCCTTTGATTCGGGTAGTTCGTCCGCGAGTTTTACCGATTCCTGATACTTTCGAACGCCTTTGAGAATCGATTCCGTGCTCATCGATCCCAGCAACTCGCCATGCTCGAAAACCAGCCTCGCCTTTGTTATGAGATACAGACCGTTCCGCGGTTCCCCCTTCAACAATTCACCCAAAATCGACTCGGCCCTTTCAAGGTATTCGTTCCCGTCGGAAAACGAGTTTGTTACGAGCGTGATCTGGGTCAAACGGCTGTAGGTCATCGCCAATGCGTATCGATCCTCAGAAGAACCGCCCTTCGCCAATCCTTCCCGCAGTTCGATCGCCTTCTTGTAACTTGAAACCGCGCCGGGAATGTCACCTAGGTTTGAACCAAACGATCCCCCCAGAACATCTCCGACCCTTTCGTAGCCCTCTGCCAGTTCCCTCAAGAGTCCCGGATCGTCATCAGAGTCCTTTCTAAGTTTGTCTAGATATTCAATCGCCCTTTGAGCAATCAATTTTCTGGCGGGAGTCGATCCCTCGATATTGCGTATCGAATCATGCACTTCAAAGATCAAAGAACCCGCGAGTTGTCTCACATCCTGAAAACGTGATTCGGCGCGATCCCTCTCGCGTGCCGCAGCAATCCCCTCATAAATCGCAATCGAGCCGAAAGCGATTACAGCCGCCGCCATCGCACCAACGATAGCGGACCCTACAGCATGGCGCCTGACGTATTTTCCGGCTCGGTAAATGAGCGTCTGGGGTCTTGCAAGTACTGGACGCCCCGTTAGGTATCGCGTAACGTCATCAGCAAGTTCTCGAACGGACTGATATCTTTCCGCGGTGTCTTGCCGAAGGGATTTGAGGACGATGTTGTCAATATCCCCCTTTAGCTCGCCTATTCGCGTTCTCGTATCGGATTCCCCGGGCGAGGTTTGTTTTTCATCGGCCGGCTTCGTCTCGCTTGGACGCGGAGGCGCGGTAGATTCGATCTTTGAAACCACTTCCTGATACGAGAGCCCTTTGAAGGCAAACGGCCGTTCTCCGGTCAAAAGCTCAAACAACACGACACCCAATGAATAGACATCCGAAACGGTGGTGATAGGTCCTCCGCAAATCTGTTCGGGCGATGCGTAGTCCGGAGTAAAAACACGGCCAGAAACGGTCGTGTCGGTACCGGAAACCCCATCCTGAGTCAATTTCGCTATTCCGAAATCAAGAAGCTTTACCACTCCTTCGCTATTGACAAGAATATTCGACGGTTTTATGTCCCTGTGTATGACGAGGTTTCGGTGAGCGTAATCGACTGCATCGGTGATCTTTAGAAACAGTTCGAGGCGCTCGGCTATTGACAAGGCATTTTCAGCAACATATTCGAGAAGAGGAACTCCTTCGATCAGTTCCATCACAAAAAATGGAATCCTGCCTTCAATTGCACCGGCATCGATAAACTGGGCGATGTTTGGATGTTTAAGCGCCGAGAGAATTCGTCTCTCCGAATCAAATCTCTCGCCGACATCGGATCGTTCCAATCCACGTCTGACGACCTTGACGGCCGCCGAGCGAAGAGCGCCGCCAACTTCCTTCGTGGCCCGATAAACCTCGCCCATCCCGCCGGTTCCCAGCTTTGCTCCCAGAATCCAACCATTGGCGGAAGCCCCCTTAAGCGCATCCGACTCTTGATCCGCCGCGACGCCGAGTTCCACCAGAAGCGGTTTGGAGATGAATCCGCCCGCTTTCGAACTCGCTTCCAAAAGCGATTCCAGCTCCGCTTTCAATCCCGGATCCCCGATCGCGTTAAGGAAACTGGTGCGCTCGTTTTCGGGAAGGTTTTCGGCCCTTTCAAAAAGATCCTTTAGGTCCTTCCATTCTTCAAGGCCCGAAATCCCGCCAAGTTGCGACTCTGAATTTTCCGGCATTTTCCACCCCACATATTACGCGGATTGCATCAATGGAAGAGCTCATTCGTCGCTTATTCGGCGAAACAACCAGGCCCTGGCAAACGACCATTCACGTTTAACGGTCGCCGGTGACAAAGACACGACCATAGCAGTTTCGTCAATTGTCAGTCCGGCAAAATATCGCAATTCCACGATTCGAGCCTGAAGCGGATCAATTTCTTCAAGCGCTCGAAGCGCCTCGTCGATATAAAGCAAATTTTGGTCGTCCTCGGAGGAAATGGTTGGAGCGTCATCAAGATTGATTTTTACTCCCTCCCGTTTTGCCGCATGGCGCTGCCGGGCGGAATCGATAAGGATTCTTCGCATAGCCTGAGCGGCGATCGCGAAGAACTGACCGCGGTTTTCCCAATCGACGCTTCTTTGCGCGGTCAAACGAAAGTAAGCCTCATGAACAAGCTCCGTAGTTTGCATTGAAACGGCATTTTCCCGCCGCAAAAAACTCGCAGCAAGTTTCCTGAGTTCGTCGTAAACAATCGGCATTAGGCCGTCCAGGCCGTCTTTGCCCCGCATCCCCTTATCCGAAATCAGCTCGTCAACCAGTTTTGCGGATTCTTTTTTCATTTTTCTGTCGCGATTCTATCAGATTTCAGTTCCTCAAAATCGCAATATCGTGCGATTTTCATGTCCTAAATTGACGGTTTGGATACGAATCGTTTGCTGCCCATTGTTTTCGCTGACCGCCCCCCTTGTTCCACTACTGAATGTATTTGCACATACACCGCGAAATTGGTTAAACTTCGGTCTTTAAGGAATATTTACTTTAAATTCAAGATTCAGTAAGATTGGAATGTTGAAAACTTAGGAGAGAAATAATTATGACGGCAGTTGCTGCACCAAATGTAGAAATCAAGGTAACCTCCTCTGCGATAGAGGAAATCAGAAAGTTTATGGAGAGCGAGGACGATCTTCCGGAAACCGCCGGACTTCGTGTTCGTGTTGTCCCCGGCGGTTGCTCGGGATTTCAATACAGTCTGAATATCGAAGAAGTTTCGCGTGACGGAGATCAGATTGTCGAAAATGAAGGAGTTAGACTTTTCATCGATATGTTCTCCGGCCAGTATCTGAACGGCATCACGATCGATTACGTTTCGAACATGATGGGATCGGGCTTTACGTTCGAGAATCCGAACGCCACGGGTGGCTGTGGTTGCGGCACGTCGTTCTCCGCATAGCGAATTTTATTGGTTCCTAGCGAGCGCGCCTGGTCTTTGCACCCGTCGCGCTCTTTTTGTTTCGGAAATCCGACGCTATTGGGATTGTCTAATAAATAACCAAAAGGACAACTGAAATGCGCTCGGAAGGTAGGTAAGGCGGAAGACGGAGCCGAATCCCAGGGGAGGGGTTCGGCTTTCGGGTTTCTTGGTGTAATCTTCAATCGGGCGGACCTCATCCGATGACTCGGAAAATCGCCGGAAGAATCCGGCAATCCAACGCCTTGTCGTCACTCCAAACCACGTAAAACCCTCGCTCCGTTTGCATTTTGCATTAAGGTGATGCATTATGATGGGGTCAATTACCAAAAAAACTAAAAGGAACAATTTGAATTAACTGGAAACCAAGAGGGTTTAACATTGTTTTTTAAATGGGACGTCCTCTCCTTAAATCCGGTTTCTAAACCCCAAGCCCCCCCGATAAAAGTTTAATATGCAGTTTTTAAGATCTTTTGGATACAGCTTTGCCGTGTTTGCCCTGGTCGCCGCTTTTTCGGCAGTTTCATTCGCTCAAGACAGGGATCGCGTTGTGGAAAGAACAACGCCAGCATCACCGACCCAAAACCCTGCGGTTAAGAAACGCCCGCCTCTGACAAACAAATTGATCGTTCAAAGCGAATCTCCAATTAAGAAAACTGCTTCTTCCCGACCCGTTGGCGCTCCTGCCGCAACAACCTCGAGCGCAAAAAAATCGACGACTTACATGGCCGCGACCACCCGTTCGATGATGATGGATTCGATCCGGGCGAAGTTGGGAATACGGTACAGATACGGCTCAAGCGGCCCGAACACCTACGACTGTTCGGGATTTGTCTGGAAGGTTTTCAATGAAGCCGGGATCGGTATGACGCGCACCAGCGCCCGCAGTTTCTGGAATACTTTCGAGCCGGTTTATGGCGACGCTCGATACGAATTCGGCACGCTGGTCTTCTTTAACAAGCTTGGTCACGTCGGAATCGTAGCTGGTCCTGAAGGTTTTTATCACGCTTCTTCCAGCAAGGGCATTACATACTCCAAATTCGCAGGTTATTGGGAAAAGAGAATTGTCGGATTCAGGAGAGTTCCAATTCAACAACCAGTCTGGAATCCCGAGGATTTGGATCAATAGAATCTGGCGAATTTTGGGCACCACATACCCAAGGTTTTTTGCCGAAACCGAACGCCAAATGAAAAGGGGCCTTCCGCATTGGAAGACCCCTTTTCTAGTTTAAACGATCGGTTGCGGCTAATTCAGAAAGCCGGCTCTCGTATCTCCGGATTTCACTTCCCACACAAAAGCGATCTTTTCTATTACGGCATAGGCGACCTTGTCTTCATCATCGCGAAGATACAGAATTCCGTCTTTGACATCCACGATATCGCCCCTCACAACCGCCGATGTTCCACATGAAATATCGACCTTCTTCCCCATAAGTTGTTTCAAAAAATCTTCCATCGTATTCCCCTTTCAAGCTCTTTCCCCTAACCAACCAAACACAATCAATGTTATCGAACCCCTTCGCTTCTCGCCGCGACGAGCCATTTCGAAACCGGTGTCGCAATCGCCGCCGTCTCTGATTTTGGTTTGCAGAACGCCATTGCCGCGGCAATCGATGCGAGTTCCTCGAGATTCCGATCCGGTTCGGGGGTTTTCTTCCTTTCTGCAAATCCTGTTAGAAAGCCGGTGTCCAGATTTCCTTCGACAAACACCGGATCTTCCATTATTTGCCGAAACAATGGAATCGTCGTCTTGATCCCCCCAACGGTATATTCCCGTAGAGCGCGCTTCATCCTGTCAATGGCTTCAGATCGGTCCCTGCCGTAAGTGCACAGTTTGGAAATCATCGGATCGTAATATATCGAGACTTCCGCGCCTTCATAAACACCACCGTCGTCCCGAATCCCGTTCCCCGTCGGCACACGCAACCGGGTTATCTTCCCTGGCGATGGAAGATAGTTGTTTTCCGGATCTTCGGCATATACCCTGCACTCGATGGCATGCCCGCGGATCGAAACATCGTTTTGAGAAAAGCTCAGCGCACATCCTTCGGCAACTCTGATCTGCTCGCGGACGAGATCAAATCCCGTTACCAATTCGGTTACAGGATGCTCGACCTGAAGCCGGGTGTTCATCTCAAGAAAATAGAAGGAACGATCAACATCGGATACAAGAAACTCTACCGTTCCCGCACCGACATAATTCACCGCGCGTGCAACCTTGACGGCCTCGATTCCCATTTTTTCACGCAAAACGGGGTCGTTTATGGGTGACGGGCTCTCCTCGACAACTTTCTGGTGGCGTCTCTGAATCGAGCATTCGCGTTCGCCAAGATAGACGTAGTTGCCGTGACTATCGCCAAAAACCTGAATCTCTATATGCCTTGGACGAACAACCGCCTTTTCGAGATAGACCGAATCGTCGCCAAATGCGGCAAGAGACTCCGATTTTGCGGTCGAAAGCGCGCCGGGAAGGTCCTCGGGCGCTTCCACCAGACGCATCCCCTTTCCGCCTCCGCCGGCCGATGCCTTAAGCATCACCGGATATCCAAACTCAGCCGCCACTTCAAGAGCTTCATCCGCCGATTCGAGCGGCTTGGTGGTTCCCGGAACCACGGGCACTTCAGCATCGATCGCGAGTTTTCTCGCTGAAATCTTGCCCCCCATGAGTTCCATCGCCTCCGGCGACGGACCGATAAAAATCAGCCCCTCGTTTGTCGCTTCCCTGACAAAGCCGGCATTCTCGGACAAAAATCCATATCCCGGATGGATCGCGTTCGCCCCCGTCGCCTTTGCCGCTTCGATAATCTTTTCACCGCGCAAATAGCTTTCCGAGGACTGGGCCGGGCCGATTGCTACTGCTTCATCCGCCATACGCACATGAAGCGCATCCGAATCGACATCGGAATAAACCGCAACCGAACCAATACCCATATCGCGGGCCGCGCGGATAACCCGGCACGCAATTTCGCCCCTGTTGGCTACAAGTATTTTTTCGATCTTTGCCATCGCGTCTTACACCAGTACCGAATTTCCGTGATTGGACGGATCAAAACGAATCACGACCGACGCCCCGGGGGCGTAATTTCGCCCCGATAGCACCTGCTCTTCGGTCAAAATTTCGCTGGCTTCAAAATCGACACCGTGAATAGTGTACGAATAATGAACCACCTCATTCCCTTGATCGGAGGTCTCGGAGTCGAGAATCACGCCATCCGTGATCCTTCCCCTTACCAGAAGACGCTCGCGCCTTTCCGTTTCCGTTTCAATTTTTCTCCCACGCTTTAGAAATCCAAAAATGCCCATTTTCTTAAGAATCAGTCGAGAATCAATGGCGGCTTGCCCCACCTGTTTCTTAGTTTGTTAATCGCCGCGAGGACGTTTGGCCGTTTGATGATGCGAGCTTCAAGCGGTCGTTTTCCAGGTATATCCAACATGATCAATCCTAGAAGGATAGTCAAAACACCCTGTCCCGGAACCCCGGGGAGCGAAAGCAATATGCCGACAATGATCAGGATCGCCCCAAGCACGTTTTTGGCAGCAACGGCGCCCCAGCGCACCATCCAATTGCTGCCCGGCAAAAAATCACGCTGGTAATGCGAACTGAAGTAATTCGCTGGGATCTTGACCATTACGATCCCGATCGCCAAAAAACTGAGTGCGAGCGATCCCAGAAAAAGCCCCACGGCAGTCAGCACGTTTACGAGGGTCACCTGAGCCAGAATATTTGCCGCCCATTCAGTCACGCCAAACTACCTCATTCGCCCGACTTTTCGCGGGCCTCCAACTTTCGAAATTCCTTCCAGGTATGGAACATCCTGTGTATGAACGTCCACGTCGAACCGATTGCCAAAACCCAAAGCACCTGCGGCATGCGGTTAAAAAGTACAAAATCCGAATTCCAGTCCCAAGTCGAAAGCGCGCCGATGATCAGCAATACGATTCTTTCAGGGCGCTGCAGAAAACCCACGTTCGCCTTGACTCCTAGGCTATCGGATCGGGCGGCGGTGTATGAAACCATCACCGAACTCATCATCGCGAGTCCGGCGAGAAAAACGTTCGTAACGGATCTCTGGGGTGTATTGCTGGCATAATAGACCATGATGCCGATGAAGGCGATCATGTCCGAGATACGATCCAGCGAGGAATCGAGAAACCCGCCGAATTTTGTAACGTTTCCCGTTTCGCGGGCGACGTTACCATCAAGCATGTCAAACAAATTCGCGACGACCAGCACTACCCCGGCCCAGAAAAACATTCCCACGCCAAAAAGGACGCCACATGCGACGCCTATCAGAACGCCGATAAGCGTCAAAATGTTCGGATGCACGCCGCCGTAAGCGAGCCACCGGACCATCGCACCGATGATCTTCTGGGCTCCCCTTCCTATGCTCGCTCCAAACATCCCTCTCTCCAAACAACCGACTTCTCAATACATTCGGCGCACGCAAAATCATCCGCCCGAAACTTCAAAAAAGTTTCTCAATCGTGAATCGTCCGCAACTTGGCGATCTCAAAATTCCGCCAACCCTTTGGAGTCTTGACCCTTACCTCGTCACCTTCTTCGCGACCCATCAGCGCTTGTCCGATCGGCGATGACGTCGAAATCTTCCCGCCGTCCGGATCAGCCTCCTCGCTTGTGACAAGTTCATATT
This sequence comes from Pyrinomonadaceae bacterium, assembly GCA_041394795.1. Classification (GTDB taxonomy): domain Bacteria; phylum Acidobacteriota; class Blastocatellia; order Pyrinomonadales; family Pyrinomonadaceae; genus Aridibacter. The sequence continues at coordinate 348,065 of JAWKHN010000001.1, read as the reverse complement.
CGATCTCGGTTTCGCGATCGAGATCAAAGAGAACGACCTTCGATCCATAGGCGATTCGATCCGTCGGCAAATTCGAAATGTCGATCGAGGCGACTTCGCTCAATCTCTGCCTTACCTGACCGATTCTGGCCGACACGAAAGCCTGTCTTTCAAGCGCAGCCTTGTATTCGGCATTCTCACGCAAATCGCCAAATTCCCTTGCCTTTTGGATTTCCTTGGGCAATTTCTTATGGAGTTCCTCTTCCAGTTCCTCCAATTCCTTCCTCAGCTTTTCCTTAACCGCATCCATCAGACAATTCCTATTGGTTTCCTTCCTTATCCGAGGCGAACGAAATACCTATGTCGCGCGCCGTTCTTACGAGCTGTCCGTTTACGTTCACCTTCTTTACGTTCGCAATCGCATCGGCCAGAGGCACGGTTTCCACTTGGCCTGAACGCAAAGCCACCATCGTACCGGTCTCGCCGCTCATCAAAGCCCGAACCGCGTTGGCTCCAAAATTGGTTCCAAGCATGCGATCAAAGGCATTCGGGCTGCCCCCTCTCTGCAGATGACCGAGTACGACAGCTCGCGATTCCTTTCTTGTCGCTTCCTCAATCTTGCGTCTAACGTACTCGCCGACGCCGCCGAGGCGAAGTTCGCCCTTATCGAGATAAATCTCTTGATTGCCCACTTCTTTCGCGCCTTCGGCAACAACGACGTTCGTAAAGAGCGAACCCGCTTTTTCCCGCGCATAGACCTTCTTCAATACCTCATCCATGGAAAAAGGTATTTCGGGAATCAAAATCACATCGGCGCTCCCCGCTATTCCGGATTCGAGGGCGATCCATCCCGAATTACGGCCCATCACCTCCATAACCATTACGCGGTCATGCGAAGCGGCCGTAGTGTGAAGGCGATCAAGCGCTTCGGTTGCAATATCGATGGCGGTTCGGAATCCAAACGTAAGCTCAGTCGCGGAAAGATCGTTGTCAATCGTTTTGGGAACTCCGACCACCGGAAACCCCCTCAGATGGAACTGCTCGGCAATCGCCAAGGTTCCCTCGCCGCCGATCACCACAAGGGCCTCGATGCCGTTGCGATCGAGATTTCTGAGAGCTTCATCAAACGGTAGCTCCGGCATAACCATCTTGCCGTCAACTACCTTGCAAAAGCTGCCTTTGTTTCTTGTTCCGAGAATTGTGCCGCCGCGGGGCAATAGACCGCTAACGGTTTTCATCGTTAGTTTTCTAAGTTGGGTGTCGCCGAGGATTCCCTCGAAACTGTCTTCAATACCGATGCATTTGACACCAAACTTCCCACGAGCCGTGCGAACCGCGGCCCGTATCACAGCATTCAATCCGGGTGCGTCTCCACCGCCGGTTAAAATTCCGATTCGTTTGTACATACAAGCTGGAGCTCCGTGAGCAAAGTGACATTTTACTTCATAGCAGTAGATTTAATGAAACTGTTGGAGCTTCTAAACCTCGCTTGCAAAAGGATTTTTTCGATCGCCTCCGCCAATCGGGATGGACGCAGTGGAAAGTCTTGGGTTTCCAGGTTAAGAGAGGATCTGGCAATCAATTCGCCGGAAAACCATTTACCAAAAATAAGAATGCCTTTGCATGCCTACTTTCCGGTCTTTACCGAAACGGGTTCGTGAAACTCCCCGTATTCCGGATAATCGACGGTCTTCCAGCTTCCGGGCACAATATTCTCCGCCAATAGCGAAATGGCGTCTCTTAACACATTCTTCTGGAGCCCGCGCATTCCCGGTTTCCCAACGCTGTTTCCAATCTTGAATCCGTTCGGATAGAGAGCCCTTGGAGGCCTCATTTGCGCGGAAACTTCCGGGCTGACCGTAATCAAAACAGTCGGGATGCCGAGCATTTCGATTTCGCGCTGTACTGCTACCACGGTTCTGTGACAAACGTTTGGACACCCGCCCGTGAGCACCACCGCGTTGGCTTTCGAACCGCGCTCTATCTCTTTTGCTATCGCCGGTGCGGTTTCTTCGTAAAGCCTTTTGAGCTGCATCGTGTAACCCATGTAGCCAATATGCTTTTCGGCCATTCCGGCTATAAACCCCTCGTCGACAAGCTCTCGAAGCGGGTCTATCGGAAAAACAACGTTAACATCGCTATCCGCGTCCGCGTGATCATAATGGTTGTGCGTCACCATCAAATCATTGCCATCGACGCTTCCGGATATGACACGATATGTTAGATCGCCTAGATCATCCGCGGTGTTAAATGCCTCTTGATTCCTCATGTGCACTCCGCCGGCGGTTACAAGCGCAATTTTTAGACTCGACAAGTCCCCTGAAAACGGAGTGAATGGAACGCATTTCCTTGATATCGTCATTGCGCCCTCTTGAACAAAAGCGAATTTGCAACCATTCCAGCGGCCGCTCCGATTCCCCCACCCAAAGCTCCGCCTATGATCCCGTCCATTTTAAGACCGAAATTGAATACCATAAGACCCGCGAAAACTCCGATCGCAACACAGATCATCATCTTTACGTCTACTTTCCTTTCCGCCATATTCCCTCCCGAATGTTTCCTGATCCCATTCATTGCGGCTCGGAACTTCATGGAGAAATTCCGGGCCGCAATGCAATTCACCAAACTACAAATCCCTAAGAACATCGAAAAGATCTTCGTTGTCCGGTTGATCGCCTATGTCATGTATATCGATATAAGCAATTTTGCCTTCCTTATCGACGATGAACAAAGCGCGTTCGGTAATTCCATCGTTTTCCCGCCAGGCACCGTAGCTTTTAGCCACTTCTCCTTTTGGATTGAAATCGGACAAAAGATCGTATGTGATCCCGCCCAACGATTTCGCCCACGCGACATGACACGGTATCGAATCCACGGATATGCCCAGAACCCGGGCATCATACCCCTCGAAGCGTTCCTTGTCCGCTTCGTAAGAGGGCATTTGAACCGTTCAGACCGGTGTCCAGTCGAGCGGATAAAAAGCGATTACTACGTTTTGGCCCCGATACGCCGAGAGACGTACCTTTTTTCCAGGTTCAAGATGCGAACCAAGTTCGAAATCGGGAGCCATATCTCCGATATTTAACATCGTTTTTCTCCTAATTATTTGTATTTTTTTGGTGGAACACCACGAAGAATAACGATTTGTAACGAACTCGGCAAGAAACAAAAATCCCGGAGTGATTCCTCATCCGGGATTAATCTCGGTTTATAAAAGTTGTATTCCGCAATCTGGCCAAAAACCGGTTACGGATTTCTGGCCAAAAACTGTTGCACGAGTTGTGTCGCCTGCGGCATCGCGTCAACAGCTTTCAAAACCTGAGGATCCGCTTCAAGCAAGACTTGAAGTCCGGCCTCTCCTGAATATTTGGCAGTCGCGAGCTGTTCCCTGATCTTTGACTTGGCATACGCTTCCTGTCCAAGAATAAGTGATTCGGTTAGACCGTTGTCCTTGTCTTCAACGGCAAATCGAACAAACCTATCAAACAACGTCTCGCCGACCTGGAGATCGCTTTTGGCAACCGTCGTCACAAAAGATTGCCTGCTTGCCTTGTACCCCTCAAACCCTTTTATATCGCCCGCCGCGAGTTCGCGTACAAAAAAGAAAGCGGCCTCAGCGATACGGAAACGGAGCTCGGTAATCTCTAGTGCGGGAGCCTTCAAATCCGGCTCAATCCCGCGCCCACCGTACAAAACACGTCCATCAGCGGTTTTTATCGCTTCCCCTTTGGGTTTTGGCGGTGCCGCCTCTTCGCTGGAAGATCGTTTTTCGACCTCTCTTTCGTCGGCATGACTAAAGTAGTCGTAAATCGAGCCATTCGAATAATCCCGCTGGAGCGACCGCCCAAACGGCGTGTAATATCTCGCCGTTGTCAGCGTCAAACCGGTTCCGTAAGGCAACGGGTAAATCTTCTGAACAAGCCCCTTGCCAAAACTGTCGCTCCCGACGACTAGCCCTCGCCCGTAATCCTGGATCGCACCGGCAACGATTTCCGAGGCCGACGCCGAACCGCCGTTGATCATTACCACCAGCGGAAAATCGTGACTCTTCCCGCTTGATGACATCAAATCCTGTTTTTTGGAGTAGGCTGAACGCCCCTTGACTGAAACGACGGTCTTCCCTCCCTCGACAAATCTGCTCGTGACTTCGATCGCCTGCGGCAGCAATCCGCCGACATTGTTGCGGAGATCCAAAATCAACGACTTCATTCCATGCTTTTGAAGATCCGCAATCGCGGCATCCAGTTCCTGCGAGGTCGTTTCCTGAAACCCGCCCGAAAGGCCGACATATCCCACACCGTTGTCGAGCATGAAATAGTTTCGAATCGATGGATACGGAACACCGCCCCGCGTGATCGTATATGAGATCGGTTCCTTTATTCCGGCACGTTCTATTTTGATGTTTACCTTTGTTCCGCGCTCACCTCGAACGTTCTTCGAAACCTCGGCGCTCGTCCATTTCGTCGCATCCTTTCCATTGACATCAACAAAGCGGTCGCCATATCTAAGCCCCTGCTCTGCAGCCGGAGTTTCAGGAACGACCGATTGGACGTAAACACCATCGCGATGCTGAAGAATCGATACTCCGATGCCTTCAAACTCTGAAGACTGCTCTTCAAACAGCTTCTTGAGTTCTGCCTGGGTAAAAAAATTCGAATGTGGATCCAGCGTAAAAAGCATCGATTGGATCGAGCGATCCAACACTTCCTCGCGATCCACACCCCGCACGTAACTCTTTTCGATGAGCCCAAGTGCTTCGGCGTAATCGTCCGAAATTTTCTCGGTCGTGAGTGCGCGGGAGCCGCTTTGGCGGGTAGTCGAACGACCGAAAATACCGCCGATCAACGCCCCGGCGCCGATCAACAAAATAGCCGTGATGAATATGCCTTTCTTCATCTTTTTCCAACGGTGCAAAATACGAACTATAGCACAAACTGTCTCACAAACGCCTTTCCACACACTGTTTGCAAAGGCCGGCAGTTTGCGGTTTGAACAGGATTTGCGGAGCGAAACCCTCGCACGAACATTTCCCGCAAGCGATCTTGCGCGATATCAAAGGAAGCCGGCTTCGATTTCGCGGAACCAATATCCGGATCGCTTCCGACGAACCGTCGAATTAAAATACCTTTTACCGATAATCCGTTTGCCTTGTGGGAAATACGGCTTACGATTTACTATCAAACAGATAAAAATGACAACACCTCTTTCAATCGTTATTCCCGCCTATAATGAAGAAGCAAGACTCGGCGAAACGGTTCGCTTGATTCTTTTGTATCTTCGTGAAAATGCGCCCGATGCCGAACTAATCATTGTCGATGACGGCTCGCGCGATTCCACCGCCGATGTCGGCAGGGTGTCGTGCGGGGAGTTTCCTGAGATTCGAACCGAGGTTATCAGATACGAGAAGAATCGAGGCAAGGGTTTTGCCGTAAGAACGGGCATGGAAGCCGCATCGGGACGAATCGTATTGTTCAGCGATGCCGACCTTTCGACACCCATTGAAGAATTGCCAAAGCTCGTCGAGCCGATCGAAAAAGGCGAGGTTGATGTCGCGTTTGGTTCCCGTGCGCTTGATCGGAGCCTTATCGGGAATCGGCAACCGTGGCGCCGCGAACAGGGCGGAAAGGTATTCAATCTCTTCGTGAGGATGATCACGCGTCTTCCCTTTTGGGATACGCAATGCGGATTCAAGGCTTTCAATATGGAAAAATTTGGTCCCCTTGTTTCCAAGATGCAGATCGACAGGTTTGGATTCGACGTTGAGTTTCTATACGTCGCTTACAAAAAGGGCCTCAGATTGAGGGAAATTCCGGTCCGTTGGAACCATTGCGACGGCACAAAAGTGAGCATCTTCCGCGATAGTTTCAGAATGTTCGGAGAAATCCGCGAGGTAAGGGCGAACGACGCGCTTGGGATTTATGATTGACCGCCCGATTCCTTCTATTAGCTGGAGTAAATAAATGTCCGCAAAACTCAATGTAAACATCGACCATGTAGCCACGATTCGCGAAGCGCGAAAAACGATCGAACCAAGCATTGTCGCCGCCGCCGTGATCTGCGAACAGGCGGGAGCGGATGGCATCACCGTACATATACGGGGTGACAGAAGGCATATTCAGGATAGCGATATCGAGCTGCTCCGTGAATGCATAACTACATATCTCAATGTCGAAATGGCGGTCAGCGAGGAAATGCTGAAGATCGCTCTCGATACAAGACCCGACGCGATTTCGCTGGTACCCGAGAAACCGGAGGAGGTTACCACCGAGGGCGGTCTCGATATGATTGCAAACGAATCGATGATCCGCGCGATGGTCAAAAGACTCCGGGATGCTGGAATCTTTGTGAGTGCATTTGTCGATCCGGAACACCGCCAGATTGATGCGGCCAAAAAATTAGGGTGCCAGCAGGTCGAGCTCTGCACGGCCGAATACGCGGAACTTACTTTGGGTGCGAAATCCGCGCACGGAGAAGGAGCGATGCGTGCGGCTTCGGAAATAAAACGCATTCACGATGCCGCTGTTCACGCAAGCGGGCTCGGGATGAAGGTTGCCGCCGGACATGGACTCACCTATAGAAATGTCGGCGCGCTTTCGCGAATCACCGAAATCACTGAATTCAACATAGGTCACAACATCATTTCAAGGGCCGTTTTTTCGGGGCTTGATGGCGCAGTTCGCGAGATGATTGAAAAGATCAGACAAGGCGAGACATTCGGATAGTCAAATTCGTCTAAGAACGTTTGGCCCGGTTCGTATCAAGCCATTCCCGTTTCGGGCTTCTCTCTGACAAACTGATTCAAGATCACATGATTTGGCCGTGTTCGCTTCGCGCAATTTTCGGAGCGTCGGGCCGCGACAAATTCCCGCCGAGTTTTTACTGATTTCTTGCCGTCAAAGACGCAAAAAGCCCCGATTCATATGCGATCGAAACAATCTCGTTTGGTTCGCAACTGCTCCTCATATTATCCGGGAAAGACCTTTTTTTGACATGCACCAGATTTGGACTTATTCTCAACAAAATCAATCATGAACTTCGGTTTTGTTATCGATAATCGCAAATGTATCGGCTGCCACGCCTGCACCGTTGCCTGCAAGTCAGAGCATCAGGTGCCGGTCGGGGTAAACCGTACATGGGTCAAGTACGTTGAAAAGGGCGAATTCCCGGAAACACGTCGCTTGTTTTCGGTGATGCGTTGCAATCATTGCGCCGATGCTCCGTGTGTCGAGATATGCCCGGTAAGGGCGCTCCATACAAGGGACGACGGGATCGTCGATTTTGACGACCGCCGCTGCATCTCCTGCAAGGCATGCACGCAGGCCTGCCCTTACGACGCGCTGTACATTCATCCCGAAACCAAAACCGCCGCGAAGTGCAACTATTGTTCGCATCGCGTTGATTTGGGACTCGAGCCGGCGTGCGTTGTCGTATGCCCGGAACACGCGATAATTTCAGGAGACATGGACAATCCGGGTTCCGAGATTTCAAAGATCCTGGGGCGTGAAACCGTTTCCGTCAGAAAAGAGGAAAAAGGCACGAATCCCAAGCTCTTTTATATCGATGGCGACAAAGCCTCGCTCGATCCTTCCGACGCGCACAAGGAATCCGACTACATGTGGTCTGCACAGTCGTCAGGAGTCGGCAAATACGCGCGTTACATGGACGCTCGCTTGAACGAGAACGAAGTCGCGAAAACGAATTTTGTCCAGATCGAAAGAAAACCCAAGGAACCCCGGCGCGTTTACGACGCACCTTCGAAAGGCGTGCTCTGGGGATGGGAGGTATCGGCCTACATCCTTACAAAAGCCATCGCCGCCGGTTCTTTTCTCGTGCCAATCCTTGGCTCTTACTTCGTTTACAACGTTCCGGATTCAATGAAGTTTCTAGGGGCGATCATTTCGATGGTTTTCCTTTCGTTGACGGGGCTGCTGCTGATCAAGGACCTCGGAAGACCGGATCGTTTTCTTTACGTCCTTTTGAGACCGCAGTTTCGCTCGTGGCTTTCGCGCGGCGCTTATATCATCACGGGTTTCGGCGGTTTGCTAACGGCCTGGCTTGTCGCGTTTTGGTTTGGATACGAGAGTCTGCTCGCCTATATCGAACCGCCGGCGATAGTCTTTGCACTGCTTTCCGCGATATATACGGCTTTTCTATTCGCTCAGGCGAAAGGGCGGGATTTCTGGCAGTCGCCGATGCTCGGCCTGCATATGATTCTTCACTCGGTAATGGCCGGTTTCGCGGTCTTTTTGCTCGTAAACGTGTTTGTAAAGGTCAACATGGGTTTGACCGTTGTTGTATCAGTGCTGACGATAGTCTTTCTTTTCATACATTTGGCGACACTCGCAATCGAGATGACGACCACCCACGCAACCAAGGAAGCGCACCATACGGCCTCAATGATCCTTTGGGGAAGATACAAATTGCCGTTCTGGCTTGGCATGGTCGCGGTAGGAAACGTTATACCGATCGTCGCGCTGATGCTTTCTTACGAGGTATGGGCGGTCGGACTTGCCGGAGTAGGTATTCTCGTCGGACTGGCGTTCGCCCAGCATATTTGGGTGAAGGCGCCGCAATTAACGCCTTTGAGCTAGTTTTCAAATTCTTATGGCTACATTTATCGAATCGATCGCCGAAAAACTCGGAATCATCGAAACCCTTGGCAGCGAGCCGGCAAACGACCTTCCGCGCCTCACCGAACCCGGAGAGCTGACTAATTATCCGCCGCCGGACAAATGGAACGACTGGTCAGAATACGAGGCGACGAGCGGGCACGAGCGCAAAAAGCGAAACTACATGATCGTTCCGACCAACTGCTTCAATTGCGAAGCCGGGTGCGGCCTTCTGAGCTACATCGACAAGGAGACGATGGAGGTTCGCAAGTTTGAAGGAAATCCATATCACCCCGGGAGCCGTGGACGGAACTGCGCGAAGGGTCCGGCGACGATCAACCAAATAAAGGATGTCGATCGAATCCTTTATCCGATGAAGCGAACCGGAGCGCGGGGCGAAGGAAGATGGGAAAGGGTTTCCTGGGACGAGGCGCTCGATGATATCGCCGAAAAGATTCGCGAAGCACTGAAGGCGGAAAGGCGAAACGAGGTTGTGTACCATGTCGGACGCCCGGGACATGAGGGATTTATTGACCGCATCCTTCAGGCTTGGGGTGTTGACGGCCACAACAGCCATACGACGATCTGCAGCGGCGGCGCGCGAGTCGGTTATGCGATGTGGCACGGCGCCGATCGTCCTTCTCCCGACCATGCCAACGCTCGTTTCATACTACTGATTTCTGCGCACCTTGAAGCCGGGCACTATTTTAATCCCCATGCTCAACGGATCGTCGAAGGACTGATGAAGGGCGCCGGGCTTTGCGTTATGGATCCGCGATTATCCAATACCGCATCGATGGCTGATTATTGGATGCCGACGTATCCGGGAAGCGAGGCCGCCGTCCTGCTTGCGATGGCGAAGATCATCCTCGTAGAGGGCTGGTACAATCGCGAGTTTCTGCATGACTGGGTGAACTGGCGCGAAAGCCTCGCCGAGCTCAATCCCTCGGCGGAAATCACCTTCGAGAACTTCATAGCCGAACTGATCAGGCACTACGACGAGTACACGCCTGAATTCGCCGCCAAGGAGAGCGGGTGCGATCCGGAAATGATCCGAGAGGTGGCTAAAAGAATCGGCGCCGCCGGGACCATGTTCTCAACTCATAACTGGCGCAGTGCGGGAAGCGGAAATCTCGGTGGCTGGGCAGTATCCCGTTGCCTTCATTTCCTGAACGTTTTGACCGGGAGCGTCGGCACGGTCGGCGGCACGATGCCGTCGGCGTGGAACAAGTTCAAACCAAAGGGTTTTAGCACTCCGCCGGCGCAGAAGTTCTGGAACACGCTGCATTTCCCTGACGAATATCCTTTGGCCCACTACGAGATGAGCCAACTGCTACCTCATTTCCTTGAAGAGGGACGAGGCAAGCTTTCGGTCTATTTTACGCGGGTATTCAATCCGGTTTGGACCTATCCGGACGGATTCATGTGGATCAAGTCGCTGAGCGATGAATCCAAGGTCGGGCTCCACGCCGCTCTAACTCCGACGTGGAATGAAACCGCGTTCTTTGCCGATTACGTCCTTCCGATGGGCCATTCATCCGAGCGCCACGATCTTATTTCCTACGAAACGCATTCCGGAAAATGGATCGGTTTCCGGCAACCGGTGCTTCGCGAGGCCGCACGACGCATGGGACGCGAAACTGAATTCACATACGAGACGAATCCCGGAGAGGTCTGGGAGGAAGACGAATTTTGGATCGAACTCTCGTGGCGTATCGACAATGATGGGTCGCTTGGTATCCGGCAGTATTTTATGTCGCCGTATCGAGAGGGAGAGAAAATCAACATCGACGAGTATTATCGGTACATTTTCGAAAACACAAAGGGTCTCCCCGAAAAGGCGGCGGAAGAAGGCCTTGATCCGCTCGAATACATGCGCAAATACGGTGCCTTCGAGGTCGAATCCGAAACTTATGGGGTGCATCTCAAGGAACTTTCCGAAGACGCGCTTGACGGAACCAGCTTCGATGAAACGACTGGCACTATTTCCAAAGACGGTAAAAACATCGGAGTCAGAATCGGGGAGAAATCACATCAGGGATTTGGAACACCGAGCCGAAAGCAGGAGTTTTTCTCATCGACTTTGAAGGATTGGGGATGGCCCGAGTATAAGACCCCGGTATATATAAAGAGCCATATCCATCCCGAAAATCTTGATCCGGAAAACGACGAGATCGTGCTTGTTCCAACGTTCAGGCTTCCGACTCTGATTCACTCAAGAAGCGGAAACGCAAAATGGCTGGCCGAGATCGCGCACCGAAATCCGCTGTGGATGAATCCCTCTGATGCGAAACGGTGGGGGGTTAAAACCGGCGACCTGGTTCGTGTAAATACCGACATCGGTTATTTCATTAATAAAGCTTGGGTGACTGAAGGAATGTCCCCAAAGGTCGTTGCATGTTCGCACCATCTGGGGCGTTGGAGCCGAAAACAGGACCCGGCAAACAACCGTTGGGCGATGAACCAGGTTTCGATCGAAGAAAACAACGGCGGTTTCATGATGAGGGTCGTCGAAGGGATTTCAAGAGCCAAAACGGATGATCCCGATACGGAAAGGATTTTCTGGACCGATGGCGGGGTACACCAGAACATCACGTTCCCTGTTCATCCGGATCCGATTTCCGGAATGCATTGCTGGCATCAAAGGGTACGCGTCGAACGCGCCCAAGAGGGCGACAAGTACGGCGATGTCTATGTGGATACAAAGAAGTCGATGGAGGTTTACCGCGAGTGGCTGGCAATGACGCGACCGGGGCCGGGCCCCGGAGGACTCAGACGCCCGTTATGGCTCGGCCGGCCTTTGCGTCCGGCGGAGGAAACCTTTTATCTGAAAAAGGACTAGCCCGACCGTCGCATAAACCGATGTGCGAAATCCGGATCCGGCGTCCGGATCGCCATCGAGTACTTCGCGGTTGGATGCCTGAACCAAACACCGGATGCGTGAAGCCGGATTCGGTCTGCCGGATTCGCGCCGTAGATGATATCGCCAACAATCGGGTGACCGATAGACGAGCAATGGATCCGCAATTGGTTTGTGCGTCCTGAAACCGGCTCGAGTTCGAGGAGTGTTGTTTCTCCGCCCCTTGATACGACGCTGTACCTGGAAAGCGAGTGCTTTCCCTTTGGCGAAACGAGGTGTCGCTTGAGTTCCGGATCTCTGTAAACCGGTTTATCGATCGTCCCCGAATCTCGTTCCAATACACCTTCGACCTCGGCGAGATATTTCTTTTTGAAACGGTGCTTTTTTATTTGTCTCGCGAGATTTGCCGCCGATTTTGTGTCCTTGGCGACAATCATAACACCCGATGTCTCGCGATCCAGCCGATGCACCAAATGAGGTCTGACAAATTCAATACCGGGGATCGACTTCCTATTGAGATAGTGACTTAGGCCGTTTAGAAGAGTACCGTCCCGTTCCATATGAGTCGGGTGAACGAGAATTCCATACTGCTTGTTCACAGCGATTATCGAAGCGTCCTCGTAGATAATATCCAGTGGAATTTGCTGTGCCGCCATCGCCTTCGAACGCCTTTGTTCGACTGAAAACTCGACAAAGTCATTCTCGCGCAACAATATCCCGCGATTGGCAAGTTCCCCGTTGATTTCGCAAAGTCCGTCCCTTACTGCGGCCCGTATGCAGGCCTTGCTATATTGCGGCAACTTTACGAAAAGGAATTCGTCGAGCCTTTTGCGGTGAAACAGCTTTTCGACCGTCAATTCAAATCTGGAAAGTTTTGATTTATCATCCAGCATGTCCGATTAAAAATATGCGATTCGGATTCATTTCCAAAACGAGTGCAGCGCTTTGACGCAAAAGAGGGGTTTCTATCCCGCATTTACCCGATGAAAGCCTTCCAACATCTGATTGACGAGCTACCGGATCCAGCAAGCGCTGAGAGATTTCTTGAGCGATTTGAGGACAAGGCGCCAAAAACTCTTGAAAGAGCCAAAGGCGATCCCGGCCTGTTCTCGGATTTGGTCACTATTGCGGCTTACAGCCCGCTACTCTCTGAAACCCTGCTTGAAAACACGGAGTACGTGGACTGGCTGAGAAAAATCAGACGAGAACCAAAAACCTTTGAAAAGGAAGATTTTCTCGAAGAACTGGCGCGGTTTCGAATGATGAACTCCGCGCTCGATACAGGTGTACTCCTCAGTCGGTTTCGAAGGCGCGAATTGATACGCGTATATTTGAAAGATATTAGGGGCTTGGAAACGATCGCGGAGATAACCGCCGAGATTTCGAACCTTGCCGATGCGATAGTCGAGCATGCTCTGATTGAAGCAACACGTGAAATCGATAACAAATTCGGAATGCCCTTTGGCGAAGACGAAAACGGACGAAGGGTGAAGGCCGAATTTGTCGTCGTTTCACTCGGCAAACTTGGATCCAAAGAGCTCAATTATAGTTCCGACATCGATCTTCTGTTTTTGTACTCCCATGAAGGCAACACGGCTCCCGACAGGTCTCGTGAACCGATAACCAATCGCGAGTACTTTATAAAGCTATCGGAAAGACTTGTAAAAATCGTCGGTTCGCAAACCGGTGAGGGAGCCTCGTACAGGGTCGACGTAAGGCTCAGACCTCACGGCAAGGTCGGAAAGCTCGCGCTTTCGGTGATGGAGGCGGACCGATATTACAAGCACGAGGCGAGGGAGTGGGAAAGACAGGTTTTGATTCGTTCGCGAGCGAGCGCCGGAAGCGAAGACCTGTTTGAGGAGTTTCACGGCAGAATCATTCCCTTTGTCTTCAGGGAAGGCACCTCCGAAATCGAAGCGCTAAACAACGTAAAATCCTCAAAACAACTGATCGACAGTGAGAATCGGGGCACCCGTGGATTCAATGTCAAAATCGGTACGGGCGGAATCCGCGAAATAGAGTTCATTGCGCAGGCACTTCAGCTTGCACATGGCGGAAACGACAAATGGCTCCGAGCGCCGCATACCCTCATAAGCCTTTCCCGCCTCGGAGACAGAGGGCTTATCGGAGAATCGGAGCTGACCGATCTTTTTGAGGCGTACAAATTTCTTCGCCGCCTCGAACACAGACTCCAGATGGAACATGGCCTGCAGACCCATACCGTACCGGATGAAATCGAAAAACGGCTCGTGATTTCCCAAAGGATGGGAATCCAATTCGTAGCCGATTTCAATTCCGAACTTACGCGTCATACAAAGAATGTGAGCACAGTTTTTGTACGGGTATTTGGAGACGATGCATCGAGCGGGGCGCCGGCACCAAAATCGGAACTTCATCTCGATCAAAGAAGACGCGAGGATCGCGAACTTTCAAAGGTAGCATTCTCAGCGTTCAAATCCGACACCGGCAATCTAAGAGAAAACGCAAGCCTCCAATCACTCAAGATCATCGCCCGCACCGCACCGCAGTTTTCACGCATGCTCGCCGCGAATCCGAAGTTGATTGAATCCGTGCCGATGCTGGATGAAAAACCAAGGGACCTCAAGTTCGGATCGGATACATTCGCGTGTGTCGAAGAATGCGCGACCTTTGCCGAGACCCTTTCGGAAATGCGCAAGATTTGGGCGCAATCCATAATCCGAATCGCCTCTTTTGACGCTTACCGGACAATCACGACCGAGGATTCGCGCATTGCACAAACATCTCTCGCCGAGTCCGCAATCGAGGCGGCACTGCGATCTGCGGTTAAGGAAACGGGAAAAATCTATGGCGCCCCCGAGCCGGAAATCCCGCTCGCCGTTTTCGGTCTTGGCAAACTTGGGACGGGCGGAATGGATTATGAATCGGATCTGGATCTCGTCCTTATCTATGACGACGAGCTGCGACAACCCGAGCTTGGAGTCGCGCCTCCCGTGGTTTATGCCAAAACGGTTGAGTTGTTTGTCACAGCACTTTCCGGAATGACGCGAGATGGTTCGCTTTACAGGGTTGACCTAAGACTTCGGCCCGATGGAAAGAACGGTTTGCCGGCGATCGCGAAAAGCGCTTTCCTCAACTATCTCGAGCAACGTGCGAAGGTTTGGGAATGGCTCGCATATGTGAAACTGCGAGGCATTTGCGGTTTCGAAACATCCGCCAAGCAGATCGAAACCGCGGCATTGGGTGTGATTCACTCTTCCGCCGTCGGAATCGATTCGGCAACACTTAGGGAGGAAGCTTACTCAATGCGAAAAAGGCTTGAGGAAGCCCGAACGAAACGAGGTTTCGGAATTGACCTCAAGTTCGGCGAGGGAGGGCTCCAGGATGTCTATTTCGCGATTCGATATCTTCAGTTGGCGAAGTCGGTTCCAGATGGAGAAGAAGGTCGCTCGACATCCGCAACGCTTCATCGACTGCGAAACTCAAACCATATCTCCCTCGAAAACTTTATGGCCTTCAAACACGGGTATGAATTTCTCAGTGAACTCGATCATTCGCTGAGACTCAATATCGGGAGATCGAAACTGGTTCCGCAACCCGGAAGTTCGTCTCTCGAGGTTGTCATGGAGCGAATGGGAATGGAATCAGAAGACGCCTTTTTCGCGAATTTGACGGCACACAGGCATGCGATACACGAGGCATTTGAAAACGTGTTTTCCCTCTCTGACTGAGTTTGATTGCTTCATTTTCCAGTTCGGCCCCCATTGCGCCAAAACGATTTAAGAAACGGCCCGAATCCCTTCAATACTTTCATCACACAAGGTTTTCTCTACCGAATTCGGAAAGTGGCGCGAAACATCTCGAACACACTCTTAGACCCTCCTTCTTGACGGCGCGAAAATGTGCTCCGGCGCGCCTTTCCGCGACAAGTCGCTGCTCGAAATCAAGTTCGTCCCAAGTCTTGAATCTTGGCGAGCCGCATTCGGCACACATCGGTAAATCGATTTCTTGAATCTGCATATCACCCGGCTTCACCATGCGCCTCCAACCCTTTCGACTGGTAACGCAAGTTCGGAAATGTTTCCTTATTGCTCCTTCCTTGCCCTTGTCGGATAACCACGTAAAGATTAGTATTTACGGATACTTAGGTGAGAAGTGAATTCTATGATGATAAAAGTTTCCAGGTTGTTTGCCCTATCCGCGATCTTTTTTTGCGCCTCGCTTTTCGGACAGACCGAGCGCTCCTTCGATTTCTACGCTTCAGGCCCTTATAAAGCCAACGTACCGACTCCGCAATCAGTACTCAGATTCGATGTCGGAGAACATCACACGACATATGCCCAAATGGAAGCCGTGATCGAATCGATCCAAAAAGCGGTACCCGAACGCGTCAGGATTTTTGATATCGGAATGACCGCCGAAAAGCGGATGCAGCACATAGTCGCGATTTCGTCGCCCGAGAACATGGCTCGTCTCGATGAAATTAAAAAGGCGAATGCGCGGCTCGCCGATCCAAGGGAAACAAACGGCGGTGCGGCGAGTTCGATCACCGCCTCAAATCCGGCTATCGCGTGGATGGCTTATACGATTCACGGCAACGAATCCTCTTCGTTTGAAGCGATGATGCAGGTCGTGTACCAACTTGCGGCTTCCGAAAGCGCTGCGACGCAGGAAATACTAAAGAATACGGTCGTGCTTGTGATAACGGGCGAGAATCCGGACGGTCACGAGAGATTTGCAACGTGGTACAACTCGGTCGCGGTTGGTGATCCAAATCCGGCGGCATTGGAGCATAACGAACCCTGGTCGATCTGGGGTCGATACAACCACTATCGTTTCGATCTCAATCGCGACAATATCGCGATAACGCAAAAGGAGACCGAAAACATGAACCGCGCGTATTTCGAATGGAATCCGCAGGTCGCCGTCGATCATCACGGACAGCCATCGCAGTTCTTCTTCCCGCCCGCCGCCTTGCCAATAAATCCCAATCTACCCCAACCGACAACAAACAAATGGCTCGATGTTTTTGGCCGTGCCAATGCAAAGTCCTTTGACTCGGAAGGCTGGGATTATTACGTCCGTGATATTTTCGACCTCTTTTACGCGGGATACTGGGACTCGATGCCAAGCCTTAACGGCGCGATCGGGATGACGTACGAGACCGATGGAGGCGGCTTCAAGGGTCTCAACTTCCGCCGCGACGACGGCACCATCGTTACATTCCGTTCATCGATCGCAAAGCATTACATCGCATCGATGACAACGCTTTCAACTCTGGCTGCAAATCGCGAACAGCGTCTAAAGGATTTCTACCAGTTCCGTGTCGATGCCATTTCTTCCGCCAAAACACGCCCCATGAAGCGCATCGTAATTTTGCCCGAAAGAGATCCGGTAAAAGCGGCCGAATTGGCTGACATACTTTTGAAATCAAAGATAGAGGTTCGCAGAACGAGAGCGCCATTCCGTTCTTCTACAGCGCATAGTTACATGTTCAAGGATGCTCCAAGAGAAGCCAAGGAGTTTCCGACTGGAGCGTTGATCGTCGATTTGGATCAGGCGCAGGGCCTTTGGGCAAAAGGTCTTTTGGAACAGGATACGCCGCAAGACCCGGAGTTTGTCGCCGACAACATGGAACGATTCAAAAGAAACGAAATGCGGGGTGCGGGCACTCCAAAGGAACCCTATGGCTTTTATGACATAACTGCGTGGAATCCGCCGCTAGCATTCGATCTTGAAACTTATTGGACCGAAGACGCCTCGAATGTTGCAAGCGACCAAGTCACCCAATCCGATCTTGGAAGGATCAAGGCCGCCGACTCGATATTCGAAAAGGCAAGAATCGCTTATGTACTTCCGTACAATTCGGACAATACGGGCGTCATGGCGGTTCGTCTTGTTCAGGAAGGATTTCGAGTGAACGTGTCGATTCGAAAATTGAACGCAGCCGGACAGAACTTCCCCGAAGGGACCTTTGTTGTCAGAGTCACGAGGAATTCCGAGGCCGTTCATGATGCTGTGAGACGCCTGGCGGGTGAGCTAGGCGTTAAGGTGATACCGGTGCAAACCGGTTATACGGAAGAGGGCGATACGGGCGTTGGCGGTGAAAACGTCTTGCCGTTAAAGGGAGCACGAATCGCGATGCTCGCCGACGAAGTCGTCTCTCAAACGAGTTTTGGTTCGACCTGGTGGACGCTCGATCAAAAGGGAGTCAAGTTCACGCCTCTCAGCGTATTGGCCGTGAAGCAGGGTGGGCTCAACGGTTACGACGTAATGATCATCCCTGACGCTTCGGCCGGTGACCTGGCCGAAGCTTTGGGAGAAGGAGGAATCGGCACGCTCAAGGCATGGATTGCGGGTGGTGGTTCGTTGATCACGATGCGCGGAAGTTCGGTGTTCGCGACCCTCAAACAAGCGGGCCTTTCGACTTCAACATTGGTAGGAGGATCGGATTCAAACCCCGCGGAAAACGCTTCGATGAACGATGACACTGATGCAACGAAAAGGGCGGACAAAGCCGAGCCGTTCCCAGTTCTTCCCCCGATCTCATCGCCAAGCGCAAGCGCGGGACGAATTCCGGAAGGCATCCCAGGTTCGATTATGCGCGCCACCGTTGATCGCACGACATATCTGAACTACGGCGTTCGGAGCGATGAAATGCCGGTTTTGCTGGCCTCCGGCTACTTTTTCAATTATTCAAAGGAAGGCAGCAACGCTTTGATTTTCCGGAATGCCTCAAAAAACCCTTTGACTATATCGGGATTTGTTTGGGAAGGAAACACCGAGCGTTTGCTCGCCGGAACTTCATATTTGATCGATGAACAGTACGGCCGTGGCCACGTGGTGATGTTTGCCGAAGACGTATTCTTTAGGGGCATTTTCAGATCAACCACAAGGCAGTTCTTTAATGCCGTGGCGATGAATGGGGTTTTCTAACACTTCGAAATGTTTACAGTAAAAGCACTTCATACTGAAACCGGAATGTTTCGCGCCGAATTGGAGCGCGTCAGGGGCTTCTTTTGCGAGGCGACAAACTTCTCGTCCTACATGCCGAACATTTCGGAAATTTGGACGGACAATCGCGGGGTTATGCATTGGAAGGTCGCGACTCAAATTCCATTTGTCGGAAATTTCAGCGAGAAATTCCCGATCGTCAGGACGGAGAACAGTGATGAGAGGGTCGAATGGTCGCCGCATACAGAAGAGGAACGCAATCTGATGAGGGTCGCCGCAGACTTCTTTCCCGAATCGAACCAAAAAACCCAGGTGAGGCTTTCACATGCGATCGAGCTTCGCCGACGAAGCCCGACCGAACTCCATCTCCTTGCGGGGTTTGCGGGAGAGACCGCAATCAGCAACGAGATGTCTAATAGAATCGGCGACATGATCCGGGCGTTTTTTGAATCGGCCAGAAACCGGCTTGAATAGGATTTCGCGTTTCTGGTTTGAAATTGCGTTCTCGAGACCTTTCTTTTTGGTCATCATCCAGGGTGAAGGAGCTTGGCGTAAGGAAAACGCATCGAGTATTACCACGATATCCAAGATGTATCGATTTGGGGCTTTCGGGACGTTGCTCATATTTCAGCTCTCTCGCGCATCTCACGCGCGAGTCCCCATTTAGTTATTTTGACCAACAATGATACGTTTTTTGTTATGAACAATAGAGTAGCAATCGTAACCGGAAGTTCTGCCGGAATCGGATATGCGATCGCGGAAATGCTCGCAAAGGCCGGCGCCCGCGTCGTTGTCAACGGACGTACGAAAGAGAGTCTTGAAGAGGCCGAAAGTGCGATCGAAATGCTTGGAGGCCAGGTGCTCGCAATCCAGGCGGACGCGACCGAACCCGAGGGAATAAAGAAGATAGTTAGAGAAACTCTGAACTATTTTGACCGCATTGATATTCTCGTCAATAACGCCGCTACGGTCGGGGTTGGCGTTCCAGCGGAAACCATCTCGTCGGATGAATGGGATCGGGTTCTTTCAACAAACCTCAAAGCGCCGTTCTTTTTTTCGCAGGCCGTGATTCCGTATCTTAAAGACTCGCCCGCCGGGCGGATCATCAATATCGGGGGCATTTCGGCGCGCACTCCGATGCCTTTCGCGGCAACCGAAGCCGCCGCGAATGCGGGACTAAACGCGATAACGCGCGTTCTGGCGGCCGAGCTGGGGCTTTCCGGAATTACAGTCAATACGGTCGTTCCCGGATTTCAGCCCGATACGGACTATGGAAAAACCTTTAACGAGAAGCTCTCCGAAGCCTTTGGAATTTCCCCCGAGGCATCGATCGATATTACTCGCTCAAGGACACTGCTAAAGAGGTTTGAGACGCTTGAGGAAATCGCTGAAACTGTATTGTTTCTTTGCACCGATGCCGGCGGCGCAATCACGGGGCAGGAGCTGAACGTGAACTGCGGGCTTTCCACGCATTAGACGCGTTCTCATCGATTTGTTGTCAAAGTGTTCCGAGCCTATTCTGAATAATTGGCAGATTCCAGCAATTTCAATGTCTCAAGCAAAAGGGGCTTCCCGAAACGGGAAGCCCCTTTTGCTGTTTGAGCTGTTCGCCCAACCAGTCTAGTTGAAGATATATCGAATTCCGAATTGGATTTGATATACATCGCCGATGCCGTTCGTCGGACGATACGAACCTGAAATCAGGCTCGAACCGAAGTTGCGGAAACGATAACGGGCCGCGCCGTTTGCATCCGCACCGCGAGCGATAAGAGGCGTGGTCGAGTTAAACGCCTGGCCGACACCCCAGTTGTGGTTTAGGAGGTTTCCAAAATTGAGAACATCCATTCTGAACTGGAAGGTGTGCTTCGTGCTGCCAAGCTTCGCGATCAGGTCTTGAGCCACGCTGAAGTCAACACTCGTCGTGAACGGAAGACGCGCCGCGCCGCGAACCGCATATTCTCCGCGATGCTTCGAGAGATACGGATCCTGCTGGATAAACGCCTCCCAGGCAGCTTGCTGCTCGGCGACAGTAAAGGTCGTACCGCTGGACGTGAACTGCTCGAAATTCATTTCCGAAGCATCCCTCGGAATGTAGATCAAGTCGTTGCTCGTACCGCCGTCACCGTTCAAGTCGCCGCTAAAGGCATAGCTACCGGCACCGCCCGCCCTGGTTTCCCAGAAGGTCGAGAAGGTGGTCGCGCCAAACTTGAAGTACTCAAGACGATAAGTGGCCGAAGCAAAGAAGCGATGCCCTTGGTTGGCTGAGCTGAATCCAAGACCCGGATTGTTCGGATCCGAAGTGTGCGGATTATTGAACCACGAACCGGAAGCGATCGAACCCGGATCAACCGTGTTCTTGGCTTCGCCGTAGCTGTAAGCTCCCTTGAACCAGAAACCCTTCGAATATGGCTTTTCAACCGTGAACGAGAGATTCCAGGTTTTTCCTACATCCTGATTCTTCAACACGATCGCGCTCGAAATAAAGCTGTTGATCCTGTTGCCGGCCGTCCAACGCGGTCTGTTGTCAACACCCGTAAAGGCGGTGTTGGGATCGCTGAGGTTGGCATTGATGTAGTAGATGCCGTTTACGTCCTTCGAATGAAGATATTCAACTCCGCCAACGAGGCCAAGCGGAAGCTTGACATCGGCGGCGAGGCTAGAACGCCAGATTTGCGGAAACTTGAAAGTGGGTTCCGTCAAAGCGAGTTCGTAAGACGAGGCCGGTGCGCCCGTAACCGTGGTCGGCTTGTAGGCATCCGGATTAGGATTAAACGGTCTGATCGTCGTGTTGTCGAGCTGTTCGAAACCGGTCAGAACACCATTGTTTCCAACTTGGTTCGAAATCCAAACGTATGCGGGACGTCCCGTAAAGAATCCGGTACCGCCGCGAACCTGAAGCATTCCGCTAGAGAACGGGCTCCAGTTGAAACCGGCCCTCGGCGACCAAAGGATGTTCGCGTCGGGAAGCTTTTCGGTTTGATACGAAACCGCTTGACCGTTTTCATCCTGGAACGTCAAGCCATTTGCTTCGGCGTTTGCAAAACCGGTCTTGCCAAAGAAAGGAACGTCAAAACGCAAACCATATGTAAGCGTAAAGTTCTCGCGAGCCTTCCACGAATCCTGTGCGTAGAAGCCGGCATAGGAAACCTTTAGCGGCTGCAACGGCTTGTCAAGATTCGGAATGTTTGACCAACGAACCTGAAAACGCCTCAAAGTGATCGGCGAGGTTGTGCGATTCGGATTGGTTAGATAGTCGTCCGCGTCCGCATAGAAGTCGTCAAGCGAGTTGTAAACATAAACGCTTTGCGATCCGGGGAAGAACACGTTTTCGGAATTGTATCGCTCGAAGCTGAAACCACCCGAAATCGAGTGCGAGCCCATGTAGAACGTCAGGTTGTCCTGAATCTGAAGCGAATTGTAACGAAGTTCGTTGTTCGGCGTAAACGGCTCGAAACCGAAGCTCGTATAGGTCGAACCGCCTTCTAGAATATCGACCAGCGGGAAGAAGCTTCCAACGTAACCACGGCTCTCATCCTGTTTGGTGTAACCGATGATAAGGCTGTTCGCAGCCGAGTTTCCGATCGCCGAGTTCCATTCACCGACAAGCGAACGAATGTTTTCGAGAATCTGATAATTCGAATTGGCAAAATTCAATGAATTGAGATTCGTTCTTCTACCGCCAAAGCCGAGCGATGACGAATTTGATTCCAAAACATCCGTGCTCGAATCGAGGAACAGATAACGGAGGCTAACCCTGTTCGTCGAGTTAACGTTGTAGTCCCCGCGGAGAAGGAATTTCTTCGCCGGCGTGCTGAAGCTGTAATCCTGATACGGACCGGTTTCATAGTTGAAGTTGGTTCGCAGATAGCTGCTCAACTCATCAAGATCAGAGGCGAGCACACGCGTCGTGCTTCCACCAACGGTTTCCGACCCGGTATTGGCCCTAAAGGTCGTACCCGGTTGCGTCAACGATTCGTCTTCATAGCTAAGGAAGAAGAAGAGCTTGTCCTTTCCGGAAGTGTAAAGCGGGCCGCCTTGGCCGAATCCAAGAAACGGCAACGGACCGCCGAGTCTGAATCCCCAGTTCTTGTAGTCGAATTCTCCCGGATTGAAGGCTTGGGTTCCGGCCTCTTTTCCAACAAACGAAGGCTTGCGGAAGATATAGTAAAGCGAACCTTGATAGGTATTGGTTCCGCTGCGGGTAACGGTGTTGACACCGGCGCCGACAAAGTTGCCTTGTCTTACATCGTAAGGCGAAACATTGACTTGAATGGCTTCGATAGCATCCAGCGAGATCGGTGAAACACCCGTTCTGTCGCCCGGCTGACCGGCGAGACCGAACGAGTTGTTGAAGTACGAACCGTCAACCGTAATGTTGTTCAAACGGTTGTCTTGACCCGCAAAGGTTCCGCCGCCGCCCGCTTGAGGCGTCAAACGCGTAAAGTCGTTGATGCGTCGCGAGATCGTCGGCAGAGCCTCAAGAGCCTCATTGCTGACATTCGTCGTGGCACCCGTTCGCGTTTCACTAAAGATCGCTGTATCTTCACTCGACACATCGACCGTTTCGCTGATCGCGGTTTTCAACGTGACGTTGATCGTAGCCGAAGAACCCAGACTAAGCTGGATGTTTTCTACGATCTGCTCGTTGAAGCCGGCCTGAATTACCTTGACCCTGTACGGCCCGCCGACACGCATCGCCGGAATGGTAAACCTTCCCGCAGCGTTTGTTTCGGCAGTATAGACCGTCCCCGAAGGTTGGTGCTCCGCCTCGACTGATGCGCCCGCTACCGCGTTTCCCTGCTCGTCCACAACGCGTCCGACCATTTCGGAGGTTGTGATCTGAGCCGCAACAGTCAATGAAAAGAGGCCGGTCATCGCAAAAACCAACGCCAGCCACAATGATGTCTTTCTAGTCATTTTTTGTTTTAGCCTCACTAGTAAATAGTAACTGTTCAATTCGTCGACGGAACTCGCCGGCGAGATAAATGAAAACTTATAAACCCGCAAATTGTCGCGGTTAATAAAAACGATCGGGACGGATTCCCGACATATCAAAAACTTTTGTTTAACCGGCACCACCGGTTGTTTCGCATCCCGCTTGCATTGACGGCAAGAGAGATTGCGGCTTTAAGAAATCGTCAAAAGCTCGATTGAGGGCGACGGATTCTCGAAACAAACATGTACAGCCCAAATCGTAGCAATGCCATGTTTCATAAATGTTGCGCGATATCGCCAAAAATTAGACCAAAGGCCGCAACCCATGAACGAGAATCCGATTCAACTATCTCGGGTACTACAAGGAGAGCCGAAACCCGTGAACAGCGAAACGAAAGACTTTCAACTTATACTGAGAATTCAACGTAAAAAATACCGTCAACATGCTTAATATTCAAGTCGCTCCGAAAAGGCATTTAACATTTACGTAACGTTTTTTTCATATCCGTAACAATTGCATCGTTTAGGCAGATTCACGTCCAAAAACTTTTTACATTTTCCGATGCGAAACCTTGCCGGCATTTCAACTTTCCAACCGAAAATCGTGAAAGCGCCTGCGCCGATGAAGGCGTTGTCGTCTACCAAAAAAAAGCGACCACCGGTGTTCCGGCGGTCGCCTTTGATTCGAATAAGTTTCAATTTAGGGGAAAATACCAAGTTCGAGGTAGCACAACGCGATCTTGTCGATAGCATTGATGAACGCCGCCGTTCGTAAATTGGACACTCCCTCGCGTGATTTGTAAATCTCGCGGATCTGTTGGTACGAGTTGATCATCGTTTCCTCAAGACCCGAATATACGAGATCCTTTTCATCGGCGCCGCGCGCGATCATTTCGTACTCTTCCTTTGAAACCTCGGCACCCGTTTTGGACTTGATGATATCCAGAATCCTTTCGTATGCGCCCTGTTCAAACCTCTTGCCCATCCGACCGAATCGAACGTGCGAGAGATTCTTTAGCCATTCGAAATACGAAACCGTTACACCGCCGGCATTAAGATAAACATCCGGCAACACCATGATGTTCTTCGATTCAAGGATTTCCTCCGCATGCGACGTAACCGGACCGTTTGCGGCCTCTCCGATTATTTTCGCCTTAATCCTCGGAGCGTTCTCGCGAGTGATTTGATTTTCGAGTGCGGCGGGAATCAGGATGTCGCATTCGAGCTCAAGCCCTTCCTCGCGACTCGCAAGATTCGTAGCACCCGGGAAGTTGAGAATCGAACCGGTATCTCGGCGATGAGCCATAAGCTTGTCCAAATCAATGCCGTCCGGACAATGGATTGCGCCTTCATACTCCGAAACGCCGACCAAAACAGCTCCACCTTCCTGACAGAATTTCGCTGCGTAGTAACCAACGTTTCCGAGCCCCTGAACAACTACGGTCTTGCCCGCGATTCCGGGTTCGAGACCAAGTTCCTTCATGTCTTCGGCGACGTTGCAGGCATCACGCAAACCATAATAGACACCAAGTCCGGTTGCCTCGGTTCTGCCCCGGATGCCTCCCTGTGCAACTGACTTTCCGGTCACACATCCGAGAGCGTCGATCTGCTCGCCATGAAAAGCGAGATAGGTATCTGCAATCCAGGCCATTTCCCTAGCACCCGTGCCATAGTCGGGGGCGGGCACGTCAACGGCCGGACCGATAAAATTCTTTTTGATTAATTCAGTAGTATATCTGCGCGTGATACGTTGAAGTTCTTCTTCGGTGTAGTTCTTGGGATCGATTTTCACGGCCCCCTTTGCGCCACCAAAAGGCACGTCAACGATCGCGCATTTGTATGTCATAAGAGTGGCGAGCGCGATTACCTCGTCTTCGGAAGCTTCGATCGAGTAGCGGATTCCGCCCTTGACCGGAAGCTTGTGATGACTGTGCTCGGCGCGCCAAGCGGTAATAGTCTCGTAAGAATCACCCTTTCGAACCGGATATGTAAACGAATAGACGCTATTGCATTGACGTATCTGATTCAGAAGACCGGTGGGATGATCGGTCAGGCGGGCGGCCCTGTCGAAATAAGCATCGACGCTGGCCAAGAATTTTTGTCCCTGTTGTTCTGCACTCATAATAGTTTCCTTCGGACAACCGATTTTTCAATCGTTGTCCGCGGGCGATGCTTCCCCTCGAAATCCGCGTATGCGGACTTCTGAAAAAATCTCATGCCTCCCGCAAAAATCTTGAGGAAGGAAGATGATTTCCTGTCGCCATTTCACAAGACTTCCAGCCAAAACCGATCCGGAAAAACCCGGCAGCCTCGAAAATGGACTAGCCCGATTTTCGTCAAACCGGAAAGCCATGTTCAAAGCGCTGACAGCATGAAGGAAGCCTCCAAATCCGAGAAAACTCGGGTCAGTTGAACTCCTATTTTAGAAATATCTGAATTGTATTTTCTTCGGCGGCATCCGAATCGACAAATACGATCCTATCGGCGGAGAGCCCGCTTTGTGCGACAAAAAACTCGTTCAAGGCCTTTTCCCTGGCCTCAATGAGTGTTTTTTGCTCGCGATTTGCGGAGAGGGTTACGCGTGCCTTGAGATTGACATGCTCCCTCAAATTCGCCACCAATCCGTTGATCGATTCGGAATCGGTTTCAAATTCGGATCCTCCATTAATAAATGGAATCTCCATCGCCTCGGAATCTACCCGAGACAAGGATAATGTCAAATTCGGCAAATTCAAAAGAGACCTGACGTTATTTTCGAGCGCCGCGCGTCCGTCCCGGTCAATATCGCGATCGCTAAGATAGTAGAACGTCATCGACGCTCCTCCATCCGATGCTGAGATGACGCTATATCCCACCATCTCGGCCGGCGGCGTAAGCCTGAAACCCGAAAGCGCTCCGCCAATCTGCTGCATCAATTTGGCCTTCGCCTCGGCAACAGTCTCTACTTGTTCGACTGGTTGGGCTGTCGCCCGCGTCGAGTCTTTGCCGGTCGTCGGCACCACAACGATTTGAAGCGCGATATCGGAAGGGCGTTTTTTGAGAAACCCCGCAAGGCGATTCAAGTATTGAAGCCTTTCCTCGGGCGTAAACTCGACGTTGCTGAAGGCTCGGATATAAACTTCGACCTTGCCATCTCTTTCAGACACCCTCAATTCGTCGAGATCGCTAAACGGGCGCCCCTCTACGGCCTCTTTCCAAAACTCTTCCGCAACATCCCTGATCTTGTTGGTCGCCTGCTGCTGCTGGAACTGCTGCCGCAATTGTTGAAACGATTGGCTCAAGGGTACATAAATGATTACCAGCGGAAGCAGAATCATCAGCAATCTCAGCGTAAAACTCCTCACCTCGCGCGCTTTTTGGAGACGCGGAATTCTGTGAAGCTGCCTCATCCACCACTGGCTTTCGGCGTCGGTTTCGCGCCACGCACGAATCGCATCGCGAACCTTTTTGCGATCTATGCGGAGAAGTACGAAAGTCAGCATCGCCGTAAACGTGATCGCAACGAGATTTGTGAGATACAGAAGTCCTCCGCCTTTTGCGATCTTCCAGCCAGCGTCGCCGCCGAGTCCGATTCCATAGCCGAGCACACAAAGCGGGGGCATCAGGGCGACGGCGATCGCGACGCCGGGAATGCTCGTAACAACTCCTTTGGTTTCACGGCATGTTGCTATCGTGCCGATCGCCCCTGAAAAAAGCGCGATCACAAGATCCAGCGTATTTGGTGTAGTTCGGGCGAGTATCTCCGCTGTCTGGTCTTTATATGGCAACAACTCGACCAGCGTGAATGCGAAGAGCATTCCCAAAACCGTACTAAGAAAAAGGTTTGCCACCGAACGGACTCCAAGCGTTAAATCACCGGTGGCGAGTGCGAGACCGGCCGAGAGAATCGGCGCCATCAGCGGCGAGATCAACATTGCGCCGATAATCACGGCGGAACTGTTCTGAACGAGTCCGAGTGTCGCGATACCCGCGGAAAAAAGCAGTTGAAGCCAATAGACGAGATCAAACAGGGTAACCGATTTCGAGAGATCGATATAGAGAGTCGTCTTGCGGTCGAGGTCCGCGCGAAGGGCACCCGAAAACCATTGGCGGAACGCATTCCAGCGTCGAACCACCTTGAGCAACAATCGAAATAGATCTTGGTTTCGGCTTGTCATAAGTGAACGTATCAAATGAATTATCCCTGATATGACTTGAACCGCCAAACGACACCCCGATTCGCGATCAAACGAATACGGTCGGAGGCACCGGATCGCTGGTTTCCTAGACTGCTTCTTGTCTTCAACTTGAGCCGGACAGGTTGGATTCCCCGAATCTGTTTGCGCGACGTCTTTTTCGGAATCCAAGTTCCGACACTTCTGGCTTGTCACCAATTGAAATATAATCAAGGTTATATGAAGGTTTCGAGACGAGAATTCCTATTGGCTTCGAGTGTGTTCGCTCTTACCGCGGCACGGGTTTTTCCGATGGAGCGAAAGCACATCCTGGTGCTTGGCGCGGGTCTCGCCGGTCTTTCATCGGCGTACGAACTGGCAAAACTTGGGCACGCTGTGACGATTATCGAAGGAAGAGAGCGATTGGGCGGCAGAATCCGCACTCTGCGTGACGCTTTTGACAGCGATCTTTTTCTCGAGACCGGTGGCGAGCTTTTTGGCGACGGATACAAACGCCTGATCGGATATACCGAAGAGTTTGGCATCGAGGTCGAGGAGATGAGGCCGGAAACCGAAACCGGTGGAAGCGTTTCCGCGATTCAGGATGGAATCGGTAGCAGCGTTTTTATGAAGGGCCGATTCTACGCCAAGGGCGACAACTTCGAAACGCATCCATACGGTTTAAAGGGCGACGAAGCGAAAATGCTCCCGGGGACACTCCTTGGCCGACATATCCGTCTTATAAACAGTGAGATACGGGCCGGAAAAACCGATGTCATGGAACTTGACAAGATCTCGATGGGAGACGCGCTCCGCGCGCGCGGCGCTTCGCCCGAAGCTGTCCGGCTGATGGACATATCGCTCAATTACAACTCGATCGAAACGGTTTCGGCCGGTGCCGTGATTGAAGATGGGAATCGCAGGCGGAATGCCGGAACTGTTCCACTTAAAATACCCAATGGCAACGACACACTGATTGCCGCAATGGCTAAAGGGTGCGAAGCAAAGGGATGCAAGATCGAATCCGGCGCGATCGTTTCGAAAATCAAGGTATCAGGAAACGCCGTTTCGGTTGAGACGAAAACAAAAGCCGGCAAGAAAAAGATTTTCAAGGGAGACCGCGTGATTTGCTCAATCCCCTTTTCGGCGCTCAGAAAGGTAAGGTTTCAACCCGGACTCTCACGCAAAAAAGCGGAGGCCATCAAATCGCTTGATTACACAAAGAATACTAAAGTGTATCTTCAGGCCGGTTATCGTGGTTGGGAATCCAGATCGATTGGCTCCAGCATCTGGACGGATACGCATCTTGAAAGGATTTTTTCGCTGACCGCAAAACCAGGCGACCAGCACGGTCTTTTCGCGATATGGACCGAGGGCAACGGCTCTGATCATATCGGGAGAATGAAAGACCAGGCACGGATGAATTATTGTGTCTCGGAACTTCTGAAGATGCTTCCCTTCATGCGGGGTTCGATCGAAAAAACCGCAACCTATTCTTGGAGTTCCGACCCCTTCGCATATGGCTCGTATGCCCATTTCAAGGTAGGGCAATTGTCTTCGATCAGGCCAAACATCTCCACGCAGGAAGGTTTGATCCATTTTGCCGGCGAACATACGGCAAACGAAATGCCCGGAATGGAAGGCGCCCTGGAATCTGCCGCAAGGGTCGTATCTGAAATCACTACTTGATTGGTGCCAAAGAAAATTTCCAGTCTTCAATTTTCGTGACAGGAACCACGTCACAATTCTCAAATCAGCCGGGGGTGGAGCGGCTTTGCGCGGAACCCCCGGCCGCGTATCTCCGTGAGGCTACGCCTCCGAATGGGAATTTCCGGATTTTGGAATAAGATCGAATTTTTAGAGTGAACTCAACTTCCGGCTCTTGGAACTTCTGAGTCCACTCCAAAAAATCGATCCAAAGAAAAAATCGACACGCAAATTGATCCTTAGAGAAACCATGTAAGACCCCTGCCACCTTGTCCGGCAGGTGAATGAGGTCAGCGGCTAGTCCAAACCACATTGATTCATCCGGAGGCCCCTGCCGCCTTGTGCGGCAGGTGAATAAGGTCAGCCCTTTCCAGAAAATCAATAAACCTCAACACACCAGGCATTTAACGGCCGTAGCCAGGGACCTTTGCCTCCTGCCGGACAAGCCGGCAGGGGTCTTTCACAAATATCGAACCGTTGTGACTGAAAATGATGCCCTTCACTTTCTAACTCGACTTTTTAGAGTGAACTCAACTTCCGGCTCTTGGAACTTCTGGAACTTGGAACATGGAACTCTGTCCGGATGGAACTCTGTCCGGATGGAACTCTGTCCGGATGGAACTCTTTACTACGCAAAAGATCCGCCGATTCGGTTTTGAATTCGGCGGATCTTCTGCGTGAGGCGAGTTGGCTTGCTCTCGCTAGTTGAAGTTGTAAATGATAATCCCCCGCACTTTTACTGGGTTACCAGAAAGCGTCGTCGGTGCGAATTTCGATCTGCGCGCCGCGTCTGTTACCGCCTTTGCAAAGAGCGGGTTCGCTGCCTGCGGAGTCGCGGAGATGATCCTTCCCGTCTCGTCGATCAGGATCGATACCGAGATCTTGCCGCGGAAGTTCATCGATTTCATCGCGCTTGTGTAAGTTGGCATCGCCAAATACTTCGCTTCCCCGTTAATTACGCCCTTTGTAATGATGATGTCCTTTTTGGGCTTCTCCTTCATCATTGGAGGCGGTGCGGGAACCTTTTTCGCCACTTCCTTGGTTTCCACCTTGGGTTTTTCAACTTCTACCGGTTTGTTCCCGAAACCTGCCCCGGGATTGTTGCCCGCTCGTTGCGGACCGGTCGGCGCGTTCGCCGGCGGGGTTCGATCGATTTCTTCGTTTCCGAGTTTGAAGTTTCCAACCGGCCTCGAACGATAGACGTTCTTGGAGGTCGAAACATTTTTGGGCGTCCGAACCGGTATTTCGTCAATCCTTTGCTGGTTTACCTTGCGAACCGTTTCTTTGACTGTCGCAACCGCTCGAACCGGTTGCGATTTAGGTTGCTCCCGCTCCGGCTCCGGTTCCGGTGCCGGCTTCTCTTCGGGAATCATCGTTGGAGAAACGAGGCGCGTAAGATCAAGTCCTTCGCCGCTCATCGCGAGATTTGTTCCAAAAATGCTCAGGATAAGTCCAAGCACGAAAGCACCGCTTACCAATGAGCCCGCCGATAGTAGGAGTGTCCTGAAAAGGCGCGAGTCCTTTCCCGTGTTTTTGCTTTCTACAAGTTTTTCCAGCATGTCCTTTGTCTCCTTTTCAGTGCCAATCAAACCACGCGTGCGGCGTGTTGCGATTACTTGGACAAATTTCTGCCGGAATTGTTCCCAATTGATGTAAAAAACTTTCAGGGATTCTGAAGATAAATACGTTTTTGATTCACGGAGTGCAAGATTGATCGATTTAAAAGTGAAAAAGGCCGCCCGATGGGGGCGGCCTGGAATAATTGCCTTATGTTTAGTCCTCGTTACCATAGCCGATCCGCGCCATGATGCTGGAATCTCCATCCGGTTTCGGAGGTTTCGGTTTTGGCGTGGGTTTCGGGGTAGGCTTTTGCTTGGGATCGACAACGGGAGGTTTTTCCTTCGGAGGAACAAGCCTCTTCGGAGGATCCGGTTGCTGGGCGAAAACCCCGATTGCTGCAAAAAGCCCGAATGCCATGGTAACAACTGCTGTTCTTATTAGCTTTTTCATCTGTAATTTTCTCTCCACCAAATTTGAGGCACGGGGGAAAGAAGTTTGTGCCGGTTTTTCTCAAGGCAATATCAATGCCACACTCCAATCAATATGCAAAATGTAAAGGAATCAGCCGATCAAATCTCCCGCGACATTGCAATATATTCACATACGGGGATATCACTTGACCGTACTCTCAACGCTAAACGCTTTATTTTCAATGTTTAATGCAATAGAACTGGCTGCATTGGATTGATTCCGAAGCTCTTTGCTTCATGCTGCATCTTCTGATTCAGAATCACTCCCTTGAGTTTGCAATCTTTTTGACATCTTCAAAAGGTTAACCAAATCGTCCAAATCCTCAATAAATTACCACATTTCGTATGCAACGACTCCAAATCGGCTATATTTTGGGCAAGTCCGGGGATTGGTGGCGCGAATCCATTTCGATTATCACTTCAAATGTTGTAAGTATTTAGGAACGCAATTATGAATGGTATGCCGCTCAGAATTATCGTACTTTTGGCAACGATCGCCGTTATTTCAATCAACTATCTCGCCGCGGTCGGCAAGATCGGCGGAATCACGCCCGATCGTGTTTCCGCTATGTATCCCACCGTTGTAACCCCGGCGGGTTATGCGTTCTCGATTTGGAGCCTGATTTATATCGGAATCATCGCTTTTTCGATTTGGCAGCTCAGATCCCACGACGAAAGGCTTCACAAGGCAAGATTGTTTTATTTGGCGAGTTCCGCGGCCAATATCGGTTGGATTTTCTGCTGGCATTATCAGCTTATTCCTCTGAGCCTTTTGCTGATAGCCACGCTTACGGCAACGCTTTTCGCCGCCAGCAAAGAGTTCGCTTCCGTCCGATCAACGGGTGATCTCTGGTGTGCTAGAGTTCCCCTTTTCCTGTACTTTGGTTGGGTAACGGCGGCGACTTTCGTAAACGCCGCCGTGGTCCTGAGCTACTTCAATGTCAACTTCTCGCCGCTAATGGCCCAGGCCATCGGCTCGACCCTGATTATCGCGGTTACCGCCATTGGCGCATTTGTTCGCTTCAAATACGACACGATGGTTTATCCATTGGCGATTTCCTGGGCAACCGCCGCAATTGGCGTCGGACAAAGCGGAAAAACATTCATCGTTATCTTTTCGGCGATATCAATGATGGCGCTCATATTTGTCGCGCTGTGGGGCTACGTCAAGGATCGTTGACACGCCGGCAAACGTTAGTATGGCTGAATTCTCAAACCGCATCTGCATATCGGTAACCGGCGCGACTCCTGAATTGCTTGCTAGCAAAATCCGCGATGCAACGCGAGATTCGCGTTTGGTCGAGATCAGGTTCGATGGTCTTGCCCCGGAATATCTTGATGTGAACAGCGTTGATTTCATTGATGTTCGTGCGATTTTAGAAAAGTTCCCCGAAACCGATTTCGTCGTGACATTGAGACCGGCTTCCGAAGGCGGCTTCAGCAAACTTTCCACTGAACAAAGAAACGCGTTTTGGAACCAGGAATTCGAATGCGAATACGCGGATTTTGAAACTGATATATCGCCAATGGAATATGCCTGCCGGCCTCGAAAGCGAATCGTGTCAATACATGACTTCAATGGGAACACCCGCGTCGAAGAACACATTGAGGCGTTCGCCGGGCACCAATTCGATATCGCAAAACTCGCGATAACCTGCCGTGACGCTTCGGATGCCGTTCGGCTCTGGGATTACACTCGAGAGCCTGAATTCAATTCACGGATGATTCCAATCGGAATGGGTGAGGCGACGGTTTGGACCAGAATTCTTTCGCCTGTGGCGGATGTTCCATTTACCTACGCGTCTTCAGGGACCGATGCGGAAACGGCCCCGGGACAGCTTACGGCGAGAGAGTTGCGGGAGATGTTCAACTTCGAGACCCTCGGTTCGGCCACAACCGTATTTGGACTGATCGGAAACCCTGTGGGACATTCGAAATCTCCATTGATTCACAACGCGAATTTTGCCGCGCGCGGGATGGATTCGGTCTATGTTCCGTTCAAAGTTACCGATATAGGCCGGTTTATGAACGAGTTCGTACGTCCGAACGCCGATGACGCCTTCTTTCGTTTTGGCGGATTTTCCGTTACCGCGCCTCATAAGGAATCCGTAATCGAACATCTCGATTTTCTCGATTCGACTGCTGAACGCGCCGGGGCCGTAAACACGCTCGGTTTTTTGGGCGAACATTTGGTCGGTTTCAACACGGACGTGCACGGGTTCCTAAGCCCTATCCGGCAATTGGAGACTTTGCCCCAAAACGTTCTAATTCTCGGTGCCGGAGGCGCCGCGAGAGGCTGCGCGTTCGCACTTAGGGAAAATGCGATTGAGTTTGCGATCAGTTCCAGAACCAGTACTAATGCGATTCGGATTGCCGATGACTTCGGCGGCGATGTTGTCGATTGGGATGAAAGGGGCGCACGGGCGGCAGATTTTTCCGCTATCGTCAACGCGACCCCAATCGGGACGAAAGGTGAGCTTGAAGACATGACGTCGATCGAAAGCCAATTTATAAAACCCTTCCACACCGCCTACGATTTGGTTTATAATCCAATAAAGACGCGGTTCCTGCGCGAGGCCGAGGAAAACGGCGCAGGGATCATCAGCGGAACAGACATGTTTTGCGCCCAGGCCGCGAAACAGTTTGAGATTTGGACTGGCGAGACCATCGACCCCGATAATTTCCGCGAAACTCTTCCAATGTAGTGGTTTCCCCACGAGCAAGAAGCGTAAAAATCTCGATTTCCTTAGTTTGGCTCAAAACGCTTACATAGATTCTGATCCCTTCTTTTTTTTTGCAATGGAGACCAGAATCGCAGTCCCCAAAAATGCTCCGACCTAGCCACCATCGACAAGATCGTTCATACCCGAATCGATGAACCTGGAACTTGGAACCTGGAACCCTGAACACTCCAATAAACTCGAAGTATCACAAAGGAACCCCCTATGAAAGTAGAAGCTCTGAATTGTCCGAATTGCGGCGCCGCCGTAGAAGACGAATCGACAAACTGCACGCACTGTCGTTCGAGACTAAAAACGATGTCGTGTCCGGCGTGCCTTGGAACCATTTTTGAGGGGTCAAAGTTCTGCGGGATCTGCGGTGCCGTTGCCGTGCGTCCATCGTTTGACGAGGTTGACAACAGAAACTGTCCGCGGTGCAAGGTAAAGATGCGTACGCTGAACGTCGAGGGAATCCGAATCGACGAATGCGAAAAATGCGAGGGCGCATGGACGGACAACGAGACTTTCGAGGCGATCTGCATAAACCAGGAAAGCCAGAACGCCGTGCTTTCCAAACTCGACGAGATCGTAAGCAAGATCAAGCACGAACAGGTGAGATACGTCCCCTGCCCTGTCTGCGAACAACTCATGAACCGTTCGAATTTTGCAAAGGTCTCGGGCGTGATAATCGATTCATGCCGCCAGCACGGAATCTGGTTTGACGCGATGGAACTGCCGCAGATAATCAATTTCATAAGGATGGGCGGAATGAACCATGCCAGACAAAAGGCGCTCAACGATCTCGAGTCGGAGCGCCAAAAACTTTCCGCCGAGCGTTTCAGAATGTCCGTCGATCGTTTTCGAGAACCCTCCGAGTCCAGAACATCAACCGGTCTCACAACAACTGCCTTAAGGAACTTCATCGAATCGATTTTCGATTGACCAAAATTACGTGCAGTATCCGCGACCGTACAAAGCTACTCCGATTGCCGATCAATCGGGTTTCCCTTTCAGGATGTTTGGAACCTGGAACTTGGAACTTGGAACCATTCCGGATATGTTATTCTCGCATTCAGACGATGAACGAGCGTTACAGCCGGCAGGAATTGTTTCCCGAGATCGGCAAGGAAGGACAGAAGAAGCTTTTCAATTCGCGGATCGCGGTTTTTGGCGCCGGCGCGCTTGGAGCGGCGCATGCGGAGTCGTTGGCTCGTGCCGGGGTGGGGTTCATACGAATGATCGACCGTGATTTTGTTGAGTTTTCAAACCTCCAACGTCAGGTCTTGTACACCGAACTCGACGCCTTCCAAAAACGCCCCAAAGCCGTTGCGGCAATGGATCGTCTTCGCGAAATCAATTCCGAGATCGAAATCGAGGGCATAGTTGCCGATATCAACCACGCAAACGTCGAGGATTTTCTAAAGGACTGCGATCTCGTTATCGACGGAACCGACAATTTCCAAGTTCGATACCTACTCAATGATGCGGCCGTAAAACATCGAAAACCATGGATCTATGGTGCCGCCGTATCTTCATATGGAACGACGATGACGATTATTCCGATGGAAACACCGTGTCTTCGCTGTGTTTTTGAAGAAATTCCCTCGGCGGGCAGTTCCCCGACCTGCGATACCGCGGGCGTGATCGCTCCGATAATCGCTTCGATCTCGGCGGTTCAAGTAACGGAAGCGATCAAGATTCTAACCGGCAGAAGGGATGCGCTTCACGGCTCTTTGATGCAGATAGATGTCTGGCATTCGGATTGGAGAAGGATTTCGCTAACCAATCCGCGAAACGAATGCCCCGCTTGCGGCCATCGGGACTTTGAGTTTTTGACGAGTCCGAACGAGGAGTATTCGACGATCCTCTGCGGAAGAAATGCTGTTCAGATACAGCCGTCAAATTCCAGTGGCTTTGAGCTCGAAAAACTCGCCGATCGGTATGCGGACTTCAAGGGCTTTTCCTCGAATGAGTATCTGATACGTTTTGAGGCCGACGGCCATGACTTTACGGTTTTCCGTGATGCGCGCGCGATAATCGGAGCGTGCGAGGACGTGCTTGAGGCGCGAGTTCTTTATTCAAAGTTTGTAGGCGTATAGAAACGCGGCGCGTAGATAATGACGGAACCGAAAATAGTAATCGTTGGCGGGGGATTTGGAGGACTTGAGGCTGCAAAGACTCTGTCGGGCAAGCGTTGTTCGGTGACGCTGATCGACCGCAAAAATCACCATACCTTTCAACCGCTTCTTTACCAGGTTGCGTCGGCGGTGCTCTCGCCCGGCGAGATCGCGACTCCGATTCGCAGAATTCTCAACAAATCGAAGAATATTGAGGTGGTCCTCGGAGAAGTGGTTTCGGTAGATCCCAACGCGCGCGTTGTAGAGCTTGAAGACGGAGGGCGCATCGATTTTGACTACCTGATACTTGCGGCCGGAGCGCGGCACTCTTATTTCGGACACGACGAGTGGGAAAAAAACGCTCCCGGTCTGAAGACTGTCGAGGATGCCATCGAAATCCGCAGGCGGGTCCTGCTCGCCTTTGAGGTTGCCGAAAGGGAGGCGATCTTAAATGGAGAGCATTCGCCGTTGACGTTTGCCGTGATCGGCGCGGGGCCGACGGGTGTTGAGATGGCGGGGGCGATCGCGGGTATCGCGCGTGTGGCGCTGGCACGAGATTTCCGTGCGATCGATACCCGAAAAGCGCGCGTTATCCTATTTGAAGGGTCTGACAGGGTTCTCGGAACGTTTTCCGAAGACCTGTCCGAAAGAGCGAAGCAGGATCTCGAAGCGCTTGGAGTCGAGGTTCGTTTAAAGAGTTTTGTAACGGATATTGCCCCCGGAAAAATCAAGGTAGGAGACGAATGGATTGATTCGACGGTCACGATCTGGGCAACCGGAGTAGCCTCCTCCGAACTCGGATCGCAACTGGATGCCGAGACGGATCGGGCCGGACGGGTGAAGGTTAACCAAGATCTTTCGGTTGGTGAGAACGGTCGGGTCTTCGTAATCGGCGATATGGCGTACGTTGAAGACAAGGATTCGAATCCGGTTCCAGCCGTCGCCCCGGCGGCCATCCAGATGGCGAAAATCGCCGCAGGGAATATTCTTGCCGATATTGCCGGCAAAACGCGAAAGAATTTCGAATACTACGACAAGGGCTCGATGGCGACAATCGGGCGAAGCAAAGCGATCGCGGAAGCCGGCAGCATCAAACTGACAGGCTTTATCGCATGGCTTGCCTGGCTCTTTGTACATCTGATCTCGCTGATCGGATTTCGTAACCGGCTTTGGGTACTAACCGAATGGTTTTGGGCCTATTTAACGAGGGAAAGAAGCGCAAGACTGATAACGGACGGACTCTTGGAATCAACTGAACAGGAAAATTT
The DNA here is from genome assembly GCA_041394795.1 of Pyrinomonadaceae bacterium. Taxonomy (GTDB): domain Bacteria; phylum Acidobacteriota; class Blastocatellia; order Pyrinomonadales; family Pyrinomonadaceae; genus Aridibacter. Next base: position 310,753 of record JAWKHN010000001.1, on the reverse strand, counting down.
TCAAAGCAACGACGACCCTTCCAATTCCGCGGTTGTTTAGCCGCTTCGCTCCAATCATTTCCGCCCCCGACCGCGATAGTTCTTTACATCGATTTCGTTTATAGTTTTTGAATCTGTTGGACCGCTTGGTCGGCGGTGTGACAGGCCGGCTTTCCCGGCACTAAATTTTGAAATGATAGTTCGACGGGAGACTTACGGTTCCGAGTCAAAACAACATCATCTTATGCATCGAATCTTCAAATCCGCATTCATTCTGATCCCTATTCTCTGCACGTCGGTTGCGGCGCAAACGCTTTATTGGCAAACCGGCACTCGCGATGCCGTGCTAAAGGGAGAATTCAAAAACGCTTCGGTTGATTCCTCGGGACGAATAAGTTCGGCGCCTCCGATTGTTGCAGGTTTCAAGACCGGCGAACAGTTTTCGTGGTCGGGAGCGACCGACGCATCGGGTAATTTTTATCTGGGCACCGGAGGAGAGGGCAAGCTTTTCAAGATCGACAAATCCGGAAAAGGAAGCCTTCTTTTTGATTCGAACGAGATAAACGTCTCCGCCGTAGCAATCGGGCCGGATCAGAGCGTTTATGCGGGAACTTCGCCAGACGGAAAAGTTTACAAAATCGGTCGCGACGGAAAGGCGAGCGTTTATTTCGATCCGAAACAGACTTACGTTTGGTCGCTCGCGATTGGCAACGACGGCGCGCTTTATGTGGGCACGGGAGAGACGGGCCGGATCTACAAGGTAACTTCGGCCGGAGCCGACGCCGAAGCCTCACTATTTTTTGATTCTTCCGAAACCCATATCACGGCGCTCGCGGTTGATTCCAATGGCGACCTCATCGCGGGTACGGATTCCGAAGGAATCGTGTTTCGAATCGGCAAGGACAAGAAGGCCTTCGCGCTTCTCGATTCCCCTTTGCGCGAAATACACGAACTCGCTGTCGCTCAGGACGGCACGATTTACGCCCTCGCCTTGAGCGAGTCCGCTGCAAAACCAGCCGAGTCCGCCTCCGCTTCGAGCGGACCGGAAACGGTAAAGGTTGAAATTCCCGATCCTACAGCGCCGGCAACTTCTCCGACTCCGGAAAAGAGCCGTTACGAAGTTTCGGACGCCAAATCCGTGATCTACAAGATCGATAAAGGCGGCGGGGTTGGAGTGTTGTGGAACTCGCCTTCGGAAACCGTATTCTCGATCGCCGCAGATACGAACGGCGTCATAGCAGGCACTTCGGGCAAAGGCAGAATTTACAGAATCCAGGAAAACGCCGACGCAGTTCTTTTGGGTGAATCCGACGACGAACAGGTTTCTGTAATCCGGAAGGATGGCGCGGGATTCGTCGCCGCTACATCAAACCAGGCCGGAACTTTTCGATTCGGATCCGGCAACGCCGGCGAAGGGAGTTACACTTCGCCCGTCCTCGACGCGCAGACCGGCGCAAAATGGGGCAGGATTTATTCCTCCAAAACGGGAAGCGTGAGGTTTGAGACGAGGGCCGGAAACACCGCCGTCCCGGGTGAATCGTGGTCCGGCTGGCAGGCTGCGACGGGAGCCGATGATGTAATCGGAAGCCCCGGCGCCAGATATCTTCAATGGAGGGCGATCATTTCCGGAGGCGCTTCTTTGGTTTCCACACAGGTTTCCTTCGCACTCTTAAACATCGCTCCGGAAGTTCTTTCGATCGAGATCCTTCCGCCGAATGTCGGTTTGGCCTCCAATCCTGAAATACCCGTTGATCCAAATGTTGAGGCCCTTGGACTGAACCCGGCAGATTTTGGAGTCGCAGTGGTTGCGGCACCGCCAAGACGGGTGTTCCAATTTGGCGCGAGATCATTTCAATGGAAAGCGGAGGATCGAAACAAGGATGTTTTGAAGTACAGGGTTTATCTGCGGAAGGAAGGCGATAACGTTTTTAGGCAAATCGGAATGGCGCAGACCGATGATTATCTAACACTTGATGGGCGTACGCTTGAGGACGGTGTTTATACCTTGAGGATCGAAGCAATGGATTCCGGATCGCGAACTCAATCCGAGACGCTTTCCGGATCGAGGACCAGCGAGCCGTTTGTGATCGACAATACCGCGCCGACGCTTGAAATGGCCGGGCAAACCATACTCCGCGACGGGAAGTTATCCATGAAGGTTCGGGCGATTGAAAAGGTCGGATACGTCGCGAAGGCGGAATACTCGGTGGACGGCGGTCAATGGAAACCGGCTTTTGCGGATGACGGAATTTTTGATGGTTCGCTTGAGAGTATAACGATCGAGGCGTTGGTTGGTGCGGATTCGCCTTCGATTGTGACGCTCCGTGTTTTTGATTCGTCAGGCAATTACAGCGTAATTCGCTCAAGGTAGCGAGAATTTCTAGAAAAAGAACCCGGCTGATACCGGGTTCTTTTTTTATTTACTTAGTTGGTCTGATCGGCATTCAGGTACATCGTTTCGGCCTCCTTGTCCATTTGGAGGTTTTTGGTTGTGTTTTCAACAACGCTTGGCGGAACTAGGTCTCCGGTTTCATAGCGCGATGACGGCGAAACAAACTCTGTTGAAACCTGCGGCAACGCTTCACGATCCCTGGTGCCTTCGATTTTCCTTGAGTTCGAAGCTTCAACCGCATCAAATCTCTTTGCTCTAATTCTCGAAAGGCCCGCAAGCCCGATACCGACAAACATAAAGCCCGGAATCAGCATCCAAAACCACCAACCCCTTCCGACCACGTTGTTTGTGATCCCAAGTACGGCAGAAACGGCGAGAAACGCGATTCCCATAAACAATTTTGTATAGGCTACCTCATGGGAATCCTTATTTTTCGAACAGCCGGAATTATCCTTTTCATAATCCTCGCTGTCACCCATGTAGTCGAAGTCCTCGCCGCTCATCGCGCGACTTAATCGCGCGAGATCCGAGCCACACTTCCTGCAAAATTTACCTTCTTCCGGATTCTTCGTGCCGCATTTTGGACAAAACATAAATTCTCCTAACTTTTCCCGAGTGCCTTTTGTCTGACCGCCTCAAACAGTAATACGCCGGCCGCAACGGAAACGTTTAACGACTCTATCTTACCGTACATTGGAATCTTGACTAGCTGATCGCAGTTTTCCGCCGTCAATCGCTTGATTCCCTTTCCTTCCGAGCCCAGCACGATCGCGGTCGGAAGCGAGAAATCCCAATCGGTATAACCCGCTGACGCGTCTCCCGAAGCCCCGACGATCCAAAACCCGGCTTCTTTCAATTCCGCAAGCAATGCGCTGATGTTTCCCGAATGGGCAAAGGTTACATGGTCGGCGGCGCCGGCGGCGGTTTTTACGGCAACCTCCGTGATCCCGGCGGCCCGTTTATCGGGCAGAAAAATTCCCGCAACCCCCGCACATTCCGCCGTCCTAACGATCGCGCCTAGATTCCTGGGATCTTCAATGCCATCCAAAACCAATAGAGTCGGCGAAACAGAATCCAGGGCTTTCCGTATCAGCTCTGATTTCTCTATAAATTCAGCAGGTTTTACAAACGCGCAAACACCCTGGTGATTTGCGCCTTCCTCGACCAATCTCACCAGTTCGTCCGAAGGCACACGGTTTACCGGAACACCGCTCCGACGCGCCGATTCCTCCAGTTCCGCGATTCTCGCGTCGTTTCGCCATTGCGAAACCACTATCTTTCGAAACTTTTCAGGCTTCGCCTTTAGGGCCTCCAAAACCGGAAGATACCCATAAATCCGAAGTGAATCAGAAGCCGCCGTATTTTGCTTTTGCTGTTTCGGATGCTTTCTTTCGCCGAAGCCCCTACTCTTGTGTCTCATCTTTCGCTCCGGTTTCACCATGTCTCCAAAACCACTGCAGGCGCGAATAACGCAAAAATTGTTCGTGATTGTTTCTCGTAAAAACCTTCTTCCTTTCGAAAGAACCAAATCCCCTGTGTTTCATCGCCGCCGTGGTTTCGCTCGTGCCGTATCCCCAAATTTCGGAAATCGCGGATCTGAGCGTTCTGTATCCATCATCCATGACAGCATTTGGAAATCTGCGAGTTAGAAAATCTTTGGTAAGAGCCATATTCTCGGTTGTCGAAATCGCTTTCCTGTCTTCTAGATATGAAAAATCAAATCCCGTCGGAACAATCCTGCAGCCGACCGGCGAATCCGCGAAATAAAGATCAAGAACCATGTCCTCTTGCGCCGTCTCGCTTTCATCGAGGAGCTTTTCCGTCCCCTTTCTCTTGTGCTTGACCTTGCTCTCGAGCCGCGTTTCAAAACTCGAGCCTTCGACTATCATGACTACCTCTTCCTCGCCCAGTACAATCAGCTCATCGGTTCCGAATCTAATAAGCGCGATTTGGCCATCGTCGAATTCAAAAATCCCTTTGATACGAATCTGCGGCTCGCCTACGAGAAATTTCTCGTCCGAGAAAACGCGCGTATTCGCGCCCACGCCATCAAACGCCCTTGCGGCCGATTCAACAACCTCCCGATCCCCGCCGCGCGCGAAAGGGACTGCCGATGTGCCCGCAATGAGTTTTTGAGCGGTTTCCAGATCAAGCCTCGAACATTCGGCGACAACATTGACGAGCGACTCGACGGAGGTCACATCGGATGGGAAAGCAACGATCGAGTACCCCCTTTCCCCATCCTCCGGTTGCCTGACAATCGGCCTCACGCGCTCTTTCTGGTCGTCGGCCAATTCGATCCGTTTCCCGCAATATAGGCAGTCCAGACGGTTCGGCGGAACCTTGCGCCCGCAATGATTGCAAACGAGCATCTCGTCGCTTGAGAATTCCTCAACAGCCGATCTAACTGGAATTCCGCCTACTTTCTCAATATTTTGATCTTCGTCTCTTGTTTCGCTCATTTTTAAAACCGCTAACGATTATACTTTCCAAAGTTGTTTCAACGAATCGATATCGGTGCCTCGCCGCACTCGCAGCCAAGTGTCCAAAAAGCTTGACCAACCGGGCCAAAACCATCACTATAGTTCCTATTAGATTTCTATATTAAAAAGCTCTTTCGAGCGGTATTTTTAACACAAAACCAGTTTGATATTTCGATTTTGAAACCTCGTTTTAGGCAGGTCGCCGTCGAAATATTTTTCAAGGACTTATCATAATGCAGTTTGATAACAAGACCAGTTCTACATGGCAATTCGGGCATCGTGGGCGGGTCGCGGTTTTTATTGACGGAAACAACCTCTTTCACGCCGCAAGATTTCACAATCTCGACATTGATTATAACAAGCTTCTCCGTGTTCTTTTGGGAGACGGCCGGCTTTTGCGCGCTTTTTTCTATACCGGGGTCGATGCCGGTGCGGAACGCCAGCAGGGATTTCTCCTGTGGATGAGAAGAAACGGTTTCCGTGTGGTTCAAAAGGAGCTGAAGACTTTTTTTGACGGTACGCGCAAGGCGAATCTCGATGTCGAAATCGCGGTCGACATGCTCAGTCTTGCCGGTCAGTACGACACGGCCGTTTTGGTTTCAGGAGACGAGGACTTCGTTTACGCGCTAAATGCGGTCGCTTACAAGGGTTGCCGCGTTGAAGTGGCGGGCTTTAGGTCAAATACCGCTCCGCATCTTATCGATGTCGCAGACTTTTTTATTGATCTCGGAGATATCGCCGAGCTTGTGAGCAAGGACGGCTCCGACGCGGAGAATGCCGAGGTTCCCTCGTTTGTTCCGCCCGATGAAAGTCCGGAACGCGAGATTGCCGCGAGTCGGAAATCCGAAGAAGGCGAAGATCATAGGATGTGATCTCGAGAGCAGGGCAATTGCAGAATTTGCTTAACGCAAATATTCGAAATCAGATTTTGAAAATTTTTGTTACGATCTCGTAACATTATCCTTTATCTTGTAAAGTATTGAACTACATGAACGTAGCGTTTTTTTCTTCGAACAGGCGATATTCAGAATGATCTGCTTAAATATTCAGGTGCTTAATATTGCGGTTGACTGGCAGTATTCCTTCTGCTAACATCCTCCCAGTTTCTCATTTCCACGAGTCGTTCAAGACTCGATGATTGCCAAATCCTTTTCAATTTCAGTCCTCAGTTACTCGCTATGTGCTGTCCGGGTTGCAACAAAGAACACATGATTACCTTATCGGTTTGCCCGAGTTGCGGCACGATGCTTGGTGATTCCGTTCGCGAGGAATTGGCTCAGAAAGTAAGAACTACCCTCAAAGCCCAATCAACTTCCAAGAGGAGCGAAGAAACCGCCGTGCACAAACCTGCCAATCAGATCGTATTGAATCCACCGCCAGCCCCAATCAAAACATTCGAACCGGGTCGAACCCCGACATCCGAGATCAAGGCAAAGGAAACCAACCGAACGCTTGTCGAGTTCCAGTCAAAAGACGGAACCATTCCCGAATGGCGCACCCAGATCAAGAACGCGGTTCGTCAGCGGGGCCTTCAGAAAGACACTCTCGGGAGCAACTTTGGAGAGGTTTCACAATTCGATTCGCGAATCGATGACGAGGACTTTTTTGGCAAAATCGAGATTATCGAAGAGAAGGAACCGGAACCGGCGGATCGGGCATTGCTTTTGAGCGCGCTCAAGAGAATCGATATTTCGCGAAATCGTTACTTGGTAAAGGAAACAACGGTCACGGTTAAGCCCGTAGACAGATCGGTCGCGAATGCGGCAGCCGCTGCCAAGGCACCTGCCCCCATTGAGGAAGATGTTGAAATAGTTACGGTTCGCGAGATTCCGCCACCGGTAAACTATGATCCGCGGGTCGACCTTTATGTTACGAGCGAACTAAATCCGGAGTTTGTACCCGCCAAGATTTCCTCAAGCTTTGGGAAGATCGAAGCCAAAGAAACGTTCGAAGCGGAAACCCGCAGCGAAATTTGGCGCGAGGAATTCGCGGAAATCCCGGAAATTGCCGAAACCGCGGCAGTCGAAATCGAACAGACCGAAGAGACTGCCGTCGAGGAGACGATTTCGATCGAATCGACTCCGGCCGTCGCCGACGATCGCGCGCCGTTTACATTCCGCTTTAACGCAGGCGTGTTCGATTTATTAACCTCTTCATTTGCAAGCCTTGTACTGCTTGCACCGTTCATGCTTCTCGGCGGCAATTGGTTTACCGTTTCGGGCGTTTTCGCATTTCTCGCAACGATGTCGATCGTGACGTTTATTTACCTTACGACCACGATCGGAATGTTCGGCAAGAGTTTTGGAATGCATCTCTTTTCACTCGAGATGATCGATGCCGGCGGAGAGGAATATCCGACGATTCACCAGGCTGCAGTTAGCAGTTCGATCTATTTGCTCTCGCTCGTTTTTCTTGGCCTTGGATTCATCACCTGCTTCTTTGATGAAGACGGTCGATCGATTTACGACATCGTTTCGAACACGATCGTGGTCCGCGAGCCCCAGCCCGATTCCGAAAGTTAGAGTCAAAAGCTTTGGTCTTTTTCGACCTTGGTCCCGCTGAGTTTTACCCGTCGTTTATTGCTGCTAACGATGGCCAGTTTCTCGCGGGGCCGTTTTTTATGCAAAAATCGTGAATATGGCAAGGTACCCCGGGCGGCTTCGGGTTGGAACACTTTGATCCGGGAACCTTGGGGATAGAAAGTATTTCGTGGTTGATAGATGAATGAAGCGACAATAAAAGCGGTTTCTGACGAACTCGGGCAACGCTTGGTTGGGTCGAAGTTTGGAAAGGTATTCGCACTCGAACGAGAAACGCTGGTTTGCGATTTTCGCGGCGGGAGCGGGGCCTACCTGCTTGTCCGCACGATGCCTTCCGATCCACGAATCCATATTACCGAACGAACACTCAGGAATCTCGAAAAGGAAAGCCTTTCTGGCGGCGTGTTTGTGGCGCTTTTGAGAAAGCACTTAAGCCATGCGGTTCTTTCCGCAGTAAACAAGATTCAGGGAGAACGAATCGTCGCGATGGAATTCGTCTCCCGGGACGAGGTAGGAATTGCTTCCAACTACATTCTTGAAATTCGGCTTACCGGCCGAAGTTCCGATGTGGTTCTCAAGAACGAAGAAGGCGAAACCATCACGAGTTTTATGAATCGCGTTTCCCAAAACGACGGGCCACAGCCAGCGCCCATTCAAAATTCCCTTGAAAAGGCTTTCGATTCGGATGGTTTCCCGACGGTTTCGGCGGCCCTTGATTCCTTTTACTCAAAAAAGGATAGCGAAGCCCTGTTGCTCGGCAGAATCGCGAATGTTCGGAGAAAGGTTGCCGCGAAGAGAAAAAAACTCGACAAGCTCCGCGCACATCTCGAACAGGATTTGGAAAGGCACGGGGATCCCGAACACTGGAAAAGGCTCGGAGATCTTGTCAACGCAAATATCCAGACGGCCGTAAGAGAGGGAGAAACAGTCTTCCTAACTGATTATTTTGACGAGTCACTACCAGTCGTTGAACTCGTGATAGAAAAGAATCTGACATTGCCGGAGGCCGCGGAAAAGTACTTTTCAAGGTATTCAAAGGCAAAAACGGGGATAGCCGCGATAACTTCGCGGCTTGAAGAAACCAGAAAACAAATCGAGCAATGCGACAAGGAAATCGAGGAGATTGAAAATTCGGAGGCCGAGGACATCGATCTGCCGCCAATCATGCTGGGCGGCGAAAAGAGCATCGACAAAAAGGGCCGTCGAAGGATCTCGGACGAGTCGAAACACGCGAGACGGTTTGAAACCTCCGATGGCTACCAGATTCTAGTTGGGAAAAAATCGAAGGACAACGATTATCTTACCTTTCGAATAGCGCGTTCGCTCGATATCTGGCTTCACGCTGCCGATTACCCCGGTTCGCATGTTGTTATCAGAAGAAAAGGAAAGGAAGAAGTGCCGCAAAACATCATCGAGATCGCGGCCAGGCTTGCGGCGTTTTACAGCAAAGCAAAAAACGAGGGCAAAGCGGCGGTCCGCTTTGCCCAAAGAAAATTTGTCAGCAAGCCCAAAGGCGCTGCGCCGGGGCTCGTTAGCATCTCGACATCAAAGACCATAATGGTCAATCCCGGTATCGATGAGTCCTTAAAAAAGGCCGAATGACACTTGTTACTTCTTCTTTTCGCCCATTTCCTTTTCAACCGACTCCAGGACTTTCGCGATCACCTGCTCACCGCCACCTCTGAACATACCCGTCATTTCACCTTTTCTGTTTATCAAAAGCGATTGCGGAATACCCGGCATCTTCGAAATATTGACGAATTCATCCGCCACTTCCTGTGTGGACCAGCCGATCTTGTAGTTCAACTTTTGATCGGCGACGAACCTCTTAACGAGTGCCTCAGACTCCTCATCGGCGTTAAGACCGATCATGACGAAGCCATCGTCACCATACTTCTCCTGGAGTTTTACAAAGTACGGCATTTCCTCAATGCACGGTCCGCACCAGGTTGCCCAAAGGTTAACCAACACGACCTTCCCTTCGTAATCGGAAATCTTAAAATCCTCTCCATCCAAGGCTTGCAGGTCGGTTTCCATGATCGCTTTTGGCGCGGAAGGAAAATCACTGGCCGGTTTCCCCTTGTCTTCCCTGGCCTCGACAACAGAAGTGTTTTTGGCGGGGCACGCCGACAGCGCCATTGCCAATAATACCAACGATGCAAAACCAACCAACTTCTTACTCAATTTCATAAAATATCCTGTAATTTCAATGCGATGATCGCCAATCCGAACATCCATAACATCATAAATATCAAAACAAACGGATTCAAGAAATCATTCATCCACGGGTGCAAAAAACTTATGTAATTGCTCAGGTCATCCGGTATCTTTACCGCTTCCCCAACCTCAGGCCTGTCCGGCAATCCGGAAAATTTCACTGTTTCGCCATTGTCCGCCCTTCGCTCGGCATCCTTCAAACGCTGCTCAAGATCCGATTCGTAGTCTTTGATGTTTTTTCGCGCGTCGGCGATTACCCGATCATTCTTCTCTTCGATGCTTTTGTAGAGCCCCTTCCCTTCCGTTTCGCCGTTCTTGAACGCCCCATCTGGTTCGAGCGTATCGAGACTCGAAAAACGCTTCATGGAATCGAAGGCCCACGTCGCGGGCATCGTCATTCCCACAACCTTATTAATACCCGTTGGCACTCCGGTTAATCCCGAAAACACGATTTGAGGGATCAAAATCAATGGGATCAAACTGGTGGCCGTCTCCGAAGTTCTGACTACCACCGAGACAAAAAGCCCGACCGCAACCCCGACACCCGCGGTCAAAAGCATCACGACAAATTGCGGCATTCCTCCGAGAATCCCCGGAAGCGGCATAAGACCGGACAAATGGAGCAGTTTTAACGGTATAAACAGCAAAAGGCTCTGCACGAGGACGATAAACGCGAGCACTGTAAATTTCGATGAGAGATACGGGATGATCCCCAGGTTTACCATTCGCTCGCGGTCGTACATCCGCCTTTCCCTCACCACCTCGCGCGCCGCAACCGAGGTTCCAAACCAAATCGCACAAAGCGAAAGCGCAAAATATGCGAAGTCTCGCGGCTGGTTGCTGCCCATCACAAAATAGATCATCAAAGCGATGACGGGTGCCTGGGCAAGCAGTACGAACAGATTGAAGCGATCTTTTAGCAGTACCCTCGAATACCTTCCCGAGAGAATCAGCCATTGACGAAGCGCGCCGAAAATCCCGAGCCTTTTGGAACGTCTCGATTGACCGCTTTCGTCGGTTTTGGATTCCTTTAGCGGTTCGCCGACATATTGTTCGAAGTACCGGGAAGACGCAAACTTCCCTTGCCACTCGCTTGCGGCCGCATCCAGCGCGCCCGTGTTGCTGGAAGTTCTCTCGAGATCCGAAGACGATCCCGCGTTTTCCTGAAGCCTGTCATAGAGATCCTTAAAGCTCTCGACCCCAAAATACGTTAGCGCTTCGGAAGGCCTTCCATAAAAAACGAGTTTCCCCCTCATAAGCACCACGATCTTGTCAAAGAGCTTTACGTTCTCCATCGCGTGCGTAGTCAGGATCACGGTACGCCCCGATTCGGCTATTTGGCGGAAGAGATGCATGATCTTTTCCTCGGTAGAGGGATCGAGACCCGAGGTCGGCTCATCGAGAAAGATCACCGAAGGCTTCGTGATCAATTCGACTGCGATCGAAACCCGCTTGCGCTGGCCGCCGGACAGTTGGCCGATCGGAACATGCCGTCTTTCGACAAGTCCCGTCACATCAAGCACTTCGTTGATGATCTGGGCGGTTTCCGCCTTCGAAACATCCCGCGACAGCCTTAGCTTTGCAACATAGTAGAGAGTCTTTTCCACAGACAACTCACGATGAAGGATCTCATCCTGCGGAACATATCCGATCTGCTGTTTTAGCGAATCCAGCGAAAGGTAAAGATCCTGACCATTTATTTGAACGTTCCCCTGATCAGGCGGACGCATACCGTTTAGCGCATCCATAAACGTCGATTTCCCTGCCCCCGAAGGACCAAGAAGGCCGACAAATTCATTTGCCGGGATTGAGATCGAGATATTGTCGAGCAGTTTGATCTTTCCGCGTCCGTTTCTGTCCTTGACCTCTTTCGATATACCGATCGCGTCGATTCTCGTTTTCGCGCGCGTGTCATAAACGCAGACGGCGCCGTATTCATCGATTTCGATGATAAACGCGCCTATACGTACCGAATCGCCGCTTGCGAAGACATGTTTGGCAACGCGGTTTCCGTTTACATAGACTCCGTTTGTTGAATTGAGATCTTCGATTATTACGGCCGATGGTGTTTCCCGAAGCTTCGCATGCCGGTTTGAGATCTGAAGTCCATCAAGCGTCAGATCGTTGTCGTTGCTTCTACCGATCGTAATCTCGGGACGCCCGTCGAAAGTAGCCCGCCCGATAAGCTTCCGATGGACTTCGCGGCCTTCCCTGCCCGGAATAACCGAAGGGATGTTGAAGATCATCGTACCCGCCATTGCGGTCTGCGACTTTTTGCTTTCGACCGATACGGATGCGGGCGCCGCAAATCCCGAACCAGAAAAACGCAGCGTTGGTCCGCCGAGCCCGAGTTTTATCACATCGCCGTTTGAAAGCGGTGTCGGCCCCGTAATCCTGTGTTCGTTAACGATCGTGCCGTTAAAGCTTTGGTTGTCCTGGACAATACACGAACCGTTGTCGAGCCGGACATCGGCGTGATGCCTTGAGACCATTACCGCGGAAGCCTCAATCACGACGTCGCACGAAGGCTCCCGGCCGAGCTTCAACCCAGATTCGCCAACTTCAAACACTCTCGGGCCGCCTTTGGTTTCGAGAATCAGTTTGGCGGTTCCTTTGGGTGTTTGAGGCTGTTCAAATCGAAGCGGGGCTGACGGGGTCGGTATCGATGGAGCCGAAAGCACTCCGGAGCTTCCGGTCGAAACATGCGGCGCTGATGGATTTGGCGCCTCGGGGATTGCAGGCGGAGCGACCGGTTGATTCGGTACAGGCGTATCCACGGGAATTCCCGGCGAATCCTGCTGATCCAGATAAATCACAAAGGCCCTCGGACCTCCTTTGCCGAACTGGATTGCGGAACCTGCGCGAAGCGGTGCCGGTTTTGATATCTGTTCGCCGTCAAGGAAGGTTCCGAAACTCGATCCCATGTCGCCGACCATCCACTGCCCGTTTACAAGACGAATCTCGGCGTGATGACGTGAAACCATTCTGAACGCCGAGTTGTCGAAGGATATCTCGGAATTCACGGCGTCGCGTCCGATGCGGATCCTCGGCAACGAAAAAGTTTCCTCGTTGGGCTTCCGATCGGTATCACGTTCGATGGCAAGGACGATCCGCATAAATCATCAAATAAAACGAGCTCCGGCAGAATTCCATATCCCGTTCAAGTTTCCGGTCGTGTCCCCAATTGATTAACTTGCTGCCAGCCAAGACACTTCAAATGGAAAAGTTGGGCAGGCGACCGGATAAAGTTCAATTCTATGGCAAGGCAGAGGTTAATCAAAACAGCGGAGTGTTTTCCGGAAGCTAGCCTTGAGCAATTCGCGGAAAGGTTTGCTTGCCGGGATCTGCCTTCAATCGTTCAAATCCGAGGATCGTAATTACTGCATGTCGCGCTGGAAAACAAAAAAATGACGAGGCCGACATCCTCGTCGCCTCGTCAAAACTATTTGACCACCAGATTTGGCCTCAATTCATGTTCGAATTCCTAATCAAGACCGGGCTCGAAGGTTTCAATGATCTTGGCAAGATCTCCCTTCCTTCCAACATCTTCAGCGCTTTTTACATCCTCCGAACGCGAAGTCGCGATCATTGTGACTATGAATCCGTTCTTGGCTCCGGTTTGCTGGGCCGGAATCCAAAGCCTTCGGCCCCACACGGTGATCGGCTCGTCGTCGCGCTTCCCCTTGAGTTCGAAGTTGACCTGATACGCCTTCCAACGACCACCCTGGATCGTGGTTGCGCCCTCACGAACCACCTCGTAAGAACCGCCCATCGAATTTGCAACTTCCTTGTTGGAGTTCTCGACGAGCTTTGGAAACAACTCGGTATCCTCGGCATAAGTCCCACGACTTTCGTACGGACTGATGATCATCTGCTCGATCGGCACGCCGTCCTTTGCGTTCAGAGAGATATCGAGGAACTTGTCGTCTACCTTGTCTTTCTTGAAGTCAACGAGATTCTGCTTCCAAGTTTTCGGATAATAAATCGAAAACGGACGATAGGCAGCAGCGAGTTTCTCGGAAAGCTTGAGCTTTGAGTTTTCAAAAAACTCAAAATCCTTTGGGGCTTCCATATCTCGGGGCGCCGGCGGTGTATCACTCATCCGGCTTGCCAATGCCTCACCCTTTTCGGAGCTGTCAACACCGATTTCATTGGATTTCCGTGTTGACGTCGCCGATGAAGGAATACTCGTCACAACCTCATCCTTTGAAACCTTGGTTAGGAAATACCAATAAACTCCGATTACCGAAAGCAGCACTGCAAGCAATCCGAGCGCGAGAATCCCGGTCCACATCGTCCCTCTGTCGAGCAGGGGTTCCGGGGAACGGTTTTTCCAAAGGACCTCGTTTCTGGCGGTTTCCGACGATTGCAGCGCGTCGTCTTCCAACTCATCGACATCAATCTCGTCATCATCCCGGGTCGACGCGATATGAAGATCCGAGGCGACTTCTCGGGTCGTTGAAGGTGCCGTCTCTGCATTCTCCAGTCTTTCGGCCACGGATTCCGCAACTACCGGTTCGGTGACCGCTGTTTCCTCTTCCGCTGAAGGTGATACCGCCAAGGCCGCAAACAACGCTTCGCCAAAATCCCTGGCTTTCGGATACCGGTCTGAAGGGTCAAAGGCAAGAGCCCGCTTTAATACTGAATCAACATCAGGCGAAACCAAGGGATTCAATTCCGAAGCCTTGGCCATGCTTCCGGATTTTTGCGCCGCAAGTATTTCCTTGACGTTCGAACCGGCGAATGGGAATCGTTTGGTGAGGAGTAGATACGCGATCACCGCAAGTGCGTAACTGTCGCTTGCGAATGTCGGGAATTGTCCGCCCAATTGTTCCGGAGCGCGGAACCTGAAACTTTGTTCGTCAACCTTTCCGTCGGAAAGGCAGAAATCCGTAACCTTTACCTGCTCGATCCCTGCTTCCGAGATCGTGAGCAAAATGTTTTCGGGCTTCAAATTCCGGTGCAGAATCCCATTCTGATGCACCTCGCTTAGCGCATATGAAGCCTGACGGACGATCCTGCCAACCCTTTGCGGATTGAGACCGCCGTTTTTCCTAAGAAGCGCATCTACCGAATTCGCACGGCTTTCGACCGTTACGATAAAATGAAATCCTTCCTGAATCTCGCCCGAATCAACGACCTTCGCGACATTCGGGTGATCGATGTGTGAAAGCGCAACCCTCTCCTCGACAAGCATCTTCTCATCGAGTTCGTCACCGCTTTTTTCCGGTGTCAAAACCCTTACGACAACCTGCTTTCCCTTAAGAATGCTGTCTTCGGCAGCGTATGCGATCGAAAATCCGTCCTGACCAATAACGTCCCCAATCCGATAGCGTCCCTTGAAAGTTTCGCCGACGATGCGAGCCGGATCGCCAAGAATCATCGCATTTCTGCCGACCGGTGTGATCTTGCGATCTCCGAGTTTCGCCCTTCCGTCGCCGATCTCGCGAGGATCAATCAGCCTCGAAATCGGCTTTTCGACTTCAGTCGAAGCCTTCGTACCAACATCCGGCGCTTTTTCCGCTGCTACCGAGGGTCGAACCGCTTCCCCGAACCTCTGCGGCGGTTTAACATCCCTTTGCTTTGGTTTGTTCTCATGGGCGATTATCTTCTCCGCCTTGAACACAGGTGCCTTGGTACGATTCTCAAATACCGGAGGCTCGTTTCTCCTGCGCGGCATGGACGGCTTCGGAGTAACCTTCTCATCCTTTTCGAATGGCGAGTTGGAGCGACCTAGAAGACTCGTAAATACCCCGCGATCCTGCTGGTTTCGCTTATGTCCCGAGTTTACCGACGGAAGAAGCCGGACACCATCGTTGTTGCAAAAACGCTGTGTACCGTCTTCGTATTCCCTCTTGCATTTCGGGCAATAAAGCATTTTTTTTTCCTGTGTTAACGTGTTCATCAGAATTATATACTTTCCTCAGGTCAGAGTTGGCACTCTTTTTTCTGATTACCGTATAGTTCTAATAAACACCGTTTTTCACAAAAACTTGGTGTATTTAAGTTGTTTATTTTGAACCGCTTACAGCGATGATCTTGGAATTGAGAATCTGATTGTCGGAATCAAGCGTGGCCGCGCGACGATAAATTCTTGCCGCGTCAGCATTCTTCTTGATCCTCGCGAGCCCGTCGCCGATCCTTTCGAACTCCATCGCCAAACGCTTTCTTTCGTTTGGAGAAACGACGGTCATCGCTTTTGAAAGCGTGTCTTCCGCTTTTGCGAATTCCCCGCTTTGCGAATACATCGATCCCAAAAGCGCATACGAAACAAAGCTCGCCGGACTAACCTCAACGCTCTTTTTGAGTATCGCTTCGGCCTCGTCAAAGTTCTTTCTAAACGTCAATGCCTTGCCAAGCAAATACAAACCGGTCGGGTTTCTCGGATCGCGCCTGAGAGCTTCGCGAAGCAACTGCTCGGAATCCAGGTATCGTTGCTGGGACTGCATGACTTCGGCCACGAGGATCATCGTCGGAACATCAGTGGCGAGAGTGATCGCCTGCCTGTAGGCCGCGGATGATTCGTTGGTTCGGCCATTCTTGCGCAAGAGCCGTCCGAGATGCGAGTACGCGAGAGCGAATTTGGAATCAAGCGCGACGGCCTTTCGATAGGCCGATTCGGTTTCCTCGCCGATCAAACCGCGCAATTCCAGCGCCACACCCAACTGGTCGTATCCGATCGCATTAGTCGGATCGAGTTCGATCGCATTTCGAGCCGTCTTTTCCGCCTCGACAAATCTCTCTCCCGGACTTACACCGACAACAGGTTGCGTCAGCACATAACTCAGCGCAATGCTCGCCATCGGGTTGTCGGGCTCGATTTCGAGGGCCGATCGGTAAGCCCTTTCCGCCTCTTCCCAACGCTGCTGGTCACTATAAATATTCCCGAGCCCGTAGATCGAACGCGAATCATTTGGATTGTAGTTCCTGGCCTTTTTATAGGCCTTCTCGGCATCCGAATAAAGTCTCCGGTTTCTTGCCGCATTTCCCTCGGCAATCGCATTCTCGAAGAATTCCGAATAATCCGATCCATTCCCGTCTCCCACGGTTATCACTACATCGTCGGCCGTTCGCGGACGTTTATGTGTATTCTGAACTTTTGCGGTCTGGGTTTTCGGGGTACCTGATTTTGAAGTACTTGTCTTTCCGGCCTGTGTATCTGATCCGCTTTTTGGAGCCGCGGTTTTGGCTGAAGATTTTGAAGTGGTTGACGGCTTTTTGGCG
Organism: Pyrinomonadaceae bacterium; assembly: GCA_041394795.1. Lineage (GTDB taxonomy): Bacteria > Acidobacteriota > Blastocatellia > Pyrinomonadales > Pyrinomonadaceae > Aridibacter. The sequence goes on along the minus strand of JAWKHN010000001.1, from coordinate 293,918 downwards.
GCGGTAGTGGTCTTCTTTGCGGACTTTGACGCCGAAGACTTGGACGACGATGATTTCGATTTGGAAGTAGACGAACTTGATTTTGAGGTCGATTTTTTGGCGGTGCTCTTCTTCGCCTCGGCCGGTTTCTTTGATTTTGAGCCAAAGAGGCCCGTTGTACTGCCGAGATCCTGACCGTGGAATGACATCGCACAGACTAGTATCAATCCAAAAACAATTGCCGCTCTGTTGCCGATTCTTTTCCAGATCATAATTCTTTTTCTAACCAGAAGAGACGAGCCGAAAGCCCAATCTGTTGTCTCTTAAATCTTCCGGTACTCCAATTCGAAACGTCGAAGTCTCCGAGTTCTTCCCGTTTTGATCCCGGAAAGCGGATCCGCCGCGTATGATAAACAGGCGCTTGTCGGATCTGTTTTGAAGTTCCCCGGGAGCCCCCGGATAAGCCTTCGATTCACTGGAAGTCCACTCAAAAACGTTTCCAATCAGATCCTGAACACCCCAACGCGAACTCGCTCCGCATTCTCGGGAACCGACCTCCTCGGGTGTGGCAGCCAGTCTTCCGACCACCGCGCATTCGGCTCTGTGCTCGTCACCCCAGGGATAAAGCGTGCCCTGATCTCCGTTGCGGGCGACATATTCCCATTCGGCCTCGGTCGGAAGCCTGTAGGTTCTTCCATCTCGCTTCGACCTCCATTTTGCAAAGGCCTCAACATCCTTGATGTTCACGAACCGTACGGGCAGCTTTTCCTTTCCGGAAACGGGCTTTCTGCTCATCGCCACCCAATCGACCGGGATCGGATCGTAATCCGTTTCGGTTACAAAGGCGTAGTACTCGCCGTTTGTGACTTCCGTCTTGTCAATGAAAAAATCCTCAACCGTTACTTCGTGTTCGGGTTTTTCAAGCGGAGTGCCATCATTCCTACCCATCTTGAAAGTCCCGCCCGGAATCTCAACAAGCTCGTTCTTGAAATCACCCGTTGTTTCAACACTCGGCGTCGGACTTGGTTCCGGCGTTTTTTCCGGACCGGATACAAACTGCTTGTAAATCCCGGAAAAGTAAATACCGGCAATTCCAATACCAGTCAGTGCGAATAACCCCAGGATTCCAAAGATTAGCAAGGTGCCCATCGACAGGAACGGCTTTTTCTCGATTTCCGGCTGTGTCGGAACGATCTCCGGAACTGTTCCCTCCGGCATTTTGTGGATCGTCGGAGCAAGTTCGTCGTATCCGGTTCCACCGCTGATCGACTTGCCCGTTTCGCCCGAAAGCGTATCGGTCGGCATCGGAATTCCGGGTGCCGTCGCTTCCGCCTTTCGGAGTTCGGCAACTACCTGATAGGGTTTGCCCTCGCATTTCACCTGACCGTTCCAATCAAGGAAACCCTCATGCGCAACGCGCAAATTGTGATTTCCGGTCTGCACGCCTTCAAGCAAAAGCCAACCGTCATCCCGGGATTTTCCGACCGAAACATCATTTAGAAAAACATCGGATTGCGGAGGATTGGTCAAAATTCTCAAGGGAGCCGAAGGCAGGCTAGAAAAGGTCTGCGCTGCGCCCAATGTTTCGCCGCCCAATACCGCGGCGCGCAGTTCCTCAACAAGATCCTCGACTGTCGCAGTGCGATCTTCCGGTTTTTTTGCCAGCGTCCGCATCACCGCTCGTTCCAGTTCCGGAGTGGCCGTCAGTCCCATCTCGCTGAAACTCGGCGGTGGATCGCTCAAATGCTTTTTCATGATCGCCGGAATCGACGATCCTTTGAACGGAACATCCCCTGTCAGCATCTGATACAGCATCACGCCGATCGAATAGATGTCCGACTGCGGGCCCAGATCCTCGTCCGCCCATTGCTCTGGCGCCATGTAGTACGGAGAGCCCATCAGCCCGGTCGTCTGGGCCTGAATAAACGATCCCAGCAATTCGCCCGATTTGATCTTTGCGAGTCCGAAATCGAGGATCTTAACCGCCTCGTTCATCTTTGTCTTGCCCTTGAGCAGCATGATGTTGAGCGGTTTCATGTCTCGATGAACGATTCCGAGATGGTGAGCGGCACCGATCCCATCGCAGATTGCCGAAACCAGATCAAACGCCGCCTTTGGTTCGAGCCTGTGTTCCCTTGCGATCAGATCGTGGAGCGATTCGCCCTCGACGTATTCCATCACGAGAAATGGCATCGTTCCCTGAGCGACACCGTAATCTGTGACTTGAACGACGTTGTGATGCCTGATCGCGGCGGCGGCAAGCGCTTCCTGTCTGAATCTGGTGACGAGGTTGGGATCATTCCCGACAAGATCCGGAAGGATTACCTTTATTGCGTAAAGGGTTTTAAGGTAGGCGTGTCTTGCCTTGTAAACAACGCCCATTCCGCCCTGGCCGATTCGACTCTCGATGTTGTATTTGCCATCGAGCACGGGTTCACCCGCGATCGTATGCACGGTAGGCATGCCGTCTTTCGGGCACGAATTGACCTCATCGGAATAGCAGGATTTGCAATGTTGGCACTCTTTCATAATCCGAGGCGGGAGTTTCTCCCCTTGGATTTAGACGTAAAATCCAATTCTAGTTGCTTTACAGGCCCCAAGCAAGGAATTCGCTCGTTTCAAACAAATGCGCTATCGCCTTAAGATTCCAATTTCAAAAGGTTTTCCGCGAACCGACCGGGTAACATAGGTATTTTTTGAACGCTTGATCCAACCTTTATTTTATATCGACCCAAATACTGATTTCGCCAATCGATCGGGCGTTGGATTTAGACGATGCCCGAACTCGAAAGCCGTGTTGGCGTTTGCCCCAAACGCTATCGTTTGAGGCAAACGTTGATCCAATCCATGGTAAAGAGCGGTGTTATCCCTTCACGACAATGTTCACAAGCCTGTTTGGTACAACGATAACCCTGATTTCCTTGCCTTCCGTGTACTCGCCGATCTTTTCATCGGCGAGCGCCAGCCTTTCGAGTTCTGAATTGTCGGTCCCGGGCGCCGCGTAGATCCTTGATCGAAGCTTTCCGTTTACCTGCACCGGGATCTCGATCTCGTCATCCTTTGCAATTTCCGGATCAAACTCCGGATAACGCGCGCCTGAAGCCAGGATTCCATCGGTGCCGGTAACCTCTGCCCAAAGCTCTTCGGAGGTGTGCGGCGCGTAAGGTGCCATCAGGAGCAAAAGCGACTTGATCGACTCTTTAACGGCAAATAATTCGGAATCCGTCGCAGATTCCGGTTCGACACCAAAATCATGCATCGCGTTGGAAAGTTCCATCAGCGAAGCTACCGGAGTGTTGAATTGCCCGTTTTCAAAGCTCTCGGATATCTTTCGAATCGTTTGATGCGTCTTTTGCCTGAGTTTTCTCGAAGCAGCCGATTCCTCGACCGACGAATCCGCCGAACTGTCGGCTACGGCGTCGCGCCACTTGAATACGAATCTCCAAACCCTTTGAAGAAACCTCACGGCGCCTTCGATTCCGGATTCCTGCCAAACGAGTTCGTTTTCGACGGGAGCCGCGAACATGACAAACAAGCGCACCGCATCCGAACCGTATTTCGCGATCATGTCGTCGGGATCGACACCGTTGAGCTTGGATTTGCCCATCTTTTCGACCGCCAATCTGACAGGGCCGCCCGTTTCCCTAAGCGTTGCCTTTTCAATCTTACCGCTCGCGGCGCGCGAGATTTCGACCTCGTCGGCGGTAACATAGCATTCCCTTTCTTTCGAATAGAAAGATTCTCCGACGACCATTCCCTGCGTCAAAAGCCTTGTTACCGGCTCGTGAAACTCGACAAGACCGATATCGCGCATGACCTTCGTCCAAAAACGGGTATAAAGCAAGTGCATAACGGCGTGATCGATTCCGCCGATGTACAGATCGACCGGCATCCAGTAAGCGGCCTCATCGACAGAGAAAGGCGCGTTCTCGTTCTTTGGATCAAGATATCGGAAGTAGTACCAGCACGAATCGACAAAGGTATCCATCGTGTCGGTTTCCCTTCTCGCCGCTTCCCCGCACCTGGGACAATTTGTTTCGTAAAACTCCGGCACCTTCGCCAGCGGAGATTCACCGACTCCCGTAAACGGCGCCGATTCGGGAAGTTCGACGGGAAGATCTTCAAACGGAACCCCAATCTCTCCGCATGTTTGGCAATATACGATCGGTATCGGAGCACCCCAGAAACGCTGCCGGGAGATACCCCAATCCCTCAAACGAAACGTTGTCGATGCCGCTCCAAATCCCTCGGATTCCGCAAGCGATGCCATCCTTTCCTTGGCATCTTTCGAAGCGAGACCACTAAAATCACCCGAGTCAACAAGCACGCCATATTCGGAAAACGGCAGTTCGGCGTCGTCATTCTCGGGTTTAACAACGGCCTTGATCGGCAAACCGTATCTGACGGCGAATTCATGATCCCTCGAATCATGAGCCGGAACCGACATCACTGCGCCGGTTCCATAGCTCATCAAGACATAGTTTCCAACCCAAATCGGGAGTTCCTCTCCGCTGAATGGATTGATCGCTGTCTTTCCGGTATCGACACCAGACTTCTCAACCTCGACGCCGTAATCCACCGGAAGCGCTTGTTCCGCCCGAATTTCCTCGATTTTTGCCTTTATATCCTCTGAAAGTCCGTCCTCGAATTCGAATACGATCGGATGGTTCGGAGCCACGACTATTGCGTTCGCGCCATAGATCGTATCGATCCTCGTTGTAAAAACCTCGATCGAGGAATCCGAACCGCCGACGGCAAACCGAACTCGCGCCCCGTCGCTCCTGCCGATCCAGTTCCGTTGCATCGTCAGTACGTTTTCAGGCCAGCCTTCCTCGATTTCGTCCATATCAGACAGGAGCTGTTCGGCGTATTCGGTGATTTTCAAAAACCATTGCGGCCTCGTGCTTTTTTCAACCTGAAACCCGCAACGCCAGCAAGCGCCGCCCGAAGCCTGTTCGTTGGAAAGCGTGGTTTCGCATTTCGGACACCAGTTGACCTCGGAGTCTTTTCTGTACGCCAATCCCATCTCGAGCATTTTGAGAAAGAACCATTGGTCAAACTTGTAATAGTCCGGCCTGTGCGCAGCGACCTCGCGCGACCAATCGTAGCCGATGCCAAGCGCCTGCAGTTGTTTCCGCATCTGGTCGATGTTGTCTTCGGTCCAATCGCGCGGGTTTACGCCCTGTTTGATCGCGGCCTGTTCGGCAGGCTGCCCGAACGAATCCCAACCGATCGGATGAATCACATTGAAGCCCTTCAAGCGCTTGTACCAACTGATCGCATCCCCGATCGAATAGTTGCGGACATGACCCATATGGAGTCTTCCCGAGGGATATGGAAGCATTTCCAAACAGTAAAATTTCTGCTTCGAATCTTCTTTCGAGACCTTGAACGCACCCGTTTCGTTCCAACGCTGCTGCCACTTTCTTTCAATCTTTTGTGCAAAATACTTTTCGTCCATAACGCTTCCTATACGTCTTCGCCAGTTCAATCGCGCGCTTCCCCCATTTTCGGAGGATCGAAGCGATATTTGCGGAGACTCTGCTTGAACAATCACTTCAAACACCCGTACGAACTTGCCGAATCCTTACGATTTCCTGGTTGTCGGTTTGACACAAAAGTATCAACCACTTTGATCCGGAAATTCTCTGATTAAAGGTGTCGCTGGGAAATGACAGAGCGCAGCCGCCGGGACTCCCCGAAAGGGTCCCCCGACGGCTATCTAAGGATGAGAATAAGGCCTCTAAAAATCACGTCCATATGTTATTCGAAGCATTTCCATCTGTAAAGCACAAGAAAAACGGCTTCGATCAGAAAATCTGCATACAAACGCGGATTCGCCCCATGTTGAAGACTTCATCGACCAATTGAATTCTCGAATCGGCGGTCATTGGACTACATCTCCAAAACGACCGCCGATTCAGCCTACCAAACCGGCCCGAATCCTGCCGCACCCAGTTTCCTGTTGAAATCCGGAATCATTCGGTCACGCAATGATACGCCGCGGGCCTTCAACGCCGCCCATTTCGCGTCCAAATTGTTTCTGATTTCCTTCGAACCCGAATTCACCTGCGGGATATCGCTTTCGGTTTGATTTATCAGGAACAGATAATCCGCAGTGAATCCATTCGGGAAGTTCTCAACGTCGTCATACGCCTTTGACAACCTTTGCACCATCGCACTGTCCCAAGCCTTCAACTGTGTCAAGATCGAGGTTCCGTCCTTTTTGAGCTCGGCTGATTTCGCGTCATCGCCCAAACCGTCAAGAAACGCCTTGAGTCTCATTTGCTTGGCATAGAGATCGTTGACCATATCGTGCATTTCGCGGACATTGTTTTCCATCGGCATCATGAAGGCGTGATACTCGGCATAGCTTTCGGCGCTTACGCCGTATGTCGGGTTTTCCAGAATCATGAAGTCCGAGGTCTCGCTCCTTCCATCCGCCGTGACCGTAACCGAGTATTTGCCCGGAATTGCCTTGTGTCCGTTGTATCCGGCTTCGATATAGACTCCTGGAACGCCGTTCATAAGCGGATATCTCATGTCCCAAACAAACTTGTTCAAACCGCTTGTGGCGGTCGGAGTTGAATCTTCCGGTGGTCCGCCGTCCCATTCCTCGAAACCCTCGTTCCTGTCGGTCGAAAACTCGCGTACAAGCGCGCCCGAAGCGTCATTGATCCGAATCGTCACCTTTTTGTCCTTCGGCGATTCCGGCAGGTTGTAATAAATGACAACGCCATTCGCCGGATTGACGCCGCGGAGGATATTCGAGCCGCCAAACGACGCTCCCGCGTAATTGAGTTCGCTCGAACCATTTGCCAGATAGCTATCCGCAGGTTTGAACACTCGGAATCCCTGCGCGGAACTCGTCGTCTGCCTCAAAAGCGAAAGATCATCCAGAATCCAGAACCCGCGTCCCGAGGTGGAGGCGATCAAATTGCCCTGATGGACTCGTAAATCGGTGATCGGAGTTATTGGAAGGTTCAGCTGGAAACGCTGCCAAGACGTACCGTCATCGACCGATATAAACAGACCGAGTTCGGTACCCGCAAAGAGCATCCCTCGTCTAACCTCGTCTTCGCGGACGACACGCGTAAAGGCGTTTGCGGGAATTCCGTCATTGATTTTTCTCCACGTTTTTCCATAATCGGTCGTTTTGTAGAGTCCCGGACGATGATCGTTGAATTTGTAACGGGTTGTGGCGATATAGACAGTAGCCTTGTCATGCGGCGAAATCTCGATTGCGTTTACGAGGCATTCCTCAAGCCCTTTTGGCGTCACGTTGGTCCAGGTTTTTCCGCCGTCGCGCGTGACATGCACGAGACCGTCATCACTTCCCGTCCAGATCACGCCCCGTTCGTGCTTTGATTCGGCGACGTACGCCAGCGTGCCGTAGTTTTCGGCGCCAACCGCCTCGTTTGTCAGCGGTCCGCCTCCCTTGCCCTGTTTCGATTTCTCGTTGCGCGTCAAATCGGGAGATATTTCCTTCCACGTTCGGCCGGTATCAGTCGTTTTCAAAAGAACCTGAGCGCCGTGAAAGTAGGTATTAGGCTCCCAACGGCTCCAAACTATCGGAGCGTTCCAGTTGTAACGATAGCGAATATCCTTGGCGTCCATCCCAAGATACTGAATCGGCGCGGCCATGATGTTGGTTCCCGCCTTTTTCCGCATGTTGAGCGCTTCGATCGTGCCCTGATAGCTTCCGCCCAACACGACTTCGGGATTGTCGGGATCAAACGCAAGAAACGCGCTTTCGCCGCCGGCGGACCAAGTCCAGCCTTCGGTGGTGATCCCACCGCTTGCAAACTGCCTGCTTTGAATGGCGACCGAAGTGTTGTCCTGCTGACCTCCGTAAATCCTGTAAGGAAACTGGTTATCGACGTTGATCCGGTAGAACTGGGCGGTCGGCATGTTGTCCTGGCTGGACCACGTTGCACCGCGATTGAACGTGATCGCCGCACCGCCGTCATTGCTGATCACCATGTTTTTGGGGTTGTCGGGATTGATCCAAAGATCATGAAAATCACCGTGCGTGCCTCTGATCGATGACCAAGTGCGTCCGCCGTCTTCCGATCGAAGCGCGGGCGCGCTTAGAACGTAAACCGTATTCTCGTCCTTCGGATCGATAAAGAGCTCGATGTAATACCATGCCCTCTGTACCAAACGGTGATCGTTTGTAACCCTCGTGAATCGTTCTCCGCCGTTTGTTGAAACAAACAATCCGCCTTCTTCCTTATTGGAATCTCCCTCGATCAGCGCATAAACCTTGTCGGGATTCGACGGCGACGCCGCAATCGAAAGCTTTCCCTTCTTCTCTGGAAGCCCCTGTTTCAGCTCTTTCCACGTCTCGCCGCTATCAACGGATTTGAAAAGCCCGCTTCCCGGTCCGCTAATCACCTTCCACGGAAGCCGCCCATGCTCCCACATCGCCGCGTACATGATCCTCGAATTCTTTGAATCGATCGAAAGATCCGCCGCACCGATTTGGGGATTGACGTAAAGAACCTTCTTCCACGTCACTCCGCCATCGACCGATTTATACACTCCTCGTTCTTCGGACGGACTGTACAGCGCACCCTGGACTGCTACAAAGACAGTATCCGGATCTTTCGGATCGATGATGATCCGCGAGATATGTTGGCTCGCCTCGAGGCCCATTTTTTTCCACGTGCGTCCGGCATCCGTGGATTTGTAAACACCGTCTCCGTGATGAGTCATAACACCACGAACAGCGTGTTCGCCCATGCCGACATAGACAACGTTGGTATCGGATTCGCTGACCGCGATCGCTCCGACCGACCCCGTAGTGAAATATCCGTCCGAGATATTCCGCCATGTCAGTCCCATGTCCTCGCTTTTCCAAACACCGCCTCCGGTTGTCCCCATGTAATATGTCAACGGATCGCCTTTGACACCCGTCGAGGAAACCGAACGCCCGCCCCTAAATGGGCCGATTGACCTCCATTTCACGGGTTTGAAGAAGGTTTCATCCGGAGCACCGGAAACGAGCGATTGCGCGGCAACCGATATTCCGAGCATCGATAACACGATCAATATCGGGACAACTCTTTTGTACATTGGGTTTATCTCCGTTTGTCGGGCACTGGGAAGTCTAAAATGCGACGGTGAAAAAGTCTCCTTAAACAAATCCAGTAACCAAACTTTTCTGTATATTATGGTTTTGAAGATAGAATAGACCTATATCGCGGAAATTCAAAAGAGACGTGTTTTTAGACCAAAGGCTGCGGGGCATCGTGATTCTCGCTCGATTCCGTACGGGTTTGGACCGGTTGGTTTTTTTGAGGTCGAAGTTTTCAGAATCCATAGTCAACCCAGGGGTTTGGCGATTTGATTTAGAATGTTGAGGTATTGCGTAAAAACATTGAAATCGGTTGGCGGGCATTTGCGAATGACATTTCTGTCGGTGGTTTGGATAGCGGTCGCGGCTTTTACGATCAGCGCCCAGCTGCCAGCGGATCTTGATTCATTGGGCGAGCGCGTTAGGTACGGCGATGATGACGTCAAACGAGACGCGCTTCAGGCCATCGCCCGAATCAAAAGCGAGGAAGCTTCAAGACTCGCGATTCCAGCACTCACGGATCCGTCCGAACTCGTTCGCGCGACCGCTGTCGGAGCGATAGTTTCGCTCCCTCCTCGGGAAGTGTATGAACTTCTTCTTCCTCTCCTCTCAGCGCGTGAGGATTTTGTGAGGCGCGAAACCGCATATGCTTTGGGAGACATTGAGTACGAGAAGGTAGCGGACACACTCGTCGCGACCTACAACAAGAATTCCGATCGCGAATACAAGGCTGCGGTGTTGGAAGCCGTCGGGAAAACGGGAAACACGAGTCATTTTCAGTTTCTAAACGGCGTTCTGTCCAAAAAACCGCAGGACAAGGACGCGTTCATACGGCGGTCGGCAGCGCGGGCGATCGGTCGGATCGCGGAAAGAGCAAATGGCCTCGCGCCTTTGAAAACTACACCTGAGAATTTCCTTGCTTCTAAATACAAATCCACCGCAACTCCCATTTTCGCGAATGTTGGCTCGATGGAAAGTCTTTTGAAAACTCTTTCGAAAATTCTCGAAAACAGAAAGGAATCGCCGGATACCGTTCGTGAGGCGGCTTTCGCCCTTGGAGCGATTGGCGATCCTTCCGCCGCATCCATTTTGGACCGTTGCAGTGAATCAACCGAAATCTATCTTTCGGAAATTTGCAGAGAGGCTCGGATGAGAATTCCGCCAACAGATTAATCGCCTGAACGGAATGATGAATTTTCCTGCAGAAAAGGAACGCAAGTTTGGAGTCGGAATCTCAGGAGAAAAAAACGGCTGGAGAAATGAGAACCCTGAATTTTCAAATCGTTAGGTTCGAAGAAATCGATTCGACCAACACGGAGGCGATGCGACAGGCTCGAAATGGCGCGTTTGAGGGACTTGTGATTATTGCGAGTCGCCAAACCGCAGGTAAGGGCCGGGCCGGAAGGACCTGGAATTCCAACGATGGTGGGCTTTATTTGAGCCTCATCTTGCGGCCCGACGTCGATTTTCGGCAGATTCCGCTATTGACCTTGATGGCGGCAAATGCTGTAAGCGACGCATTGAAGGAAAGCTTCGGTCTTGAACCCGATATCAAATGGCCAAACGACATCTTGGTTTCGGAAAAGAAGATTTGCGGAATACTTTGCGAAACATGCGACAGCGAGTTTGGGAAGGCTGTGATCGTCGGGATCGGCGTTAACGTCTCGGAGGATGCGCTCGATGAAGAACTTTGCGAGATCGCAACCTCGATAGAGCGCGAGACGGGAAAACCCGCGGACATTGAGGAGTTTGCCAAGCGGCTATTGCATTCAATCGCGACTCACTACGCCAGGTTTACATTCGATGCTACAAAAACCGTGGTGCTTGCCGATTGGCAGGCGCGTTCGAGTTATTGCAACGGAAAAGATATCAGCGTTGACACTGGCAGGGAGGTTATCGAAGGCGTGACGAGGGGACTTCATCCTTCCGGAGCGCTGTTCGTAATGCAGACTACAGGAAAACTGGCGCTAATCACCGCCGGCGATGTAAAACACCTCCGTCCGCGAAAAAATTCGTCGGATGAGATTGCGGAAACCAATCGGGATGCGGATTCGGTTGAGTTATGAGAAGATAGGCGCTTGATTTTTTGCCTTTGCGACGGCGAATGTTTGTTGCTTGCGGCTTATATTTTGGATGATCTGATGAACAAAGAATATCGCGATTTTGATGACGAGTTCGACGAGCTTAACAAGGAACTGGAGGGGCTCACTCTTGATGACGAGATTGACTCGGAGATGGTTGACGAAGTATTTATCGACGAATCCCAGATTGACATGGATGAGTTGGAAGACTACGTCCATGAAACGGTCGAGTTTGACCCTGATGAAATCGAAGACTACGAAGTCCAAACCCGCACCGCGATTCTTGCCAAGAATGACCTAATAGCCCTGATTTGCCTCAAAACCGCGGATAAGGGAGGTGCCATTTGCAGGGTCGATCCACGAGAAACGAATCCGGCGGTTCAGATCTACGATGATCCGGCAAATGCGACCAATTGGTTTGCAAGGAGCATTAGGTCCAGCAAGAAGAACGGTTGGACGGTCATTTATGAAGGGTTGCCGCTTGAGGGATAGCCCGTCGCACTTTTTCGATCCGGGTTCCAAATTCCACGTTCCACGTTCCAAGGATTCGGTATTGCACCTTTTACTTAAAAGAGCTCTTTGGATTTGAGAGAGAAATAGCTCGCTTGACTCGGATTTTGGATCACCGCACGGTCTAGTTTTTTTGCCAGCTTCAATTCCAATCGGCCGGGCTCCCGTGTTCTTGGAAGCGCTATAGATTTTCAAGATGATTCTAACGATCGACATTGGCAATGGCTCGGCAAAGTTCGCGGTATTTGATGGTAGCGACATTGTGTCCCGTTCCCGTGTCGAATCCCGGCGTGATCTTTCGATCAAAGATATCTCGACGGCCCTTGCAGGCTGCACGACGGATCGAATCGAAGGAATCGCAATTTCCAATGTCGTCCGAGAACTCCAACCTGTTTTTCGTGACTTTGCGGTCCACGAAATCAATGCACCTCATATTTTTGTCAATCATGAAACCGACCTCGGCCTCTCGATCCAATACGAACCGCCCGATTCATGCGGCCCGGACAGGCTTGCGGCCGCATTTGGAGCGAAACATTTCTATGGCGCCCCTGCAATTGTCTGCGATTTTGGTACCGCGACAACGATCGACCTCGTCGATCATGATTCTATTTATCGCGGCGGAATAATCGCACCCGGACTCAACACGATGGCGGAGTCGCTTTTCGAACGCACCTCCAGACTTCCAAAGGTGGAGATCGGAAAAACAGATTCGGTCGTCGGCGCGTCAACCGTCGAATCGATCCGTTCGGGTATTTACTTTGGCTACCTGGGAATGGTCGAGGGAATCATTTCGAGAATGCGTAAGCTGGCGGGAGCCGCAGTGATAGCGACAATAGCAACAGGTGGAGATGCCGAATTGATCGCCGAAGGCACCGATCAAATCGAATTTGTCGAACCCGATTTGATTCCAAAAGCATTGGCGGAGATTTGGAAACGGCAATTCGAAGGAAAGTGAACCGCCTTGATCGGATTTCAAAAGGAAATCGCGAATCGCGTTCGAAAAGACCCGCGATCCGGAAAACTCATTCTTGGAACCACAAAGTTCGGGTTCAGGCCCCATCAGGAACAAAGACAACTTCAAACCGCTCGCAAACTACGGGCATGGACGCGTCGAATTCCCGACCCGCATTTTCGCATTCGCGTTTAAAATAGACTTCGTGAACATCGCGCCAAAATCCAAGCGAACAGTCGCCTTCACCTTCGGCGGCCGCGAAATCCTCTGTCACATCAATAAACGGCACAATACTGATTTCGGTAGTTTCGATCGCGCAGTGCGGTCTTCCCGAAAAATCAGTGATGACGCTCAAATCCCCGATTTTTGGGAGAGGCTTCCCCGTGCTTTCGTAAGTCCAAAGGGCGCTTGCTGTAGCACGCTTTTTTCCTTCAAGGACCAAGGCCGCAAGTTCGGCGGCCATTTCCCCGCTATCCCCAAAATAGAACGCTTCGTAGAAACGATCTTCCAAAACACCGTCAACGGTTGATGCAAACTTCAGCCAAAATGCTTCTAATTCCTTTGGTATTCCCATTACGATTGACCGATTCAGCCGTGCGGCACTATCAATAAAATTGCGGACTATTGTTGTACCGTATTTGAGTCCACTCTAAAAAGTCGATTCAAAAGAATAAGTTGAAAAAACATCCCAGCAACATAATTTGACACTTGGAATGCAGCAATTACGGGCGTTTCTCCGCGCCAGTACCCGGCGCGAACGTTGTTTCTATGTTTACCGAGGATTTAGCGCAAAGCCGCTCCATCCACGTCTAGTATCTGCGCGACGCGATGCGTCTGAATAGGAATTTCCGGATTTTGGAATAAAATCGACTTTTTGGAGTGGACTAAAACTTGAAAGCCGGAACGTACCGATTTCATACCCCGCAACCATTGCTCAAGACCATTTTCGGTCCGGAACTATTTATCTCGTACACGGCAGTTCCCGCACCTTCGTAATACTCGCTGTAAACGACGACCTCCATCTTGCCGTCGCCGTTGAGATCCGCGATTCCGGTAACATCGTGTTTGTTGGGAGCGCCAAACTCCAGGTTGTTGGTGATAAAGTCGCCTTCAACAAGGAAGTTCTCAACCCTCTTGTTGACGATTTTTCGAACCATCACAAACGAATACTCGTTCTTCCGAGCACTGGCGCCAAAGCTTTTGTAATCGGTTGCACGAAGAATCACCTCATCGGTGCCATCTCCGTCAAGATCCGCCTTGTAAAGTTGTTCGATCTTGGGTTTGGCGATCGTCACTCCTTTTGTCTTGAGATAATCGCGTACGATCTTGTTGTAAACCTTGAGGGTGGTGACCATCGACGTCACCTTTCTCGGCTGCGGGTTCCAGTTGAAAGACCCGCCAAGTGCGATACCCGTCTTGATGCCGTTGATCTTCGAGAACGAGTAATAACCCTCGCAAATATCATCCATTTCGGTCTTTGGATCGACCGAAAACTCCAGCCCGTTGCGACCGCTCGGCAGAAAGCCAAGATATTTCGTGGTGGAATCGTAGCCCTTCATCACCGTTGCGGCATCCAGATATTTTCCCGATTCAATACCGCCGAGAACCGAATTCCCTTTCATGTCCAACACGTACGCACGCGCCGCAACGCCGCCGTGCTGAGCGCTCGCGGCCAACACGCCGATCAATGTAAACAAAACGCAAACTAAAATTCTCTTCATAACCAAAAATTCGATGTACTCCGGAAACTCCGCCGACCTATCTCGAGTCCAAGCAACCAACTATTCTCATTCAGGTAAAAAACCGATAATTGCGCGAGTTGCGGTTCTAAATTCAGGATGCCTTTCCAAAAAAGAAAAAGAAATACGCGGCCGCCCATTTCTCATCGACATCGTCATAATAACCGATTGTCGAATGCGACGAATTTTCGACATAGCCGCTCCGAACATAGCCGATCGTCGAATGCGAGGCATTCTCGACCACACCGTCACGAATAAATCCGATCGTGCTGTGCGACGAGTTCTCCACCGTTCCATCGGAACGAATGTAGCCGATCGTAGAATGCGAGGAATTCTCAACCGTCTCACCGCTGAAGTAGCCGATCGTGGAGTGCGACGAGTTCTCGACTCTTCCCGAGCTATCGACATAAGCTATTGTCGAGTGGGATGAGTTGCTGATGGTTCCCGCAAACGCGAATCCCGAAACCAAAAAGAAAAGAGCAAAAAGAGATATAACCCTTGCCTGAAAGCTGTGAATCGTTTTTCCCATATCGCAATACCTTTTATCAGGGCAAGCTCCATTCCAGTCGTTCGACGCGTCAACTCACATGGCTTTCGTCTTTTGAAAAAAGTCTGTAAGCAAAATAGAAAACAAGACCGACCGCCGCGAAAGCTACAAGTTGAATCAAATCCCCGATCCCGACATACAACATGAGCCAGACCATCACGGCCAGTGAAACAACGGCGGAGAAAATTCCAAACGGAGCGATAAAGCCGGCCTCGGGAGCGTCTTTGCGAAACCTAAATACCGGGAGCGCCGCGCATGTTGAACCGTAAACGATCAGACGCGTCAGCGTCGAAATCGTGACTGCAAGAATAAAACTGCTCAAAGCGGTATAGAAAAAGATCAACACCGAAGTAATGATGATCGCGAAATGAGGCGTTTTGTACTTTTCGTTTGTGCGGGCGATGAACCTTGGAAGATCGCCCTCGTCGGCCATCGCAAACAAGAGCCGCGTCGTAGCGAGCAATCCTACATTCAGATTCCCGAGAATCGATAGCAGAGCCCCGACCACGATCACCGCCGCCCCGATCGGTCCGACAAAGCGTTCGGCCGCGTCCGCCAAAGGGCGTTCCGATCCGGCCAATTCCGGAAGCGTTCCGATCGAGACAATCTGAATCAGAATGTAAAAAGCGACGATGATTCCAATCGCCGTCATCAATGCAAACGGTGCGTTTTTGGCGGGATCCTTCATCTCCCCTGCCGGAACAACCGCGGATTCAAACCCGACAAAAGCGTAAATCAACGTCAGGATCGCTTTTGCGAGGGCATCCGATGCGGGCGCCGCACCAAACTCGAAATTTCCCGGATTGATAAAAAAGATACCGACCGCAACAAACAGAAACAAGGGCGTTAGTTTCCCGATTGTAAGCAAATTCGTTGTTTTGACCGAATCCTTTACTCCAACGAGATTGACGTACATCAACCCGAATACGACCAATGCGATGATCAGAACGCGGAACGCGCCTCCCGCCGCCGGCTCGTAAAAGTAACCAAGATAGCTGACAAGCAGATTGCAATTGCCGGCGAAGGCAGTAAATCGCGTTACCCAGAAAAGCCAGCCGACCTCAAACCCTGCAACCCTTCCATAGGCCTCTCGGGTGTATAAATACGCGCCTCCGGTGGCACGAAATCGGCTGCTGACCTCCGCAAAACAAAGAACGATCAAGGCTATTACGATCGAGCAAAGAAAAAACGCGAGTATGCTGTAGGAACCGATCAGTTTTGAAACCGCCGATGGCAGGCCAAAAATTCCCGCACCGATCACCGTGTTTATAACGATTGCGGTTAGATCCCAACGGCCGATACCGCGATGCAGTTTTTCTTCATTCATCGAATTACTTTTGGACTTTAAGCAAGAATGCGTCGCGATTCCACGACCCGGAGGATTTGCTCCTCACGGCTTCCGAAAGGCGCACCGGAAAAAAATTCCGCGAGATCCGTATCGAAAGACAACGGTCATCGGAACGCGATAGTGTTCCGACCGAAAATGTCTTATTGACCAATACTTTACGAGATCTTGCCGCTGATTTACACAGCTGTGGAAATCAACTCGCTTTTCGGAATTTCGCCGCTTGTCGCCTTTTTCTGAATCCTAACCGCGCAAACCTTGTACTCGCCGGTTTGGGTAACCGGATCGCCGGCATCGTTTGTCAGTACGTTTGCACGAGCTTCCGCAAAATGCATTGGCATCCAAACGCACCCCCGGCGCATTCTTCCCGAAATGAGTACATCGGCGTCAACCGTACCTCGCCGCGATAGAACCTCAACCACCTCGCCGTCCTCAATCCCAAGCTTTGCGGCATCCTTGCGCGAAATCTCGATAAAGTTTCGGTTGTGCTTCGCAACCGGGCCTGATTCCCTGCGGGTCTGCGTCGCCGCGTTGTAATGGTAAAGAATGCGACCGGTTGAAAGCACCAACGGATACTCGTCATCCGGCAACTCATCACTCGGCCGATACTCGATCGGCTGGAAATGCGCCGTACCGATTATCGGTCCATCGCAGTGAAGCGTTGCGGTTCCGGGATGATCCGGTGTCGGACACGGCCATTGAAGACCGGCGATGTTTTCTTCCAAACGCTCATGCGTGATCCCAGCAAAATTCTTTGTAAGCGAAGCCATTTCGGCATAGACCTCACCCGGTGATTTGTAATCGGGCATCGGATAACCGGCGGCCTGTGCGAGTTCGACCAGTATTCTCCAGTCCTCGCGGGCGAGCCCCGGAGGATCGACCGCCTTTCTAACGCGTTGAACGCGTCTGTCAGAATTGGTAAACACTCCGTCCTTTTCGGCAAAGCATGCTCCCGGCAAAACAACATCCGCAAACTCGGTCGTAACGTTGTGGAATATCTCCTGGCAAACAAGAAACTCGCAATGCTCGTTTAGGCCAACCTCAAGATTGGAGGCGTTTGGCTCCGAAATCACGATGTCTTCCCCCATCACGAAGAGTCCGCGAATCTTCCCCTTTATAACGCTCTTCATCATCACGTTCAGGTTCTGTCCGGGTTCGGGATTAAGTTCGACACCCCAAGCTTGCTCAAATTTTCGACGCGCTTCCTCGTCGATTACCTTTTGGTATCCGGGATAAAACACCGGCGTCGCTCCGGCGTCATTAGCCCCTTGAACGTTGTTTTGGCCTCGCAAGGGATTCATTCCCGCGGATTTCACACCAAGATGCCCCGTCATCAAGACGAGATTGGCGAGTCCATAGACGTTGTCGGTTCCGTGGGTATGCTCGGTGATACCGAGAGTGTAGTAAATCCCCGCCTTTTTGGTGGTCGCATAGAGCCGTGCGGCCTCGCGAATCTGGTCCGCGGAAACACCCGTGATCTCCTCGGCTTTTTCCGGCGTGTACGAACGAACCGTTTCCACTACTCTTTCAAAATCTGCGGTGTGGTTCGCGATGAACTCCCGATCATGCAGATCCTCGGAAATGATCACGTTGGCGATCGCGTTCAGCAGCCAAACATCCGTTCCGGGCTTCAACTGCATGTATATGTCGGCCATATCCGCAAGCCAGATTTTGCGCGGATCGGCGACGATCAGCTTTGCGCCGCGGTTGATCGCGCGCTTCATCTCCATCGCGATGATCGGATGCGCCTCGGTCGTATTCGAGCCGATAACAAACATCAGATCCGTTTCCCTGATTTCGGGAATCGAGTTCGTCATCGCACCTGCTCCAAACATTGTCACCAGACCGGCGACGGTGGGCGCATGTCAGGTAGCGGCGCACTGGTGAATGTTGTTCGTGCCATAAACCGCTCTCGCGATCTTTTGCATTAGGTAGTTTTCCTCTCCTGTGCAACGGCTCGACGAAACAAATCCCAGTGCATCGGCTCCATACTTGTCGCGGATCCTTCCAAGACCCTCGACCGTAACCTCGATCGCCTCTTCCCACGAAGCGGGATGAAGTTTCCCGTCTTCCCTTCGTATCAGCGGCGTCGTAATCCTGTCTTCGTGGTGAATAAAATCGTATGCGAAACGCCCCTTTACGCAGAGGTTTCCGTCGTTCATCGTTTCGCCCGGCGGCGGACTCGTGACTTTTGCGACCCGCTTCCCGTCGCCATTCTCAACTACGTGAAGATCAAGCTGGCACCCGACCCCGCAAAAATTGCATGTCGAACGAACCGTTTTGGAATCTGCCGGAAGCGGCAGCGGAGACTTCTTTTCGATCAAAGCGCCCGTCGGGCAGGTATCAATGCAGCCCCCGCAAAGTTCGCAGGTGGTGTCGAGAAGCCCCCGCATTCCGGCGGTTGCGATTGTTGTCTCGCTTCCCCTATGCGCCAGCGTAATCGCATTGACGGCTTCGACCTCATCGCAATACCGCGTGCAGCGTGCGCAGAGAATGCAAAGATCGGGGTCGAAAGCGATGTAGGGATTCGCATCTCCCGGCCTCCCGACTCTCGGCGCTTCCACGGGATGCAGTCCTAGCGGTTTTGTCTTTTGTGCAAGACGGCGAAGATTGTTGCCGTTCGCGGTTTCCACAGGCAAACCGTCGGCATCAAGTTTGTGATCCGCTAGATAAAGACCATAAAGGACGCTTCGGTGGCGCTCGATCCGATCCGATTCCGTTGTGATCTCGGCTCCCGGCGTCAGCGCCCACGCGCAACCCGGTTGGAGGCGTCTTTGTCCGGCGACCTCAACTAGGCAAACCCTGCAAGCTCCCGCCGGCTCTAGCCTCGTATCGTGACAAAGCACGGGAATCGCGATTCCCTCGCGCGCGGCGACCTGATAGACGGTTTCGCCCATCTTCGCCGAGCACTTCCTGCCGTTGATCGTTACTTCAAAACTATCGCTCATTCTCCGTCCCTCTATTCGTTCTTTGCTCAAAGGCCTCTGGAAAATACTTTCTCGCGCTTTCAAGCGGTTTTGCCGCGACCATTCCCAAACCGCAAATCGAACCTTCTTCCATCTCCCAACCGACATCATCGGCAAACTCGAGTTCGCCGGGGTCACCCTGGTTCAGATATTTATCCGTTTGCCGCTTTAGATACCGCGTGCCGATTCTGCACGGCGCGCACTGCCCGCAACTTTCATCTTCAAAAAACTGCAGTTGCCAGGAGGCGGCAATCGCCATATCAACCGTATCGTTCAAAACGACCAATCCCGCGCTTCCGAGCATCGAGCCTTCTTTGGCTAGCGAACCGAAATCGAGCGGTACGTCCCTTTTCTCAATCGGCAGAAAACCGGAAGACGGTCCGCCGGGACTAAAAGCAATCGGGTTGCCGTCATATCCGCCCGCGACCTCGACGAGTTCATCCAATGTGACGCCAAGCGGAAGTTCGTAAACACCCGGATTGTTGACATGCCCCGAAATGCAATAGAGCTTTGTTCCCGCTTCGTTTCGGCCGAGTGATTTGAACCACTCGCCGCCGTTTCGTACGATCGATGGCACCATCGCCGCCGTTTCGACATTATGGATCAGAGTGGGTTTCCCGCGAAACCCCGATTCGGTCGGAAACGGAGGCTTGAGACGCGGCATTCCTCTTCTGCCTTCCATTGATTCGAGCAACGCGGTTTCCTCGCCGCAAATATAGGCGCCATGCCCGCTAACGATATTGAAGTTAAAGCCCGAAAGCTCCGCGCGCGCGTCGTCGATTGCGGCTTCGAGAATGCGTCGTTCCGAAGTGAATTCGCCTCGAATGTAGATATAGATTTCGCTTGTGCCTACACAAAACGCCGCGATGGCGAGTCCTTCAAGCAACAAAAACGGCTGGCGTTTAATAATCTCGCGGTCTTTGAAAGTTCCCGGCTCGGCCTCATCCGCGTTGCAAACAACGTATCGCTCGGTTTCCACCTGTCCGCGAACGCCGTTCCATTTGATGTGGGCTGGAAATCCGGCCCCGCCTCTTCCCTGAAGCCCTGCCGCCGCGATCGAACCGATTACCTCTTCGGCACCAATTTCCCGTGCCATCTCGAGAGACTTGAAGCTTCGAAGCGGTTCACCGCCCAGATTTATGGGTAGATCAGGATTCGGCTCGGAGATTCCCCGATCCGTACCCCCGTAACAGACCTGTTCGAGATCCTCGTCGAGAGTTGCCGGGGCGCGGTCGCATTGACCGAGACAACTGACGGTTTCCACTTCCTTTCCCTCGGAAGCCAGGCGCGAAGCCAAATCTTCTGCTCCCTTTAGACGGCAGCTCAATCCGTCGCAAACCCGAATTCTACGCCCGGGACGATTGATTAGGTTGTAGAAAAGTCCGGTTCCCCATATTTCGGCCTCGGAAACACCCGTTTCAAGGGAAACCTTTTTAACCGATTCCTCGGTAACCCCATCTTCCTCAAGCAGATGTAGAATTCGTTCCCGTTGTGCACCTTTTTTTTGCATGAATAAGAAAGCGACCTTTTTTGAATTGGAAACCGAGCCGTGCGTAACCCGCAAAACCGCCAAATACTGTCCTTATTTCTAACATATCGCTTTCGAAACTGTACAGGAATTCGGCATTCGATTTTGATGGAAGATCGGCGAAAAACTTCCGGAACGGAAACTTCCGGCCCTCGCCAACGATAAATCAACAAACCAAGGGTTCGCGCAAGTCTAATGAAATTGCTTTTTCCAGACTGCACCAAAATCGTTTAGCCGAATTGCGTTTTTATGAATCGCAAACCGTACGTATCTTGCGACGCAATGAGTACGAAGGAGTATATGCATGACCCAAATCGGAGCGACCGTAAAAATTGACGGTACAGACACCAACATTCATAGACCGTTTTGGGAATTGAAAGCTAGTAAGCTTCCGATCC
The DNA here is from genome assembly GCA_041394795.1 of Pyrinomonadaceae bacterium. Classification (GTDB taxonomy): domain Bacteria; phylum Acidobacteriota; class Blastocatellia; order Pyrinomonadales; family Pyrinomonadaceae; genus Aridibacter. The sequence continues at coordinate 272,794 of JAWKHN010000001.1, read as the reverse complement.
CTGTGCAGAATCCCGGAAGGGCGATCGAGGAATTGAACAGGCTTTTCGCCGAAGCTCGTTTTAGGGATCCCGTGCGTCAAATTTCCGTAGGAATTCCGGCAGGTTCATTTGACTCGGAGCCCTTGGCGGTTCGCGGACCAATCGACGTCGCCGACACCAACCCGGCGCTCCCAAAGAAAGGTAATCCCGCTTGGCCCGATCGGGATCTAAATGGAAACGCCTACAGGATTTCCTCCGACGGCGCGTTTGGCGACTCCGTCATTTTTATCAATGGCATCAATACGAGCCTCGGAGGGGCGCGCGAAACCGCGGCCTCGCTTTCGCGCCTCACGGGTTCTCCGGTGGATTTGGTTTACAACTCCGGAGATCCGAGCGTCGCCGCAGATCGGGCGTTGGAGCATTTTGATGCGATAGCCAGGCAAAGGGCGATGGCAGCGTCGAGGGGATTGTGGCCGGGCGCAAGACAGGTCGTTTGGGCAAAAGTGTATGCGTCGGAAATGGCGGAGTTCGCCGTCAGCCGCGAGGCCGGAGATTGGACCAAACAAAACGCGTTGCAAAACCCTGAGGCCGCTGAAACGGCCGCAAATCTTATACTCGAACGACTCGAAAACGGAGATGGAAACGTAAACGTCGTCGGCTACAGCCAGGGAGGCGCGATTGGTGCGGAAGCACTGAGATACGTCGAGGCCGAGCTCGTATCAAAGTATGGCTCGGAAAAGGCTACGGAAATGCTTGGTCGCGTTCGAATTCTGGGATTGGGGGCCGCTGCCGACGGAAACGATTTTCCGGAAGGGGTAAGGTTCAGCGGTATCGCGCATCGAGGGGACGTTGTACCAAGATATTTCGGTATCTCAAGAAACGGCAGCAATCCTGGGATCGGATCGATCTTCTCCGCGCTTCGGCCCGGAAACGGTTGGGGTATCGAGCAGCATGTAAACTACCTCGACAATCAGGGTTCATACAGCTCGGACGGCGACCCAATCTCGGAGTTGCTCGTCAGACAATGGTCTTCCGGCGGTGAACTTGGAACACGGATCATTCGGGATTTTAACTAGCTTCGTTTTCCAGCAGGCAGCAAAATCCCCGTCGACGTAATTACAAGTGAGTGTTCTTCTCTTTCCCGGATCAAATCCCCTGAACCCAATATTGCATTACCCCGCTTGGGAACGACGGGTGTGCTATCATTTCTCAATTCAACCGATTTTTGGTCTTCGCCGAGCGAATCTGCATCTGGCATCATACGGAGCAAGTTTCCTGTGGACGCGAGATTGCGAGACCAGCCTTCCAGAAAGGCTTCTTGAGATTGCAGGGATAAGGCCCTTTTCGCCGACTTGATTCTCGCGACTCTCGATCGGCCCGAATGTTGGGATCGGATAAAATCTAAAAGGAGTTGAGACATTTCAGATGCGCTTTCAAATCGCTCTCGCTTTGATCTTTTTGGGACTCTTCTCGCCCATTGACTTTTCAGCACAAACCACCGCGGTTTCAGGAACAAAACACTCAAACGAGCTACAAACGATCGTGGATAAAGCGGTCGCCGACACGCTTGCAAAATCCGCCGAAGAAAATTTCAAGTCCGACGAGATCGCGGTGACGGTAATCAATCTTACCGACCCCGTCAATCCCGTTTCGGCATCGCATCGAGGCAACGTTCCAATCTATCCGGCAAGCGTCGTCAAGATTTTCTTCATGGCCTACTACTTTCACCTCGTGGAAACCGGAAAGTTAAAACCTTCACCCGAGGTGGAACGCGGGCTAAAAGACATGATCGTGGATTCGAGCAACGACGCCACCGGTTACATTTTGGATGTCATTACGGGAACTTCGAGCGGCGCCGAAATGCCGCAAAAGAAATTTCTGAAATGGAAGAAGAAGAGAGAGGCTGTTGATCGATACTTCGAATCACTCGGATACGGGAACATAAACGTCGTTCAAAAGACCTTTTGCGAAGACGCTTATGGAGTAGAGCAGCAGTTCCGGAATTACAAAGGCGACAACAGGAACATGATCGACACCGATTCGGCCGCTCGGCTGATGTTCGAGATTATGACCGGAAGGGCGGGTTCTCAAAGTTCGACGGAAAAGATGAAAACGCTTCTCAGAAGGGAGTGGGACAAACCAAGCTCCAACCCCGATTCGAAAGAATTCATTTCGTGGGCGTTAAAACCCGGAGACAAACTCTGGTCAAAAGAAGGTTGGACCTCAAAAACCCGTCACGATACCGCCTATATCGAAACCGTGAACGGTCTAAAGCTCGTTATTACAGTATTTACAGAAAATCATGCGGCATTCAGAAACGCCATACCTAATGTGGCACATGAGGTAATTGCCGGTATTGGAGGAATTTAACGTGAAACACTTAGTTAAATGTTCTCTTATATTTAGCGTAATATGCCTGATCCAGCTTGTAAGCTTTGGCAAGGACTACATGTCCGCACCTAAAGAAATACGTGAGGTTTTGGACGCTCCGGCGATTCCATCGGCGTCGATCAGCCCCAAAGGCGATATGATGGCGCTTTTGACCCCGCTTAACTATCCTCCTATCAGTGACTTAGCTGAACCTATGGCGAGGCTGGCGGGGCTTCGCATCAATCCCGATAACAACTCTCGGGCCGATCAGGGTTACTTTGTATCGGTTTCGATCAAAAACATTAACACCGGCAAATTGACCGAAGTAAACTTCCCCGCCGGAGTGCGTTTGATCTCTCCTAGATGGAGTGCGGACGGCAAATATCTGGCGGTTGGAAACATGACGAAGTCATCCGTAGAACTTTGGATCGTCAATTCCGCTAACGGAACCGCACAAAAATTGAAAAACATTGCTGTGAACAGCGCATATGGCGGTTTCGACTGGGCGCCGGATCAAAAGAGCCTTTTGGTTGCGACCGTTCCGGCAAACCGGGGCGCGATCCCAAAGGGTTCGAACGTGCCCGATTCGCCAAGTATTCAGGAATCATCAGGCAAATCCGCTTCGCTAACGACTTACCAGGATTTGCTCAAAAGCCCGAACGACGAGGCTGTATTCGAATATCTCGCGACTTCGCAAATGGCACGCGTTTCCGTTGACGGGAAGGTTCAAAAGCTGGGCCCCGCCGGTATTTACGCCGACGCCGAGTTTTCGCCTGATGGCAACTATATCTATGCGGCACGCGTAAAGCGGCCATTCTCCTATCTTTTCCCCGTTTATATGTTTGGCCGGGAACTTGAAATTTGGGACAAAAACGGTAAAAGGATCGCTGACCTCGGCTCGCTTCCCCTTCAGGACGCGCTTCCGGAGGGCGGTGTCGCAACAGGACCAAGAAGCATCGGCTGGATTCCGACTGAAAGCGCGACACTTATGTGGGTGGAGGCTCTTGATGGCGGTGATCCAAAGGCCAAGGTTGAAAACCGCGACCGGTTGCTTGTCAAAACGGCGCCTTTCAACGCAGAAGGCAAGGAAGTGTTGCGGCTCAGAGATCGGTATTCGGGGCGCTCGTTCTTCGAGAAAGGCGGCAAATACTGGGTTTACGACTACGATCGCGAGAAACAACGCAGAAGACTGATCGAAACCACGCTCGCCGACGGCTCGAAGCAAAGGGTAATCTCCGATCTAAACATCCGGGATCGCTATAACAATCCCGGTTCGCCTGTTACAAAAACACTGCCGAATGGAAAGGACGTGATTATGGAGCACCAAGAAGGCGTATTCATGCGCGGGAACGGATCGACTCCAAACGGTGATCGCCCTTTCCTCAGAATCCTCAAACCCAACGGCGAGACGGTAGAATTGTTCCGTTCTTCCGAGGATGCGTATGAGTTCGTCGCCGATGTCGTATCACCAGGCGGTGATCCGGTATTTATCACGAGGCGCGAATCCCAATCCGAGCCACCGAATTATTTTCTAACAAGATCTTGCTTGCCCTACAAGAAATGCGATCTTCCGTCACCGGTAAAACTGACAGACTTCAAGGATCCGGCGCCCTCCTTGCGCGGGATAACCAAAAAGCTCGTCAAATACAAGAGAAAAGACGGTGTTGACCTTTCGTTTACGCTCTATCTGCCACCGAATTACAAGAAAGGCACGAAACTGCCGGCTCTTTTGTGGGCGTATCCATTGGAATATACGAACGCCTCGACCGCCGGACAGGTTTCAGGTTCGACAAACAGATTTACGACGATCGGCGGATATTCGCATCTATTCCTTTTAACCCAAGGATATGCGATCCTCGACAACGCGACCGTGCCGATCGTTGGGGATCCGCTTACCGTAAACGACACATTCATCGAGCAACTGGTTGACGGCGCGCAAGCCGCGGTGGACAAGGCGTCCGAGATGGGTGTAATCGACAGGGATCGGGTCGCGGTCGGCGGGCACTCCTATGGTGCCTTTATGACAGCGCATTTGCTTGCCTCTTCCGACATCTTTAGGGCCGGAATCGCGCGAAGTGGCGCCTATAATCGAACCCTTACGCCTTTCGGATTCCAGTCAGAGCGGCGTGCTTTCTGGGAAGCGCAGGATATCTATTACAAGCTTTCCCCGTTTATGAAAGCGAACAAGATCAAGGAACCGATGCTTATGATCCATGGCATGGCGGACAACAATTCCGGCACTTTCCCGATCCAATCCGAACGGATGTATGCGGGAATCGTCGGAAACGGCGGCACGGCGCGACTGGTCATGCTGCCGCTTGAATCGCATGGTTACCGTGCGAGGCAATCGATCGAGCATGTAATTTGGGAACAGATCCAATGGATGGACAAATACGTTAAAAACGCTCCCGCGCGATAACCCTGAGCCGTTGTCTTGTACTCCGTCAACAAGGGTCGCGGAGTACAAGACAAACACCTAGCACTTGAAACTGCAATGAAAATTTATCTAGCAATCGCGCTATTGGCGCTTTCATCTACCGCCTTCGCACAAACGATGCCCGAAGGCGCCGATCCCGCACTTTGGAAAAAGGCGCTCAAGATCCATCGCAAAGCGATAATTGTTGACGGACACAACGACATCACGACGCCGATGTACGATGAGAACTTTCGACTTACATCGGATTCCAGCGGACTCTTTCACCTCGATGGAACTCCCTTTCACACCGATTTCGCGCGATTAAAGAAAGGAAATGTCACGGGCGTATTTTTCTCGATTTACGTTTCCAGAATCTTTGCTCCCGACAAGGGATCGATGCGCCGTGCGATGAATCTTATTGATACGGTTTATCGCGAAACCGAAGCGAATCCCGGAAAAATGATTATCGCTACGTCCACCTCCGACATCCTAAACGCGAAAAAGCAAAACAAAATCGCGGCCTTGATGGGCATCGAGGGCGGGCATGCGATCGAGGACTCGCTATTCGCGTTGCGCGACTTTTATCGGCTCGGCGTTCGCTACATGACGCTAACCCATAACAATACCAACAATTGGGCAGACGCCTGCTGCGATCGAACTGAAGACGGCAAACCCTATATGCCGCACGGCGGGCTCACCGATTTCGGCCGCGAGGTTATCGGCGAGATGAATCGTTTGGGGATGTTTGTCGATCTTTCGCATGTTTCGGATGATACGATGCGCGATGTTTTGGCGGTCGCCAAAGCGCCCGTCATGTATTCCCATTCCTCCTCAAGAGCGTTTTCATCGCACCCGCGGAACGTACCGGACGACGTATTGAAACTCGTCGCCAAAAACGGCGGTGTCGTTATGGTCAATTTTTATCCCGCATTTCTGGACCAAAGAAATCTTGACGAAGAAACCGCGAGAGAAAAGCGGCTTGAAAACGAGATAAAATCGATTGCGGAAAAATTCAAGGGTGATCAAAAGGGAGAAAGCGAGGCGCTCAGGAAATTGTTTGACGCCAATCCGATCTATAATCCGACGTATTCGAGAATTGTTGATCATATCGATCATATAAGGGATGTCGCCGGTATCGACAACGTCGGAATCGGTTCGGATTTTGACGGTGTTCCCTCCTTGCCTGCGGGCATTGGCGGCAACGAGGATTTGGCGGTAGTAACCTACGAGATGCTACGTCGCGGCTATTCCGAAAAGGACGTCTTGAAGGTGCTTGGCGGAAACTTTATGCGTGCGTTTCGCGAGGTGGAACGTATCGCGGGTACACGCAAAATCAGCGGTGGCGGGAGTTTGGAGAAACTAAAGTAGCATAGCGAATTTTCACGCAGTCGACGATTTCACGTAGGATCTCGTTGAAACGGGCAAGGCATATCTGGAAATACGGCAGCCGCCCCACGTTTTTTGAGGGATGATTTGTCGATTAAATGGAGGAAACAATGGGAGTTAACCGCAGGGAGTTTATTGGAGCCGGATTGGCCGGAGGCACGTTGTTGGCGATGAGCGGAAAATCCAAAGGGGCGTCAAACAAATCGCAGAAGTTCGATATCGAGGAAAAGACTGTTGTTGAGCTTCAAAAGGCAATGTCTTCGGGAGAAATCACATCCGCCGGATTGGTCTCCATCTATCTTCAGCGAATAAAAGAAATCGACCCAAAGCTGAATTCTATTATCGAAGTAAACCCCGATGCGATCCGGATCGCGGAGACCGCCGACGCCGAAAGAAAGGCCGGCAGGGTTCGCTCCCCGCTTCATGGAATTCCGTTTGTTGTAAAGGACAACCTCGATACGGCGGATAAGATGCGAACAACGGCCGGTAGTCTAGCGCTTGTCGATGCACCAAAACCCAAAAAGGATTCGCACGTCGTGCGGCTTTTGAGGGAATCGGGAGCGGTTTTGATTGGAAAAACGAATCTTTCCGAATGGGCGAATTTCAGATCCGATAATTCCTCGAGCGGCTGGTCAGGCGTTGGCGGGCAAACCCATAATCCTTACATTCTCGACCGCTCGCCGTGCGGATCGTCGTCGGGCTCGGGAGCCTCGATTGCCGCCAATCTCGCCGCGATCGCTGTCGGTACGGAAACCGACGGCTCTGTCGTCTGTCCTTCGTCGATAAACGGAATCGTAGGCATCAAGCCTACGCTCGGGCTGGTTTCAAGAAGCGGAATCATCCCCATCGCGCATAGCCAGGATACGGCCGGCCCGATGTGCCGAACCGTCGCGGACGCCGCGGCGCTTCTGAACGTAATGTCGGGGGCGGATCCGGAAGATGAAATTACGGTCGAAGGCGCAAAGCGTGCCGAGAAGGACTACACCGCCTTTTTGAAAGCTGATTCCGTAAGGGGAATGAAACTTGGCGTGGTTCGAAAGTATTTTGGCCGAAACAAGTCGGTCGATGGTTTGATGGAAAGCGCGCTTTCAAAGCTGAAGGAAATGGGCGCTGAGCTTGTCGATGTCGAAATGCCCGGATTTGGAAAAACCGGAGAGGACGAATACCAGGTTTTGCTCTATGAGTTCAAGGCCGACCTCAACAAATATCTCGCCAATCGCGGAGGAAAACACAAAAGCATCGCTGATTTGATCGAATTTAACGAAGCGAACAAGGCGAGATCGATGCCATATTTTGGTCAAGACATTTTTGAAGCGGCCGAAGAAAAGGGGCCGTTGACCGAGATGGCCTATAAACTCGCTCTCATGAGAAGCAAGTTTTTCGCGCAGGATCAGGGCATCGACTACGCCCACGAGAAATACGGAATCGACGCTCTTGTCGCTCCATCCAATGCGCAGACGTGGCTGATCGATCTCGTTAACGGCGATAACCCAAGGGAATATGTCGGCAGTTCGTCGATGCCTGCGGTCGCGGGATATCCGAACATCACAGTACCGGCGGGATTTTTAAACAAGCTTCCGATAGGCATCTCGTTTTTTGGAAAGGCATTTTCTGAAGGAAAGCTGATTTCGATCGCCTACGCATGGGAGCAGGCCACCAAGGCGAGGCGAAAACCCGAGTTTCTGCCAACCTACATGTGATTGGTGAACGGAAAACAAATTTGAATCAACTGACATTTGGATTGTCAGATTCTGTTACGAGAAGCGCCTATCGCCGATAGGCGCTTCTCGTTTTGGTCAATACGGAGCCTTGCACTTCCATTTCAAGTGGCACCCCACCTTTGACTGGCGGAGTTCGCATAAGACGGATGCCGGTATTTTGTCGATCCAAGAGATCGTTGCTATTGCCACACCTCGATTCGCCGCGCTATCGCAGCTGGCGTCTAAATTGCCAGGCGCTCAGTCCGACAAGTACCACGCAAAAGCATGCCAACGCGAGAAAGTTTGGATAGAGCACATCAAGTCCCGTTCCCTTTAAAAGGATTCCCCTCGAAACCGCGGCAAAATGCCTGATCGGATTGAGATTGGTGAACGGTTGGAGCCAGCCGGGCATGGCTTCGATCGGAGTTGTCGCTCCGGACAAAAGCACCAGCGGCGGATTGACAAAAAATCCCATCAATTGGGCCTGCTGTTGCGAGGAAACAAAAGTGGCGATAAGGGTACCGATGCCGATGCCCGAAAGAACGCACAGTGACCCGGAAACAAAGAACAACGCCAGGCTCCCTCGGACGGGCACCCCGAAAACCAGTCTCGCGACCGTCAAAGACAATGCGATATCGGCCGTCAGGAGCACGAATATCGGTGCGATCTTGGCAGTGATTATCTCTCCCGCTTCCGCCGGTGTCATCAGAAGCTGTTCAATTGTACCGACCTCCTTTTCAACCACCATTGAGGCCGCGGCAACAATCGACCCCTGAAGCACAAGCAAAGCGCCAATAAGCCCCGTAACGATAAACCACGAGTTCTTCAAGCCCGGATTGTAAAGCAACGCGACGTTTGGCTTGATTCGGTCCAGGCTTTTGCCGGCACCGGAAGGAATCAGCTGATTTGCCGACCCGGGCCGTCTGGGCGCGCTGAGGACAAGGTCCTGATTGTATTCATTTATGATCCTCGATGCGTAGGAAGCCGCAATTGCGGCCGTATTTGAATCGACTGCGTCTACAAGTATCTGTATGTCGGCCGTCCGCCCCATCTGTCGGTTACGCGAAAAATCGGGAGGGATGATAAGTGCCGCATCGAGTTCTCCGGAGCCGATGTCGTTCGAAATTTCGTTTTCGGAAAGATAACCTCCGGCTACCGCAAACGCCCCGGACGATGTCAACGCATCGATCAGTTCACGGCTCGATTTCGTGGCATCCTGGTCGAAAACGCCAAGCCTCAAATCGGTAACGGTCGGATTCAAAGCGAAACCAAAAAGAACGATGTTGATCGTCGGCGGGACGATAAGCATCACGATAAGTCTCTTGTTTCTACTTATTTGCCGGAGCTCCTTCTTGAACAAGGCAAGCCAGCGAGCGAGTTTTTCCATACTACGCCTCCAGTTGCATCCGACGCATCTTTAGCCACGCCACAAGAAAGAAAAAACACCCGATCGCTGAAATGGCAAAGGGCGCCAGCCAAAGCCCCGACCAGCCGCTTCCCCGAACCATCGAATCTCGTACCACCTCTATGTAGTAGCGAGCCGGTATGATGTTTGAAAGCCAGCGTATTCCCTGTGGAATATTCGAAATTGGAAATATCGCGCCTGACAGCAGATATGAAAGCAAAAAGCCTACAATTTGCACCGCCTGAATCGCCGCCGCCTGATTCGGAATCGCCGCTCCAACCATCGCGCCAAAGCACACATTTGTCAGAAGATACAAGACCGTACACACAAACAAGGCGCTGGGATCCCCACGGAGTCCTATACCGAAAAGAAAATATGCCAATATCAGGCACAAGACCCACTCGGCGAATGCGATTACAAAATACGCGACGATCTTCCCCAGAAGATACTCTCCGGCAGAAATGCTGGACACATAAACCTGAAGTATCGTCTTTTGCTCGCCCTCCCTCGACATCGCAAGCGCGGCCAGAAGCGGCGGGAATAGTGCGAGCCCGACGGCGAGCATGCTCGGAACGATATAGAGTTGCGAATCCAAACCGGGATTGAACCAAAACCTTATGTTGGGTTTGATCGGTAGTTTTGGCTCGGCCTTCAGCAGTGAAGCACCAAACCTGCGAATCACGGCGGTTGAGGAGCCTCTCAAAACATTGGCTGTATTAGCGTCGCTCGCATCGACAAGGATCTGCGTTTCGGCGATCTTCCCGCGATTCAGATCGTCCGCAAAACCCGGAGGGATGATAAGCGCGGCGCGCGCCTTGTTTTCGAGCAGAGGAGTTTCGGGAGAGGTTCCCGGCGCCAATTCCACGATTTGAAACGTTAGCGAGCTGCGGAACGCATCGATCAATCTTCGCGAAACATCACTTGAATCCAAATCCTGCACGACGATCGGCAGGTTCTCAACAGTAAGCGAGATCGCGGAACCGTTCAATGCCAGCAAAAGAAGCGGCAAAATCAGAGCGAGCGTCAGTGTGAGGCGGTCCCTGGAGACCTGCCTTAGCTCTTTTCGGGCCTGCGCCAGTATTCTCCTCAAACCGTTACGCTCCTCTTACGGTTTTGCTTCTCCACAACCTCTATAAATACGTCCTCAAGCGACCGTGTTTCTTCGTATGCGGCAAACACCTCGATGCCAACTCTTCTCAAACTTCTCGAAACACTTGAAATTCCCTCCTCGACACCTGATTCCACAATGACGTGAAGACGGTCACCGAAAAGCGAAACGCGCCATCCATCCATCTCACGCTTTAAAATGTTTGAAGCGTTTTGCGGATCGCTGACGATCAATTCGATCAGATTGCCTTGTTGTGCGGCCTTGACGGAACTTGGAGTTCCGCCCGCTACGACCTCGCCCGCGACCATAAATCCAAGCCTGTTGCATTGTTCGGCTTCCTCCAAGTAGTGCGTCGTGACGAGCACCGCAACACCGCGATCCGCTAGTTCGTTTATCATCTTCCAAAACGATCTTCTGGCAAGCGGATCGACGCCCGAAGTCGGTTCATCGAGAAACAAAACGCTTGGCTCATGGAGAATCGCCGATCCAAAGGCGACCCGTTGCTTCCACCCTCCGGGCAAATCGCCCGTCATAAGATTCTCCCGGCCACCAAGACCCGAAAACTCGAGCACCCAACGCTTCTTTTCCTCCAAATCGCTTCGAGGAACACCGTAAACTCCGGCAAAGAACTCCAGATTTTCTCCGATTGTTAGGTTGTCATAGAGCGAGAATTTTTGTGACATGTAACCGATTCTCCTCCTCACACCCGACGACTTAACGGATTCCCTTTCTCCGGCAAGTTCGACTACGCCGGAAGTTGAATCAAGCAATCCACACAGCATTTTTATCGTAGTGGTTTTCCCCGCGCCATTCGCTCCCAGAAGCCCATAAATTTCGCCGTATTTGATATCGAGATCGATATTGCGCACCGCAACAAAATCACCGAATACCTTTGTGAGATTTTCCGCCCCGATCGCCACCCCGCCCGGAGCCCGCTTGGCAAAAGCCCTTTTTCGCGGAAACGGTGCCGGCTTTTCTTCGTGGATTAGATCGCGAAGCTGCAAAACAAATGCGTTTTCGAGCGTCGGCCTTCTCGCCCGCAGGTCTTTTATCGAAACCCCTTCTTCAAGCAGCCTTTGCTTTACGGTATTCGCACCCGTTTCCTCGTCTTCGACCATTACATCCAACCTATCCCCAAATCTCTGCACATCATGGATTTGCTGTTCGATTTCCAAAGCGCTTTCGGCAAGGCCAAGTTCGTCGGATCGGAGTTCGAGTCTCTTGAGCCCCGATCGTTCGCGCAGCTCAGTCGGAGTTCCCGAGTCAACGATCTTGCCGTCAAACATCAGCGAAACTCGCGTGCAGCGTTCGGCCTCATCAAGATAGGGCGTGGCGACAAGCATCGTCATTCCCTCGCCGGAAAGCGCGGCCAGGGTATCCCAAAACTCCCTTCTCGAAACTGGATCCACGCCGGTCGTCGGCTCATCAAGAAGAAGAATTTTTGGTCGGGCGATCAACGCGCACGCCAGCGCGAGCTTTTGCTTCATGCCTCCGCTCAAACGACCGGCGAGACGATTGGAAAAGCGATCCATATCAAACAGCTTGAGATAGTGCATTCCGCGTTCTCGAATCTCGTGCTTTGGAATAAGCCGGAGCTCTCCAACATACGCGAGATTTTCGAGTACCGTCAGATCGAGATAAAGACTAAAAGCCTGCGTTAAGTAACCGACAAACGCCCGCGCCTTTCTCGGATCGGTGCCATACATCTGGACTTCGCCGGAAGTTCTTGCCATCACACCGCCGAGTATTTGGAAGGTAGAAGTCTTGCCCGCACCGTCGGGTCCGATGAGACCGTAAATTTCTCCCCTGCGGATCTCGAGATCTACGCCGCCCACGGCTTCGAAGCCACCATAGGCTTTACGCAATCCTTTCACGCTTACAACGGTTTCAGGCGGGTTCTCAGCGGCGCGTTCCGGCATGTCTTTGGGTATCGCCATTCTCTAGTTTTTGATCACGATCTCGCCATCTGCCGGCATCCCGGGCTTTGCGCCACCATTTGGCTTCTTTATAAGCAGTTTTACTCCCACGACCTGCTTAACGCGCTCATCCTGAAAATACGTGTTCTCCGGTGTAAATGCGGCTTCTGGATCGATGCGGGAAACCGTTGCCAAAATCGCCTCTTTTGGATTCGAATCCAGAAAGACCCTCGCTTCCTGTCCGAGAACTACTTTTCCAATCTGCCCTTCCGGCACAAATGCGCGAAGATAGATCGTATCTGGATCCATAAGGGTGATGATCGTGGTTCCGGTCGATATCACTTCCCCGGGCTCAACCGATCTCGTTGTTACGACGCCGGAAAATGGAGCTTTTATCGTCAGATCCTTTTGGTTCGCTTGTGCCTCAACAAGTTGTGCCCGAGCGCGTTGGGCTTCCTTGTTCGCCGCATCGATATCGCTGTACGCCTGCTCGATTTGGCGTTTTATCGCAAGAGACTGCGCACCGCGAAGTCGCGGATTTGATTTGCTCGCCTTGGCGACATTCAAATTTCCCTTTGCGGAAACAAGGGCGGCCTTGGCATTGTCCACCTGTTTTCGCTGTGCCTCGACCACCTTCGCCATTCCCTCGGCATTTGTTTGGGCCTGCCTCGCCTGGCGCTCCGATATATCGCCCGTTCGGAACAGGCGGGTTAGTCTTTGCTCGTCATATTCGGCCTGCTTCAAATCAACCCTTGCCTTCGCAAGCTGCGCCTCGGACTGCGAAAGCTGCGATTGCGCCTGCGACACGAGCCCTTCCGCCTGTCTTACTCTGCCATCCGCATCGACCGAGGCCTGCTCGACGCCGATTTCCGATTGTGAAAGCTGCGCTTCATACACGCCAATTTGTTGTTGAGCCCTTCTAACTCGGATCTCGGCTTGATCTACCGCGGTTTGCGCCTGTTCCTCTCTCGCCGATAATTGCTCGTCATCAAGGACGGCGATCGCATCTCCCTCCTCTACCTTGTCGCCCTCGCGCACCAACACTTCCTTGACCCTTCCCGAAGCTTTTGTCGCGACCGAGGCGTCATCGGTCGCGATCCGACCGCTAACCTTTATGACGTTTTCGGGGCCGCCCTTGTCGCGCAAAAGAAAATACCAAACCCCGACACCGGCGAGCGCCAACAATAGTATTGGAACGATTAACCTTGCAGGGTTTCCGGATCTCATTGCCGGCTCGGACTCGCCGGTGCCCCTCGAATTTTCTCCCGACGGCGATTCGTTCTCGCCGTAATCTGTTCCATCGACGTCCATGGCGGTGCCGGATTCGGTATTTATTGAGTTCTCATCCATATGTTTCTATCCCGCGCGCTTTGTTCAAGCGGCCAAACCGCGCAATAACAGTTCGGAGTGCGTGTCGATTATGTCCCCGACGTCCATTCTCCGATCACTAAAAGGTGCCAGCGAATGTTTCCAGAGCATGGCGACAAGAGCCGGTGCGATGACGCAAAAGACCGCGCTCGTGACATCGACCCTGCGAAATTCGCCCTTTTCGATGCCTCTTGTCAGAATCCCGGTAATCAATCCAAGCCCCCTGCCAACGACTTCCCTGACATAAAAATCGGCAAGATCCGGAAAATTCGCGATTTCGGAAACGATAAGCTTTGGCAGAGGCGATAATGCCGAATTCGGGAAGATCTCGGCCCAAGTCTTAAGAAGCAACCGCAATGATTCCGCTTCTCCGAGTTTTGCTTCCGAAAGGGTCTTTTCGAGCGAGGCCAATAGCGGTACGAGTTCAACGCTGATCACTTCTTTGAACAGATGCTCCTTGCTTTCGAAATACAGATAAACGGTGCCCTTTGTAACTCCGGCCATTTCCGCCACATCATCGATCTTGGTGGCAGCGAATCCCTTTTCGCCAAAGCAAACCAATGCCGCATGAACGATCTCGCCGGGTCGTTTGTGTTTTCTACGGCGCCATCGCTTTGGAGGGGCCGATTTTGCTTCAGTATTCATTCTTTAACTAACTAACTGGATAGTAAGTTATTTGAATCGACACTTCAATACCGCTCGAGAGTTTCGGCGATGGTGGTTTTAAAAGGTCAACCAATTTGTGGATTGACCCAATGAAAAAGCCCCGTCGATTTGATCGGCAGGGTTGATCTCAGAATTCCGTCGGTTTTACTTCTGGGGCGTGTTTCCTTTCGAATTGTGCTGCAAAACACATTCGAAAGCTACATTTCCCTCTCAGGGGCAGGAATCAGAATATCCCTTCTCCAAGAAAGTTTCTTTTGATGTACTTTATCGTGTCGTTCAGCGTTTGCTGCGGATCTCTCGGCGAGAAACCGAGTTCCTCGCGCGCCTTTGTCGAATCAAAGTACCAGAACAGCTCCGCCTGCTCGACTTCCTTGGCCTCAACCGGCGGAACCTTGTTTACATTCTTGAACATCGATTCAAGAATCCCCGCGGCGGGAACCGACATCGACTTTGGTACCCGCATAACCGGAGCGGATACACCGCTCAGTCTTTCGAGTCTGCCGAAGAAATCCGAAAACGTCATGTTCTCGGCACCGACAAGGTATCTTTCCCCATCTACGCCTTTTTCGACCGCAGAAATAAACGCTTTGGCGGCATCTGCGGCATCCACAAAATTGAGGCCGCCCGAAGGCGTAAACGGAATCTTTCCAGCGAGAAAATCGAGTACCGGTTTGGTCGAACTCAGGCGCTCGTCCCCTTCGCCAAGCAAAAGCGACGGATTTAGGATTACAAGCTTTGTTCCCTTCCCCTTAAAATGCCTGAGCGCGGTCTTCTCCTGATAAAACTTCGAAGCGTAATAGGAAAACCTCGAAATCAGATTCACCGGCTGCGGGTATGTTTCATCAAACATCTCGGGTTCTTCCGAAACCGCGATCGTACCGCTCGAAGACGCGAGAACCATCGTCTTGACACCCGCTTCGACTGCGGCTTCCGAAAGCAATCTCGTTCCCTGCACATGCACGCGATTCATTTGAACCGCATCGCGGTTGTCGCGTGAAACCTTGCCCGCGAGATGAAAAATGACGCTGACGCCTTTTGAGGCCGCCGCAACGTCCTTCTCCTCCGTCACGGAACCTACAATCGGTTCGACACCGGCATCCGACATCCATTGCGGGATCCTTGAAGCCATCACACGAAGATTCTTTTCTCCCGCATCCAGCAATTGCCTTACTATGTGGTTGCCAAGAAATCCGGTGCCTCCGGTTACCAAAATTACATTTTTCCTTTTTGCAGCCATTTCAGTTTCTTCCCGCTACCATTGTCTGACGATCGGATGGGCCTCCGTATTGAACACGACGCGCTTGAAATCCAGTGTTTTTTCGGGGGCAAAAAGCAAATAGTAATACTTGAAGGTTTCGGCAAGCACAAAACTCTGCATCGAATCGGATTTTTCTTTTGTTACGACGCTCTTCAAACCCGCATATCCGACATCGTTCCGGCAGTACTTCCTAAAATCACGAAAGAGTGACGCACCCATCTCAAGATACTTTTTATCGCCCGTATATCGGAAAAGATAGTATGCCGATTCGACGATCTCGGGCCGAAGCGGATATCCGGGATAACCGACCTCGCGTTTCACATAGTCGTATTCCTCCGGTTCAATGCCGTGTTTGTTCCACATCGCAAACGAGGAATCCTGAAGCCGCTTTGCTCGCTCCAGATCACCACCGAGCGTCAACACGGCCGGAAAGAAAGCGTCAAGAGCGCCGAATGTCGTCGAGGTTCTCTTTCCGGTCGTCATATCGGCGTGCCCATACCAAAGTTCGCCCTCCAACGATTCGTCCGCCAGATATTTGTTGATCGCTGCGATCGATTCCTTCCACATCGCGAGGCAGTCTTTATCGTCAAAGAGGATCGCGCATTTGAGAAGGTATTCGTAATACGAATCGATTTCGGCGCTTATGTGCGAATCCGTCACCGTCCACTCGCCCGTTTCGACGTTGATCCTGGTCCCGACGAGTCCGATCGACGATCGTCTCTTGTAGGTTTCAACCAACGCTTTTTTCGCTTTCTCGTAATAAACCTGCTTCCCTGTCAGTTTTGCGAGCGTCCCAAACTCGATCAGCAAGGTGCCGGTTTCCGCAGGATTTGTTACCTCGCCTCTCGTTTTGCCGGTTTTGAGATTTACGTATCGATACGGAAGACCCGTCGGAGAATCAAAAACCGGGAGCAACCTTCCGCCCAAATCATCGGCGAGTTCGAGAAGCCGTTTGTCGTTGGAAATCTGGTATGAAGAAAGGAGTCCGCCAAGGATTCGGATCGTGATCTCGAAGTTTTGCACCTCGATATCCTTGTCAAACGACAGATTTTCGGCTATGTATTTCCTCGTTTTATCTGCCTCTTTTCGAAAGCCGAGAATATAAAGCGAATCGAGCGAGTCGACGGGAGTCATCAAAAGGCTTTCGCTGTGCCAGTCCTTGTAAGACTTGCTGAGCGGCTTTAGATCGTCGTGGCCCCAGGCATATTTCTTATAGCTGTCCCAAGCGTGCTTGAACTCTTTTCGTACTTCCTTGGCAAGCTTCTTCCTGTTAACCGCGCCGTTGTCTTGCGCGAATCCCGAATGCGCCGCAATCAGCATGATGCCGAGAAAAAAAATGGTGCGACCCAGTGCGTTCGACAGGCATTTTCGTTTTTTCTGAAGGGATCTTCCTCGATTCTTCATGTTCAAATCAAAATGTCTTTTCTTTCAAAACCCGTAATTCCAATTTCTAATTCGTTTTTGCCGCCGGGCTCATCTCAAAAACAAGGTCCCCGCCGCGCATGATCTCGTCATACGTCAAAAATTCCCTATTTACAGGCTTGCCGTTCAACCTCACGCCTGAAACGAAAACGTTCTTATCAGACTGATTGCGCGCGACGATTCTGAGAGTCTTGCCGTTTTCAAGTTTCAAAGTCGCTGAATCGACGGCCGGGCTTCCGAGCTGATACTGTCCCGAGGCGGGAGCGACAGGATAGAATCCAAGCGAACTGAGCAGGAACCATGCCGACATTTGACCGCAGTCATCGTTACCGCCAAGACCGTCGGGAGAAGGTTTGTATTGATGGCGGAGAATCATGCGCACGCGTTCCTGAGTTTTCCAAGGTGCGTCGGTCCAGTTGTAAAGATACGCTGCGTGATGCGCCGGTTCGTTTCCATGCACGTATCCGCCGATTATCCCCTCGCGGGTAATGTCTTCGGTTTCGGCAAAAAACTCATCCGGCAAATCCATCGTGAAAAGATTGTCGAGATACTTTTCAAAGGCGGCCTTTCCACCGATTTTCTCGGCCAGCGCGGCGGGTTGATGCGGTACGTACAGACTGTAATTCCAAGCGTTTCCTTCGATAAAGCCCTGATTATGGGTGTTAAGTGGATCAAAGTCCGATCGAAATTCACCGTTGCGAAGTTTCGGACGCATGAATCCCGACGACGAATCAAAAACATTTCGCCAATTTTCCGAACGCTTCGAAAACTCGGCCTCAATGTCTTTCCGTCCCACTTTCCTTGCCGCCTGGGCGATAGCCCAATCGTCGTATGCGTATTCGAGAGTCTTGGAAACCGAGGAGGAATTGCCGTCTTCGGGGACGTACCCGAGTGCGATGTAATCGCCAAGGCCGTCATAGTATTTAGTACGCGCGGTTTGCGCCATCGCATCAACCGCCCTTTCCGCTTCCTTGCCATTTACGACACCGCTTACGACAGCATCGGCAGCCACGGAAACCGAGTGATAACCGATCATGCACCAGTTTTCATTTGCGTAATGCGACCAAACAGGCATCATCTTGTGCGCGCTTTGGTCGTAATGAGCCATCATCGAAAGAACCATTTCACGGTTTCGTGCGGGCTGCACGATGTTGAAAAATGGATGGAGCGCGCGATAAGTATCCCACAGAGAAAAGGTTGTGTAATTGGTCCAACCCTTTGCGAAATGCTGATTCTGATCAAGCCCCTTGTAGCTTCCATCAACATCCATGTAAACGGTCGGCGAAAGAAATGCGTGGTACATCGCCGTGTAGAAATTCACAAGATCGCCTTCGGTCCGAGCGGTGACGTCGATTTTGCCAAGTTCCTTGTTCCACGCTTTCTGCCCCGCATTTTTTACGGCGTCGAAATCCCAGGTCGGAGTTTCGGAGTCCAGATTCCTTACCGCTCCTTCGGTTGAAACCGGAGAAATCGCGAATTTTACGATGATCTGCTCGTCCTTTTTTGTATCGAAATCGAAATGGGCGCGGATTTGTTTTCCGCCGGCCTCGGGAAAGTTCTTTTCCTGGTCAAACTTTCTCCAGAATCCCTTGTAGTCGGAAGGTGCGAAATCCTTGAAACCATAGCTTTTGAAAGGCTTTGAGAATTCCATCGCGAAATACACGGTTCGTGTTCTCGCCCATCCGTTTGTCTGGCGGAATCCGACGATTCTTCGATCGCCTTCAACCCTTGCAAAGGTCCATACGTTTTTTCCCGCGTAATCGTAGATGCCATGCATCAGATCGAGGATGATGTGCGCATCATCGGACTCGGGAAACGTGTAGCGATGAACGCCTACACGGGTCGTCGTCGTTAGTTCCGCTAGAATTCCCTCGTCTTCGAGAAGCACCTTGTAATAGTTGGCGTTTGCGACTTCGTTGCGGTGCGAGAATTTCGAACGAAATCCAGTGCTGGTATCCGATTTCGAACCGGGTTCGAGTTGCAGCGGACCGGTCGTCGGCATTATCAGGAAATCGCCGAGATCGGAATGCCCCGTGCCGCTGAAATGCGTATGCGAAAACCCGACGATCGAATCGTCGTCATACTGGTAACCCGCGCAATACTTGTACGTATCCGGATTGTATTTGCCACCGATATTGTGGGGTTGCTGATCGGTATCGGGAGACAATTGCACGGACCCAAACGGTACCGTTGCACCCGGGAAAGTATGCCCCATCTTTTGGGTACCGATCAAAGGGTCAACATAGCGGATATAATTCCGACCGTTTTGCGCCGAGGCGGTGATCGAAAGTACAGCCAGGAGAATTGTTCCCGCGATTCCGGTCTTTGGATTAGTCATCGATTAAGGGCGCCTTCTTTCTTGATTTTCTTCTTTCCGATTTCCAGTGCTTCCGAATCGCGGCAACATCAAATGGTCTGTGCGCCCGGTCCCTTAGATTCTCGACCTCATGCTGCACGCGGGCCGCCACCAACCGATAGGCCTCGGCGTTTGGAACATCTTCGGTCATTTTCGCAAGTTCCTCGTATTCGAGGAGGCGCCCGACCCGCGCCCCGATTTTAGAACCGACCTTTTCGAGCTTTGGCACCGAGGTACCCTTTGGAAACGCATCGTAAGTACCAAAAAGATAGATCGGAAGGATGCCCACTTTGTCGTTTAGAGCCAAATAACCAATCACCGGTTTGAACTCCTCCATCTCGCCCGTCAGCGAACGCGTGCCTTCAGGGAAGATCAATGCATTGTATCCTTCGCGCAATATCTGGGTTACATGGCGTAGAGACTGGCGCAGGCTTCCCGAACGCTCAATCGGAACGAGCGTCGTGAAGTTGTTCATGTAGGCGCGCTTGTATTTTGTATCGAACCAATAATCCGCGGCGGCGACGGCGACGGTTTGATCGGCGACATCCTTTCCAAGCGCGTATTTCACGAGCCCCATATCGAGATGCGAGGCGTGATTGGATGAAACTATGAAGTTCGTGTGCGCCGGAACATTCGATCTCCCATCGACGGTCGTTTCGAGAACCCTTTCGTAAAGCGATTTCTGCGCAAAATCGACTACACGGTTTCCGACAAACTTGACCAGTTCGGGGATGTGAAAATCGTCATCCTTTTTCGCCTCCGAAACCGGTTCGTCAACCATTTTCTTCGACTTGTCCACTCGAACAACCGCCGACAAGAGTTCCTTGACGATCCTAACCTCGCTCAACTCCTCAGGATTCAAAACCCTTCCGCCCGCATCCTCAACCGCCGCCTGAAGTTCGACAAACATCAGCGAATCAAAGCCGAGGTCAGAAAGGTTTGATTCCGAACCGACCTCCGAAAGCGGGTTGTTCGAAACATTGGCGACGATCTTTCGAATCCAGAGCAGATTGCTGTCTCCCTTCGCCTCGACCACCGCTTTTGTCTTCTTTCGATCGCGATCCTGTAATGTTTGGATCATGTTTACGACTTCGGGACGCTTGACCTTTCGGGTCGCCGTCCGCGGAAGTTCGAAAGGTGTAAGCTGTAGAACCTGAACACGCTTGAAAAACGGCAGACCCGCCGAAACCTCACGAAAATGCTTTTCGACTTCCTTGTTTGTCATCGCGCGCGTCATCGAGATGTCCTTTTCGTAATCGGGTACGACAAGGCAAGCGATACGCTCCCCGCCGTCATGGTCGGGAAGACCGACTACGCTCAATTCCTTTATGAAC
Organism: Pyrinomonadaceae bacterium; assembly: GCA_041394795.1. Taxonomy (GTDB): domain Bacteria; phylum Acidobacteriota; class Blastocatellia; order Pyrinomonadales; family Pyrinomonadaceae; genus Aridibacter. Next base: position 252,110 of record JAWKHN010000001.1, on the reverse strand, counting down.
TTCGACTTCGAATAGAGCTCTTCGATCTCATCCGGGTATATGTTTTTCCCGTTGCTGTCGATGATCACATCCTTCGAACGCCCGACAATGTAAAGGTTTCCGTCATCGTCAAGTTTTCCAAGATCACCCGTGCGAAGCCATCTGTCATCAAGCGCGTCTTCCGATGCCTGCTCGTTCTTGTAATAACCGAGCATGATGTTCTGTCCGCGCGCGTAAACCTCGCCGACTCCGTTCGAATCCGGCTCGTGGATCTTTACTTCGACGCCCGGAAGCGGTTTTCCAACGCTTCCCTTTTGGAGCTTGTTTTCCGGTCTGGTTACAGTCAAAACCGGCGCCGCTTCCGTCAGCCCGTAGCCTTCAAGGATGTTGAAACCAAGCCCGTGAAGTTCTCTCTGGACCTTATCGCTCAACGCCGAACCACCCGAGATCAGATACCTCATCCGGCCGCCCATGCCTTCATGTATCGGGAAAAACACGATCGGGCCGAGATTGAAAGGCGTGTTGTCCCTGATCCAGGCGTTGAACTCGATCACGTTGTCCGCCAAATCGGCGATCCAATCGCCGCGATCCCTGAGTCTCGTCTTGATCCTTCGATGAAGCATTTCCCAGAGCGCGGGAACGCCGACCATACCTGTTACGTGACCTTTCTCGATCGCCCGCGAAAGCTCGTCGCTGCTCAGTTCCTCGAGATATCGTATCTGGGTTCCGTTTGTAAAAGGTGTTAAAAAACCGGCCGAAAACTCGAAGGTGTGATGAAGCGGAAGCACTGAGAGCACGCCGTCTTCGATGCTCATGTCGAGAACCGAGGAGAGCATCGAAACCATGCTCGTAAAGTTCTTGTGCGAGAGCATCACGGCTTTCGGAATCCCGGTTGTTCCGGAGGTGAAAATCAGCGAAGCCGGCGCTGTTGCGATCACCCGGTTGGGGAGGAGCGCGGCGCGACGCGCTTCCTCGACCTCTTCGACCATCTCAAATACGTCACCAAATTCATGGATGGCGACGTCAAGCTTGGCCTTTTTGAGTTTTGAGGCGAGTTCCTTGTGTTCTTCAAGGAGTTTTGGACTGATCAGGATCGCCTTGGCTTCGCCGGCCCTTGCGAAATTGACGATCTCATCTACGCTGCTGGCTGGATCGACTGGAATCGCTGTCGCCCCCGCCTTTATGATTCCAAAATATGAAAGTCCCCATTCGGGCATGTTGTGCGAGAAGAGGATAACCCTGTCCTCGGGTTCTATGCCCTTGTGGGCAAGGAATCCCGCGACCCTCAGCACGAGTTCGCGAACATCCTCGTAAGTGTATTGCTCCAAACGCCCGTCGCGCTCGACCTTCATCGAAACCCTTGTAGGGAAACGCTTTACGGCCGTATCGAAAAGATCGGCAAGATCCTTGTAAGTATAATCCCTGCGCTCGACGGCTTTTAGATCTTCCTCAAGCTGAGGCAAAACCCACTTCCTCAAGCCCGGAAAATGCACTTCAAGCCAATAGTGATACCAGTCGATATCCTCGGGAGTCCACGGAAGCAGATGGCGCTCGGACTTCTTTACGCGCTCGCTCAACGATCTTACGTTGTCGGCACGATAGCTGTATTCGTTGTCCACCATAAACGGCTTGAACATTGAAAACGCTTCCATCGTCTCCTGCGTCGTGCGTTCGAATTCATCGACCGATTTTTTCAAATCGGTTACGATGTTGCCGATCCGGCCGCCGCCCCAGCGCGGATTCGCCTGATCAAGAACCCGATTCGCCATTTTTGCAAAGGAATTGAGCATCGGGGTCGAAGTGCGCTCATATACCTTTTGAGTAACCGGCGAGGTTTCGATAAGCGAATTGACGCGATTGACGATCTTTGAGCCGGTATCTTTTTCGCGGAAATGCCGGCGCTTGTAGAGCCCGACCAAGCCGACGATCCGCTTCATGTCGTTTGGATTCGAGTCTCCGGTGCAGGCTTGAAAAACGAGAGGAGGCTTGTCTTCGGCCATCACATTCATCGCCGCGCCGAGCATCGCACCGGCAACCATGTCAACCGGAATAATGTCCAATACAAGTTTTTCATTGACCGGAATCACGGGTTGCCCTCGAAGCGCGATGAGTATCAGCGGAGCGGTTGTTGTAAACCCTTCGTTCCATCCTGGAAATGGATATGAGACCGACGATTCGACGATAGACGGTCTGACAAGCGTTTTGATTATGTCGTCTTGTCCCGCGACTATCTGTTCGGCAAGCGATTTCGAATAGGTGTAGATATTCGTCCAACCCCAGTAATCGGCGCGCTCCTCGCCGAGTTCGGTCGTGCGCTCGCGGATCCACATCTTTCGTTCGCGAAAAATTGCAGACTTTAGTTCCTTTTCGTCATCCGGATCGCGGCCTTCCTCCTCCAAACGGTGACGCGCCGCTTCCCGAAACTTGGCGATATTTACCGCGTCGTCGGCTTCCTGCCGCGCCTGTTCCGAAAGGCGCGCGCAATCCTCGATCTCGCGATTGACGTCAAATTCCGTTCCTACAAGCTCGTTGCGTCGCGGGAAATAGCCCGAAACCTCCTCGTTTTCCCAGATCGAACCGCTCCTTTTGCCGGCGACAAAACAGGTCGAAACATGCACGAGACACGGGCGCTTCATCATCCTCGCCAGTCCGATCACGTTGTTCGTGCCGACGACATTCGTTCTAAGCGCACTTTCAAGAGGCGGATTGAACGTGACGTTTCCGGAGGAGTTGATGATCACATCGCATTCGCCCATCACCTTTCGGGCGTACTCCTCGTCCATGCCGAGAAAGTCTTCGGACACATCGCCATTAACTGGAACCAGTTTCTCGCGAATAAAGTCCTCGAAACCGTCGCCGTGCTTTTCGCGCAGAGGATCGAATGTCGGAGATGTAACGACGCTGTTCCAAAATCTATTTAGAGTTTCTTCCTGATTCCGGGCACGGACGATCATGTACACGCGACCGACATCGGGAAAATTATGAAGCAGCATCGAAAGCGCGACCTTTCCGACAAAACCCGTTCCGCCGATAAAAAAGATCGTCTTTCCGCTGTAAATCTCTGTTGGTGAAAGTTTCATCCTAGTCTGTCACCTCGGCCAAAGCGATCACTGGCTGATGGAGCATCGTAATCTCGGCATTCCTGCCCATGTAGCTGCGTGCCATCGCGATCGCTTCGGTTAAATTGTCGGCCCTGTCCCAACCCAAAATATCCGGAACGTGCGCGTTTTCCGCCCCCGCGGCGATAACCTTGCCGACGTGCTGACGGCCGTTTTCGCCCCAATACCACATAAAAAACGGATGCGCCGGATGGTACGCGTTACCGCGGCGATACATCTCGATATAGGCGGGATTTTCCGCAAACTCCCTCTCATATTTCTCGCGAAGATAAAACGCGTCGCGGCTTTCGGGAAGCAGGCGGTGGAAAAACTCGATATAGCTTGGGTGGAAATTATGATCAAACTCGTCAAAACAGGGGTGGGTGATGATCATTACTCCGCCCTTTTTAAGCAGGGGCTTGTTCTTGTACATGTTGTAGTGATAGCCAAGCGCCATCACCTGTACCAGAAGCGGATTCAAAGCCGAGTAAACGTTGTACGGCGAGATGTCGGGGATTCCCGTAATCATGATGTCGCACTGGCCCTTAACCGGAACGATGTACTGTTGGTAGTTCTTTTCGAGAATCTTGTCGTGGACTTTTTCGGTTTCGCCGGCATAGCAGGCGATCATCTCGTACTGCGCGGGTATCGCATGGAGTGCCTTTCTTCTCGCCATCCGCGGAAGCTTTGAAAAGCTTCGTTTGAGCGCCTCCCATTTCATGCGATCGCTGAACGAGAATTCGTCCTCGTTTCGCGTCAAGATGTCATAACCATCGGGAAACATGCGGTTGTTGAGCGCCGACTCGATGTGAAAAACATTGAGCTGCTCATCGACGAGTTTTCCGAGTCTGTGAACTTTATGGTTTAGCTGTGAATCAGGCGGGTACATGTACGAATCCGAATCGATGATCGTCTGCGGTTCGTGATGCGCGCGCAGGGATTCGTAATCGCATAGGCCGACCGCAACCGATTTGTGGCCGCCATCCATCGGCACCAAATTGATGTTGAGATAGATAAGTATATCGCTTTCCATCGCGCGGCGATTGATCCGGAGCGGCTCGCCGTGTCTGGTATGTCCGATTTCAACGAGCCCTTCATCGTCTTCCGCGTCGTGGTTGTAGTAATGATCGGGATAGAACTCGTTAAAGATCTTGGTTCCCACCATCCGCTTCATTTCCCATTCGGTCATCTTCCTATGGAGCGAGTTGGCGATGATCAGATGAATGTCATCCACGCCGTTTGCCTTGCAAAGATCGAGCACAACTTCGAGCATCGTCTGACGAATGTCCGGAGTTGCCATCGGAGGAAGCGGAAGCGAGATGTCGTCCATCGCGATCGTCACTTTCATCCCCGGCGCCAGCTGAGCATAAAGCGGCTTGGCATCGATCGGGTTGTTGACCGCATAGCGGATCGCGGCCTCGCGATTTGGCAACCCCTTTATCGGCGGGTTTGGATAAAGAACCCGCGTCCCGACGGGAATGTCCTCAAGAATGAAGTCCTCGCCGAAAGGAAGGATTCTAGGGGCCGAATCGCGATCGATATAAACGATCGAATCATGTGTCTTGCGACGTAGTTGAAGTGACATAGAAGTTGTTAGTTGGTTTTGGTCGTTTTGGTTTTACTGTTCCAAGTTCACGGTTCCAAGTTCCAGGTTGATTATCGTTTCGAGCGGGCCATGCGTTGGCCAGAACTTTTTTCGCTTTCAAATACCGGAGAATGAAACCTAGGCATCGCTCCGGCGCTTTAGGTCAACGACCGCCCAGTCGTGCTGAAGCGCTGTTTGCTTTAGCCTGAAATCGGGGCAGACGGCTACCGGATGCCCGACGATCGAGAGCATCGGCAGATCTGAAATGCTGTCCGAATAGGCGTATGAATCCGACAGGTTGATTTCGTTTTCCTCGGCAAAAGTTCGAATCCAGGTCGCCTTTGTCGCCGACGCCATTACGGGCGGAAGCAGCCTTCCCGTTGCGTAACCGTTTACAAACTCGAGTTTGTTGGCGACAAAAACGTCGATCCCCAAATAGGAACACAACGGCGCGACGGAAAAATCGAGAGCTCCCGTTACGACGACCTGCATGTGCCCGAGTTTCTTGGATTTCGCGATCAGATCTTTCGTACCTTCAAAAACCGCCGGCTTCAGAACGTCTTCAAAGAGTTCGTCGGCGAAATAACGAAGTCGGTCCTCGGATTCCCCCTTATAGCTTTGGAAGAAATACTCGTTGAACACATTCCGACTGTAGAGATCCGTGATTCCAAACATCGGAAGCTTGGCTACCATCGAAGCGCTTTTGCGGATGGTTGAGAAAATCCCTTGCTGACGCCTCGCGTAAAAACTCAACGTGTGCACTAAATTTGTGTTTACCAGCGTGCCTTCCAAATCATAAAAGCTGGCCGCCTTTGAATAACCGCTCATCGTGATAGCTACAAAGTAATTACTTTTCGATTGGGTAAAATTAGCAAAGCCGAATTTCTCATTTTTGGACCATGAAAGCAAGCAAAGCTCGTTGGGTTTTTAATTAATTACGAAATTGCTACAATTCCCAAATCATGCGAAAACCGATTGTCGTTTTGCTGCTCCTGCTGTTGTTGTCAGTTTTTGCCGGGTGCCGAAGCAGCGCAACCTCCGAAGATCCGCAGCCGACTGTTACCGATGCCGAGAAGAAGAAGTATCGGGATGCCGCCGCTGCCGAGTATGCCGCTCGGGCCGATCTCGACCGCGCCCGCAAGGCGATTGCCACTCTTGCAAAAGCCCGCGATGAGGGATTTCGGAATTTTGACGATGAATGGCGGTTTGCTGAATACAGCTACTATCTTGGCAGCAGAAAATCGGTCGGCGATGAAGAAGCGGAGAAAGTCTTGAAAGAGGCACTGGCCGCCGCAAGCATCGCCCGCAGGATGCAGCCGAATCGACCCGAAGGTCATTTCTGGTACGCCGCCGTTTTGGGCGAAATGTCCAAAAGAAGTCCGGTTACGGTTGGAATTCCGTCTATAAAGAAGATTCGCGGTGCGATGGAGAAGGTAATCGCGATTGACGAGAATTACAAAGCCGGTTCCGCATGGGACGGCCTTGGCCAGCTTGAGTACGGCACTCGAGGGATGGCGGGCGGAAAGATCGAAAAGGCGATTGAATACTACGAAAAGGCCTACGGGGTTTCCAAAGAGAATTCATATATAATGCTTCACTTGGCGGAAGCTTATATACTTGTCGATAGAAAACCAGAGGCGCGGAAGCTTTTGGATCAGCTCCTCGCCATGAAACCAGATCCCGATTACATTCCGGAATATCAGGAAACAGCCGATCAAGCGAGAACGATTCTCAAAAAGGAGTTTGGCGTCGCCAGCTCGAAGTAGTCTCCGAGAACTATGAAACGAGCCATTTTTCCCGGTTCCTTTGACCCGATGACGATGGGGCATCTCGATATCATCGAGCGCAGCCTCGATTTGTTTGATGAGATTATCATCGCCGTTCTCAACAACCCGGAGAAGAAACCGATGTTCTCTCCCGAAGAAAGGTGCGAGATTATCGGCGAGGTTATCAACAGATTTGAGGGGCGGAATTGCCGCCTCATGGTTGAAAGCTTTGAAGGGTTGCTCGTGGATTTTGCAAAGAAGCGCGGAGCGGGTTGTATCGTGCGTGGGATAAGGGCGGTGTCCGATTACGAGTACGAACTGAGGATGGCACTCATGAACCGAAAACTCGAACCGGAGATCGAGACCGTTTTTCTTATGGCGGCTGAAGAATACTCCTACGTTTCCTCGCGGCTGTTGAAACAGGTGTTTCTTTTGGGAGGCAGGGTCGAAGGTCTTGTTCCAGAACTTGTCGAGGAAAGGCTCCGCCAGAAGAACGGCGGAAAATAGCCTTCATTCGAAATCAAATAGTATTTCGTTCGCCTTTGATTTGAGACCGGTACACGTTGCGCAGACGCCGCAATTCCCCGATCCCCTCTTTTAACAGAACTATGATTGAACACGACATTTTTGCTGACCGAGCGCTCAGAATGAAGGGATCTTCGACGCTCAAAGCGGCTCTCGCCGCCACTAGGCTGCGCGAACAAGGGATCGAGGTAATCGATCTCACCGTCGGCGAACCCGACTTTGACACTCCGGAGTTTATAAAGGATTACGCCATTGAAGCGCTCCGCAGCGGTATCACAAAATACACCCCGGGAGCGGGAATGACGATGTTTCGGAATGCCGTTGCCGAAAATTACGCGCGGAACTTTGGAGCGACATTCGGACCGGAGAACGTGGCCGCAAGCTGCGGCGGAAAACAGGGACTGTTCAATGCGATCGCGACACTCGTGAATGAAGGGGATGAGGTTCTTATTCCAAAACCGTATTGGGTAACCTATCCGGAAATAGTGACTTTTTGCGGCGGTACGAATGTTTATATTGAAACCGAGGAGACGGGTTTCGTTCTTGATCCGCAGCAGGTTGCCGATGCGATTACCGATAAAACGAAGCTCCTGATTCTAAATTCGCCGAGCAACCCAAGCGGGAGAGTGATCCCGGCTTCGAAAATGCTTGAAATCTTCGACATCTGCGCCGAAAAGGGCGTTTATGTTGTTACCGATGAATGCTATCTCCAATTTGTCTATCCACCCGAGGAAGTCTTTACAGCGGCTTCGCTTCCAATTGATTACCTTAACCACGTCTGCATCTCCGCCTCGTTTTCGAAAACCTATGCCATGACGGGATGGCGGATGGGTTTTACGATCGCAAAGGAAAGCTGGACAAAACAGATGATCAAGCTACAGTCGCATTCGGCGACCCATCCGACTTCGTTTGCGCAGTATGCCTGCGCCAAGGCCCTGGAGAACGATGACAAGACGGCTGAGAGTATCGGTACGATGCTTGAGGAATACATCCGCCGTCGCGATTGGTTTATAAACGCGCTGAGAGGAATCCAGGGTTTGCGGGTTGAAATGCCTGAAGGCGCATTCTACGCGTTTGTGGATGTGCGCGATATTTTGTGCGAGAAATTTCCGACATCGGCCGATTTTGTCGATGCGATCCTCAACGAAAGGGCTTTGGTTGCAACCGATGGCACTGGATTCGGAGCGGAGGGATTCGTAAGGCTTTCGTACGCGACGTCAATGGCAAACCTCGAAAAAGCGGTTGCAGAACTCGGCTCGTTTATTTCAGAAAGCAAATCGTAGCTCCAATCGATTCGGGACCGTCCGAGGCCTGATTTCTCCTCGAAGCCAAAATCGAGCCCAACGAAACCCCGACCCCTGGGACTTGGAACCTGGAAAACTCAAGCCTCTAGGAGCTTTAGTCGGATTCCCCCTCGTCCCCAATCATCAAGAGCCCTATTTCCTCAACTGAAGCGGTCTTTGGATCAACCTCGCCGACGATTTCGCCTTCCCTTATAACGAGAAGCCGATCCGCCAATGCGGTCACCTCTTCGAGTTCGGCCGATACGAGAAGCACCGCCGTTCCGGCGTCCCTCAGTTCGATGAGCTTGCGATGGATGAACTCGATCGCCCCGATATCAACTCCGCGCGTCGGTTGAGAGACCAAAAGCAGAATCGGCTCAAGCTCGAATTCCCTGCCGATGATCAACTTTTGCTGATTCCCGCCAGACAGAGATTTCGCGGTCAGGTCCGGATTCGGAGGCCTGACATCAAAGTCCCGAATTATCTCTTCGGTTCGTTTTCGAATTCCAGCGCCATCAAGCAGTCCTGCAAAACTCACTGCCGGCTTTTTATAATGAACACCAAGGATCGAATTTTCGGAAAGATCGGAATGAAGAAGAAGGCCGCGCTTATGTCTGTCTTCGGGAATATGGGCGACTCCGAGCTCCTTTAGCCTTCGCGCCGACTCCCGCGTCACATCCTTTCCTGCAAGGCTGAAAGTGCCATTTACCGACTCCCTGCCCGTCAAACCCGCGAGTGTTTCGATGAGTTCGGTTTGGCCGTTACCCTCGACGCCCGCAATTCCGACTATCTCGCCTTTTCGAACCTCAAAGCTGATTCCTTTCAGCGCTTCGCCATGCTTTCCAGAGACCTTTAGGTTTTCGACTTTTAGTACGGTTTCTTTCGGATCCGCATCCGGTTTCTCGACGCGCAGAAGCACCTCGCGTCCAACGATCAGACGCGCCAGCTCAACCTTGTTCGTATCCTTCGTAACAAGTTCACCGACGTTCTTCCCGTCTCTCATAACCGTAACATTGTCGGACAGCGAAAGAACCTCTTCGAGTTTATGGGTGATGATGACGATAGTCTTGCCCTGTTCCCTCATGCTCCTCAGGATCGCAAAGAAGTCTTCGACTTCCTGCGGCGTAAGGACGGCGGTCGGCTCATCGAGGATCAGCACCTGTGCGTCCCGATAGAGAGCCTTCAAAAGCTCGACTCGCTGTTGTTGCCCGACCGAAAGATCCTCGATCGTAGCGTGCGGATCGATTCCAAGATTTAGATCTTGAGAGAGTTTCCGAATATCGGCTTCAGCTTTTTCGAGATCAAGCGCGACAGTACTGCCGGTTTCCGCGCCAAGAATAATGTTTTCGGCGACGGTCATCGTGTCCACAAGCATGAAGTGCTGGTGAACCATGCCGATTCCAAGGTCTATGGCGACATGCGGATCAGTAATTTCGACCTTGTTGCCGTTGAAAAAGATCTCCCCGCTATCGGCTCCATAGAAGCCGTACGCGATTCTCATGATCGTCGATTTCCCGGCCCCGTTTTCACCGACGATCGCATGGATCGTTCCTTTCTCGATCTTTATCGAAACGTCGTCGTTGGCGGTAACATCGCCGAATGTTTTAGTGATATTCCTGAGTTCGAGCATTCGTTTCCCGTCCTTTGGTAATCCGCTTCCAGGTCAATTGCGAATTCGTTGGGCACATAAGCCTTCGGAAATTTGGTCTTCGCAAGTCTGAAGTCCGCAACCGCTTCCACTTGAATGAAATGATGAGCGACTAATTCGCCATAGCGTCGGTTACCTTGATCTCGCCGTCGATTATCTTCTTTTTCGCGGCATCGACGCGCGCCCTTGTCTCCTTCGAAATCAAGGCATCATTGTTTTTGTCCAAGGCATAAGCGACACCTTCCTTATCGAGGCCAAACACATGAAAACCTCCTGAGAATTTCCCCTCTGTCACCTCCTTTACGACATCATATACGGCATTATCCACGCGCTTGACCATCGATGTCAGGACAAATCCGGGTTTGACACCGTTTTGGTTGGAATCGACGCCGATCGCAAACTTCTTTGCCTTGCCATTTGAATCAAGGCCATATTGCTCGACCGCGTCAAACGCCCCGAGTCCCGAATTTCCGGCGGCCGTAAAGATAACATCCGCGCCCTTTTGAATCTGTGCCAATGAGAGCTCTTTTCCCTTTCCGGGATTGTTCCAGGCGTGATCGGTTACGCCGACATAGTTTTTGATTACCTTTATCTTCGGATTTACGTATTTGGCGCCTTCTTCGTAACCGGTTGCAAAACGATGAATCAGAGGAATATCCATGCCTCCAACAAATCCGAGCGTACCCGTCTTTGAAGTTTCGGCGGCTATCATTCCAACCAAAAAGGAACCCTCATGCTCGCGGAAAACTAGCGATGCGACGTTTTTCTTCGGCGTCTTGCCATCATCCTCGAATATCACCCCGTCGATGATCGCGAATTTGGTGTTCGGATAATCGGTCGCAACCTTCTTCATGATCGGCCCTTGGGCGAATCCGACGCCGATCACAAGATCGAATTTCCTTTCAGCAAAGGCACGCATCGCGGGTTCGATCGAAGTTGGATTTCCAGGTTCCACATCGCGTAGTTCGATATCGAGATCCTTTGCCGCCCGTTTTACGCCTTCCCACGCGGCGGCGTTGAAGGATCGATCATTCTTTCCACCGATGTCGAAAACGATACCGACTTTGGTTTTGCCTTCCCGCTTCTGGGCCTCGGCGCCCCCGCAAGCGGAGACGACAGCAACCGCCAAAACGATCAAAAAAATACGCATTCGTGACATATGATTATCCAACTTCCTCAACAATAACAGGCTCAATTTCATGTCTTTCCGAACTAAAACGATATGCACCGAGGATCGCCTTTGAGGCCGTCTCAAGGTCGTTCGCACTTCTCACATAAAGCATTCCGATCGGTTCGCCTTTGGAAACCGCACAGCCCTTGCCCGCCAAAACCCTTAAGCCAACAAAAGGATCCACAACGTCTTCGGCCTTGATCCTTCCGCCGCCGATATCGCAAACCGCCAGGCCTATCGCTTTTGTATCGATATCCTGGACATAACCGTCATCCGGAGCAACCACTTCACCGGAGATCAAGCCATCCGGAAACAAGATCGCGGGAGCATCGCAAATCGAAGGATCTCCTCCCTGCAAAATCAGATTCTCTCGAAACTTCTCAAGCGCTTCGCCCGATGCCAGTTTTTGCTCAAGTATATCCAAAGCGGCCTGTTTTGTCTCCGTGATTTCCCCGGCCACAAGCATCGCTGCCGTCAGTTCTAGAGTAAGTTCCAAGAGTCTCGAACTCCGTTCACCCGACTCATTCCTAAGAATCTTCAAGATCTCGAATACCTCAACCGCGTTGCCGACATATTCCCCAAGCGGCTCGCCCATATCGGTAACAAATGCTTTCGTCTTCACTCCGCACCGCAGTCCCGTTTCGACCATCGCCCGCGCAAGGCGCCTCGAATCCTCAAGTCGCTCCATAAACGCGCCGTTGCCCGTTTTTACATCGAGAACCAGCGAATCCAAGCCTTCGGCGAGCTTCTTCGACATGATGGAAGCAACGATCAGCGGTATCGTCGGAACGGTCGCCGTCGCGTCTCGGAGGGCATAGATCTTCCGATCCGCAGGAGCTATTTCCTTTGTCTGCCCCGCCATCGCATATCCGCATTTGGCGATTACCTCATGGATTTGAGTTGTGGTGAGTCGGACGTTGTACCCACTAATCGCTTCGAGTTTGTCGAGCGTGCCGCCCGTGTGGCCGAGACCTCGGCCGGAAATCATCGGAACCGCCAAACCGCAGCAGGCGGCAAGCGGAGCGATCGCAAGCGAGGTTTTATCCCCCACCCCGCCCGTTGAATGCTTGTCGGACTTATGCCTGTCAATCTCGGAGAAATCGAGAACATCTCCGGAATGAAGCATTGCGTCCGTTATCCATGCCTGCTCCTCTTCGTTTAGTTCATTGAGAAACATCGCCATGATTAGCGCGGTTATCTGGTAATCGGCCCAAGAATCATCGGTAACGCCTTCAATAAAGGCATTGATCTCATCTTTTGTGAGTCGTTTGCCGTCTCTTTTTTTCTCGATTATTGACTGGGGTTTCACGCAAGTAATTTACTTTATTGAACTTAGTTTTACCAGTTCGAATTTCCGTGCGATTTCCCGAAAAAGCTTTGTGTTTTCACGGCGATACCGCATAATGGAGATGGCTTTGATACGAGCGTAGTTGGCATCGGAAACTGAGCAACTGACAATCCTCGAACGGATTGAAGAGTCCCTCTTCCTAACGCAAATCTTTCCAAAATTTCCGACTACTTACTGAGAGTTGTTTTTTTAATTGTTCGGGAGTATTTGAAATGAACAGACATCTTGCAGGCATTTTGGTTTTTGCGCTTACTTTTGGAGCGTCTTTTGGATTGGTCGGACTGATTTTCGGATTTCCCGATTTCGATGTTCTTGAAGCACCATTCGAGGGCATGTCGGCCCGCCGAAACATCGTGCATGTTCTCGAACGCGATGTCCGCAACGGCGATCTCAGGCTTAGAAAGGAATCGAGACTCATCGATGACTTCAGATATCGCACCAATTCCGGCGGTTATCCCTACGACGATCCGAGATATGCGGGGGCGATTTCGGAATATGTTCGCAAGATCAACATGATCGATGTTTCGCATACGCCGAGAGACTTCCAGATCGTCTGGAACAGGCATGTGCAAGCATGGAATGATTTTGACGTGTCGGTGAGCACGTTTGACGCAAACGTTGAAAGCCGCAAGAGCCGATTCAACACTTCTGAAATCAATCGCACCTGGAGAGTGGTTTTGAATGTCGCCCGTAAATACGATGTTCCGATCCGGGGCAGATACCTTCGCTGAATGCTTTAGTTTGATGAATCATGAAACAAGGGCGGCCGATCGACTCGGCCGCCCTTTCTGTTGTGAAGCCAACAAGCTTTGGTGATAGCAAATCTATTCAACCGCAACAAGCAAAACGATCGCATCGGCGCTGACAGCCATTGAACTGCCTATGTCACCCAAGCCCTCGGCGGTTTTCGCCTTAACGCTGACAGCGGTCGTTTCAATCCCGCAGATCGAAGCGATTGATTCCCTCATGGAATCGATATGGGGTCGAAGCTTTGGCTTCTCCAGATGGACCACGCTATCGATGTTGCCGATTCGAAAACCCGCGTTTTTTGCGACCGAAACCGCTTCGGTCAAAAAGAACTTGCTGTTCGCATCCTTCCAGCGTTCATCGGAAGGTGGAAAATGGGTCCCGATATCCCCTGCTGCAACCGCGCCAAGAATCGCGTCCGTTATCGCGTGCAGCAGCGCGTCACCATCCGAATGCCCCAAGCTCCCGAATGGCGCATCGATCGCGATGCCGCCCAAACGCAACTCGCGCCCTTGCTCCAATCTATGAATATCCGTTCCGAATCCAATACGCATCTGCATCAATTAATCAAATCGCGGGCCTCACCTGCGGTCGTTTTACGCTTCGAGAATCCACTGATTACTCGGCTTCCAAAACGGATTCGGCAAAACGAAGATCGTTCGGTGTGGTGATCTTGATGTTGGTTTCTTCACCGCGAACTATTTTTACCGAGTGCGGCAACCTCTCTACGATCGAGCTTTCATCAGTTGCGGTCGTCCAATCGGTATTCTCCACGATCGCTCGGAGCAATAATTCCCTTTCAAAACATTGCGGCGTAACCGCGCGCATCAGCGAATCACGGTCTACCGTTTCAATAACAAACCCCGCTTCGACACGCTTTATCGTGTCTGACACCGGAACCGCAAGACACGCCGCTCCGAACTCTTTTGCCGCCAAAACGCATTTCTCGATATCCCCAACCGAAACAAGCGGCCGAGCGCCGTCGTGCACGGCAACTATCTCGGCGGTTTCAGCTTTCCTCAACCCGTTTCGGACCGACTGCGCCCTCGTTTTACCACCCGCCACAATTGCATTGATCTTGGGATATGCGGACGAAAACTCAGCGCAATGATCGACACGCGAATCCTCAACAACGAGTACGATTTCATCAATCACTTCGCAGTCGGAGAAGCGCTCCAAACTATATTCGATTATCGGTTTGTCTTTAAGGAGAACGAATTGTTTCGGGGTGCCGCCGCCAAACCTTGTCCCGCTTCCGGCGGCGACGATGATCGCTGTGTTCATCGCGAGGGATTAGTTTTCCTCAACCATGTTGTGCTGACGAAATCCGCGCGCATGCTTGCGCATGTTTTCCGCCTTTGTATCGTGAATGCTCTCGGAAGCTTTTACAAGCTCTGCGCTGTCATCCCAAAGCCTTCCAAAAATCATCTTGCCGGCAGTAGTCTGAAGCACGCTCGTAACCGCGATGTCCGCCGATTTTCCGATCAAACGGCGCGCGTTATCAACTACAACCATCGTTCCGTCATCAAGATAAGCGACTCCCTGGTTGTATTCCTTGCCTTCCTTGAGGATGAATACGCGCATCGCTTCACCCGGAAGCACGACCGGTTTCAAAGCATTCGCGAGTTCGTTGATGTTCAAAACGCTTACACCGCGCAGCTCGGATACCTTGTTGAGATTGAAATCGTTGGTAACGACAACCCCTCCCAGCTTTTGACCGAGTTCGATAAGCTTTAGATCGACTTCCTTGATTTTCGGAAAGTCGGTTTCGACGATTTGGATGTCGAGCTGATTGTTGTTTCTCAACCGCTGGAGCATGTCCAAACCGCGACGCCCCCTTTGGCGCTTTGATGAATCCGGCGAATCCGCAACCTGCTGAAGTTCCGTAAGAATAAACTGCGGAATGATTATCGTTCCGCCGAGAAATCCGGTTTCGGCGACATCCGCGATCCTGCCGTCGATAATCACGCTGGTATCAAGAATCTTGTAGTCTTTCTGGATGTTGCCGTCTCCAAAAACCCCTCCCAGCGCCGAAAGATCGATGTACTCGCCTTTCGCTGCCCCGACCATCAGACCAACATACCCCATAAAGAAGGCAAGCGAGATAGTCAAAAACGTTTGCATCTCGGCCGAAACGGCGGCTTCTTTTTGGATCGAGATCAGCACCCCAATCAAAAACGCGCCCGTTATTCCCAAAATCGAGCCAACGGCGGCTCCAATCAACGTCTTGAGAGTCGCGCGCTTGACCCTCATCTCAAATGCAAGGATCAGTAGGCCGATGATCAAACCGAGAAACGCCGAGAAAAAGGGTCGGGAACCCACTCCCATGCCCGCAAACCCGAAACGCTGCGTCTTCTCGAAAGGATTCAGAATATACCCGAGAAGTACGAGGAACGTTACAAACGTGATTCTTATGATCAATATATCCGGCTTCATTACTTTAACGATGTTAGCATGTTTTGAACCGATAACTTAAATCCCGAAAACACACGACTCAATCAGGATATCTCCAAAACGTTGCCGTTCAAGGCTTTGGATTCCGAAGAAAAAAGATACATAACAGCTCTTGCGACGTCGTCGGCATCGATACCGAGCGGTTTTCGAAGAAGGCTCTCTCGATCGATCGATTCATCGTTATCCAAATCGCATCTGGAAACCCTTACCCCGTTGACTCTGTATGGGCGTCCCAAATACTCAGGCAAAGATTTAGTCAGTTCCAAAATCGCTCCGGACGACGCATTCAACCCGGCGTCTTCGGCACTCTTCAGACCATTTGATCCATAAAACAAATTTACGATCCGCGGACTCGGCCTCGAATCCATGAGCCGTTTGCATTTGGTTGAGTAAAGAAATACCGATTCGGTAAGTTTCTCCAGCAGATTCTGAAATGGTCTGGATTGATCGATTTTGAGCCCGAACGGATCTGTACAATTTAGTAGAAGATCCAGCCTGCCGAACGCCTCGTTTACCACCTCGATGACTTGTTCGATACCCGCTTCCCCCGAATCGCTTTCTTCGGCCGCGATCGCAAGCGTGCCAAGCTCTCGCATGGTTTCGACTTCCGCTGTTGCAACCGCTCCAAACGGTCTCACACCGATCACAAACGCGCCGCAAAGTGCGAGCTGCATTGCAGTCGCCCTTCCATCCGCGGAAGTAATATCGGTTACTAGAGCAACCTTTTCCGAAAAAGCGTGTTGGGAAGTTACGGACATAAATTATGAAGAGGACTGGGGGGATCCGATTCAAAGAATACCACCTCTCGATTTGTGTTAGAAATCCGTATTCAAGGAATTTCATTTCGCTTGCCATGTTCCTTCGAAGATCGCTGTATCAACTTCGTCCCATGATGTATTCTTACCTCTCTGATTCAAATGGGTAAGTCACCGAAAACAATCTATGTCTGCCAGAAGTGCGGAAGACAGGAGCGCAAATGGCACGGCAAATGTGCAGATTGCGGAGAATGGAGCAGCTTTGTCGAAGAGTCGTATCGGGCAACCGCAGGTGCCGGCGCAGCGGCCGCAAGGCTCCGGCCAACCGAATCGAAACCCATCAATTTCGGCCATATCGAGGCACAAGACGACGCACGTATTTCGAGCGGGATACCCGAGTTCGATCGCGTTTTGGGAGGAGGAATCGTCGCCGGATCGCTCGTTTTGATCGGCGGAGCGCCCGGAATCGGCAAATCGACATTGGTTGCGCAGGTCTCCGACAAGCTCTCGGCCGGTAGTGCGACTGTCCTCTATGTTTCAGGTGAGGAGTCGGAACGACAGATAAAGATGCGCGGCGAAAGGCTCGGAATCCGTTCCGAGAGCCTTTTCATACTTCCCGAGACAAATCTCGAAACGATCCTCTCGGTTTGCGAAAAGATGAAGCCCGATTTTGTGATCGTCGATTCGATCCAGACTGTCTTCAGCTCACGAGTCGAATCGGCCCCCGGCAGCGTCTCGCAGGTGCGCGAAGTGGCGGGCGAGTTCATGATATTTGCGAAAACATCAGCAACACCGGTTTTTTTGGTCGGCCATGTAACAAAGGAAGGTTCGATCGCCGGCCCGAAAACACTCGAGCATATCGTTGACACCGTCCTCTATTTTGAAGGGGACAGACATCACAATCACCGCATTATACGAGCAACAAAGAACCGATTCGGTGCCGCAAACGAAATCGGCATTTTTGAGATGACGAATACCGGGCTGATGCCGGTCGAAAACGCCTCTCAGTTGTTTTTGGAAGAGCGTCCCGAAGGTGCTTCGGGTTCGGTCGTTACGATTTCGATGGAAGGCACCAGACCGATGCTGGTCGAGGTTCAGGCGCTCGTCAGCGGAACCCATCAGGGTTCGGGAAGACGCATGACGCAGGGCTTCGATTACAATCGGGCGTCGTTGTTGATTGCCGTACTCGAAAAACGACTCGGATATCAGCTCGCAGGAGACGATTGCTTTGTAAACGTCGCCGGCGGAATTGAAATCAACGAACCCGCGGCTGATCTTGGTGTGGCGGCCGCCATCGCCTCGAGCTTTCGAAATCTTCCGGTGGCCTCGGAAACCGCGATGTTTGGCGAGGTCGGTTTGACGGGCGAGATTCGAGGGGTGCTGCAGGCACAGGCCAGAGCGCGCGAAGCGCAGACACTCGGTTTCAAGAGACTGATCGTTCCGGCCTCGAACAAGAAAGGCATCGACAAGCTTCTTGGTCTGCGGGTGATCGGTGTTAAGACGCTCGAGGAAGCACTCGACGTAGTGTTTGATTAGCTGGATTTTCTGAATTTTTGGATATGAACCCGGAAGAAGAACTCCTTCAAAGACTTAACTCATTTTCAATTTCAACTCCCGTGATCGGCTCCGGGGATTTTCCGGTGCATGTCGTTTACGGCGGAGCCCACCTTTTCAAGGCCAATACCATTTCAAAAATCGGGAGCATCGCACTGAAATCGCTTGAATCCAATGCGTCGGATTTTTGTGATTTTGCCAGAGCGGTGTGGCTCCGCGGTGCAGAATCGCTGCCTAATGACCGTGACGCGATCAGGGATATGGAGTTTCGCTTGGCCGATCGCCCGGAAGAAATGAAAGCTACGGAGGGCGACGCCCATTTTGCCTGGACGATTTACAACCGGATATATGAGAAGTTGCGGCGACGACCCGTCGAGGATTTCAGGATCGACTTTGAAGACGGATTCGGGATTAGACCAGATGAAGAGGAAGATGCGGAATGCGTGCGTGTGGCGTCGGAGCTTGTTTCGGCCGTCGCAGGCATGGAGACGGAAACGAGGTTCGGGTTCCGAATAAAATCTTTTCAAAAGGAAACCCGTGGAAGATCGGTTCGGACGCTGGGACTATTCCTTAGAGAGTTTGCCGAGAGAGCGAATGGCCGGTTGCCGGCCGGATTTTGCGTCACCTTGCCGAAAGTCAGGAATCCTTTGGAAACTGAAGCACTGAGGAAATATCTCGATACAACCGAAACGGAGCTTGGACTGCCGCCCGAATCGGTCGAAATCGAGTTTATGGTAGAAACGCCCGAAGCATTGGAAAATCTTGCCGAAATCGCAGAGGGATGCGGAAGAAGACTGGCATCGGCACATTTCGGCGCGTATGATTACACGGCGTCGCTTGGCATCGCCGCCGTACATCAGCATTTGCGACATGACGCCTGCGTGTATGCTCGAAACCGCATGCTTGAGGTTCTGGCGCCCTTGGGAATTCGACTTTCGGATTCCGTTACGACGGAAATGCCCGTCCCTATCCACCGTTATGAGAATCTTTCAATCACCCAGATTGCCGAGAACCGCGTAGCCGTGCGGGAAGGTTGGCGGACGCACTTCAACAACGTCATGCATTCCCAGATCGCTGGATTTTATCAGAGCTGGGATCTTCATCCCGCGCAATTGGTCGCGCGCTACGCCGCCGTTTACTCGTTTTATCTTGAAGCTTTTGACGAGCAAGCCCGTCGTCTGAAGAGATTTCTCGAGAGTGCGACAAAGGCTCTTACAACCGGAACGACGTTTGACGATCTCGCATCGGCCGAGGCTTTGCTCTCTTTTGCGCGGCGGGGAGTTGCGGCAAATGCTTTCACGGAAGATGAAGTTCTTCAAACAACGGGCATTTCAGCTGCCGAGTTGAAATCCGGTTCCTTTTCGAGCATCTTGCTATCGCGCTCCTGAAAGAACGTTAAAATGCAAAAAGACGCCCACACTTTGGGCGTCATTGACCGCTTTTTGAACCAAATCAAGCCTGGCGAGCTCGCTTGAACCAATTTTTGCAGGGGTGCAAGCCGGATGAGAAGTTCCGAATACTCATTCCACTTGTTCCAGGTTTCAAACTACGCTCAAGCCAGTTCAAACATTTTCCGGAGCCGTTTCGAATGTTTTCGGCGTGGAGAAAGGATCCACTTCCATCGGGATTCCTTCCATTTCGAGATTGCTCGACATGATCGAGGCAATCAAATGCTGCTCGAATTCGGTAATGTCCTGGAACTGAATGCCGACTCCGTCATCGGGAAAATGATAAAGAGCCTTTCCCTGGAGCGGAAGCCAGTTTCCATCCGCCAAACGAAGTTCCATACGGAATTCCTCGCCCTCTTCAATCGTTTCGTCCCACTCAATCAAACACCCGCCAATGCTGATCTGATACAAAACCGTAGGGATTCGTTCCCCCATGGATGTGTAACGAAACGCAGGGATGTCCAGCGTCAAACGTATATGCTTTCTTTGGCTAATTGACATGGCAAGAGAGGAAAAGGAGAGAGGTGGCCGGAGAAATCCGACTTTTTAATTTTACATTGTTAAACACCGATCGGCAAGTAAATTGTTGAGAATGGGTAGCGACGTATGGGACGTCGACTCAGTGCACGCTCGACGAGATTGCTCGGCTGTTTCAAAACGATTTCCCAACAAATGGAATTGCGGATTGGTATCCTGGCTCTCATTGGTCTGTTTTAAATCTGAAGCCATGCCGACATTTAAACATTTGGCGATTGGACAACTACGCGTATTGGAGTTAGTTTAATGTAGCAGTTCATCGTCCTAATTTTTAATCTCTTCAAATTTGGACGTCCAAAAAAACAAATCGCCTCCCGAAACACGTTCGGAAGACGAATCATTTTCAGATTTGGTCCCGCGAGATCCACCGAAAACCAACGGGTTTTCGGAGAAGGGCGATCCGCGGGATGCTCGGGCGAAAAAACCACGGACATAATTTTTCGCCCGAAAACGATTCCCTTAATATTTTTTAATTCATCGACGCCTCTTGCGAAATCGGATCGCCGCAGACTTCCGCAAACGCTGCAATCAATTCCTGGGCGATCAAATGAGGAGGTCTGCCCTCCAAATCCCTTCGCTCGAACATCTTTTGAAGCTTGCCGTCTTTTACAAACCCGATCGAAGGGGAAGACGGAGCATATGGTTCGAAATAGGCACGCGCCGTATCTGTCGCGTCGATATCCGCTCCCGCAAATACGGTGATCGAATGAGCCGGTTTTACATCGGAATGCTCAAGAGCCATTGCAATGCCCGGACGAACACCGCCGGCCGCGCAACCGCATACCGAATTAACGACGATCATCACGGTTCCGTCAGTGTTGTTAACCGCTTCCTCCACGGCTTCGCTCGATTTGGTTTCTTCAATTCCAAGACGCGCCAATTCTTGTCGCATCCCCTGAATCATGATTTCCGGATATGGCATGTTAGATAAAAAAACTCCTAAAACAATTAATCTTTATAAAAAAGTCAAGATTATTATCCGCAATGTGTGGGAAATGTCAAGCAGATCAGCCTTGGAGCATCGAAGTCGGACGCGATTTGTCCGGGCAAATTCGACTATAGCGCGGAAAAAGAAAACGCCGGCGCGCCGGGGGGCGGGAAAACGCCAATAAAACGATCCGTATTGACGGCGCTCGAAACGCAATTCATCAGCCGCGCTTCGTCGATTGCCTCAAGTGCGATCGCTCCAAACCGAAATCGCGATTGGTGCGTCATGAGTGAAAAACTTGCGCGCTAGAACTCCACGTGTATGTGATCCGGTTCTCTCAGATACTGCCCTCCGGCATTCTGAACGATGCGTCTTAACACCGTCTCATCCACACCCAGCCGTATATCAAATGCCCCGCTTCGAAGGTGATCCGAAATATGAACACCGCGAGTCGTCTGCGCCTCGATGGTTCTGGTCATTTCGGCGATGCCGCCGCGGTCAAAGGCGCTTATGATCTCGCCAACCGCGGTTTTGTTTGCGTACAGATTCCTTACGTAGGTTCTTCCGCGGGTGTTGATGAGGTTGGCCATAGCCGAGGCCTGTCTTTCAGGAGTTCTATATCCGCTTGTGACAAATAGGCGGGTTCCGGTCAAACGGGTATATTCACTTGCAATATTGTCGAGTCGAGAGGCGAGGGTTCGAGTTATGACGACGTTCGAATTTGCATCATAGAGCGTCGTATTTGGTGTCGTCGTTCCGTTTGTACCCGATCCTCCCGGAGTTGCGGGAAACATCGTACGGTAAGTCTGGGGACCGAATACGCCATCGACAAAAATGCCGTTTGTACGTTGAAACGCTTTGAGCGCGGCATCGGTGCGGGATCCAAAAATGCCGGGCCCCGTCGCCATTTGGGACGCGGTCATAAAACCAAGTTCAACAAGCTTGTTTTGGAGTGCAGCGACAATCGGGGATCGTTCGCCAATTTCAACACCGCCAAAGACGGCGTTCATGGCATTTTGGGTCGCGCCGTCAAATTGGCCCGTTGGTGATAATCCGAGGTTCGTTTGGAGTCGTTTTAACGCCGCTTCGGTCTTCGGACCAAAAATTCCCGGGCCGGTTGCCTTGTCGGCTTCGGACATCTCGCCGAAACGAATAAGAGAATCCTGGAGCGCCTCAACGGCCTGCCCAGTAGCGCCCCTTGAAAGCACCGCGGGTGCCGGATCAACCGGTGTGGTTTCGATACCCGCTAGCCTTGCAGCCGTCACCGCGTCCAGATTTCCCGTGGCGGGCAAACCATTTGCCGCTTGGAATGTTGCCAATGCAGCTGCCGTGTTTCTTCCCCAAATTCCATCGGGAAACCTTTCGGCCTGTGCTGCCGGAACGACTCCGCTAGCGACGAGCCTTTGCTGAACCGCGCGAACCCCGCCGTACATTCTCGCCGCAACCGGCGTAGTCGCCTCGGCGGCCGTTATTACTCCATCCCCGTTCCAATCCAGCGGATTCTGGTCGTAGGCCCTCGTTCCGGCTCGAAACAGAACCGAGTTCGGATTGCTCTTCGGAGAGCCTGAAAGTACCGCCGTATAAACTTTCTCGAGCGTATTCAGATTCCCTTTGAACGGTTCGAAATACTTTTCGACGTAAACGAGTTGTTCGGTCGGGCTCATGTTCCGAAGGGCGGCCGTGCTTGTTCCGAGGCCCGAAGCGGTGGAGGGTAAAAACTGTATCAACCCTGTGGCGCCGATTGAATTCGTTTTCGCGGGATCGAACGTTCCCCCGGTTTCAAAACTCATCGTTGCAAGAATATGTGCCGGGTCCGCGCCCAGTCGAGCCGCCATCGCCTCGACTCCATTGAGAAACGCGGGAGTAACATTCGAGTTTCCTCGAACTCCCTGAATACCGCTGTAGCGTGCCACAATTTCCTCGTTCGCGGTAAGGGATGCTTTGACCATCGCCGCCTGATCTACGACGGTTTTCTCCTCGACTGTCGGCACGTCGACAACGTTTGTCGAGACTTCACGGTCAACCGTTTTATCAACTACGTTGTTTTCATTCGCGGCCGAAACCGACGTATTTGTATCCGGCGCATTGCAAGCGCCTGTCGCAGAACCCACGCTATCTGGCATGTCGAATCCCTCCGAACGATAAGTCGATATTAATTTGGAGTAGTTATCGGATGGAACGCAATTCAGTTTCCGCGTTGTATTGAAGAGGCGCAATTGTCGGGTGGCGAAGCGGTTATAATTGACGGCGGAAAGGCATCATCAAACCGGGTTTGCCGCCGGCATTTCGGATCCATAAATTTTGATAAACCGGCGATCGCCGTCAAGGATTTCAATTTCAATGATTACGGCATCCCGGGGCAAATCTGCGAATGAAATGCGTTCCGACCATTCGATGACGACAACCGCATCCCGCTCTTCAAAGATTTCGTCGAGACCAACGGCAAACGAAGCGCTCGCCCCCTCTGCAAGACGCCACAGGTCGATATGATAGACACGCAAGCGGGCGTCGTATCTGTTTACGAGAGAAAAACTGGGACTCGTCACCTCATCTCCATCAAAATCGAGGCCTTCGAGGAGTCCTTTGGTAAAATGGGTTTTCCCCGCACCCATTGGGGCGCGAAACAAAACGATCTCGCCCCCGTTGAGAGTGGTTCCGAATTTAAAACCAAGTTCTTCGGTTTCTTGTTCGTTTCTTGTTTCGTAGTTCCCTTCCATTCTTAAATCCGGAGACGGTCCCGCGTTTTTCCGTAACAACAGTCTCCGCTTCAACCGACCTCAAGACCGACTTGTCCAAACCAGCTGAGTTTGTCCCAATATCCCCTTTGAAACACGATAAGACCGTGCTCGAATCTGAAAAAGCCGCACCCACGCAGCGTATAGCCCTTGCCAGTCGGCGGGCTTCCCAAAAACTCCCCGGTAAATGTTCCGCCGCCTTCCCATTCCCATGCTGCCCAATCGCCGTCTTCCAAGAGATTCTCCACCCTTGCCCAGGTATCGGGGAAAGCACCAAAAAACGCCTCGAAATCGGCTCGGATGTTTTCTCTTCCATGAACCGGTTCGCCGGCAGCGACCTGAAAATTAACCGCTTCTTCCGAATACATCCCCGCCAGTCTACCCACGTCATGTGCGTTGAACGCCTCAATCCACTCGCTCAATAGCTCGCCGGTGTTCCTTATTTCATTCATGTTCGAAATTCCTCATGCCGGTCATGAAAACCCTTAATCTTCCTTGAAGTTGCAACTCTCCAATATCCTGGAAATCGCTTCGGCAAAACATTCCCCTACGTCGCCGGCATTCATTACAAACGAACCCAGCTTCTCTTCAGCGATCTCTCCTGCAAAACCAGCGATTTGCACCGCCGCAACGATGGCCTCAAAAATGTCTTCGGGGCCTTGCCCTCCGGCTTTCCATGTTTGGGCGACAAAACCGGCCAAAAACCCGGCCAATGTATCGCCATTCCCGGCTTTTCCAAGTGCCGGCGTGCCCGTCGGATTTAAAACGACCTTCCCCGATGGAGCGGCGATCAAAGTCCTTTCGCCCTTTAGAACAAGAAACACCCCTCGATCGACAGCAAAATGCTTTGCTTGCTCTATCCTTTCCTTATAATCGTCGGAACATTTCTCGCCGGTCAAACGCGCAAACTCCCCCGGATGCGGAGTAAGAATCAAAGGAGATTCCGTCTCTGGAATCTTCGCCATCCGCGAAATTGCATTGAGGGCTTCCGCGTCGAGCACCAACGGACAGATCGCGGTCAAAATCAAAAGCCTCACAAATGCATCGGTATCATCGCACGGTCTCAAACCGCATCCGGCCAAAATCGCATCGGCTTTTCGAAAGATCCCGGCACTTTCCGAAAGATTTTTTTCATCGAGTCCATTGTTTTCCGTTTCGATACCGTGAACCGCCATCACTTCCGGCATGACCCGGGCGGCGAAGTTGTGGAAACCCGAGTCCGATACCAATGAATAAACGATTCCGACACCGGAACGCATTGCGGCATTGGAAGCCAAAACGGCTGCGCCGGGAAATTCCTGCGAACCAACAATTGCGAGCACCGTCCCCCTTTGATTCTTGTGTGAAGAGGGCGCAAATTCATGCGCTCTCAACCATTTGGCGGAATCGCCGGAATCCGATACATAGTCCTTTCCGCCGATCTCATCGACCAGCAATGATGGAGTCCCGATATCGGCAATTACAAGCTCACCCCCAAACCGGCATGCCGGAGGCAACACGTTTGCATATTTGGGCGCGGTAAACGTCACCGTAATATCCGCGTTCGCGTGCGGCCCGATCGGATTGGGATTATCTGAATCAAGACCGGAAGGCATGTCCACGGCGACTCGCAGGGCATTTTGTGATTTCTCGGCGATCATGGAAATAGCCTCGATCACCGCCGCGTAAAAACCTTCGACGGGTCTTGTAAGTCCGGTACCAAACACCGCATCGACGATGATTTCAAACTGATCGTCCGAATCCGAAATCGCGTTCAAGATTTCCTCAAGGGCCTCGACATCCGTAAACTCTTCGATTCTCAGGTAATCCGATTCGATTTCCTTGAGCCTCAAATAGTTGTGAAGCGCCTCGCCTTTTAGTTCTTCGCCGTTTGCGGCAAGCAAAACCGCTACAACACTTCCTTCACCGACGAGCATTCTTGCAAGCGCCAACCCATCTCCGCCATTGTTTCCCTTGCCGCAGAAGACGATCGACCTCGATTCGGAAAAGTCTTTTGCGAGCTTTACAGCAATGCCTCGCAAAACCGCGGCGGACGCGTTTTCCATGAGATCGATTGTCGGCACCCCGCCTTCATCGGCCGTACGCCGATCCGCCTCCGACATCTCAATTGCAGTAAGAATCTTTCTCATATCATCTTCGAGTGGCCACCAACCGCCCAAACCGCCGGATCAACAACTGTTCTTTCAGCTCGAAAAAAGCCGATTCCGAAAACCATGCGCTTGAACGATACGCATCAATTCTATGTCCGCATCGATTCGAATGAAAGTACGAAGTCATCCTGATTGTGCGAAAACAACGCCATCAATCGCAATCCATTGGGAAACCAACAAAGACTTGAAGCAGACGCATCGATTTCACGCTTTCCTTCGTGCGATTCCCCCTAAACCCGACGCAAAAACGCCGAACAAACACAAAAAAAGAGCCGTAAATGCTCGGTTTACGGCTCGCCATACATTGGAGAATGTGAACAAATCCAACGGTTTTTTCTTAGGTTTTCATTAATGTTGCCACTAACGCTCGACCACCTAGTTTCTTCCGTTGTATTTATTAAAAATATCTATTGGGCTTTCCTTTCCATTTATTCCGACATTTTTTCCGTCAAAATGAAAAAAATTTTCGGTCATTTTGACTTGACCGGCACAAGAGCGAATTTGAAGCTAATTTTCAATAACGGTTCAAGAGGTCCAAATTCCGCATAACAAACCAGAAACTATCGGAACCCTTAAAGCCAGTGGAAACGAAAGGAAGTATTGGATGGAATATGGTGGTCCCGGCTGGATTCCAACCAGCGGCCTACCGCTTAGGAGGCGGTCGCTCTATGCAACTGAGCTACGGGACCAAATGAGAAATGACTCGGACGGATTGCCGAATGCGGATTTGCTCCGGCGAAAATCCGTCCGAATAGAATACCCCAACGTTTCGGATATAAAAAGTACTCAGGTCGGAACTCGCGGGCAGATTTGGAATTGATCGCGTTCTGCCAACGTTCGCGTAAACTCCGGGTGAAGCATGGCCTGTCGTAGCCTGGTTCAGATCTTGGCGAAATTCGTAAAACGAATTCCGTTGTGCCATTTGTGATCGCCCACGGAATTCCCGTCGAGGGAAACCCGCGACCGAACTCAATTCGCCGTAGGTCCGAAGCAACCACCGGTCGAAACTTCCTGAGTCTTACTTAGTCGTCATATTTGATAAACGAATGGACGTCGTACCCGGCGAGTTTTCCCCTTCCGCCCAGGAACGTCAGCTCGCACAAAAACGCCAACCCGACCACCTTTCCGCCAAGCCCTTCAACAAGCTCGCAAACGGCTTTTGCGGTGCCGCCAGTCGCCAGAAGATCATCGACGATCAGGACCTTGTGGCCGTCGCCGATCGCGTCGCGGTGAATCTCGAGCGTGTCCTCTCCGTATTCGAGCGCGTACGAGGCCGAAAGCTTTTCGGCGGGCAGTTTTCCGGGTTTTCTAACGGGTACAAAACCGGTTCCAAGATGCTGCGCCATCGGAACCGCGAAAATAAATCCACGCGATTCGATACCGATAATCATGTCGAGCTCGGTTTCGTTGTAATGTCCCGTCATGTGATTCAACGTTTTGCGGAGCCCCGCGGGATCCTTCAGAAGCGTTGTTATGTCATAAAAATTGATTCCCGGTTTAGGAAAATCGGGAACCTCACGAATAAGCGATTTAAGTTCATCCATAGTTTTTAAGTTGCAGTTTGAGAAAAAGAAAGTGTTCCAAGTTCCAGAAGTTCCAAGTTCCAAGAACAACGAGTCCCAGGTTTGATCGAATTCAGACACGATTCGTTTTAGGGAGCTTGCTCCTTGGGTAATCGAAAAGAGCGCCTAAGGAGCGCAATACTCTTCGAATTGCCACGACCGCGCAGGCAACATGCTTTTTCGAGTTCGGAACTTGGAACTATGGAACCCTGGAACTCGGAACCTCGACCACAAAGTATCCAAAATAACACTGACGGGGCCGCTTTATCTTTCGATCATGAACGCCTTGTGCCCCAACGGTGCTTCGAGAACGATTTCTTCAATATCCTCTACTCTCGAATAAGTCGGGCCACCGAGCAGATCTAGATAAAAATCCTGAACGGATTTTTCCCTGCCCTCGACTTCAACCAGTACCCTGCCGTCCTCAAGATTCTTTACAAGTCCCTTGACCTGATGCCTTGCGGCCGCGCGTTGGGTGAAAAACCTGTAGCCGACACCCTGAACCAGACCGGAAACAAAATACCTGCGAGCAATCATCGGCTGTCTCCGGCTAGCCCAGCGAATCCAGGCATTGCGCCAATGTTCGCAATCGGCAAGTGTAGATCGGCATGCCGCGCAACGTCAGTTTGCTTGCGGATGTCTGTCTCATCTCCTCGGCGAGTGCGAGAAAATCCTTTGGTTCATCGGTTTCAAAGCTGATCAAATACTCCTGCTCGCTAAAACCAAAGGCATGAGTCATATGAATCTTGATGTTTGAGAAACGCTTCCCAACCATGAAGTTTTCTCGAATCAGCCTTTCGCGTTCCTCCATCGGTTTTTCGTACCAATCCTTGTGCTTCTTGCACGGATAAAGGAAATGATACTTGCGCCCTCCCGCTGCGACCCGCTCTCTTCCGGAGTCAGGTTCGCCCGCAGCCACAAAGCGCATGTCCCTGGCGACCGATAGATAGTTGTCGGTCGTTTCCAAAAAGCTTCCCAAATTCGTCCGATACAATTTTGCGGTCATCTCCTGGATCAAATCCAGCGAATCGCTTATCCGCCAAAACATCAGATCGGCTTTGGAATCAAACCCCACAAGTGAATACGGAAAAAGCAGCATTTCTGCCGCGAACTCATTAAAAACCTTCTGGAATTCGGATCGAAATACCTTCTTGGTTTCCAAGTTCAATTTTCTCCAATCGGGATTCACGCGAAAGAAGATGAAGTTTACAAACTGTTTTTCCGTGTTGGATTCCAAACCCGGATCGGTATTGTCCGTAACCAATCTAAGGCCGGCTTCCATATCTGCTTCTGACATAATAAGTCGATTTCAGGACATTTGGCGCTTATCGATCGTGCGGCAAAGGAGGCAAAATCGCCTCCACTTGGGCAATGGCCAACGGCTCTGATTACGCGTTAATTGTGCCAACTTTTGCTGGTCATGTCCAAAGGCCGAAACAGTTGCGTCATAGTTACCTGCAAATAGAAAATGCTTTACTTTTCCCTTCCCATTCAATACTCTTAACCAATTCCGCGGAACGATTCTCAATGAAAATGCGATTCCCTAATGCGTTGATTCTATTCTGCGGTTTTGCTCTCGCCGTATACGGGCAGGAACGCCCGCTGATCACGGAAGACATCGATATCACTCCGGCGGGATCGGTAAAAATCTCGGTTGGTACCGACTTTTATCAAAACGCGAAATTCCCGCTTTCGGGACTAAAAGGCGATTTGACAAGAGTCGGGGACATACGTCTTACTACCGGATATTCTGGAAACGTGCAGGTCTCGGTCGAAGGATCGATTCAGGATTATCTTGCCGTAAATTCCCGCACGGATCCATCGCCGATTCCAATCAACATCGGCCCCAATTCAACTTCGGATTTTGGGGATCTGCGGACCACTGTAAAACTAAAATTCAGGAACGAATCAGAGAATCTACCCGCATTCGGCGTGGCTTTTGGGTTTCGAATTCCAAACACCGATCAGGCGCGCGGAATCGGCACAAACCAGATCGATTTGTTTACGAGGCTCATCGTTCAAAAAACCTTTGGCAAGGAAGCCGGGAAAAAACCAAAGCTGAAACTCTATGGAAATATCGGTTTTTCAGCCATGACCGCTCCCCTCGACCGTTTCACGCAAAACGATCTTTTGCTATATGGCATTGCCGGAATCTATCGGATTAATGATCGCATCAGCATCGCCTCAGAATTCAACGGAAGCCAAAATACTCGCGGTACAGGAGCGCCGATCGGTACTGAAAGCCAGAGTCAGTTTCGGATCGGCACCCAAATCCGAGCATCCGGTCTTACATTTGACTCGGCCGCGATTTTCGGGCTGACAAGATACAGCCCGCGAACCGGCATCACTTTTGGCGTCACATATCAGTCACCGAGAATTTTTGAACCAGCCCAATGATTTACAGGAGGAAATCCGTGGCCATGTCCGTGTGCGGATGAAATCGCAACGGTAACATACTCTTTTGCCTCTCCTACCGCCTCGATTAGAGTCTTACCCAACGCGAGATTTGCGGAAATCGCAGCCGAAAGCGTACATCCAGTCCCGTGCGTAGCCTTCGTCTCCAATCGTGGAGCGTCAAAAACTTCAGCAGAATCGGCCGTAAAAAGCCTGTCAATCGATCTTTCGTCATCCACCCCTTCAACTCGGTGACCTCCCTTTATTAGAACCGCCTTTGGTCCCATATCGAGCAGGATCTTCGCCGTTTCCTCCAAATCGCCGATTCCTTTGATTCGCTTTCCCGAAATCCGCTCCGCTTCAACGAGGTTTGGAGTAACTATTAGCGCCAAAGGAAATATTCGAGAAACAAGCGCGTTTACGGCATCGGCGTCAATCAAATCGAAACCGCTTGTGGAGCGAACCACCGGATCAACAACCAAAGACATTTCCTTCAAATCATTCAGAAATTCCGCTAGAGCATCAATGACTTCGGCCGTCGGAAGCATGCCCGTTTTTAGCGACGCAACCTCCAGATCATCAAATATCGGCGCGAGCTGGCTGACAACGTTTGAGCCGGAAATGTTCTCAGCACCAAAAACGCCGGTGGTATTCTGAAATGTAAGGCTCGTTATCGCGGCCGCTCCATAACAGCCGTGAATCTGAAATGTCTTGAGGTCGGCGATCACTCCGGCTCCTCCCGACGGGTCAAGGCCCGCCACCGATACGCAAACTGGCGGTTTGCAGTGTGCTGAACTCATGATCGATTACCCTCCGAACTCGAAAAAAACATTCTTATCGCTGCATATCCTCGTGCCCCCGCTTCCAAAACTTCCGGAATATTTGAGTCTTCAATGCCCCCGATCGCAACAACGGGAATTCGCGGATACTCATTGACAGCCTCACGCAATTTTCGCAAGCCGAGCGGAACCCCCATTTTGATTTTCTTGGGCGTGGAATAGACCGGGCCAAAAAACACGTAGTCAGCGCCAGCGGAATCATGAATCTCGGCAATTGAATGCGTTGAACGCCCGATGATCAGGCTCGAACCGACGGTTCGCTTGACTTCAGCAATCGGCAACGATTGCGAAGTCAGATGCACCCCATGTGCTCCAGCTGCGAGCGCAACGTCGAACCTCTCGTTTAACGCCACGCAAACATTACTCTCCGCCAAGCGTGAGACGGCGGACTTTACAAAATTAAAGAGCGATCGTCCCGAGAGCGCTTTTTCACGAATTTGAACAAAATTAGCCCCTGATTCAACAGCGATTTCCATCGAGGAGAGCAGATTTTCCAATTCGGATGGATGAGATGTGTCGGTGAGGTTTCCAGGCGTGACGGCGCACACGACTCTTTCGGTATCTGAAAGCAGTTTCCGAAAATGCTGAACCCGAGAATGGCTATCCATTCTTCTCCAGCGCCGCTACATTCTCTTCAAAATGCGCGATTTCCCAAAATGCGAGTACTATATTGAAAACGCCGAGGCCGGAAATGGCTCCGCGAAACCAAGGCGAAGAGACCACCGATCTAATCGATTCCAAACCCGTCGAATCGACAAGAGCTCGAAGCAGGAAGTTGTCGCTCCAATCGCCCGGCCCGCCGAAACTAAACCAGGGGAAAAGAATCAGCACAAATCCAATGATTAGGCAGAGTGCGACAAAAAATACTACAACCAATCGAGCGATCATTCGGTGATTATACAACCGCAGTGTATCCCGCACCAATCAAAAAGAGGCAGGCGATTTTGTCGCCTGCCTCCGAAGTTCATAATCTTTCTGATCGAGTTAGATCGCACCGGATCCGACGAGGTCACGCAAGTGCCCCATCTTTTCCGAAACATCCAGATAATCGACATCGATCGCATAGATCTGCTCATATTCTTCAAGCGCTTCGTCTATCATGCCGGAACTGTCGTAGGCGTGGGCCAGCTCATATCTCAATCCGTTCGTCTCATCCTGACTCATTCCCGTTTGTTCAAACGCTTTCTTGAACCAGACGACTGCAAGATTCGGCATTCCCTTCTCGATAAAGCAGTGTCCCAGCAAAGTGCAGCAACTCAGATATCGCTTGTTTCTGTCACTTGGACTTATAACTGCGACCGCCTCTTGGAATCCCCGGATCGCGTCCTCCAGAAGGCCCATTTCCTTGTATGCAACCGCGTGATGATAGTGATTGTCGAATTCCTCGTCATCATTTTCATCGGATTCATCGAGTTCAAGCTGATCACGGAAGTTTTCGTAGGAGTTGTAGAAAGCGGTTTCGTCAACACCTTCGTCATCCGTTGATTGAACACCGTCAAATTCACGCGCGGTTTCCAACCTGCCTTCAACATTCTCAGGCTCCGGCGCGGAATCCGTTGCGGCGTTTATTGCGGCTTCCATCGACTCGGGTTCGATTTCATCCATCGAGGAAATCGCGCCGAGATCTTGTTCTTCGGGTTCAATATCATCGTCCGCGGATAAATCAAACGACTCCGCGACGGTTCCGTCATTGTGAGCCTCGATTTCGCTTGGGTTCTCGGGCGAATCTTCCAGTTCAGCATCCGATTCGAAGCTCTGCTGCTCGGTCATCTCAAGGCTTGGCTCGGAATCTTCTTCTACTTCACTTGCGGGCTCCTCTTCAACCGCCTCATCAACGTGAACCGTAAACTCGAATCCTGTTTCGCGGACTTCCTCCGCCTCTGCGACTTCCACCAAATCCGCTGCCGGTTCGGAAACTTCCGTTTCTTCCGCGATATCAAACGACTCTCCGTATCCCTCGGAAACTCCCGGATCCTGCGAATCGGCGGAATATCCCGAATCAACCTCCGTATCCTCGCCTTCCGCAAACTCCTGAAGCGGCTCCTCGGTGCCTGATTCAGAATCCGCGCCGCCAATGAGCATCTTCGAAAGCTCTTCCAATACGGCCAAGTTTCCGAATTCCTTTATGCAGTCTCCCAGAGATTTTTCGGCAAGGCCCGAATAACCCTGATCGATGTAGAATCTAATGCTTTCAATCGATTCTTCGAGCCTTAGTTCGTCGGCGGGTGATAATTCAGAAGTTCCGTCGTTTTCAAAATCTTCGGCGGCCGGGTAGTCATCGCTAACGATCGCCGTGTGAGCTTCGACCTGGTGGGCCGTATCTTCAACAGGCTCCTCCAATCTAGTTACCGACTCGGATTCGGAAATTTCTTGATTCTCTTGCTCGACCTCGTATGCAAACTCCTGTTGTTCGGTGTGTTCGTACGAGAACGACGAATCTTCGGTTTGGCCATCGTCGAGGGAGACTCCGAAATCGGAGGATTCCTCAATACCGGGAACGTCATTTTCTACTTGGCCCACGTCCGTAGTCGGCGTGGCGTAGTCAAAACCGTTGGTAGCCTCAAACCCGGTATGCGGAACAGGAGTCTGATCGGAATAAAACATTTGATCGACCGAAGCTTCGACAGAGTCATTCACGGGCTCGGCCACATACCCGTCTCCATTTCCCGATTCGAATTCGAATCCGCCAATCACGGCTTCAGGGTGCCCCTCTTCAATCGCAATCGCTTCGGCGACGAGCGGGAGTTCTTCCTCCTGCTGAGTTTGTACCGGCTCCGGCGTGGCGCCAAGTTCGGACAGTCTCGCCAAAACATTTTGGTCATAGGGAGCGATCAACCTTAGTTGGTTCAACGCCGACAATTCATCCTCGGTTTGACCTTCGTTGCGAGCGCTTTCGGCGATGCGTTCGAGCACTGTTTTGAGTTCGGCATCATCTTTGAGCCAGCCGTGATATCTCGCCAGCAGTCGAAGCGCGCCGATATGTTCCGGATTTCTTTTTAGTATTTCATCGATGATGCTGAAAAGAGATTCCGACTCGCCGCCGACAAGCATATGTTCGGTGATCATCGACAGTGATCTCACGGCGGAATCGAGATCGTCTGCCTTGAGATAAAATCCGATCAGATCGAGGAATTTTGGATAGTTTGATGGCTCGCGTTCGACCATCTTGACGATGATCTTCTCGGCCGAAGCCGCGTCTCCGATGTCGTAGTAGCAATCGACGAGTAGGAAATTTGTTTCCTTGTCGAAGGGCTCGGATTCGAGGCGCCTTTCCAGAACTTTTGCGGCTTCTTCCGGAAAACCGGCGAGGATCTGTTGCCTTACGAGGCCTTCCATTGCGACCACATTCGTTTCATCGATTTCGAGCGCCCTCGAAAATGCGGCAATTGAGGCTTCTCCTTTTCCGGCCGCTGCGAGGCGCTTGCCAGCCTCGACATAAGCGTCACAGGCCTGTTCGGCTCTGGTGCTGCTCCAATAGGCTTCGGCAATTTTGAGATAGATTTCCGAATTGTTTGGATCGATTTCCCCAATCTTAACCCAAACTTCGAGGGCCTCGTCCTTTTGTCCAAGCTTCTCGTAATAGGCAGCGAGCTTTTCAAAATGAAGCCTCGCTTCGGCGTAGGAACCGCGCAGCGTATAGAGTTCCGCCAATTGTTTCGATATGTCCGCCGAATCCGGTTCGATACGATGAACCTTGTTATAGATGGCGATCGCCTTCTTCGCAAACCCCTGCTTCGAATAGTATTCGGCGACGCGCATGTAGCATTTTACGGCCTCTTGCTTATCATTTGATTTTGCATAGAGGTCGCCAAGCGTATTGAGGGTGTTCACATCCCTCGGATCATTCTCTGTAATCTGCTTGTATTCGCTTATCGCCGCGCTGATCTTTCCTTGCGTTAGAAAGCGCTCGGCATTTCGCATTGCCTTTTCTTTATTAAAACTCATTTGAATTCTTCAGGCACGGTTCATTGAGATAGAGATATTGCGAACCGACAATTTTTCCTGCTGCTGGGGTGTGTTGAAAGCTGGGAGCAGAATTCGGGGTGCGAAGAGTCAATCCCGCACAACTAAAATTATCATTTACGTAAAACATTCGTCAATGATTTTCAACTTTGTTTATCATCCAAATGCATAAATTTAGGATTTTTTTGCGATCAAGACGATTTTTGCGACCAAAGCGGTAAGCCGGATCGACAAGCTGAATTTGAATCGGGTTAAATTGCTGTTAGCAGCAAAGACATAGGTAGTTGACATTCGAAGCCTTCGGCACAAGAATATTGCCTTTTATGAAAGCACTTATACTCGCAGGCGGGAAAGGAACGCGTCTCAGACCCTTGACCGTTTATACTCCGAAACCGATCGTTCCGGTGGTCAATCGCCCGTTTCTTCTGTATCAGATTGAAATTTTGCGACGCGCCGGCATCGAGGACATCACGCTCTCGCTCAATTATCAACCCGATAAGATTCGGCATTTGCTCGGCGATGGTGGAGAATTCGGCGTCAATATCGACTACGTAACCGAGCCGCAACCGATGGGAACGGCCGGAGCTTACAAGTACGCGGTTGCCCCGGAAGATGGTCCGACAATCGTGCTCAACGGGGACATTTTAACCGACATGGTTGTCAAACGGGTTATCGATGCGCATAAAGATTCAGGCGCCGCCGCGACAATTTGTCTCGCTGAGGTTGAAGACGCCTCCTCCTACGGACTCGTCCGGACGGATACCGCGCTCAACGTAACCAGCTTTGTCGAGAAACCTGACGCGGACCAACTGGCTACCGAATCTGTAAATCACATCAATGCAGGTGTTTACATACTTGAGCCTTCCGTTCTTGATCTGATTCAGGCGGATGCCAATTGCTCCTTTGAATACGAAGTCTTTCCAAAGCTTCTCGAAAACGAGTCGGCGTTCAAGGCGCATGTTTTGGAGGACGAATACTGGTGCGATATCGGCACTCCGGAGAAATATCTTCAAGCGCATATGGATTTTCTTGGCGGCAGGATAAGAAGATTCGATATCGAGAGGGAGACCGAAGATGGAGAGATTGCGACGGCGGCTTCGGTTGATGGCAAATCGGTAATCGCTGACAACTGCATTATCAAACCCAACGCAGTCATCAGGAATTCAGTTATCGGCGAGGGGGTACAGATAGAAGAACGGGCCGTAATCGAAAACTCGGTTATTTGGCCGCATACACACATATCCAACAATGCGCTTGTTTCCGGCGCGGTGATCGCGAAGAGCTGTTATATCGGAAAGAACGCGAGGGTTACCGCCGGTTCGGTCCTCGGCGACAAAAGCTCTCTCACCGATTACACAAGTGTCTGAACACCTGTATACGAGTCCTCCGAGCTGCAACGAACCGAATGGAATTTGTGATCAATGCTATTAAGCTTTGTAAATAAATTCGTAAGATCGCTTGGCGACATCGGGTTTCTGCTAATGTTTTCGCTGATCTTTGGTACGGCCGCTTCTCTTTTGTTGGGGTTTGGATTTGCGTTCACGAGAAGGCATCCGATCATTGCCCTGGTAGTAACTGGAGCCTTTATGGTTTTTCACTTGAATGATATTCGGCGCTTCTGGTCGGGGGGCAATTATCTGGCCTTCTTTCTGAGACCAATCGTCGTTGCGTTGATCGGCCTCCCCGTGGCCGGAATCGTATCATTCGCGATTTCCCAGCAAATGGACTATTACGACAGGCTTTTCCTTTTTTCATGCGTTCCGTGCCTTGCGGGTTTAATGTTCTTTGCGCTTTTTGTTCGCAGATTCTTTTCTTCTTCAAGCCTTTTACGATCGATAAACGGAATTTTGATCGGCATGAGTGATCGCGAAATCATCTTCTTTTGAATACCAATGCCCGAATTGCCCGAAGTCGAAACCGTCGTACGCTCGCTCCACCAACTGATAAAGGGGCGGCGGATCAGCGATTTTTCGCTTTACCGCGAAAAGCTTATCCCAAAATTCGCACCGGATAGGTTTTCCGAACTTGTAGTTGGCAAGCGAATCGAACAAGTTACGCGTCGCGCCAAGTACATACTTGCCGCCCTTTCAAACGGTTGGACGATAGCGACGCATCTTCGCATGAGCGGCACCTATCAGATCATGGGAACGGAACACGAAAACCCGAAATTCACTCATGCCGAGTTTCATTTTTCGGATGGCGAGCGTCTCGTATTCTCGGATCAAAGGCATTTTGGTTATATCACGCTGTTTCAAACCGATCTCCTGCATTCGGAACCTGAACTGGCAAAACTCGCCCCCGAGCCGTTCTCTGAGGAATTTTCGCAAGATTATCTTTACAACATCGTTCGAAGCTCGAAACGACAGATCAAACTGTTGCTTCTGGACCAAACAAAAGTATGCGGAGTCGGAAACATTTACGCATCTGAAGCATTATTTCTTTCGGGAATCCATCCGGAAACTCCTTCAAACAGGATTTCGAGGGCACGTGCGAAACGGCTCAAGGAGAACATCTGCAACGTCTTTGAAGAAGCAATCAGCCACGGAGTAAACGTTGCGATCGACCCGCTCAATCTCGAAAGCCGTTACTTTTCGGGGGACTATGAGGGGGAATGGCGGGTTTATGACCGAGAAGGCGAACCTTGCGGCAAATGCGGGCGTCCAATCCGTCGATTAATGCATGGCGGACGTTCAAGCTTCTATTGCGCGACCTGCCAGAGACGTCCAAAACAGGTTTGATTTAGGGGTTTTGCGTTTGAGAAACCCGAAGTCGCGAAATATTATAAGTGCATTTTCAAGAAGCGCGGTTGATCGCCTTAAATTCCAATACCGGGATTCTTTGGCAATGGCGTTTTAAAGACTGCGAGATTAGGAGGAGACGATTCGATGAAGTTCCACTCAATTTTTACTTTGGCCATCGCCGCTTTGCTTTTGAACACGTTGTTTGTTTCAGAAGCGTTTGGCTGCGCATGTTGCGCCGAACGCGGCGATTATATCGAATCCACTTCCCCGTTCGATTCTTTCATAAGAGACGAACTCTCGTATTTGCGGACTGAAACTGCGGATCTATTCTCCGATGCCGGATATCCCGACAACATCATCGGAATCTCGCCCGTCGACGACAAGTATTCGATTAACGCGTTCCTTCAGGGAGGCAACTGGAATTTTACGGTGAAAGACGGCAGCGCACGCACCGGCACGCTTCGTTTAACATCTCCCAAAAAATATGTTTCGTTTATGGTCGATCAGAATCCTGCGAGTGAAGCCATCGAGCCAACGCTTTACAAGGAATTGAGAATCGAGGGTTCCGTTTTGTCGTCAAATGGCGTGTTTTCAACGGTCGGCAAGAAGGGAGTGAAATACAAGCTGGTGCTTCAAGGCAAGGGAAACCGGTGCCTTTCGGCAAACGATTTCAAAACCTATATCTTCCGTGTTTCTGGGAGCAAGGCCGACTTTACCTATTTTGGAAAACTGGGAATGAAGGACGCCGAGGCAATGCAGCAACCGATCGATTCGGCGGGAACCGGAATTGTTTCGAGGCCTCCTGCAACCTGATCCTGATTGGTTGGGTGGATGAGAATCGAATAACTCGAATCCCAAACACCCTTCGGAACCAATTCCCTACCGTGTGACTTGACACCCGTTGGCCTAAAAGGGATCATCAAAATTCGTGGTGAGTTACGGCAACTTGCGACCACGTAAAATAATCCGCTAAACAGCTCAAAATCGGTTTTAAAGCCTTGTGTTGTTTGGCGCAAGGCTTTTTGATTTGAGGCCGTTATGCAAAATGCCATACGGCAAATGATATGAAGAATTTTCGGGAATTGCTGGAGAACGAACATGTGTACGTCTTTGACGGCGCCATCGGCACGAGGTTTTATGACAAGGGTGTCTATATAAACAAGAGCTACGATGAGCTCAACCTCACTGCCCCGGATCTCGTGCGCGAGGTGCACGAAGAGTACGTCGCCGCCGGCGCCGATATCATCGAAACGAACACCTTCGGCGCCACGCGCCACCGTTTGCAGCAATACGCGATTGAAGGCAAACTTCGCGAAATAAATATCCTCGGCGCGCAAATCGCGCGCCAGGCGGCCGGCGACAAGGCCTTCGTTGCCGGCGCGATCGGCCCACTTGATCTCCGCATCGAGCCCTATGGCCCTACCTCGTTTCAGGAAGCCAAGGATATGTTTTCCGAACAGGTGGCCGCACTTTTGGAAGGCGGTGTCGATCTTTTCGTTCTCGAAACCTTTTCGGATCTTTCGGAAATCCAGCAGGCGATACTGGCCGTTAAGGAGTTGTCCGATCTTCCAATCGTTGCGCAGATCACGATTCAAACAGATGGAAAGACGGTATTTGGAGCGACGCCGGAGATCTTTACGAAACGACTCGATGAGTGGGGCGCCGATGTTATCGGTCTCAATTGCGGTGTCGGTCCGACGCATGTGCTTTCGGAACTCGAGAGAATGAGCGCCGTTACGGAAAAACCGCTCTGCGCCCAGCCAAACGCGGGTCTCCCAAGAGATGTGCAGGGGAGACAGTTTTACATGTGCTCGCCGGAATACATGTCGAAGTTTGCAAAGAGGTTTATCAAGGCGGGTGCAAAGTTTGTCGGCGGTTGTTGCGGTACGACTCCAAAACACATACGCCTCATGGCTGACTCGGCGAGGGCGATCAGTCCGAGGAAGTCTCATGCCATACCGGCGCTTGCGGTGGACACATCGGTTCAGACAGCGACCGTCGAACCGGTTCCGTCGGAAATCCGTTCAAACTGGGCGAGAAAGATCGCGAATGGAGAATTCGTTACTTCCGTTGAGGTTTTGCCTCCAAAAGGTGTGACGGCCGACAAGACACTCGAATCGATAAAACTTCTTAAGGAAGTGGGAGTGGATGCGGTAAATATCCCCGATGGACCTCGTGCGCAGACCCGGATGTCGGCATTGGCGACGGCGGTGTTGGTTGAGCAGCAGGTCGGAATAGAGGCCGTGCTTCACTATTGCTGTCGCGACAGGAACTTGCTCGGCATGATGTCGGATCTGCTTGGGGCATCGGCATTGGGACTTAGAAACCTGCTGATAATCACGGGAGATCCCCCGAAAATGGGACCCTACCCTGACGCGACTGCCGTGTTTGATATCGATTCGATTGGTCTCACCAACATGGTAAACAAGCTTAACCACGGCTTGGATCTTGGAAACAATCCGATTGGCGACCCGACCGCATATTCAATCGGTGTCGGCGTCAATCCGGGGGCGATAAATCTCGAGGAAGAGATCCGAAGATTCGAATGGAAAGTTGAGGCGGGGGCGGAATACGCGATTACGCAACCGGTTTACGACACCGAACAACTGCTTTCGTTTCTCGACAAGATTTCGCATGTCAGGATACCGATCGTTGCCGGCATATTCCCTTTGATCAGCAGCAGGAATGCCGAGTTCATGCACAACGAGGTGCCCGGAGTAAGGATCACGCACGAAATTCTCGAGCGGATGCGGATCGCGTCGGAGAAAAGCAAGGAACACGCCCGAGAGGAGGGTCTCGCGATCGCACGCGAATCGCTTGAGGAAATCAGGGACCAGGTTCAGGGGGTGCAGGTATCGGCTCCGTTTGGAAAGGTTCGATATGCACTCAGGGTGTTCGACGTTCTGGATGATTTCAAACATGTTTCGGAGTAGAAATGTCCTCTCTCCAAGACGACACTTCCCTTTTGCAAAATCCTTTCTCGGGACTTAATGTTCCAAAACCCACGCGTTGCGGAGCTTTTCCGCATCGGACTCCCATTTGTCTGCAAAATTCGCTGCAACCTGCGTTCTAGAAACGGCTACCAACAACACGTAGCCGTTTTACATTTGAGGAGAAATCATGAAAGTACTCGCTTTGTTCGCTTTTTTTCTGTTGGTTCCGATGGCCGTTTTTGCTGGAGACGGAGAGTTTCGAAATAGCAGCGGCAACACGATTGGCTATTTGAAATCCGATGGCTCGGTTCGAAATTCTTCGGGAAACACTATCGGTTACTTCAAATCAAACGGTGATGTGCGCAATAAATCGGGAAATACGATCGGATCGATTGAAAGCAATGGCGAGATTCGCGGCAGCGCCGGCAATGCGAGCGGAAAGGTCACCTCCGACGGCTATGTAAAGAACAGCAGCGGCAACACCATCGGTCGTGTAAAGTCCGACGGATCCGTGCGGAATGCTTCGGGCAACTCCATCGGCTCGTTCCGGGGCGACATCACAAAAGAACAGGCCGCGGCTTTCTTTTTCTTCTTCTTTGCTGACTTGGTGTGAGTTTATCAACGGCGATGCTAGCGTCCGCCGTCCGGATGCGGAATGACCTTGATTATCCCCGGCTTCAACTTGTTGGGGTTTGGCTTTGGAACTTTCTTGAGCGTGAACCGGTGGTTATAATCCTCGTCTCCGGAAACCGAAGCGGAATCCTGCCATTCGTAAGTAACGACCGCCCCGTCATCAAACTCGTACATCCTTTCGATCTTCCGCGCACTAAACTTCGTCGTCTTTTCCTCGACGAATCTCGTTTGAATGTCCTGAATTATGCTGGTTACGTAGTAGTTGGTGTACTTGTTGTTTTTCATGGCGATGACTAATTGAATCTTATATTACGTTTTGTGTCTGCGGACAAGCTGTCCGCACAAGGCATGATAAACGCCCCGAAAACGGGAACTCTATCTTACCCGCGAACACGCATCCTG
The DNA here is from genome assembly GCA_041394795.1 of Pyrinomonadaceae bacterium. Classification (GTDB taxonomy): domain Bacteria; phylum Acidobacteriota; class Blastocatellia; order Pyrinomonadales; family Pyrinomonadaceae; genus Aridibacter. Next base: position 210,932 of record JAWKHN010000001.1, on the reverse strand, counting down.
GACCCTTTGCGTCAAGGAATCAAGACGATTTTGCCCGACGCCTTCTCTTTTATGATCGCGCGATGCGCTTCTGCGGCATTAACGAGCGAATATCGCGTGCCGACGTGGGGCTTCAAAGCGCCCGATTCGAGACCTGAATAAATTTCGGAATGAATCCTCTCGAACTCTTCCGCTCCGGCGTTAAATAGCATCAGGCCGCGTATATCCACATCAAGTGTCATCGCCAGCCTGGGGTTAAATTCGATCGTGCCTCTATTGCCAATTACAACGATTCTGCCGAATTTGTTGATCACCCTGAAATCCTCAACAAGATTGACGTTTGCAAGCATTTCCAGAATGATGTCGACGCCGCCGGTATCTGCTTTTATTCGATCCAAATAGCCCACAGAGGAATGGTCATAAACTAGATTCACACCATTGTTTCTAATTAGATCAAGGCCGTTTGGAGAACCTGCCGTGGCGCATACTTCAAGCCCCGCCGCTTTTGACCACTGGATCGCCGCAAGACCCACCGCGCCGGATCCGCCATGAACGAGCAACTTATCCCCCGGTTTTGGCTGACCTTTCTTAAAGACCGCCAAATATGCGGTCGCATACGGCACGAAAATGCCCGCACCGGCTTCGAAACCCACATTTCCGGGAAGCGGCCTTACCTGAGACTCTTTCGCGACGGCAAATTCGGCGTAGGTGCCCGTAACGGAACCCGCCAGATAAACCCGGTCTCCGGCCGATACTCCGCGAACGCCCTCACCGATCTTTTCGACCATTCCGGCACCATCTTTTCCGGGTGTAAATGGCACGGGCGGCGCACTTGGATGGTTTCCCTCGCGCACATAGGTATCGACCGGATTTACACCGGCCGCATGAATCCGAACCAAAACCTCATCTGGCCCAAATTCGGGAACGGGAATATCGGAGAGCACCAGTTCCTCCGGACCGCCGTATTCCCCAACCACAATCGCTTTCATATTCTTGGCCCAAAAAAAAGACGGACGAGAAAAGCTCGTCCGTCTTTTTCAAAAACACTCCCCTTTGTGTTCGGATGTTCCGCGAGTCCGAAAGCCATGGCTTCAGATTGCCACCCCAAGCCCGCCGGGAAGTAAAATTCGGATTCCGAAAGCTCGGACTTCATATCCTTGAAGTGCCGATGGAAACCATGGTTTTATAGCACCAGAAATGCGATCCGGCACACTAGATATGCTTGGTCAGCGCTTCTTGAATCGCGTCTTTTGATACGGCGCCTACAATCCGTTCAACCTGTTCGCCGCCCTTGAATACGATCAGCGTCGGAATCCCCCTAACGCCGTATCGTTGCGGAACATTCATATTCTCATCGACATTCATCTTGTAAACCGCCGCCTTCCCCGAAAGTTCTTCGGCGACCGTCTCGATCGAAGGACCGATCATTCTGCACGGCATGCACCATTCGGCCCAGAAGTCCACAAGAACCGGCACGTCGGAGCCCAAGATTTCAGCTTCGAAATTTGCGTCAGTCGCTACCTTTGAAAATTCTCCCATCTAAACAAGATCTCCTGAATACTTATCTATAAAAACACCGGAACGCGTCCGGTTTTGAATAATTGTAACAATGACTGTTACAAAAGGCAACCGCGCCAAAGAGCATTGCTCCGACAAAAATATCACGCATCAAAGTCGTTTTCCAAAACGACTCTGTAGCGCGCGTTTCCATTTTCGAGATGTTCAATCGCCTCGTTGATCTTTGACATCGGAAACTTCTCGATTTGAGTTTCGATTTTGTGCCGGGCGCAAAACTCAAGCATCTTGGATACCACCGAAGGGCTTCCCGTTGCCGTCGATGACACGCTCTTTTGCTGGAGTATCTGAAACGTTCGAATCGGTATCGGTTCGAGCACCGCACCCAAAACATGCAGTTTTCCTCCGGGAGCGAGCGCATCGATATATAGACTCCAATCGAGACTTACGTTAACCGTCGACAGTATGAGATCGAAGCGTCCCTTTTCGCCTTCCAGTTCCGACGGGTTTCGGGAATCAACGACCCTGTCTGCTCCCATCGATCGCAGTTCTTCCTTCTTTTCCAAACGCGATGTAAAGGCAGTCACCTCGCAACCCCATTTGTCAGCGAACTTTAGAGCCAGGTGCCCCAGACCTCCAATACCTATCACACCGACTCTCGCCGTCGGCGAAATCCGGTACTGGTAAAGCGGATTAAAAACGGTTATCCCGCCGCAAAACAGCGGTCCCGCCTTTTCCGCCGAAACACCTTCCGGAATTCCAATAGCCCAGCTGTAGTGGCATCTGACGCGATCGGCAAACCCGCCATGCCTGCCGACGATCGTTCCCTCAAGGTCTCTGCACATTATCTGCCGTCCTGCGACGCATTGCTCGCAATGTCCGCAAGTTTTGCTGTTCCATCCGAGTCCGACCGTATCGCCGATGTTGACACCCTTTACCCTGTCGCCCGCCGCAATCACCTCGCCGACGACCTCGTGACCGCCGACAAACGGGTACTCGGTCAAAGCCCATTCATTATTGCGCATCGAAAGATCCGAATGACAGATTCCGCAAAATCGGACCTTTATTTCGACTTCCTCGGAACCAAGCGGCCCCGCGTCGAACTCAAATTTCTCGAAGCCCGCACCCTGCTCCATTGCTGCAAAAGCCTTAATCGTGTTGTTCATGCTTCTCCAAGATCGAATCAAGATTTTCAACAAACCGGTCCGCGTTTTGCTTTGTAAAGCACAACGGCGGCTTGATTTTCAGTACATTATCCGACGGCCCGTCCGAACCCACAAGAATTCCCGAATCGCGCAGACCGTCTTTTATTGTTCCCACCAGTGCCGTCGCCGGTTTTTGAGGATCGCCACCCACCACCATCTCGACGCCAAGAAAAAGTCCGCCCCCCCGAACATCCCCTATGGAAGCGAACCTTTGCCTTAGCTCTTCAAGTCGTCCAAACAAATAGTGACCAACTATCTCGGCATTTTCCGGAAGCTTCTCAGCTTCGAGCACATCCAGAACCGCCTCCGCAATCGAACACGAAACCGGATTGCCACCAAAGGAACTGAAGAACTCCATCCCTGTCTCAAACGCTTCGGCGATCCGCCGGCTGGTTACGACAGCGCCCATCGGATGACCGTTCGCAATCGGTTTCCCCAAGACAACGATATCCGGCACGACGCCATGCATCTCAAAACCCCAAAAGTGCTTCCCGAGCCTTCCGAATCCCGTTTGAACCTCGTCGCTGATCGTGATTCCTCCCGCGCCGCGAACCATTGCGTAGATACCTTCCAGATATCCCGACGAAAGCGGAACCTGTCCGCCGCAACCAACGATCGGTTCGGCGATGAATGTGAGACTTCCCTTGCCTTCGAGAACATCGCGGGCCTTTTCCAAATAGATTTGGGTCGTTTCAGATTCATCGATCCCCGCTTTGAATCTATCCGGAATCGGGAGCGCATAAACATCCTCCCTCGTACCCTTTCCGCCTTTGCCCGCAAACTTATAGTGGCTGACTTCGATCGCCGCACGGGTGTTTCCGTGATATCCGAACTCCATTGCGGCAACGCTATTCGAGCCGATGAAGGCTTCGCCGAGTCGAAGCGCGAGATCGGTGGCGGCGCTTCCGGAATTAACAAAAAATACGCGGTCCAGCTCTCGCGGAAACCGCGCGAGGAGACGCTCGGAATATCGATTGAATGTATCGTTCAGATAGCGCGTGTTCGTGTTCAACTCCGACATCGCCCGCTGTCCGGCTTCGACAACGACGGGATGACAATGACCGACCTGCGGAATGTTGTTGTAGCAATCGAGATAAGCATTTCCGGAGATGTCGTACATATATTGAAACGCCGCGGATTTCATATGTATCGGCCTGGAGAACTGAAGCGAAAGCGCGGTGCTCGTTGTTGAACTGCGACGATTGAATTGAAGCGCCGTGTCATCCAAATTCCGAGGCGCGTGTCCGCAGGCCGTTCTGATCCTGTTTTCCGTATCGACCGGACCCGTTTCGATCAGTCTCTCCATGAGCTCCCAGGCTCCCGCTTCACTCCTGGCAATGTACTCGTCATGCGGCTTTTCCGTTTTCGCTTCCGCCGAATGGCATACGCTGGAGGCGAGCCTCGCCCCTACGAAGTAAAAGAAGGCATCGCATTCTTCCTCAGTGAGCGGGACGACAGATGAGTATCCGGCAACGGCAGGAACCGCCGCTCCGATTGGGTCACGGCTTCCAAACATTCGGTAGGTGGCGGCAATGGCGATTTCAGAAAGTAGAAAGCTATGGCAGGCGTCCCCATAGTCGATGATTGCGAACTCGCCGTCGTTCATTCTTAGAATGTTTTCGCCATGCGCATCGCCATGAATGTAGGATCTTCTAAGTTTGAAATTCCAGCCCGCGAGCCGTTCCAAAAACTGATTTAGAAAATAACGCGCCAAGGACCTTTTCTTGCCGTTCCCTATGAATTCGAGTTTTGGTTTTACAAGAAACGAATTTCGAAGATCCCAGGATTGCGCACGCGCTTTCAAAGCGGCCGATTCAAAGCCAAACAACGACTCATCAATTCGTCCAAGAAACTCCCCGATTTGAAAACTTTCTTTCTCATCGGCGTTCCCATCACCGATGAACTCTCCCTCGAGAAATTCGAGAACGCCAAGAATTCGACCGTCGGTCAATCGGGAGAATTTCCCGCCGGCTAGAGTTGGAACCGCGGCCTGAACCGCATCGGGCAACTTGAGCGCGATCTTTTTTGCGATCGCTATCTCCGCCATTACTTCATCTGCGGAAGCTTCTTCCGGATAGATCTTGGCGACAAGCTGTCCGCTATCGGTATCGACGCGATAATTCACCGAATCGTAGCCTCCGAGACGATGAAAAGCGGACACGGTTATCCCGTAGTCCGCTTTCAAAGCATCTCGAAGAAATTCAGTCGATACCGTCATCCGAGTATTAAACCTGGCCCTTCCAATCCTCTCCGCCGCACTCGGCCCAACGCTCGCGAATCTCCTCGAAATCTCCGTCCGAGAGCGGGCCTTCATTTACCGATGAGGCGTTTTGCTGCCAACGCCCGGGTTTCGTACTTCCCACGATCGCAGTGGATATTTCATCCGGGGTGAGAGTAAATCTGAGCGCATGCGCGACGCTTTCCTCAAGCGGCGACTCAAGAAAACCGTATCGAAGCTTCTGGATCCTGTTCCAATATTCATGGTGATACGAATCTTCCGGGAGCTCCGTGTTGCGCCACACGGCGTTTGCGATTGGACGCTTGGCAATAATCCCCATTTCCCTTTCCTTTGCAAGAGGAAACGTAAGCTCAAGCGGTTCCTGATCGGCTATAGAAAAGGATGTTTGGAGGGTATCGAAAAAGCCGGTTTCTATCGCCGCAACCGCGTCACCCGAATCGCCCGAGTATCCCGCAAACCGCGTATAACCCTTCTCCTTTGCAACGATTAATGCCTCAAAAACCTCGCCTCTTTCAAGCACTTCGCTTCCGCAACTATGAAGTTGAACGATATCCAGATAATCGGTATCGAGGCGAACCAAGCTCGTTCTGATGGTGTCCAAAATCCCATCCTTCGACCAGTCCGATCTCGTGAAACCATCGACCGCGCCGCATTTTGTCGCGAGAACGATCTCCTTGCGAATCTCCTTCAGGCACTTGCCCAAAAGCTCTTCGCTGCGCCAATACGCGGCGGCCGTATCTACGAAATTCAATCCTGACTCAACAGCGCCCCTTATGATTTGTTCGACTTCGGCTTGATCAATATCAAAAAATCCGATTTCGGCACCACCAAAACCGAGCCTGCTCACCTTAAGACCGGTCTTTCCCAGCTCCCTGTATTCCATAATCTTTCTTCAGTCCAATGCGGCAAAAAGAGCCTGCCAGGACGTTCGAGCAAGCCAAACGCAGCTAGCCGATCACCCTCGAAACAAGCAGCCCGTCCCTTACCGCCAAAAACAGGTTCTCAACCCTCTCATCCTTGTTAACTTCGACCGAGTATTCGTAAAGCGCCTGCGCGGAACTTCTGACTTCATTCCCCTTTTCGGCTTCAAGCACTTCTCCGCTCCAAAGCACGTTGTCGGCAATGATCAGTCCTCCCCGCCTAACCTTGGGAAGAACCAAATTGAAATAGTTCAGATAGTTCTCCTTGTCGGCATCTATGAAAACGAGATCAATTTCGGATCCGATCCCGGGGATGAAATCAAGCGCGTTTTGAAGATGCGATTCGATCTGGTCATTGTAAGGCGATTCGCGCCACGCATCTTTTGCAAATGCGTTGGTTTCTTCAACGATGTCGAGCGTGACGACTTTTCCGTCTGGTTTCAGTCCTTCCGCAAGGCAAAGCGCCGAATACCCCATATATGTTCCGATCTCCAAAACATAATTTGGCGATACCAGCTTCGAAAACATTGAAAGAAGCCTGCCCTGATAAAATCCCGAGAGCATGTTGCTGTCTCCCCTTTCGGCAAGAGTCTTGTTTCTAAGCTTCTCAAGATAAACGGGCTCGTAGGTCGTATGCCGCTCGGCATAACCCTGTATTTCACTATCCAGCATTGATATTCAAACCGATAACATCGCCCGCCCGAAAAGGCACCTGCGTCCGGCTCCCTCGAATTCGGTTTTTCCTTTTTTTTCAACCCAGGCAAACGTGGCTTTAAAGTACCGAAAACACGAATCAAACGGAAGGATCATCTCAACTTTCCGCGCTCTCCGTGTTTTCATCCCAAAAATACGGCTTCTACAGGTTGTTCTCAATTAAGCCTTAAGTTCTGGGAAGTCTCCGCTCCATCTCGCTTCTATCTGTCAAACGATGACATCAAATACCCGCATCAACCTGCTACTTTTCGTTAGCTGCCGATTCGCAAGACGATCTTTCCAAAGTGCTTGCCGGATTCCATGTATCGGAGCGCTTCCTTTACATCCTCAAACTCAAAAACCGAATCGACAACCGGTTTCAGGTACTCATCCTGAATCCGCTCGCACATGTTCTCAAACATAAACCGCGAACCAACAAATATCCCGTGAAGCTTGACCGCCTTCATCAAAATCGTAAGCGGATCAAACTCCCCCTTCCCCGAAAGAATGCCTATGACGGCGATATGCCCGCCCATTCTGACCGAACTGATCGATTTTCTAAGAGTGCCCGCACCACCGATTTCCAGAACATGATCGACTCCCCTTTTTCCGGTTATCTCCACAACTTCCTTTTCCCAATCAGGATTGGTTTTGTAGTTGATCGTATGACTCGCCCCAAGAGTCGAAGCCATTTCGAGCTTTTCATCGCTGGATGATGTAACAATCGTTTCCGCTCCCAGATTCTTTGCAAACTGAAGCCCGAAAACCGAAACGCCGCCGGTTCCCATCAGCAATACCGTATCACCGGACTGAACCGCACCCGAGAAATTTACGGCGTTCCAAGCCGTTACTCCCGCGCAAGGCAACGTCGCCGCTTCTTCGTATGAAAGGTGGTCCGGAATCTTTACCAATCCATATTGCGGAATCGCCGCGTATTCGCACAAAACACCATCGAGGTCACCGCCAAGGGCCGTCCTGGCTTTTTTAAAATCGATGTCGCCATCAAGCCATCCCTGCATAAAAGTCGGCATAACGCGATCGCCGGGCTCCCATTTTTCGACATCCGCACCGACATCAATTATCTCGCCGGCCCCGTCTGAAAAAGGAATCATCGGCAGCTTCAGATTCGGGTTGTACTCGCCCTTCACCATCAGCAAATCCCTGTAGTTCAAAGACGCGGCATGAAACTTGACCAGTACCTCATTGGCCTGCAAATCGGGGAGTTTTCGTTCCGTTTCCCTTAGGTTGTCGATTCCGAATTCGGCTATTTCGTAGGCTCTCATTCTTGATTTTCCTTATTGAGCGGTATATCCGCCATCTACCGTTAGTACGGAACCGGTGACGAAGGATGATTGTTCGGAACAAAGCCACAACACCGCATTTGCGACCTCTTCCGGTTTGCCAAGGCGTCCCAAAGGATGAAGCGACTTCAAAAATTCAGATGTCTGTTCGTCTTGGACGAAACGCCCAATCATGGGTGTTTCGATTGCGGCAGGGACGACCGCGTTAACGCGGATTCCTTTCTTAGCATACTCAAGTGCGACGGATTTTGTAAGTCCGATCACTGCGTGCTTGCTCGCGACATAAAGCGGGATCATCGAAGACGCGACCAATCCGAAAATCGAACTGGTGTTAACAATCGCGCCGCCGGTTTCGAGCAAATGAGGAATCTCTTCCTGCATCGCCAGCCAAACAGCCCGCACGTTCGTTTCGAAAATGAAATCAAAATACTCGAGTTTCTGCTCCGTAAGGGGCTTGAAAAACTGTTCGACACCGGCGTTGTTGAAAGCGAAATCCAATCGGCCGTATTTATCAACAGTCGCTCGAACCGATTCCGCGATCTCTTCCGGATTTCTTACATCGCAACGAAAAAAGAAGGCCTCGCCGCCTTCTTTTCCAATTTCTTCCGCAATTCTTTTACCTTCCTCATCGCGCCGTCCCGTAAAGGCGACCCTTGCTCCTGAGGAAGCGAAAGCTTTCACCGCGGCCTCGCCGATCCCAGATGTTCCGCCCGTAACGTACGCAACTTTACCGCCGAAGTCGTATTTCATATTCCCAATAATCTACTTAAATAGGTTAAACCAGCGTAAATTCACTAAAAAAGATAATCGCACGCCCACACATTCCGCAACCCAACTTTGATTGGTTTGCCTTGGAATAAACTCCTTGTAGTGCATTTTAAGACCATCTCTTCAAAAGTTCACCGAGTTCCAGCGTTGCGGATCGTTCCTTGTCATTCAGATACCATCTCTGGACACGTTCCAGAATCTCGTCCTTTTCCACGCCTTCCTCTCGCAAGGCAATGAAAAGTTCCATTGCCGGTTTGGGGCGTGGTCCCCAAGTTCCCAATTCGGCAAGAGATTCTCCGTCGAGACATATCAGCTTTGGAATTGATCGCGCGCCATTCGTTAGATTTCGGTCCATCAGCTCGATGTTTTCGTCACGCAGCAAATATCGGGTTTCAATCAAATCATTCGCCTCGGCAATTTTCTCGATAACCGGGATATTCTGCGCCGCATCACCGCACCAACCCTCGGTCAGGATCAACCAAATCAAGGGTCGGCTTAACGAATTTGCGGTTTCTCTAACTTCCACCGGAACGCGATAGGTATTCATCAGGCGCTTCATTCGTTGACGATTCAACTTCCCGAATCCGACCATCTTTTCCGATTGGTTCGTCCCGGTGGTTTCGTTTCTGGCTAGCAACGAGTCGAGAAGACCGATGTACTCTTCAAAAGACATGGCCTTCTCGACATAACTTTCCATTGCCTCAAACTCTTCTGAAAACTTCGTCTTTGTCATATCTGACCTTGTCCAGTTTGGACAACCAGTCCTCGCTTTCATCCCTGTATCCGATCGCGCACGCGACCACTGGAAAATAACCTTCGTCCGAAATCCCGAGTTCGCGATCGTACTCTTCGGGAACAAAGCCTTCCATCGGACAGGCGTCAATGCCAAGAACGGCGGCCGAGTTCAGGAGAAAACCAAGCGCGATGAAACATTGCCTCGCCGCCCATTCATTCAAAAAGCCGCCTTCGACGGCCGTTTTGTGCGAACCAAGCATCATCCCCTTCAGGATTTCGAGTTCCGCCGGATCTGTTCCGCGTACCTCAACGATTCGGTCCAAATACCGTTCAACGTCGGTCACCGCCATATTTTGACGCGCGGAAATCACAACCAAATGCGAACACTCGCTAATTTGGGGCTGATTCCAGGAGTGGGCGCGCAGTTTGTCCTTAACATCCTGCGATGCGATAACATGGAATCTCCATGGCTGAAGACCGTAGCTCGATGGAGCCAGTCGAAGCGATTCCTCAAGCGCCGACATGTCGTCGGGCGAAATCTTTTTGTTTGGATCAAACCTCTTTACGGCGTATCGCCAATTCAGGCGTTCCACCAATTCGTCATTCTTCATTGATTAGTTCCCGTCTCTCCCTATTTGATTTGAATCACCCGTTCGATGATTTCCTGCAGCGAATGATCTTCAAGCTTATCAAGCACGGTGCCGTTTATCTCCTTACCCAATTCGTCCAAAACGGGGACGATGCCCAGGCCGACATCGCATTCCTGATTCGGAGTATTGGGATGAAGAGAAAAGACCTCGCATTCGCTTACCGCCAAGAATATTTCGCGAAGCGTGATTTCGGAAGGGTGCTTTGTAAGGCAGGTTCCGCCGCAGTATCCGGTTTGCGAGACAACAAGCCCCGCCTCGTGAAGATCGGCGAGCAAACGCCTGATAACAACCGGATTCGTATTTACAGATTCGGCGAGCAGACCCGACTTCACCCTTTCATCACAGTTGTTGGCAAGCAAAGCCAGCACATGTACCGCCATTGCAAATTGACTGTTAGCCATAAGCACCAAACCGAAGGCGGATATTACACACCAATCCCGGCGTCGCACAATCCAAAACCCGCCCTTTCTGTAACAATGATAGTTACAGTAAAACCACAAGTCAATTTGGTCTTTCCTTTGCCGTTTATGTTCTAGCTGGAATCAGATCCCAAAACGAAGATGAGTGAAGGTACCCGATCGGAAGTTGCCGGCTGACCAAACTATGCATGGTTGCCTCGGCGAATTGAGCCGGAAGATCAAATTTCTTCGATCGAATCGGATGCGATGATGGGAAATACTCTTATTTTTTCAGACTCAGGAAGGAGCGAAGCGGTGAGCGAATCACAGATTATGATCGAAGCCGAATCCAGCCCCCGCTTCCAGTCTTTTTCGGATGTTAGCCGCAGGACGATCGAGTCGGCGTCGATCGCCGCCGCGGCAAGCATTGTTTGCGAGTACTTCAGAAAGCCCTCCCAACCCGAAACCACCGCGATCAATGCATCGGCCGAAGGTCTCGCGGCGCTTTTAAGAGCGTCCGTAACGGAATTAACGCGCAGAAATCTGCATGTTGGAATCGTTTCGCCAAGCCTCGGCTTTTCATCTTCCAACGCGAGGAATTCGCATTTCGCCTCCTTCCAAGCGTCAATTTGGAGCGGATGGATTCCGGTAACCCTTGCCCCGCTGCGGGACCGCACCTCCTGAATCATGATCTCGCGAAGCGCCGGGTCTTCCTCAACGACCACATAGTCGTTTCCCTTGCCTGCCGCAGCACAATAATTCACGGCGCGTAGAATGTCAGCCGATTCGTAGCCCATCGAAATGGCTTCCGAATAAAAGCGGGCGGCCAGCGATGCGAGATCCTTTTTGTTTGTGCGCGCAAAGTAACCGAGGGCATAGAATCCGGCCCCTGAGCGGAATTCTACGAGGCCCCTTTCTGTTAGGACCCGATACGCATTCGAGACCGTGTTTTCATGAATATCGAATCGACGCGCCAACTCCGCCCGGCTTGGCAGTTTGTCGCCGGGCGAAATGTCTCCGCTGGCGATTCCCAAAAGAATCTGTGTCGCGAGCTGTTCCTTGATCGGAACGCCGTTGTCCTTTGCAAGCCAAAGCTTCATTGGAGTCGAAAGTCAGTCTTGAAGAACGTGTTTGAGTGCCTCCGGGAGCGTCGGAAAATCGAACTTAAATCCCATTTGTTCGAGCTTTCTCGGGATCACGCGGCATCCTTCCAGAAGAAGCGTTTCCCCCATCTCGCCAAAGAGGAGTTTTACTCCAAAGGCCGGTACCGAAAAGAACGAAGGGCGACTCAGTTCCGACGCCAGCGCCGACGAAAACTCGCTGTTTTTTACGGGATTTGGTGCAACTGCGTTGAATGCGTCTCGAAGTTCATCCGTGTCGAGTGCGAACTCTAGGATCCTGACCATATCGTCGATCGCAATCCACGACATCCATTGTTCCCCGCTTCCGACGGCACCTCCGACGCCAAGCTTGAACGGGAGGAGCATTTTCTCCAGTGCGCCGCCCTCGGTCGAAAGCACGATTCCGATTCGCGGCGTGACTACCCGCGTCGCAAACGCTTTCGCTTTTGCGGCTTCTTCCTCCCATTCCACACACACTTCGGGAAGGAATCCATTCCCGGGCTCGCTTTCCTCGGTAAGAATTTCGTTGCCTCGGTCACCGTAAAATCCGACCGCTGACGCGCAAACGAAGACCGCAGGAGGCTCCTTGCAATTCGAAAGCGCATCGACAAGTGTTCGCGTGCCAAGCACTCGGCTGTCGCTGATCTTTTTCTTCCGCTCTTCGGTCCAACTCCCGCCTGCGACGTTTTCACCCGCCAAATGCACAACGGCGTCGAATCCAAAGAGTTTTTCCGCTTCGGCCGAACTAAAGCCCTTGTAAGGATCCCATTGGATGTCGTTGCTTGTCGCCGGCTCCGAACGAGAGAGACTGAATACTTCGTCCCCGCGATCGATCAATAGCTTCCTCAGTTTTCCGCCCAAAAGCCCTGAGGCTCCAGAAATCAATACTTTCATAAGAATTTCCCAGATCACGCCGTTCAACTCTCCGCGGGCAGAAAATTTATGCCCTCAGAGCGGCGGGATGATGTTATCGAGATTTTTCCGGCAATTTTCTTCCCTGCAGTTGCGTATATACAAATCTTGCCATTCGTCGCATTTCGTCTTCCGTTAGCTGCTTTCTAAATGAAGGCATCGGAAGTTTCCCGTTGGCAATCTGCTGATAGATTTCCTCTTCCGACTTTAATGCCGCTTTTCCGGATCGCAATGGCGGAATTACCCTGCCGTTTACGGTCTTCCCGAACGCTTCGGCACCATGACAGATCGCACAGTTCTGTCTGAAAACGGTGGCCTCATAACTGTCGTTGCCTTCGATCCTGACTCCCCCGCTGTTTTCGGCTTTGTCATCGCAGCCTGCAAAAACAAACGCAAAGGAAAACAAGGCAACCAATACTAATTTGTACATCGCAAAGACTTCTTATTTGATCGCTCCTTCGATCGGACTGGAAGCGGAAGCGTAAAGTCTCTTTGGCATACGGCCCGATTCAAAGGCCGCGCGACCGGCCTCAACGGCAAGCTTCATCGCGCGAGCCATTTTCGCCGAATCACCGGCTTCTGCAATCGCGGTATTCATAAGAATCGCGTCGGCCCCCAATTCCATTGCCAATGCGGCGTCCGAAGCGGTGCCGACTCCGGCATCCACGATTATGGTCGCGTCCGGAAGTTGCTCGCGCATGATTCGAAGGTTTGCAGGATTCTGAATTCCCAACCCCGAGCCGATCGGCGCGGCCAAAGGCATCACGGCCGGACAGCCGGCATCGAGAAGCTTTTTTGCCATAATCAGGTCGTCGCCAAAATACGGAAGCACGATGAAACCCTCGGAGACAAGAATTTTTGCCGCTTCGAGCGTCTGCTCGTTGTCAGGCAAAAGAGTCACCTTGTCGCCGATGACTTCCAGTTTGATCCAATTGGTATCAAGCGCCTCCCTTGCGAGCCTTGCCGTACGAACGGCGTGATCGGCGTCAAAACATCCCGCCGTGTTCGGCAGAATCCTCATGGTCGGATCAAGATGATCCAAAAAAGACTCGGTGCTTCCGTCTAGCGGCACGCGGTTGACGGCAACGGTTACCATTTCGGCTCCCGAAGCCTTGTGCGCATCCTTCATTTCCTCAAAGCTACGATATTTTCCGGTACCGATAATGAGCCTCGAATCAAAGCCGACGCCACCGATAGATAAACCATTCATGTATTTAGGCCCCAAAAATAAACACAACGCGCGTCAAAATGACGTTCCTCAATCGAACGCTGCATTTGGAAGTTATGTGTTTGATTATCCAACTTCGGCGAACATCTCTCAAGCGATTCCGAGCGAGTTCCAGTCTCCTGCGGAATTCCGGAAGAACCATAAGTTCCCAGTACACTCGCAAAGACAGGAATTCTCGTACTGCTTGAGTGATGCACGCAAGAAGTTTCGATCCGATCGATTTTTAATGAAAATCAGGGAAACAACCTACGATCTTAACCGTTGATTTTGATATGTTGGCGTTGTGATGGAATTGAAGGCCGTGCCAAACACACGTTGGAACCGATGGAATGAAGGCAAACTTGGAAACCAGCCCAAACTCAAAACTCGTAACTCGAAACTCGAAACTCGAAACTCTCCCCCTAGCCTCCCCCGACGAAATGAACAACTTCAACTCGATCATTGTCTGAAAGCGCGTGGGTGCTCCAATCGGTGCGGGATACGACCTCTCCGTTTAACTCCACGGCCATCCGAACCGCAGGGAGATCGAGTGATTCTATGAGACCGGCGATCGTGGTTTGCGCCGCGAACAATCGTTCCTCGCCGTTGAGTTTGATCCGTATGTCTCGCAATTCTTTGTTCATCCGATCAACTACTCGGGAATTGTGATGGCCCTGCGGATCTCTGCCTCTTCGTTCCCGACCATCGCTCTCACTAGCACCGCCGCTCTGCCCGAACGAAACTCGGGGACAATAACTGAAACCGTGGCCACACCATTCTCATCTGCCACGGCGTGGAAAATTTGCGGTCTAAAATCCGAGCCCAATACCTTAACCATGATTCCCGCGCCGGCGACCGCTCTTTCATCCTTGCCCCTGCAAACCAAAATGTTTACGTTCTTTTGCTCGCCGCTATAAAAATTCTCAGTCCCCAGGAGCTTGACCTTAAGCTCGTCGGCAAAAAGCGAATCAAAACGATCAAATCCCTCGATAACCTTCACCGCTTCCGGAGGCAGCAAGAACTCTTCTTCGACAATAAGGTTTCCGTCTATCACTGTAGCATCGACGATCTCTACATCTTCCAGAAGCGGAATGTCCCACACCGGTGCCGGGTGCGGCTCTGCCTGTTCCTGCGGCATCGGGATCGGAGCCTCTCCCGAATCCGGCGCTTCGTCCAGAAACGCCGGTTTTGGCAGTTCCGCTTCCGCCGGTGCCTTGATCACCTCGCGCTTCCGCGCAACCAGGGTTCCCTCCTCCTTGGCGCGGTTCATCGTCATCCGCTTGAGATCTTCGATTCTCCCTGCTCGGATCGCGGCGCACATGAGCTTGTGCTGTCTCTGGACGCGTTCTTCGAGTTCGCTTTCGTCAAACCCCGATTCGATTAGATCATCATAAGGAGAGCGCTTCGATGCGAGGATCGTTCCCTCCTGATAGACGAGCGAGAGCACGAAGGGCGTCTTAAGACCCTTGTCCTCCGTCTGAACATGGTAAACAACCCCCTCATGTTCGATGTCTGTATTGAAGCCGCTAATCACGAAGTTACATTAAAAAAGGGCGGAAAAAATTGTGGCAAAAAAGCCGACGAGCGCCTGCGAACGTAACACAGGTTTTTTGCTACGGTCAATCGCGCTTTTTTATTCTATGCAATGCTTTCAGGACATTCAATCCGAACGGACCCAAACCATTGAATCCGTTGACCTCACAAGCAATTGCGCTTCCTTGACACTCTACAAGGCATAACTTACGATTGCCTTTGATCAGTTCGAAAATCAGTTTTTCTTGAAAAAACAGGCTTTAACCACGCTTTGCAACGCTTTCCCAGGCGTTCGCGAGCGCATGATTTCATGAAAGATTTCAACCTATTCGACTACGCCCCAATCCTCGTTATGGCGGTCGTCGCCCTTGGATTCGCATTGAGCCAATTGCTAGTTGCTCAATTGATCGGCCCGAGGAAGCGAACGTCCATCAAACTGATGCCTTATGAATGCGGAAAAGATCCGGTTGGATCCGCACGCGACAGGTTTTCAGTCAAGTTTTACATGGTGGCAGTAGCCTTCCTATTGTTCGACCTCGAAATTCTGTTTGTGATTCCATTTGCCGTCGCCTTCAAGAGTCTTCTGGGACTCGAAAAAAGCACCGGCGTTGTTTATGGAACCGCTGCGTTTTTGACCATGATCGTATTTCTCTCGACGGTAATCGTCGGTTTGATTTACGAATGGAAGAAGGGGGCCTTCGATTGGAGCGAGCAATCGCGGCTCGAAGCCAAGGCGGAAGCGGCGAAATTGAAGCGAAAGGCGGCCAAGGAAAGCTACGAGGCGGCAAAAGCGGCCTAGATTCGATAACGGAGACAGGGATGGGTTTAGAAAACAAAGTATTTGATGCGTTGCCGGACGTCATCACCGTAAAGCTAGACGCGGTTGTCAATTGGGCCCGCAAATCGAGCCTCTGGCCGGCGACATTTGGTCTCGCGTGCTGCGCGATCGAAATGATGAATTCGGTTTCGGCGAGAAGCGATCTTTCGCGATTCGGTGCCGAGACTTTTCGTGCAAGTCCCCGGCAGGCGGACGTGATGATCGTCTCGGGACGGGTTTCGCGGAAAATGGCGCCGGTACTTCGCCGGATTTACGACCAAATGCCCGAACCCAAATGGGTGATTTCGATGGGCGCCTGCGCTACATCGGGCGGCGTTTTTGATAACTACGCGATCGTTCAAGGGGTGGACAAGGTAGTTCCCGTAGATATTTATATTCCCGGCTGTCCGCCGCGTCCTGAAATGCTTGTCCATGCGATCACGATGCTTCAGGAGAAGATCATGAACGAATCGGTTAAGGAACGCAGGGACACTTTTGAAGACGAATCGAGAAGCTCGCATGTCCCGGGAACGCTTCCGGTTACCGAAGGAACGGCACTCGAGCGTGAAGCCAAGGAAAAGAACGAAAAACCCTACACGGTTCCTTCCAAGCATGAACGCCGCAGGAGCTCATAGGCAACCGCCGGAGATTGGCAGATATGACCGCAGATACTGGAAAACTTGTTGAATATGCCGAAGCGCTGAAGTCGGAGATGCCCGATTCGGTGATTGATGTCGTGAACGCATTGGGCGAGGTTACGGTAGTCGTAAACCGTGACGCCATCGTCGCAGCATGTGAATTCCTGCGCATCAATCATGGATTCGACATGCTTGCTGACCTTTGCGGTGGAGATCGTGGTCCGGAGGAGGATCCGCGATTTGAGGTAAATTACCACCTATTTTCAACGACTCATTTCAATCGGTTGAGGCTCAAGGTGCTGCTCTCGGAAGACGAACCGGAAGTCGATACGGTATCCGGAATTTGGAAAACCGCCAATTGGCATGAAAGGGAGACCTACGACCTGGTGGGGGTGATCTTCAAAGGACATCCCGATTTACGCAGGATTTTGCTCCCGTCTGATTTCGATGGACATGCCCTTCGAAAAGATTATCCGCTTCGCGGCTACGAGCCGTACAGCCTTACGTAGCTCAAGCCCGATATGGCGATTTTGTTTGGATTGATTGCGATATGACAACAGCTTTGGAAAATCCCGCCCCGGAATTGATGGACGAATCCCTTGATTCGCAAATGACGATTTCGATGGGGCCGCAGCATCCCTCGACGCACGGCGTTTTGCGACTTGAACTCGTGCTCGATGGCGAAACCGTGGTTAAGACGGTTCCCGATATCGGTTATCTCCATACCGGAATGGAGAAGCTATTTGAATACAAGAAGTATCAGCAAGGAATCGTTATCACCGACCGCATGGATTACCTCAATCCCTTGGGAAACAATCTTGCATACGTGATGGCGGTTGAGAAGCTCCTTCAAATCGAGATTCCCGAACGGGGACAGGTGATCCGGGTTTTGATGTGCGAATTGCAGAGAATCGCCTCGCACATGGTTTGGCTAGGAACGCACTGTTTGGATATCGGTGCGATGAGCGTCTTCTTTTTCTGTTTTAGAGAGCGTGAAAAAATTCTCAATTTGATTGAATCGGCATCGGGCGGAAGAATGACGCCGAGCTATTTCCGGATCGGCGGCCTGATGATGGATCTTCCGGCCGGCTTTGATCGCCGCTGCAAGCAGTTTCTCGATAATTTTCCGGCGGCCCTCGACATTTTCGACACTCTCGTAACGGGCAACACGCTTTTTCAAAGCAGAACCAAGGAAATCGGTGTGATCGGCCGCGAGGATGCTATCAGTTGGGGACTTACGGGACCATGTTTGCGGGCCAGCGGGGTCGATCTTGATCTTCGCCGCCACAACCCGTATTCGGGTTATGAGACATACGATTTCGAGGTTCCGGTGGAAACGGGATGCGATGTCTGGGCGAGATTCATGCTTCGCATGAGGGAGCTAAGGGAATCGGCCAAGATCGTCAGACAAGCGCTCGAACGCCTGAAGCCCGGCCCGTACAAGGCGGACGCTCCAAAAGTCGTCTTGCCGGATCGAGACGATATGCGTACGCATATGGATTCGCTGATCCATCACT
Organism: Pyrinomonadaceae bacterium; assembly: GCA_041394795.1. Taxonomy (GTDB): domain Bacteria; phylum Acidobacteriota; class Blastocatellia; order Pyrinomonadales; family Pyrinomonadaceae; genus Aridibacter. Next base: position 192,784 of record JAWKHN010000001.1, on the reverse strand, counting down.
TTTTGACCGTTGTCGAGGGATTCAATGTTCCGGAAGGCGAGGTTTACCACGCGATCGAGGCCTCAAAGGGAGAACTCGGAGTCTATGTTAAATCGAACGGAGGCCCGAAACCGGAGCGCGTCCATTTCCGGGGCCCGAGCTTTGTAAATTTGTCGGCGTTGCCGGATATGGTCGAAGGTGAACTGATCGCCGACGTTGTCGCGGTAATCGGCTCGCTCGATATCGTGCTTGGAGAAATCGACAGATAAAAACCGCGGAAGCTGAGGCGGGACGATTAAGTTAATGGCAAGTGTAGCAACCGATTATACGAACAAAATCACATACACCGACGAAGTCGCTGAATTCTCGGATGCGGTCGTCGAGGAAATGAGATCTCATCTCAAGAAATATCCCGCAGGCCGTGAAAGATCGGCGCTGATTCCCTTGCTTTTTGTTGTTCAGCGCGAGCGAGGGCATGTAGATAATCCGGGCGTGAATTTTCTTGCAAAGTTCCTCGGGCTCGAAGTTTCGGACATCTGGGAAACCGCCACGTTTTACACGATGTTCAATCTAAGACCGATTGGCCGTCATCATCTTCAGGTTTGCAAAACCCTTTCCTGCAAGATCATGGGCGAGCCCGGCATCACCGATCACATTTGTTCGAAACTGGGCATAAAACCGGGTGAAACGACGGCCGATGGAAAGTTCACCCTTACGTTGGTTGAGTGTCTCGGAAGCTGCGGAACGGCACCGATGCTTCAGGTCGGCTTTGATTTTCACGAGAACCTGACGACCGACAAGGTTGATGAGCTTCTTGATTCTCTCGATTGATATTTGAAATTTCCGGGGCGCTTTCTGCAACCGACGTTTGGTATTGAGCATCATTTGGGCATAGTCATTTGCCCGGCCGCACAATTCTTGCGGTCAATACCATAAAAACAGAGGTGTAAAGATGAAGAAAGCGCTATTTTTGCTGGTTCTTTGCCTGAGTATTGCGCAAACGCTTTGGGCTCAGGAAGCCGGGAACAGAATTTATTCGAACAAGGGTTATTACTCGAATCAGAACCGGAAGCCATTTTTGGGCAACGGAAGTCTTGCGGGGCCAAGGCAATTCGAGTATTCGATCGAGGCAGCGGTGCTTTACCCGATGAAGGCCGACGCCTATGTAGCGGTTTTTGGAATCGAACGCGATGGGAAAACCGCTGAGGGCAGCAATCGCGGCGTCGATGCGGCGGTCGATGCTTTGAAAAGAAAGTTTGCCGGATTGGGTATTTCAGGCGACGACGTATTTGTCGATTTTATAGCCCAAACCCCGGTGTTTAAGTTCGAGACGAAAAACGGCGGGAAATCGATCGTCGAGGTACCGGCCGGATTCTCGACCAAGAAAACCGTTGCGTTCCGATACAAGGATCGGGCGCTGATTGACAAACTAGTCGCGTTGGCCGCCGAAGAAGCGGTTTTCGATTTGATCAAGGTTGATTATGTCGTTGCCGATTTCGAATCGGTGCGGGAGAGGTTGTTTGAAGAGGCAACGGAAGTGCTTCTGGCGAAGAAAGCGAGATATGAAAAGCGGCTCGGTATCGAACTCTTTACTCTTTCGCTCGCCAACGAGAATTACGATGCCGTTTATCCTTTCGAGAGCTATCAGAAATACAAGGCTTTCGAGACCGGGAATTACGACATCGGCGACTCGGACGCGGCTGTTACGCTGCAGCGGAAAAGCGAGACGTTTTATTACGAACCGCTTGACTCGGCAAAGTTTGACAGGGTTTTGGCAAAGCCCGAACTCGGTCCGATGGTTCAGTTTACGCTTTATTTGAGGCTCAATTGCTTGAGGGGTTCGGTTCCGCCGGCGGCGATGAATCAGGGAATCCCGCCAGGGCAAGGGCAATAACGGCGAGTCGACCGGATTCAAGTAAATTTATTCCGGCGACCAGATCGATTCACTTATGGAAATCAGAGCAGTTGGATGCGAACCGCTTCAGTTGAAGCGAATGCATATCGAAAACGGTCACACCCTTGATGTGTATCAGGAGACCGGCGGATACGAGAGCCTCAAGAAGGCTCTCAAAATGTCGTCTGACGAGATCATCAGCGAGGTCAAGGACTCCGCATTGCGCGGACGCGGCGGCGCGGGTTTCCCGACCGGGATGAAGTGGAGCTTTGTTCCGCGTGATTCTCCAAAACCGAAATATATCGTCTGCAATGCGGATGAATCCGAGCCGGGAACGTTCAAGGACAGGTATCTTCTCGAACGCGATCCGCATGCCCTGATCGAGGGAATGCTGATCGGTGCCTTCGCGCTCGGCGCAGAGACTTGCTACATCTATTACCGTGGCGAGTATCACTATCTGATCGACATCATGGACAAGGCGCTGGAAGAGGCGCGCGCCGCCAATCTTCTTGGCGACAACATCCTCGGAAGCGGTTTTAATTGCAACATTTACACGCATACGGGCGCGGGCGCATACATTTGCGGCGAGGAGACGGCGCTGCTTTCCTCCCTCGAGGGCTATCGCGGCCATCCGCGGATGAAACCGCCCTTCCCCGCCATCGAAGGCGTTTATGCTTGTCCTACCGTCGTCAACAACGTCGAAACATTGACGGCCGTTCCGCAGATTATCGAGATGGGCGGTATCGCCTGGCGCGATCTAGGTACCGAAAAATCGGGCGGAACGAAACTCTGGTCGGTTTCCGGGCACGTCAAGAAACCCGGCGTTTATGAACTTCCGATGGGCTATAAAGACATGGAGAAGTTCATCATGGAAGATTGCGGAGGAATGCTTCGGGATGACAAGGCGCTTAAGGCCGTTATCCCCGGAGGATCCAGCGTCTATATCATGCGCGCCGATCAGGTTATCGGAAAAAACGTAGCGATGTGCTACGAAGGGCTTGTCGAGGGCGGATCGATGGTCGGCTCGGGCGGATTTATCGTTATGGACGAAACCGTCGATGTCGTTGAATCGACAAAGAACCTGACTGAATTTTATCGCCACGAATCCTGCGGCTGGTGCACTCCCTGCCGTGAAGGCACGGATTGGCTGGTAAAGATATTCAACCGCATCGCCGATGGCGGCGGACGTCCGGAAGACGCGCAATTGCTTTTGGATATCAGCGACAACATCGAGGGCAAGTCGTTTTGTCCGCTTGGAGACGCCGCAGCGTGGCCGATCCAAAGCGCGGTCAAGCGTTTTCCCGAAGATTTCAAGAAACATTTGATCAAATAAGTGAAACATAGGGCGGCAGCCCGTAGGAGAAAATATGGGTAAGGGAGACAAGAAAACCAGAAAAGGAAAAATCTTCGCCAGCTCTTTCGGCAAGGCAAGACCAAAACGGAAACCTGTAAAAGGCGGCAAGTCCACGGGCAGTGAAGGCAAGTAGCACCATCGTTAAAACGAAATGTCAGAATTGGTAAAAGTTACGATCAACGGTAGCGAATTCGAAGCCGAAGAGGGCACGCCTCTTATAGACGTGTGCAACAAGAACGGCTTTGGAGTTCCCTCGTTTTGTTATTACAGCGATCTCGAATTGCAGGCCTCGTGCCGGATGTGCCTTGTCAGGATCGACAAGATGCCGAAACTTCAGGCGTCATGTTCGATTCCCGTGCGCGATGGAATGGTCGTCACCACGCAAAGCGAAGAGATCGAAAAAACGCAGCGCGCGATGGGCGAGTTTCTGCTTGCGAATCATCCGCTGGACTGCCCCGTTTGCGATCGTGGCGGCGAATGCGAACTTCAGGAAATTATTTTTGACTGGGGCGACGTTGAAGAGCGTTTTCGCGAGAACAAAAACGCGCATCCTGAAAAATTTCTTTCGCCGATCGTTGCCAATGACCAGCAGCGTTGCATTCTTTGCAAGCGTTGTACTCGTGTATGCCATGAATGGATGGGCGAGGATGTGATTGAGGCCGGAAATCGCGGCGCGAGCACGGTAATCGGCACATACGGCGGTTGGCTGAACTGCTCGCAATGCGGAAACTGCGTAGAGGTTTGTCCGACGGGAACGTTGCTTGACGGAGTTTACCGTCATTCGACCAGACCATGGGAACTCGATCAAACAGTATCAACGGATACCTATTCTTCTGACGGGATGCAGCTCAGCATCGGCTCGCGAGCCGGAGAAGTTCATCGAATCGTCGCCAGAGACCGTTATGTCAACGGACTAAACGGCGAATTTCTCGATGTCAAAGCGCGGTTCGCACACGAATTCATAAATTCCGCCGATCGCATCAAGACTCCTTTGATTCGTTACAAAAAGGATGGAAAGCTGATCCCCGCGACTTGGGATGAAGCCGTTTCCCACGTCGCCGATAAGTTCCGCGAGGCAGGCAAAGTCGGTGTTGTCGCAAGTCCAAGGCTTACCAACGAAAGTGTTTTCTTGCTTCGTAGGTTTGCAGAAGAATGCGGGAAGGGAGATTTCGCGGTCAGCGACAAATGCGATGTCGGCGAATTCATGAACAATCTTTCGGCTCCATTGACGACACACAAAGCGATCAGGCACGCGTCGGTGATCGTTGTCATCGGAGGGGAACCCGAAGAGGAACAGACGTTTACGGCCAAGCAGATCAGGCAAGCGGTTAGAAACGGCGGAGCGAGGCTTTTCATTGCAAATGAAACACCCATCAGGCTGACAGATGCGGCGGAAGCTTTTGTTCATCTTGCCGAAGGTTCGACAGACGCGTTTGTGCTGGGCCTTTTTGGAGGCCAGGACGTTTCCGCGAAAACCGGTGCGGCGCAGTCGGAAATCGAGGCTGTTAAGAAGGCGATTGAAGGCGCTGAAGGAGATGTGATCATAATCGCCGGCGGCGAACTTTCGAGCGAGGCATTGGCCGCGATTTCTTCGTCTGCCGGAGCTTTGGGCACGGATAACCGCAAGATCAAACTCCAGCTATTGGCTCCCTACAACAATTCGATCGGTGCCCATGACATGATGCCGAATGCAAAAACCGTCGGGGCCGTTGTTTCCGGCTCCAAGGCTCTTCTCATCGCCGGAAGCCTTCAAGACGCAAGCGTACTTGAGGGAGCGGATTTTGTTGTTGTTCAAGAGATGTTTGAAACGGAAACGACAGCCAAGGCCGATGTTGTGTTGCCCGCCGCGAGCTTTGCCGAATCCGATGGGACTTACACAAACAACACCGGATTTGTTCAACGGGTTCGCAAGGCGATCGATCCCGTGCACCAATCAAAACCCGACTGGATGATCACTTCGGCGATTGCGGTGGAAATGGGCAAGGATTTCGGATATCAGATGTCCGCGTCGGCTGTTTTCAAGAGTATCGCGGACAAGATTTCGGCATATGAAGGGTTGCGTTATCCGGCGCTCAAGGATGAAAGCAATCCTGCCTCGGCCAAATATCCGACGAATTCCAAGCAAGAAGCAATCAAGGCCCTTGAGGCCTCTGTTGCGAATCTGCCGGAAGGAAACAAGAAAAACGATGTACGCCCCGAAGTCGGACATAAGTTGCACAGGCTTACGACGATGACGTCGCGTACCAAGCAGTTTCATCTGCTGGCGAACGGAAATCCGAAGCCGGAAGACCTGCATGTTTCGCCCCTCGAACAGTTCGAGTTGGATGGGACACCAAAAGCGAATGAGACCCCGCAGACCGAAACCGTGGAGGCGAGCTCGATTTAATTATGGAACCGATTCTCAAGACGATATTCCCGTTTCTGGCGATTGGCGTAGGCATCGGTGCCGCGTTTGGCGTCGTGATGATGATCGTCGCCTATACGGTGCTTGCCGAACGCAAGGTGCTGGGCTGGATCCAGGGTCGGATTGGCCCGAACCGCGTAGGACCGTGGGGCGTTTTGCAACCGTTTGCGGATCTTTTCAAGTTTATTTTCAAGGAAGAGATCGCCCCCGACAAGTCAACAAAATTCATCTTTTATCTTGCTCCGGTGGTGGCGGTATCATGCGCGTTGATGCCGATGATCGTCTATCCGTTCGGTCCTGAAGTCGCTGTAAACCTCGACTTTCTGCCATACGGTCTGGGAGCCGGAATCACGAAGATCCCGTTGACGATCGCGAAGCTGGACGTCGGCGTGCTTTTTGTTCTGGCGATTACATCGGTAGGTGTTTACGGAATCGCGTTGGCCGGCTGGTCGTCGAACTCGAAATACAGCCTGATGGGCGGCCTCCGTTCGTCGGCACAGATGATTTCATACGAGCTTGCCATGGGCGCTTCGATTATCGGCGTTGTGATTCTCGCCGGTTCGCTTGATCTGACCGAGATCATTCACGCGCAGATTCGTTCGCCGTTCAAGTGGTACATCATCCCGCAGTTCGTTGGATTCATCATCTTTCTGATCGCTGCATTCGCGGAGACAAACCGCGTGCCGTTTGATCTTCCGGAGGCTGAAACCGAACTCGTCGCGGGATTCCACACCGAATATTCCGCACTTAAATTCGCGCTGTTCTTTATGGCGGAATACATCAACATGTTTACCGTTTCGGTGATGGCGGTAACTCTGTTCCTTGGTGGCTGGTATATTCCGGGTCTGGATCTGCTTGCTCGTACAATCGGAATGCAGGCTTGGTTTGGCGTGGGTACGATAGGTTACGGACTGATAAGCGTCGGCGGCTTTCTGTTGAAGCTGTTCGCGTTCCTTTTCTTCTATATCTGGGTTAGAGGTACTCTTCCCCGATTTAGATTTGACCAGCTTATGAATTTTGGCTGGAAGTTTTTGCTTCCGGTCGCGCTCTCGAATGTGATTCTGACGGTGATCGTTGTTTTCTTCCTGAACAGATAGCTAGGAGCGAATTTTTTGAATGATGGTTACGGTACTTTTTTATCTTCTCGCGGGACTCGCAATCGGATGCGCCATTTCCTGCGTCTATCATAGAAATCCACTTTACAGTGCGGTTTCCCTGATCGGTGTCTTTATCTCGCTTGCCTGTATTTACCTTACTCTGGCCGCGCCGTTTATCGCCGTGTCACAGATTCTCGTTTATGCGGGTGCGATCATGGTTTTGGTGATCTTCGTCATCATGCTCTTGAACATGGATGAGGAGCCTCGGCCCGACAACCTGAAGTATTTGATCGGAGTCGGCGGCGGGCTCGGCGCGTTGCTTATCGCGCAGGCTCTCTACGTGTTTTACGCGGTTAACAAGGCGGGCAGCGCTTCTGTTGTCACGACGGCCGCGGGACAGACGAAGAGCATCGGGCTCGCGATGTACACGAAGTATCTGCTGCCTGTTGAAATCGTCGGGGTGTTGCTGTTGATGGCGATTGTTGGAGCAATGATCATGTCTCGGCGCTTCCGAGCCGAACGAGATGCGGCGGGAGAAAACGGAGAATAGGATTCCCTCGCTTGCGGAATCGGAGTTTTGTTATGGAACCAAGTTTGGAAACATATCTGGCATTGTCTGGAATCCTGTTCGCGATTGGTGCGGTCGGCGTTATTTATAAACGAAACGCCATCGGAATGTTTATGTGCATCGAGTTGATGCTTAATGCCGTAAACCTCTCTTTTGTAGCGTTTTCCAGGCATTACGGAGATGTCACGGGCCAGTTGTTCGTTTTTGTTGTAATGAGCGTGGCGGCCGCCGAAGCCGCGGTTGGTTTGGGAATCATCATCACGTTTTTCCGCAATCGTGAGTCGGTGAATGTTGATGACGCGAGCATCCTCAAGGACTAGCTCGATTTTGTTTGATCTTTGAATAGGCGCCATTGACGTGATGTCCGACGTTGCGTTCATCGTCGAGGCCGGCTGTCGAAACGGTTGTGAGACTCAAAGTTTCGACCGAATCGAATCGGTCAGCCCCGGGGGGTCGCTTCTTGCGTGCACGAATGATTTCCAGGACGCCAACTGTTGGTTAGGCAAAATCCCCGCCCGTCATCGTCATTAATTCGTCATTAAAAGACGACTATTTGAATTCTTCGGAGGTATTTCATGGGACTAGGTGATGATATCGGTGCGGCGATTGATGAGATTACGTCAAACCTCGTGGTGCGCGAGTCGGATTGGAAATTTGTTACGTCGGGGGGCGCTGCTGTAACCGTCAGCACTCCGATTGCCCGCGTCGGAATTAACGCCGGCGGCGGGATGATTCAGGTGCAAAGGGATAGCGATTCCTCGCCAACGACATTGGTGTTTGGCGGCATCGGCGGTTCGATCGGCTTGAGTCTTGTACCTACACCGGCGAATTTTTCGTTTTCTATCCCCGCCATGCCCAGCGCTGGCAGGATTTACAAACTTCCGTTTGCCGGTTGGACGCTGACTAAAGATGAACTCCAAGGAGCGTTTGTAATGATTGAAGCCGCGGGCGATTTCGGCCCTGGCGGAGCGGGCGCGCTGATGTTCATGGGCGGCAGTGTTTTGGCGGCCGGTGCGATCGGCGGGATGACATATGGAGCAGGTGCCTTGCCAACGCTTATCGCGACCGCGGAGTGCTGTGTTGCCTTTGGCGGTATGACCGCATCTTTGATTCCGGCCAATGTAAGTCTCTCGGTTTATGTCGGGATCATCGGAGACGTATGAAACGGATGCTGATCTTTTTATTTATCGCGTTTGTGTTTGTGGCCGTGATTGGCTTCGGAATCTGGATGTTCCGATGGCAATACGGCCGCGCCGATGAAGCGCTTGAGAATTGGGCGAGAGACAACAATTTCAAGGTGCTTTCAAAACAGGATGCGAATCCGCCGGGAACGGGTCCCAAAGACCGATATGCGGGAAACAAGCAGATCTGGTATCGGGTGACGGTTGAAGATGCCGGCGGAAAGAAACGCACGGGGATCGTTAAAATCGGCAGCGAATCTACGGGAACACTCTCGGATCAAATTTCCGTTGAGTGGGATGATTGAAAATGATCCTTATGGATCACATCTAATTTAAGACATTTGGGAACTCCGGCCGTATCAAGGCCGGAACTTCCCTGTTTTTTGATTTTTCTTTGACAAGTTTGCGGACTCCGTTTTTTAGACGGAACCGCGTATCGCTTTTTGCGAATGATTTTTTGTCGCAGGCGAAATTGTTTCCCCTACGCGCGGGACGGCGAATGCCTCCCCTCGAAGCGTGAAGTGATTTCGCACGCGGATCAAAACTCAGATGACTGAAAACAACTTACTTAGCTTGATTATTTTTGCACCTTTGGCGGGTGCGGCGATCAACTGGATTATCGGCGGACGGCTCAAGAACGAGAAGTTCAGCGGCGCCGTTGCGTGCGCCGCTGTCGGCGTTTCGACGATCGTGGCGTTTATGATCGCGTTCGGGATCGGCACCGGCCATGAGGGGGCCTTGTTTGCAAAGGATGGTGCTCCCGTCCTCGACCACCTCTGGACCTGGATCCAGGTCGGTGATTTTCGTGCGGACTTCGGTCTCGGAATGGACAGGCTTTCGGGAATATACGTCTGTTTTGTCACCTTTGTGGGTTTTCTGATTCATCTGTTCGCCACAGGCTATATGCATGGCGACAGCGGCTTTTACAGGTTCTTCGCGTATTTGAACCTGTTTATGTTTGCAATGCTTACGCTTGTTCTCGCCGACAACTATCTGCTGATGTTTGTTGGCTGGGAGGGCGTCGGGCTCTGTTCGTATCTTCTGATCGGCTATTTCATCAACAAGGATGAGGCGAGAAAGGCCGCAAAGAAAGCGTTTGTAATGAACAGGGTCGGAGACTGGGGAGTCCTTATGGGAATCTTCCTCGTCTTTACGACGACGGGCACGATTTCGTTTTTTGACAAGACGGCGATCGGGCAAAACGTCCCGAGCGTCTTTAATTGGGTAACTTCGAATGTTTTGACCGCCGAACCGTTTACGGCCGGAGCGATCCTTGCCGGCGGGATGACGTCAATCGCGCTTTTGTTCTTTATCGGCGCAACCGGCAAATCTGCACAGATTCCGCTTTTGACTTGGCTTCCCGATGCGATGGCGGGTCCGACCCCGGTTTCGGCGCTTATCCACGCCGCGACGATGGTTACCGCGGGAGTTTATCTGGTTGTTCGCAGCAACACGATTTTTCAGAACGCGCCGACGGCGATGGCCATAGTCGCCACTATCGGTGCCTTGACGGCGATCTTTGCCGCGACGATTGGTCTCGCGCAAAACGACATCAAGAAGGTTTTGGCGTATTCAACGGTTTCGCAGCTGGGTTACATGTTTCTCGCGTGCGGGGTCGGGGCGTTTACCGCCGCGATCTTCCACGTCATGACGCACGCCTTCTTCAAGGCTCTCCTGTTCCTCGGTTCGGGTTCCGTGATCCACGGAATGCATCACGAACAGGACATGCGGCGAATGGGCAATCTCAAAAAGTACATGCCCATAACCTGGATAACCATGACAGCCGGAACCTTGGCGATCGCCGGTTGGTTCCCGTTCTCGGGTTTCTTCTCCAAAGACGAGATTTTATACAAGACTTTCGCCAATACGCTTTTTGGGAGTTACTCGACGTTGCTTTGGATCGTCGGTGTCATAACCGCCGTGATGACGGCCGTCTATATGACTCGGATGATGGTTATGACCTTCTGGGGCGAGGAGCGGTTTGGAAAGGATTCGCATGACTCGCATGACGACCACTCGGACGATGACGAACATCATCAGTTGCCGGCGGGTTTCAAACCGCATGAATCGCCGTGGACGATGACCGTGCCGCTGGTGGTTTTGGCTGTTCTTGCGACAGTTGGCGGATTTGTTGGCATACCTTATGCCCTCAGCTCGTGGGTTGGCGCCGGCGATGTAAACGTCTTCGAACATACGCTCGAGCCGGTTGTAAGGAAACTCGGCGATTCCGAGCATAAGTCCGCCGAAGTCAAGCATTTCTACTCTGAAGAAGGCGGAAAAATCGATGTCGGCGAACCGAACGGGCATGACGCCGCCGAAATAACGCTCGAACGCGGATTGGCGTTTGGATCATGGCTGCTTGCGGTGGCCGCGGTTTTGCTTGCATATTTCTACTTCAAAAAGAACCCGCTCAAGAAGATGCCTTCCCTGCTCGAAAACAAATGGTATCTCGACGAGATCTACAACAAGGGAATCGTCGATCCGATTACGAAATTGTCGAGCGCGGTTCTATGGAAGGGTTTTGACGTCGGGTTTATCGACGGAACCGTCAACGGAATCGGCTATTTGGTTGCCGAGGCCGGAGCCGCGGTAAGACGAATCCAAGTCGGATTCGTCCGTTCGTATGCGGCATTCATACTTTTTGGCGCGCTCGTCGTCATTGGATTTTTTGTTTATCAAGGCTACAAGCTGATCGGTTAGTCCTCTTGGGGCTGGCCAGAATGTTATGGAAAACATCACTCATAACCTGATCACCATACTGATTCTTTTGCCGGCGTTTGGAGCGATCGCACTGATCGGACACCAGCTTTTCTGGAAGGACGATTCGCAGCTCAAGTGGCTGACACTCGCCTTTACGATCGTCAATTTTCTAATTTCGCTTTTCTTATTGGGAGACGCGAAGGCCGGTGCTTCAGGATTCTTTTTTGAAAAGAACATCCCTTGGATAGAGGCGATCAATACGAACTACCATGTCGGTGTCGATGGATTTAGTTTGTGGCTTGTAATCCTTACGGCGTTCATCATGCCGATTGCCGTGATTTCAACATGGCATGCGGTTGAGAAAAAGCGACCCGCGTTTTACGTATTCCTGCTTCTTTTGGAAAGCGCGATGATCGGCGTCTTTGTTTCGCTCGATCTTCTTGTTTTCTATCTGTTTTTTGAAGCTTCGCTTGTGCCGATGTTCTTCCTAATCGGGATATGGGGCGGAGACAACAGGATTTACGCGGCTGTCAAATTCTTCATCTTTACCGCCTTGGGAAGTCTTCTGATGCTCGTTGCGATCATCGCGCTCTATTACTTCCATGCATCTGTCGCGGGGGTTGGAACTTTTGACTATATCGTTCTTAGAGACGCGATCGCCTCCGGCAAACTGGCGTTTTCGCACTCGGCGGGCGTGCTTTTGTTTCTCGCTTTCGCTCTGGCGTTTTCGATCAAGGTCCCTGTTTTCCCGTTTCATACATGGCTTCCCGACGCTCACACCGAGGCCCCGACGGCTGGTTCGGTGATTCTTGCCGGCGTGCTTTTGAAAATGGGTACGTATGGCCTGATGCGTTTTAACTTTACTCTCTTCCCGGAGGCGGCGCGCGAATACGCTCCCGTGTTTATCGTTCTCGCGATCATTGGAATCATTTACGGTGCCCTTGTTGCGATGGTTCAGCCCGACATCAAGCGCCTTGTCGCGTATTCTTCGGTTGCGCACATGGGCTTTGTAATCCTTGGAATGTTTTCATTTACCGAATCGGGGATGCAGGGTGCGCTCTACACGATGCTCAGCCACGGTGTGACGACGGGTGCGCTTTTCCTTCTCGTTGGATTTATTTACGAGCGCAGACACACGAGGCTTATTTCCGAATATGGCGGGCTCTCGGGCGTCATGCCGATTTACGCGACATTCTTTGTGATTACAACGATGGCATCGATCGGACTTCCCTTCCTAAACGGGTTTGTCGGCGAATTCATGATCATGCTCGGAATGTGGTCGTCGAACGTGTTTCTCGGAAGCGGAAACAAAATTGCCACTATGCTCGCCGGTACAGGTGTCATCTTTGCGGCCGTGTATCTGCTTTGGATGGTTCAGAGAGTCTTTTTTGGAAAGGTTACCAACGAAAAAAACAGCGGGCTCAAGGATCTCAGCTATCGCGAAATCGGTTTGATGGTTCCGTTGCTCGCGCTGATGGTAATAATGGGCGTTTATCCTTCGGTTTTTCTTGATCAATCGAAAGCGGCGGTGAAATCGATTCAAGCGGTTGTCGTTGGCGAATCAAAGGGCGGAACAGTAGCGGAGGCCAGAAAGGATTAGGATGGGGCGCGTTTGCCTTTGTTTGGTTTCGATTTGTTTTTTGCTTGTTTCGGTTTCTTACGGGCAAAGCTTTTATGGAACCAACGACCCCGAAGTATTCAAGGCAGGGCGGGATGCGGAGTTCAAGGACAAAGCGAAATCGCCTTTGAAACCGGGAGACTTTGAAAATTTTGTTGGTCTTTCGTATTTCGCCTATGACAAGAAGTACGAGATCAATGCGGATTATGCGGAATCGGCAGACGACAGATATTTTTTGATGCCGACAAGTTCCGGTACCGCGAAACGATTCCGCAAAACCGGAACGGCGAGCTTTCAGTTTGATGGCAAGTCATTTGTTTTGGAAGTCTACCAGAGCGAGTTGATCGACACCGATCCGGAATTGAAAAAGGAATACGGACACGCGTATTTTGTACCGTTTACCGACGATACAAACGGCGCGACGACCTACAAGGGAGGGCGGTATCTAAGCGTACCCAAGCCGGAAGCAGGCAAATTGGTTGTTAATTTCAACCTCGCTTACAATCCATCTTGCGCATACGGAAGCGATAGATACTCATGCCCGATTCCCCCGAAGTCGAACGATTTGAAATTCCCGGTTGAGGCCGGGGAGAAAGCTTACAAAAGCACCGAACGATGAATATGTTTTTATTCGCAGATTTGATTGGACCGAATGTCGAATTATCGGTCATTTTGCCGGAGCTGATTCTGACTGCAACCGCCATTTTCGTAATGGTTTATGACAGTTATGTACCCGGCAAGCACAAGATCACGGGCATCTTGTCGATACTCGGACTCTTCGCCTCGGCATCCGCGCTCTATTTTCTTTGGAAAACCGCGCCGGCGCATCCTTCGGGATTCAACAACATGATCCTGACGGACGGATTGCGTCTCGGATTCTCGGCCGTGTTTCTGGTTGTGACCGCCTTGACTATCCTGGTTTCGACGGTTTGGGTCGAAAGGGAGAATGTCCCCGGCGGCGAGTACCACACGCTTTTGCTGTTCGCGACGGTCGGAATGCTGTTTATGGCATCGGGAAACGATCTCGTGGTGATCTTTCTCGGACTCGAAACGCTTTCTATTGCCACCTATGTGATGGCGGGGATGCGCAAATCGGATCTCAGGTCAAACGAATCGGCGATGAAATACTTCATTTTGGGTTCGTTTGCTTCGGCATTTCTGCTTTATGGCATGGCGATGGTTTACGGGGCGACCGGAACCACAAACATCACGGAGATCGCCCAGAATGTCTCGGTTTCCTCGTTCCCGGCCTTGATGCTGATCGGCGCGGCGATGCTTATTGTCGGATTCGGTTTCAAGGTGGCGACGGTTCCCTTCCATGTCTGGACTCCGGACGTCTATGAAGGCGCTCCGACACCAATTACGGGATTTATGGCCGCTGGTCCGAAAGCCGCCGCGTTCGCTTCGTTTTTGCGTATTTTTGTTCTTGGTTTTCCGATCGTTGCCGCGGGCACGGTCGCCGAGAGTTTGCATGACAGTTGGATAACGGCGTTGGCCGTGATCGCAATTCTTACGACCACCGTCGGGAACATCGCCGCCGTTGTTCAAAACAATGTAAAGCGAATGCTCGCATATTCGTCGATCGCGCATGCCGGTTATGCGCTAACGGGATTCGTCGGGGCGGGCGTTGCGATGAGCGAGCAGGCGCGGGGCGAGGCGATAGCGGCCGTCGCATTTTACATGCTGACGTATGCGGTCACTAATCTCGGCGCGTTCGCCGTTGTCACGTTGCTCGCCCAAAAGAACGACCGCCGTACCGAGTTTGAAGACTACAACGGCATCGGGTTCAAAACTCCCGTATTGTCGTTTACGCTTTCCCTTTTCATGCTCTCGCTTCTTGGTCTTCCTTTGACCGCGGGATTCATCGGGAAGGTTTTGGTTTTCCGCCCTGCGCTTGAAGCCGGAAGCACGCTGCTTACGGTGATGGTTATCGTCGCGGTAGTCAACACCGCCATTTCGGCGTACTACTATCTGCGCCTGATCGTTGTTATGTTCTTTAGAGAACGAACCACCGAATGGGTTGCGCCGAGAATACCGGCCGCGATCGGGGCGGTGCTCCTGATTACCGTGCTCGGTGTGTTTTATTTCGGACTATTTGGAAACGGAGTTATCAAGGCCTTTACAAAGCTTTCAAAGGCCCCCCAAAGCCAGGCGGCGCTGAAACAGTAAGATTCAGATGAACGGATTCAAGCCTGTCGATATCGACGCTTGGGGCAGAAGAAAGGCCTTCGAGTTTTTCCAACCTTTTGAGGATCCCTTTTTCAATGTAACGGTCACCCTTGGGGTGACCGCGCTTTTTGAACTTGCCAAAAAGCTCGATCTTCCATTCTCGGCGGCGATTCTGTATTTCTCGCAAAAAGCGGCGAATTCCGTTCGGGAGTTCCGGATACGAAACGTTGATGGACGGCTTGTCGAATTCGAAAGAGTCGATTGCACGCAAACGATACTCCAAGACAACGAGTCGTTTTCGTTCAGTTACGTCGATTGGAGCGAAGGGCTTCGGGATTTCTGCGATCGCGCAAAGGTTTCGTTTGCGCGGTACAAGGAGCTCGATACATTCGATGTAGAGTCGGAACGTCTGGATTTGATCTACTATTCGGTGCTTCCATGGCTTGCGTTCACAAGTTTCAAACACGCTTCGCGGAACAACCCTTTGGCGACGGTGCCGAGAATCGTTTTTGGCAAATTTACCAAAAGCGCGGACGGAGTTAGCATGCCTGTTTCGGTTGAGGTCAACCATATGATTGCCGACGGAATACATGTCGGCAAATACATCGAGAGGTTTCAGAGTTTTCTAGATGACTGCGAATCCGAAATCAGTTAAAGACGCGATTGGGATGACGGCCGACGCGATGGGGCCAGACTGGCTGCCCGAAATCTATCGAAAGCGGGTTCGAAAAGGACGCACGCGAGCATTCGATCTCTCATTGCGCCCTACGCATCATGATGCGGAGATACTGCACACGCTCTTGGGAATACAACTGAGAGTGGGCGGCAAACTGATTTCCTGTCCTGATTTGGCGACTGCGAGATATTTGCGAGTGTTTGCGAGAGCCGGTTGCTCCTCGGTTGCAGTTCCCTATGATATCAGGTCAATCTCGGCGATCGCCGATGATCTCGAATCTTCTTGGCAACGGACAATGCTTGTGTTTTCATCAATTTGCGGGAAGAGTTTCGCACCGTCAACTGAAGGAAGAAGACGCGCGGCGCTGGTGCGGGCGATTCGCGATGAAGTCAGCGGAATCGGCACGGGCGAGGCAGTTCCAAAGTTTGAAACTGAAACCAGGCAGAGAATTCGGAAGTAGCACTCCCGCCACTTTACTGATGCGGGAAAAGTTGTAAAAATGGTAAAATCCTAATTGGCGATGCTTGATAGTTTTCCGCAAATCTATAAGGAAGCCGCGCTTCCGTTCCCCTACAACAGACAGACTTTTTGCCGATACGAACCGATCGAGCAAAAGATTTCGCATGCCCGCGTTTTGATCGTAAACGATCTGCTTCGGTATGAATCGGACATGTCCGATATTGCGAAGAATGAATTGGGGGATGAGATCGCAAGCCACTTGCGTTTGGAAAACAAACTCTCGCAAATGGCATGCGACAACATAGCCAAGAACGTTCAGCGTCTGGTTCAGCAGCCAAAGATCCAAACGGTTCATCTATCCGAAATATCCGAGGCCGCGGAAACATTTGCTCCGGAAGCGATCGTAATGAGCGGCACGTTGTCCGATTTTGATTATTACAATTGGGAGTACCTCGAAAAATTCGCCGAACTGATCCACAAAACGAAGATTCCGGTATTGGGAATTTGCGGTGCGCATCAACTGATCGCCTATTCGTTTGGCTCGGAGCTAAAAACGATCGATGACCTCAATCCTGAAGAAAAGAGGACGGGCCGCAAGGCGGAGTTTCAATATCGTTTTGTAAAAATCGTCGATACAACCGATCCGATTTTTGACGGCATCGCGGATTCGGATAGCGGAATTTGGCAGGACTACACCGTCAACGAAGGGATACTAAGGGTTTGGCAAAACCACGGGCTCCAGGTGATCGGCGTTCCAAAGGAATTCAGGCACCTGGCCAAGTCTTATCTGACGAACAATCAGATGATGGTAAAAAGAAGCGATGGCCAATTGATCTATACCGTTCAGTTCCATCTCGAAAAATCATTTGAAGACTGGTCATCGAATCCGACCCGTTGGGAGCATCCCAACGAATCCAGAGACGGCCGAATCCTCTTCGAAAACTTCCTTCAACTCGCACTCCAGCACCGTCAACTCTGAGTCCACTCTAAAAAGTCTAAATTGAAGGGCATGACGGTTTAATAGCAAGAAAGACCCCTGCCGGCTTGTCCGGCAGGAGGCAAAGGTCCTTGGCAACGGCCGTTAAATACCTGGTGTCCTGAGGTTTATGGTTGTTCTGGAAGGGGCTGGCCTTATTCACCTGCCGCGCAAGGCGGCAGGGGCCTACGGATTAATCAGTGTGGTTTGGACTAGCTACTGACCTCATTTACCTGCCACACAAGGTGGCAGGGGTCTTGGTTGGTCTCTCTTAGGATCAACCTGACAAATTAATTATTTCCCTGAATCGACTTTTTAGAGCAGACTCATGACGGATCTCCGCACCGACTTCTCTTGCAAATCCAATTCAGCTTTCGCAACTCTAGTCCGGATTTCCGGATCTGGGGAGGACCGTGCTCGCTTATTGGTCTTCCGATTCCTGGTCTTCAACTTCAGGCGCCTCGGGTCTGTTTGATTCCATTTGCTGGCGCAATAGCTCGCGTTCGCGCTCTCTGCGATCCATGTCTATCTGCGCCTGTCGCTTTAGATCCAATCTCGCCGCCTCGACCCTCAAACGCTTTTCTTCCTTTGCGGAAGGTTCGAGATAAATACGCGCCGCATCAGCGATTTCATCCGCGGATGCGACGAGAATCCTTTCTCCCAGTTTCGAGGGTACGGTACCGACCTTGCCCGTTCTGCCGTGAACAAAGATCTTTTGATCCCCACCGGGTGCGGTCTGAATCGAAACGAATCGAAGACGCTTGTCTCCGGGGAAAAACCTCAATACCTGCGTTCCGCCCGAACCATCGGGCATCACGGTAAGTTTTGTCCCGTCCTCAAGCGTACGTTCATTGACTTGTGTTGACTGGTTTGCGACCTTAACGCTTCCAGGAGTCAATTCAAGATTGATTCCCTTGGGCATGACGATTCGTTCGCCGACAATGGGCGTCTGATTCTCGGAGCTCGCCTGCGCCTTGGGTTCCGATTTCGATTTGCCGGACGTCTTGAGCGTCTTGCCATCGAGGGCGATGCTTCCGATAAGAGCGATGTTCAGGAGCAGAAGCGTGCTCCTGAACAAAGAGTTTTTGGTTGAATTCTTCATCGCTGCGACCGGAAATTGCTTCCGGAGGAAGGGTACTGCGGGGAGAAGAAGCGGGGGGAATCCCGGAGTTACTTTTCAGCAACTCCGAGAACGAAATTGCTCACAGCCGTCAAGCCGTTGGCGAGACTGCTGGAGTTGTAAACGATTTCAGAGTTGCCGCCTCCGGAAAGATCATAAACCGGCGCGTCAAAACCAAGCGCTAGGTTGGATGTATCGTAGGGAGCCACGACGATATTGCCCTGAAGCGTGCCGTTTCCTCCGCCACTCCTCGAAACACCGTCTTCTCCGGTTACGATAATCAAACCCGAGAAGCTGAAATTGCCCTTTAAGACGAGTTCCCCGGTAACCACCATGATCCCGCCGCCCGAACCATGAAGTTCGCAGTCTCCATCAACAAACGTAATACCCCTGGCATTTGTAACATCGCCAAAGGTTGAGGGGTTCGTGCCGTTGAAATATCGTCCGCTCGACTGGGCGACATTTCTCAAAGCCTGAATGACCGAATCAAGATTCGCCGCGCTTTGAAGCCAAGTCGGGAGTTCATTATTGACGTTTGAAGGCGTACCGATCACATCGCCGTTGAAAGGATGCGGAGGAAGTCCATCAACCGAATCCTGAACTACATCGAGATTCGCTTGGTTGGTTGTGCCAATCGGGGGAATTAGAACATCTGAAACAACGTCATTGCCGGAATACTCGGTAACGTTTGATGAACCAGGGTTGAATACAAAACCGGAAGAACTGCCCACCATCGTCAGTGTCGCTGGCGCCGTCATCCCGTTGAAGAAGTTCTTTTGTACTATCGCCTCGAGTTCTTTTCTCGCTCCTCTCGGGCCATATCCCACCGCATTGATCCTCAGACGAATCGGTTCGGCAGGTGTCGATCCGCCCTGGATCGTTGTATAACCGCTTGCGGTGTTCGGCGGATTCATGATGAGCGGATCCGAAGCGAGGGATGTCTTGCTTCCCATAAGGACGAATGCGGGCGTGTCGAAGTCCGCCTTCACCGAACCCATTGACGAATTCGAAACCGTGCCCGCGAGGAAAAAGCCTCGCAATTCCCTGGTCGCGACATACGGCTTCGTCATGTTGATTCTGATCGTAAACCTCGCGTCGTCCGGAATCGTCGCACCGGAGCCGTTGACCTGAACGCGAAACTGGCCCCAATTGGTAGTTGCGGAGCCCGATGAAACGTTGATGTTGGATTGCGTGGTCGAAATATAACTTATCGTAACGGTGTTTCCGCCGGATCCCCACGTTTTGCTTGATCCCGCACCTTCGATATCGCCCGAAGTCGAGTATGAAATGATTGCTCCTGTGTTGTCGGGATCGGAAACTACGATTGAATAGGCGTAACCGGTTCTTGGCGCATAAACATCCGAACCCAGCGTAACCCTGTCGGGTCTTGGGTCTCCGGTGGGGGTGTAGTTGTAATTGATCCACCTTGAAAGCCGCGCAACCGATGACGTATCCCCGGGAAGATTCGACTGCGACAGCGTTATCGCACGCTTGAAGTCGATGATGTTCGCCGGATCAGAAGCCGGTTTTGAGGAATCGAGTAACACTGAGGCGTCCGCATTTCCGCGAAGCACGTTCAAAACGGATTGGATTCCGCTTTCGGCGGCGTTGTAGGCCTGTTGTTCCGAAGTTTGATCGGTAACGTTCGCCGTATTCATCGAAGACTCGAGCAAAAGCCCGGCGCTGGCTGCCAAAAGCAAAAAAGCCATAAGAAGCACCATAACCATGGCCGCTCCCTTTTCGTCATTGCGAACCCGCTCCGTTCGCTCGAATCCTGCCTGTACGTTCATCTATGGACTCCTTAGTACTGATTCAACATGTAGTTGGAATTTCGAAGTGTTACATCGGAAGTAAAGGTGACGGTTTGATTCGTCGGCTGACCCTGTACTTCGTCCAGTTGCACGGTGACCGTGATGCGTATGCGGCTAGTATGGCTTGAAGGACTCGTGTTCACCGTCGGCGTGGAACTCGAGCCGTAGTAATCAAAATACGAAAACGTAACGTTACTGATCTTGTTGATGACCGCCGATGTCGTCGGGGAATCATGCGGATCATAACGAACGATCGAATCCGTGTCATCGTCGAAATAGTATGTAACGTCCTCTCCGGGGCTGTTGGTATTGTCGTTGTTGTTTACAACATTCGTTCTAAATCTCAAACGGTGTGCATTTGAATCTACCGAAACGATACCGTTGTGAGTCAACCCGTATCCGGAGTTAGAAACCTCGCGTGAAATGACGTTGAGCGCTGCTTCGGCGGCGGTCAATGCGTCGGTTTTGGAGCCTTCCCTGTCCCGGATCCCTACAGCGTCCGCAAACAACGTTGACACCACGACAAGAAGAACCAGAAGCACGAACATTGAAAGCATCAGTTCGAGCATCGAGAAACCCGCTTGTTTTTTAAGTCTTCTCAGGTTCATATCAGTTCGAACGGGCCCTCCTTAAAACTACTGTTGCCGGCACCGAACTCTGCCATCCCGGAGTCGGACGCGCGAGCGACACGGTGATTTCCACTTCCTTCAAAGTCGAGGTGTTGTCGATTTGGACGCCGTTTGTAAATGGATCGTCATCGACTACGGTCTGAACGACAAATGCGTTTCCATTGGCAAGCACAACCGTTTGCACCGGCTTGTTGCCGCCCGTTAGCGAAGTATCCACCACCGCCGGGGTAAACTTCGCGCTCCTCATGTTCTCGACTTGCTGCTGCAAAATAGCGAGCGCTTCGGTTCGCGAGCTGTTTCCGTAGTTGTATGTAATCGCCCAGGTGAACACGACAAAAACGCCAAGAAGCGCGACGAGGAGGATTACCATCGCCACGATCACTTCGACGAGCGAGAATCCGGCCTGCCCATTTACAATCGCTACAGCTTGTTTTCGGTTCTCTGAGGAATGATCGGCAGAGGCTGGCCGGAAAATCCTTGCCTGAAACAACCTAGCACCAAACCACGCTTTCATGTGCTTATTCAAGATCTTGTTTTGATTGGCTATGAAATCCATACTATTCGCAATGCGATTATTTTCCCCCGCACAGTCATCGCGCGGAACCTCTTCTTCAGGCCATTATTGACACTTTCCGTTAGGCTTGACGCGCATCGGAACAAGACAAACACATCCGGTTACGGATGGTTTTTCGCCGAATGAACAGAAATTAATGATCGGCGTCGCGGTCGGTGTGGGCGTTGCCGTCGGTGTTGGCGTCGGTGTTGGTGTCGGTGTCGGATCGGGCGTCGGCGTGGACATCGGGGTTCCCGCCGGCGGTGTCGCAGAACCGTCTTCGATCGTGATCATCGGATCGACATCATCGGTTCCGGAAACCGGTGTTACCGAAGGAGAAACCAGCGTCGGTTGCGTCTCGCCATACGTGTACATCGAAACGGTCCCCGTATCCGACACCGAAACCGTGTACGCATTTGTCGAGGAAAGCGTGGCTGCGGTGCAGTTGTTGCAGATATAGAATTCCGGATTTACCGGATTTCCCGACGAATCTTGCGCTACAACCTGCCCTCTTCTGTCAAAGTAGACCGTGATCGGGAAAGACGCACCTGGTTTGAAAATCTTCGCGCTGCCCGCGATTGAAAGATCAACCGTGCGGGTTTCGTTTGTCTCCAACGTACCGTTGAGGTTGAAATCGGAGCTGATCGTAAACGAAGTCGAATTCGTGATCACGACTTTTGACATCGTGTTCAGAGCGTCAGGCCTTCTCTTTACGGAGTCGAATCTTGCTCTTTCAAAATTCACTTTCAGTTCCCTTGCGGCGTTTTGGGTCCGAAAGATCTCGCTCGAATTTCCGAATTGCGAGACGGCAAACGCAGATAGTATCCCCACAACCACAAGTACCACCAACAGTTCCGTGACCGAGACACCCTTCTGGTTAAATCCGCCTTTTTCAATTTTTTCCATGCCGCAAGTCTCCATATGCCGTATGTTCAAATGGGAGTAGTAGAAACGAGAATACTACGAACCAGATTGATGTTACAACATTTTGTTGTTTGTTGTACATTGTTGTTTCTTATGGGATTTGCAGCCAAAGACAACTCTTTTCGGGAGAGATGATGGTGTTCGCAGTCAGTCTAACTGAAAAACGGGTGATTCAAACCTTGCGCAAAAATAGAAAAAGCGTGGCCGGCAAAAGTTTGCCAAGCCACGCTTTGTAAGCGAAAAATTCGAAACTAAAGCCAAATTCAACCGATCAATCGAAACACTTCTCCGGAACGTTCTCCATCGTGTTCTTGATCAGCATGTCCACCACCGGGTTAAAATCCTCGTCATTCTCGTGATAAACACGAATTTGCTCGTCAGCTGAAGTACCGCGATCCATTATCGTATGGATATGTTCGATTTCGTTTCTTGATCCCAAAGGATCCACGACATCATCGACGAAATCGAGCAACTCCCGAATCAAATCCTTTGCCGGCACTTCCTTTTGTTTCCCTAAATCAAGAAGATTCCCATCGAGACCGTAACGAACCGCGCGCCATTTGTTTTCCTGAATCAGCCTGCGGTGATACAAGCGAAAGCCCAGGTTCTTTTCGATTAATTGATCGAGTTTTGCGACGATTGCTTGAAAAAGCGCGGCGATGGCGACGGTGTCATCGACCCGCGTCGGGATGTCGCAAACCCTGAACTCAAGCGTTGGAAAATACGGATGGGGACGAACGTCCCAGTAGATCTTTTTGCCGTCATCGATGCAGTTCATCTTGACCAATAGGTTTATATAGCTTTCGAACTGCTGGTAGGAATCAAAGTGATCCGGAATATCGGTACGCGGGAACTTCTTGAAGACCTCGGATCGATAGGACTTAAGCCCCGATTCGAATCCGAGCCAGAAGGGAGAAGAGGTCGAAAGCGCAAGCACGTGGGGAAGAAAATACCTTGCCGCATTCATTATGTGAATCTGCCGATCGCGGTTCGCGATTCCAACATGCACATGGAGGCCAAAAATCAAGAGGCTTCGCGCAACCATCTGAAGTTCGTCCACAAGCAGCTTGTAGCGATCATGTTCAAAAATTTCCTGTTCGGACCATTTTGAAAACGGGTGCGTCGAGGCGGCGATAATCTCCAATCCCTTTTTGCGCGCGAGACCGGCGATAATGCACCTGAGTTTGGAAATATCTTCCCTTGCCTCCTGAATATTTGCGCAAACTCCGGTTCCGACCTCAATCATCGATTGAATCATCTCCGGCTTCACTTTTTCCCCAAGCATCAGGCGGCCTTCTTCCAGTATCTCGGAAACGTGGGATTTTAGTTCCCTCGACTCCGGAGATACGATCTGAAATTCCTCCTCAATACCAAGCGTATATTGGTCGAACATAAACGGTGCCTCTCCCAAAAGATACCCGATCGAACCCGCAAAACACCCGGGCTAATCCATTTCCAATTCCTGTTTCAACAAAGCTTCATTTTCCGGCGTCAAATCCCTAAATCTAACGCCGACCCCCTGACCGGGATCGACATAGGCGACGACGCCACGTATCGAGGTCGATTCACCGCCGACGATCATCTCCATCGCGATCTCGTCTCCGGTGCTCAAATCCGCGTTCGTAGTGATATACAAACCACCAACTCCAATATCCCTTGTATTTGCGATTCCCGTGGCGTCGCCACCATCAAAACGAACATCAACGATCAATTTCTTGCGGTCGGAACTCCTGCGCTCCTGCGGGAGAAGTGCTTCCTGAGGCTCGGTTGGTATCATATTTCCTCTCTGAATCGTGTGGATTTATCGTGAACTGCCTCTACATTGTAGTTCGATTGATAACTTTATGAAAGAAAATTTTTGTTCGCCGCCCTGCAAATATCCAAATGCAATGGATTTACGGCGACCTTCATGATATCCATGCCCCTATCCGGCCAGGTTTTCCCCGGGTTCGGTGTCTGCTTTGATGCCGCTCGTTTCGGCCTTTGCCATATCCAAAAACGCCTTCGAGGCCTGCGATAGCACACCGGATTTCCGATGGACTATGTGGAGTTTTCTAACCAGCTTCATTTCCTTTACCGAAAGTGCCGCCAGTTGTTTGCCGTCAATTTCGCTCTGTGCAGTCAGTTTTGGAACGAGTGCCACTCCCGCATCCATCTCCACCAATCTCTTTATCGCTTCAAGCGAAGGCATTTCGACGGCGATGTTGAGTTCGGTTTTGTTCTTGGCGAACTGTTCTATCACCTGCTGCCTGTAAGGACTCGGTGCATTGTGCGCGATAAACTTTTCGATTCCCAGTTCCTTGATGCTTACCGATTTGTTTCCGGCGAGCCTGTGCCCGGGGGCCGTTATTAAAACGAGCTCGTCGGCGCTAACTTCCACGGATCGAACGGAAACATCGGTTGGTTTGAATGAGATCACACCGAGTTCGACTTCCCTCGCCATCACTTCTTTTGGAATCCTGCTCGCAACACCGCGCTTTACGTCGATCTTGATCGATGGATGAAGTTCTCGAAACCTGTTGATCAAGGGCAAGAGATAAAAAACCGTATGTTCATTCGCGCTCAGTGTAACCTTGCCGCGATGCAGATCCTTTAGTTCCCTAACCGCGTCGCGCGCGGTGCGCCTCAGATTGATCATCTGGCAGGCATATCGATACAGCACTTCGCCGGCATCTGTCAGCGTACCGTCTTTGGAAGACCTGTCGAGAAGCGTTTCGCCCACTTCCTCCTCCAAACGCTTGATCGCCTGACTGATAGCCGGCTGGGTTCGGAACAAGACCCTCGCCGCGCGTGAGAAGCTCTTTTCCTCGGCAACTACCTTTAAAACCTCGAGTTCATAAATTTCCATAAGTTCTGTGCCCGCAAGCCGCTCCAAGTGGTGCTAATACAATTATTTCCGTGCCTAATGTAATAAATCTAATTTATGATTTTATAGAAATTATAATCTTGACTTTAGTATTTACAGCTTTGTAGGATGCCTAGTCAAGACACGAAAGAGCTTTTTTCGCTTTCCAAAACAAAATGAAATCAAACAATATCAAGGTTTTTGATACGACTCTCCGTGATGGCGAGCAGTCGCCGGGCTGTTCGATGAATCTCGAAGAAAAGGTTGGTCTTGCATTGCAACTTGAGGAATTGGGTGTGGATGTGATCGAGGCGGGGTTTCCGATCGCTTCCAATGGCGACTTCGAGGCGGTTTCGGCGGTTTCAAAAATCTGCGAAACCACCTCGGTGGCCGCTCTCGCGAGAACTTCGGAGACCGACGTGCGCCGCGCCGCTCAGGCTTTGGAGTCGGCCCGCAAGCCCAGGATCCATACGTTTGTCGCTACCAGCGACATACATCTTGAATACAAGCTAAGGAAATCGCGTGAAGAAGTACTCGAGATGACCGCCAACGCCGTCAGCCTCGCAAGGGAATTCTGCGACGATGTCGAGTTTTCGGCGGAAGATGCCACACGCAGCGATCCTGACTACCTTTGCCAGGTGCTGAAAACCGCTGTTTCCGCCGGCGCAACCGTAATCAATGTCCCGGACACCGTCGGTTACACGCTTCCCGCCGAATTCTCGGAATTGATTTCAAAGGTTAGGTCCGAGGTGACTCCAAATTCCGAAGCCGTGATATCGGTGCATTGCCACAACGATCTAGGCCTTGCGGTCGCCAATACGATCGCCGCGATTTCAGCCGGCGCGGGGCAGGTCGAATGTACGATAAACGGCATTGGCGAACGGGCGGGCAACGCCTCGCTTGAAGAAGTCGTGATGGCACTCAAGGTTCGAGCCGACAAGATGCCGTTTGAATGCGGGATCGATACCACAAAAATATACGAAACAAGCAGAAAACTCGCATCGATCATCAGCTTTGACGTCCAGCCAAACAAAGCGATCGTCGGACGGAATGCATTTGCGCACGAGGCGGGAATTCATCAGCATGGTGTGCTGAGCAATCCGCTCTGCTATGAAATCATGACGCCCGAATCGGTAGGCGTACCGGAGAGCAGCATCGTGCTCGGCAAGCACTCCGGTCGGCACGCGTTATCAGCAAGGTATTCGGTTTTGGGAATCGAACTGACCGACGATGGTCTGGACAGGATATATGCCGCGTTTACAGAACTCGCCGATAAAAAGAAGACGATCTACGATCAGGATCTCCTCGGCCTGTTTCGAAACGAAGACGAGATTACCCGACTTGCCGCATGATAAAACCGATAAAGATAACTGTCCTCCCCGGTGATGGTGTTGGGCCCGAAGTCTGCGATTCGGCCGTAAGGCTGTTGGATTGCGCGGTGGAACAATTCGGGCTCGACTTTTCCATCGAGGAACATTCGTTTGGCGGCGCGGCAATTCACAAGTCCGGAACCCCTTTTCCGGAAGAAACCATCGCTGCGGTATCGAATTCCGATGCCGTACTCCTTGGGGCGGTGGGACTTCCGGAATTCGAAACACACTCTCCCGCCGAACGCCCGGAAGCGGGCCTTCTAAAACTCCGCACAGTCCTTGGCGGTTTTGCAAACCTGCGTCCCGCGAAGGCCTTTGAATCGATTCTTGATGGCTCGCCGTTGAAGCGCGAAGTTTTCGCGGGAACCGATCTGCTTATCGTCCGCGAACTTCTTGGCGGACTCTACTTCGGCGCGCCCCGCGAGAAGAATGAAGCACATGCGTACAATACGATGTCCTATTCAAAGCCCGAGATTGAAAGGGTCGCGCGCGTGGCATTCGCATCGGCGCGTCAAAGAGGCGGTCGTATTTGCTCGGTGGACAAGGCGAATGTTTTGGAAACATCGATGCTCTGGCGTGAAACGGTCAGCGAGGTCGCTGCGGCTTATCCGGATGTGGCTCTCGAGCATATGTATGTGGACGCCTGCGCGATGAAACTCGTTACCGATCCAAAGCATTTTGACGTGATCCTCACCGAGAACATGTTTGGAGACATTCTTTCAGACGAGGCCGCGGTTTTGACTGGCTCGCTCGGAATGCTGCCTTCGGCGACCATTGGCGGTGATGTGGACCTCTATGAACCGATTCACGGCTCCGCGCCCGATATCGCCGGAAAGAATCTAGCGAATCCGATCGGTGCGATCTTGTCTGTGGCGATGATGATGCGGCATAGTTTTGGCCGCGAAGACGCGGCCGCCGCCATTGAAGACGCGGTCCACACCACTCTCGAATCGGGACTTAGAACTCGCGATCTGATGGGAGGCGAGCGAGTAGTCGGCACCATCGAAATGACCGACGCGATCGTCGCTTCTATGCACGAGCACGCCTCGATCGGGCATGCGTACCACGCCGTATAGAACGAGTTTGAGGCGATCCCGGGAAAAAGATTTGCAATATTTACATCGCTTTGGGTTTTGTTTCCGGGGAGTGCCACTTTAGTTTTTTCCGTTTCATGATCGCCAATTCGCCACCAGAGACGGAATTTGTTGCGTGGAAGAACACCAGAAACCGTTTCATGAAATTGCTCCGGAATCCTAGATTTGAAGATCATGTCAAAATCCGCTCGAACCCTTTACGACAAGATTTGGGATGCGCATGTTGTCCCGACAACCGGAAACGGCCCCTCGCTTGTCTATATCGATTTGCACCTGATACACGAGGTTACGAGTCCTCAGGCGTTCGAGGGGCTGAGGCTTCAAAATAGAAAAGTGAGACGCCCCGATCTGACATTCGGGACGGTCGATCACGCGATTCCGACAATCGGAAGAAATCTCCCTTTCAACGATCCGATCGCTGCCAAACAAGTCGAAACCTTAAGGGAAAATACCGCCCGAAACAGCATCGAATTCCATGATCTGGACTCGGCAAAACAAGGGATCATCCATGTAATCGCCCCCGAATCAGGCCGCATACTTCCGGGAATGACGATCGTTTGCGGAGATTCGCATACTTCAACGCATGGCGCTTTCGGCGCGTTGGCGTTTGGCATCGGAACATCCGAGGTCGAGCATGTGCTCGCTACTCAGACATTGCGGCTTTCCAAATCCTCAAACTATCGGATCAAACTCGTAGGCCGCCTTCCCCGCCATGTCTCCCCGAAAGACATGGCTTTGGGAATCATCAACCGGATTGGAACCGCCGGCGGCACCGGGCACGTAATCGAATATGCCGGAGAGGCCGTAGAATCGCTTTCAATGGAAGGCCGCATGACGCTCTGCAATCTCTCGATTGAGGCGGGCGCGAGGGCGGGAATGATAGCGCCCGATTCTGTCACATTCGAATATCTGCGCGAAAAACTGCGGATATCGAATGAAAGGGATTGGGAACGGATGGTCGAGCGATGGATGACTTTGGCGACGGAACCGGACGCCGTTTTCGAGCGGGAATCGGTATTTGACGTCGCCGGATTCGCACCGATGATTACATGGGGCACGTCTCCGTCGATGAGTGTTTCGGTTTCGGATCCTCTGCCCGAACTTCCGGATGATTCCGCCGTCGCGGCCTCATACGAAAAGGCGTATAGATACATGGGGCTTGAGCCGGGACAAAAGCTCGGAGACATCGCCGTCGATCGCGTCTTTATCGGAAGCTGCACGAACGGCCGAATTGAGGATCTACGGGCGGCGGCCGAAGTTGTTAAAGGAAAGTGCGTCGCCGGGAATGTGTCCGCGATGGTTGTGCCGGGATCGATGCCGGTTAAGAGAATGGCGGAGGAAGAGGGACTTGCGGAGATCTTTATCGATGCTGGTTTTGAATGGCGCGATGCGGGATGTTCGATGTGTTTGGGGATGAATGAAGACATACTTTCGCCGGGAGAACGCTGCGCCTCGACCAGCAACCGGAATTTCGAAGGGCGTCAGGGACGCGGAGGGAGAACGCATCTGGTTTCCCCTCAGATGGCGGCAGCGGCGGCGATCGCCGGGAAGTTCGTCGATATAAGAGAGTTTTGAACTATGGAAAAGTTCTTGTCGCATACAGGCACTGCAGTGATTCTTCCGTTGGACAATATCGACACCGACCAGATCATGCCAAAACAGTTCCTAAAACGAATTGAACGGAGCGGTTTCGGACAATTTCTTTTCTACGATTGGCGATTCAACGAGGACGGCACTCCAAAACCGGACTTCCCTCTCAACCAACTCAAGAATGATGGTGCGACGGTACTGGTCGCGGGAGCTAATTTCGGATGCGGAAGCTCGCGCGAACACGCGCCCTGGGGACTCGCCGACTACGGTTTCAAGGCGATAATTGCGGAGTCTTTCGCCGATATATTCTCTGGAAATTCTTACAAAATCGGGCTCCTTCCGATCGCTCTTGAAAAGGCGCAGATCGAGTTGTTGATTTCAAAAATCGAAGGCAGGCGGCCAGTCCTCTCGATTGATCTTGAGGCCCAGAGGATAAGCTCGGAAAATGGTTCAGAGGCCGCCTTTGATCTTGATCCCTTTGCAAAACACTGCATCATGAACGGGCTCGATGAAATCGGCCTCTCGCTCGAAAATGAGAACGAGATTTCAAGCTATGAAGCTGCCATGAAGAACGGTTTTGCAGTCTGATCGCCGCGAGACCGAGAAATCGTTGCCAAATTGAAACACCGCCCGAATCCCCCTTTACGGTGTTTGCAATTTTGAAAAACCCAAGTTACCATAAATCCCTATAAATTAAGCCTTTCGTCCACTTCCAGCCTTCCGGGAAGCGGTATTCCAAGGAGAGGCTGGTTTGATTTTTGCTCGTAGGCTAACCGTTCATTTTATGGGATTTGCAACCGTCGCTATTCACGCCGGAAATGATCCTGACAGCGCCACAGGCGCGGTCAGTGTTCCGATCTACCAAACCTCCACCTATGCCCAGGAAGGATTGGGCAAGCACAAGGGGTTTGAGTATGCTCGAACCCAGAATCCAACTCGCTCCGCACTCGAAGAAAATATCGCCGCACTTGAAGGCGCGAAATACGGTTTCGCGTTTGCCTCGGGAATGGCGGCGATCGATACATGTCTGAGGTTGGTCAAAGCCGGAGAACATGTAGTGCTTGGAGACAATACCTACGGCGGAACGTTTCGGCTTTTTGACAAGGTTCTTTCGAGATCCGGAATCGAGTTTGATCTTGTGGATACGACCGAAGCGACAAACGTCAAGCAGGCGATGCGCGACAATACCAAAATGGTGTTTGTCGAAACGCCTACGAATCCGGTGATGAGCGTTACGGACTTGAAGGCTGTTTCCGACATCGCGCACGCGAAGGGTGCGGTTGTTGTTTGCGACAATACTTTCATGTCGCCGTATCTTCAAAGACCTATCGAACACTGTGTGGATATCGTTGTTCATTCGACGACCAAGTATCTGAACGGACATTCCGACAGCGTCGGCGGATTTATCGCCCTTAACGATGACGCGATGGCCGAATGGATCGGATTTGTTCAAAACAGCGTCGGGGCTATTTTGTCGCCTTTTGATTCGTTCCTTGTTTTGCGGGGCACGAAAACGCTGGCCGTCCGCATGGAAAAGCACGACGAAAACGGTCGCGCGGTGGCGAATTTTCTGGCCGAGCATCCGGGGGTTACGAAGGTTTACTATCCCGGACTCGCCTCGCATCCGCAGCACGAACTGGCAAAACGCCAGCAGGATGGATTCGGCGGAATGGTCGCTTTTGACACCGGTTCGCTTGAGAACGCAAAAAAAGTTTTGGAAAACGTCAGACTGTTAACATTGGCAGAAAGCCTGGGCGGTGTTGAGAGTCTTATTTCGCATCCCGCGTCCATGACCCACGCTTCGGTGCCGGCGGAGAAACGGCAGGAGTTGGGTATAACCGATGGGTTGGTTCGAGTTTCGGTCGGAATCGAAGATGTCGAGGATCTGATCGCCGATTTGGATCAAGCCCTTTCCGCATAGGCGCCTGTCGGTCGGCACTTTTTGATTATGTTCATCGTAGAAACACATGCAACATCCCATGTAGGGCGCGTCAGAACGGGAAATGAAGACAATTTCCTGATTCTGAACGTTTCAGAGTCCTCCTATTGGACGATTGAAGAAGACGAAGGCGCTCTTATCGTCGAATCGCAACGGTTCGAGATTGACGACCGCGGAGTGGTACTCGCGGTTTCAGATGGAATGGGAGGAGCTCTCGCCGGAGAGGTTGCGAGCAAGATGGCGGTTGAAACCGTTACGCAAGTGCTTCTTCACGAAGACCCGGATAAAACGATTTCTCCCGATAATTTTGGCGAAAGCCTTGTTGGAAAGCTTTTCGAGGCGATTTCCTTTGCAAATCACAAGATCCACCTCAAGGGCCGCGAACCCGAATATCACGGAATGGGGGCGACCTTTACCGGTGTTACGATTACCCCCGACGGCGTCGGTTTGATCCAGATCGGAGACAGCCGCGCTTATTTGATTCGAAACGGAAAGATTTATCAGGTTACAAAAGATCAGTCGCTTGTTCAGCAGCTTGTTGATTCGGGACAGATCACGGAAGAGGAAGCGGAAACTCACGTCATGAGAAACGTGATCCTGCAAGCCCTTGGAGCGCAAAACGAAATCGATCCGGTGGCCGCGAAATTCATTCCAAGCCGCGATGATGTTTTGGTTGTTTGCAGCGACGGACTTTCAAACAAGGTCGATCCGGGCAAGCTTCAGCAGATCGTTTACGAAAATATCGATAATCTAAAGATGGCCGCGGTTGAACTTGTGAAAGAGGCTAACGACCGCGGAGGCGAAGACAACATCACGCTTGTAATCGCGAAGCTTTCAGGAAGCGGTTTGGTTGAAGCTGACGACGATGAAATCCGTCTCGATGTAATCGGTCCGGATGACATCCATGACACGGCGGATCAGGATACGGCGGAAATTCTATAGGAGTTTCGAGTTTTGAGTTATGAGTTTTGAGTTCGGTTGGGGAAGTTGAACTCATTTCTTTCAGAAGCTCTTACTCAAAATTGTGTAGACAAGTACGCTGTTTTCAAATCAAATTTCCAGTTTCGCCACAGAACTCGAAACTCATAACTCAAAACTCGCAACTCAATCCTGCCATCCTCTCGGAAGCGCTTTGCCGGCGGGTTTAACATAGATCGTCGAGCCTTCAACTCTTACCACCTCAACCTTTTCACCTTCCGTAAGGATCATCCCATCGCTAACTGGCAACGCCTTCCAATTCGAACCGAAAACATCTACGCGAGCCGCATTGAGCGCGCCTTCGCTTGAGGAAAGCACCGTTCCCACTTTTCCGGGGAGCGTATCGATCCCCATCTTCTTTTCCTCGTCGCGATGCGGATAGTATTTCTCGAAGATCGTCTTCGACATGACCGTCAAAACACCCGACACCAGAGCGAATACGATCGCCTGAGTAGTAAATCCAAAACCGAGATATGCGACGAGCGCGGCGGCAAAGGCACCGATTCCAAACCAAAAAAGGACGAACCCGAGCGTAAAGATCTCGGCGATTATCAGTATGACTCCGAGGACAACCCACGGTATCAGGAGATATTGATCCATAAAATTGCGTTTGGCGTCTCGCGCCCAATCTCGAGGCTCAGATGCACCGCACCGGATATCCCGGTTTTAGGCTCATCGCACGGAAAGGAATTCCAAAAGCGGCCGAACCATTCGAAAACGCCGAATTCCCTTTCGAAATTCCGCGGTCAACAAAAGAAGATCAGCCGAATGGCCCGCAACCAAACTCAAGTATCGCAATTCTTTGATTTTTTGTCATTTTTGTGGATTTCCCCGCCCCTGGACCAGGCCTTTCAAAACCGACTCCAATCGCCCAAAACACCACTCGGACATCTTTGGACTTGCCCCCCGTTCGTGCTAATCTTCATTCCAATGCTGGGGTGGCGGAATTGGTAGACGCACAGGACTTAAAATCCTGTGCCCTTAGGGGCGTGCGGGTTCGACTCCCGCCCTCAGTACCACTCTAAATCACTTGTTTATAAATACTTAGGGACTAGCTTGAAAATTGGTTGGTCCCTTCTTTTGTCTAGAATATGGTTCCGGGGGGAATTTCGGGGGGAATTTTCGGCGAGTAGGTATGCGTTTTTGACTTGAACTAAGACCTATTGCCCGGAAGTGTCCGGTCACCGAACCGCTCCAAAAGTGTTCTCGATTTCGAGTGGAAGAAGAACCTTTTCAATCGATCTGCAAAGCATCGTCCGCTATGCTCTCGGCAAAGGTGTCGCAGCTTCTATCAGAAGACCTCGGATGTAATACTGGTGAACCCAGAAGCAGACTCCCGCCGGCTTGGATCCTAAAGGTCGACCAGACAATTGGCCTATCTAGAATGCCAGTTCTTCCACGTTTCGTTTGGAGGGATCGGGTGAAGTTGATCACTCCACACGAGCGGGCCCGGTGGATGCCTTCCGTGCCGTTTGAGAGCTGTCGAAGCAGTTTCCAGCAACTCGACCATACTCCGCCACGTAGTTTGTCAGGCCAGCCTAGGCTCAGAATCGGAAGTTTTCGAGCCAGAGATGAACGAAAAATAATTGACAGCGAGACACGCTAACGAGAACGCGGAGAGCAGTGCGAAGCCAAGCGTATACGTCCCCGTCGCGTCTTTGACAAGTCCGAGTTCGATCGGCGGGAAGAATCCGCCGAGGCCGCCGAAGGCTCCGACGAGGCCGGTGACCGTTCCCGTTTCCTTTGGAAAGTACTGCGGCACTAATTTGAAGACTGCTCCGTTTCCGAGGCCGAGCGCAGCGGCGCAGCCGAGGGCTCCGATGGTGAAGAGTACGATCGTCGTAAAACTGAGAAGCAGCGAGAGGACGGCGATCGCAATAAAGACAAGGATCAGCACTCGAGCACCGCCAAACCTGTCCGCGAGGACTCCGCCGACCGGACGCATCAGCGTTGCAAGCACCACGAAGCCGGCGGTGCGTGCTCCTGCATCGGTTGGTGTAAGGTCGAAGATCTCGCGAAGAAACGTCGGCATATAAAGAGCGAGGGCCACGAAGCCGCCGAAGGTAAGAAAGTAGAAGAGCGAAAGTACCCAAGCGATCTTCGACGTCTTCAGCGGCGCGAGCATCTCCGCGACCGTCTTTGGCCGAGCGGTTGTCGCGTCGCTGACGGCGGTAGTGTAGAACACCACGCCCCAGATCAGGGTGATCGCTGCGAAGATGTAGAACACCGTTCGCCAGTCGCCGAGGCTCAGGGCGAGAACCGGGGCGAAGAATACAGCGATCGATTGGCCGATGTTGCCCATCCCGTAGATGCCGAGAGCGGTGCCCTGTTTCTCGGGCGCGAACCATCGGGACGTGAAGCCAACACCAACGGGGAAAGTTGTTCCGGCGATGCCGAGCAGCAATCCGAACGCGAGTAGCTGGTAATAGCTGGTCGACAAAGCAATGCCGATCGCAGGCAGTGCAGAGAAGATGAGCAACCCGGCCATCACATAGCGCCCGCCGAAACGATCCGCTAGCATACCGGCAAATATGCGCCCGATCGAACCGAGCAGGACCGGCACAGCGATCATCACGCTTCGCTGCGTGGCCGTCAGGTTGTAGAGTTGGGTGAATGTGGGGGCAAGGGCCGCGATCAGTCCCCAGACTGCGAAGGAGACTGCGAAGGAAGTAGTAGAGAGGAAGAGAGCGCGGGCCGCTCCGGGCCGAAAAGTGTCACTCATTTTTGTCAAAGTCGGGTGGTGCGGCCTCGTCGCATTTGATGCATTCGAGCTCGGCACCAAGTCTTGATCTGCGGCCTTCGTCAGTCAGAACCCATTCGCGTGACCGCAGCGGCGGATCGTGCCGGACGTGCTGCAGATGGCCGCACGCCAACTTTGCACGCCAGTCGGAGTTCTCATCGAGGTTGAAGCCGATGATCGGTTGTTTCATTTAAGTTCGGAATGAGCCGCCGGACGTTTGCCGTCGTTTTGGGGCGGGCTTCCACCAAAGAAAGATCGTTAATGCGATAGCCCAACAAACTACTGACGCGATGATAAGCGGCCAGAGCTTATCAAAGTGCCTGGCAAGAGCGGCTTCGATCGCCGCTGAAAGGATCCAGAGCTGCGCGAGATTGATCATCACGAGCATTACGAGCCGGGCCTGCCAGACGGCAGTGCGGCCGCGATCTTCGTGTCGTCTCGGGTTTGTGGGACGATCGCCGTTTGCGGTATCCATATCAGCTCTCATGGTTTACGGGACCTCCGCCGGGTTCGCGGCCTATCGCCCAGACCTCGGATCCCCGGACTTCGATCAGGACCTTGTCGAGCGGCCTTGGCGGCGGGCCGTAGAGTACCGCGCCAGTGCGTGCATCGAACCCGCCCTCGTGACACGGGCATTCGAGTCGATCCTTCGACTTTTCGTAGTAGACCGGGCAAGTAAGATGCGTGCATTTCTGGCCGAAGGCGTGATAAGAACCATCGCGGGAGCGGACAAGGATCGCCGAGTCGTGCTCGCCCGGGTAATAGAAATTCAGAGCTGTTCCCGGCTGCATTACCTCCGCCCCCTCGATTCGAAAGGGAGTGTATGCGGGCTCCTTGCTCGCGTCGTAGACAGATTTTGCGGCAAACCCCGCTGTGCCCGCGAGCAGCGTCGACGACGTTAGAAAGAGAAAATTGCAGAATTCGCGGCGGGTTACCTGGGCTTCGTCGTTGCGGTCATAGGGAAACTCGGCGTCAGACTCTTTCGTCGCGTGCCGTACGTCTCGTTCGTCTCGTTTCGTTCCGTCCATTGTGAGTTCCTCGTCTAGAATTCGTTTCTACGGTCAGATTCTTCGACCTGCGAATCGATCCACGATTCATCGGCGGGCCCTTCCGCGTGCACCCGCCCTTCGAAAACGCCGCATCCATCGACATTTACCTCGTCGGCGTCAGTCGGAAGCATTAGATACACCTTCGTCTCGACCTTCTGATTGCCAAACACGTGTGCGTTTACAGGCTTTGTCCGCCGCAGCGGAACGATCTGCTCATAAGTGCCGAACGAGATCGCACCGGTGGGGCAGACACTCGCACACATTGGCTTGAGGCCCTCGCTCGTGCGGTCGTAGCACATATCGCACTTCATCTGCAGGTGCATTTGTGAGTTGTACTTCGGCACGCCGAACGGGCAAGCGTTGACGCAGTTGCGGCAGTCGAGACATCGAGGCTTGAGGGCGGACATCACGACGCCGTCCTCGTTTGTCTTGATCGCGTCGGCCGGACAGACGAGAGCGCAGGTCGGTTCGGAGCAGTGCATGCAGACGGTCGGCATTGTCGCCGTCGTTTCGGACCGGTCGATGTAGTCGACAAAGATCATCGAATAACCCTTATGCGTCGAGCATTCCCGGCACGCCGCGACACAGGCTCGGCAGCCGATACACCGCTGCGGATCAATGAACATTGTCTCCTTCATTTAGCTGGCCTCCTTTTGCTGTCTACCTTGTATAGCTTCGCTCATGCTTGAGCCTTTACGGCCTTTACCGAGGATCGGCAGTTCGCGCGAGTGGATCTTCTCGAGACGCGCTGCACATGCCTTGAATTCCGGGATCTTCGATGTCGGGTCTAGCGCGGCGTTCGTGATCTGGTTCGCCGCGAGTTCCTCACCCCAGTGATACGGAATGAAGATCGTATCGGGGCGGATGGTCTTGACGACGAGAGCCGGGAAAACTCCCTCGCCGCGGCGTGATACGACCTTTACGCGCTCGCCATCGTTGATCTTGTACTTCGCCGCAGTTTCGGGGTGGATCTCGACAAACGGCTCGGGACATTGCTGCACAAGAAAGCCTATGCGGCGGGTCTGATTGCCCGATAGATACTGATGGACGATACGGCCGCTTGTGAAGATCAGCGGATACTCTTCGTCCGGCTTTTCGTCGGCGCCCTTGTACTCGATCGGATGAAACTTCGCCTTGCCGTCTGGGTGAGCGAATCTCGCCTCGAAGAGCCGCGGAGTGCCTTCACTTTCATCGCTCGGGCACGGCCAGAAAACTCCGTCCTGCCTCTCTATCTTCTCGTATGTGATCCCCGAATAATCTGCCTTTCCGCCCTTCGATGCGATCCGCAGTTCGTCGAAGATCTCTCGCGGTGAAGTGAACTGAAAGTATTGGCCGCGGCCCATTCGTCGGGCGATCTCCTGCAGGATCTCCCAGTCGCGTCGGGCTTCGCCCGGAGGGTCGATCGCTTTGTTGATCTTGATCACGCGTCCTTCGCCGCTCGTCGTCGTGCCTTCGTCCTCGGCCCAGGTCGTGCCGGGAAGAACGACGTCGGCGTAGCGAGCCGCCTCGGACATAAAGAAGTCGATGCAGACGTTGAATTCAAGCTTCTCGAGGGATTTTCGGACGGCGTTCGTATCGGGTAGCGAGACCATCATATTGCTGCAGATGGAGAGCAGCCCGCGGATCTCACCCTCACGCATTTTTTGGAATACTTCGACAGCAGAGACGCCGGCCTGCGGGAGTTCCGATTCGTCGATGCCCCAGACGCCGGCGACGTACTTGCGGGCGTCAGGGTCGGTGATGTAGCGGTATCCCGGTAACTGGTCAGCTTTCTGGCCGTGCTCGCGGCCGCCCTGGCCATTGCCCTGCCCGGTTATCGTCCCATAGCCACGGCCCTTGCTGCCGATCTTGCCCGTCGCGAGGACGATATTGATGTAGCTGAGCACGTTCTCAGTACCGTTCGAATGATGCTCGATGCCGCGTGCGTGCATTATCATTCCCGTTTTAGCACGGCCGTAAACGCGAGCGGCCTGGATGATCTTTTCGGCAGGTACGCCTGATATCTCGGCAGCTACTTCGGGCGGATATTTCAACGCCATCTCGCGCGCTTCTTCCCAGCCGTTCGTACGCGAATCGATAAATGACTGATCGATCAGGTTCTCGTTGATGAGTACGTTGAGGATGCCGTTGGCGACGGCGGCGTCGGTGCCGGGTTTGAGTTGGAGGTGAATGTCGCCTTGGCGAGCCGTCGGCGTCTCGCGGGGATCGATGACGATCCAGATACCGCCATTATCACGCTGCTTCCAAAGGAAACCGTTGATGATCGGGAACGTTTCGGCGCAGTTTGCACCTGCGATGATCAGCACCTCGGCATGCGGGATGTCGCTCCACGGGTTCGCGGCCCGATCGATGCCGAATGCTTTGTTGTTACCTGCGGCTGCGGAGGCCATGCAAAGCCGGCCGTTATAATCGATGAATCTCGTGCCGAGTCCGACGCGGGCGAATTTGCCGACGAGATAGGTCTTCTCGGTAGTCAGCGATGAACCCGAATAGACCGCGATCGAATCCTTTCCATGCTTCTCCTGAAGATCTTTGAACTTCGAGACGATGAGTTCGAATGCTTCATCCCACGACGCTCGTTCAAAGTTACCGTTGCGTTTGATAAGCGGATATTCGAGCCGGTCAGGGTGATGTGTTTGGAGATACGCCGTGACACCCTTCGGACATAGGCGTCCTTCATTAACCGGAAAATCATATCGCGGCTCGACGCCGACAACGTGATTCTTTTCAACCAGCAGCTTCATTCCGCACTGCATACCGCAATACGGACAATGCGTATCGACAACCTTGTCGATCTCGCGGTCGGCCTGCCAACCCTCGAACGGGGCGTCGTGAAGGTGCGGGCCGAACCGCTCGATGATCTCATCCAGATTCTCTACCTTCGACATAAACGTCTATTCGTTATCGCCCACCTTAGCCCGAACACCTTCGAAAACCGGCTCACTCTTGTTCGGCAAACTCGCATATGCGAGTCCGCGCATGATCCGCTTGCAGCGAGGACAGTAATCCTGCAACGTGTGGCCGTTCGGCAGCGTGTAATCGAACCCGAGCTGACCAACAACTTCTTTTAGATCATCGATCCATATCTTCCCCATGAACATCGTTCCGCATCGGGGACAAC
The DNA here is from genome assembly GCA_041394795.1 of Pyrinomonadaceae bacterium. Classification (GTDB taxonomy): domain Bacteria; phylum Acidobacteriota; class Blastocatellia; order Pyrinomonadales; family Pyrinomonadaceae; genus Aridibacter. Next base: position 153,946 of record JAWKHN010000001.1, on the reverse strand, counting down.
TGGCCTGCTCCATCTCCTGGGCCCGCTGCTGATATAGTTCAACGCCGATCGACGCAGGCCGCTGGACGATATGAAACAGTTTTCCGAACGGTAGATAGAACAACGTCATGATCACTGTAGCCTGATGCATCAGCGCGATGAAAGAATACATGTAGCCCGCAAACCAGAGACTCGAAACCGTCAGCATCAGTCCCGAAACCGAGATCGCTATCAGCAGCATATGCGGCGTGAAATCGAGAAGGAACGATTGGTACGCGATCGCCCCGCGATCCTTGAGGCGGCGGTGGATAGCGATGGCACATCCGGCGAGCACCATGATCGCGGTGAAGTCGAGCGCGTGAAACTGGACCCACGCGGCGGCACTGCGGCCGTCGAGTATCTGCCCGGGAAAGCCGAACACGTAAGCGCGATAGCCTAGATCGCCTTCAAGCTTGAAGTGCACCCATCCGAACGCGAGCGGGAAAGTGATCAACGCAGAAAGAATGCAGCCCCACATTATCAGGAAGTGCATCAGCCAACGGCTGAACCCCCGTTTGAAGATGAAGTGCTGTGCGACGAGATTCTTGCCGATCGTCGTTGCAGCTGTTGCCGTATTCTTTGCGAGGTTCTCTCTATCTCGAAAGAGTTTCCAGCCTCGGAGCCAATAGGCCCGCGTGGCTGGCCGCTGCAGCCAGATGGTGTATCGGTAGACGATCGCACCCAGTGCGACGACACTTGCGATAGTGTAACCGAAGAGGGCCGAATCGAAGTGCTCGAGACTTCGTGACCCAACGATAACGAGTAACGTGAGGACGGCAGACGCGAGAATTCCTAGGATCGCAGGACGTCTTCGATCGACACCGATTAGGTCTGGTCTCGGCAGTTCGCTTGCCATAATCTTCTGTGCTCCAGACGCTGTCAGCCTAACCCAGTTCGCTGACCCAAATCAAATCCTTCTCGGCGAGAACGCTTTGCTTCTCTAGGAATATGCTTTGCCTAGAATAGCTCTTTTCTCCTCCATTGTCTAGAGCGTTTGGTCTCGTGCTCTACAGCGATTCGGAAGTCTTCCGGGGTGTTCACATTCAAGAAGTAATTATCTGATCCTTCGAGGTCCTCATAGACGGACAATTCTAGAATGTGCGTATTCAACCGCTGGATCAGGTCCTGCAGCCGCCAATTGTCCGAAGACAACATCTCCTTCACATGAGGAATACAAGTTCGCGTCCTGTAAAGCCCGCAAAGGGGTTGTATGCGTCCGTCACGTTGCCGTGGAAGGATCGCGTCGGTGGTTTCGTTCAAGCCATCATGCTTTTCCCTACAGAACGAGTTCATTATTGTGAACAATTCAGAACGCACAAGCGGAAGATCGCACGCTAGAATCGCCGCCCACTCGGACTTCGCATTAAGCAGTGCAGTATAGAGTCCGACGACAGAGCCTCTCGTGCCCGCCCCAACGGACGCGTCCTCAATAATAATTAGATTCGATCTGTAGTCGCTTGACGAATGCCCCACGATCGACACAGGTTCCGCGTTCTTTGCCAAAACGTTTGCGGCCCGCTCCACAAGTGTGAGACCTCCAAGCTTCAGTTGTGCTTTGTCCGAACCCATTCGCCGGCTTTGTCCTCCGGCTAAAACGAACCCTTCGATAGCTGTCATGTTTCTAAAATATCAAAATGTATAGGTCGCGCCGAGGTTTAGGTGAGTTGCGTACCTTGGGCCGGTAAAGAGGTAGTCAGTTCTAAATCTGCGAAATTCCGCGCTTACTGCGAGCTGAGGGGTGAATCTGTATAGAGCGTTCGCGGCGATAACGAAGTTTCGTGATCTCCAATCTCGGAATGAGAGGCTGACGAGGTCCGAATTAACAGGGTCGTCGATACCAAGGGAACCGTAGATCCCAAGCTGGTTGTTCAGGACGGGAGGTGTATAACCGACTTGCATCCACCCGCCGCGCGTCCCGATGGACCTGACGCCCGCCGGCGTAAGCCTGACGCCATCTGAATGTGCGAAATCGGTGTTGTAACTCTGAAAGACCCCGCCCTGAAAACCGCCGAGATTTCGGCCCGAGAATGCTTCCCCGGCGACGGTGACGCGTTCGGCAACCGGAAAATTCCAGTCCAACGCGACGCCAATGGACTCGACATCATTACGAGTATTTGCCGGGCCGGTAATGACCCGCGACATACCGAAGTGGCCGGAGACGCCGATGCTGCCGGACTTTTTGGTGCCGAGCCAGTTTGCATTCGAATAGGCGAGGCGGCTCTGTAGGAAAGGGACTCGGGACGCCTGACCGCTGGTCGGCTGCACAACGAATGCGGCGTTAGTCGCGAAATCGCCGGTCTGAGATTCGAGTGCGGCAGCCTGCACGGTGAGATTGCTGTTCAATTTCTGATCCACGCGGACCTGCGGCAAACGCGCCCAAAGATTGCCGCCCGCTCCCATCTGCGGATTACCGGCCGCGGCGATCGAAACGGGGTTGACGGGTGCGAACACCATCCAATCCTGGCCGACGGTCACAGACGTCCGCTCCCAATCGAGCCGTGCGTAGGCGAGTCGAAGCCGAACGACGCCGAAATTTTCGCCGATACCTACGGAAGGAAATCCGCCGAAGAAATCGCCTTCGATGACGGCTCCAAGTCTGGCGTTCCCGAGCCGTGCGCCTTCGAGTCTGAGACCAAGTCGCGTTTGCCGAGCACTTGCGCTTACGTTGCCGCTTCCGGAGAGTGTCGCGAAAAGAGGAACGTCAGCGTTGTTAGTTCCGCCGCTGTTGCCATATGCGTTGAAGAAGAGCGTTCCGTATGGGATCAGCCGGATGCCCTTTCCGATATCGACGCCGAGCTTCGGCTGCGTCTCAGCGGTGTCGGCCGGTTTCGTTTCGGTCGGCTTTACTGCCACCGCGGTCTGAGACGGCGATTCCGATTTAAGTTTCTGAAGTTCAACAAGGATCGCCTGAACCTGCGTCTCGAGCTGCTTGATACGAGTCTCGCGGTCGGCGGGCGGTTCTTGCGTGTATATAGGGAACGACAGTAAGAGTACCGAGGCAATTGCGAATATCGATCTGCTCATAACCATCCCTACGTTGTTCGGCATATCAATACAACGATAAAGGGTCCCTTTGGAGCGAAATATGATCTGAGTCATGTCACGCGCCTGAATGGACAATCAAAAGCAAAACGAACAAAATTGTGTTTTCAAATGGAAGACCTTCTAAAAGATCTCGGCGAGGAACTGGCGGACGCGATCATGCGGTCGGGTACCGCGAAGACGTTCGCGCCCAATCAGTCGATCTTTTTCGAAGGTGATACCTCGACGTTTCTGCCGATCGTCTTGTCCGGTAAAGTCAAGCTCGTCAGATTTCCCGAGCCCGGGAAAGAAGTCATTCTCGGGCTATTTCACTCGGGTGAAGCTTTTGCGATACCGCCGGCGATGGATGGTAAGCAATTCCCCGCCACGGCGGTTGCCATCGAGAAGAGCGATCTGCTGCTGATCCCACGCAAAGACTTTCTGGAGTTAATGAGATCATCCCAAGAGTTTTCAGCGGCGATCATGACCCGGATGTGCGGGATACTCCGCGATCGCGTCGATACCGTTCAGATCCTCGCGACATCCTCCGCCGAGCAGCGGGTCGTGAACGTTTTACTTCGGCTAGCCGGCGACATCGGCGCGGATGAAGTGAAGGAGATCACTTATCGCCGCCAGGACATTGCCGAGATGGCCGGCCTCTCGCTCGAGACGACCATCCGAGCGATCCGAAAACTGGCTGACAAGGGCTGTCTGAATATCGTAGGCGGGCGCATATATCTCGAGACGACAAATGAGCTTCGCGAATTGGTGCGGTGATCGAAAACATGATCTGAGTCATATTTGCGCGCGAGCCTTTTCCGCTATCATTCCGCCTAGAGAATATTCACGTGCGAGTAGGCCATGAAACTCAGAATACTTGGTAATTCGATTCGCTTTCGGCTTGGCCGGTCTGAGGTCGACTCCTTCGGCCAATCAGGTTTGATCGAGGAGCGTGTGAGGTTTGGCAGTTCGAATGAAAACGATCTCCGATACGCACTTAAGATCACTGACGGACCCGAGTTCACCGGAAGCTTTGCCGAGGGATCTCTCACCGTAAGCGTGCCTCGGTCGATCGCCGATGATTGGGTCGGCAGCGAAGAAATAAGCATTTCCGGCAGCCAGAAGCTGGACCACGAAACTTTCCTGAAGTTCTTGATCGAAAAGGATTTCGTCTGCCTCAGCGCCCACAACGACGAAGACCAGTCCGACCGCTATCCACACCCGAACGGCCCCGAGGCTTGTTGAGCAACAAAATTGCGCAACATGACCGAGATCATATTTCCGTCCCTCCGATCTCGCGATAATTATCCCCGACAACAGATCTGGAGGTTCTAACTATGCTCAATGTACAAGGAAAGACGGTTCGGGAAATTGCACTTGAAATGCCGCTCACGACTCGCGTGTTCGAGGAATACAAGATCGATTATTGCTGCCACGGTGACACGCTTTTTGACGAAGCATGCCGGAAGGCCGGAGCTCTGCCGGACATCGTAAACCAGAAGATCGACCTGATCGTGGACGCTGCGACCGAGACCGCGGGCGAAACCCTTTCCGAAATGTCTCTGAACGATCTTATCGATCATATTCTGGACAAACATCACGTATACACAAAAGACGAGATGGCTCATTTGACTCCGTTGATGGCCAAGGTCGCGAGCCGTCACGGAGATCATTATGATTATCTGCTTGAGTTGAAGGACCTTTTCGCGGCAGTGTGTGACGACCTTGAGCCGCACATGCTGAAAGAGGAAATGGTGCTGTTCCCATACATCCGGGACCTGGAATACCGCCTATCGAACAACCTAACAGCAGCGTTTCCGGCCTTTGGCACTGTTCGACATCCGATCAGTATGATGAACGTCGAACACGAGGAGGTCGGTGAATTGTTGTCGAAAATGCGTGCGACAACCAACGACTACGCTTTGCCGGACGGCGCGTGTCCGAGTTTTACGGCTCTGTACCACCGGCTTGAGGCTTTAGAGCGCGACATTCACCAACACATCCATTTAGAGAACAATTTGCTGTTTCCCCGATCGGTCGAACTCGAGCGTAGTGCATTCAATTGAAGGCCAGATGTCGAACACCGCTTCGCTAACAACACCCGAACCGGCAATCGGCCGGGCGAGGACTTTCAAGATAAGGCAGATCGCCATTCCCGTCGAACATGGCGGTTGGAGCTTTTTGCTCGAACCGCTGATCGCCGGAACGGCGATCGCTTTCTCGGTCGGAGGGTTGTGGATAGCCTTGATGACAATCGGAGCATTTCTCTGCCGACAACCTTTGAAGGTCCTGATCGCCGACCGGATAGGGATGAAGGATGCGAGCCGTGCAACAGCCGCGCTGGTCTTCCTGATGACCTATGCGTCAATCTTCGCGATCGGAATTCTTGGAACGTTGATCGCTTCCGGATCGCGGCCGCTTTTGCCGTGTGCTTTGGTCCTGCCGCTCGTCGGATATCAGATCTTTAACGACGTATCGCGTCGGGGCAGGCAGCTCGCACCCGAACTGTGCGGCGCCGTCTCGCTTTCGGCTTCAATTGCGGCGTTCGCTATCGCGGGCGGCCAGACATGGGCCGTTGCTGCGTCGCTTTGGACGATCTTTGTCCTGCGGTCCATCCCGTCGATCCTTTACGTCCGAAATCGATTGCTCTTGGAAAAGGGGAAGGAACACTCGCGGATAGTCCCAACCATTGCACACGTTTTTGCGCTCTTCATTACGTGCACTCTTGTATATTTCGGCTTGGGCCCGATCTTGACGATCTTTGCGATGCTGGTCCTGTTAGGACGCTCGGTTACCGGACTTGCTCCCGGACGGAAAAAGCTGCCGGCAATGCAGATTGGCCTTCTTGAGATCGGGTACGGAGCGATAATCGTGGTATCAGTTGTTGCGGGCCACTTCCTGGGATTGTAGGTCGCCGCCCTCCTCTTTGGTGCAGCTACATCTGAGCTGATTCTGTCCCCTTATGCACAACGTTGATATTGACTTGGTCGAGATGTCACTCGACGTGATCAAGTACGCCATCGGTCGCGTATCGGATGCCGATCCGGTGCTCGGTTTTCCAAAAACTGCCGCCGAGTTAAAAAGGCTCGTGGGTGAGACGATCACACCCAAAGGGATCGGTGGTGAAACGGCCTTCGCTCTGTTCAGGGATGTTCTGGTCAAGTCGAGTGTGTCTATCGATCATCCTCGCCATCTGGCTTTCGTGCCGGCCTCCCCAACACGGGCCGCAGTTTTGTTCGACTTGGTCACCTCGGCAACCGGTGTCCACGGTGCCTTTTGGCTTGAAGGTGCCGGCTGCATTTTTGCGGAGAATCAGGCGATGGAATGGCTCGTCTCGCTGACCGGACTGCCGGCCGGGGCGTTTGGTGTCTTCACCAGCGGCGGTACGGCGGCGAACCTATCGGCAATGGTCACCGCAAGAGAAGACTGGCGGCGGCAGAACCGCAGCCGTGAGAAAGTTCGCGGGATCGTGATTACGTCGGAGTGCGCACATTCATCCGTCAAGGCGATGGCAAAGGTCATGGACCTGGACGTTATAGTGATCGACACCGAGTGCCGGCTAGAGGGCGGGATGCTGGCCAATCGAATACGGGAGTTGACGCCCGAGGAACGAAACAGGTTCTTCGCGGTCGTCGCCACTGCTGGGACGACGAATGCCGGCATCATCGACGACCTTTCGGGTATCGGCAGTATATGCAGGTCCGAAGGCGTCTGGTTTCATGTTGACGCAGCCTACGGCGGCGGAGCTCTCGCCGCCCGATCGGTTCGCCAATTGTTCAACGGCCTTGAGATGGCCGATAGCATCACGATCGATCCGCACAAATGGCTTTTTTCACCTTATGATTGCGGCGCTGTGATCTATCGCAACCCGGAACTCGCAAAGAATGCTCACGCTCAGGAGGGCTCGTATCTGGATATTTTCAGTGACGAAGGGGCTCACGGGTTCAACCCTGCGGACTACCAAATACAACTGACGCGGCGCGTTCGCGGCCTTCCGCTGTGGTTCTCCCTGGCTATGCACGGCACCCTTCGATATGAACAAGCAGTCGAACGCGGGATCGAACTGGCAGAAATCGCAGGAAGACTGATTTCTGAAACACCCTATACAGAACTCGTTCGTGAGCCAAGCCTGTCATGTGTGTTATTCCGGCGATTAGGCTGGTCACCCGACGATTACCGAAATTGGACATATCGAAATCACAAATCCGGCTTCGCATTAGTCGCACCTACTGAGGTACGTCGAGGAAATGAATTTGAAACCGTCGCAAGGTTTTGCTTTATCAACCCGGATACAACTGAAAAGGACATCGCAGATATACTCGCGACGATGGCATAACGCTTTCGTTCGCTAGGTTAGTCCAACTCCACATTCAAAAATTCTCTCGTCAGGGTCTTCCAGGACCGGAAGGAATGTTTGCTTACCTTTATCCTTGTCCGGACCAACGTGTTTGAAGAGGGCTCGTCCCGCGAGTTCGAGATATTCGACCTGTGAGGCAGCGAGCAGCTTCGCAATTTTCTCGGCGAACTTGGAAAGATGATCGTTCAGAAAGGTCTTAGATGCTTCGGCGGTTATTTCAGCATTTTCCTTGTCGCCGCATTCGAGCGCGTACAGTTCCTTCAGGCGAAGATATGCGATGAAACCGGTCTCGACGGCGATGTGGTCGGGGACCTCGTGCGTTTTTGGCTGGTAGGAAAATGCGTTGTAGAAAGTAGACAGTTCCGAGAGCAGGTATCCCGGCTGAACCCATCCGCGGTAGCTCACCTCGCGGCCAGGTGCCGGCCCGCCCGGCCCGAAGATAGAATGAAACAGGCCTTCGCTCGCTTCTTTCTGTGCGGACCGTGCGGCTCGTCGCAATTGCTTATCGGTCACCTGCTCGCCAAGAGCTTTGACATCGTCGAACCAAGTGCCGGTCGGGCAATCAAAGAGCATGCTGATAAGCCGCCACTCGGCCGCCTCCACGAGAAGTTGGTTTTCTACGGTTTCAGCTTTCATTTCCATCTCTCTACCTTCCTCGGCCTATCGTATCCTCGGCTGCAACCATCGAGGCGCGGTCTGGGTGCAGATCGATCTGCGACATGAGCGCGCGCTCCTCATCATCGGAAAGGAGCTGCTCAAGGAGCGGATAGAGAAAATCAGTTTCTCGTTTGTCGTGATGGCTGCAGAGCCGGAGATAAAACGCCTCGCGATCCAGAAGGTGAAGCAGTGCCCTGTCGACATCCGGCTCACTCCGCAATTCGGAAGTCTTCTGCTTGAACACCTCAACATACGAACGCATCTTCGCGTGATCATCGAAGAATAGTTTTGGCGAGCCGGCCCCGGAAACCACCGCCCGCTCGGCATACACAGGGAGGAGCGTCAATTCTTCATCCTGCATATGGCGGAGGAGAACTGCTTCATACGTTTCAAGGAGGGTTAAGGCCTTTTCAAACTCAAAATGGATCAGGGCCTTCTGATGATCGAAGAACATCGCGTCGATCAGGTCATGAAGTCGCTTCAGATTCCTAATGTAAGTCATAACGGTTTTCCGAGTGACTTAAGGATCAGCGGCACCCATCCAGTCCTCATTTTGCGTGCTCCGACTTCAGTATGCGCTCCTTCCCAGACGGCAAAGGCGATCTGCGAAGGCATCGCATTTGAGAAACCAGCGGGCATCGGCCGAGTTATGACAACGGCCCAGCCTTTTGCGGTCTTAACGCCTTTGCCCTTCGAGATGGCATTCGGCGCTGGTGAAAGCGTTCCGGGTCCTTCAGCGATGAGATCCTCGACCGGCTGTGTACGGGGCCCCGAACGGCGGTTCCCAAGTGATCGGGCGGGCGCGTACCGAGCCGCGGTTTCTGCCTGGGCTTTGGGATCGTTCTCCAGTGGTTTCGATTCCGATGGGTAGTGGTCGACCGTCGCATTCGGATAAAGCGCCTTGATATCATCGGCTCTTCCGTCGACAGTCGCCTGCCAATCCGCACGCCAGTAAGATATCTCAACCGTTTTTCCAACTTCACCCATTTGCGGCGCCGGCACATTTGCCTCGATCTTCGATGGCAACTGAACAGCACAGCCGTCGATAAAATGTCGCGGCCCCGGCAAGTCGCTTTGCGTCTCATCGACCCATTCTAAGCGGAACGCTATCTCGCTGCCGTCGGTCATCGCTTTTACATTCACTTCCTGCGTTGACGGTTCCATCAAGCGAGGCTCAACGAGATCTTGAAGGATCAACTTCGACACATGAAGGGACACGGGATCCCAGGCGCTGTCGTTCGGGTCGAGCGAGATCTCCTTGACTTGAACAACGTTCACTTCAGGAGTCGGAACCTGCGTCCTTGAGCAGGACGTAGCAACTATCAAACTTACAATGATTGCGATCGAAACATACCGCATATTTCGTCCCTCCTTACGGACAGTTCGTCCGCGTGATCTGATAGAGCTTGTCGTAAGCCGGTCGAATGTGGATCGGCTCACGGAAGGGGACGTTCACTAGTTCTTTCCCGTTCTCATCCATCCCAATCGCCTTGTCGCCGACGCGCTTCCACTTCCGCATTATTCGTTCGCTCGAACCGAACAAACCGAGAAGACTCGTCAGGTCCTGATCGTTGGGAGCGTTTCGATAGACCTCGACGGCCTTGTCGACGCCCGGTCCGAACATCTGTTTAGTGAACGCCGTCGGAACATGGATCGGCGGAATGTAATATACGTTCGGTTCGAGGCCGAACTGTGGGAAGAGCGGTAATGCAACTTTCCTGATATGGACCAGGTAATCGAGCGGATTATCGGCCTCGGCTTTGTCCGGCGTATTCAGAAAGCCGGCCATTCGGATCTTGCCGATACAGTTTTCGAAACATTGAGGTGCAAGCCCCTGTTCGATCTTCGGGTAGCAAGCGATGCACTTCTCCGAAGTCGACGTCATCGGATTGAAGAAAACTTTCTTATATGGGCACCCGCGCACACATTCCTGATAGCCGCGGCAGCGGCCTTGATCGACAAGCACGATACCGTCTTCGGGGCGTTTGTAGATCGAGCCGCGCGGGCACGATGCGAGGCACGCCGGGTATGTGCAGTGGTTGCAGATGCGGGCGAGGTAATAGAACCACGCCATATCATGCGTGCCCTCGAGACTTGCGCCTTTGTCTACTCCGCCGGCGCAATCGTCTTCGCCAACATTCGGATAGGCATAGTCCTCATCGCTGGGACGCCAGCCGAGAACGCGTTCGCCGGCGGGAGCGTTCTCGAATATCGTGCTGCCATTGTAGACATGCTGCCCGTTGTTGTCGGTCCACTGCTGGCCATCCAGCATCTCGAGAAGATTCAGATCCCATGCGAGGGGATAGAAGCCGTAAGGTTTCGTTTCAACGTTGTTCCACAACATGTACTCCTGGCCCTTGCCGGACGTCCAGGTTGTCTTGCACGCGAGCGTACATGTCTGGCACGCGATGCATTTGTTCGTGTCGAAGACGGCGGCAAATTGTTTTTGCGGACGGCTTTCCGGATACCAATAGGACATCTCCCGTCCAAGCTGCCAATTATTTACGCGTGCCATAGTTTATTCTCCGTATCGACCGAACTTAGTGAAATTGAACGCTCCGTCGGAACTGCGACGGCCCATTTAATGTGTCGGCCCCTTAATATCGTGGTCATCAGCAAGACCGAGGAGGCGATCGCCACCAAGAGGAGCGTGACGTAAAAGCCGCTGCCCCGATCTTGGCCTTTTCGGGTTCGGGCGAGTCCGATGAGAGAAAGGATTCCCGTGATCACGGTTGCGGCGAAGGCCGTTGTCGCAAAATGTTTGTGGCCGGTCAACGCAGCCATTCGCGAGCTGCTATCCGCGAGGTATGCCCAACTCGCCACCTCGCCTGCGAAAGCCACGCAGAAAGTGAGAATTGCCAACGCGACAAACAGCTTCATCGCGAAACGCTTTGCGCCCACGTTACGGAGCCACATGCCGGCGGTGAGCACGAGTGTGGCGATAATGAATCCGATCGCGGGATAGTAATTGAACAAGATATGTAGTTTGAGCGCGTCCATTTTCGTTATTTACTTCTTGCTGGTGAAACCGCCCTCAAGGTATTTCTTCATCGCATCGGATTCGGTCCGCGGCCGGATCCCGAGTTTCACAGGCCGCCACAACTTCTCTTCTCCGATACCGCCGGGCTCGGCCTTGGTGATCTTCACAAAGGATTCTCGAGGTGCTCCGGTCGGGCAGTGGATGTCGGCGGCAAAGCCCTTTCCCATTCCTTGTCCGAACATCCCTTTGCGAACGAGCGAATCGGTCATCCAAGTCGGCTTCAGCCAACCCCGCGTCGCGGATTGGTGTGACCCGGAGCGAAACATTGCCTGATAGTTGGTCCGGGGGTTCTTCGCCAACCCGTCCTTTCGCTCCGCCTGTCCCTGCTGCGATCCGGGCGTAGCGCCGTACATGTTGAACCACATTCGCGTGACTCCTCGCGGTGTTCCCGGGTAATACCTAGCCCTGCAGAGCAGCCGGGCCAGATCGTAGTTCTTCTTGTCCTTTTGCCACCCGCGAAACGGCCGGTCCTCCGGATCTGCATCGATCCAAACGTAATCGCCATCGTTCACGCCGAGTTCCTGCGCATCGGACGGGTTGATATCCACGTAACCCTCGGTAACGAACGGTGATCGTTTGTCGTGGCGATAGATGTCGCCAAACGGGCCGAACAGCATCGCGTTCATATCCGTGTCGATCGGCGTGGTATGTGAGCCGTGACGATACTTCGGGGTGTGGAAAATGAACTTGAAATCATCCTTGATCAGTGGGTGCGGCTTGGTCTTAGCTTCGGCCCACGTGTACACGACATTGCGGCCGCAGCGGGTCTCGCACGACAGGTCGTCGCGCCTTACGCCGTAGTCTTCGGGCTGAGCCGGACGCAATGCCTCGTGCGGGGCAGAGATAATGATGTTCGGTTCGTAGAATGTAGAGTCGACCGGTTCGCGGTGCACGGGCAGATTCTCGCCCGCTTCGATGAATTCATCCTCTTCTCGATAGGATTCAAGTCGGCCCGACTTCGTGTACCACGGGGACGAATCGACTACTTGGTCATATCCAACATTCTTTGGCGTGGTTCGGCTGTTGATCACCGCCGGAACGCCGTCGAGGGCTTTGTCGTGCAGGTCCTTGAACGAATAGCCTTTGGTATTCGTGGAATGGTCGAGAATGCGCTGAAGATAGACATCCGTCCGATCTTCCCTGACAAACTTCCAATAGTCGTTGAAACGCTGGTCGCCAGTCAGCTCGGCAAGCTTCGATGCAACGAGCGCATATACCTCAATGTCACCCATTGTGTTGAAAATGCGCGGGATCGGCGTTTTCGGGAAGACGAGCAGAAACGGATTCGTGACCGACGCGGTCATATCCGGATGCTTTAGCTCGGCCCATGAATCAACGCCGAAGACCACATCCGCATATTCGCAGGATGTCGACCACCACCATTCGTTCACGCAGATCAGCTCGATCTTCGGTATGGCGTTGACGACCATGTTGTAATGCCATTTCACGTTTCCGAGGATCGAATTCGCATTGGCAAACCACAGCGACTTTGTCGGGCAAGGCATATGAGTCTTACCCGTCAACAGCTTGTTGCCGACCCGGAGCGGATGATCTTCATGGTTGTAATAGTGTGCCGACTCCGCCCGCCAGTATTGCTTCGGCCGGGCAGGCTTTGCGGGATCTAACTCAATGTCGAATGGATTTTCGTTGATATACTGCGGGGCTCCATTGAACAATGCCGTTCGATAATTCCCTGCATACGAACCGACGTTTCCGCCGATCTTTCCGACATTTCCGGTCAGAGCCGCGAGCAGGAAAACATCGCGATCCTTATTGTCGCTGTTGAAAAATTGATTCGGACCCATGCCGAGTGCAAAGAGCGTCGTACCGGGTTGGGACGCAAAGTGACGGGCGAGCTTTTGAACGGCCGCGGCAGGTGCCCACGTGAGTTCCTCGACAGTCTCGGGTGTAAAGTGGGCCGCGTATTCTTTCACCAGATCGAACACCGGTCGGCACTTCACCTTGCTGCCGTCCGCCAATGTAACCTCGATCGAGCCTTCTAATAACGCTTCGCCGATCTTCGAAAACTTACCGACCTCGTCACGGGTGACGGTCTGTGGGGAACTGGTTTTCGCGTCCCACCAAACATAGTCGCCCCATTCAGCCCGCAACTTCTCGGGAACCACGTTTTGTGTCGTCTGCTGGATCGGTGGAGGTTCTTTCTCACCTTCCTTAACAATGAAAGTTTGTTTGAGAACCGAAGGGTCACCGCCAAAGACTTCGGAGGCCTTTAGATACTTCAGCGAGTCCATACGAACCAGCAACGGCATGTCGGTCCATTGCCGAACGTATTCTTTGTCGTAGAGATTTTCCTGGAGAATTACGTTCGCAAACCCGAGCGCCAATGCCGGCGTCGTGCCGGGCCGTACAACCACTACTTCGTCCGCTTTCGTCGCTGTTGCCGAATATTCACAGGCGATGACGACGACTCGGGTGCCCTTCATACGAGCCTCGGTCAGCCAGTGTGCGTCGGGCATCTTGGTGGTGATCCAGTTCATTCCCCAGACGACGACGGTCTTTGCCTGCTCGACGGAGTTGAGGTCGAATTCGACCGTTTGCTGACCCGTAACCATCGTGTGTCCGGGCGGAAGGTCCGTATGCCAGGAATAGTTGTCAAAGCCCTTTGGCCCCATTGCTTGATCGGGTCCGACGCCCCGGATATGCGAATCAAGCAACGCGATCGAATTCGCCATTCGATACATTCCGAACACGCGCGTCATCCCGAGCAACGGCATTCCGCCGCGGAATTTCATCACCTGCGTGCCGACTCCCTGAGTCGCTTCGATCGTCGCTTCGTCGTAATGCTGCTCTTTTAACTTTCGCTTGCCTTCATCGCCCGTATAAGTTTCTGCGATGTTCTTGAGCGCAGCAGCGACGATCACGGCGGCTTCGTCGTGCGACATCCGGATCCATTCATCGCGGGCACGATTGAAATAAGACTCGTCGGGACGTCCGTCCTTACCGCGAGGGAATCCTTCGTCGTACCAGCGTTTATAACCGGCCCGAACCATCGTCCCGTTCACCCGCCGATCGCCATAGAACCGTCGCGTCAATGCAAGGCCCTTCTGGCAGACGCGCGGATCCCAGCGGTGAGAGGTCGCGTTCCCAAACAGGTCGGTCGCCTGGCCATATTTCATTGTCGGGCCGATGCGGGTGATGACGCCCTGCCGAACGTGAGCGTTAAGCAGGCAGTTGTGCGTGTCGTTCGGCGCGCAGGTAAACGTGTATCTCGAGTCGTACTTCCACAGGTCGCGATACGCGTTCTCCCAATCGCGGTTCGGATAGACCGCAAGCGGATTTGTGATCGCTTCAAGTCCCCACGCATTGGTGGTCGACGCCACGAGAGCACCGAAACCGGCTGCGGAGATCCTTGCCATGAATTCGCGTCTAGAAATCTCTTTTTTCATAACATCCCTCACGTTCGGACCGAACTACTTCGGATTCAGAGAACGCAAATAAGCCACGATCGCCTCCATCTCTGCCTGCGTCAGCACACGCCGGATCGGCGAAGGATCGGTAAACCCCTGCATTACTGTTCCTCGACGTCCCCGGCTGATCGTGCCGACCAGGAACGTATCGGAAGCGCTCGAAAGAAAGGCTTTGTTGCCGAGTGCAGGCCCGTCGCCGCCGATGCCTTTCGCCCCATGACAGCCCGAACAGTTTGCGGTAAACAGCCGTTCGCCAAGAGCGACGTCGCCTCTTGCCCAGAACTGCGGCAACATATCCGGGATCTGCTGGACCCCTCCGCCCAGTTCGCGTATGTAAGCAACGACCGCACGGATCTCCTGTTCGTTCAGGCCGTTAACCCGTTCACCCCACGGCAGCATGGGACGCCCTGGCCGACCGGCTCTTATCGTTTGGAAAAGAAAATCGTCCGAGGCGAGTGCCAGGAAATCAGGGTTAATTATCGACGGATTTGGCACGAGGCCCGGGAAACGCGAACCCTGTCCGTCCGCTCCGTGGCAACTTGAACAAACGGCGGTGTAGATCGTTGGTCCATCACTAGCAAATTCCCTCGCGCCAAAACGCATCGCCTTTACGCGGTCCTTCGGCAGATAAGTATCAGGCAAAGTCCGGCGGCGAAGCGAGAGCGTGTAAAGTGTAAGGAGATCGATCTGCGAATCGGTCAGACCAAGTGCGGGCATCTGCGATCCTGCAACCGTCGAAGCGGGAGAGCGAAAGTGCTGGACCACCCAGTTCGACAACGTACGATCACCCGGGACTTTGGAGAAGTTCAACTGATTCGGGTCTTTGAATCCGGACATCGAGAGATTAACTCCCGCATCGCCGCCAAAGTATCCGACCGTATGACAGCCTGCACATCCGACCGTGTTGAACTGCGCCTTAGCCTCGATCAATTTCGGAGCACCCATCTGGGTATCCAAAAAGATCTTCAGCGCCGCACGGTCTGTTTCGTTGATCTCTCTGAACGAGACTTTCCAGACGCCGTCCGCTGCCTGCTGCGACTTCTGCAAATGTGAAACGTACCACTCCGCGTTGTATCCCTTGAGGCCCACGGGCGATAGGTCGGGCCCTTCCATTCCGGTCAAATTACCTCCCGGACGAAGCGTCCCGCCGCGGCCGTCGATACGGTGGCAGGCGTAACAATCGAGCCGTTCAAATGTCCTGCGCGCGTTGTCAAGCGTGGGAAGGTTCGGAACGTTAAGCGGCGTGTGACAGGTTCCGCAGCTTGCGTACGCATACTTTGCGGGCAGCATCGGCTCGGTCCAGAAATGCACATTTCCGTGCGCGTCCTCTTTCTCGGTCGCCTGTCCCTGCCCGCCGTGACATGTCGTACAGCCGATCTCAGTCGGTGAATGCACGACCGGTTTATGAGCGGCCCCGACTTTGAGATCAGTTGAGATCTGCTCTCCGGATGCCATGCCGACGTGACAGGTGACGCATCGGTCGGTAACTTTGAGGGCCGGATTCACGATCTGGCGAAGGCGCGCGTCGATCGGTCCCTCGGTCGTTTTCGCGCTGTTTTGAATGACGTGCCATTCCTTCAGGAAGTTTTCGGACACGGCCGCGATCGCGAGTAGAACGAACACGCCGATGCTTGATACCATTAACAAATATTTGTTCTTGTTCATGGCATCAATGGCCTCCCCAATCCGCCGGCGACCAGAAAAAGTCCCAGTTCGGTCCGCGGAAATATGTGCCGATAACGGTCAGTACGATGAACCCGCACAGGAAGCAGGTGAAAAGCGCTAACGCTCCCGCCCGCGTCGAGTTGTACCGCTTTACGGCCCAGATCGAGAAGGCCGCGTAGATCGCAGTAAGTACTGTTCCGGGGTTGATGAAAGTGATGAATAGCTGAGGAATATCCGGGAACCATTCGCGCAGCCAGCCGAAGCGGATCGCGAACGCTTCTACCGCTATCGAGGAAACGAACCCGACAACGATCGACCACTTGACCAGCTTCCATCCGCCCGGCCCGCCAAACCATTCGCCGGTTCCATCCGATTCGCGATCGAGGAAAGGGATCAAGCCCAAACCGATCACACACACCATCGGGATCCCGATGCCGCCCATGAACGCCGAGAACGACACGATCTCCTGAAGGCCGAGAAAGTACCACGGCGCCTTTGCCGGATTCTCGGGAACAAGCGGGTTCGCAAGTTCCTTAAGCGGTGCATCTGAAATGAATGCAAGGGCCACGCAGATCAGCGTCGTCAGCATGAGCACTCCGAGCTCCGCGTAAAAGAGATGCGGCATCGACGGAACGGTGTGTTCGGGGCCACTGTTGACCGCCGGGGTCTTGCCTTTCACAACTGCCGCAAGATGGTAGGTTTTTGCCGGTGCATCGGTGAAGACTGGATAGAAGGCCTTCGCTTCTTCCGCAACCCGCTCGTCCGCATCTATCGGCTTCGCGAGACCGCCGTCTTTACGGATCCGCCAGAAATGTACCGCCATAAGCGCAGCCAGCGTCAACGGCAGGATCATCACATGCAGCAGGTAAAAGCGGATCAGAGCTTCTTCGCCGACCTTGTCTGAGCCAAGCAAGATCTCACGCTGCAGCCCGCCAATGTCAAACAATTCCGTGATGCCCATCGCGTCGGTGATCTCGCGGGGCGATTGAGCGATGTTGGCCCCGATCGTAATCGCCCAGTAAGCTAGTTGATCCCACGGAAGCAAATATCCTGTGAAAGACAAGCCGAGCGTGGTGACAAGCAGGCCCCATCCGATAAACCAATTGAACTCACGCGGCTTTCGATAGGCAGCGGTATAGAACGCCCGCGCCATATGCAGGATCACCGCTACAACCATTACATTCGCCGCCCAGCGGTGTATGTTTCGCATGAAGCGTCCGGTCGGCACGATGAAGTGAATGTCCTTTATCGACTGGTACGCAACGTCCGGATACGGCTTGTAATAGAACATCAGCAGAATGCCGGTGACCAACGTGATAAAGAATGCTGCAGTGGTGATAATGCCGAGTCCCGCGGTCGTCGACCACCGGAGCGACCAAAGGTGTGTTCGAACCGAGTGGAGATGCAGAAAGACGTTCCCGAAGATAAAGGTCGAACGCGTTCGGTCGGTCTTCGGCGGCCCGCCGCGGAACATCGCGCGATATACGTGATCGGGGATCGCCTTTAGATTTATCCAAAACTCGTGCAATGCAGAGTAGTTGTCGGCTTTCATAACCTACACCTTTGTTCCGCTCTTAACTTTCGTATCTTCGTCGACAGTCAGAGTACTGCCTGCGACCGAGACCTTCAGCCATGGAAGGGGCGTCGGGGCCGGTCCCTTTCTAACTGTTCCGTCCCTGGTAAAGCCCGAGCCGTGACAGGGGCAGTCGAAGCCGTTCGCACTCGTTTTCACGATGCAGCCCAAATGGGTGCAGACGGTCGAGATCGCGAAGACACCTTCCTTGTCTCTAAATACCGCAACATTTCTGCCAGGCGGAATAAAAGCCTCGCCGTCCGCCAAGGTATCGGGAAGCGATACACTGAATTTTTTCGCAGGCGAGGCGGAAACGGCCGCCTTGGGGAGCTTGAGCATCCCGAGGATCGAAAGCCCGAAAGCTGCCGCCATCGAAGCGAGGGCTGCCAGTCCGAGAAAATCGCGCCGCGGCATCGGCTCGGGATCAAAGCGGCTTTTCTTTTCGTTTGGATGGGTCGTCATACAGAACTCCAGTTTGTAGTGAACGTGACTCGTTCCATCGAGATCGCATCCACCGGACAGCGAATTGCACAGAGCGCGCAGCGGATACATCTGTCTTCGTCCTTCAAGATCGCCGAATTCTCGCCGAGGGCTTCCGGATCTTCGAGGGACCGTGCGATTAGATCGGTCACGTCAGTGTCGAAATCCAGGGCGTCGAGCGAGATCAGCTTCAGACATTCGGTCGGGCAAACATCTGCGCAGCCTCCGCAAAGCACGCACCGGCTTCCATCGAAAACGGGAGTCACCCCGCAATCAAGACACCGTGAAGCTTCGCGCATTGCCTGCTCGCGGGTGTATCCAATCTCGACTACGTTCTCCGGATGTTCGAGGCGTTCGGCCGGCTCGATCGTCGGCACTTCTACACGGCGGATCGATTCGTAGCCCCGCTCGCGTCGGTAACGATCCAGGACGATATGGGTTTTGATCAGCTCGTGCTCGAGTTTGTTTCCGGTGAGATATTGATAAACAGAACGCGCCGCTGCCTTGCCCGACGCAACCGCGTCGATAAGCAGCCGCGTTCCGTGCGCTAGATCGCCGGCGACAAATACTCCGGCTCCAGTAGTTTGCAGCGTAGCGGGATCGACCTTAAGCCAATCGCCACGCATGCGTTCAATGTCCTCACCTCCGTCTTCGAGGAAAGAGAGAGCCGGTGCCTGGCCGACGGCGAGAAGGACCGTATCACAGGGGATCACTTTCGTTTCGTTATCGTCGTAGATCGGTGAAAACTTTCGATCCTCGTCATAGACGCGCAGGCACCGTCGAAACGCGACGCCTGTTACGCGTCCGTTATTCTCACGCAGTATTTCAGTCGGGCCCCATCCGTTGGTTCTCGCGATCCCTTCCTCGTCACCTTCGACGATCTCGATGGTGTCCGCCGGCATTTGTTCCGCGCTCTCGAGTGATACCAAGTGGACATTGGCGGTTTCGGAAAGTCGCGCGGCCGTCCTCGCGGTATCGAACGCGATCTGTCGGACTACGGACCTCGCCACGTCGTACGCAACGTTTCCGCCGCCGATCACGACGATCTCGCGGCCGATATCGATCCCTTCGCTTAGCGAGACCGCCCTCAATAGATCGACGCCGCCGATGACATCTGGGCCGTTCTCTCCGGGCAGCCCGAGCCCGCGTGATGATTTTGCTCCGACGGCTATGATCACTGCCGCAAAGTCCTCACGAAGTTCCGAGAAGGAAATGTCTCGGCCGACCTGGATTCCGCAGCGAATCTCTACGCCAAGGGCTTTGATGACGGCGACTTCCTTTGCGATCAGGTCGCGAGGCAGTCGATACGCCGGAACGCCGACGGCCAGCATTCCGGCCGCGACGGGTTCGATCTCGAAGACCACCGGCTTGAAGCCCATCAACGCCAGATCGTGTCCGGCCGCCAGACCCGCGGGGCCCGCGCCAATGATCGCGATACGCCGGCCATCGCCCTTTTTGACAGAATGTTCCGCGCCTGATCTTAGTAGCGCGGCCATCTCTTCCGCGTCCGCAGCGATCGGCGGAACGAAGTCTCTTATCGAATCCAGCACCTCATCTAGAGGACGGACTTCCGGCCCGAACGCGTCACAGGCGAATCGCTTCAGCGCACGGATCGCGATCGGGCGATCCTGCCCGACGAACATTCCGTCGTCGTTTACTTTTGGGATCTTTCCGCGACGGCAGGCGATCTCACAGGGTGCTCCGCAGATACGGCCGCAGATAGATGCGAACGGATTCGGCCCGCGTGCGATCAGGTACGCTTCGTCAACCCGGCCTGCGGCGATCGCGCGAACATAACCGCGAGCGTCAGTGTGGACCGGGCAGGCCACTTGGCATGAGATCAGGTTTTGATGGTAGTTCGCGTCCGGGACGTGAACACTTAGCCGCAACATACTATTCGCCGTCACAAAAAGCGTGAATCTGCTCGAATCCTATGCCGCCTGAAAGTCTTGAAGTATGACTTGAGTCATACATTGGAAGAAACTTCGGAATTTTTTTCAGCCGCCGATGGAGCTCATGGAACGTGAGGAATATTTAAAGATAGGAGAGTTGATCGTGTGGCCGCTCTCTTTTCTCGCGACAGCAAAATGAATAAGAGCAACAATCTCGTTTCGGGACGAGCCTCTTCTAAGTAAGCTCTTAAGATCGAACTCCGTCCTTGAGAACAAGCACGTTCGGATCTGCCCGTCGGCCGTAAGGCGTATTCGCGAGCAATTTCCGCAGAATGCATTCGTGACGGGCGCAATTAGCCCGATTTCGCCGCCCGCTCCGTCAGCGAACCGATATCTCCACGCCGTTTCAGCTCCGCGGGACGGGCTCATCAGAACAATCGGAAAAACTTCGTTGATCCTCTCGCGAATCTCAGCCGCGGGGACTAGCTGTTTACGATCCCACGTACGGCCTCCATCAAGCGGCATAAACTCGATGAACCTAACTGTCAGATCATTCGTTCTTGCAAATCTAGCAAGGTCAACGATCTCGTCGTCATTTCGGCCGCGAATGATAACCGCATTGACCTTTATCTGACGATATCCGGCGGTTCGGGCGGCCCCGATCGCATTCAGGACGTCGTTGAGTTTGTCGGAGCCGGTGATTGAACGGAAGTTCGCGGGTTTCAGACTGTCGAGCGACAATGTTACACGGTCCAACCCACTCGATTTCAGCAAGACGGCTTTCTTCGCAAAGTTGCTGCCGTTAGTGATCATCGCCAGTTCGCGAAGGTTGCCACGTTTAAGTCTTGCGAGTTTAGCAACCAGCAGTTCTAGATCCTTTCTAGCCAATGGCTCGCCGCCGGTCAGCCGAATCTTCTCGATGCCGAGGGAAACGAAGATTTCGCAGAGGAACTCGATCTCCTCGAAGGTTAGGAGATCTGAGTTCTTCGAAGTACAACCCACAGGATTCGGATCGCAATAAACACATCGAAAATTACAACGGTCTGTAACCGAAACCCGAAGGTCTCTGATTCTTCGATTGTAGGAATCACAAAGCATCTCTAAACCCATGGTAAGACGCCTCCGTTAACGACTCGATGAGCCGATTCATTTTCCTTCACCTGTACTGCGATCAGTTAGGAAGCTCTTAGCATATTTCTATTGCTTTACATACCGACTTGATAATAATCAAGTGTGCTGCACGCGATGCTTCGGATATATGATCCGGGTCATGTTCTGCTACAGATGTAGGCTGCAACGCATGTGTGCCTTTGTAAACGTTCGAAACCGCCCTGTAAAGCAACTCATTGCGGCTGCGATGGTCAGGGGAAATAGTGTTGTTTTCATGCTAGTTTCATGCTCACTCTCTAACAGTTACGTTGCTCTACGAAATTCAGATCCGGTTAAAACTTGATATGAACGCCCGCCTGCAGAAGCCTCGGACTGGACGGCAAAATACCGCGGCTGCGATCGACTATGAATGTTCGGTCGAACAAATTCTTAGCGGTAACGAAGAATGTAGTTTTCCACTGCTCCACACGGTAGTTCGCAGTCGCGTTCCAATAAGTCTGCGAAGGGATCGCACCCCGTTGTCCGTTCGCGATCGGGTTGATCGTATTCAGATCGTCACTGAACTGCCGCCCCACGTGCACATTCTCAACAAAAGCGTCGAATCCGTTGGAATGAGAATAGCCCAGGCTCGTGGTGAAAGACGTTTCCGGAACATACGGCAGCCGATTTCCTGTTATTGAGATCGCCGGGGTTACCGAGCTGAACCGAACTCCTCTAAACTCGGCCACAGACAGCCATGTGTATGCCGTTCGCAAATAGAAGTTATGCCTCGACTCGAATATCACGCCGGAATCGAACTGTCCTGAGAACTCAAGGCCCTGCTGCAGAGTCTCACCGCCATTTGTCAGCGTTGCCCCGACACCGCCGGCCAGGCTTGCCGGAACGATCTGGTTTTCATAGTCGAGCCTGAAGAATGCGCCCTCAAGACGCAAGCCCTTTATCGGGTTCGTTCTGATCCCCACTTCGTAATTCCAACTCAACTCCGAATCAAGCTCGACCACTCCGCCGGAGTTTGAAATGATGTCCTCAGCCCTAGGCGGGGAAAATCCGCGATGAACCCCGAAAAATATAGTTGTCTTCGGAAGGCCGGAATACGCTACGCCGATGCCTGGTATGATTTCATTAACGGTTGTATTCCCAACCGCTACCGGTGAAGCGAGCAGGTTCGTTCTCTCGATATCGATCCGTTCAAAACGCACTCCAGGTGTGATGGCCAGATCGCCGAAAATAAAGCGGTTCTGTACGAATCCTGAATAGGCATCGTTACGGCGTTCGTTAATCTCAACCGCAACACCCGACCGGCTGTTCGGAAGGTCTCCGTTCACCTGCCTCCGTTTCTGCACTTCCCAATGTCCGCGAACTCCCGCTTGCAGTTCACCGCGGAACTTTGTGCCGGCGTCGTATGTGAACGTGAACCGCGGTTCGATACCGTAGGTCTCATATTCGCGAAGTCGCCCCTCATTACCGCAGGTAGTGCTCAGATCGGCCATGCTCAAGCAGTCGGCGTCGACGTTCAACCGATTCGGGCGCTGGCCCGAATTCGACGACTGCCGCCACCAGTGTCGTTTGAATTTATTGGCGTAGAAGTTTGTATTGACGACCGCTTTGGAGGATATAACGCCAGCGTGCGAAGCCGAGAAACCGTATCGGTCGCCATAGAAGAAATCGTTCTCGAATGGATTTGCCCGAGGGTCAGCAGCATATTCAGCCGTGGTCAGCCCCGAATAGGTTACGTTCGAGTCTTCGCCGTAGTAGCTAAACTTGAAGGTCAGCGCATTGCTGTCGTTCAGAGTTTGAACCACCTTTGTCGCGATATCGTTTAGCTTCGAATTGATGTTTTCACGGGCTCCATCACCCTGCTTGCGCGTATAATTCGCGAAAATTCCCGTCTTGTGGATCGTGCCGCTGCCGGTAAAGCTTCCATTGAAAAACGCTCGATTTCCACCCGTCAATCGCACTCCGAAAGACGGCTTCTGAGTCGGATTTGGAGTAATGTAATTGATCAGGCCGGCGACCGTCTGCGGCCCGAACGCAACCTGCCCAGATCCTTTCAAAACTTCTATCGACTCATAACGCTCGATGGGCGGATGATAATAGGAAGCGTTGTCGCCGTATGGAGCATAGGCCAGAGGAACTCCGTCTTCCAGTAGCAGAACCTTTGTCGAGCGAGTCGGATTCGTACCACGGATACCGATATTGGGACGCAACCCAAAGCCTTCCTCTTCGCGAACATTTACGCCCGAAACCTTTCGCAACGCTTCAGAAAAGTTGAAAACTCGACTATTTTGCAGCGTCTGAGCGTCCACACGCTCGATCGATCCGGGGACCTCCGACAAACTCGCTTCTGTACCTGCGAGTAAATTTGCGTTAACTGAGACCTCAGCCGCAAGAGGTTGTGGAAGCAACGTGACATCGACCGAAGTGCGATCCGGATAGGTCAACCGCTCCCGCTGAACAGCAAAGGACCAGTTGGAAACTAATAATTCATATTCACCAGAGGGGACATTATTAAAAGAATAGTTGCCATCTACACCCGCGGTGACCTCTTGCTGATAGCGAACCGAAAGGCCCTTTAAAATGACCAATGCTCCCGGTACCGATGCCCCGTTGCCGTCCAGGACTCTTCCGGTCAGGCCCGATCGCGACTGACCTGCTACGGTACCCAGGGTTACGACAAAAACCAAGAGAAATATAGTGATACGAGACTTTCTAAAATACATAAGAGAGTGCTCCGAAAAATATTATTGAAAACGATTTTCAATTTCAGAAAGGATATCTTTTCGCAATCCTCCGTTATTGTCAAGAAGCTTATTCCCCCGGGGCCACCGAGATGGCATGGTTCCATTAACAGAGTTCGTGTGCTCCAGAATGAGGCACAGCTTTTGCCATCGAATGAGCACATCAGAAGGATGAGATCTATGAAAAGTGAAATACTCGATAACCAACAACTCGCAGAAAGGTGGCACCTTCATGGGACGGCGGATGCGATCGCAAAAAGGTTTCAGCGCCTTAGAGCTCTGCCAAAGTCGAACCCTCGCCATCTGAGGGCGTTGCGGATCGGCAATCAAATCCGTTATCGGCTGACTGACATCTTGGAATATGAAGATCGGAACGTCGGAAAGCGACGAGCTATCCTGAGCGTAGCCGTTTAGTTTGTGGTCATGAGTGAGGCTGATCCCCAGCGGTTGGACTGGAATTAGGCGGCCATGTCTTGCCTACCGCCGTTCGCCTACTGGTTCCATTTTTAACCGCGCGGTTGGTTTTCACTCCACTTGACCGATACATAGGAGACACGCTTTATAGCAAAACGAGTCGGGTGATTCCTTCCTTCGATATCACCATTAAATTTCGGCCTTCCTGAGAGTGCGTTCAACTTAGTTTATTCTGAGATTGATTTGTATCTGACTAAACTTCGGTTTATAGACGTGGGAGACCGTCGGGCGTCGAAATCTTTCTAATTACACACAAATCGCGAGTAGCGTTCATATGTTGCTCTAACTCGCTATTAGTGACGATATAATGTCTTCAATGTGTCTCTGAATGTACTCGCCATATTAGCCGATATATATTGACATTATGATGCTTAATCGCCAGTATTGACGTATTATGAGATTCGATGCAAACTCCACCGATCATGCGATACTGAAAGAAATTGGAGAACGTATTGCAACCGTTCGATTGAATCAGAACCTCACCCAAGCAGATCTTGCAGAGCAGTCTGGAGTCTCAAAGCGAACCGTTGAACGGCTGGAGGCTGGCGAATCGGTTCAAATTACAAGCCTGATTCGGCTCCTTCGCTCTTTAGGTCTACAGCAACGTCTAGAGACACTTTTTCCCGAGCCCGTTCCAAGTCCAATTACTCAATTAAAACTTCAAGGAAAGAAACGGCAAAGAGCTTCCTCGAAGGAACCTCGAAGTTCGAAAGGAACGGGCTGGAGTTGGGGGGATAAGTCATGACAACGCTGGCTGAGGTCAAGCTGTGGGGCAGCACCATCGGGGCTGTTTCGCTTGAAGACCGGAATGATGTGGCTGCCTTTGAGTACACACCGGAATTTGTGACTAGCAGGATTGAGGTTTCACCAATCGTGATGCCGCTCAGTAGATCAATATACATGTTCCCTGAACTGCCAAGAGCAACTTTTCACGGACTACCCGGTTTACTCGCTGATTCGCTACCGGACAAGTTTGGCAACGCACTCATTGACGCATGGCTTGCAACGCAAGGGCGATCCCCTGATAGTTTTAACGCAGTGGAAAGGCTCTGCTACACGGGCTCACGTGGTATGGGTGCCCTTGAGTTTTTCCCGAGCAATGGCCCAAAGGAGATGGCCTCTCGGAAGATTGAGGTTGACGCCTTAGTCAAACTAGCTTCCGACGTTTTGGATCACCGAGGCAATCTAGACACTACCTTTGACGATTCTGATTCTCTCAGGGATATCCTTCGCGTAGGAACCTCCGCGGGTGGGGCTAGAGCGAAAGCTGTGATCGCGTGGAATCGGAGAACCAATGAAGTTAGGTCAGGACAAGGAAAAGCCGGCGACGGATTTGAACATTGGTTATTAAAGTTCGACGGCGTTACCGGAAATCGCGACAAAGAACTTGCCGATCCTCAGGGCTATGGAGCAATCGAGTACGCCTATTATCTGATGGCCCTTGAGGCAGGAATACAGATGAGCGAATGCCGCTTACTCGAAGAAAACGGCCGACGGCATTTCATGACTAAGCGATTCGACCGTCTCGAGAACGGCGAAAAGCTGCACATGTTGTCATTGAGCGGTCTCGCGCATTTTGACTTCAACAATGCCGGAGCCTATGGCTACGAGCAAGCCATGCTGATCACGCGTCAACTTAAACTTCCGACGTCCGCCATTGAGCAGATGTTTCGTCGGATGGCATTTAACATCCTTGCGAGAAATCAGGACGATCATGTCAAGAATATCGCTTTTCTAATGGATAAAGAGGGTAGATGGTATCTTGCTCCCGCCTTTGATGTAGCGTACAGCTTTAATCCATCGGGAGTATGGACATCGAGTCACCAGATGACCCTGAACGGAAAACGGGACGGTTTTTCGATGAATGACTTTAAGGCATGCGCCGAGGCGGTTTCGCTTAAACGCGGTCGTGCAGAGTCAATCGTTGCGGAGGTCCGAAAGGCAGTTGAAAGATGGTCGGATTTTGCCAAAACCGCAAAAGTAACCGAATCGTGGAAAACGCAGATCCAAGAGAATCTGCGTTTGGAGTTGTCGTCAATCTGAACGCTACTACTGCCGATCCATTGATGCGGCTCGTTTGATCAATCCTACCGCAGCCGAAGGTTGTTGATCATCGCAAACATATGACCCTTCTTTGATCACAACCGTTCCTTTCGATTTGGCCCGTTCAGTCATGACTCCCAATGTTTGCGGCGGAATTCAGGCTTCCTTGGGGGTAATGCCCAACCGTAATCCGGCCGTGAGACGATAGATCAAATGACTTTATCGATATTTATTTTTGCAGTTGCGGAGGGAGACTTTCGGGGGGAATTCCGGGGGGAATTTACGTTAAATCAAGGAAGATTTAACTGTCCGTGGTGGGCCAGTCGCGTCTATTGCTGTCTAAAAGTGTCCGCCTATGGACTTAAAATCCTGTGAACTAAGGTTCGTGCGGGTTCGACTCCCGCCCTCAGTACCAAGCTAACTCATTTGTTTTTAGAGACTTAGGGACTAGCCCGAAAATTGGCTGGTCTCTTTTTTTGTCTAAAATGTCCCTCGGGGGGGGAATTTGGGGGGGAATTTTCGGCGAGAACTCCTTCCATATGTGACTGAAAGTGACCGATTCCGACCGCAGGTGACCCGGCTTTTGCTCTCGGGATTATTCAGTAGTTTTTTCGGCATAACTTTTGCTATCTATGGTCTTGTAAGTTGGAGGACGATACCCGGATGAACAATGAAATACTTGATAACCAGCAGCTCGCAGAAAGATGGCACCTCACCGGATCAGTCGATGCTATTGCGAAGAGGTTCCAGCGACTTCGAGCCTTGCCAAAGTCGAACCCTCGCCATCTAAGAGCGATCAGGATTGGCAATCAAATTCGCTACAGGATCGTCGACATTTTAGAGTATGAAGACCGGATCGCCGGAAAGCGGCGCACTTACGTAGGAGTCGCTGCTTGATCTGCACCCTCGCGAAAGGCTGACGCTACTGACGACTGGAGTGATCGGTCACTGTTTAACCTCGTGCGGGCTATCCAAGAATGGTTTCTTTTCTAACCTATCGGTTGATTTTCGAGCCAGCCAAGTGCCGCGGTTGGGCATCGATCAATCCACGAGGGTTCAAATCTGAGCGATAAAGAGGGCACATTCTTGCCGGCGTATCCCAATCTGTCCAAGTTTGAAATGAAAACTGGGTCCGCCTCGAAAGACGGACCCAGCTTGAATCGCCGCTGTATAACGGCGGCTAATTTTTCTTCGTTTTATCGAGGATCTGTTTCAAGTCTTCGGCGATCGGCATCGGTCGGAAAAACCAGACATTCGAACCACCTGTGTTACCCGTTGGATAAATGCCAAAGGCCGTTTTGGTGGCAGCTCCGACGATGCGAACTAACTGCCCAAATATCTCCCGCGCGTCTTTCCTTTTCCAATCAATTTTCAACATCCGCCAATGAATACGGGTGTGTTGATAAGTTATGGACTGTCCCAGTACATGGGCCCGTTCGAGATGTTCGAATGCAGGGGCTATATCGCCGTTCTCAAGGGATCTGTCAGCACAAATAATCTCTGCATCAATATGTTCGCTAAGCTTGTCCATACCCAATGATTGTAAACCTCGCCTCGGGCCTCGGCCCACGAAGCTCATTTTGCCTACCGCTTCGTTTTTCGCTGTGAACGTCTCCAAAAGAAAATTCCAATTACTGCTAGAAGAGACATCATCAAAAAAGCACCGATCAGGAATAGCACAAACGGATGTTCCGACAATAGATGAGACAAACTCCTTTCCGTTTCCATATTCCGCTTACGCTACGCGATGCGCTTCTAGCTTATTGTCGAGCGAACATTCTGCAATGAGCAAACCCCAATTTACAAATGCGTTTCGTGGCAGCCGAAACCTTCGCGCTCGGTTTGGGCGGTGACGTGAGTGATCTTAAATTCCGAAGTGCAGCATTTATGAACTCGTTCGAGAACCTCGTCGTGCTCCGAGCCCGCGGTAAGTACGGCGTGAACGCTCAGGGCATTTACACCGGAAGTCAATGACCAGACGTGAAGATCATGAATGTCGGCAACGCCTTCAAGCTTGGAAAGCTTATCGCGTAACGTCGCGATGTTTACGTCTGAAGGCGTGCCTTCGAGGAGAACTCCGACCGCATCCTTTAGCAGGGACCATGTGCGCGGCAAGATAAACAAGCCGATGCCCGCGGAGATCAGCGGATCAGCGTAATACCAACCGGTCGTCAGCATAATAATGCCAGCGATGATCACGCCCACGGACGTAAGCATATCCGAAAGTACCTCAAAATATGCGCCCTTCATGTTCAGGCTTTCTTTTGAACCAGCTCGCAGAATAAACACTCCGACGAAGTTTACTATCAATCCGATCGCGGCGACGGCGAGCATTCCACCGCTTTCGACCTCCGGTGGATTCTTGAAACGCTCGTAGGCTTCATAAAGAATGTAAAGCGAGATCAAGATCAATACGACCGCGTTCGTTAGCGCCGCGAGAATCTCGACGCGGTAGTACCCGTAGGTTCTCTCCGGCGAGGCGGGCTTTTCGGCAAACCAAATAGCCAGGAGAGCGAGGCCCACGCCGGCGACATCGGTTAGCATGTGCCCCGCATCGGCAAGCAACGCCAGACTTCCCGTCCACAATCCGCCGATCACCTCGACGATCAGATAGGTCAGCGTTAAAAAGAAAACTATCGTAAGGGGTTTCTTGTTCTTGGCGGAAGCAGATACTTGATGCGTATGTCCTTGTCCCATATATCTTGGTGAACTCTTGCTTGGTACAGATTCTTTTACAGTCAGCGGCGGCGCTTATGGATCCTATGTTTTCGTCTAAATGCCGCCCGCCACTCACGCCTCTGCTGATGGTTGAGCCCCGCCGCTTTTAGATCGGCCGTTTTGAATTTGTGCCGCTTCAACCCGAACTTGGCAATCAAGAGAATAATCACAGTCAAAGAGACCGCAACCATGGCCCCTAACCAAAACAAGTTGGACGAAAATGAAAAAGCTAAACTCATGTCCAGCGACTGTCAGATCAGCACAGCCTTATCGAGAGGAATCACGAGAATGATCCCGTCACCCTTCTTGCCGGTGTGTGCGTTCTCCCGGATCGCCGCAACAATGCGGTCAACCATCTCGTCATCTGCCCCGATCTCGATCCGTTTGTTCGGTTTGAAAGGATCGAGAGCGTCGTAAGTCGTCGTCAACAATCTTTGCCCAAATCCTTCTGAGTCGCTCAGCGTCATTCCGGGAAAGCCTTCGATCTGTTCGAACGCCGTTACGATCTTTTCCACTGTGAACGGCCGCACAATCGCGATAATTAGTTTCATTTTCTAATCCTCCGTGAATTCGCCTTCCACGTCTTTTTCGAACCACGCGTAGAGCGTCGGCAATATCAGGAGCGTGAGCAGGGTCGACGTTATAAGCCCGCCGATGACGACGGTGGCCAGCGGTCGTTGCACTTCGGCCCCGGCGCTTGTGGCAAGGGCCATCGGGATGAAGCCGAGACTGGCGACGAGGGCGGTCATCAGAACGGGACGCAGGCGTGTCATCGCGCCTTCGTTCACCGCATCCACCACCGACTTGCCTTCTTCCCGGAGATGGTTGATGAAGCTGACCATTACGACGCCGTTCAATACCGCGACGCCAAATAGAGCGATAAAACCAACACCCGCGGATATTGAGAACGGCATTCCGCGTAAAGCCAGCGCCACAACGCCGCCGACGATCGCGAAGGGGATTCCGGTATAGATCATCAACGCTTGCTTTGCGGACCCGAAGGTGGAGAACAGCATCACAAAGATCAGGAATAGCGCGATCGGTACGACGATCAACAGTCGATTGGTCGCGCGCTCCAGATTTTCAAAGGCCCCGCCCCATTGCAAATAATATCCGGGCGGCAAGGTCACTTCCGTTCCGATTTTACTCTTCGCTTCGGCCACGAAACTCGCGATGTCGCGGTCACGGATGTTGGTCGATACTACAATTCTTCGACGCGTAGCCTCGCGGGAGATCTGTGCGGCTCCCTCGACCAGGGAAATATCCGCTACCTGTGCGAGCGGCACACGCTGGCCGTTTGGCGCGGTGAGCATCAAGTCGCGGACCGCTTCCACTGACTTGCTGGCGTTCTCGTCCAAACGCAGAACTATATCGAAACGCTGTTCGCCCTCGAAAACCTCGCCCGCTTTCTGGCCGGCAAAGATCGCCTCGACGAGCTCATTCACGTCCTCGACGTTCAAACCGTAGCGGGCCATGGCCGCACGGTCGGGCTTGATCTGCAACTGCGGCAAGCCCGTCGTGACCTCGACCTTTGTCTCCTCAGCACCGTTGACCTTCGCGAGAGCTCTTTCGATCTCTTCTCCTTTTTCCGCCAGGACGTCCAAGTCGTCGCCAAAAAGCTTTACCGCAAGATCGCCCCGCGTTCCCGCGATCAGTTCGTTGACGCGCATTTCGATCGGCTGTATGTATTCAAACGAAGCCGCGACGGGAACTTCCGATTCCAGCTTTTTCGACATTTCTTCGATCAGTTTTTCCTTCGACCAACCGGATTTCCAATCGTCTATCGGGTTTAGCATCACGAATATATCGCATTGGTTCAGGCTCATCGAATCTGTCGCGACCGCGGGCGCTCCGCATTTTGAGACGACAATCTTAACCTCGGGAAACGCCTTGAGAGACTTTTCCACCTCGGTCGTCGCAACCATCGATTGTTCGAGCGACACGCTGGGCAAAAGCTGCATTCCGACCAGAATGTCGCCTTCATCAAGACGCGGAATAAATTCGCCGCCGAGATATGGGAAAGCTATGCCTGAAATGAGTACCGCAGCGACAGCGATCGCAAGAACTTGTGCCCGGAACTTCATCACAAACGCGAGTGAGGGCCGGTAGATCTGCTTCGCCCAACGGATCAAAAAGCTTTCCTTCTCCGAAACATTGCCGCGAAGTATCAACGCGAGCATCGCCGGGACGTAAGTGAGCGATAAAAGCAGCGAACCAAGTAGAGCGAAGATGACCGTCAAAGCCATCGGTACGAACATCTTCCCCTCGATGCCCCGAAGGCTGAGGATCGGCAAATATACGATGCCGATAATTGCCACGGCAAAGACAACGGGACGCGCGACTTCGAGACAAGCCTCGAGAATCGTTCGCTCCGGCGGCTCCCGCGATCCTTCGTGCTGCGCTTCGGCTCTGCGACGAACAACGTTCTCGACCATCACAACAGCGCCGTCAACGATCAATCCGAAGTCCAAAGCCCCCAGGCTCATCAAGTTTCCAGATACGTTGAAAATTCGCATCAGGATCGCCGCGAAAAGCATCGAGAGCGGAATTATCGTCGCGACCAGCAAAGCGCCCCGCCAATTTCCGAGCAGCACCAGCAGAACCAAGATCACGAGTGCCGCGCCCTCGAGCAGATTGGTTTCCACCGTCGCGATCGCGCGTTGGACGAGAGCCGTCCGGTCATAAAAGGGCTCTATCGTCACGCCTTGAGGCAGCGTCTTGCGTATTTCGTCAATTCTTTCTTTGATCCGTTCGGAAACTACGCGAGAATTTTCGCCTTTCAACATGATCGCAGTGCCGGAAACGATCTCGCCTTCACCGTTGGCCGAGGCTGCTCCTTGTCTGATACTTTGCCCCTCGACAATTTCGCCCAGATCGCGGACAAAGATCGGTACACCTTCTTTGCCGGTTTTGACGACGACGTTGGTGATGTCGTCCATCTTTTCGATAAGACCGACGCCCCGCAACAAATATTGCTCCGCACCTTTCTGGATATAACCGCCGCCGACCGTGCCGTTATTTGCGGTCACCGCCTCGTGGACATCGTGAAGGGTTAACCCATACGACTGCAGCTTTTCAGGTGAGAGACGGACTTCGTACTGTTTGCCATAACCTCCGTGGGAATTAACTTCGGTCACGCCGGGAACGCCCATCAACTGACGCCGAATATTCCAGTCGTGGATCGTTCTGAGATCGGTCGCGGTGTAGTTGCTTCCCGGTTCTGCACGAACTTCGTATTGATAGATCTCGCCCAAACCCGTCGCGATCGGCCCCATCTCCGGCGCACCTATACCGGGCGGGATGTTTTCCCGAGCGGTCGCCATACGTTCGAGAATGAGTTGGCGTGCGAAATAGATATCGGTTGATTCTTCGAAAACGATTGTGACGTTTGAAATGCCGAATTTCGACACCGAGCGTATTTCTTCGACGCCCGGAATCCCGGACATTGCCACTTCGACGGGGAACGTGATCTGCCGTTCGATCTCGAGCGGCGCGAGGCTCGGAGCACTCGTCAGAACCTGAACTTGAACGTTGGTTACATCAGGCACGGCGTCAATTGGTAGATTTATCAGGCTGTATGCACCCGCGGCGGCCATTATTGCGACGAGCAGGAGCACTACCAGTTTTTGTGCTATGGAGAAGCGTATAAGTGCGTTAATCATTAATTTATGTCTTTCTGAGCCAAAGTTCCGACGCCGATGATGAGGTCGTTCAAGAGCCAGAATTGTCTATTGTCCCCGACCACTATTCCCTTTTTTCCAAGCTCAGTAACAAAGGCATCCCCGCTAAATCGGTTCTCGTTCGGATGCTTTAGGAAGGTTCGGTAAACCCAGCCCTGAGCGATGTCGGTCATTATTGGATAAAGCTCAAACACATGAATTTCATCGGCTCGGAAACGTTCAAGATTATCTCCGTGCCGACTCTGCGACCGGCGCCGATCTCAAGCGCCTTCTTGCCCTCACTTCATGGTGCCCGTGAACGAAAGCATCGACCGGATTGTTCATCAGTGCTTTTTCGATACGAATTAGTTTCATCTTCCTAGTCGTAGAATCTTAATTGCCCCGCGTATAACCACAACGAACACGACTGTCCCGATAATCAAGTCGGGCTTGTTTGAACCGATCAGATTGACCAAAATGCCCGCCGTGATGACGCCCAAATTGATGATCACGTCGTTCGAAGTAAAGATCGTGCTCGCCTGCATGTGGGCATCCTTGCTTTTCGACTTTTGAAGCAAATAGAGACAAAAGCCATTTGCCGCCAGTGCCAACGTTGAGACTATTATCATCGTGAGAAAGTCCGGAAGTTCCTCAACCCCTATGAACCTTCGTACAACCTCAATAAAGCCAACGACGGCTAGAGTGATCTGGAAATATCCGGCAAGCCTTGCAACATTCCGCTTTCTCGCGAGAGTTCCACCGACTGCGAACAGACTAATGGCATATACGAATGCATCAGCGAGCATGTCGAGGCTATCGGCGATTAGTCCCATCGAGCCGGAAATAAACCCGGTAGTCATTTCAATCGCAAAGAAGCCAAAGTTGATCGCCAGCACGATCCATAACAATTTCCGCTGGCTTCGTCGGTCCTCGTCAAATGGGATATCGTCGACTTCCTCGGTCTTCATTGTTTTGCTATCAAGATCAAGCTCGCCTATCCGCAACTCGATCTGATCAGGCTGTCCGTCATGAAAAACCGTCAGCTGACGATTAGGAATGTCGAAATCGAGATGTCTGATCCCCGCCACTCCATCGAGCTTCACGCGCACCAAATTCTCCTCCGAGGGACAATCCATCCTGTTTATCTGGAAGACCGTTTTCTTCATACCTCGATTGCTGTTTTCAGTTCGCGAGCGGCACTTGTAAATACACGAATCGCAGAACGAAGAAAAAGCCCAACCAAACAGAGAGCTATAACGATGTCTGGCCAGCCCGACTGAGTGAACCACACAGCACCAGCGGCGAGGAAGACGGATATGTTCGATGCAATATCGTTACGTGAGCACTCCCAAACGGAACTCATGTTTACATCGTCTTCGCGATGGCGGGTCAGAAGAAACAGACACACGGAATTTGCGACGAGCGAAAACAGGCTGACAACCCCCATGATCTCAAAAATAGGTAGGGTCGGAACGATCAGCTTATAGATGACCTGACCAAAAACGATCAGGGCCGCGAGTAATATCAATCCGCCCTTGAAAAACGCCACCTGAGCCTTCGCCCGAGACGCCTTGTAAACGACGTAGAGACTAAGCCCGTACGTCATAGCGTCGCCGAGGTTATCAAGGGAGTCGGACAGGAGCGCGCTAGACCCTGCGTAGATGCCGGCTCCGATCCCCGCCACAAACATTGAAATATTGATCGCGAGAACGATCTTAAGAGTCGAGCTCTGCCGTTCCCGTAACGCATCGATCGCATCATCTTTTTCACAACAATCGCCCATATCTTTCCCTCTTAATGGTCATCGCCCATCGCACCCTTTTCGAGTTGCGTCTTTAGCGTAAAGCTGCCCTTCGTCACGACCTTTTCGCCCAATTCTAATCCCTCGATCACCTTTGTGTAACCGTTGATGTCAGCCCCTGCTTCGATCTCCCGGACCTCAAAAGCCCCGGGCTCATCTTCGCGTGGAACAAAGACAATCGTCTTGTCGCCGGAGCGTTGGATCGCCGTCGATGGCACGACCAGCTCCTCGCCCGTCGTCTCGTTCGTTCCGGTGTAGAAGCCGACTTGGGCGAACATACCGGCGCGGAGCTTGCCTTGAGCGTTCGGCACCTCAAGACGGACCCGCCCGGTACGTGTCGTCTCGTCCAATTTGGGATCGATATAAGACACTCGACCGCTGACCGTTCCGATAGCGGGCGAAGTGATCTCCGCGATCGACCCGATACGCAAGCGTGCCATGTTTACCTCCGGTACATTTGCGATGACATAAACCGTGCCGAGATTCGAGATCGAAAAAACCGGAACTCCCGCCTCGATCCCGGCTCCTGCGTTGAATTTACGCTCGGTGATCGCACCTGACAGCGGAGCTCTTAGCGAAACGAGCGACGAATCCTCACGATGGTCATCGGGTTTTCCCGATTCGACCGGAACGCCCAGCGCCCGCAGTTCGTCCTCGATGTGCCGCAGATCCACCCGTGCGGTTTCGACCTCGGCTCTGGCCTCCTGAAGTTCCTTGTTAAGGGCTATGTTCGATTGGAAATCGTGATCAGCCTTTGCCGTTTTGTAAGCCGTCTCCGCGGCTATAAGGTCCTTGCCTGCCCCCGCACCGAGCTCAATCAGCCGTCTCGTCCGTTTCAAAGTCGCGTCGGCTTCGTCAAGTTTTGCTTTTGCCTGAAGCACCGCGACCCGGTTTTCAGTTCGCTGAACACGGGTGAGGTTTCTCTCGGCCAGTTCGTACTTCGTCTTGGCCTCATGCATTTTTCCGTGCATCTGCGCCAATTGGGGACTTGAGATAATCGCCAGGACAGCTCCTTTGTTTACGCTGTCACCGACACCGTAGAAAACCCTCTCTATCCGCCCTCCGACCAAAGGTGTCGCCATCTCCGTCGTCTCCGGATTCAATTCGACCGCACCCGTCACCATGAGCCTAGCGATCGCCGGCCTTTGCGTGACGGCTTCCGTCACAATACTGGCGGCCTCGAGCGTTTCGGGATCGAGTTTCACTTCGTTACCCTGCTCGTCGTCAGAATGCCCAGGCTCTTCTTTATGCACTTCGAGGGCAACCTTATCAGCAGTCGCCGAGCTTCTGCTTACTATCCACACGATTCCGATCAGCGCGATGAGACCTACGACCGCGACTGTGACTATCCACGGCAGGGCTGCATTGGCCTTTCGGGCCGTGGCTTCCCGCTCGGCCGATTCATGGCTGTCCGGATTGGATTCGAGACGAGCCGGTTCTGCCTCGTCGATGCGGCCGTGTTCAACTTGGTCTGTGAATTGGTTGTTAGACATCTTTCTTTTCCTCAGTTATCAAATGTGAGTCCGAGTGCGATAAATAGATCGGCCTGCGCGCGATATCGCTCCGTGAGTGTTTCGGTTAGGTCCCGGCTCGCCTCCAGGAGTTTGCGTTGTTCCGAGATCAGGTCGGTGATCTTTAATTCGCCGATCTCGTATACGCGGCGAATGGTCGCGATATTCTCACGGGCACGCGGCAGTACCGCAGAATCCAATATCGTGATCGCTCGCTTTGCGGCCTCGATACGTTGGAACGCCGTGACGATCTCGTTCTTGACGACCTGTTCGGCGAATGTCCGGCGTTCTTGAGCCTGCCGAATCGCTATCTCGGCTTCGGCCTTGTCACCTTGCTTGCGGTCGAAGATGGGCAGTCCGATCGAGACGCCAAAGGTAAGGCTCCGGTCGTTCTGAAAAAAAGGGCCGCGTGGATCATCGATTCCGGCTCGTCCCTGCGTGTAGCGCGAGTAAGCTGTAAGATCTGGTTTGCTTTGAGAGCGGATCAGCCGCAAGCCCGCGCTTGCCAACTGCTCCTCCAGTTCGGCCAGGCGAATCTCCGGACGATTTCGCAGTCCTACAGAGACACTCGTTTCAAGCGTCGCCGGGAGAAGGGGCAACGATGCCGCGGAGAGCTCTTCACGGAGTCTGAAGGGTTGCTCGAATGGCACACCAGCATAGAACTTTAGCTTCGATATCGCCGCCTGGAGCTTGCCTTCGACGAGAAGCCGACGAGCTCTGAGCCGCTCGACCTCGGTTTGGAGAAGATTCAGCTCCAGCGGAGACGACTCGCCTTCGTTAACCCGAATTTGTACGAAGAGAACCGCTTCAGTGTCCAGGCCGAGCAACTCTTCGACTATTGAGAGTTCTTTCAGGGCAGCAAGAGCCTCGGCGTAGTTAACAAAGATCTGACCCGCTAATTCTCTTTGTCTGGCCGTTACTTCCGCCTCTCTCAGTGTTATCTCAGCTTGGGCCAGATCGATGCGACGTCGGCGCTGTCCATACACATCCAACGGGACTGATACGCCCACGCTCAGCTCGCGTTCGCCCGACGAGCCGACCAGACTCCCGGTTGACTGTTCTACCTCAAGAGTCGGATTCGGCCGCACCCCGGCTTGCCGTAGCCGCGCGCGAGCCTTGTCCACTTCAAGGCGGGCGATCTTTATGTCACCGTTGTTTCCGAACGCACGCTTTACGATCTCCGCAAGCGGAACGCCGTCATCCTGGCTGTGGTAATTTGCTAAAACCGAAACTACAAGCGGTTTAGGTTCGCTTGCCGTAGCCCGACTTCCATTCGGGCCAGTGTCGGCGGACGCAATCGCGCCCTGCGCGTGGACTGCGGCCGCGCCGAGGCCGACTAAGCTCAATGCGCAAAAGAAGCGCATCGGATACTTCAAAATCATTTGTATATTTCCTGATCAAATAACGCCTGAGGCGCCCGCTTCAGCTTCTGTAGAAGCACAAACAGCGGAATCCGCAGACCAATCGACAGATCCGGGTTCAGACACGTTGCCCGAAACCAGACCTATCTAAAAGCCAGATCGATCAGGAAAATTTTGGAGGCAGGTAAGGAGGGGGGAGCGAACTAGAAAAAGCGTTCGCATAACCGATGGTCATCGCTTCCGCCCGGAAAGCGGAGGGCTCAGTGCCTGTTACTACGCAGGGAATCGCCGCTGCATGACAAAGACATTCGTCGTTGCAGTAAGCAGATCCGTCGTCCGTACGACCGGCAGACTGTTCAATAGAAGCTTCTTCTGGGTCAGATGATTCCCGGAATTCAGAAACGACCGCCGTATCAGAGGAGCGTAGATTTGCTGCAACGGCCGAAGGTTCATCACAGAAAACGGGGCATAAAAGTTCAATCGCGACAAGGCAGATCCAAAAAGCGACAAATCGCTTTTTCACTACTCGTCTGCGGAGCGATCGAAAAATCCCGTTCATAAGTTCGTCAATTCGAAAGAGGAATCTTAGATTCCAATCTTAAACGGTAATCTTTCGGCTCTCTCGTTGTCAATTTCTTTCTGGCGGAACACAGGAGACGATCGCGAAAAGATTCCAACGTCCCGTGGCTTCTAGAAAAAAATATAAAACTTTTGCCGTACGACGATTTTGCATTTAATTTTCCTGAATCAGGACGAATCAATGCGAAACCGCTGGCGGAAGTCTGGCAGGTTATTCGGATCTAGTCCTTTGCGGTCGCTGTTAAATGGCGTCCCGAGGAGTGAGTTCAAAAACGTTAAGTTTATTCTGAGATTGATGTTCGTACTAAGGGTACGGTTATTCGCGTCTTTCTAAACTACCCCTTGCTTGTCTTTGGTTTATATTTATTGGTATATTCGTACTATGAGTACCGATACTCCGACTAAGATAAACCAGCTTCTCCGGTCACAACCGCCCGGCGTGGTGTTTCAGTCCCGCTGGCTAACAACGCAAGGCTACAGCCTCGACCTCCAACGAAAATATCGAACGGGAAGGTGGCTAGAGTCGATAGGTAGCGGTGCAATGATCCGGGCCGGTGATAGCGTTGGCTATGAAGGCGCCATCTACGCTCTACAAAAACAGACAAATATGTCAGTGCATCCGGGTGGGCGAACTGCTCTTGCC
This sequence comes from Pyrinomonadaceae bacterium, assembly GCA_041394795.1. Taxonomy (GTDB): domain Bacteria; phylum Acidobacteriota; class Blastocatellia; order Pyrinomonadales; family Pyrinomonadaceae; genus Aridibacter. Next base: position 115,178 of record JAWKHN010000001.1, on the reverse strand, counting down.
TTACTAGGAAAGGCCCACTATCTAGACCTCGAAACCCAACGAATAATAATATTTGGAACACAGGGCGAAGGTCTGCCGGCATGGTTTCGACATCATGACTGGGGCTCAAAAGTGGAATACTATCCGACGACGTTCCTGCCGCCTGAGTTGGGTCTGACCGGAATCGAACTAAAAACTTTCTCGATCAAAGTTTCGAGCGCAGCGCGCGCGCTCATGGAATGTCTTTATCTTGCGCCGGAAAAACAGGATCTGATGGAATGCTACGAGCTGATGGAGGGACTAAACAGTTTAAGGCCTGATCAAGTGCAGTCTCTGCTTGAGAAAAGCACATCAATAAAGGTTAACCGGCTGTTTCTCTACCTTGCCGATAAAGCCGGACACCGCTGGTTCAATCAATTGAAACCGGAGCTTGTAAACCTGGGAAGTGGCAAGCGAAGCATAGTTAAAAGTGGTATCTATATCGACAAGTACCAGATAACAGTACCGAAAGAATTGGGAAATGGAACAAGCATATAGACGACAAGTTTCACTTCTTTTAAGCGTACTACCAGAGGTTGCCAAGGAGGAAAGCCTGGCTCTGCACGGAGGCACCGCGATCAATCTTTTTGTGCGGGAGATGCCGAGGCTATCCGTGGATATCGATCTAACTTACATTCCAATTGAAGATCGACAAACATCGCTCGCAAACATTAAGGCCGCACTGCTGCGGATCAAAGGGAGCGTGGAACGAGTCGTAAAAAACGCAAGAGTAACCGATCGAACCGGATTCGGGAAGCTTTTGATCTCTTCGCAAGGCGTCATCATCAAGTTGGAAGTGAATCTTGTGAATCGCGGCTCAATTGTGCGCCCGGAACCCATTGTTTTATGCTCTAGGGCACAAGAGGAATTCGACTCATTTTGCGAGGTCTCAGTAATGCCGATCGGACAGCTTTATGGCGGTAAACTTTGTGCTGCTCTCGATCGCCAGCATCCTCGAGATCTATTCGACGTGAAATATTTGCTCGAAAATGAAGGATTTTCCGACGATGTGAAAACGGGGCTTCTTCTCGCAATACTTTCCAGCGATAGGCCAATTCACGAGGTACTCAACCCAACGAAGCTAGATCAGAGAAATACGTTCGAAAATCACTTTGTTGGAATGGCAGTCGAAGAGTTCACATACGACGAATTTGAAGAGACTCGCAATACACTAATCGAAACGGTCGATAAAGATCTCACGGATGAAGATCGCGAATTCATCCTTAGCGTAAAGAGATTAGCCCCTAGATGGGATATTTACGACTTCGAATCATTCCCGTCCGTGCAATGGAAAATGCAGAACTTGCGAAGACTCCACGAAACCAACTACGCAAAATACAACGAGCAGTTAGAGAAGCTTGAGAAGGTGCTAGAAAAGGGACAATAGAAGGTGCCTTCTACCAGGCTTGGGGGTCGAGTCGCCCGAACAACGCCCATCTAGTGTTTACTCAATCGCCCGGGATCAAAGATGAGCCTTTGATTCCGTGACCCGCGATACTCACCCGCCCGATCGGACACGCTTGCAACGAACGGCCCGTCAATGAGCAAGTCGATATGCGTCAATATGTAGTCAATACTAGGCGTCTTTCGCTGCATCAGTACTTCCATCGTATACCCGGAATAGACCGTTATGTGGAAGCCCAGAAGGTTCAGTCTCGATACAAGTTCGGCGACCTGTTCCGATTGGTCGAACGGCTCGCCGCCCAATATTGTCACGCCGTCATGTTTAGCGCGATTCGCCACTACCTCGTCAACTATCGTGGAAATCGAGATCAACGTTCCGTTCTCCCGTTCATGTGTTTGCGGAACGAAACATCCTGGACAACGAATTGAACATCCACTGACTTGAACCACACTTCTTCGTCCGGGGCCGTCAACGGTTGAATGATGGTAAAGACGGTAAAGCCAAATAGAGAATTCGTCTGATTCAGTTTGCCTGGTTGAACTACATTGACGCGGGAGAACGGGCAAGTTTCTTCGCGAGTTTTCGGCCGGCTTCGCGCAGTTTAAATTCACTCGCGTCCCAAGATCATCCGCAACATCGTAAACGGCTTGGTGCGAGGCCTGCGAGATCTCAACGGTAACTCGCCCGACATCAGGTTCCAGTAAGAAAACAATTTCGTTACTCATTTGATCCCACTTGCCGTTTTGTTTGGGCCTTTACATGAAACTCAGGCGTTCTTTGGTCCGTTGCGGGAGAGCCCAGTATCTGTTTTAGCTGCTGGGCATTCCTCTCGCACGCTGGCCCCTTAATACCGTTTATCTGGGTTTCGCATTTCCCGCTTTCGGTGTCGATGGTGAATTCGATTTCAGGCATATTCTCTCCTTAATGTCAGAATTTCACTCTGATCTTGATTGTCTTTCCGACTCGCTCTTTAATGAGGGTGCCGCCAAGTTTCTTGGCCATCTTCCGGGCCGCAGCTTCGTGATAGCTGTTTTGCAGTCTGATGACAAAGTCTTTTCCAAGACGATGTGCAAGATCCAAATCATCGATAATGGCTACATACCCATTAGCAGTTTTCTGGAAACCGATATCCCCTAAGAGCGATCGCCCAGCCACCTCACGTCGGCGGATCACGACGTCGGCTGTTTTGGGATCGCGTTTATCCCATCCTTCGAGAGGAATATCGGTCCCCACAGTGGGAGATGCGAACCCACACTCGGCCAAAGCTTCGAGGAGCAACTCGCGATTCGGGAATGACTGGGATTCAAAGGTCATGTATTTGCTCATTGAGATTCTCCGTTCTTAGAGTTCATAGATTCGATCGGTCCGGCTTCCGGCGAGGCCGGTATTCTCTGTCCGGGAACCAACGCCTTTGATATTGTTCCGTGCCCATTTGCGGATCTCTTCGATCTTCTCGCTCATCATCTGAGCTGTTGGCGTGATGTTCTCGGCGGCTTTGATAATGTCGCGGGTTTCCGCTGGCCGGTCGCCGTCGATGAAGGCTTCAAGGACTCCGTCTTTTACTGCACCTTCTATTTCGGCACCTGAGAAGTCCTTGCTCTTTTCAACAAGTTTCTCAAGATCGAAGTGTTCGGCATCAAGTGCTCTCTTAGTCAGATGAACCCGGAATATCTCCCTTCGGTCCACTGTCTCCGGAAGATCGACAAAGTGTATATACGAAAATCGGCCGATCCGGAACTGTTCGGATTCGAGTTCACGGACGTCGTTGGCGGTTGCGAAGACAAGAACATCCTGGTTGTCCTGCATCCAGTTGAGAAGATACGAGATGGTTCGCGCCGTTTCACCGCCGTCGGTCTTGTTCGAAGACTTCATTCCGGAGACGGCCTTCTCAAACTCACTGATGCCAAGGATGCCTTTGATCGTTCCGGCGATAGACAATGCCCGCTTTATCGACATTGCCGACGATCCGATGACGCCTCCGCCCTCACCCATGATCGAACCGAAGTCCAGATCTAGCAGAGCCCGATTTGTAATGCTTGAAGCGACACGTTTACAGAGATCCTTTCCGCAACCGGGGAGACCGACAAGCAGTATTCCTTTACACGGTTCGACGTGACGGGCCTTTGCTCGGGGACTGAACGTATAAGCTGCCCGTTCGAGGATGGCTCGAAGGGATCTGTAGCCACCCAGATTGCTTGCCGGTTCGGGATGAACGTAGGTAAGCGAGCCACTGCCGCGGATGACATTCTTCTTTTCCTCGAGAATGACATTGATCGAGTCCTGATTGAGACCGTTGCAGCTGATAACTGCCTTAGCTACCACATTGCTGATCTCGACCGCCGTCAACCCCAGAAGAGACTGCTGCAGCGCATCCTGGGTTTCTTTGGTGAGGCTGATATCGAGACCGTTGGAACGCAGGTTCTCAAATTGAAGTTCTATCGAGTCTTCGATCTCGGATTCCTTCGGAAGCTCAAGATCTATCTGCGTGACTTCCTTTTCGAGTGTTTTTAGCTCTGGAAAGTTCGGTCCTACAAACAGAATGGTGGCTTTCGTGGATTTCAGCTTCCAGGCGATCTCACGAAGTCGTCGAACCAGTAAAGGGTCTTCCTGCCCATACGGCGAGATGTACGGTGCGTAGTCACACAGCAGAAAGATACCCGTCTTCTGCTCGCCTATAAATCCAAGAAGACTTTCGGGATCTTCCGTATCGCCGATCGTTTGAGGTGAGCCCAGTAGTCCTTCTTTCGGATCGACCACCCTTTGGAGGCCACTTGGGCGGCTCCAGAAATAGAGAGGCTTTTCCTTATGCCTGTCCTGAAAGACGAGATCGATCAACGCCTCTCGTACGCGGTCTTCTTCAAAGGTATTGATAGCGATAAGCGGATATCGGGCTCTGATCCTAATATCGAGCTCATGAAGAAACTTCCGGATGCTGTCAGCACCGGTCTCTAATTCAGACATTGTTTGTTTACTTGAAAGAGTTTATGAAACGGATTGTGTGACAAGACGCCCGTTGTGACCGTTTCGTCCATTGTTGCCGGTAGGTCTAGGTGCGTCGGTCATTCTTTCGACCTTCTGCATCTCTTCTCGTGATGCGATGCCGTTGTCGATCTTGAACCCTAGATTTGCTAAAGCCCTGCCAACAGCACTTGTTTCACCGTTTTCGATGTATGATGTTGTGTTCACATATCCCTGCCCCCGGATCTCGAACGCGTGTCCGGTAGAACTTGGTTCCACGTCATCTCGGTTCCGATACGCTCCAGCCTTTATACACACAAAGCCGCTGTCTTCGTTAAGTCTCAGGATCTCCGTAACGATCCGGCCGTCAGGATACTTCTCATAGAACTCCGCTATACGTGCATGAACCGGAATGTATTTGGTCAGGTCGAAGTTTGCCATTGTTGTATTGCGCCTCGTATGTCGCTGATCTAGAGTTCAAGTGCGGTTAGCCGGTCTTCATCCAACAGTCTCTTTGAATGGACCGATGTCATGCGAAGAAGATCGCTCAGAGCAGTTCGCATCTCTTCTGGCGAACGCTGCTTGGCTTCCCGGCCCGCAGCGGTCTGCAATTGTTCGAGCACGTTTTCGAGGGATGTGTCGCCCGTGAAGTTCATCAACTGGTACCATTCGCACATCTGGCGTGCGCGTTTAGCTAATGAACCCGACACAAACTTCGCATCCTTCATTCGTTCCGCCATTTCAGAAGCAGATTCAAAGATGTTCGCAGTTATCTGTGCAAAGCCTTCCTTGATCGGAGATACGGCCTCTTCTGCTTCACGCTGGGCGGCCTCGATCTTCATCTCCCGGATACGCTCTTTTACCTCTCGTTCTCTTCGGGTTTCCGCAGTCACCTCATCGACCTTAATTTCTTCGATACGGCGTTTTGCATCGATCTCAAGATCGATCTTCGTCTGCTCAGAATTGATACGACTCATTTCGAGTGCAAGAGATTTTGCGAGGTTTCGCTCGGCGATCATCTCCGACCCGAGAATGATCACCTTCGGCTTCATTGTTATGACGAGGCCATCGCGTATCATCTCGCGTGTCGGAACCATTCCGATGGCTTGTGCGGCGACCGCGTTAACAAACTCTTCTCTATCGAAAGGCTCATCACTGGTCGCCTCGAACCTGTCGGCAGAATCTCTAGCAAGTTGATAGAAACTGTCCTGAAGGATGGCGATGATCTCATCGTATTTCGATAGAACCTCATTCTTTGCGGCGGCGAGAGTTTCACAGGCCTTGAGATATGCTATTTCGAAGGATTCAAACGCGGTCCAGGGAATCCACTTGTACTCGCTCGTTCCCCAAACCGTCTCGCAAAGAGTGAACCTAAAGCCGAATTTGTTGAGAGCGTTGTGGGCCTGGGCCGCTCCTCGCATCAGGCGATTCCGATAGACATCAGGCAGTAAGCCTGCTCGCGGCGGGCTCACTCTGACGGCCGCGTTCTCAGGTAGCTGAACGCCGAGAGTTTTCCATTCCAGTTGCCGGACGAGACTACCAAACCCTCGACAATCGATGTTCATGAAGATGCCTTCGCTCTCCAATGTCGATAGATCGAATGGAAGAGATTCAACCTCTTCAGCACCTATACCCAACTCCGTCGCAGCTCGGTCTTTTCTGGTTTCCAGCCGAGCCAGTGCTTCCCGGGCGATTGCACTTGGCCCTTCAACATTCGAAGCACCGGAAAGTTGGTGCAAGGATGCGTCCTCCTGCCGCGTGCTGCCAAAGACGTTTCGAAGCACCGAAGATGTTAACGATGGCAACACTTGCGTGCCCGTGATTTCGGTAGATGTTCGAGTTTCCATTCGCATCCTATCCGCCGCTCAATTTTCAGAAAAGCCGTATTGTTTTAGACACTCTGATAATGGCCTCGGGACGTGATCTACCTCACGTCGGACCCTGAGCCCGTTGATGTCAACGGTTTCCAATTCACTGAGACAAAAATATCCCCATTCGCGCTCAAGCCCGACGACATAGCCAAAGAAGCAAAAATCGTCTACATATGCATCGCCTTCTGTCACGAACCAAATCCATCCGCTCAGTGGAAATTGGAACACGGCATATACCGTCGGATTCTTGTTCCCCTCTTGGTCACTGATCCGTGGCAGGACACTTTCAATCTCTTTTGGTAATAGTTCCGACATTATTTTTGACCTACAAGATGCGCTGAACGCTAGATAGGGCTGCCGAAGTGCAATAGGCGGATCTTGTAGTACCGCTCTCCAGATCGAAATAGACCGCAAATCGCTTGAGGGTACGTGTCAAAAGCATCGACGAGAGCATCTCCGCCATTTCGACCGCCACTCGCTGATTCACGTTTAGACCCTGCTCACCGAGACGAACGCGCTCAGGACACGACGCCTCGCTCTTGGCTTCAGTTTCTTCTGATTGAAGGAGATCGGGATGTTGAAGTGACGGTGCTGGTAGTGCTCGGCAGATACTAGTTCCCGCGAAGTATTGCTCCACCTTAAGACGCTTTGTCGTCGAACCGAGCAGCACTTGGCCTGATATCTTCCCGTTCCCGCCGTCTATCCACCAGACCCTCGAAGCATCACCGTAACTTCGATACTCATCGAGTGCTCGATGCATCTCCCGTCGGGCCAGGTGATTATCGACACAACCGACGATGATCGTCAGACTCCGGTAGTCGCTACTCGAGGCTTTAAGATGTTTCTCGGCATCGAGCCTTTCACACGAGAAACTTGTTTCTATTCCCCAGGCCGTAGAAACTCGCTCTGCAAGCGTCTGTGCCTTATATCGTCCGACTTCAGCAAAGCAGAAGTTGCTCCGCGGAATATTTCCATTTTCCACCACGTCCGGGTCAACGATCAGCATTTCCGCGGATTTGTTTTGCTGCTGCTTTAGTTCGTAGATAAGCCGGGCAATTGCAGGAACTGCAAAAGAGCCAGTGCCGCCAGCACCGACAACGATGAACCGGAGGATGCTGTATTCAACAGGCATTACAACCGCGGCCTGCGAGAAGCTAAGATCGATTTCCATCACAACATCATTTGAAGCAAAGCTTCGACCTCATTAAGATCGATCACAGCACTTGGAAGCTGTCCGATCCAGGAAAATGGAATGGGGATAAGGTGATCGTAGATCCCGCATCGGAATCTTAATTTGGGTTTGTCATGAACATCCACAATGATCCCGAAGATGCGGAACTTGCCTGATTCGTCCCCATCATCTGCCTTGCTAAACTGGTAAGCTCCGGGCGGGTGCGTGTGAACCTCGATACAAGCTTCGGAGTATTCAGGCCGTTCGTCATCCGCAATAGTTGATGCCCACGTCCGCTCCCGGCCCGAAGTGCACCACTTCCAAGAGTCGCTCCCTTTGTCCCAATAGATCAGATAGAGTTCTTCCTTGAAGTTGTCTTTTGAGTTATGGACTTTCGCGTGCAGGCATATTTCGTCCCAGATGCGGCCAGCCACTTTCGGCTTGTGCCATTTGATCCCGACGAAGGCTTCCGGCAGTCCTTTAATTTCTCTGTAGACAAGCGGCACTGAAACCGTGAATTCATCTCGATGAGCCTTTAGAACCACACCATTTCCGGCTAAGACATATTCATAGAGGATCGCTTCAACCGGTTCGGACCGTTCCTGTGCGATGCGATGTCCGATGAAAGGTGTTGAAGACGCGAACTGAATTTCCTCTGAGCCTGACGTTAGATCTTGCATACAATTTAGAAACGCGAATCGTATCTCCGCTGTTCAACGATCGTTTCCCAGCCGTCTTCGACCGTAGTGGTTGATAGGATCAGTTCCGACTTCGGAAACTTTTTCACTTTGTCAGCCGCCAGTTTCCAAAGTAGATCGCGAATGTCTTGCGGCTCGGAATGGCACCGCTCGCCCGTATGGTCTGCGTTGAACGGAGTGTCGAAGATCAGTTTCCAAACATCAGACAGAGTAGACGGGTGGGTCTCAGGAACTTCATTTTTCCCGAAGCATATCTTGCCCGAACCAATATTTGGCAACGGTGCAACAGCGAGGTTGGTATTCGCTGTTATCTGCGTCGATGCTGCGGCCCAGAGGTGATATTCGTTCCCCTTTCCAAGGAGAATCAGCGCCGGCATCGGAACGGCCAGTTCGACCAAGCCTTTGTCTGTAAAGACGACGGATAACTTTCGGATCGCGGCCGGTTCATAAGAGAGGATCGCGTTGCCTTCCGGAGCCTCTCTGTATCGCAATACTCGCTTGCCCAACCATCCCGTATCTGTGTGAACCTTTCGAAACGCTCTCGCAACCTGGTCACTCGAAAGAGCTTTCAGAGAGACCGACGATTCCTTGAGATCGGCAAACAGATATTGTCCAGGAAGAAAATAGAGGGCAGCCGATGCATCCGGAGGCACCTGAGAGAAGTTATTCATAGCGGGCCTGCTCTAGGTATCGATCTTTCCTGTATTCCAGAACGAGATAAGCTCAGAAAGGAACTTCTGAGCATCCTGTTCGATCCGTTCATCCAGGTTTTCGAGATTCTGAAAAGACTGATTTGCCGCCTTAAATGTCTCGGTCAGCCAGTCGATGTTCTCTTTGTTCCATTCAAAGAACTCGGGATACTGACAATGCGTTACGTCGAGCCAGGGGTTTCCGGTAGAGTGATCGACCAGCCTTATCAGATCGCTATAAGGTTTTGTTTTGGTATCTTGTTCTTCTCGCCACACTCTAGCGTGCGGAGAGGCTTTGACAGCGGGAAGTGTTTTTCTTTCAATGCCGTACTTTTCGGAAAAGAAGGTCCAGATCTCATCATCTTCAACATAATAGAAGATGAGTCCGGCAAGATAGCTCGCTCTCAATCCTGAAAAATCAACTTCTTCGCAACATAGGTCGAAGTTCATTGGTGGGATCGCGAAACTGTCGAGTTCAAGATCCGGATCATCATGCCAGTACTCCAGCAGCGGAAAGCACTGATCGTTCACCAACTGAAAGAACTCATTAGTCCGTTCGCTGTAAGCCTTGAAATGTCCAGCTTTATATAGGCTCCTTGTCGATCGTTTCCATTCCTTCGGAAACAAGTCCTTGTAAAGACGGTATTTGTACTGCTCCGATACAACCCTTGAGACGGTCTCACAGGCGAAAGCGGCGTTATGACTTCGAGCCTTGAATCGCAGATATTCGAGTGAGCGAATCAACCTGTCACCTAAGTACAACGTGTGTTGTCGATTTTGCCCTACAACCGCGAGTCCCGTCATAAATCCTCGATTTCTCAGAACCCGATCGGAACGTAATCTATTGCTGACGCAGGAGTCTTCAGAAATGCCTTGCGGTGGAATTCGACAGTTTCGATCTCCTGAGTGCCGATCGCTAGTACTTTCTCCGCCTCAGAAACTTCTTCGACAGTCAGGAGTTTCTCGGCATCTCTCCGCATTAGCCTGTCTGCCAAAGTGATTGCCGGATTGATCCTCTCGTCTTCAGCCCGTAAGAGACCCAACGGCGAATCATCGCCCGGCATATCCTTTGTGCTGCGCTCGCTTGACGATGGTGACACTCAGCTTTCCATCCTTTACCTCCCGCGTAATGTTCGCGTTCTCTATAGAGGCAAAATGCGGCTGAAGGACGACCTTTAGCGTCTTATCTTCTTGCGCGAGCGACGCGTCCAGCTCAAAAGTCTGGCCTTCGATCTTAATGGTCGCCTTAGGATCGGTTACAGGGGTCTCCGCACCGGAAGCTTCGGCCGAGGCCGCATCGGCGCTATTCGTTGTACCCGCCTCATTCTCGGCAGGGGGAGTATTTGTTTCGTTTGCCATGATTTTTTTAAGAAGCGAACAGATTCCGCTGATCTTTCGGTTGTTCTTGACCTGCCGGGCTTGGAGTTGGGGTGCTGTCGATGCTCGTAGCCTTTGTCACCTCACTGGCAATCGTGTTCTTATCGGTTGGCTTGGAGGCCCGCTTCTTTGTTGGGGGTTTTTCCTTCTTCAGTTTCTCCGCTGCTAGTCCGGGAAGAGCATTTCTGTATTGATCAAGGGCATCTGATAGTTGAGCGGACAAGTCAGACCGACCACTTTCATCGGTGATATTCGAAAAGAGAATTTGCGGAGCGAAGTTGTGCGAACGGACGCTTAGAACGCAGTCGCGGACTCCGTTAGCTTCTGGCAACAACTGGATGACAGCCGTGACCGTACAGGAATCGAAGTTATATGGCTCCTGTTCAGACAGGATGACCGGCTTTACCGACTGCTCCCCGACAATAGATTCTACTTCTGTTTGAGTACCGGAACTCACTTCGGAAGGCTGGAACGGCTTCTCTTCCTCGACAAGCGAATCAACATCGATTTCACCGTCGTCTGATCTCATTTCGGAGTCAGTCTCTGCAACCGATACTCCGACCTCGACCCTCTCTTCCACTGGTGTGCGATAGTTCCGTTCTTCGCTGTGAACACCGTCCAAATCTACGACATTACTTGTACCGGCTGAACTTAATATTGACGCGATCTCATCTTCGCATTCGGGAATACATTCGTTAGCGTAAGACGGCCGTTCCTCGCCTCGGTCTTCGGAATCGACTATGCCAAGAAACTCATCTTGCTGTGCTGGTAGTTCGTTCGCTTCGACCTCAGTCTTAGGTACCGACGATACTGCTGTATCGGGAGTACTGAGCTTTTCCTCCGATCGCATCGTTATAGCATTGGTAACGGATGGTAGTTTGGAAGGCTCACGTTCGATCTCTCGCAGCCTTTCCAAGAACTTGCTCAGAAAGATATTACGGACCGTGACCTCTTCGTGGGAACGAGTCATATATTGAGCGCCATTCCAAAGCTCTAGTCCGATCTGCTGATTTGATTGCCCGCTGCTCTGGAATCCGTCGTTCCGTGACACTTCCTCAGCAAGCGCACGAGCCGTAAAGATAAGTTGCTCGATCCTTTCCCGATTATCAAGAGGAATGAACGAACCGCTATTTAGAATTTCCATGTCACTATCTCCACAGTCCTATCGACCGCCTGTTTCTTCCGGCTTGCATAACTGGACCAAAAGAAAAAGGGTTCGCGACGAATCGCGAACCCCAAAACTCGAGTATTGGTTGTATCAGGCTGCTGCCGCAAAAGTAGCGGGTGGATCTGGGGGAGCCACAAACCGTTCTTGGTTCTTTTTAAGAATCCGGGAGATCGTTGAATGAGTTGTATTGATCGATCGCGCCGCACGTCGTAGATTTCCGTTTGAACGCTTCAGAGCGTGTTCGACGAAAGTTGCGGCAGCTTTGACATAGACGCTATCAAGATCATCGGTCTCCGGATCAAGTATTACAGTAAGACACTTGTGGCCTTCTTCAGCCGCTGGCAATGGCTCGACAAAACATTTGGCCTCATTACTAATTAGTTGGTTGACGAGCTGAAGAGTGATCGCCCGTTCATTTATAGATTCCACGGCAAGTCGCGTTGCGAAATTCCGAAGCTCCCGATAGTTACCTTTCCATTCGAGGTCCTCGATAGCAGCAAGTGCGGCCTTTTCGACCTGAAACGGAAGCTCAAGACCGATCGTTCCTCTTTCGGTTTCCAACTGATCGAGAAACGTCTCTACGATCCGTTCTTTTTGATAGCGAAGAGGCAGAGTTTCAAGTTGAAGGATGTTCAAACGGTCAAAGAGATCCGCTCGAAAGGCACCACTGCCCACCATCAACTGAAGATCCTTTGAAGTTGCGGCTATTATTCGAACGTCTATGTCCCGCTCCCGATTGCCGCCAACGCGACGGATGCGTTTTTCCTCGACGGCCTTTAGGAGTTTCGCCTGGAGGCTCAAGGACAGCTCGCCGATCTCATCCAAAAAGAGTGTTCCGCCATCCGCCGTTTCGAATAGCCCCGATTTCACAGCATTCGCTCCCGTGAACGCCCCTTTCTCGTATCCGAAAAGCTCCGATTCAAGGAGTTCCGCTGTAAAGCTCGCGCAGTTTATGCTGACGAACTCCTTACGAGATCGTGAACTCATCTCATGGAGTCGCTTAGCCAGAGTTGTCTTTCCAGTGCCCCTCTCACCCGTTATGAGTACATAGTGCGGAACTCTTGCGTATAGAACCACTTTTTCGTCCAAGATCGACGTTGCCTTGAAAGGTGTACCATCCGTGTATTTGTCGGCCATAAGGTCTTTTTCTCCGTACATTCTTGGATTTTCAGTGCTGTTCGATAGCTTTAGCGGGTTTCCGTGGACGAAAAACCCGATTCACAAATTCGATATTTCAGCCTTCATAAGTAAAAACCCGCAAAAACCGGAGAGGTTACGTTTTGATAGGAATTATTTTTATGACTGAGAACCGTTATGGCGCGAACAATTCGTTTACCAGAGGATCACCGTTCTGACCTGGGCGGCGATTTTCGCTGGAGCCGCCGAGGCTGCCAGTCGATTCGAGATCAGGTTCAGTGAGCCACTCCGGCAGAGTGACAGGTTCTTGTATAGTAAGTTCTTCAGAACCGATATGGAGTTCAGGGAGAAAGGAAATGCTTGTCGATTCCGGTGGATACAGTGACAATACCCTTTCGAGCGCGAGCCACGGCGAATCCTGGGGCAAGAAAAATCTTTGCCGGCCATGCTGCACGATATTAACGAGTCCCATTCCTCGAAGCTCTCTGATCTGCACGAAAGTGGATGGACACACCTCGGTGAGCAACTGTCCCTGAAACCGCGACGATCGCACCGTGACATCTCCGATCAGGTTGACGCTGTTCTTCTCGAAATCAACTACTCTCAGAACTTCATTGGCCGTTGTTGGAATACTGGCGCGAAGGCCAAAGTGCTGTCGAATATCTGCAAGCCATTCTTCCGATATCCGAACGCCGACAAGCCTGGTTCCGTCATCGGTTGTTGTTCGAACGATATTCAGAGCTTCATGGCTTAGAGTTTTTAGATACTTCCATATCGGAAGCAATGCACCGCTCAAGATATGTACGGTCCTGTTCTCAAATGTGGGTATCTTGTTCTCCTCTTTGACCCACCAGTCTTCTGCTTTGGTCTTGGGAACTATCCGATATCGCTGATTTAACTCGCCCTCCCGCAAATAGGCAACATTTCGGCCAATTGGCTTAGAAATCGAGAACATCTGGTATCGTTCGCCCGTCTCTGGATCGGTATGGGATAAGGTTCTTCTCACCGCGATGAACGAACCGTCTCGTCGGTCCTGAAAAAACTGGTGGATCTCGCTGGCCGCCATGTCCCGATACCTGGCCGGTGTCGTTGCGACTTTGAGTTCGAGCTTGCAATAGACAGTCTTTGCTCCAGTCAGAGGATCTGAGTTGAGAACCTGGGGCGATCCCGAAATGGCGACGGACATTGCTTTCAGGTCTTCCATCCCGTCATCGAGTTTTCCTTTCTGCTTTAGATATTCGATCGTTTCGAGGAATGTTGAATAGAAATAGTCGAAGAGAGCATTTTGCCGCTCAACTTCGAGCGACAAAAGCCTGTTCAGAAATCGCGGGATGTTCGTCTTCTCGCTGTCGGGGATCTGCTCGTCACCATCGACGGTCTTTACGAGACCCATGTCTCTAAGAGCTTGCTTTGGATCGTCGATTCCTTCGACCTCGCGTCCTCGCATAATGCCGGTCAGTACGACACTTAATGCTGAACGCCCTTCTCGCGATTCAAGATTATATTTATCAAGGTTTCCAGCCTTTTCGGCACGCCGGTCACCCTTCGTAAGGGCCCCCATATTACCAAGTCGCCGGGCGATTGTTGAGGAGAACCGTTTCTCACCGCCGAGTTCCGTAAAGACGAGGAGATAGACTGGGGGTGCAACTTGACCCGTCCGATGCGTTCGCCCGAAGTCTTGGATCTGCTTATCGGCCGACCATTTTAATTCCGCAGCGATATGAAGACGTCTCTGCTGGTTTCCGACACTTTTACCTGCGTGAAGGCTGTCACCGGTCGATGCCACCTCCGACATGACCGCAATCCTCTTGTCACCTTTCTGAAAAGCATTTTTCTCGTGGAGGTTGATGAGCCTCGATGGAACACCTGCAAGTTGCCGCGGCCGATACTCCAATGTCCCGCTTGCCGTCCGAATAAGACGTTTCTTCCGGCCGGTCATCTCGGCAATATTCTCAACCCCGAAGTAGTTCACGAGTTGATCAAGCGGATGCTCCGGGACTTCTAGGGTGGACAGCTTGTCCAATAGCTCTGCTCGCAATTGCAAAGCTGCACGACTCTCGACCTGATCGCCGTTAGGGTGAAGGAGCGGACTGTACTCGACGGTTCCGCTGTAAGGATTGGTTCTTTCCTGATAGCACGCAGTTGGGAAGCAGTTCGCCACGAGTCGCGTAAGAGTTTCTCTCGGACTGAAATCGAGGCTATCTATCGCCTCTTCCTGGTCGGCTGCTCTCTCAATCTGCTTCTTCGTTTGGCTCTCGCCCGTCCCCGTTATTGAAACGACGATCGATTCCTTTCTGCTAAGAGCTTCCTCGATCTCGCGGAGCAGAGTCGGCACCTTAAATGCCGTGATCAGATTCCGAAAGCACCGTTGATGCTCAGCCCAGAACTGATTGAGCGCACTGCTTCGGGTGGCTTTGCCGGAGTTCGTTAGTTCAAGTGCACGATGGATATTCCGAAACACTTCCTGCCAGCCCTGGGCCATGTTGTCGTACATCCTCCGCTGAGCAGGAGTGAGTATATGAATGACTTCCCGAAACTCAACCGATAGGCCCGACTCCGGGTCGGTTCCCATACTTAGGTTGCCGCATAGGTACCGTCCCATTGCCTTTAGGTCGCGGCACACCATCTCTAAAGCACCGACACCGCCGGATTCGATCTCTTCAGCGAACTGCTCGAAGCCTATGGGAAAGTTAGTTCCTTCTCCCCATAATCCAAGCCGCGACATATATGCGAGGTGTCTTACCTCACCCGCCGAAGTTGCAGACGAATAGACCACTCTCACATCCGGGAACTTCTCGGGATTCTGGATCTCAAGTACGGCGGCTCCGGTCTGCGTCGATTTGCCGCGGTCATCCGCAAATGCGTATTTGGCTTTATGACCTTCATCGAAGATCACAACTCCGTTTGGTCCAAGCCAACGGGTTATTTGATCGATCCTTTTGTTACCCTTTTTCGATCTGGCTATTAGTGAGCGATACGTACAAAAGACAATGCCGTCTTCGATGTCGATTTCCTGATCGGTTGGAAAGTCATTTATTAGTTTGATAGGAGGCACTAGCTCAAGCCTTTTGAAC
This sequence comes from Pyrinomonadaceae bacterium, assembly GCA_041394795.1. Classification (GTDB taxonomy): domain Bacteria; phylum Acidobacteriota; class Blastocatellia; order Pyrinomonadales; family Pyrinomonadaceae; genus Aridibacter. Next base: position 99,612 of record JAWKHN010000001.1, on the reverse strand, counting down.
TCATCGGAGACAGCTTCGATCAGATCGGCCTTCACTGAAAACCAGACCGCTCGTCTTCGCCCGTGAAACCAGTTATCCAGAATGATTCCTGCAAGCGTCGCGGTCTTGCCGGTTCCGGTTCCGTCGCCGATGCTTATGCCGGCGCGCGCTCCGTTAGCTAGTAGCTGTTCGTGCGCTTGGCCAGCGTAGATGATCCGTTCCAATTGCATTGCGGATAGCTTACCGGTTTCAGAGAGATACTTTGGCAGTCGCGGGCGATACCGTATTGGAGGCGGTTCGACGTTGGCGAGGCCGGGCGGTTCCACGATCACGCCAGGGTGCGGCGAACCGCCGAGAACATATCTTGGAGAATAGATCTGAATGTCCGGATCGCTCGTCGTTTGTTCAACCGTCGCGATTGGTTGACCCAAAGCGATCATAGGCGCAGGAAATTCTTCCGAACCCTGTTCTTGTATTGAGTACATTGATTTTGTCGTTGGATCAGAAACGGATAGCCAGCGCCGATGATTGTTCAAAAGCGTGCTCGACCGATCGAGCGACGATATGAGGAACCCGCCCGATCTCAGCCGATGAAGCATTCTGAAGAAAGATCGGTTTCGTTCCAATGATTAGAGTCGTATCTACGCTTGTGCCATTGGGATAAAACTCTTTTCCCGGCAGTTCGATCGATGCTTTCAATTGGATCTCGGGATGAAGGTAGTCCCAGAATCGGTGGCCATGGCGGGATCTCGGTGAGCCATTCTCGCCGAGAATAACAGCGAACCGTCCGCCTTTTCTAAGTCTTCGTAATGCAGAGTCAATATGGTGAAAACCGTATTCGATGCTATTCCGTCGAACTCGTCCTCCGCTCGATGAGAATGGTGGATTGGCGAGAACCACATCGGGAATCAGATGATCTGGTAGCAGATCATCAACGAAGTCTCCATCAAAACCATAAGGCTCAAATCCCAGAGCATTAGCTAACAACCGCCGTCTCGGGTCGATCTCGTTGGTTATTACACTTGCTCCCGCGGCTTCCGCCCATACTGCGAGACTTCCAGTTCCACAGGACGGTTCAAGGACCGCCTCACCGGGCTGACTACGAAGAAGATAAGCTGCGAGATATGCGATCGCGGCCGGAGTCGAAAACTGCTGATAAGTTATCTGGGTTTCACTTCGCCATGTCTGCGTTGGTAGACGCTTCTGCAGCGGTCGTAATATGGCCGAAACGGCCTCGACCGGATCCGCAGCAGAAAGCAGGTAGCGTCCATATTTTTTCTGAATAAGTGAGTTCAGTGCGGTCTCGGCCACCTCATGGAAGATATGTGAATCGACAGTAGACTCAAATCCATGTTCCTTGCAGAGTTCGATCAGCTCCCTATTCGAGATCGACAACTCGCTGTCTGCGATTTTGGCGACCTGTTCAATGAGGCTTGTAAGTGAGTGTGTAGAAACAGTTGGCTCGCACATGACGCGAACTGCCAGCCGCCCATTTTTACAGAGAGATTCCTGCGAGTTGATGCCTTGTCGCTTCGAAGCAGTTAGGCGTCAGCGACTTCAACCACGCCGAGACACTTTGATATTTGAGAGTCGCTCCTGCGATTAGTGCATCGTCGATCCCCTTGTAGTGCTTGTCCCAGGTAATAATTCTGACGGGGTGGTCGTATGATAGGAACTTCTGCTCTCGAACTCGAAGGGCGATAAGTGACGCAAGAGCTCTCGCGACATGCGGATTCGTGAGGCAGTCGGCGTCGAACGCTATCTCCAAGTTCTTCTTTCTAGCAGTTTTCACGATCTCCCGATGTGACGTGGCAACACCGCTGTTTCCTACGACATATCGATCGGGTAGAAAAGCCTGAACCGTAGCGGCCTTCAGGGCACCTTCAGTAACCAGCACAGTCTGGATGGACTTACCCTTGAATCCCAAAGGACCTTCATGATGGAGTGGAGTTCCTGGGCCGCATCCGTCTCGGTGCCGAATTGACGAAAGCCATAGATACCTTCCTGACCATGCAGACGACTCTTTCACGCACCTTATCTGGCAGGCCTGTATTAAGCCTTTTGGGTCAATGAAGGGTATGAGAATCAGATCCTCGACAAAATCAAAATCACCCCCAAGTCGGGGCCTTCCGTTCGAGCCTCGCCAGAATCCAGGCACACCCTTAAATGCAGGAACAATCCCATCTTCGCTTACAAAAGATTCGATGATCGCTTCGACAAGCCTATGTCGTTCGATTGCTGTTTTAGGAAACCCGCCATGTTTGTCCAACTCGCGAATTTGAGCGCCTCTTATCCGTTCGCTTCTAGAAACTAACTCATTGTACTTAGGCAACGGCGAAAGCTGGATGAGTTTCTTATAGATCTTATGCCTGTGTTCGATTGGGGCTATCGGAGTTTGTTTTGAGGACGATTGGGTTTGTGCGGAGAAAGTACGGCTTGGACCGGTCAGTCTTTTGAAATTGTTGTAGTAGATTCCCCAGCCATCGCGGCTGAGCCTGTCGGCATTTGTCGTAGAACGTGCGCAAAAAGACATATTTTGATCTACGGTTGTGCTGCACCAATCCGGTTTGCCGCAGATTCGGCATGGACTCTTTCTTGATACTCGTCGGTAGCCGATAATCATATAGTTTTTACCTGCTCCTTTCCCGCCGCCTTTTTTAATCTTCTGAAGAAATAATATCGGTTGGTGTAATGTGACATTGTGTATTGAAAGATGTCACTTTTCACCGCATTCTTTGAATGATGGATAGGCAAAAGGATCTAATGACAAGAAAATCGGGGTCTTACCCTGGCCCGGGCAAAGCGATGGGCATCAGTCAACATGATGTATCCCCACTCGTCGCCGCGAAGACTCTCGTGCTTCTGTCGATCAGATTGCCGTGCGGGACCATCACACGAATGCCTCCGCCCGAATCCAGGCCTAATTAGCTCAATGGCAACCGTGATCCGGTCTTGCTGCCCAATCGTTTCGAATCGAGAGAATTCCGTGTGCTATAGGTGGAACAGACATGCACTCTTCGCACGCGCTATGGTATAGTAAGAGTATCTGTATTAGAAAAGTGAGTGATGATGTCTGCTATGAAACTAAATTGGTATTTCGATGAATTGAAGTCGGCTATCGAGCCGGACCCGCAGTACATGATCAATGCCCAGAAAGCCGACGATCCGGTCCGGGAACATCTCCGCGATCACGAATCATTCTCGAGACGATATTTGGATTCGTTCCTTTACGGGTCATACGCCCGCAACACATCCGTCGGGAACATCAAGGACGTGGATATCGTGATCGTCTGCGATTTTTCGCGCTACTCTAGCCCACTGACTCTCTTGACCGAACTTCGCGATTCCCTTTGTCATCTTTATGACGATGTGGATCTCGGCGACCAGCGGCGGTCGATCCGGGTAGATCGTCCCTTGCCGGACGTACCTGACTCCGAACTTACGCTTGATGTCATACCAGCGATCCGGGAAGACGGGTCCGATGGCAAATTGTGGGTCCCCGATAGGGATAAACGTGAATGGACGGTGAGTCACCCGCGTGGACATATGAACTACACGACGGCGCTCAACGCTGCATCTCACCAAAGCCGGTCGTTCGTGCCGCTCGCGAAAATGCTCAAGTGGTGGTGGAAGCATCAATCGGAGGTGAAGCGCCCGTGGGTCGAATCGTTCCGCCGGAAACCGAAAGGGTTCTGGATAGAGACGATGGCCGGGCAGTTCGTTGACCTCTCTAAGGAATCGTACCCGGATCTGATCATCTCCGTGCTTGAGAACGCCCACGCGGAGTTCGCGAAGTTCCGTTCCACGCGGCGGATTCCGGAATTGAAAGATCCCGCTCTCGAGGGAAAGACCATCAAGACCTCCATCACCGAAGACGAATTCGACTTCTTCCTCGACACGCTGGAGGAATCGCTTGAAATGGCCCGCGAGGCCGCGAGTTCGACTTCCGAAGAGCGTGCAGTAGACATCTGGAACAGCCTGTTCGGACAGGGCACCGAGATGTCGAAATCTCTAAAAGGCGAAGGCGATTTACTGCGTCCGGCCGTAGCCCCGCCTTCAACGCCGTTTACCTTTCCAAGCGCGCCGATAGCGCCGAAGAAGCCTGTGGGGTTTGGCTAAGATGGATACCTGGTTTCTTTCAGATCCCGCACTGCTCGCGCGTGAACGCTCGGGGATAGCGGATCTAAAGCAAAATGAAGCATGGCTCGTTTCGGCGGATTGGTCGTTTTGCGGCGGTGACCTTTGCGTCGATGCGGTCTTAAACGCTCACGCTCACGACTATCCGGTGCGACTGACCTACCCGAGTCTTTTCCCTCGGATTCCCGCCGCCGTTAAACCGGTCGACGCGACCGAACGGTGGTCGGGGCACCAATACGGAGAGGCTGGGACGCTTTGTTTGGAATGGGGCCCGGACAACTGGCAGGACGGGGTGACGGGAGCCATGCTCCTCGAAAGTGCCCACCGGCTCCTGGAGATCGAAAACCCCTTGGGAAACCGCGAAGACGAAGACGGAAGAGCGGTACTGGAGGTAGCTCCGTCGCGGCATTCGTTTACCCCCGGGCAAGAACTTCGCGGTGAATACCTTAGGTTCCTCATGAGCCGCGATGCGATCGAGCAGCTGACGCTGCCTGAGTCCGTAACCTTTGGTTTGTTCAAATACACCCTCAGGAACAAGCCGGACATGATGTTGGCCATCGTGCACGAACTGCATACCGAAACTGAGGCGGCAGTCTGGTCGGATCCCCAAATTCCGGAATACATAAAAGATCCGAATGCGAGCGATATCCGCTCCGGTGTGTTCTTCCGCACTGACGTTAGCGCGGCCGATATTATCTGTATCGAGTCTTCCGCGTCACTTGTTGACCTACTGAGTGAACAGGGGTTCAGTGAGCACCTATCCGTGGAGGATGGCAGGGTCTGCGTTGCAAACTTCAGTTCGCAGTTTCCGGCCCTTCTGGTCCTTGATGCTGAGAATACGCCTCACTTCCTGCTTCCGCTGAGCTCCGGGGGAAAACCGTTGCGGTTCGCTTGCGCCGGATCTGAAAAAGAGGCAACTACGAACAGAACACCTCCGCGTCTGGAGAGTCTGAGCAGCAAATCCGTCGGGATCGTCGGGGCCGGATCCTTAGGAAGCAAGGTCGCTTTGTCTCTCGCCCGCATGGGGGTCCGGCGATTCTTCATCATTGACCACGATGTCCTGCTGCCGGGGAACATCGAGCGGCACGCTCTCGACTGGGACAGCGTAGCGAATCACAAAGTTGTGGCTCTGAAGGCAGCGATCGAAAGGATCGGAAGCGGATTTCAGGTGATTGTCTCCAAGCTTCATCTCACCGGTCAGGAAAACGCGACGCTGCTGGCGGCCGATCTTGAACGGCTTGGCGCGTGTGACTTAATGATCGACGCGACCGCGGAGCCCGATGTTTTCAATCTCGTCGCTGCGGTCGCCAAGACATTTGAAAAACCAATGGTTTGGGGCGAGGTGTACGGTGGTGGGATCGGCGGGTTAGTCGCAAGGAGCCGGCCCGCCGTTGACCCGGACGCGTTGGCGATGCGTGGAAAGTACCGCGACTACTACGCTCAGAATCCGGCGCCCGAACATCTCCGAAAGAAAACCAGCTACGGGGCTCAGGGCCCTGACGGACAGATACAGGTTGCCTCCGATGCGGACGTGTCGGTGATATCATCGCATCTGGCCCGCCTAGCGGCGGACGCTCTGCTCGCCAGCGAAACTTCTGAGTACCCGTATTCGATGTACCTCATCGGGCTCGCTCGCGAATGGGTCTTTCGATCCCCTTTCGATACGGTCCCAATCGATATGAGCAACCTAGAGAGCGTGTCAAATAGCACTGAGGACGCTGGAGTTGCGGACGGCGATCATTATCGATTCCTAATTTCCCTACTGGAGAAGAAAGATGCGGCTGGTACTTCCGCCTGACCTTAGGGCTGATCTCGAGGCCGCCTTGCGGAAGGCGGGCAGCAACGAGATCGGGGGGATCCTGATGGCGGAGCATGTGGGCGAGAACGATTTCAAGGTTCGTTCCCTCACGATCCAGACCCACGGAGGGAGCTTTGCCGCCTTCATCCGGAACGTCGAAGCCTTCCTTAAACCGTTGAAGGATTTTTTCCGCCGGACCAATCACGACTACGTGCGGTTCAACTATATCGGTGAATGGCACTCGCACCCGTCCTTCGCACCAGTACCGAGCGGCACCGATCACAGAACGATGCGTGAGATCATCGAAGATCCGGAAGTGGGAGCCAACTTCGTCGTACTCATGGTGGTCAAGCTCGGCGAGGACGCCAGCGTCATCGGCACGGTCACTTTTTACGCACCCGGCGGCTCTTGCAGCCGCGGTGAATTATTATTAGACAACGAATGACAACTGACCCCTCAAAACAATCGTTGCCCGCCTCGCTGCTAGAACGCCAATCGCGCGGCGGCGAAGTGGGTGAAGGCGGCGTCAACTTCCAGGCGGACGTCGTTTTGTCTTTGATCCCGAAATGGCTAGCCGATGAAGGATTCAGCTCGCTGGTCCGCGAATCGATCGGCGATACCGAAGCTAAATTTTTCGCCCCCAGTGTCGGCTATCGGAAGGAACTCGTCGAAGCTAAGAATCACAAGCTCGGCACCGCCGAATTCTGGGGTGAGATCGACCGGTTCCGACAGATCGCCATGGACACGGGCGGCGAGTATCGTTCCTTCACGATCGCGTGCACTGGATTCGTCGACACGCTTCAGCCGCTGATAGCCGATCTCAAACGCATTATCGGGCCGTACGATTTCTATTCGGATTCAAAGATCCGCGAGAACTCGCTCGCCCAACTGCGCGACCGCGTGATCGGTGTCGGGGGCGATGCGGACGACGCCGAGTTCCTCCTCGATCGGGTTCAGATCATCGATGGCCTGACCCTCGCGAATGAGAACGGCCGAGCTCTTTTCAAACAATCTCTGCCCGATCACCATCCGCAATTCCACGACCTGTCCGGCCGGATCGTGGATGAGATCTACTCGGACCTTTCGCATTTCGTCCGTGACCGGATCAACAAGACGATCACGCGAACGGAGATCGAAAAGCTCATCAACGACCGACTCCCGGCGGACCACCGGACACTGTCACCGAACGCGATTCGGGTCCACACCGAATCGAAGGCGAATGAAGACGACATCACCGGCGTGCTCACTTTCCATTGGGAAGACTTCTCCCGCCTCGAAGACCGCAAATATCCGCCTGCCGAGGAGTGGAACAAGAATCTGCTGGGTCAACTAACGTCCACGAAAAACTGGATGCTGGAGCACCGCGACACTCGACGGCTGCAACTCACAGGAGAGCGGCGTCTTTCGGCGGCTGTGGCTTTCGGGTTTGTCTTTTCCGCCGTTTCTGGATTCGCGATCGACATGAACCACCGCGGGAATTCCTACTCGACCGACTCGCACGCGGACGCCGAGACGAAATACGATCTGACGTTCAGTCACGAAGGCTCTGATAAAGGGGAACGCCTGATCGTGAGCGTCGGGATCATTCGCGAAATCGCATCGGGCGTTGGGGAATATCTGCAGAATGAAAGTATGGACGACTCCCCCCAATTGCATATTCACGGGGCTGAAGCGATCACGTCCGCCGAGCATGCGAATTATATAGCTGGGAAGATAAAGAAACTCATTTCCGAATCTCTGAACCAGAGTGGAGCGGTTCATATCGACCTTTTCATCGGGGCCCCATCCTTTCTCGCGCTGTTCCTCGGTCACCGCCTGAACGCGACCGCACCGGTGCAATGTTATGAATGGCTAGGTGCCGGGCGGTACCACCCGACCTGCCGGCTTTTCACTTGAGCCGCTTTTCAGTCGCGACCGATGGGCGAGAACAAACGACAACATTATGTCAACCAGGCGTACCAGAAGCGGTTCTCACCGAACGGCAGAAGGGTCTTCGTATTCGATAAGGTTCTCGGCAAGTCATTCCCGGACGGGATCCGTAACATCGCCCAGGAATCGCATTTCTACACCGTACCGATCGGTGCGGACGATCAACACGGTGCCCCAATGGATTTCGATCCCTTGTTCGTGGAGAAGTGGCTGCAGCGAATGGAAGGTGATTTCGAAAAGGACATTCAGATCCTTATCGATCTGCCGTTAGGTGGAAAGATTGACAGCGACACGCGTATCAACCTCTCGCTATGGCTAGCTCTTCAGTCCCTTCGGACTCGTGCCTACCGCAATCTTGTAGTGGAAATGACCGAGCAGTTGGTCGACGCTATCAACAAAAAGGCTATCCGCCTCAATTTCGGAGAGGACGCTGTGAAGTACGCTCCCAAAGTTACGTACACTGAAGACGCTGCGGCGCTTTTCCAGAGCGAACAGTTTCTCGATGGCGAACTTCTCGGGGTCATCGGTGAAATCCTGTTCCAACACATTTGGACCGTGCTGGTCAACGAGACGGATCACCCTTTCTACACCTCGGACCATCCTGTCGTGCTACACCGGCATGGGCCCGGGCGCGGTGTCGGATTTGCTTCGAGGGGCGTCGAGATCGCATACCCGCTTTCTTCCACCAGACTTCTTTCCTTGGTCGACCGAGAAATGTTGGGTGATCAAGCAGACCGTTTCGACAGCCGGGTGCGGACGGTCTCGGCGGAGAACGTCGAGTTCTACAACAGCCTTCAGGTTCTCCATAGCGAACGACAAGTGTATTGCGAAAAGTCGGACTTCGCTCTCGCCGAAGATATGCTAAAGAAGAATCCGAAGTTGTCGATGCCGGGTCGACCTCGCATTCAGGTCGATTAATATTCGGCCCTCTAACTTTGATAAACAAATGAGACATCCCAAGTTTTCCTGTCATCAGGTCTCGTCTTGCAGTTAGTGGTCGCATTTTTCTCGATGTTTAGTCCCTCGCTTTCGACCTAGAACCTAATATTTCGGCTTCATTTCCTCAAGTCGCCGATCCATATCCCTGAAAAACCCAGTGACGACGGATGAGACCATACGTAGCCGAGCCGCTTCCATTGCCTCGGTCTGATTGATGGTCGCAGCTTCACTTCTACCTTCAAAATTCAGTTGATTCGCTCCACGTTCTATTTCCGCAGATCGACGAATTCCTGAAAGCTGGATCCCGGCTCCTTGTCTGCTGCTTGAAGAGGCGATCGAGCTACCGGTATTAAATGCCTGTTTGCTTTGTGAAGCCTGTGTTTCAAGAGCTTGATTGATCTCGCCTTGATAGGTATTGCTAGCTTCAACTTTTTTGTCAGCGACGATATCGGTGTTGTTGTTTTGGAGAGCGACAGCGCTTCGCGTACTGGAATCCATTTGCTTGTTGACTTCCTGAATCGGATGCTTGTCTCTCGACCAGTCGAAGAGTTCCTGACCAGTTCGGATCGGAACGGATGTACCCGCGATCGACGAACCGCCCGGTGTGAGTTCATATGTCTTCATACCAAAGCGCTCCATGTTGCCCTGGCCGCGAATTTCAACCTCCTTCTTGCCATCAAAGCTGCGTGCTTCTTTAGTTCCTTGAGCTTCAGCCAGCGTACCCGTGATCTCACGATTTGTAGCAGAGCGGCTGCTGCTTAGTCCATAGTTCATGCTTGCTTCTGCGAGCAGAGATTGCGTTACCTGATTGGCGCGGATCTGCCCAAGATTTGTAACGAGCCCGCCCTCGACTCCAGCGACCGATGAGATCAACCTTGCGTCTGTTGACTGGTTCGCCGCTTCAAGAGCCTTCTTCGCGGCTGTCTGTTCCGCATTGTAGATGCCCTGGATCTGGGTGTTTTCAGCTTGACGGTTGATAGCGGCTCCGGCCACTAATCCGTATGTCTCAAGTGCGGTCCCTAAACTTGAAAGCATCCATCCCATCGATATTTGAGATACGCCCTCATAAACCTGTCCGCGAAGAACTCGATAGCTAAGCCACGGAACAAGAATGAAACAGAGGCTAGACACGAAGAACAATGCGGTAACGATAAGCGCACTCGACGCTGGATCGTAAGCACCGTTGGTAATGATCTGCGCGGTGGCGGGATCGAGAGAAAATGTGCTCTCACCGTTGTAGATAGAAAGCGCGAGAACGCCGAGGGCATAGCAAACATAGAGAGTCACTTCTTTTACCATCGGAAATGCCAGCGCAAAAGTAGCGACGCCCCAACAGAACGGATAGAACATCTGAGCCGCAAACTTCTCGTCAAAGCCGAAAGCTGCCAGTACCGGAGCAGCCAGTTTCAGGCCGATCAAAATGAACAGCCCCGCGATCGCCAGAAAGAGTCCGCCGAACTTTATGATGTTCTGCCCGATCACCATAAAGGTAAACATCCTGGGCATATTCCATCCGAGTATATTGAGTTCTCCGGTTATGTCTTTCACGGATGATTCCTTATCCATGATGATGCCGACAAGGCCCGGCTCTCCGTTTGGAAGCCGTTCGGCAAGCAACTCGTTTGGATCTTCGACAGCGAAGTTTGCTTTCACATACTGTTTCATCTTTTCGTCGAACTCAGTTACCAGTGAACGGTTGTAGGCACGGATCGGCCGTGCAAAGAACTTCCCGGTGATCGTGAGGCCGTCGATGATGAACGGGCTGGCCCCAATCAATACCATGAAGATGATCGACCGAATTGCCCAGGCAACAAGCTGCTCGGGTCCAAGCCCGCGGTTGTCGTGGAATCTTCTTATGAACGCAAAGATCAGAACGAAGCTCGCAATGATCCATGCGAGGAAAGTAAGGATCGGCATTAGCGGCTTTACGATCACGTTCAGTACGGACTGAAAAAGCCAACCCTGGCCGGTTCGCATTAGGTTTCTGATCTGCTCGCTGAAACTCGGAGCGGGCGGCTTCGGCGGCAACACTGGACCGGGGGATGGACTCGTGACAGGATTTGCGGGATATCTGTTCTCGAACTCTCTAAGAGCCGGAGCCGGACTTCCGTCAAGCGGCGGCATGAACGGTGAATCCGGGTTAACGGTCATAATCAGATCGTTCGCCGTAACGGGCTGCCCGTTCATCGTGCCGATCGGCGTCTGTCCTTCGACACGCGGTGGGCGAGGAGGGCGCGGCCGGGTTTGCCCGGCCGCTGGCGTGGCGAGGAGGCATGGCGAGACGGAGCAGGCGAGAACGAATAGAGCTGTCGCTAAAGCGTGGCGAAAAGTAGACGCGTTTCTCATGGCTTTGGTTTGTTTAGTGCTTAGATGAGTTCTTAGATGAGTTCTTAGGTCCGGTCCCTATGGAAGCGGGCTTTGATAGACGTCATCGTTCCATACTTCGTAGCGTTCGAGTTCGCGTAGGAATTCATCTGACGCTTGAGTGATACCCGTCATCATCTCGGTGCTGCGGCGTATCTCCTTTCCGAATTCGGTCATCTGTTCGATCTTCAAGCCATAGACAATGAATTTAGCCTGTATCTTGGCTTCGAGTTCTCGCAGCTGACCCTCGACGGTAGTTATGCGCAGATTGATGGCGAGCATTTGATCGATGAGGGATTGCACACCGTCCTGGTTAGCGGAAGGATTCGCAGAGATCGCCCTGGTCTCATCAGCGATCCGTTCACGTTCTTCGTAAAGTTTTGCGAGATCGAGAAGGATGTTCTCACGGTCAAAGAGCATCCTTTCGAGTTCGGAATCCAGCTTTGCAAGACGTTCCAAATTGGCCAAGTGAGCATCGGCACTGCGACCGATCGAGTGGCGTAGAAAATCATCAAGGTCCCGCTTGTTTGCTTCCATATCGAAGATGCCGTTCTTCAAGCGTCTCGCAATATTTACTACCGAATGTATCTGGCTCGTGATCGTCGCCTCAATTCGCTTTTTTAGCTCGAAGGTGCCGCGAATCAGGCGGCCGATGGTGGACTAGGTAGTTATGAGTTGCTTGTGCCGCATTACCTGCTCATCGACCTTGTCGAGGATCCCGCGCAGGTTGGTTACGCTTTCGACCATCTTCTCGTACTGCCGAACAGCTTGCTCATAGGTTTGGATATAGTGATTGATGGTCTCGACCCACCGCGCGGCCTCTTCGATCCTTTTCGCGACCTGAAGCGTATATTGCGACGGATCGAAAACGGTCCACTGCGCCTGCGCAGGACGCACATCTATTCCGATAAATATCGACGAGAGAATTACGCCAAGAACCATTTGCCTTACTGTTCTGCTATTGCGAGTCATGCTGTTACCTCCAGACCACTCAGTTCATTGAGGTCAAAAGAAGAGATCTCCGTGAGCCCGATGGCGGTCAATCCGCTCGGATACTTTGAGGCCAGCCACGACACGACGATCTCGGGCGGCAAGTCCGGCCGAATGTTTTCGACAAGTCGCCGGGCATTGGCTTCGTTCGTATCGTTGGTATTCGCCCAAAGCATCGCGGGTGAGAGACGTATCTCGGCCATTTGAACGATCTTGTCCGCACCGCTTCCGATCACGAACACCCATTGCGTATATCTGCCATATTGATTTCTGATCGCTCGGATAGCTGCGACCGTTTCCGGTGCGAGTTCGCAGTCTGACGCCAGACGGTCGAAGCCGCCGATCTGTTTACCGATCATCTTTACGCCGGAGTTTTTCACAAGGTCTATTCCGATCTCATTCGGACGTTCTGCCGTTCCTGTAAAGTGCTCGTAGGCCTGCGAGAAAAGAACCGTGACCAATCCTTCTTTACGGCCGGTTACGGATGCTTCGGCAATAAGCTCCTGGATCGCCGGAAAATGCCGGTTGATCTCCCGCATCTCATCGCAAAGGAAAAGGATCGGGGTCTTTTGCTTCCTGTCGTCTTCTTCGCCGATCTCCTGCATTATCTGGGCGCTGATCCGATAACCCACGCTCTCGCGGATCTTTTCGTCGAGTCCGCTTATGCCTGAAAGCTCGAACACATCGAACATCGATGGAACGTCATAATCGGGATGGGTCGGCGAGTTGAGCCAGGGATCTTTGCGATGAACATTGAGTTTTAGGTAAAGTTCGCTAGCCGGCTCCTGCTGTGCCGGTTCCCAGTGATAGGTCTTAAGAACATCGAGGAAATGTCCGAGCGTTGGCTGGAACTTCGGCCTGCCGTCTCCGTTTCGTGCGAGCGACATCTTATAAACTTCATCGATTACCGTCGCTGCAATCGCACTTGTGATCGCGTCGGTCTTCGACGTCTTGCTAAGAATGAGGATATCCGTCAACACCATTGAAAGCTGGCGCTTTGTCGGGCGGATGCCTTTCTCGATCCCCGGGTAGTTCCAGATATTGATCGGTTTGGGATCGGCCTCGTTGAACTCGATGTGACGGCCGCCAAACAGTCGACAAATGGGCTTGAACGAATGTCGGTAGTCCATCACCCGGACCTTTACGTTCCCGCGATGTGCCCGGATATCCGTGATCAGCATCGAAGCGAGGAATGACTTTCCTTCCCCCGACGCGGCCGTGACTATGACGGTTGGGGATTTAATGAGCGCCCGATCGTAGAGGTTAAGACCGAAAATCTGCCCGTTCGGTGTTGTAAAGATGCTATGCGGGCGTTTACTTCCCCGCCAGCTAGTCTCGGTCGGGACAAATGCTATTACCGAATCGGCAGTCTCAGTGAGTTCCTGGCCGGTTGGCTTCGAGGAGAGTTCACCCGCAAGCATTCGCGGATAGATGGCTCGCTGCCTGATCGCATCTTCCCGTATCGCATCGGCACCGATCTTCTTTCGGATCGAGGAAACAACCGCATCGCACCGGTCATCAAGTATCTCAAGCTGCTTCCGAGCTTCCTTCGTTCCTTTCGAGCGGCTCGCAAAGACGATGACATTCAGCCGCAGGTTGCAGATCTCTTCGTTATCGCCCTCTACCTGTTCGAGAAGATCTTCAAGATCGGACTTGATCACGATCGCGTCTTTCTTGAGATTCCTAAATCCGAGCCAGGTATTCCGGCTTCCCTCTATCCGGTCGATGCGCTTTTGCAGGTCTTTTTTTGCAGCCTGTTTCTGGGTTGTCATCAGATCAACGACGATCTCGTGAGGAAATCCCAGAGCTCGCGTTGCCGTCAGGTAACGCATTATGTCCGCGGTAACAAATCCGTTCGGAAGAGTTTTCAGGCTGACCAGGCATACGGGCGTGCCGTTGTGCCGGACAAATTGCTCACGCGTGCTCTCGATACTTGTACTGCACAGATATCGCCGCAGATCGACACACTCCGGCTCGCGAAGGTTTGGAAAGTCTTGGTGTTCCCGGCGATGGCTTACAAAAAGTGCTTCGAAAATTTCCGTTCGGCTCATCTCACGAAGCTGAAGCCCTCGCGGAAAGTTAGCTTCGAACGACTGAAAGACACGTGCCGCTTTGAGTCGGCACGCGGCTTCACTTTGCACTTCTCTTTGCACCATCAATTCACTTTCGCGATTTCTTATCCTCAATAGGGGCGAGCGGAAAAGTCGCGCGATGCCGTATTCTTTGACGTCTCGTACAAGCGAGGGCAGTAGCGACGAAAGAGGGCTATTGTCTGCAGCATCTCTTACGGGCACGCGGATCCAGACTGTCGCGGACTGCCGCATCACTTCACCGGATCTTATGGCTTCTTCATGGAGTGAAAGATTGGTGGCTTGAAGGACGCTTGCGACCGGGTCGGACGATTCCGGATCGCGTGAGAGCAAATGGTCTCGAAGAACCTCTCCGGTATCAAGCGAGTTAAGAAATCGAAACTGTATGACCGTGTTCTTCGGCTTCTCGAACTTAAGGATCGTTTTCAGTTCTTCGATCCGTTGCTCGGTAACATTTCCGTCGATATAAAGACTGTGCGACGGCTCGAAGATGTACGCCTTGCCGTAGCTCCCGTCCCTGTATCGGATGGTGTTGCCGTCCAGCCCGGCGATTTCGGTCGGAAGCAGTCGTCCAACGGCTTCTGCCATAGACCGTTCTTTCTTCTTTGCCGGTATCGGGCCATCCATCGTGCGACTTCTTTGTAGTTTGAATGCCGGGATGATCCGGTATCCGGCTACTAGACCAAGACCAGCGGAGAAAAGCCCGCCGAAGAGTGAGATTGCGATCTGTGTGAATGATAGGTTTGCGATGTCCATGTTTATTTCCTTGGTTTATTTTCGGGTTGGGATGGTCCAATCGAGTGGTTCGATCTCGCTCCTGAGCGGTGGCCGAAACGTCGCCCATCTGTCGATCTCTGCGTCAAACTTCTGAGAAAGCCAGTAAGCGGGTTTGCTGAGGCGTAGGTAATTGAATGTTCCCAAGAGGATGAGGAAGACGAGTAATCCTACCGGGAAGCCCAACGGGACATATCCGACCCAAACACCTAGAACAAACGGAACGAGATAAGCAATGGCTGTGGGGATCAGGATAAACTTCCAGTCCGTCGAGTAGACCCCGAACCTCTTGAGTCCTCGGAAAACATTTGGTCGTGTTACACGTCTTCTCATTGGTCTGTCCCCTAGAAGTTCGTGTCAACTCCGACCGCCCGGCCCTGTGCGAGCTGCCAGAACACCGCGACGATGGTTCCGAAAGCAAAAGAAAGGAGTGAGCCAAAGGCCTGGTTGCCCCACTCTTTGCCGGTCATCTTGTTGTAGATCGACCATGCTACGCCGACCGCTCCGAGACAGAACAAAATGATCGCCATAAGCTTGAGCGCTTCGCGAATGATGTTCGAAAGATTGCTCGCATCGCCGGTGAAGATCGGGCCTTGGGCCGAAACAAGATTTGTGAAAAGCAATACCAAGGCGAACGGTGCCAATGGGGTTAGCCCTTCCTTTGTGATCGTTAAAAGTTTCTTCATATTCGTCCTCGCTGAAGTGGATTTTCCTGATGCTGATGAATGACCAAAAGCGTCAATGGTTTCTCTCGCTCTGCAAGGGTCGTGCCGTTTCGACGAAGGGTTGTTGGCACGTCCGTTGCGAAAGCCCTCGGCATGAAGCAACCGATCGTCTTCGCCCTCATACTCATCGTCTTGTCCTTACTCGGCTTACCATTATCAGCCGCGTCGCAAGGAACACAAAGAATTTCTCGAACCACACTTGCCGGAATGGATGTACTTTCGCGAGCGCGGTTGTTCGAAGCGACGATTGAGAAAGCAGCAAGAAGTGAAGGCGTCGATCCGCTAATTCTCTGGACAATCGCATACAACGAAACCCGCTTTCGGCCGTGGCTGACCAGTCCTAAGAATGCACAGGGAATGATGCAATTCATGCCAGCGACTGCGGCTCGTTTCGGCTTGTCCGATCCATACGAAGCAAGTGCGTCGATACGAGCAGCAGCTCGGTATGTAAAGTACTTGGGACGGCTTTTCGATTGGAAGCTCGAATCGGTTCTTGCGGCCTATAACGCGGGGGAAGGAACCGTTTTGGCCTATATTCAGGGCCGCGAATTACGAAGCAACGGGAAACTGATCAACGCATCGAGGCGCAGGACCACGAACGGCGTCCCGCCGTACAAAGAGACGGTCGGGTACGTTTCGCAAGGTGTGAAAGTTTATCGCTGGCTAAAGGAACAAGGAAGGCTTTCCAGCTTTTCTCCACCGGAAACGATCGCCAAAACGTCCGAAATTCCAAGTGCAGCTAACGCTCAAGAAAGACAAGCTATCTCCGTGTTTTACGATCCCCGTACAGGTAAACGAAGGGCGGTCTCGTTGAATAACAGCGTCTCGGCGCCGCTGCTGGATTTCGGTCCCGTCATCGTTGGGCCATCGATCCCCAAAAATTCAACTCAATTAGCTCGATCAACTTTTGCCGGTCTCTCAGAACTTCAAAAGTAGTCGGCGAATTTTCACGTCATTCTCGGACGACTTTCACGCCAGTCGGCAAATTCCTAAACCGATTCTTTAATCGAAAAAGAACGCGAGGAATGCTTGATCGAGAAGTTATCAATAATTCACGTTTGGCACCGCTTTTGCCATTAGCTCGGTCGAGATCTATGTCCTATGAAATCAAATGAAACCACAATCGAGTTGTCGGGAGGTTCCAGTGAACAAATGGATGCCCCTACCTACCTTACCCGCGACCCGGACGACATCGTAACCATTACCTCGTTGTTCAAGGCACTTTGGATATTGCTGTTCGCCCTTGTTCTGAGCGCTGGCATCAATACTTTTCTCATCCTTAGAAAAGCCGATCGGATCGTTGTCGATAAAGCTTCCGGAAGAGTTGTCGAGCTAAACAATCGCGACTACGGCACGACGGAGACGGTCAGCATAGCTCCGGACAATCCAACATCAACCGACAAGAAGTATTTAGTAAAGGAGTTCCTCACCTCCCTCTACGAAGTCGAACAGACTACGCGTGAGGCCGAAGTCAACAAACTTCTTCGGATGCTGGATCCTGATCTATCGATGGCGATGGCCGCTAGGTTGAAGCAGAACGGCGTTCTTGCAACCGAAAGATTGGAAAGCGTCAATTCTTCCTGGGAGCTGCAGGACCTTTCTGTCGATGAAAGTGATCCATATATTCTTCGGGCGATCGGGACCAGGAAGATACGACGCAAAGCCGCAGGACACGACGTGGAAGAGTCCGTACAGCTTAAATGCAAATTCCTTCTGAAAGACAGCCCGTCGGCTCCGATCCGCAACGACAACAACCTTCGAACTGGATTCACGATCCTTCGCTTTAGGGTTGAACCAGTTAACGGTAAGACGGTCTCGCCCATATCTCTCATCGGAGATGCAGAGGAAAGTCCTTCAATGAACAACACCGTTAGTGAATCCACTAACAGTAAACCTACTAACGACCAATAAAAACCGACCCTAACTACCATGAACACAATGCAAGAAAAAGCACATATCCATATGAAACTGCTCGCGGTTGCCCTTACGGCACTCGCAGTAATTTCCGGACACGCTGAGGCACAGGTTCGAAAGCCCGCAGTTAAACCGGGCCAGAAGAAAATTGCTCGGCCTGTCCCTCCTGAGCCTAAGTCTGCCGAAAGGATCGTCGACATTTCGTCGGCCTCTGGCGGAGTTCAGCCGGTCGCAGTTGTTAACTCACCGCAACCTGATTTTCTGTCGGGAGAGGCAAATGTAACCGTCAATCCTAAACAGCCCACGGTTATCCGTCTGGGACTGGCTCAGAATGCCGTCTCGATCGTCGAGTTTCCGGCATCTGACGGCATCTATTACATCCACGAAGGCAACCCCAAACTTGCTTCGGTATTTCAGTCGCCTACAAAGGAAACTGACCGGTCGATAACTATCTACCCGGGAGAAGCTTTTGCTCCATCGAAGGATGGAACCACTGCTGCGGCGATCAGCCTTCAAATGCGATCCGGTCTGGTTCTCATTCTCGAACTCGTGCCGGTGAGTGATCTGAGAAGGAACGCGCACCGATGCGTTATCACCTATGACAGGGATGCTGTCGTGTCAGCTCGAAAAGTCGCGGGCCTTGCCTTCGATCTAGGGGGTGAGTCTGTCAACGCTTCACCGATCAATTCGCGAGCCGTTTCAAAACTCGTTGGCTCGTCGCCATCCCTTGAAACGAATCCGCGCGGTTCTGATGCCGCTAGGTCCGAAGACAGCTCGATCGTCAAAACCGCATATACGGATGTACCAAACTCAAAGCGAAACAGTTCAAAACGCGTAATGACCGATGCAGCAGTTTCGAAGTCTTCTAACAAACTGCTGGCGGATGTTCTCAGAGACCCAAAGAAGCATCTCGGAGTCTGGACGCCATCTCTTCACGGACTGGAACTTTCAGTGTCGCGAATTACAGATCTTGATGCTGAAAACCGGCTCGTTGTTGTAGCAGTTCGAAACTCTACCACGTCGAATTTGAGACTCCTGAATGGATCGCCGGAACTTCAGATACAGACACTCGATAAAGATGGGAACAGCCTCCTGACCTCAAGAGTCGATATCCGATATCTGGAAACCACTGCCTTGGAAGGTCTTGTTCTTCCCGGTTCTTCGAGCTTTTACGCGCTTGTCTATAAAACCCCGACGCTAGCGACCAATCAAAAGGTGAGAGTGGTTGTCGCTCACAAGGATGCAGCCGACGCTCCCATATCAGCGGCTCTGAACGGATCCAGATAAAGGAGAACATCGATGCAAACAACTGTGAGTACGAGTACCGATATTCCAACCGCATTGCCCGACATCGAAGCAGATGACGACCGAGAGAAGTTACTTCTCGAGGATCAAACGGATATTCCAGAAGACGAACTTTATGCAGCGGACGACTTTGCTCCGGTAGATGCTTCCAAGTCGCCGCGTTCTCGTGCGGGAAAGATCATGAAAGGCATCGCCGCTTTCATCGTTTTTCTACTTCTAATGGGATCCACAATTACCTGGTTTTTTGGAATGGGATGGTTCTCTCAGCCAAAACCAGAATCCGTTAACAGAACCGGGCAGCGGGATGCCACTTCCGCACCGATGACCGAGGACGAAAAACTCAAGGCCGCTCTGACAATGGTCGCTTCGAAAGAACCCAACCTAACCGGGGATCCGGTATCCAGTTCGCCTGGAGATGTCGAGATAGGTGATACCCCTCAAATAATTTCCGGTAACGAAGGCGACATAGTAACGCCGACAAATTCCCGACCTCCATCTGAGCTACCCGTCACGAGTGTCGGCGCTGGTTTCTCATCTCGGGAAATGACGAAAAGGCAGAACGAAATGCCAGATGCAAAATCGACGGATGTGGCTCCGCACCAAAATGGTTCCCAATCGGCTCTTTCAACCACTTCTAATGAGCCTTTGGGCCGATCGCTTTTCTTCGGGATTGCTAAAACGAAGAACGTTGCGATCGCTTCTCCGGACACAAAGCCAATGACTCCGGATGCTGAGGCGCGAAAGCAAGAACCTTTGGGACGGATACCCTTCGGCACTTTGCTGCCCGTACGTTTGTTAGGTGCGATCTACACACTACGGAATTCGGGTGGTGTCGTTCGCATGGAACTAACGCAGCCGATCGAAGGAAAGGGGTACTCGTACCCGGCCGGCACGACGCTCGTCGGCAACGTAAGAGGCGGCGAATCAACTAGAGCCTTTGTGACTGTTGTCGGCCTCATTGATCCGGTGTCAGGTGAACTGATGAGATTCACTGGAGAACTCATGGGAACCGACGGGGCGTCTGGTATCGACGGAGAAAGAAAAAGGGTCACGGGCAAGTGGACTCGCTTCTTCCGCGGATTGAAGGATACTGCCGGGTCGGTATTGGGATCGGTCGGTTCATTACGATCGGGCGGCACCGTAATTCTGTCCGAACCGCTTCGTCGCGGCTCAGAAAGACTGTCTGAGGATACAAGCCAGTCCCTCTTTGGAAGCGAACGTGAAGATACGTTCCTGGAAGTTCTAGCCGGAACGAGCGGGTACGTTCTAGTTACACAATTGCCGGAAGCAAGCACCTCACCACTGACAGCTATTAGCACGGGAGTTGAGAAAGAATGATTCCGTTCGATCAAGGTCGGTCTCAGATAAACCCTCGTGACCTTGTATCGGAGGGGCTCGAAGCCGATCTCTTTCAGTTGATGGCTCGCAATGGCTATGTACCAGATGAGCAGGTGTTTGAAGACTTTTGCGAAAGCCTCAAGTCCGGTCGGGCCTGGCTGATCTCCGGAACAAGGGGTAGCGGAAAGACTGCCTTCCCAGAAGCACTCGCAGCCGCATGCAATTTGACAATGTGCGTCGTGGCGGGCCGTGATGGATTGAAACAGGAAGAGATCCTCTACGACTGGGATTCCGAAGAACAGGAGGTCTGGATGCGGGAACACTTGGCTCTAGCAAAACAGTTACCGCTCGAAGAGCAAACTCAGTTTCTGGACAACGCCCGTCGATCCAAATGGCAGCGCCGATTTCTGATTCTCGGTGAGGTTGGAATCGCATACGACCTTGCTGCAAGTGCGGCGGTATCTTCACAACACAAGCCGCCGCCAGTGTTGATCCTGGATGAAAGCGATAAATTCGGACCAAGTATTGAGGATTCGCTACTTATGCCGCTCGAACGCGGGTTGATCTACATTCCGAGATTTGAAGGCGGGACCATCGGAATCTCGGATTGGCGGTTCCGGCCGATCGTCATCACGACTTCGAACGATCTTCGTCATAAACTCAGTTCGCCGTTTATTTCGAGACACGTGTTCAGCCGATTCGCGAGCCCCTCGTTAGAAAAGGAGCTTGAGATCCTATCGACAAAAAACAAGCGAGCGACCTCAGCCCACCTGGCTCTCGCAACCAAGCTGATCGACGCCGTCAGAGGGATCGCCGGTATAGAAGACCATCCGAGCGTTCGTGAGTCTATAGATATAGTCGCGGCGTTTGAACGCGACTCGATCGGATCGCTAGATGCGAGAAGCATTGTTCGGTATTTCTGCTATTTCGTGAAGGCCGGTGCATCTCGAGACCTGCTCAATCTCCAACTCGACTACCTTCTCGCAATGACGGACGCTTTCCACCCCGACATAGATTCCTGGCTTGCGAGAAGAGATCCAGATTGGAAAGTTAGATGGCCGCAGCTTTCCGGCATTTCGATATGAAAGAAACGACCAACACACTGGACCTTTTTGCGAAGTTCAAAGAGAGGATCCGCTTTATAAAGTCGGTCGATCTCTCACGGCATGCGGGTGTCTTAGTAGTTTTATGTTTTGTCGGCGTGTATGGACTTTTCAGGATAATATCGCCCGCGAACAACTCTGCCCAAGTCCAATTCGTCGAGGCACCGGCCCACGGTTCTGGCGAAGAGCAGGCGGAGCATGAAAAACAGCTCAAGAATCCATTTTCCGGCCCGGAGCACGATCAGGCCTTAAGACTCCGCGAAACCTCAGCATTGGGAATGGCGATCTCATTGTCGGTGTTGTCCTTCAATACCCGGAGGTCGATACTTCCGCATAATCTGTCGGGAATCGTTGGAAATTTAACTGCGTCAAAACTATGGCCGCCCGGAATCGAACTCCGCAATGGGGTTATTACTTCCGAGCAAAGCATATTTCATGTTGCCTACAGACGTGAGCCTTTCTCATTCGAGGTTCTTGCCATTCCTCGAACGGATCACGGATCGCGAATCCTTTTCAGGTTTCCGCTTCCGCAAAGCGAACCGAACTCCGTTCTGTATTTTGAAGCGAACCGTGATCAACCGATGCCGGCTGCACTCTTAACCACTGAACAGCTAAGCGCATCAGGTTGGAAAATTCGGCATTGGCGAGGCGATGCTCTGACACTGAACCCGACGACAATCGAGTCTCTCCGCGAACAAAGTTCGATGCCGAGCTCTCGCTAGTTCATAAGACTATGTTTTCCCGTGAATGGATCGAGAGGTTTGATGCTTCCTATGGAATCCCAAGGAAAGCAAACGAGCAGTATCTGCCATCGTACCAGGCTTTTTGGCAATGGTCCGCTGACGTTGGTATGTGTCTTTTCTTTGTTCTGTTGGGAATCGTCGGAGCTCTATTGTGTTTGTTTGCGGGCATACTGTTGGATGTTTATGGACTCATCACGCTGGTCTTCTGGGCGATGGCCCTGATATGTGTTGCCGGATCACTAGTCGATGCTTACTCGTTAATGTGGGCCTATCGAATTCGAGGAATGAGCACCGCGCACGGGTCGGCCAGGTGGGCGAAGGCGTCGGACTTGATCCGCTGCGGTCTGATGAACCGGATAAGAGGTCTCCCGATACCTGCAAATGCTCTTCCGATTGCAAGAGCTTTTCGCGGCCGCGACGTATTTCTTCCGACGAGTCAGTGGCTGCGGCATTTTGCTATGTTCGGTCCGACTGGCTCCGGCAAATCAAAGACGTTTTTTGTGTCGATGATACGAGCGATCCTGAACAAGTCGTCTTGCCTTGTCTACGATCCGAAAGGAGAACTCTTCGCTCAGACTGCCGGTGCAGCCAAAACGATCTATCGTTTAGACCTAAATGATCCGACAAAAAGCGATCGCTGGAACTTCATTCCAAAATGCAGAAATAATCCGGCCTTTGCATGTCAGCTCGCGGGGATGATGATCGGGATCGAAAGCCGCCGAAGAACGAATGCCGACCCGTTCTGGGGTGATGCCGAGCAGATAGCATTGACCGCGATCTTACTTCACATCGCGGAGGTCTACCGCGAGAAAGCAATTCCCGCCTTCGCTGCGGATTTCCTCCTTTTCTTGAGCGGAGATAGCGACCAGGCCTTCAACGAAGCGATGACGAATTCGCCTAGCCTCTATGCGAAGCAGGCGTACATGGCCTTTCGGCAGGCTCCAGTGCAGACACGCGGATCAATTCTGATCGGTCTTTACAATAAACTGCGCCCGTTCACTCTTGCTCCGGCTCGGATGGTGACTGTTGCTCCAACCCGTGATGAAGAAATTTCCGGTTGCCGGTCGATAAACTTCGCGGATCTCCGCAAGCCCGGTACGGCGATTTATCTAATAGTTTCCGAAGGGGCCGCGGATATGTATAAGGAATTTATCGCCACATTCATCGGACAGGCGGTCATGGAGATGAGGCTCGATGGTGTAAACGAGCCTGAGCATCCGTGCTTTGTTTTGATCGACGAAGCCTATCAATTAAATGTTTCCGAAGTTAAGAGGATCTCTGGTATCGGTCGTGGCCGTGGTGTAGGACTTGGACTCGGGTATCAAGACCTGCCGCAAATGTACGACCAATATGGACGTGAGCCCGCCAACGCAATTCTTGGAACGATCATGACCAAGATCTTTCTTCCCGGACTGGATGACGTTACGGCTGAGTACGCATCGAAACAGCTTGGCGACACAACGATCTTTTCAAAGACATTTCAGGATTTTCCTGGCAAGAAGCAGGACAACACAAGGTATGCAGAGCAGAAGCGTGCGCTCATGCAGCCGAACGAGATACGACAAACGGCGGCTCATTCCGAAGTACTAATTATCAGCGACACGGCACCGCCAATTCGGGCAGCATATCCGCCCTTTGCAGTTTCTAAATACATCTTTCCGGCTTCAACAAAAGGAACTCCCACCGATGTTCATTTAGGCGATGTCGATCCTCAGTTTCTACTTACCGCTCCAATCGATCGCGGTCCAGTTACCAGGCATGACGAGGCCGCATTAAGGGAAATTATTTCAGAGGGGGTCGATCGCATCTGTACGAGTGAACGACTGACCGAACTGGCTGACATCGACCGGAGACAGACGGCCCACGATTTGCTCGACGATCAGGCAGAAGTAGAACCCGAAGAAAGCGATCCTGT
Organism: Pyrinomonadaceae bacterium; assembly: GCA_041394795.1. Classification (GTDB taxonomy): domain Bacteria; phylum Acidobacteriota; class Blastocatellia; order Pyrinomonadales; family Pyrinomonadaceae; genus Aridibacter. The sequence goes on along the minus strand of JAWKHN010000001.1, from coordinate 75,569 downwards.
TAACGAAGCTCTCAACGGCCTTCCGAATGATGTTCGGTCAGTCACTTTTCAAAGCAATAGAAACTCATTTGGGATCGAACACGCTTCAATCTGAAAATGTTAAATAGGCTGAAGATATCTCTTATACTGGCTCCCCTTGCTCTGACGATTTTAATAGGCGTGTATGTCTATACCCTCTGGTCCGAGCAGCGAGAGCGAGTCGCTGTGATACCTTTTGACGCGACCGGCGCTATGAATCGGGATCTATTGAAATTCCATGAAAAGCGTGGGTCTTTCCCAGAAGCACTCCAGAATCTGGAAGGCGTGGTCTGGGAAAAGAAGGATCGAAGTTATGTATCTGAAGGGCGTTCCATGTTCCATCGGAATTACTTCTACATGTACACGCGGGTAGGCCCACATCGGTTCACGCTCTGGGCTATACCAGTCGGCAAGCTGCGCGATGAGGCAGCAACGTTTCACCTGATCGGAACTCCCCGCTACTATAGAGTGTGGAAAGGACCTGCGGTGCCGATCCCTGATGTCGAGAATTTGTCATTTACTCCATCGGCTCCCAATCTGAACACTCTGGGACTTGTCGAACAACAGCCAACGATGTTGAAATCGAAATGACTTTAACCGATGGGCTGTAAGTGCGAGCCTTAGCGCAGCAGCACAAGTTTTCCGAACTACTTGATCAGCGTACCTTTAGCCAGGCCGCCCTCAACAGAAAACTCCCGTTCGTGACAACTCTGTCGCCAACCGTCAACCCCTCTTGAACAACTCGATGGCCGTCTACTTCGGGGCCGAGACGAACAGAGCGGAGTCCGAAAATAACCGGATCTTCGGTGGGGACGAAGACGACGTCCTGATCGTTGATCCGTTGCACGGCGGACGCGGGAATTACGGGGGACGTACGCTCCGCATCGCCGAGTGCTCCGAATGCCGTCTTGACGTACATTCCGATCTTTAGTGCTTGCCCTGGGTTTGCTAGCTCGATCCGCACTTTTCCGGTACGAGTGGCGTTGTCGAATTGTGGGTCGATATAGGTGATCTGCCCGCGGAAGATGTTGTCGGGGAACGCGTCGGATGTGACACTCGCACCGCTGCCGACGCGGAGCCTTGCAACGTCACGTTCGAAGACCTGGGCAATGACCCAAACGCTCGATAGATCGGTGATCCGCAAAAGCTCCTTGCTTGCGTCAACCACCTCACCCGCATTTACCGCCCGGCTTGTGACTGTCCCTGAAATGGGCGCCGGAACGAGAAGTTCCGAGCTGATCTGCGACGCCGAGCGAAGCGAGTCAAGCCTGGCAGACGGCATTCCGTAGAGGATCAGTCTCTGACGCGTTGAAGCAAGCTCCGTTTCGGCAGTGCGAAGTTTATTTAGCGACTCCTCGCTCGCTGCGCGGACCTCGGGGCTGATAGGCAGCAGACGTTGCGCACGAGCTTCACGCTGCCGAGCTTCTTCCAACTCAGCTTCAGCCGTTCGAAGTTTGGTGGTGTCCTGTTCGAGTTCCTCACGGCTGGCCGCGCCGATTCGGATCAGCCTCGTCGTTCTGTCATAACGATTTCGGAATTCCGCCACGGCCGCCTCAGCCGCCTTTCGTTGCCGGGCCGCTTGTTCCACCTCTCCGCGGCCGGGTTGATTGATCTCGACGAGGCGCAGCGAGCGTTCGTAGTTACGCCGTGCATTCTCCACCTCTGTTCTTAACGCTATGTACCGGGACTGTGTTTGTGCAAACTCGTCGCTGAATATGACCGCGATGGTCTGGCCGGCCCGAACACTCTCTCCAAGTTCCGGCAGACCTCTGCGCACGATACCGCCTACCAATGACACCGCAGGCGTTTGCTTGTATGCGTTCGCTTCGACGACCCCGGTGGCAGCGACGGTTTCGCTTTCGGTCGCAAGTTGCTCGCCTACTGTTTCGATGGCGAGGCCGGCATTCTCGACCTCGGTAGCCGAGAGCGTTATCGTTTGGTCGACGAATTGATTGCCGCTAGAGTCGGACGTGTCCGACATAGACATCGTCGGAGCGGGTACTGGTCGTCCAGCGTCGCCGGATCGTGTGAAATACCAGACGAGCAACGCAACCACGGCGACTGATGCCACGCCCGCACCGATCGCGACGATCACCATCTTTTGCTTTCGGGCCTGCATTGCGGACTCGGCGTCGATCTTCTCGATCTCTCCTGTCGGTGATGTATTCTCTTCCATTCTTATCTGGCCTCCTGAACGCCCGGCTCTTTGCTGGCGGAGATCGGCTTATGTTCGCGGGCCGGAGGTAGGAACGCGAGTATCGCCGCAAGCAAAAGAACGATTATCGCTAGCAGCATCTCGAATCTCACACTACTAAACAGCCGCGTCTCGCCCGCATCGGCGAGCGCCCCGGATTCGGCGACTAGCCGAGGTCGAAGTAAGAAGGTGTTGATGCCGCCAAGGACGATCATCACACCTGATATCGCTACTTTGGCCAGGAGCACTAACCCATACGTGGTTCCGACAAGCGCTGAAGGACCCTCAACGTGGATCCAGGTGTTGTACAACCCGGTGATCGCGAGTAGGACGGTAGCAGGGATCGCGATATTCGTGAATTGTTTTATGATCGCAGACAGCGACGCTTGAGCTGCCAGACGATCCGTGTCCCGGAGGGCTTCGGCAATCGCAAAAGCGATTACCCCCAGTCCGCCGATCCACATCGAGCCGGCGACAAGATGCAGCCAATCCGAAAGGATCGCGAGACTGTATTCGTCCCACGCGGCGCGCGCATGACCGGAAAGGCTTGGGCCGAGCAGTGCCGCGAGTGATAGCCCGAACGCGGACCACAAAGCAATTTTGCGCCGAATGGTATTTCGGGCGCTCGCTAGAACCAGCAATACAAACGCGACAGTTGCACCGCATATTTGCAGCAGCCACGGCGGACCGAAACTCGTTTCCCGCAGGACTGACATCGCTTGCGACGTCCCGAACGAGCCGGTCACCATCTGCGTTTGAAGGACGAGTGCGGCGAGAAGTCCCGAGATCGCTAAAAGCCCCGCGGCGGCGAAGATCCCTATGAGCCGGGCATCGAGGGTTTCAGTTCGTGCGTTGACGCTGCCGAGTACAAACAATCGAAAGCCGAGTCCGCCCGTCAGCAGCATCATACCGATGTAGATCAGCCATCGGATCAGGCTCTGGGGCCAGTTGATCGACGGAGCAGACTCATGGGCCGAGTGATCCATTCCGCTATGATCGACGTCGGCTGAACCGGTCGGGATCATTTGCGATGCCTCACCAACGCTAAATTCGAAATTTCCGTCGATCATATGATCGTCTGCCGAAAGGGCCCGCCAATCAACCCTATACGATCCGGCCAGGATTTCCGGCAACGGTACGGAGATGAGCTTCCCTTGATCGGACTCGACGAGCTTCCCGACGATGATCGAGGCTCCCGACTGATCGGTGACTGCGATCGAACTCATCCTCGATTGAACTCTGACGCTGAACTCGAGCGAGATCGATGTCGGTGACGTCGTCAACGTCGCGCCGGCTAATGGCGTCGAGGAAACAAGCTTTGCGTGGGCAAGCGAGGTCGACGCGGCGAGAAGGATCGCCGCGATCACTAAGCCTACGGTTGTAGCTTTTCTTCTCATTTCAACGCCGGATCGTTCGTCGCTTTCAGTATCTCGACCATCGCGAGGTAGGCTTCCAGTTGTGCATCGATGAATCCATTTTCCGTTTCAATATATCGGTGGTGCTCCGCGATGTAGTCGAGCAGCGTTTTCGAACCAAGCTCGTATGTCTGGCGGACGACCTCGGCGTTGTCAGCTGCCCGATCGCGAACTCCGACGCGATAGATCTCCATCGCTCTAAAGGCTCGGTTGTAGCGGGCGTATGCAACGGCAATCTCGCGGCGGATCGTGAGTTCGCCGAACTCTCGACGGTTCCGTGCTGCCTGCTCTTCAAGCAGCGATGCGGCCACAAGTCCCTGATTCCTGTTCCTCACGGGCAGATTCAAACGCACCCCGAACGTGAAGAAATTCATTCGCTGTTCGATCGGCAGCAGAGCACCGGACATCTCGTCCACCCCCAACAGCGGGAAGCCGCTCTGCATCCGCTGATAGCCGATCATCACGTCGGCATCGATCCGGCCCTCGCTTCGTGCCTGTCCGACGCGAGCCGCAGCGAGTTTCTCCACCGCGATCGCTCCCAATAGGTCCGGCCTGGATCGCAGGGCCGTCTGTTCCGCACCGATCTGCGGAGGCAGCGTTTTAGCGAGGGTATTGAGGTCCCCTTTAAGGACGAGAGGCTCCTCGGGACCCATTCCAACCAAATTTCTCAGCTCAAAGAGGCGTATTTCTGCAGCTCCTTCGGTTGTTTCTCGTACTGCTCTGATCCGGTTCAGCTCGACAAACTCCTGGCTTTCTTCGAGCGGCGGCGTGCGTCCCTCCGCAACTCGAGCCGAAACAAGCTGAACGTTCTCTTCCGCCATCGCGAGGATGTCCTCGCTGAACTTAAGCTTGAATATGGCGGCAAGAGCCTCACCGAACTTCGCACGGACATCGGCAGCTAGTTGCCTCTCCTGCTCCGCAAGTGCCTGGCGTCGGATCTCCAGCTCTTTCTCTGCAACGTTGATTCGAGCAGCCCGGCGGCCTCCGAGTTCAAGTGGCAATGCACCTTGCAACATCACGCTGTTGTCACCCATGCCGCCGATCTGGCGCGTTCCGCTGACCTCGAGGCTCGGGTTTGCGCGGAGGCGAGCTTGGCGAATAAGAGCTTCGCCCGCTTCGGCCTCCTTGCGCATCGCGCGTACCTCGAGATTGTTAGCGAGGGCTGCTTTTACTAGATCGTCGACTGACCGCCCGTCTCTTTCATTCAGATACTTTGTGTGAGACAGAGCCGGGTCGGCTGCGGGCAGTTGTGCTGGCGCAACCGAAGGCGCGACGGCAAGAACCGCCGAAGCAAAGATCCCAACGATGACGTGGCGGAGGTTCATCTCTCTAGGAAACGATGAGCTTGCCGCGGTGCATATTCATTCCGCAAGTAAAGGCAAACTCTCCGGCCTTGCGCGGCGTGAAGCTTACAGTAACTGCCTGATTCAACGGGAGGTCACGACGAATGCCGTATTCGGCGAACACGACCTCCGTTGCACAGGTTGAGTCCGTTGTGCGAAGAAAAGTTATCTTTGCGGGTACCCCTCGTTTCAGTCGAAGGCTTGCCGGTTCGTACCCGTAATTTCCGATGACGACCTTCGCCGACTGGGTTCGGGCAGCCTTCCGAGTCTGGGCGTGGGCACTATTCGTAGCGAGGAAAACGGCAGCCAGTACCGCCACTAAAAGTGCAGTTTGTCGTAGTTTTTTATTCCGGTGATTTTTCATATCGATATTTCTATTCCTAACGTTCGTGTAACGCGCGTGCTCCTCTCTTGAGTTCCCACAGTCTGATCCAATAAAAGATCACGGGCGTAACGATGAGGACGTGGACCAGGCTCGAGAGCATTCCGCCAAAAACTGGAGCGGCCAGCGGCCGCATTACCTCGGATCCTGCACCCGTGCTCCACATGATCGGCAGCAGGCCGGCGATGATCGTTGTCACGGTCATCACCTTCGGACGAAGCCGAAGCAGCGCCCCTTCGGTGACAGCTTCCAGCAGCGTTTCACGATCGAGTATCCCCAGCTCCTCCTGCTTTCGCTTTAGCGCCTCTTCCAAATACACGACCATTACGATCGTCGTCTGAACGGCGGCGCCGAACAATGCGATGAACCCGACCCAGACGGCCACGGAGAAGTTGTACTGGAGCAGCCAGATAAGGTAGAACCCCCCGGTCAGAGCAAACGGGACTGCAAGAAGTACGTGAGCGGCCTCGATGAATGAGTTGTAGGTCAGATACAAGGTCGCGAAGATGATCAGGATGACGATCGGCACCACGATCAACAGCCTCGCGCGAGCCCGCTGTTGATTCTCATACTGGCCGCTCCAGGCAAAGTAATATCCCGCTGGAAGCCTGATCTGATCCTTGATGGCTGCATCCGCCTCGTCGACGAAGGTTCCGATGTCGCGGCCGCGAACGCTGAGCAAGACAGTCCCTCGCAAGAGCCCGTTCTCACTCTGGATCATCGCGGGGCCGTCAACCGTTCGGATCGATGCAAGTTGAGAAAGGGGGATCGAAGCCCCGGCGGAAGTCGTAACCGGAATTCTGCCGATTGCGTCCGGCGTTCCCCGAAATTCGGGCGAATAGCGGACTCTAACAGGGAAGCGGTTGCGGCCCTCGATCGTGACCGTCAGATTCGACTCGCCGATCCCTTTTTCGATCACGTCCTGGATCGTACCAACGTCGATCCCATAGCGGGCAGCCGCCTGGCGGTCAACGTCGATGTCCAAATACGGAGCGCCGCCGATCTGTTCCGGATAGACGTCGGCCGCCCCGGGCACCCGTCGGACAACTTCCGCGATCTCGCGCGAGGTTTTCTCCAGCTTCTCAAGATCATCGCCGTAGATCTTGATCCCGACCTGCGACCTGATACCAGTCGCGAGCATCTCAATACGATTGATGATCGGCTGCGTCCAAATATTCGTCACGCCCGGGATCCGCAGCGCCGCATCCATCTCCGCCACAAGCTTTTCGCGGGTCATGCCCGGTCGCCACTCACTTTCGGGCTTCAAGTGGATGACCGTCTCGTTCATGTTGATCGGCGCCGGATCGGTCGAAGTTTCGGCTCGTCCGGCCTTCCCGACCGCCCACGCGACTTCCGGAAAGGACTGAATGATCTGGTTTTGCTTACTCATCACACGGGTCGCCTCATCAAGCGAAATCCCCGGATCAGTGACCGGCATGTACATCAGATCGCCTTCGTTAAGCGGCGGCATGAACTCGCTTCCGATCTGCGTCGTGACCAACATTGAGCCGGCGAAGAACAGCCCCGCGACCGCGACTGTCGCGAGCCGGTTCCGCAGTGCTTTCTCAAGCAACGGCTTGTACACGCGGCGGAGGAATCGCATTATCGGGTTCGCTTCCTCGGGACGCAATTTGCCCTTGAGCAGGAATCCGCAGAGTACCGGCACCAGCGTGATCGCCATGAAAGCCGCGGCGATCATCGCGAACGTTTTGGTCAGCGCTAGCGGTTGAAACAATTTGCCTTCCTGTCCGGTCAAGGCGAGTACGGGAATGAAGGCGAGAATGATGATGGCAGTCGACGAGAATATCGGTCGCCCTATCGTTTTTGTAGCCTCCCGCACTACCGCCCAGACACGTTCCCGGTCGGAGAGACTCACACCTTCCTTCTCTAGCGCGCGATACGCGTTTTCCGTCACCACGATGCCGGAGTCGACGAGGTCCGAAACGGCGATAGCGATGCCTGCGAGAGACATGATGTTCGACGTCACGCCCCAGAAATACATAAACAGGAACGAGATAAGGGCGGCTAGCGGCAGCGGGATCGTGACGATGAATATCGACCTGAAATGCGCAAGGAACAGCAGGTTGACGAGGGTCACGAGAATGAACTCCTCGACGAGCGCGTATTTCAGCGTATCGGCGGTGCGGTTGATCAGTTCGGTCCGGTCGTAGAACGGCACGATCGAAACACCCTCGGGAAGGCCCGGCTTGATCTCTTCGATCTTCTTCTTTACCGCATCGATCGCTTCAAGAGCGCTGACGCCGTAACGCATTATCACGACGCCGCCGACAGCCTCTTTGCCGTTCTTATCGAGCGAGCCGGTGCGGAACGCGTTCCCTAGCTTCACCTCGGCGACGTTCTTTACATAGATGGGCGTCCCGTTGCTTGAGCCGACAACGGTGTTCTCAACATCGGCGACCGACTCGATCAATCCGATCCCGCGCACCACCGCCCATTCGCCGGCCTGCTCGACGACGTTACCGCCGACGTTGTTGTTCGATCGTTCGACCGCTTCGAGCACTCCGGACAGCGGCAGATTATAAGCCCGCAGCTTGTTCGGATCGACGTCGATCTGATACTGCTGAACATACCCGCCGACGCTCGCGACCTCGGCGATCCCGGGCGTCGAGCTGAGTTGATACCGGACAAACCAATCCTGCAGCGTGCGAAGGTCCCGCAGGCTCATCTTCTCCGATTCCAGCGTGTACCAGAAAACTTGACCAAGGCCCGAAGCGTCCGGTCCGAGCGTGGGCGTCACCCCTTCCGGAAGCTGCCTTTGAACAAGATTGAGGCGCTCGAGGATTCGCGTCCGAGCCCAATAGAGTTCGACATCATCCTCAAATATCACGTTGACCATCGAGAAGCTGAATGCCGAACTCGCCCTCACGGTTCGCACACCCGGCAGCCCTTGAAGGTTTGTGACCAACGGATAGGTTATTTGATCCTCAACCTCTTTCGGAGAGCGGCCCGCCCAGTCAGTGAACACGATCACCTGGTTGTCGGAAAGGTCGGGAATCGCGTCTATCGGGGTCCGAAGCACGGCCCAATAGCCCGCCGCTGCGATCGCAATATAGATTGCGATCACGATGACGCGATTCCTGATCGACCAATCGATGAGCCAGTTGATCATAACCGGTGGTTCTCTACTATTGAGCCGTTACGGGAATATTTGCCTTTCCGTTTCCGGCCGGACCTTGATAAGAGATCTGGGCCTGCCATTCGCCCGACATTTCGATGTCGACGCTGCCCGAATATATCCCCGGAGTGCCGGTCGTTGTCAGGGTCGCGGCGTTATTCATCACGGCCATCGTACCCATTGCCGGCATATGAAAATTGAGCGAAGCTGCACCGACATCGACCGGTTTACCCGATTGGTCTGCGAATTTCAGGGTGACCGTCTGCTTACCCTTGCGGAGCACTCCGTCGGTAGTCGAGAGTGTCGCGGTCAGGTTGTTGCCAGCGGTTCCGCTCTTGATCTCTTTACCTGTGGCGGCCGATCCGTTGCCGGCCGTGCCCGCGCTTCCACAAGCGGCGGCCAAAGCGGCAACCGCCAGAAGAAGTGAAACTAATAGCGTCTTTCTCATTGTTTAAATTGTCTCCTCTTTTAAGTTCGTTACTTTTACGTAAGTGTGTGTGCGCGCGCGAAAACGCGCGAGTGGGCGCAAGAAATTGCGCGCACAGCGGACATCGCGAAACGTGAAAACTAAATTAGAAAGGAATTGTGGCGCAGATATAGCGCGTCAGGCGGGCGGGCGAGCTTTAACCTATTTCCGAGCAGATTGGACGATGGGGCAGAACGGGGCCGAATGATAGGCTCCTCAAACCGGAAGTAAACACGCGGTTCGGGCGCGATCTGCTTGACTTGCGAATCTTGCAAGACCCGATCGGTACTCTTTCCCGGAATCTGCGAACCTGCAATCGATTCACAATCGTCGGAGCAGCAGGGCGGAGTCGAGAGCGAATCTTTTCCGCTCTTATCCGGCTTGCAGCAGCTGTGCGAATCATTATGGTCGTCAAAGCAGGCGCAAACACCCGCCCAGACCTGACCGGTAAGGGCGATGAACAACAGCAGCGATGTGACCCACTTCAGCATTCGCAAGTCAATGATGAACCCGCGTTTCAAGTTCTGTCAAGACCTGAAGTCGGCTACGTACACAATTTTCTCAGGATTCTTTCTGAACGAATCGACGATGAACTATGCATTACCACTTGGGCAATAGCTTTCTTAGGATAACGTCAGCGTATACCTCTGCGCGGAAACCGGTCAGTTCGGAGCTAGCCCATTCGAACACCTGGCAAGCCTTCGACTGTCGCTTTGAACGGCAGCGTTGTTGCCTATCATCTGGACCTTTCGAGCCACGTTTCGCGGCCGGTGCCATTGTGATCACCATACTGTGACGAGTTTATTTTCGAACTGGCTCGCTCGTGCTGTAACTTACTAAAATTTCGCCCAACTACAATTTCGCTCAGCTCTTGACACAATTGTCCCGCCTTCGACTTAACTAGATCACTCTTACGATCACCCAAATATTCATCAAGAATCCTAGAAGCACGATCTTTGAATAGTGCTGGATCGGAATTTGACCGCGACGACGCCAAGAGTTCTGTTTTCATGGCGTCTTGTAGTTGTCCTATCGTGATATCGGTTCGCAAGCCGTGTTGATCGGAGAAGTTTTGAGTCGTTGATACCAAACGATCCTTCTGTTCGGTCGCCCGCTGAAAAACAAAATCCCTTTCCGAGGGAGCGAGCTTTCGGTAGAGTTCCCTGTGATCGAAGCTATTCTTGTATCGAAGTTCCTCATTCGGCGTCTTGAGACTTTGGAGAAAGTGTCTTGTCGCTGCCAAGGACTCGTCTATATACTTTCTTCCCATTCGAGATTCGAGGCTATCGATCAATTTCCTAGCCTCTGGGCCAGGCTCTATTTCGCCCTTTAACAGAGCTTCGGTCTTCGCATTTCTGGATGCCCCATCGCCGGCGTAGTTGAGTTTCGACACGATCATTTCAGACGTGTAATGCCGGGGCGATGGTTCGGTAAACAACATTTGCAGTTCTTTGGAAGTGAGAGCAGATAGGCTTTTCGAGTCGTGATGCTGGCCCTTTTGTTCTGCGTGAGTACGGGCAGAGGCGTTCTCAATTCGTATCCTCGACGATGCGTCGATCACTTCTTCACGAGATTGGCAGCGGTCCAACATCTGTGCGTAGTCTCGATAACGCTCGTTGAAGTGTCGCAGTCTGGTTTCAGGCTGCTTGAGTTGGTGTTCAAGATATGCCGATGCGAAGCGAAGATCTTCGAGAGATAACGCCTTTGCCTCCGTTACTTTCTGAATCCCTTTTTCGACCCTGGCTTTGAGAAGCTTTAAGGTTATTGACGGATTGATCCCATTCTCCAGAGCATCATCGAGGGCAGGCAGTCTCACTTGAGCCCAATGCTGAAACTCCTCGGTAGACATTTCGGCCGCTAGCAGCTTGAGGGGCGTGGATTCAAGGTCGACCCTCTCAAACCCAACACTTGAGCGGATATGCTCGAAATCTTGTTCTGGTCCGCGATCGTTCTCATGATCCGCGATATCCTCAAAGGCTTCACCCAGTGAATGAGCATTGGTCTGGATGTAAGATTCGTCAAATGCCTCGTACTCGATAGAATGATCGCTTGGCTCCAGTCTGCTCATTTCTTCCGCCAGCCTTGCTACGTCGTCCAAGGTTCGTTCAAATCGCTCAACGATTGACTCCGTTCTGGATTCGTCTTTGGATTCTTCTAAAAACTCTTGCTTGCCATCTAGGGCATCGTAGATCCAACGAAAGACCTTTGCCTCTGTTTCCCGGTCGGCTCCGCCTCCGGCAATAGCTTTGCCGTATTCAAGAATCTGCGGAACGACATCGCGAGATCGTTCTAAACCGATCACAGGTTCTAGCCGCTTAACGCCGTATTCTTGAGTCGTAATTCTTAGAGGAGACTTTAGTTCCTGGATTTCCTTTGGAATTATTAGAATTCCGTCTTTGACCGTTCCGCCCCGTTCGTAAAGGTCCCTGAGCACCTGATTTTGGCCGTTTAGATATGAAGCGTGCTCACTTTGGTTAAGGCCATTGGTGTCGTCGAGTCTGGAAAGAAGAAGATCCGATTTGCTGAACGAAAGTATCTCGTTGATCGCTCGCTCGGTTCTTGGATTGGAGGGGCGAAAGCTTGGTTCTCGGGCAGGTGAGTGTCGGGAGGCACGATCTAATTCCCTGGCATCAATCGCCTTTGCGACTTTCTCGATTGCAAGTTTAACAACGTCCGCGTGACACGTCTGCCCGGCACGACAAAAGCACGTGATAGAAATCGATTGTCCATTCCGGAACGCTTCGCCAAGCATTACCATTCCGTCCTTTAACCCAAAGTCGTTTTGTTTGTAACTGTTCCGAAGTCGTTCGGAATAGGCAATTAGGGCAGCTTCGCGCGATTTCCCACGCGGTGCTATTTCGTTCCGATTGGGCGAGAGAAGCCCCAGTTCCGGAGTGATTATGTTCCCGAGGTCAAGACTCCTTCGTGGTAGTGATGATTCGCTCTCGTTTAAGCGAGCAATCACCTTATTGCTCAAATCGTATTCCATAATTCGCCTGCTTTCGGTGCCGGTTAGCTATCTAGCCGAACTTAGCAAGGGGCAAATTACGTGCCTAGGATCCAGAGTTGAGGTTCTCTCATGCTGATTCAAAAAGGATTCTCCTACCGTTCCAAGCCGATACCAGTCTCCAGAATCTTCGCTCTTTGTCGCTCGTCGGATCGAGATTTCTTTTCAGGTGTTGCGGAGATGTATTCGGCAATTGATTGTACTTCTTGTTCGGGAGCGAAGACTTTCCCGAGAACTTCGTCGAATGTTTCGGAGCGATCCTTAGAGGAGTCTTCCAGGATCGAATAGAGTTTTTTGGATTCTTTGCTGTCGCGGGCAGTCTCGATTCGTTTCTCAATTTCGGTAATTTCGCTCTGAGTAAAGAGTGGTTGGAAATCCGGGGCAGTGGTGTTTCCCCAAAAAGAATGTGACTTGAACTCTGCCGCCTCATTAGCCGTCTCCACGGAAAGACTTTTAGCAGCGGCAACGTCAGCCTTAAGGCTCCTTTCATGCTCCTTCACGCGCGCTTCGATTTCGAGCCTCAAGGCCCTGTGATCCCTATTCTCCAGCAGTAGATTCAATGCCTGATCCAAGACGGAAGCGTTTCGTGGAAAGTCCACGTCATTCAAGCTCAGATAATTAGTCGATCCGTTCCTTTTGTCCTCTAGCGCAAATTTATGGAATCGCTTCGATTTACGAAAGTACGAAAGGTCATCTTTTGCTTTGTTCAAGCCGATGTTACAAATCACTTCCCTGGCCATCACGCGTCCAGCAACTAAACGATTTTCACTGTTGCCAGTATGGGTTCCGACTTGGCCTCTCTGAACTTCGACGATCGAACCCTTTTGAAATCCCCAGACCGACGCATATTCTTGAGTCAGTTTGAGTTTCCTGGCCAGTGCTTCAAATTCGATCAGATCCTCCGCAGAGAATTTCGGATTCACATCTCTGCGGTCTGCATTTCGCTCAAGAACTCGGTCCAGAGCTCCCGTTTTCTTTTGGTCGTTGCGCAGTTGTTTCTGTAAATGCGATGACTGCTCATTCAGTTCCTTTTCGATCGCATCTCGGAGATGAACGTCGTCAGTCTTTGATGCAGATTTTTTGAACGACCCTGCAATCGAGTCGATTGCCAAACGAAGAGGCCGAAGAAGAGACCTTGCAGAACTGGCCTTCTGATCGAATTGACGATCCATCATCGCGAGGGACAATCGCTCTTTTCCGACCGGCACTTTTCGGTAATAGCGGTTGTCTTTGAAGTCTGATATCTGCTTCTGATGAAGCCGCTGTCTCATTTCCGACAAGATTTTCTGGCCCGCCAAACGCTCAAGATCATCTCGGTTTCTCGGGGCGATCTCTTTACTGATCTCAAGTTCACTTCTGATCTGTTCGAGGAACAAGTATTCCCGAACATGTAAGCCTGCGAGACATTGTTTCTGAAGGTCATCAAGCTCTCGTTTTTGAAAGGCTGGGGTTGGTAGTTCTATGCCACTCTTCTTGTAATGTTTCCGGATCTTGTTAGCGTTTTTTCTTATGGAGGCTGATTCTTCCTTGAGCTTAAAGAATTCGGATTCTTCTTTGGTGAGTATGTTGTGCGTGATGGCTTTTATCTGGCGTTGCTGGGCGGTGTTCTCTTGAGAGTCGTCGGTGCTATTTGCTCCTTTCTGTAATTCGCCCAACGAGACCTTGTTTACAATTCCCTGGGCTCGATCTGTGACTGGAAACTTTAAGCTCTCTCGGTGCTCGATCAGGAAAGCAATTCTTTCTTCCTTGAATTTCAGTTCGTATTCGGCGAGGATGCCTCGCCGGAGAATTTGTCGTTCGTCATCATTCGCATCTATTGTAGGGACCTTGTCGGCTTGGTGAGTCCTCGGATTATCATCCTGGCATTTGCTTTTGGATTGCTCGAGCGATCGGCTTCCTTCGTCGACTAACTCCCGCAGCTTCGCCTTGGCGGATGCTATTAAAATTCCATCGACGATCCGCTTTTCTCCCTCTATAAGCTCGAAATGCGGAAGAGCCTCCCGGGGAATCTTGTTGAGCGATCTGCTCTGAAGATCTCTGGTCAAATACTGCTTTTGGATTGCGATGTGTACGTGCGGATTTGCCGTGTTGAGATGGACCGCTCCCGCCCAGGCAAGTCGATCGCTTCGGAGCTTTTCTTCTAGCTTTCCGATGGCGTGTCTTGTGACGATCTTCAATCGTCGGCTTCGTTCCTCGTCGGTCGAGCCAAGCCCTAGAAAGTCCGCTCGCCTGAATGAAAAAACCAAGTGATGCAGATCGTTATTTGAGGGGCGGCCTTTGCCGCAATCTGATTTCAAAAAGTTGTTGGCACTCTGAACGGTAAGCTTGTCTGTGAACGCATTAAAAAGTTCTCGACCACTTACCGGTTCCCTATCTGGTTCGATCTTGCTATGAGCGAGATAATGAACGAGTCCGCGTGAACTGCCCCGCTTGGACTGAACGCTTGCGATAACTCTCATGAGGCGTCTGTGTTTCGAGCTGTTTGCGGTAAGGATTCGATCCGCTGCTTCAGAATCTCGATCTTGGTCCCGAGGTAGCTCTTCGAGAGGGATTCGTCGCCGGTGACGTGTTCATGAAACAAGAGACACTTCTTTAGATCGGTGACGGCGTGTCCGATAAGGTCGGCCATTGCGGTCGAAGCGATGACGACGCTCTGTTTCCGGTCTTCCGGCCCGGGTGACGCATATTCGACAAGCTTTGTGAAGACGAGATTCAAAGATGATATCGACATGCTGGACATCGAGTAAATCTCGGTCGTAAGAGACGTGACTATTTGCAGTAGATCCGACAGGTTTTCCAACTCGGTTTCCACTCGTTCAACGTTCTCGCGGATCGCAACAAGATTCTCCGCTAAAGAGAGATCGACACTTTCGTTTTGACGACCGGTCCGAACTAACCAATCAAGCTTTTCCTGACAACGGCCCGCAGCGAAATGTCGTTGCCTATCGTTCAATGCGAAATGGATCATTCGGCGGACTATCGCTGCCTTGTTTTCTCCGGTTTCGGCGGAGATCTCTTCGAGCTTTTTGTGGTCCTCATCGTAGGGTCTGACGCTTATCGGCCGGCCTTGTTTCGGCTCAATATCGATATCGATATTCTTAATTATTCTTTCTCTGTCTCGCTTTCTCATTAATGGGGATCCGGGGGCAAACTTTTGTCACCAACTAGTGGACTTGTAATTTTTGCGACCGAAAGGGATTGAGCAAAACACGTGCCTTTGACGCGCCTTCGGCAAAATGTGCGGTTTGTAATTTTGGTGACAACGGGTAAACGATGCGAGCTCAGGGCTTATCGGAATTACAAATGGTGATTCTTGGCCTATCCTGTCATACACCTTTAGCTGTAATTTTTGTTTTTGATCAAGGCCCCGCTATCTGCCTCTTTTTTACGCCAAGAACGGTTCGTTTAGTCGCCGCCTGTGGCCCACAACTAGCATCACCCTCTGCTTCGGCACACCGATTGATCTTGACCGATGTGACAGTTAATGTACTGACCCCGCAGGAGACAACATCTAATGAACAATCAGCGTGATATCACCCCCTCTACAAAACAGAACTCCGAACGACCGCTGCTTCAAATCAACCGTCTCATCTACGTAAAAATGAGTACAAAGATACTTGAAGCGACCGATAAAAGACTGAAGCAATATTTGCAGTTCGCATCAGCTGGCATGAACACCGAGATCACCAATGACGATGTGATCGACTACGCGCTAAACCACCTTTTCGAACGCGATCCGGCATTCAAAAGCTGGCTTAAAGTTAAGAATTAAATGGTTGAGACTAGGCTGAAAATGCTGAAGGTAATGTTCCGAGACCGTCGAATTTCGATGCCGGAATGAACGACTGATGTGTACTGTATCTGGAGATGATCTTCCCAAGTTCCATCTCGAACTCACGAATATCAAAATGTCCCGAACATTCCACGAGATGGCCCGATAACTGTTCCAGATCATCTACCGAAAGATCGCTGCATACCGTTGACGAAGCACGAGCTAAGCGGTCGGCAACTTCCTGAAATGGCACACCGGAATGGCCCTTTACCCACCGCCATGTGATGTGATGCCCATAGCATTCTTCAACCAGACGGGTCCAGAAGGGACGATTTGTTTTCATCCGGTTCCGGCCCATCATGGTATCTATCACATACTTTGAATCGGAGATGATCTCGACTCGGCAAGGCCGGCGAAGCTGCTGCAAAGCCTTTGCACAGGCAAGTATCTCGGCCTGCTGATTTGTGACTTGCCCGACGTATTTGGCGACCAATTTGATCTCCAGGCGGTTCTGATCAAGCATTACTGCGCCGCAGCCTGCTGATGAATCTATCGCACCATTCCTTGAGCACGAACCGTCCACATAGATCCTCACAAGAGGGGTATAGTCGTCCGCACTTCCAAATTCGCCTTTTCTGTCAATCAATCTGAGAACACTCATTGTCCACCTCTCATCTTTTACGGCAAAGAAAAAGGGCGAGCATGGTTGCCGCGCCCTGGGTGCTCAAGAACCTCTCAGAACTGATCTACGAAGGGTTCTTCGACAGCTGGTTCCGCATTTGCCGGGCCGGTGTGTTCCGGGACTTCCGGCACTGAGTTGTCGCCGTTCGAGTTCGATCCTTCCGGATTGTCGGAGCGGCTTGATCCAACGAACTCGAATGAGAATAGTGAGACCTCCGCGCCTGACCGAGGCTCGCCTTTATCTGTGCTCCACGGACTAAAAGAAAGCCTTCCGTGGATAAGAAGATGGGTACCCTTTTTAACATGCTCGGCGATCGTCTCAGCCGTCTTTCCGAAGGCGACGACGTTGAACCAGTGCGTGACCTGTACTCGCCCTTCCGGACCATTCTTGAATGAGTTTGAGGCGATGGGAAAACTCGCTACGGGCGTTCCTGTTTCTGTATAACGAAGGCTCACTTCGCGGCCCGTATTTCCGAGTATCGAGATATTTGCTGACATGGATTATTCTTGCTCCTTTTTTGGTTTACTTTTTCTCCGACCGGAACGACGGCCGTCCAGTTAGCGAGAACCTTGAGGTGTTCCGCTTCACATACTGGCCGCCGCTCCTTTCGTCAGATACCTGTCTTCAACTTTTAGGCCGAAGGGATAACCTGTACGTGATTTCGTTGAACGGATGGATGAGTAAAGAGGCTTGTCTGGATGAGCCGGTTGGTCCGAACACTCACGTTCTTCAACTCGGTTTCTCTTGCCCTGACCGCATCCCAGAGTTTCTGTTTTTCTTGACGCTTAAAGGCCTTAACCTCGGGTTCGTTGTAGAGAGCAAACTTAAGGAATCGGATCTGTCCCTGCGAGGCATTCTCGACCCTTCGTAACCACTGCCTTGCTTCGTTCGAGAACTGATCCTTTAGCCGAACCTCCTGCGATTTTGCAACGGTGTTAAGGGCGGTGAACTCCTTCAGGGTTAGCTTCTTTTGATCCTTGAAATCGGCATATGCCTTCTTCTTTAAGTCGGCCAACTCGGCGGTATCCAAAGTCCCGCGGATCGCGAGATAGGTCTCCTGATACGTGTCATGACGGAGGCTTCGCAAGTGGAAGTCGGAGTATTGTTTCTGCCAAAGAAGACGCAGAACAGAAGCCGCGTACTGCATCTCTTCGAAGTCGGGATTGATCTCCTGATCGACAAGGATCTCGATGTCGTTACTTTTTCCGAAAGAGTAGATACGGCGAGTCGAACGGATAACCTTCCGGTCGTATATACGATCCAGGGAAAGTGCCATCCATTCTTCGAACTCCTGATCAGAGAATGGATGTCTGGACGGCATCGACCAACCTGCACAGTTGATCATTCTCCGTCCTTCCTGGACAGCACTGCCGCCAAGTGAATGACCAACAAAAAGCTTCGGGATCTGTGCGTAGAGCTCCCGCGATTCGCATGGAAGACAGTCCGCATCTATCTCACAATCGAGATCAAAGACGACCACGGAACGCTGAGACGAGCTCATCGTTATACCGATCAATCCGTTCTCATCAAACTGCTCGAGTTGCTCGAAAGTAGTGAAGTCACGATCAAGTTCTTCGATGGATTTATCGCCGCCGTCTAGATAGAAATCCGCAAAGTCATCGAAGATCATCCGGCTGATCTTCTGGCGGCCGACGCGTCTCAGTACCGCCTGCATTTCGTCGTCAAAGTTAGGGCATTTCGGTGGAAGAGGTTTGCGGTTTTTCGCGACTTCCTTCACTCGCCTCTGATCGGCAACACTGAGCTTTTGGTCGATCGAAGTTGATTCTTCGAAGTGGATTTCTCGGTCAGAAACCGTTGCCGTTACAGCCTCCAATTGCATGCCGAGCAGGCCCATCTCCATGAGGACCTCGCTGACTCCCCGACGTCTGATCTCCCCGTAGTAGTAAGCCGCAATCTGCTCAAACTCATACTGACCGGCATCGGGGCTGGCAATGGCTTTGACGCACCTAACGAACTCTTTCGCATCCGTCTCGTCGTTAAGAACCTTCATCGCGTATTCGAGTGACATTATCCTCACTCTATGCAACGCTTCTGGCTCAAGTTCGTCTGCGATCCTGACAACCACATCTCCGAGAATCGCGAACTCCTCAAGCTCTCTTCGGCGAAGCGGATTCACTGCTAGATGTGCACACCAGTCCTGCATCGGTGAGCCGGTATTGGCGGGTGAGAACGCAAGGATCGGGTTGTTGGGAGCATGCTTTCTAAGCTGTTCGATGTTGATTCTTTCTGCCATAACTTCCTCTTTAGATCCGGCATCTTGGCCGGAGAACTCACGTTGTATTTGAGGGCCGCGAGTTCAAAACCCTGAATAAAATCACTTTCATTCAGGTTCGAAAATCCCTTGCTAGTTGATTGATGAGCTAGTTTGAGTGGAAGAAGACTGCATTGATCCGGGGGCGACCCAAGCGTCTAACGATCCCGGGGTTTTTCGGGTGCGTTTAATAGTCTGGCTAGGACGTCGCCGTGACACGCTTTAGGACTGCACCAGCACCCGAGGACCTTTCCTCGAAGTTCTTCGATATCTGCTGCCAATCCGCTCGAGAATAGATAGTCCTCGTAGCGTTCGATCGCCTCTTCTCTTGACCGGACAATATACGAGGCTCTAGTCTTTCGGTCAGACAAATGTGTGAAGGGGTTGCCCCATTTCGAGGGTCGTCCAATGTAAACGTCGAATCTATCTTTCTTGCAGTGAACCACGGAACTCTTTTGACCTGTCATCTTGATATCTCCTAAGACGGACCTATGCGGATCGTGAGAGGTGTTATTCAAGGAAGCCCCTCCCAAGCACCTGAGTTAAAGATCACCAGGCTTCAGGTTCGAAAATCCCTTTTCCGCTGGAGGCTCGAACAAAATGAGAGATACGCAAAAGACCGTTAGTCCCCGCATGCGAGTTCGGCCAAACGCTTTTGAAGATAGGCAAAGGTCTGCGGTGCCCTCTTGTCGAGTTGAGCCCGGCCGGTTCCGAGGCCGTCGCTGGGCACTACAATTATCTGCTCGACGGCTGAACTCATCCGGGAAAGATGCTCGAACGAACGATCGATGGCCGCCTTGTTTTGTTCAAACTCTGCATCGGTAAAGAATGCCTCTTCGGCATTGCTCGGGAGTTTCTTGGTCGGTATCCCTACAGCATTCGGTTCGTTTCGCATCTGGGCAGCTTGGCCGCCAAAGCCGCGCCGGGCGAGGTTATCGCCAAAGAGGAAAATATGATCCCGGTGCTCTCTAACGAACGATCTGGTGATCCATTCCATCTGCATGACTCGGTATCGCATAACCACTCCCAACGCAAAATAACTGCCACCTGAGGAGAGTGCTTTCTCCTCAAAATGGCAGTTAGATCTGATCTGACTATGGTCTGCCTATGGATCAATAGGCAGCGGCCTGCTGGATCTCGGTCGTTGCTGTCTGGGCCGGCTGCATTGCGGCTCCGTCTCCGTCCTCATCACGCCGTCCGGAAAGGAACTGGAACTCCTGAAGAACGATCTCCGCTCCGGCTTGCGGGGATTTGTTCTGATCCACCCACGGGTTAAAGGTCAGGCGGCCCTGGACGTAGAGACGGCTGCCCTTTCGTACATAACGTGCGAGCGTCTCAGCCTGTTTGCCAAAGGCGGTGACGCGGAACCAATCGGTCTTCTCAACGCGTCCCTCCGCGCCGTTTCGGAACGAGTTCGAGGCCATTGAAAAACTCGCAACGAGGGTGCCGTTGTCCGTGATCTTTGTTTCCGGGGTCTTGCCGAGGTTGCCGATGATCGAAATATTTGCTGACATTTTCTTGATTCTCCTATTGTTTTAATCTTTCGAGGATCACGTTGAGTAATGCCCCTCGAATCCTTCTCTGAGGCACACTCTATCAGCCGCAATTTATTTCTTTTGTTTATCGAGTGATGATATGGACGGAAGGACCTTTAGAATCGCGGCAGCGTCTTTCGGGCCGAAAGCCGGTACCTGTAAAAGTGAAATGCAACTCGAGAGGGCTTCGCGTCCGGTAAGTGAGTTAACCGCTGAGAAACCAAAGGCAAAATCCCGCCAAGTTAACCTTTTGACGAATCCAGCACTTGAAGTGAGGTCTGGCCTCTAAAAATAAAAACAAATCTAAATAGTTCTTCAATACCCTCAGGCCGACCTCCCCCTTGACACTGGTGTTGGCTCTAGGGTGTAAGATTGGTTTGTGGCCCAGAATGGATCATTACAGATCGGAGAGATAGCGGCGTTGGCGGATGTCAGCGTCGATACGGTTCGATATTACGAGAAGTTGAAATTGCTTCCGACTGCGGCACGGACAAATGGCGGCTACAGAGTGTTTTCAGTCGGGATGGCTGATCGCATCAGGTTCATTAAACAAGCACAGGAAATGGGTTTTACCCTGGATGAGATAAAGCAACTCTTTATTTCGGGGGGCGGCGAGAATCAATGTAAAAATGTGCGCGACCTTATACGGGTTAAGTTAACTGAACTCGAAGATAAAATGCGGCAGATGAAGAGTTTTAAGGGCTTTCTAAATCGACATCTTGTTGCGTGTGAAAACGAATTGGACGCACACGGAAAAGCGGCGTCGTGTCCGGTTCTCACGACAATTGAAATATCGAGGAAGTAAGCGAGGTGGTTTTGTATGGAAAAATCTAATGTTTTCGTCGGTGGTGCAATGTTTGCGGCTTTTGTATCAAGCCTGTGCTGCGTTTTGCCGTTGATCGCAGTGATATTCGGGCTTGGTGCTTTTGGCACAGCGGCGATCTTTGAATCTGTGCGCTATCCGATGATCGCGGTCGCATTCGCAGCCTTGGCGTATGGATTTTATCGAGTCTATTTTCGACGCGAGGAATGTGCCGAGGGCGAGGCTTGTGCGACAAAGCCTGTTAGCCGTATCAACAAGATATTTCTTTGGGTCGGAGCTATCGTCATCGTCGCGTTTGCTTTCTCGCCGTCATACTTGGGTTACATCGCAGCGGCCATCACAAGTCCAACCTCTCCAGCGGTGGAATCTGCTCCGATCGCCGTTCCAGAAGAATCGGCAGCGAAGAAAACTGTTGTATTGCAAATTCGGGGTATGACGTGCGATGCATGTGAGACGCACATCGAAGTTCCGCTTCGAAAGTTGAAGGGGGTCATATCAGCAGATGCAAACTACAAAGATCACAACGTAACAGTTGTTTACGATTCGACGGAGGTAACGGTCGAGAAGATCAAAGAAGCAATTTTGGCAACCGGTTACGAGTTGATGTGAAAATATGGATTGTTGCGGTAGTGGGGCTGTAAAGGCTAATGGATCCCTGTTGACGGCATGTCAAGCATGCGGCGAGCCTGGGCGAGTTGTGGCCAAACAAACTGTGGCTCACCACGTGATAAGCGAAAAACTCTCGTCAGTCGGTGACGCAGAACATAGATTCTGCGGATCGGCTGACTGCGATGTTGTCTATTATTCTGTGGACGGAAATGTGTTCACGACCGACGATCTTCGCGATTTGGTTACGACGAAAACCGCGGGAGACAACCGACCGCTTTGCTACTGTTTCGGATTTACCGAGGGAAATGTGCGGCAGGAAATAGTATTGAAAGGCGAAACAACTATTCCGGCTCAAGTAACCCAGTTCATAAAAGAAAACCTCTGTGCTTGTGAGATCCGCAATCCTTCCGGTTCGTGCTGTCTCGGCGAAATAAATCGAACAGTACGTCGAGTTGAGCAACTTTATCGTGACGCGGGTTCTGAAAAAGCGATCAAATAGCCGTTTGGGTCTCGAACGGCAAATTCTTTCATGCCGTAGTCCATCGTTTCGGGCCCCCACGCGAATTCGACCTTGTCACGAAATTCTAACGCGAGAGCGTCTACGCCGTTGGTGATAACATAGAACGTACCGCTGCAAACTGGAGCCGCGGGTGTTCCGTGCGGAGGTTCGGAATAAAACTGAAAGGTGATCCGTCCCCGCGAAATCTCCGCCCACGTCGAGCTCGTTTCCGGTCCGTCACAGCCTGTTACCTCGAAGCCGAGCTTGCGATAGAATGCCAAGGTCTGGCCCATGTCGCAGACAAGGAGTGAAGGAACGAGTCGTTCGCTGGACGAGGTCTTTTCCATAGGTCATCCTCATTGAACAAAGATCAACAAAACTCCGCATGGATCCTAGACATGACAGATCTTTGTATCGCCGATTGTTTCCAGTTCGTCATAACGGGCATTTGAAAAACTGCCGTCGTCAATAACTCTCTTCGCGTGCTCATGCCACGCCTGAACATCGTCAACATCGAATTTCATCATGAAATTCTCGGCCCAGTCTTTGACATAGTAATTCTGCAAACGAAATACCGCCCCACCAAGTCGGCAATCCATCGTTCCGCCCCACCCCTCGGTCAACTCAAAACCAAGTGCGGCGTAAAAACGCTTTGAGATCGCAAAATCTTCCGCCGGAGTGTACACGACCAGTTCGTTAATTGTTGGGTTCATATTTGCTTGCAAAAATAACACCCGCGCCGATCGTGGAGCAACACGAGGCATCCTATTTTCTTAGCATCGAGTTGCTCGAAGTCGTTAGAAAATACGTGGTTCATTCGCTTAATCGTCAGGGTTCTAGCCGGTGCAGTGCTTCCCGGCAAATGCCTTTCGGCAGAAAATCGGAATGATCCGTTCGATGTGGTAGTTATGGCTGGTAGGGTGACTGTCGTTTAGGGTAGGGCGTGGAACTTGAGGGGTATTATTCTGACGATCAAGATAGCTCGGCACGTTAGAAAATCTTCGGTAAACGATGTACGAGTTCGCTGCCCTTTGGACAGTTTAATGTCCTAATTAACGCTAAATAGGACATTAAAAGGTCCTGATTCCGTCTTAAATCGTTGATATGTCCTATTTAGGATGGTCCGCTTTTGCACCAATAATGGTTTATTTTTGCACCAGCATACGCAGAAATGCACCACAAACACGCCGCCCTCGATCAAGTGAGAGGTCACGCGATACGGTATGTCCTCGCGAAAGACACTGAGATCCCTGTGGGTCGCGTAGACGACACGCACGTCCACCGGTCGCGGCCGATCCCCCCAACCCTTGTAACGCATTTTTCTTCAACGACCTTTAGCAGTTTTGCCTGGAGCGTCGTCTCGAGCTCACCGACCTCATCGAGAAACAGAGTACCGCCTGCTCCGCTTTTAACTTGCCTTCTTTTGAACACGCTGCCCCCGTGAACGCCCCCTTCTCATGCCCGAACAGTTCCGACTCAATGAGAGAAGGCGACAGTTCGGCGCAATTCACCGATACCATTGGACGTCCCGATCGCGGGCTGAGGTCATGGATCAGCTTCCCGGTATGCGTCTTGCCTGTACCAGTTTCACCAAGGGGGCATAGGTTGAGAAAATCCAGGCTGGCGAACTCTTCGAGGTTTCCGGCAATGTTGGAAACATTTTTTTCATTTGACGTTCTGCTGCTTCGATTGCAAAATTTAAACAAAGTTTCTAGAAGTTGAATGCATTCTTTTCCCGCACGGAGAAGCTCGACAAACCGTCCGATGTTGTGTCTTCAATACTAAGAACCCTTGGGAAGCGGAGTGGTTACCTTTTGAACCAAGATTCTTCGCTAAAATTAAGGAATGACTGAGTGTCACTCACCCGCATTCCTGCAACCGTAGTACAAGCCGTTTGGATAAATGAGATCCCTCGCTTTGTTCATGAGAGGGCATTTCAGACTCTTGAGCAGATGGAGAGATCGATCAAAAAAGATCACGGATCTTTACCGATCAGCGACGAGTCGAGGCCGAGCAATCCTCGACGGGACGAAGTTTCGTTCGTATCGGCCCTCGCTCTGATATGGCGTGTCATATACGGCCGCCGATACGCCCTTCCCGAAGCCGATGCCCCCGACGTAGCCCAGGAAGCCGCCTTGCGCCTCTGGAAGTGGAGCGAAAAATTCCAACAGAGAAGCGATGAGATGACCGCGGCGGAGTGGAGTTCCTTCACCGCAAAGACCGCCCACAACGAGGTCAACCGTTATAGCGCCAGCTCGAAGCGGGCCGCAGAAGTGCCGATCGATGAGGCCGGCCTGATACAGGACCGTGCGCCGGCAGGCAACGCGGACTCGGAAATGTTTTCCCTTGTTCGCGAAGTTTGGCAAGAGATTAGCAGACTAAGTCTGTATCAGCGACGGGCACTGCTACTTAGTTCACTAGAACTCCTGATCTATTTCTTGCAGTTCGGAATCGGTGAGTCAGCAGTTGTCGCTTCACTAGAAATCACAGAAGAAGAATGGCCGGAGATAGCGGGAAGAATGCCTCTCTCGGATAACGAGATCGCAGCGATCGCGAGACCGCATAAGAATGTCCTCGACCAAGAAGCGTCATGCAGGGCGATCAAAAAGGCGAGATTCGATGCCCGCACGAGACTAAAGGAGTTGATGAATAAATGAATCAAAATCACTTATCAGCTGCTGAGGTCGCGATGTTTCGGGAGGAATCTCTTTCTTCGAGATCGATCGAGATAGGTCGTCATCTTCTGATCTGCAAGGAGTGTCGGGCAAAGCTGCCTTCGGTCACGACGCAGGAGTTCCGTAACTGCGTCCTCGATAGCGAAGTCGTAAACAACGGCAAGGTAAAACTCCCATCAAGGCTTTTTCCTAACGTCCGGCTTCCACGTTTGTCAGTTGCAAGAGCAGCAGTCTTTGCCGGATTCGCAATCTTGCTATTGGCGGGACTCTACTTGGTCAGAGTCCAGGACGGATGGATGGATTCTGAGCCGATCATAGCGAAAAACGAGACGACTGCAGTTCAGTTAGAATCCGTTCCACCCGAATCACGATCCGTCATCGAACCGCCGTTCGTCGAACCGCTGCAACCGATCTCGCATGGAACTGAGGATAAAGAAGAATATTCGGAACGACGACGAGCACCAAAACGGATCAGTCAAAGTCCGGGCCGAAAACCGGTAGGCAGAGCTCCCGCAATTCAAACCGCAGAAACTCGCGGAGATGAAAATCCTTGCTCCGGTGGAGCTACGGTCAGCCTCGAGTCGAACACCAATGGAAAAGAGATATTTCTGAAGTGGAATCCGGTGAAAGGTGCGGCATCTTACAACATATACATATCAGACCTCGACGAGAATCTGATCGATCATTTCGAATCGGATTCCCAGACTCAATACCGTTCTACTGTGGAACTTGAACCAGAGAGAACCTATCGGTGGAAATTAATAATCACTCTAAGCAATGGCAACAAGATCGTTGGACCACCGCAAACTCTCAAGCCGGGCGGCGTTCTGAATAGTCAGCAAAAAAAGGGGACCACGGAAAAACAGCGCGGCACATTTGCCATTCGGTGTGTCGGAGCGAAATGACGGGAATGAAAGACAAACTAAACAATATCCTGGCGACCACAGGCATCATCTTCAGTTTGCTCATCACGGCCGACGCGCAGCAGTCCGAAGACTTCCCCGTACCAGCTTCCTTTAAGACCGAAGGTGTACCGCGAATCAAGAATGATGATGTGAAGCATCTCTTTTTTGAACCTTCTGCGATAAAAAGTAATTTGATCTGGGACGTTGACCGGACATCTCGTCGGCTGTTCGTGACGGATGCAAGGACTGCGATTTATTCCCTTGATGTGCCACAGGGAAAACCCGAGTTACTAATCGACGGGCGGGTGCCAAGTACGCTTAGGGTGAGCCCGACTTCATCTCTAGTAGCATTTAACAACGATAAAGACGATGCCGATAATTTCACGCTCTTCCTTTGGGACGGAAAATCGGAACCTAAGAAGCTGTCAACCTTTTTTGGGAAAGATGATTCAGTCGATTCCTTTGTCTGGAATCGCGACGGAAAGAGCATCTTCTTCACACTCAATGACTACGAGACCAAAACAACCAGGCTCTGCCAAACCGACCTCAAGGCAAGTGATTGCTTCTCGATAGATCTGAAAGGGTTATGGAATGTTCTCGACGTTGATCGCGGCAACGTCCTACTTAAGTATTGGAAATCGTCTACCAATCAACACATTTTCAATTACTCGCTCACCGATAAAAAACTAACTACCTTGTCGGATCTCGGGAACTCGACCAAAGCGTTCTTCGTGGCTGGTAGAGCCCTGATCTTGAACGAGAACTCAAGTGAATGTGGGGGAAATCTTTGCCTACTTTCCATTGACATACGCAGTGGTAACAAAACTCAGATCGGCCTAGAAAATATCCGTGGTCATTTAAGCGACATTAAGCCGTCTCCAGACGGGAAGCTTTTTTTGGTACAGGAGGCAACCGACGGAATTGACAGCTTATGGATCGGAAAAATTAAAAACAATCGTATAGTCGCGAAAGTTTCGAATTTTTTAAGCGGTTCGTACGTAGTTTGGAATACCCGTTGGCTATCCAATAGCGAAGTCATCTTTACGATTGAGAACATAGGTATGCCGGCCCTCGTCCGTTCATTTGATATCAAATCCAAGAAGACGATTCTGTGGACAAAACCTCAACTTCCACAAGCTCTCACGGATACTGTGAGGTCGCCGGAAACCATTCGCTGGAAGTCCTTCGACAACAAGGGGATTTCGGGATACATCGTTAAACCCGCCAAAATCGTTGAGAAGAGTCCGGTACTCGTTTTTATTCACGGCGGACCGCAAGTTATCGACCGACCGACCTTTAATCCTGTCGACCTCCGTTTTGCGACGTTTCTGGGCATGTCCGTTATTCATACGAATATCCGAGGTTCTAGGGGCTTCGGTAACGAATTTATGGATGCGGATAATGGCAGCAAAAGAGAGGGCGCCGTTCAAGACATAAGTGCGCTCCTGGACTGGATCGCAAAGCAGCCCGATCTGGATCCAGAAAACGTATTTGTGCGCGGCGAAAGTTACGGTGGATTTATTGCTTTGGCGACCGGGCTACGGGAATCCTCGCGTCTGCGAGGAGTCATAGCTGAGTATCCGCTGGTTTCAATACGAAATTATCTCGGTCAGAGTTGGATCGACGAGTTCGCAATCAACGAGTATGGCGATCCCAAAGACGAATCACTTATGAAAAAGCTTGATGAGCTTTCTCCGTTGAATAACGCTTCGCGTTGGAAAGGAACTCCTTTGTTTTTAACGAGGGGAAAGCTCGACTCAAGAGTCCCTGAAGGGGATGTTCTCGGCCTCAAATCTCAACTGCGAGAGGCGGGTACCGATGTTTGGTTCGTATATGCCAATGAGGCGGGACATGGCGTCGGAGGGCGCTTCGTCACGGCGGCCATGTATGAATTTCTTAAAACTTACCTAAGGAGGAAATGAAATGAAACGATTCAAAGCCTTTTTCTTGGCAATGGTGCTGACCGCAACTTTTGCGGGCAATATCTTCGCTACTGGAGGCGTATTGACGGCGCTTCCTACGAGTCTATTGGCCTACGCGATGAGTGCCGTTGCTTCATTGGTTGGCAGTGACGACCAGTGCCCGTTGAGACAATGTACCCAATGCCGACCGAATACTGAAGGTGAAGGCGGCGGTGACTGCCGGCCAACGCCGAATTAGGAGATTTATGCAGAGTTATCCGAACGTGTGGGCTAGAGTGAACCGGTCAATTTCGATCGTTCTCACTCTAGTTCTCATGTCGGTTGCATCTCTAAGCCAAAACGAACAACAGAGAATATCTACACTTTATTTGAAAGGCTACTTTGACCAGGTTAGTTCCCTCGGTCCAGGAGAAATCACGAGGCTATCAAAGGTTGGACGTATAGTAGACGCTTCCAAAGTAGCTATTCCTACATGCAGGACATTTATCCAACATGGGAGATATGACGACGCAACACAATTGGTAGACTCGTTGGCAAACGACCCGAAGTTAAGATCACAGTCTCCCGAAACATCTGCTTCCCTTCTGTTCTGTAAGGCCTCCGTCCTTCGAGCCAAACGCAATTATCAGGCAACCTACGAAGTATTGCGCCAAGGGCTCGCAGGTGCGCCCAATGATCCAGAAACGCGGGCGAGTTTTCAGCTAGAAGTAGGTCGCACGTTGTACGCGGCGGGACAAGATTTTGCGGCGATCGTTTGGCTCGAACAAGCGGAGAAGGAATCTTCGTCAAATGGGCACACGGCAATTTATTACGAGACTCTTCGATTTCTGAGCTTGGCTTGGCAAGCCAAGTTTTATTATGCCAATGCCTTGAACTATGCCGAGAAGTTGGTAGAAAAGTCGTCGCGGGGAGAATTTGAACACAGAAACAGAATTGCCCATCTTGAGCTGGCGGGACTACTTGATCTCACTGGTCAACTGCAAAGGGCCAAGGCTATGTACCTAAGGGGCCTTAGTCTCTCCACTCGAGCCAAGGTCAACTATCACGCCGGCCAATTTCTTTCCGCCCTCCTTCTTAGATCTCTTTTCGAGAAGAACGTTGAAGCCGCAGAACAGTATCTCAGACAATTGGAGTCGATAGATTCTGCGAAGCAGTTCTCTTACGAAACCCTTCTTGGAAA
Source organism: Pyrinomonadaceae bacterium (assembly GCA_041394795.1). GTDB lineage: Bacteria > Acidobacteriota > Blastocatellia > Pyrinomonadales > Pyrinomonadaceae > Aridibacter. The sequence continues at coordinate 46,734 of JAWKHN010000001.1, read as the reverse complement.
TGCGCTGGTCGCGGATTACAAAGGAAACAAACAGCTTTCTGATCAATATTTCTCCAGTTTAGGCAGCGAAAACACGACGTCTGAATTTGTCCTTCCCTATTGGAAAAGCACCCTTGCCAAACGAGATCACAATTGGAAGGAGCTTTTACGGCACGCGGAGTCGCTCCGCAAAATGACGGAAGAGAGCAGTTTCCAAGATGACCTACCGGGAATTTATTACAAACTTGCATTCGGTTCCTGGCGTCTTGGTGATGTGAGTTCCGCGCGGGAGTACACCAAGAAAGCACTTGCGTTGTTCGAGCCGTTCCGAAGCACAACCTCAACTAATCTTTCTATCGCCACGATGGAAGTCCATCACTCGATCTACCGGTTACTCTCTGAAATCGAGCTTGAGGAGAATCCCGAGAAGGCGTTTGAATACTCTGAACAGTTGAAGGCCAGTTTACTAAGAGACAGAATTGAAGGATCAACTCTGAAACAGCGCCCCGATCTTTCCGGCACAGTTCGGGATCGGCTTCTCACCGCTTCTAAGAATTACATCGAAGGAAAAGAAAATGTCGAGACGCTGATCCGCCTGGAAAAAAGCATCATTAGCGACAGGCAAATTGAAAAGCAGCGAACTCTTGATTTCTCGATACAAGGTCTTAAACTGCCTGCTGAAACAGCGGTAGTTTCATATCAAATCACGTCGTCGGGACAACTTCTTGCATATGTTGTTGAATCAGCGAAACCATTGCGGGTTGTACAGCTTACGGTTACCGATGAGCAAATCTCGAGACTCGCTTCCGAAACGCAGGCCAAGATAAAGGATCGTATATTCTTCAAGAGCGACGGGAAAAAGCTTTTCGATCAATTGCTAAAGCCTTTGGAGTTGAGGTCACGCCAACTTGTTATCATCCCTGACAAGTTACTATGGCGAATACCCTTTCATGCTTTGAGCCCGGACGGACAAAAGTACCTTATTGAAACCAATACGATTTCCTATTCTCCTTCCGTTCATTTACTAAAGCAGCATTTATCGGCCCCACCTCCACGCAGAAGAACAATCGAAATATTTGCCAACGAGACCTTCAACAATCAGAAACTAGCGTACGTCAACGCCGAGGCATCCAGCATCGGAAGACTATTCGGTATAGCACCGCGACTACGAGCTACAAAGGCCGACTTCATGAAACGGGCCGAGAGTTCCGACATCTTGCACTTCTCGATGCATGCCCAGCTCGATAGTGACAACCCGCTTTCCTCATTCCTCGCGTTTCAGCAAAATGCGTCCGAATCCGGCCGGTTGACAGTAGCCGATCTCCTTTCGATCCGACTCAAACCAAACAGCCTAGCTTTTCTAGCTTCGTGTGATACCAGCAAAGTATTCAACGGCGAAGGCGTTGTGAGCATTCCTTGGGCTCTATTGGGCTCGGGGAGTTCGTCAGTGATCTCCTCCCAGTGGGAGGCAAGTGATCGATCCACACAGAAATTTAGCTTGATTTTCTACCAAGTATTTATGAAGGGATCGTCGACCTCTTCAGCGCTTCAAGCAGCTGCAATCGAGATGATTCACGACAAGTTATCGGGATTTCACGAACCCTATTTTTGGGCCCCATTCTTCCTTTTAGGTGATTACCGTTAACTGTAATATTGAATCCGACAAGCCGGAATGAAGTGTTTACGGAAAAGCCAATGGTGTCATCAACCCGATTGCCCCATCCTTCAGGCGAAATTGAACTCTGATTACGCGTCTCCATTTCGCGATAAAACCCATAAATCATTCTGGAGGACTTCGTCGATCCTAAGTCGTACGGAAGGGATCGCCGTAAGCACGACCTTCGCTGCTTTTCCGAATCCGCTGCGCGAAGTGTCTGAACAGGCGGCGAGGATTTCAGGTGCGGTCGATGCGGGAGATATCAATCTGAATCGATGATTACGACCGATATTCTCCCAGACACGTACGGCGTGCTGTTCGATGATCTCACCAATCATGTCTTTCCAGACACGAAGCGATCCGCTTGTCACTAATATGATCTGGGCATATAGCTGCGTCTCGGGATCAACATCCGACGACAAGGTGACGACCAAGGCTGCCAGAAGGCGGCGATGTGACGGCTGTTCTGGATCTCTCAAACATCTTGAACGCTGGAGCACGTCCATCGAGAAGACATCAGTAACGTTATAAAGCCACTCGTTAACCGACGCTGTTAGAAAACCCTTATTTTGAAGATCCTCTCTCCAGGAAGTCACATCAGGCAAACTCACGGTATCCGCCGTTACACCGATGAGGTAGGGGAGCATCAGCCCGATCAAAAGCTCAGATGCATTTTCTTCGGCTCCCAACACATCATGCCCGCCCCCCCTAGCGAGCCTGAAGAACGCTTCTGGGAGTCGCGAAGGGTCAGGGTTCATTACTTCGGCCTTCATCTTCAGCAGCCATAGGATGGGAATTCTGTCAGGCGGGATTTCTTTGTCGAAGAGATCGTCCAATATGCAACTTCCTAACGCGTGACCAATCTCCAGGTCGGCAAGTAGGATCCAGTATTTTTCTATTGGCAGCCTCGCGAGACTTTTTACGTCGTTATGGATTGCGAAGTCGGAAAACCAACCGATGGGTGGTTCAAAAGCGAAGTCCTTCGAGATCTTTTCTCCTTTAGCAAGCCAACCGATCGCGTAGCCCACCCGGCGATAAAGCATCTGAGCTCGAAGATCTTCTTCAAATGAGGAAAGACTCTCGAACTGCTCCAATATGCTACGGAATTCCTTGATCGCAGATTCATGGATTCCCGCCTTCCACAAACAGTAAGCTCGGTCCGCTTGAAATGTCATGGCGAAAGCAAGTGTCTCCTCACAAATGCTTCCATCGGCGCTGGCGCCCTCGAATTGAAGTGCCGCGCCCATACCTTTCGCGGCATAAGCGGCCGCATCACTCCATCTCCCAAGGTTAGCTGAACACATTTCCGCATCGCGGAATACGACGTATCGCCCCGCCGGTGCTCCATCGGAGCGATTGATAACCCTATCAAGGAGGTCCAGCGCCTCGTCAAACCTTTCCCGAAATATCAAGATTCGTGCTCGGTACTCGTCTATTAGCGGATGAGATAAGCCTACCTGGCTTTCAGCCTGACTGAGCATGTCTAGAGCTCCGTGCTGATCCTTAAGGTATTCTTCGTATATGATCGCCTTCGCTCTGAGCGCCGCCGCGGTAATAGACGGTACGCTTTTGCCGATCCCAATTTGGCTAAGCAGATCGAGGTTTTCGATACATGTTTGCCAGTCAGGAGATTCTTGCTTTGTCTCATTTAGCCATAGCCTGTCCACCGCAAGTGTCGTTAGGTGAATGTCGGCATCAAAAGCGTGCCAGATCTCCCCTGTAACCGCATTGTCGGTCTGATGCAGAGCAACAAGAAATCGAACTATGTCACCGCCTTCCGGGAATCGAGCGACGCTGGCACCGAGAAATATCGCAATATCATCGAGCCCGTGGAACGAACCCCAAAACTCACTATCGTACTCGGGAAAGTCGGGCGCCATCTTTTCCTCACGCCGAAGGATAACGTTCATCTCCGTAACATATTTAGCGATTTTCTCTGGTTCTATCTCAGCTTTTGTATGGATCAGAATATCCATCAGAAATGTGAACTTGTGAGAGAGCGACGTCCCTGCAATGTCGAGCGGCCCCTCGGGTGCATTCAACTCGTCTTCCCACCGCTCGATGATCGGCTGGACCTTTTCCGGGTGAAGATGGGACTGGATAGCAAACTGCAGCTGGCGTATGTACGAATTAGCCAGCATGAACCCCTTAAAGAAAGTCTGACCGTTTTCCACATTCACAAGCGGAAACCAGCTCAATAATTCGTAAACCGAATCTTTGTACTCTTCGTCAACAGCGAGCAGCTTGGGCAGCAAGATCATCATTGGGAAAGGATTTTCGCCCCGGATACCGTGCATCAGGATCGAATTCGCGTCCTGCGGAGTGATCTTTTCTTCCTTTAAATATGAGGATGCGGCATTCGCATGGAGTTTTTTGAACTCAGCCTCCGAAAATACTTTTGCAGCCGCATCGCTGAGCAGGGGAGAAAGCCGATAGTGATCGCGCCCATCCGGCTCTATCCACGGTCCGATCAGTCGATCAAAAACCTCACCTGCCAAAAATATAGAAGGTTCACCACCAGCAAGGTCGAGAACCTGGCGCCGATTAAAACGATTAAAAAAAACACTTAGACGATACAGTAGATTCCGTGAGTCCTGCGAAAGCGTGTCCGTTAGGGTTTTTCGAAATTCTTGACGAACTTCATCAACATCGTGCGATGTGAATAGTTCTGTAACGTGAGGGGCTGACCAATTACGAAACTGCATGCCGCGAACTCGAGCATGAACCAGAACCGGATGCCCACCGGTCTGTGCTGCGATCGGAATTTTCCACAGCTTCGCCGTTTTCGTGTCAGCTCCGTGGAGCTTGCACAGAACCTCTATCTCGTCCGGAACCAATGAAGGCATCTGGACTATAGATTCGGGACGAAGAGAGCAATTCCGAATGATCGATGCCGGCATCCGATTCTGCGATGTAAAAATGACGCGCGCGCGTCGCAATCTGAACAGATACAGTAGCTTCTCGACCTTCTTTTCATACAGGTCGATACGTTGGTCGAAATTCAAGTCGTCAAACAAAAAGTCTGCATGATATGGACTGGATTCTAATTTTCGCGCGAGAAGATCCAAACGACTTGAGACCGCGTCGGGTATTAGTCCTCTAAAATTAACGTTCGCCCAATTCCCGGCAAGCTGCGAGATTATCTGACTTGCCAAGATCGATTTGCCCATTCCGGTCATCCCAGAAAGCACAAGCACGCCAGACGAATTCACTTGCTCAATCGCCGACCTAACAAGGGCCTCACGAATTACAAAGTTACCCATCGACGGGGAGGAGAATTCTTCAATTACTGCGGCGTCCATCGGGACAAGATCTCTAGCGTCGCTCCCTCCAATTGGAGAACGAACATAAGTCGTTAGAAGGGCTTTCTCTGCCCTGAGCCGCTCAAGTTCTAGCTTTGGGACAAGTTCCATCGTCGCTTTCTCGAAAGCCTCTGAAAGATCACTTCTTCTAAGCACTCTCTCACTCGGATGGAGTACCGTTCGCCAAACATGAGAAAGCAAGTGCGGTACCGCCTTACGAGATTCCGCTGGCGACAAATTGAATACCCGTTCGCCAAAATCTATTGCCTTCCGACTGACGATCTCCTCAAGGAATTCCTGGTTTTCGTTACCGGTGTCCCATTCAATACGGCAGATTAAGTCCCGTCTGAGATCCTCCGCTGAAGCCGACTTGAGAAATTCCTTAACGGGATGGGAGAGGTTAGGGAGTGATACCAGGTATTCGCGGAGACTCTCGATCTGAACCCCCGGCGATTTGACTCGGTCCCAAACGTCCAATCCTCTTTCCGACCCAAACGGCCTTTCCTGCTCAACAGCTCGCGAGGCGGTCGTCAACAGGCGGAAGAAAACCGCCGTCGCGGTGTTCGACACCTTGTGCTGCCAGAAATTGTTTATCGCCGCAACTATGCTTGGCGACCGTAGCGTAATCGGTGCGGACAGATCTTTTACTTGGACCGTTTCGGCTGTACCGGGGCCGAGCAGGTCGATATCTTCTGCTCCCTCCAAGAAAAGCTCTTCTTTCGGCGCTAGATCGAACCATCGGAAAAGAGATTGCCAAATCTGGTAGGAATAGCCTTTCAAGCTAGCAACTGCTTGCCTTCGGGAATTTGCGGTTAAGGGCTGCACTTGTCTAATTCTAGCGCCGCACTGTCCGTCAGGCATGCCCCAGAGTCTGAGGTTTTGTTATGACGCGTGACGAATCCATAACCTCACTATTAATCTCAATCATACGAGGCCTTATTCGGCACCGTTGAGCTTCTCCGCAATACCGCCCACATGGCTCGTTTCCGGGATGGATTCCACATTCACAAAAGGTACAATTAAGAATTACCTTTCAGAAAGAGAGAGTTTATGGAAAGAGGCGGTCCCACAACCCAGTCTGGTATCCACTATCAAAACTCGATAACAGCGCTGTATATGGGCGACCTTGTCGACCCAAGCGACATTCCGAGAAAGCGCAAAGTCGTAGCGGTGCGAGTCGAGGCCCCCGAGAGTGTGGACGATACAGTCGTGACCTACGACGATGGTCACAAGTTATACCTCCAGGCGAAGGAGAACATTCAACAAAACGAAGCCGCGTGGGAAGATCTGTGGAAGGATCTTCGTAAACAGTTCGACGGATCCTCCTTTCAGAAAGATACCGACCGACTGTGTATAACGTTTGGCTCAAGCCGAGACGAATATCATCTCCTAGAAGACATTTGTAATCGAGCTATTGGGGCGGTTGATATCGCCGAATTTCACCGAAGGTTGACCGATAAGCAGACGAATATTTTGGGGCGAATCGAAACGATTTTGTTCGCAAGCGATTCATCAAGGAAAGCGCCCGCGGAAGAAACTGACTTGTCTGCTTCAGAACCACAAGCGTCTGACAAGGAAAAGAAGAAAAAGGGAAGAAAGAAGGTCGCTCATGTGGCTTCGGACGACGAGAGGAAATACCTGCTCGAATTATTCAGGCACATAAGTATCGATATTCGGCCTCCGCAACTGGTGAAAGAAAGTATCAAGCTCCGGATTCCGACAAGCAATCGATCCCAAGAGGAACTGTTTGCCAGGTTTAGAGACCGGGCAGGCGAAGAAGCCCGGATCCGAGGATCATTCAACGCTGCCGGTCTCCTCTCCGAGCTAGAAGGCGATGGGATTCTGCTCACAAAGCAATTAACAATCGACGAACTGAGAGACATCGCTTTTAGATCTGGTGCGGAACTTAAGAATTACAAGTACACGTTCGGCAGCACGGGCGTGCATGTTGAGAGGCAGATCACGAATGAAATCGTCGACTGGATCGTGTCGGGGCCAGCCAAGGAGCAGATTGCGGCTCTTTTGGACAGTGCCGGGGCGGGGAAAACGGTCATCGCACGGGACGTGCTCGAGGCTTTGGAGTCAAAGGGCGTTCCCGTACTGACGCTTAAGGGGGACTTGCTGTCGGGGATTGCTAATCTAGAAGATCTTCAGAATCGACTCGCTCTGCCCGAGAACGTCGAACGCGTTTTAATGCATCTGGCTAGTGACGAACCCGCTGTTTTGCTTGTGGATCAGATCGATGCTCTTTCTCTCTCGCTGGCCCACGATCTGAATGCCCTGGATGTCGTGCTTAAGCTGATTGCTCGGGCTCGTTTGCTACCGAACGTACGGATCGTCATCGCCTGTCGCACATTCGATTTTAAGAACGACCCGAAACTTTCGCGGCTCGAAATTTCGAAGGAGTTCACAATCAGCCCTCTCAGCGACGAGGAGATCGGTGACGTGTTGAAAGAATTTGGTTTGGAATTCGGGACGCTTCAGCCATCGCTGCAAGCACTTCTTCGCACCCCTCTTCATCTTGATCTTTTTTCTCGACTCGCGGCCGAGGCACGAGGATCCGATGAAGCTGAACTCTTGTTGCGGCTGAGAGGACTCAACAGTCTGCAGGAACTTTATGCGGCACTTTGGGAGTTCGTAGTAACCAAACCGTCACCAGAAGCGCCCCAACCAGCAGTCAGAGGGCGAGTCTTGGAACTGATCGTCGAGAGGATGGACGCGAAGCAGGAAGTGTCCGTCAGTCGAATGTGGCTCCGTCGGCAGAACGAGGCGGACCTGGAAAACGCTGTGAGCTGGCTTGCTAGTCAAGGGGTTATCATCGCAAATAAAGATCGATGGCTTCTCCTGCATCAGACATTCTTCGATTACTGCTACGCCAAGGGATTCGTCGAAAGCGAGAAATCTCTCTTCGAAAATGTTAAAGCCGGGGACCAGGGGCTTTTTGTTCGGTCGCAGATCCTGCAGGTACTCAACTATTCTCGCTCCGCCGATCCGCACAGATATCTAAAAGATCTACTGCAAATCCTTTCTGACGGCGATATTCGGTTCCATATTCGCGACCATGTTATGCGTTGGTTTGGCTCCGTACCTTCACCCACTGCCGACGAATGGGCGGTTGCCAAAAATGTGATGAAGGTAAAAGTAGACGGCACGCGTCTTCGTTGGTACATGCAGGGGAATGTCGGCTGGTTCAGCTATTTGAAAGACGATGTGGTCAAAACATTGAATGCAGGTACAGACGAAGAAATCGATGGTTGGGCCTTTCCGATGCTTGGTTCGATATTTGGAAGAGAACAAGGCGTCGTAAGTGAGATCGTAAAGCCTTTTCTGGATCGAGGGCCACTATGGTTGAAGCGTATCGACAATCTGTTTTGGAACGTTAAGGAATGGACGGCGACAGCGATCGCGCTTTACGGAGAGTTGCTTGGTCGATCGGAGGACAAACACCGGAGGGAATTTTACCGGATGCAGCCGATCGCTGGATCACAGCCTAAAGAGGCCGCCCGCCTGATAAGGAAGGCCCTCGATAGGGAACTTGACGCCGCGAAGAAGCGGAACCCGAAGCCGATCACGTGGATGTTTCGCTCCGACCTTGAGCACCTTAATGGGAGCGGGATAGGCGAAGTTCTCAAGGCGGTGGCCGAAAAGGAACCTTGCGCTTTTTTGAATGAATTAGTCCCATGGTTGGAGGGTGTTCTTCGAGACGCGGGGATCTCGGAAGATTTTGAGATTTATCTCAGCGATCCCTTATCGTCCGGGCTGGATTACGGGACCTTCGTGGTTCAGACCCAGATACTTGAAGCTTTCCAACTCGCGTTGGTCGCACTGGGGCGAAACGACCGCGACAAGTTTCTTGAGATCGCGAAGAAGTTTGCCGACCTTCCGTTCGAGACATCCCAGCGTCTTCTTGCCCGTGCGTTTACCGAACTGGGTGAGATGTATCACCACGAAGCTAAGCAGTTCTTAGCGGGCGACCGTCGAAGGCTCGTTTTAGGCAGCAGCGAAGTGTTCGAGTCGAGGCAGCTGGTAAAGGTGATCACGCCGTTTCTCGAAGAATCGGATGCTAATGAACTCGAGGCGGCGATCTTTTCGCTCTTGAAAGGTAAGATCGGCAACTTGCAGCACCTTCGATTCCGTTTCCGAAATCAACTCTTTTTGCTGGACAGCTTCCAGGCGGATAAGTTGACGCCAGCCGGATCGGCTTATCGAGCAGAACTCTGGCGAAAGTTCCCCGGCATGACCATCTCCGAGCGGCCCCTCGCTTCGATGAGTGGATTTGTCGGCTCTCCGATAACACAAGAGTCGATCGATAAGATGTCGGACGGCTCTTGGCTGAGCGCTTTCCGAAAATACTCAAAAGGCGTTTCGCACACGGAGTTTCTCAAGGGTGGCGCTGAACAGCTATCTGCGGTTTTAGTTCGCGAAGTGACGGCCGATCCCGATAGGTTTTACCGGCTCGCATGCAGTCTGCCGGACGATGTTGACTCGCCGTATCTGGCCGCATTCATCACGGGACTCGCAAAGTCGGAATCGCACGATGACGAGCTTTTTGACGTCCTCCGGAGATTCGATGCGATCGACGATGACCGACTGGCAAATGTGTCCGCGTCCGCTCTCAGAGAGCGGAGCAGTGATGTGCCCGACGATATTCTTGAAGCTTTGGAACGCCGGCTCCATGGTCCTGCATCGGAAGACGAGGAAGGCTGGCGGACCAGACCGAATGTTAGCGGCCGATCCTTTAGCCCTCTGAACGATAGTGCCTTCATTTCGTTGCTGAACTCGACGCGGGGAGCGGTGTTTCAGGCGGTCATGGTGATCCTCGATGCGCGCGGGGATCGGGAACGAAAATGGTCCCACTTGGTCGAACTTGCAAGCACGGGGTCGGACGCGCTGCGATCGGGGGTTATCCAACATCTACTATCCTTCTACAGCGAGAAAAAGGACGACTGCGTAGATCTTTTCGAGGCGATGATCGGCAAAAGCGCCGAGTTGCTCGAGACACATTTCGCATTAGAGTTCATCTATTGGGCCACACCTTTTCATTTCGATCGTTTGTCTCGATTCATTGTGGTCACCATGGAAAGCAGACACGAATCTGTACAGCATCGTGCGGGTAACCTTGCATGTCTCGCACCGCTTTACGATCAAATAGCCGCGCACGCGATCCTTTCAAACGCCGCTGAAAAACTTGCCGTCCTAGCTCGTACCCATCCGAGTAAGGATGTTCGCAGCGGAGCTGCCGAAGTCTATGTTACCAACCTAAAGACAGGATCGTTGAGGGCTACATGCGTCAGAAATTTGAGCCAAATGCTGGGCGACAAGGAACAGCCTGTTATCGAACAGATCGCTTGGATTTTCACGCGGTGGACTGATAACGATATTTCCGAAATAAAAGATCTGATCTCACTCTTTGTTGACGCGGGGATACCGTTGGACGAGGAGCGAGAATTCGGGGAATTCTTATGGAGAATTGGGATGAACGATTCTGATTGGGCAATCAGTCTGATCGCGAAGTCGGTCGAACAGAATCCCATCACGGAAGGATACCGCGATGGGGAGTACTTTATTCGTTTTGTACTTGGCGTATACATCAGCCCATTAGTGCCGTCCGGGACAAAAGAGCGGGCACTCGACCTTTTCGATTTGCTGAGCTTAAGGTATAGCGGTTCCGCCTCGCGTGTCTTGAGTGAATGGGACCGTTACTAAACGGCGTCAACAAAATAGCCTCTTAAAATAGCGATTGGTGGTCACATTCTCAGCTCTCTTCGGCTTTCTATAGTTCATTCGTCGATTGCTCTGACTTTATTGACAGGATATGAAGGCTCCACGGCCCCAAAGTTCTTGCAAGGACGCTGGGCCGACATGTTTTTTGACGAGGTAGTCCGCTTCCTGCAGGGGCCGCACGATGACCAAATAGACTCCATCAGCCTTGCTGTAGTCATGATGAAAAAAAGAAGAAGAATGAGGTTAAGCGTTCTGAGTATGTTCGGCAAAAACCTTTGTCGTGCTAAAATCCTCGAACAAATCACTTAACTCCCGATCCCTATGGACAACGAGATCAAGAAAACCCTCTGGGCTGCGGCTGACAAACTGCGTTCGAATATGGACGCGGCGGAGTATAAGCACATCGTGCTTGGCCTGATCTTTCTGAAATATGTCTCGGACTCGTTCGGCGAACACCGTGCGACGCTTGCGAAACGCTTTGCGGACGCCGAGGACGACTATTTCATCGAGGACGAGGTCGACCGGGCACGCGATCTTGAGGAGCGGGATTATTACACCGAGGCGAATGTGTTCTGGGTCCCGGAGAAATCGCGTTGGGAATGGATTCGCGAGCGGGCGAAGCAGGCGATGCTGGGGCGATACATCGACGATGCACTGGTGGAGATCGAAAGCGAGAATCCGCAGTTGAAAGGCCTGCTCGACAAACGCTTTGCGCGGACCGAGCTTGAGCCGGGCAAGCTAGGCGAGCTTGTCGACCTGATCTCGAAGATCGGATTCAACGGCAACGGGCACAAAGCCAAAGACGTGCTCGGCGAGGTTTACGAATATTTCCTCGGCCAGTTCGCCAATGCCGAAGGGAAAAAGGGCGGGCAGTTCTACACGCCAGCGTCCGTCGTGAGAGTCCTTGTCGAGGTTCTCGCACCGCATGAAGGAAAGGTTTATGACCCGTGCTGCGGATCGGGCGGGATGTTCGTCCAGTCGGAAAAGTTTATGGAATCGCACGGCGGGCGATTTGGAGATATCTCTATTTACGGACAGGAATCGAACCCGACGACGTGGCGGCTGGTCGCTATGAACCTCGCCATTCGCGGGATGGATTTCAATCTCGGCAAGGAACCGGCGGACACTTTTTTACGCAATCAACACCCCGACCTTCGCGCCAATTACATAATGGCCAATCCGCCATTCAATGTTTCCGATTGGTGGAACGCCCGGCTCGAAGGCGATCCCCGTTGGCATTTCGGAACGCCGCCCGCCGGAAATGCAAACTACGCGTGGCTTCAACACATCTATTACCACCTCGCCCCAAACGGCCGGGCCGGGGTGGTGCTTGCAAACGGTTCTATGTCGTCCTCTCAAAACAGCGAAGGAACAATCCGCAAGGAAATGATCGAACGCGACGCCGTCGAATGCATGGTCGCCCTTCCCGGCCAGCTTTTCATCAACACCCAGATCCCCGCGTGCCTCTGGTTCCTCAATAAGAACAAGGTAAAGCGAAAAGGTGAATTCTTATTTATCGACGCCCGAAATCTTGGCAGCATGGAAACCCGCGTGAACCGAGTCTTTGGGTTCTCGGACGTCGTCCAGATTGCGGAGACCTATCACTCATGGGCAGGTGATGCCGATGCAAAAGGAAGTTACGAAGATATTCCGGGTTTCTGTAAGTCCGTGAATCTTGATGAGATTCGTTCGCATGATTTCATCCTGACGCCAGGAAGATACGTTGGCTCGGAAGCCGGAGAAGATGATGACGAAGTTTTTGCAGAGAAGATGGTGCGTCTGACTGCGGAACTTGCGGAGCAATTCGAAAAGAGCGCGGAGTTGGAACAGGAAATCAAGAAGAATCTTGGAACGATCGGATATGCAGCATAGCTGGGAAGAAATACCGCTTAGCGAATTGTTCGATTTTGGCTCCGGCCTGTCGAAGCCAAAGGCCGATTTCGGGTCGGGTTTCGGCTTTCTGTCTTTTAAGGATGTTTTCTACAACTATTTTGTTCCCGATCAACTGGGGCAACTGGTTAACTCAACGGAAAGAGAGCAAAAGACTTGCTCAGTTAGGCGCGGTGACGTTTTTCTGACTCGCACTAGCGAGACACAGGAAGATCTAGGAATGAGTTGTGTTGCACTAAAGGACTATGATCGCGCGACCTTCAATGGATTTACAAAACGTCTCAGGCCGAAGAGGTCAGATCAAATCGTGCCCGAGTATGCAGGTTACTTTTTCCGTAGTAATAAATTTCGCCAGGATGTGACTGCAATGTCGTCTCTATCGACCAGAGCAAGCTTGAATAATGAAATGCTTGGTCGACTGAAGATGCTTCTACCTCCCATAGAAACTCAAAAAGCTATTGGGCGGGTTTTGAAATCATTTGACGACAAGATCGAGGTTAACCGGCATATGAATGCGACTTTGGAGGCGATTGCCCGGGCTTTGTTTAAGGCTTGGTTTGTGGACTTTGAACCCGTCCACGCCAACAGAGAAAACCGCCCCTCAACCTCCGCCTCCCCCGAAATAGCCAAACTCTTTCCCTCCGACTTCGAAAACGGCATCCCTAAAGGCTGGCGTGTAGGAAAGTTGGGGGATGTTTTGGAAGCGAAGGGCGGAACAACCCCGAGTACAAAGAATTCAACTTTTTGGGACGGAGAAAACTTTTGGGCGACGCCTAAGGATTTATCCAACCTACGATTTCCGGTTCTGCTCAAGACCGAACGGAAAATTACCGATGAAGGGGTCCGGCAGATTAGCTCAGGCGTCTTACCGCAAGGGACTTTGCTCTTATCGTCACGCGCTCCAATCGGATACTTGGCAATATCACAAGTTCCCGTCTCGATAAATCAGGGCTTCATAGCCATACAAGGAAAAGATGTTTCAAATCTTTACATGCTCTTTTGGCTCAAGGAGAACATGGAAAGCGTCAAAAGCAGAGCCAATGGGTCTACCTTTCAAGAGATAAGCAAATCCAGTTTCCGAGAGGTTGAAATTGCTGTTCCAATGAACTCGGTTAGGGAAAGGTTTGAGACCTTCGCAATACCAATCTTCGAGAAAATCGTTACCAATGAAATTGAGAGTGAGAATCTTGCGGAAATCCGCAATTCATTATTGCCGCGCCTGATTTCCGGAAGAATTCGAACTGTCTAGAGATGGGAGGCTTATCGAGTATGGCGAACCTCAGAGCAAAGCTAAAAGAACTTACCCCGAAGGTAGAGTTCTACGTCATCTCGCTCGGTGTACTGTTCTTTCTGTTGTTTTTCAACACAGTCACATTTCCGTATCCAGTCTTTTGTTCAATGGGCGGGTGCGGGCTCCTTAGTCTTTCTGGGCTTGCATCCAAGAATATTGCTCCCATCGTTCTTCTCTTGCTCATGGTTTTAGCGGCCGTTTTCTGGTCGCGGTTCAATTACAAATACGCAATGGGCGGTAGCGATCTGCCACGTAAGGTTGTAAGCCTTCAAGACTTGAGATTCGAGAATTTATCGTTCCTCGCAACGTATTTAATTCCGCTAATTGCGTTTGATCCTTCGAAACCGCGTGGAGCGGTCATGCTATTAGTAACCCTGGTTGTGATCGGATGGATATTTATAAACACGAATGTTTTCTATCAGAATCCCTCACTGGCAATTCTTGGTTACAAGATCTATAGAGTTTCGACGGAAACGACGAAAGAACATACAGTCATCACCCGCGACGAGCTAAAGGAAGGTGATTACATTTACCCTCGGCGAATCAGCTACAAAGTTGATTTTGCGATGAAGAAACGAAAATGACCCACGAAGAACTTAATTCAAAGATTGCATTCCTCTTTGACGGCGAAACAGTAGCTAGCTTGACGATGTATTTTGTTCTCAAGAAAGAGGGCGAAGTCGCTAATACAGTGAAGAAAGTTGGAATTGCCGACGAGGCTAGGGATTCTTTGTTTGAGCAGTTCAAAACCTCGATTGACGAGAAATTGCACTCAAACCAAGACGTGTTTATCGCCGACATCTCGAAAGTTGATGAAAAGACAAACGCCGTGTACTACTACGACCTCGATGAAAAAGTGACAGGCTTGGGCGTTCTATCGGAGGTATTAACCAATCCTCCGACAGAAGAATTTGATTTTGGAAGAGACAAGCTGAAGGATATCTTCGCAATCGTTTTTGTTCTTGGGAACGAAACGAAAAAACTAGCCATTTATAAAAAACAAAGCCCAATCAATATCCTTAGACGCCGAACTGTTCTAAGTCGCGTCACCCGCTTGGTTCCGACGGACTCTCACCTCGAGGAACTGCAGAAAGATGTAGTCGAAATTAGCTCTGGCTTTGACTTTCTACAGACCGGCGACGACGTTCTAGTTTTGAATTTGGCAACCCTCGAAAAATACTTCGGTTTTCACGAAGTAATCAAAGGCATTGCGACAGAGACG
Organism: Pyrinomonadaceae bacterium; assembly: GCA_041394795.1. GTDB lineage: Bacteria > Acidobacteriota > Blastocatellia > Pyrinomonadales > Pyrinomonadaceae > Aridibacter. The sequence goes on along the minus strand of JAWKHN010000001.1, from coordinate 31,669 downwards.
ATCCGGTTGATTGGAGATCTTAATTTCGTAGCCGATACGGGTAGCATCGACAAATTCCTATCAGACCCATCGATGTCGAGACGAATAATGCGAATGAGAAGAGATTCTCCGGTCCTTGATCTAGATTTCGTAACCGTGAGGACATTTATCAAAGGCCACGATAAGCTAAAAGGACTTTTCAAATTCAACGAGGACGAAAGCCGAATAGTTCTGAAGTCAAAGGCATCCGTTACAAGGTTTATTAAGCTTCTGGATGACGACTACCTGACCTCGCAGCTTACAAAAATCGATTACGATGCTGAGCGAAAGGAAATCTTAGCTGCTACCGATGAAGATAACTGAGGAACAATTCGAAAACCACCTTCTCAAGATTCTCTCCGAGCTTGGCTATATCTACGAGAACGGTTACGAGATTGCTCCGGATTGTGAAAAGGCAGAGAGGAAAGATTATCGGGAGGTTGTTCTTGTCGGGCGGTTGCGGGCGAAGCTTTTGGAGTTGAATCCGCAGATTCCTCCGGCTGCGATCGAAGACGCGGCCGGGCAGATAACGCGGCCGAATTTTCCTGTTCTTATTCAGAATAACCGCGAATTTCACCGGCTGCTCCGGGATGGCGTAAAGGTTACATTTCAGGAAGACGGAGAAACGAAGGCGGATTTTGTTCGGATCATCGATTTCGAGAATATCGACAGCAACGAATTCCTTGCGGTCAATCAGTTTTCGATCAAAGGCCCGAAGAGCACCAAGCGGCCCGACATTATCATCTTTATAAACGGCCTGCCGCTGGCGGTGTTCGAGCTGAAGAATCCGGCGGACATTAACACCACGATCTTCGAATCGTACAAGCAGCTTCAAACCTATAAAGAAGAGATCGCCGACCTTTTTATCTATAACGAACTTCTTGTTATTGCCGATCTCCGCGAAGCCCGCGTTGGTAGCCTGACGGCGGACTACGAACGTTTCGGAAAATGGCGGACGATCGACGGAGAAACTCTAGACCCGCTCGGCGAGAACAACGAAACCGAAACCCTCATCCGCGGCCTCTTCCGCCGCGATTTCCTGCTCGAATACATCCGCGACTTTGTGCTATTCGAGGAAGATAAGGAGACGATAAAGAAGATCGCCGCCTATCACCAGTTTCATCTTGTGCGGAAAGCCTTTGCAAAGACCCGGGAAGAAACCGGCGAACAGGAAGAAGGCAAGATCGGAGTCGCCTGGCACACGCAAGGTTCGGGTAAAAGCATTTCGATGGCCTTTTACGCCGGGAAAGTTATCACCGCCCCGGAGATGAAGAATCCGACGATCATCGTGGTCACCGACCGCAACGATCTGGACGGCCAGCTTTTCGGCACGTTCTCAAGCGCCCGCGAACTGATGCGGGAAACCCCAAGACAGGCCGATACAAGAGAAGAACTGAGAGAACTGCTAAAGGGACGGCCTTCCGGCGGCGTTATCTTTACGACGATACAAAAGTTCAGCCTGTTCGACGACGAGATGAAGTACCCGAAACTCTCGGACCGTCACAATATCGTCGTGATCGCCGACGAAGCACACCGGACGCAATACGGGCTTAACCCTTCGATCGATCAGAAGTCGGGAAAGATCAAATACGGCTTTGCACATCATTTGAGACAAGCTTTCCCCAACGCCGCGTTTATCGCCTTCACCGGAACCCCGGTGGAAATGTTGGAAAGAGATACGCGAGCGGTCTTTGGCGACTATATCGACATCTACGATATGAAGCAGGCACAGGAAGACGGCGCCACAGTCGCCATCCTGTACGAGAACAGATTCACGAAGCTAAATCTTACCGAAGAAGAAAAGCCGAAACTTGACGATCAGATCGAGGAACTGACCGAGGACGAAGAAGAAAGCGAACGGGCCCGCTCGCACAGCCGTTGGGCGGCTCTGGAAAAGGTTGTCGGGGCGGAACAGCGTCTGAAAAAGATCGCGAAGGATTTTGTCGACCATTTCGAAACCCGTCAAACCGAAATGTCAAAGACTACCGCAGGGCGAGGAAAGGCGATGTTTGTCTGCATGGGCCGGGAAATATGCGTGAGGCTGTATGACGAAATAATCGCCCTCAGGCCCGATTGGCACGACCCGGATCCGAAAAAAGGCGTTCTGAAAGTAATAATGACCGGCTCATCGAGCGATAAGGCCCGCCTCCAGCCGCATATTTATCCAAAACAGGTCAAGAAAGACCTGGAGAAAAGGTTTAAGGACCCCAAGGACGGTTTCAGCGTCGCCATCGTACGCGATATGTGGCTTACGGGTTTCGATGCTCCGATCCTGAATACTATTTATATCGACAAACCGATCCGCGGACATTCCCTGATGCAGGCGATCGCTCGCGTGAACCGCGTCCTTAAAGACAAGAAGGGCGGGCTGGTGGTCGATTACATCGGGATCGCTCACCAACTGAAAGATGCGCTCAGGCAATACACAGAATCGAACGGCGAGGGCGATCTTTACAGTGACGCAGCGGAAAAAGCTCTGCCGATAGTTGACGAGCAAATGACGATCATCCGGGGGATGTTTCACGGATTGGACTATCAGGATTTCGAGACGGAAGCCATCACGCTTTTGCCGGAAGCCGCTGATCATATTTTGGGTCTCGGCGATGAAAGAAAGAGGAAATTCTTTGATTCAGTAACTGCTCTGACACGAGCTTTTGCTTTGTGCTGCACTTTGGACGAAGCGATTGGCTACCGCGAAGAGATAGCTTTCTTTCAGGCCGTTCGCGCATTCATCGGGAAACCCGGAGAAAGCGACCGTCGATACAAAGATGAACAGCGTGAATTGTTGATTCAGCAGATATTAAGCCGGGCGGTTGCCTCGGACGAAGTTCTCGACATCTTTTCTTACGCGGGACTCGACCGCCCGAACATCGGCATCCTTTCGAATGAGTTTCTTGAGGAGGTGAAGTTGATGCCGCATCGGAATCTTGCAATCGAACTGCTCGAACGGCTTTTGAAGAACGAGATCAAGGCGAAACTTAAGACGAACGTAGTTCAGAGCAAGAAGTTTTCCGAAATGCTTACTTCGACGCTGAACCGCTATCACAATCGTGCGATCGAAACGATTCACGTGATCGAAGAGTTGGTCGCAATGGCGAAGGAGTTTGCTGCCGTCTCGAAGCACGGCGAAGATCTCGGACTCAATCAAGACGAGACGGCTTTCTATGACGCTCTCGCCGAGAATGAAGCCTCGGTCCGTGAACTCGGCGACGAAACATTAAAAAAGATTGCCGTCGAACTTACGGAGAAACTTCAGCGAAGCACCACTGTTGATTGGGCCGTGCGAGAAACTGTTCGGGCCAGACTGCGGATAATGGTAAAGCAAATATTGCGAAAATATAAATACCCGCCCGACAAGCAGGACGCCGCTATCGAACTCGTGCTGCAACAGGCCGAGACGCTGTCGGAAAGTTGGGTTTGATCTGACTCTCGCCAGCGACAGCTTGGATTCGTGCGCCCGAGTTATTAGTCCTTCATCACGTTGTGATCTAGTTTGGCGTCGAGACGATTGTCCGACCGGCGCATCCGCTCCAATCGTTCGTTGAATGACGATGCGGCCTCAATTATCTGACGATCTTCGAAATGAATGTAGTGCCTCGACGTCACCCCTGAGCCTTTTTTGTGTCCTACTTCTTGTTGAATCGTTTCGAGTTGTTGACCGCTTGCAGCCTTATCGGTCGCCGAGGTTGCTCGCAGGGTGTGGAACGTTCCCTGAGGATTTACTCTTGCTTCTTCCTTGATCGAGTCGAACGGTTTCCGATACGCCTTTGTCCACATGAACAATCGTTCGTTGGGAGCCTTATTGAAAAGCGCTGCCGCTTCCATTTCATCAAATAGCCAAGTTGTTATTGGCATCTTCTTCGTGTGGATCTTGTTACGGCTGTCGGGCATGGTGAGCTCTATTAGCCCGACCCGTTTTTCTTGATCAAGATACTTAATATGGGTTCCCCTAATGTGAAAGAGTTCGTCCACGCGGCAACCTAAGGTGTACGCAGCAAGGAGAACTAGACGCCAGCGTTTTCGGTTTTCCCGTTTGCGCGGGAACAAGCGATCACAAGCCGCAAGCATTCGTTGAAATTCATCGAACGTAAACTTAATGCCTTTCGGTTTTTCGTCGGACTTCTTGATCAGGTCCCGGAATGGCGGTACACGGGTCCCGAGGGTGTCCGCGGCGTAACGGAGCAGATGCTTCAGCCGAGCAAGGTAACGGTGCGAGGTCGTTCTAGAAAGAAAGTATTCTTGCCCGCCCTCTTTCCGCGTATACGGTCTTTCCAAAAGCCATTTCTTAAATTCTTTAACACGGAGCAGATCGATGTCTTCGATCCGGTCGTTGCCGAAAAACTCCACAAGCACATCGAGCTTTTGAAACTCTTGTTTGGCACCTTTTAGTTGTCGGTCATTTTCCAGGTAATCGCGGTAATGCTTCTCTACGAATGCAGCGAAGTTCGTTCGCCCTTTCACTGAGGCGATCGTCGCCGTCTTGCCTTTCTCGGTCAGATCCGCGTACATTTCTTCGGCCCAGCCTTTCGCGTCCCGTTTTGCGGTAAAGCCCCCTTGCGTTTTGGAATGCCATCGTCCGGACTGTTCATCATAGATGGCGAATATGCCCCGGTACATTTGCACCGAGCCATTCTTCCCATCCTTCTGTGCGGTGATAAAATAACCTTTCTCTTTATGGCTTTCGGCGATGTACAACTTCATAGCGTTTTCGGGGGGAATTTCGGGGGGAATTTCCCGGTTTCTGGGGGGAATTTAGCGTCTTCGGCCGTCCGGATGCGTCTGGTGGTGTCCGAATGTGTCCTCCGTAACTCCTTTATTTATAGTAGGTTACAGAGCTAAAACGTGTCAAGCTGGGATGGCGGAATTGGTAGACGCCCAGGACTTAAAATCCTGTGTCCCTTGTGGACGTGCGGGTTCGATCCCCGCCCTCAGTACCAGCCAAATATCGATATTTTTTTGCAAGATATAGTGATGCCCCAAAGAAACCCCTTCGTTATTTGAGTAATTGTTGATTTCTATCTGATTTCCGCATTGATTTACTCATTAGATCCATCTGTCTTTCAATTTTCGTTGCGAAGTGTTTGTCTATTGCCGTATAGTCGTACTATGAGTACGAATTTACCGACTAAAATAAACCGACTCCTTAATTCTCAACCACCGGGAGTAGTTTTTCAATCTAATTGGCTACGAAAACAAGGATACAGTCTCGACCTTCAAAGAAAATATCGAGCCAATAGTTGGCTAACGTCTATCGGAAATGGTGCCATGATCCGATTTGGGGATTCTGTTGGTTATGAAGGGGCGATCTATTCCTTGCAGGTGCAATCAGATTCGTTTATACATCCGGGAGGCCGAACGGCGCTCTCGTTGATAGGTAGAGCACACTTTCTTGAGCTCGAAACGAAAAAGATCACACTCTTTGGCGCTCCGTCGCAAGCCCCGCCGGCCTGGTTCCTTCGAAACGACTGGGGAGTGAAATTGGACTATCATTCGACCAATTTTTTGCCACCAGCGCTAGGGCTTTCGGAAATCGAACATCGGGCATTTTCTTTCAAAGTGTCGGGTGCGGCCAGAGCCTTGCTGGAATGCATTTATCTCGTAAATGGCAGTCATGATTTGGAAGAGTGCGCGGATTTGATGGAGGGGTTAAATGACCTCAGACCGGTTCAAGTTCAGGAGCTGCTCGAAGCTTCCAAATCGGTGAAAGTGAATCGACTGTTCCTCTACTTGGCAGAAAGATCAAATCATAAGTGGTTTAAATATTTGGTGCCAAGCGAGATCAATCTTGGAAGCGGCAAAAGGAGCCTTGCTAAAGACGGCGTTTATGTAGCCAAGTACCAAATTACTGTACCGAGGGGCCTTGCGCTGTGAAACTGAATCCGTATCAAAATCAAGCCTCGCTCCTATTGCAGATGTTGCCCGAGGTCGGGAAAGAAGATCGCTTGGCCCTTTCAGGCGGGACGGCGATAAACCTCTTCATCAGGGAAATGCCACGTCTATCAGTCGACATTGATCTGACCTATATTCCCATCGAGGACAGGCAATCGTCATTGAAGGGTATCAAGGATGCTCTTACCAACGTCAAGATAAACATTCAACGCGCTTTTGAGACTATTCGCGTTGATGATCGAACAGACAGCGGGAAACTGTATGTTGTTTCGGATGCTGCAAGGATAAAGATTGAGGTCAATCTGATCAATCGCGGTGTACTTGGAACGGTGGAAGCTCGCGGATTGTGCACGGCGGCGCAAGAGGCTTTCCAGTCATTTACTGAGAACAACGTGATTCCTTTCGGACAGCTTTTTGGAAGCAAGCTTTGCGCCGCACTCGATCGGCAACATCCTAGAGATCTCTTTGATGTTAGATACCTACTTGATGGTCAACGATTCTCACGAGAAGTAATGGCTGGTCTAATTTTGGCACTAATTTCCAATGGCCGCCCAACCAACGAGTTGCTTGATCCTAACAATCTCGATCAGATGGAAGCTTTCAACAAGCATTTTGTCGGAATGGCAATGGAACCGTTTTCATATGAAGACTTCGAAGACACAAGAGACAGGATGTTGAAAATGATTAGGAACCTTCTTACAAAAGACGATCGGGAATTCATAGTCAGCATTTGTCGCCTTGATCCAAGGTGGGATATTTACCGATTTCATGAGTTTCCAGCAGTTCAATGGAAGCTTCAAAACCTAAGGAAATTGCTGGCTACCGATCCATCAAAATACACAGTCCAACTCAACAAATTGGAATCATTACTTGGTTGATTTCGTGATAGATGTACATGCCTGGCTTCCTTTCTCTGAGTCGCACTAGAAACTCACTGCACATCTTCAAGAGGAGAATTGATTTGATCCCTGAGGTGCACTAGTTAGAGAACGATTTCCAAGCGTTCAATCGAATTGACCTCTATCCCATATCGTCAATGCGTTACACGAAATTGTGTTGTTGTTTTCGTATTGGTACGGCAAAAGTTTGAGCAAAATTCGAAAAAGAACGATAATGACGGGGTTTGGCGACACATCTTGTTTTCTTGGCACGCACTTTGCTTTATCACTCCACGGTTGCCGGGCAATCGATTGGAGACGGAGGTTCGAAATGACCATCTCGATTGGACGGATTGCAACGGTGACAGTTTCACTTTTGATCTTTGCAAATTTTTCCTTTTTATACGGACAAAGAACGATTCCTTCGGGAACAAGAATATTGGTTCGCATCGAGAATGGTGTCGGATCGGAAACGTCCGCGGTGGACGATACCTTCACGGCTGTCGTGGCCAAACCGACCGAGGCCGGAAACGGCGCGGTACTGCCCGCGGGCAGTGTCTTCTCGGGCAGGGTCTTGGCATCCGCTCCGGCCGGTGGATTTGGAAAGGATGGCAAATTCGAGGTTCGCTTCGAACGCATCCGGTTCAAAAATGGTGAAGAGCGCAATGCCTCTGCGGTTCTTGTTGATCGTTTTGATTCCGGCTCGTCGGGAAAGAGTAACGCACTCTCGGTTTTTGGCGGAACGATTGTTGGCGGTCTCATTGGAATGGTTTCCAAAGGGGCGAAAGGCGCGGCGATCGGATTGGGAGTCGGCGCGGGAGCAGGCACGGGAGTGGCTTACGCGCGAAAAGGAAAAAATTTCGGTTTCAGGCTTAATGACGAGATCTTGATCGAGTTGACGGAAGATCTTGAGTTGCCTGCCGATGGATATTGATTTGGTCGTTGGCGAGAGATTTCCACGCGACCTTCGAAAAGACCTGGTATGAAGGGGAGAGCATGCCAGGTCTTTTCGTGTCTTATTCGGTGATGTCTTATTGCCTAGTGTTCCAAGTTCCAAGAGTTCCAAGTTCCAAGCAGAAAACTTCCAAGTTCGAAGTTCCAAGTTTCAGGCGTTGAGTCCACTCTAAAAAGTCGATTCAAGGAAAAAATCTTCAAGCAAATTGATCTTCAGGGAAATCAGGCAAGACCCCTGCCACCTTGTGTGGCAGGTGAATGAGGTCAGCAGCTAGTCCAAACTACATTGATTCATCCGGAGGCCCCTGCCGCCTTGTGCGGCAGGTGAATAAGGTCAGCCCCTTCCAGAAAATCAATAAACCTCAACACACCAAGCATTTAACGGCCGTAGCTAGGGACCTTTGCCTCCTGCCGGACAAGCCGGCAGGGGGGCGGAGTGCTTCGTTTGTTGCCGCGACTAGCTTCTGACCTTATTCACCTGCCGGACAAGCCGGCAGGTGAATTTCACAAATATCGAACCGTTGTGACTGAAAATGATGCCCTTCACTTTCTAACTCGACTTTTTAGAGTGGACTCAGGCGTTGAGTTCGGTCTAAAAAGTCGGTCTTATTCCAAAATCCGGAAATTCCTTTTCGGAGGCGTAGCCTCACGGAGATATGTGGCCGTGGGTGGAGCGGCTTTGCGCGGAACCCACGGTAAGACAAGAATGAATGTTCGCGCCGGGTACCGGCGCGGAGAAACGCCCGTAATTGCTGCATTCCAACGCCACTAGCGTGGCTCCGATGTTTTCTTCGCGAACACCGGCTTCCATTCTCAGAGAAACCAGGCAGCCCTCCAGCCGCCTTGTGCGGCAGGTGAATAAGGTCAGCCCCTTCCAGAACAACAATAAACTACTGCACATCAAGCATTTTAACGGCCGCAGCTACGGACCTTCGCCTCCTGCCGGACAAGCCGGCAGGGGTCTTTCACCAATATCGAACCATTGTGTCTGAAAATGATGCCCTTCTCTTTCCAACCCGACTTCTTAGAGTGGACTCAACACTTGGAACCTGGAACTTGGAACTTGGAACTCTTCTCTTGCCCCCCACAGGCCGCGCTTTTTGTTCCGCCACATTTGTGACAAAATAGGCATTTGCTTAACGAATCGCTATCACAACATAAGAGGAAAATAATGGCTGGAAGAAACAAGATTACGGTGGTTGGCGCTGGAAACGTTGGTGCCACGGCGGCACATTGGATTGCGGCGAAGGAATTGGCGGATGTCGTTTTGGTTGACATCGTTGAGGGCGTCCCTCAAGGCAAATCGCTCGATTTGGCGCAGTCGGCTCCGATTGACGGATTCGACGTCAAACTCGTCGGTGCCAACAGTTATGAGGAAACCGCCGGTTCGGATGTCGTCATCATCACGGCGGGTTTGCCGAGAAAGCCGGGGATGAGCCGCGACGATCTTTTGAAGACAAACAGCGACATCGTCGGTTCGGTTACCGAACAGATCGCAAAATATTCGCCCAACGCATTTTTGATCATCGTTTCGAATCCGCTTGACGCCATGGCGCAGGTTGCCTTCAGACGTTCGGGATTCCCGAAAAACCGCGTTATCGGCATGGCGGGCGTTCTCGACTCGGCGCGCATGCGGTGTTTTCTCGCCGAGGCGCTCGATGTTTCGGTCGAAAATGTTACGGCATTCGTATTGGGCGGCCACGGAGATACGATGGTTCCGCTCCCGAGATACTCGACGTGTGCCGGCATCCCAATCACCGAGCTGCTTCCGGCGGAACAAATCGCGGCGATCGTCGATCGCACCGCAAACGGCGGAGCGGAGATCGTCGGACTTTTGAAAACGGGATCGGCGTTCTACGCGCCTTCCCTTGGCGCCGTGGAAATGGCAGAAGCGATCCTCAAGGACAAGAAAAAGATCCTTCCCTGCGCGGTATTCCTCGAAGGCGAGTACGGAGTCAACAATCTATTTGTTGGAGTTCCCTGCAAGCTAGGAAAAAATGGCGTGGAGCAGATCATCGAAATCTCGCTAACCAACGACGAACGTGCCGCTCTGCAAAAATCCGCGGGTGCGGTGCAGGAGCTGATCGACGTGTTGGGGATCTAAGACTAAGTTCCAAGAGTTCCAAGTTCGATCCGGAGGAGTTCCAAGTTCCAAGAGTTCCAAGTTCCAGGTTTTTGGGGGTTGCATTGGAATTTTCAACTTGGGGTTTTTATGGGTTTTGTTTTTTTCGAAATGCCGTTCCTTTTGGGGACGGCATTTTTGTTTTGTTTTGGATTTTTTAGGGAAACACCCAACCGTTTCTTAAGTTGAACGGATTTCGGTCATTTTGATGAGAATGACCTTTCAAACTGAATGAATCGGTCACGGCGACCGACTGATGTCACCTGCCGAAAAAGCGATAACTGCTTTATTTACTTCAATTAGTCAAGTTGGCACGGAGCTTGCAAAGTTCAGTGCGACTCGGACCGTATTCGGTCTGGCAGAAGTTTTTCTGAAACCAAATTGAGGTAAATTAAATGCACTACCCGAAAAGAACAAATCTGTTTACAAAGGCGATGTCCATGATGGCGCTTTACTCGCTCATCATGCTCAACGTATTTGTAGCCCACACGGCAGTTTCGGCTCAATCGGCGAACAGTGACAAGGGGACATCGACCGCTTCCCTCACAAAGTTCACGACTGATCTCACGGAACTCGCAAGAAACGGGGAGTTGAAGTTGTCCGCTGATTTCGATGCCGAAGTCGATTTGCTCGTCAAGTCGCTTTCGTCAAAGGACTTCAGACAGCCCGCTCTTCTTGACTCGGTAGGCGAGAGCCAAACGCTCATCGTCGAAAAGCTTGCTGATAGGATCGCGAACGGAAAAGTACCGGCGGAACTCGCCGGAAAGCGCGTCTTGATGCTTGAGGTCGCTTCACTTGTTGACGGCGCCCGCTCCAACGATGAAATCGATGGACGCGCAAAGGCCGTTATCAACGAACTTGCCGCGACAAACGGACGAACGATTCTCTTTGTAGATCAACTCGTCAATTTCGTCGGCAATCAAAATGTGAACGAATCCCTTGCCTCCGCCATCATCGGCGGCAACGCCAAATTCATCGGCGGTGCAACCAAAGCGGAATATGCCGACAACGTTGAACCGGCGGCCGAAGTTGCCGCTCTCTTCAACCCGATCATGGTTGGCGCAACGGACTTCAGTGGTTTCAGCAACGGCAAAAAGGCTCGTGCGAAAAAGGATCGTTACAACGGAGACAATGTTTCGGCCGACATCCGCGAGATGATGAAGAAGGATCCGACCGGAAATCAAAGGCTGGACGTAATTCTTCAAACCCGAGACGCCGACAACGTGGAACTGAGACGAATCATGGCCGAAAACCGTGTTCGTCTGACGGATCGCATCGGTGATTCGGATACGATCGTTGTAAACATGCCGTTGAGAGCGGTTGAAGCTCTTTCCAATAGCGGTCTCGCCAACTTTATTTCGCCCGATCGCCAGGTAACCCGCATGGGCCACCTCGAAAAGACAACCGGAGCAGACTTTGTCCGAAGCGCCGGCGCGGTTGACGGTGACCTCGATGGTTCGGGAGTCGGCATCGCGATCGTCGATTCGGGGATGATGCCCGGCCACAAGGCGTTCAAAAAGGGCGGCAATTCGAGAATCGTTTACGCGCAGGATTTCACGAACGAAAACAGCGTTGACGACAACTACGGCCACGGAACGCACGTCGGCGGTATCGCCGCAAGCTCCTCAAGCCGCGAAGGCGGAGCTTATCGCGGAATCGCGCCCGACGCCAATCTGGTCAATCTGAAGGTTCTCAAAACCGATGGTACCGGCCAAGCCTCGTGGCTTCTGAACGCGCTTGATTGGATCGTTCAAAACCACGCCCAATACAACCTTCGTGTTGTAAACCTGAGCCTCGGCGGAATCGCGATCGATTCCTATACCAATGATCCCGTAAACCTGAAGGTTCAAGAGCTCAACGATCTTGGCATCCTCGTGGTAGCCGCTGCCGGAAACGAAGGCAAGGATGCCGCCGGCAACAAGATCTACGGCAAGATTCACTCGCCGGGCAACGATCCTTCCGTTCTTACGGTTGGCGCCGTCAACACCTTCGCGACCGACACCGGTTCCGATGACGGTATCACCACCTTCAGCTCGCGTGGACCGACACGCAGCTTCTATGTCGAATCCGATGGTTCGATCAACTTTGACAACGTAATCAAGCCGGATATCGTTGCTCCTGGAAATAAGATCACTTCGGCAAAAGGCAAATCGACAATTTGGTTGGCCAGCCATTATCCGAATCTGACGTCCCTTCTTCTTGAGGGAACGCTCGATGACAACATGATGACCATGAGCGGCACTTCGATGTCCACTCCGGCCGTCTCAGGCGCAGCGGCGCTGTTGTTCGAACTCAACCCGAATCTGACCCCGCAAATGGTCAAGATGATCTTCCAGTACTCCGCCCAACCGCTTGCCGGCTACAGCATGCTCGAGCAGGGTGCGGGCCAACTCAACATCGAGGGCGCAGTGCGTCTTGCAAAGGCGTATCGCACCGATGTTGACTTCAACACGATGGCTTCCGGCGCGAGCCTCCTCGCTCCCGGCCAATCGCTTCCGACCGCCTCGACCTCGATCAACGGCAACAGCTTCGCCTGGTCTCAAGGGATCATGTCGAACCATGCCTACATCAAGGGCAGCGCTCTCGCTTCCAAGTTCCACAACGTCTATCGCAACGGCGGTTCGTTCCAACAGGGCGTAACCCATGCGGCTGACTACAATTACACGCTCAACAGCAACTTCTCAAACGTAGCATCGCTAACCGTTACTCCGAAGGTTCGGATCAGCAACGGCGGTGAACTCGGTGGCGGAAGCGTGATGTTCGCATACGGCGTGCTTGTCTCGGATGGCGTGCTTGTCTCGGACGGTGTACTCGTTTCCGACGGTGTGCTTGTCTCGGACGGCGTGCTTGTCTCAGATGGCGTGCTTGTCTCGGACGGCGTGCTTGTCTCGGACGGCGTACTTGTGAGCGATGGAGTGCTTGTCAGTGACGGTGTGCTTGTTAGCGACCGCACCCAGGAAGCGCTTTCCACAGTTTATGGCGACTAATTCAACACTTAGACAAATACTTTAGGAGGACAAACAAATGAGAATTGTCAAAAGTGTTGCCAGCAGAGTCGAATCGAATTCGAACGTGCTTTCCGTCGTCGCGGTACCGAACATGAAGAACATCGTCCGTCTTTCCGATGACAACCAGGTAGAAGTTCTCGCCTTCTTGAGGCAGCGCCCGGTTCACACGGTAGTCATGATGAGCTTCATCAAGGACAACGGTCTCGACAGCGAATTAAATCGCGGCAAATTCTTCGGATACAGAAACGAAGAAGCCGTGCTCGAGGGAGTTGCCCTGATCGGTCACACGACATTGATTGAAGCCCGCACGGACGATGCCCTACATGCCTTTGCGATTCAAGCTAGAACCAGCGAAACGCCGATTCACGTTATGATGTCGGAAGGCAAGGCAATCGAACGATTCTGGTCGCTCTATAGACAAGATGCTACCGAACCGAGACTCTCGTTTACCGAGAAGCTCTTTGAACTCAACTTCCCTTTCCCCGTTCAGGAATGCGAATGGGACATAACGCTCGCCGATCATTCTCAAATCGAGCAGATCGCCGAAGCGCACGCCGAAGTCGCGTTTATCGAAAGCGGTGTCAACCCGCTTGAAAAAGACCGTGAGGGATTTCTCAAGCGCTGCGCCCGCAGAATAGACATGGAAAGGACTTTTGTAGTGTTTGAAAATGGCAAGCTTCTGTTCAAAGCCGATATCGCGGCCGAAACTGAAGATGTGTTCTATATCGAAGGCGTTTATGTAGCGCCGGAGGCCCGTGGACGCGGAATCGGTCCGAAGTGCCTGTCAAAACTCAGCGCCGAACTGCTCGGACGTGTGGAGAACATCTGCATGCTCAGCAACCGGAAGTTTGAGAAGGTACACGCAAGCTTCGAAAAAGCCGGTTACAAATCAACGGATGAGTGCACAACCATTTTTGTTTAACTACAGAAAACAATAGACAACGGATTTGAAATAATCCATAATGGTATTGTTTTGCGTGCGGTCCCAAAACCACCGCAAAACAATACCTTTCTTTTTGTACAAGCTCTCTCACGCAAGAGTCGCCAGCGCGCCCGCCCCGTAAAGCCGACAAACCCAAGAGCTATGAGGAAACATGCATACAAGCATCTCTATATGGCGATCGTCATCGTCCTGGGATCGGTGTGCTTTTTGCATTCGCTCTATTCATTTGATCGAGCTAACATCGATTTCAAGTTTCTCGTCCTCGTCGCACTTACTCTGGGCCTCGGATCACAGATTACGATCCAGATTCCACGCTTCAAGTCCCATATTGCCGTATCGGATTCGTTTATCTTTCTCGCCCTGTTTCTATATGGAGGCGAAACCGCAGTCATCGTCGCCGCGCTTGAGGCGACCGTATCGTCATGGCGGTTCTGCAACCGAAAGATCACGGTCTTTTTCAATTTCGCCACTATGGCGATTTCGACGTTTGTCCTTTCGTGGGTTTTAAACATGCTTGGGCTGACGACAAAGATCGAAGCCCACGGACTTCACGAAAATCTCGACAGTTTTGCTATAACGCTTTCATTGATGGCGTTGGTTCAATTCGTTGCGAATACCTCGATTGCCGCCGCATATGGCGCGATCAATGCTGAAAAGCCGATACTGGAGGTTTGGAAACAGCATTATCTTTGGTCGTTCATCACGTATGTCGTCGGCGCGCTTAGCGCGGGCGTCCTTCTGATGATGGCTCACTACATCGGATTCGGCGTGATCATTGCCGCCTTCCCCGTGATTCTGTTGGTATATCTGAGCTACAAGATGTATCTCCAGAACGTCGAGATGTCGATCGCGCAGGCCGAGCAAGCGGAACAACATGCCCAGCTTTTGCAGGAACGATCCGAGGCGCTGCGAGAATCCGAAGAGAGGTTTAGAAGCGCATTTAATTTCGCCCCGATCGGAATCGGACTCGTTTCCTCGCAAGGAAAATGGATAAAAGTAAACCGCGCTCTGTGCGATATTCTCGGTTACGAAGAAGAAGAGTTTTTGGATTCCGATTTCCAGGCGATGCTGCTGCCCGAGGACCTTGGCGAAACGCTTGTTAAAATCCATGAATTGCTCGCCGGGAAGATACTCGCCTGCCAGCTTGAGCAGAGATATCTACATAAGGATGGTTCGGTGGTTTGGGCGTCCTGGAGCGTCTCGCCGATCAGAAACGGCGAACAGACGAGTCTCATTTTTCAAATCCAGGACATCTCGGACAAAAAAGAGACGGAAGCGAAGCTTCAATATGAAGCGACTCATGACGCGCTCACGGGGCTGCCCAACCGCTCGCTTTTCATGTCCCGACTCGGTTCGGCGCTCAAGACGGCGGCCGACAACAGCGAATACAGGGTTTCGGTGCTCTTTATCGATCTTGACCGATTCAAGATCGTAAACGACAGCCTCGGACATGCCGCCGGAGACCAGCTTTTGGTCTTAATCGCGGATCGGCTTAAGGAATGCCTGCGCCCGACCGACATCGTCGCAAGGCTTGGTGGAGACGAGTTCACGATTCTAGTTGAGGGCGATTACGATCAGGATGAGATAATCGCGATCGCCGAACGGGTGCACCAGAAGTTTATTTCCCCGTTCGAACTAAACGGACACGAGATTTACAGCTCGGCGAGCATCGGTGTTTTGCAAAGCACCGAAAAGCATCATACCGCCGAAGAAATGATGCGCGATGCCGATACCGCGATGTATCAGGCGAAGCGAGCCGGAAAGGCGCGTCACGAAGTCTTCGATCCGAACATGCACGAGCTTGCAAAGGAAACTCTGAGGCTGGAAACGGATCTCAGGCGTGCGTTTGAGAACGAGGAATTCCACGTAAGCTACCAGCCAATATTTTCGCTTTCCACTGAAAAGATACTGGGTTTCGAGGCACTCGCCCGCTGGACCCACCCGGAGATCGGCCCCATTCCGCCGACAAGATTCGTGCCGCTTGCCGAAGAACTCGGATTGATCGACGCGCTCGGAGAATTCGTCCTGAAAACCGCGTGCACCGACATGTCTTCGATACACAGACGCTTTGACGACGACCTGATTCTGAATGTAAATCTTTCATGCAAACAGTTTGCGCACCCGAAACTTGTTTCCAGAATCCAAAAAATCCTCGATGAGACTAAGTTCCCCGCCGGAAGACTCAAACTGGAAATCACGGAGTCAGTCTTCTTCGAACACCGCGAACGCGCCATCCTGATGTTGCGCGAATTGCGCTCTCATGGGATTGAGATAAATATCGATGATTTTGGAACCGGCTATTCGAACTTGAGTTATCTGACGCAGCTTCCGATTTCGACCCTCAAGATAGACAGGTCGTTTGTTGACTCAATTGAGGAGGATGGAAACAACTCCGAGATCGTTCAGACTATCATCGCCTTGGCACGCAGTCTGGGAATGAAGGTTATCGCCGAAGGAGTTGAGACGGAGATTCAGCTTGAGAAGCTTAAGGAACTCGAATGCGAGGGGGCTCAGGGATATTACTTCGCGCGTCCGATGCCTTTCTCGGAAGTCGAGGAGTTTGTGGAAACAAATCTCGGTGGAATGCCGCCACCATCAGCCGATATCCCCGTAATTCAAACACTACAATAAAAACCCGCGACGTAAATCGCGGGTTTTGCATTTCCGACCGAAAGATTCTTTAGGCGAAACAAATGTGTCGCCAGCGCTACTTGCGCAACCAACCAAACAGGCCATGGACTGTAACTTCCCTGTTGGTCTCATAAATTGCTCTCGTTAGCGGAAGACTCATCGGACAAACCTGTACGCAGTTTTGCGAATTTCCGCAACTCGTGATGCCATTGTCATCCATCAAGGCTTCCAGCCTGGCATCTCGTGTAAACTCGCCGGTCGGATGCATGTTGAAGAGACGAACCTGCGCAATGGCCTGAGGCCCGATGTAGTTATCGTCATGAAACTGCGGACATGCCTCAAGACAACAACCGCACGTCATGCAACGGGAATAGGCGTACCTTTCCTGCTGCACTTCCTGAGACATCTTCGGCCCCGGACCGAGATCATAGCTGCCATCCAACTCGACCCAGGCATGGACTTTTTTGAGATTGTCGAACATCTGCGTACGATCGACTTTCAAATCGCGGACATTCGGAAACTTCGACATCGGTTCCAATGTGATCGAATTGTTTCCCGATTCCAAAAGGATATCGTCAACAAGCGCCGAACATGACTGGCGAACCCGGCCATTGATCACCATCGTGCAAATCCCGCAGACCTGCTCCAAACAGTTCATATCCCAAACCGGAGGAGTAACATTCCTGCCGTCTGCCGTAACGGGATTCTTTCGGATGTCCATCAAAACGGTGATCACATTCAGATTCCTTCTATACGGAATCTCAAATACATCCGTGGTTTGCGGAGAATCAAGATTCTCGCGTCGCTTGATGGAAACACGAATTTTGTCGGGCGGATTGTTCAAGGTCTTCTTTGCCTCGTGTCCGTTTGAATTGCTCATAATCGGTTGCGGACGAACTTCGAGAGTTCGTTAAAATTTCATCTGTAGCCTGTAAAACTTTTAGCCGCCAACATCGGATATTGGCCGCTTTTGGAGAAACCGTCGATTAAACCGACTTTTTCTTCTTTGCCGAATAATCTCTCGGTCGCGGCGTGATCTCGCCGGTGTCCACCGTCTCGTACGACAAAACCGGGGCCTCGTCGGAGTATTCGGCGATCGTCGTTTTCAGCCAATCCTCATCGTTTCGGTCCGGAAACTCGGGTTTGTAATGCGCGCCACGGGATTCGTTTCTATTGAGCGCGCCGAGTGTTATTACGCGGGCCAATTGGAACATATTCCAAAGATGCCTCGCATGCGGAAGCGCCTGGGTTGCCCAAAGATTCGAATCATTGATCGAGATTTTTCCAAATCGTTCCATCAATTCGAGAATCTTGTTGTCCGTTTCCTGGAGCCGGTCATTGTAGCGAACGACGGTAACGTTGTCGGTCATCACCTTGCCGAGTTCCTCGTGAAGCTTGTATTGATTTTCCGATCCCTCGTTCTTGATGATCTCGTCGTTGATCTCACGCTGGCGCTGCAATTCCGCGGCATGAATTCCATTTGTTTCGGAATTGCCGCGCTCGACATTCGCCGCGTACTCGAGTGCCGCGGGAGCGGCCACAAAGCCGCCATAAACGCATGACAACAATGAGTTTGCACCGAGCCGGTTGGCGCCGTGAATCGAATAGTCGCATTCGCCGGCCGCAAACAACCCCGGGATGTTCGTCCGTTGCTCGAAGTCCACCCAGAGTCCGCCCATCGAATAATGGACGCCCGGGAAGATCCGCATCGGAACGTATCGCGGGTCGTCTCCGACAAACATCTCATAAATCTCGAGAATCGCCCCGAGTTTCTTGGTCAGCGTATCGGCCGGGATATGCGTAAGATCGAGATAAACCTGATTCTCTCCCCCGACGCCCTTGCCATCAAGACAAACCTGAAAAATTTCACGCGTCGCAATATCCCTAGGCACCAGATTTCCATATGCGGGATATTTTTCTTCAAGGAAATACCAGCGCTCCTCTGCGGGAATGTCCTGGGGACGGCGAGAGTCGCTTTCGCTGCGCGGAACCCAAACACGACCACCCTCGCCGCGAGCGGATTCGGACATCAAACGAAGCTTGTCCTCACCCGGTATCGAGGTCGGATGGACCTGAATAAACTCACCGTTGGCGTACTTGGCTCCCTGCTGGTAACACGCAGCGACCGCGCTCCCCGTGCAAACCTGGGAATTCGTCGATTTCCCGTAAATCAACCCCGGTCCGCCCGTCGCCATGATCACGGCATCAGCCTGAAAGGCCTTCAATTCGAGCGTCTGCAGGTTCATCGCGATAATTCCCCGACAGACCTGGTGATCGTCCAGTACGAGAGACATCATTTCCCATCCCTCGTATTTCCTAACCGAACCCGCGACCTCGTGCTTTCTTACCTGTTCGTCAAGCGCATAGAGCAATTGCTGCCCCGTCGAGGCGCCGGCAAAGGCCGTCCTGTGATGAAGCGTTCCACCAAACCTTCGGAAGTCCATAAGCCCTTCGTTGGTTCGTGAAAATGGAACCCCCATCCGATCAAAAAGATAAATGATCTCGGGGGCCATCTCGCACATGCGTTTTACAGGGGGCTGGTTTGCGAGAAAGTCGCCTCCGTAAACCGTGTCATCAAAGTGCTTTAGCGGCGAATCACCCTCGCCTTTCGTGTTCACCGCACCATTGATGCCGCCTTGTGCGCACACCGAGTGCGAACGCTTCACGGGGACGACCGAGAACAAATCGACGTCATGCCCCTTTTCGGCGATCTTCATGGCGGCGGCAAGACCCGCCAGCCCTCCGCCAACAATTGCTATTTTCGTACCGTTTCCAGAAGCCATAATCGAACTATCCCGTAAACCTAAAATTTCTCAACATCAAGCACCCGCTTCGGCGCATCGCACAACGCGGCCGGCATCAATCCGCAGGGTCTAACAAATGAAAATACGGCATTGGTACCCATGGCGAAGAGCCCGAAAGCAATCGCCGCACAAACCGCTAAAACCACTCTTTGGGCTTTTTCCCCGATAACGAGTCCCCAGTCCAGCGCGAAGAGGAAAATTCCGTAGCCGAGATGCCACGCGGTTGCGGCGACACCAAGGATATAGAAGACAATGATTCCCAAGGATTGGAAATCGCCCGCAACGATTTCATAGGCGCGAGACGAATTTCCGGCAACCGCGATGTCCGTCAATCCAAATCCCGCGAAGAGTCCGAAGCGAAAGTGAAGGAGGTGGAAAATCAGAAAAACAAAAAGGAAAATCCCCGTAACCCTTTGAAAAAGGTAGAGCCAATTCCGTCCATATCCGTAGCCGCCAACATTCAACCGCGCCTCGGACGAGATCATAATGCCGTAAACCGAGTGAAAAAGAAGCGGCAGAAAGATCCCGAATACCTCTATAAAGAACAGAAACGGCAAATGGTGGATATCCGCGACCGCATCATTGAATACTTCCGCCCCGTTCATCGCCTTGGCGTTGGTCAACATATGAACTCCAAAGAAGAGTCCAAGCGGAACTATTCCCGTAAGTTGGTGGAGTTTTCTCAAAAGAAAAACCTTCCCAAATTTTGACGTCATTGTGCTGCCTCTTGATTATTAATGATTGATTGAATTATCTGCGCACGAATCCCTTCAAAAACATCAGTTCGTGAAAGATTTGAAAAGGAACGTTGCAGATTCCACCTACTATACTACCTCTGAGGTCATTAGCCAAAATGAAATCTCTTGCAATGTTAATCCAGATATTCTTATAATTGGGCGAATCAAAAACGATAGTTTCAACCCGATATATTATGCATATAGAGACCTTAAAGGTTTTTTGCGACCTCGTCGAAATGCAGAGTTTTTCCTTGGCAGCCGAGAGAAATTTTGTAACCCAATCCGCCGTAAGCCAACAGGTGCGGAGTTTGGAGGACAAATTCAAACGCCGCCTTCTGGAACGCGTCAGGGGAAGGAGAGAGATCAGGCTGACGCCTGCCGGCGAGGTGTTTTATCGCGAAAGCAAGAATGTGATCGAATCGTTTAACCAATTAAACGAGCACATGAACACGCTTGTCGGCAAGATCTCGGGTGTTGTAAAGGTCGCGACAGTTTATAGCGTCGGTTTGCACGAACTTCCTCCGGTCGTACGCGAATTCATGTCGAAGTTCCCTTCGGTGAAGATCGATCTCGAGTATTCAAGAACGACGCGTGTTGTCCGCGACGTTTTGAAAGGAACGGTGGAACTGGGTGTTGTTGCGTTTCCCGAACCCAGACGCGGATTGACGGTCGTTCCGATGGCGAGCGACAGGCTTGTGCTGATCTGTCCGCCGGGTCATGAACTTGCCAAGAGCGGTTTCGTCAAAGCCACCGAACTCAAAGACAGGGATTTCGTGCTTTTCGAACGCGACATCCCGACCAGAAAGGCGACGGATAAAATACTTCGCGGATTCGGTGTGAGCGTCAACAAAGCGGCCGAATTCGACAATATCGAGACCATAAAGCGAGCTGTCGAGGTGGGTTTCGGACTCGCGATCGTTCCGCACCCGAGCGTGATGGACGAAGAGAAGAACGGCCAGCTTGAAGTCGTTCAATTTCGCGAAAAAGACTGGAAACGTCCGGTTGGAGTCATTTACCGAACAGATCGCGAACTTTCCGCCGCTGCCAAGAAGTTTGTAAAGCTTCTTTCGAAGGAGTCGATGTAGGCGGTAATTCGCGAAGAATGCCGCCTCGGCCAATCCAAAAAACCGATTCTACTTTGGTGCTGTGTTCACCTGCTGTGGGCGCAGAGCCGACCCGCCTTCGATTTCCGGTTTGCGCGCTTTCCCCGAACCAATACGCGAGCATGCCAAAACCCTGTTTTCCTGCTTAAAAAACCCTCGCCAAACTTCGAACTTTTTGATTCAAGTTGCTCAAGTTTTTGGCTTTGGAGCCGATACGAATTTAGAGATGCCTGCGCCTTCCCCCTGGCAGGCAGTCCCAACACCTGAGAGACAAGACAAAGTGGCAGAAGATACTACCGAACTAAGAAAGCTGAATGCGTTGGTAATAGACGATTCGAAGGTTATGCGTTCAATGGTGATCAATGCATTGACGGCTTCGGAACTGGCGGATTTTACATTCGCGCAGGCCGGTAGCGGCCGAGAGGCGCTGGACGACTTCGACGCAAATACCACGGACATAATTTTTGTGGACTGGAACATGCCCGATATGAACGGGATCGAATTTGCGCGAATGGTGCGTTCGATGAGCTGGGCTTCGCACATACCGATCGTAATGATCACGAGTGAATCCGGCGAAGGGAAGCAAAAGGATGCGTTCGAAAAGGCCAGAATCACGACATATATCACAAAACCCTTTACTCCCGCGGAAATCAAGGAAATGGTCGCTCCGGTAATCGAAAAGATTCCCGGCGGCGGCCAACCAGCTCCGACGGCATCAAAACCCGCCGCTCCTGCGGCGAAAGCTCCCTCATCCGGCGGCTTCTTTAGCAGTCTTTTGAAATAAAAAACCTCTTCGAGGAGGCGATAGACAGATACATGGAAACCATCACATTGGAAACAACAAAGGAAACTGAAAAGGAAGCAAAGGCATTCCCCGAAGTTATTCTTGAACAAACTGAAAAATCGGTTCTCGAGACGTTTGGCAAGATTTTTGGCAGCACTGAACGACGCCCGGCACGCGAAATCGAATGCCGGAGCTGGATAAAAATCGCCGCACTGATTTCGTTTGTCGGTGACATCAACTGGTCGTTCGGGCTCGTCCTTCCGAAGGAATCGATCGAGGCAATGGCCCAGACATTTGCCGGGATCGAAGTGGATTTTGAAAGCGAGGAAATCGCCGATATCGCGGGAGAACTCGCAAATATAGTCGCAGGCGCGATCTCCGGAAACATGGAATCGGTTGGATACAACGTCCAACTATCATTCCCAACGATTTTCAGGGGCGA
Source organism: Pyrinomonadaceae bacterium (assembly GCA_041394795.1). GTDB lineage: Bacteria > Acidobacteriota > Blastocatellia > Pyrinomonadales > Pyrinomonadaceae > Aridibacter. The sequence continues at coordinate 9,356 of JAWKHN010000001.1, read as the reverse complement.
GGATTACGAACAGCTCATTCCCCATCATTTCATATCCGAGCGACAGCATTATCGCGCGAACGGTTACTATTTCTGGCTCAAAATGACCGTTATGGATAATTTCTAGGAACTCGCTCGACGAGTTGCGTCGAATGAAAATTCGGGTTCCTTCCCTCCCACCATGCCAAGCAAATACAAAAATGCAATAGCGGAACTCTGCAGGATCCGCTCCTCGATGTCCAAATTCGAAGCCGGCGATACCGAAGCGCTTATCGCTATCGGTGCCGGCATAGAAGCACAACTCGAATTGTGCAACCAACACAGCGACATCGTTGGAGAAGCTCTGATGCAATGTCTGGCGGTACTCCAGTTCATCTTCCAGGAGAATCCGGAAGAAATCGGTGTGCTGATGGACTCGCTCGGAAATCTCCTCGTTGCGATCGAACACAATCTCGGCACGCCGCCGAACCCGATGACGGATGCGATGCTTCGAAACGCTCTGGAAGGTGTTCGCAAAATGGTAGCGGGAAATACTGCCGAGCCCCCGGAAGAACCTCAGGAACCGTTTGGAGATGATTCCGAACCGATTGTGGAGAGCGAGGCAACAACGGAACAATTCAATGAACCAGCACCTTCGGCACCGGCTTCGCTCGAGGAAGCTGCGGCGATGTTGATGCAGATCGAAGAAGGCGACAAGGCCTCGCTTGAGGCGTTGTTCGAGGGATTGAAGTCGATCGGCGAAAAGGAAGATTCGGGAGAACGAAAGAAGCTGGTCGTCAAAGCCGCGAGAGAGACAAAGAAGGCGATAGATGGAAAGTCCGGCGATTTGGACGAGACCCTATCGAAAGTTGGACGAATATTTGACGAAATCCTGCACCTTGCAGATGAGGCCGCAACGCTGGAGGAGCCGGTCTTGGAGACTGCGCCCGAAGTTGAATTCGAAGACTCGACGATATTTGAAAACGAAATTGATTTGGCCGATGAGGAACAGCTTCCGGATGAAGTTGCCGGTGATGAAGTTGAAGTCGATTTGGATCCCGACGCGCTCGGCGCGGATTCCGACAAGGCGCTTGTAACTGAGTTCATTACCGAAAGCCGCGAACTTCTTGAGGCGGCGGAAAGCGCGCTCCTCGAACTCGAGGCCGACCCGGGAAACATCGAGGGCGTCAATACGGTTTTTCGCGCTTTCCACACAATAAAAGGGTCAGCGGCATTTCTTGACCTAAAGCGGACCACGGAATTCGCTCATTTCGCGGAATCACTTCTGAGCCGCATGCGTGACAAGGAGATCATCTGCGCCGGCGGTTACGCTGATTTGGCGCTGATCTCATGCGACATACTGCGCCAACTGTTGACCGAAGTGGAAAATGGTCTCGGCGGCTCCGCGATGAAGCTTCCGCTCGCCTACAAGGCGGTCTTCGAGGTACTCAAGTCTCCGGAGGCGGCCGGAGTAAACGATAAGGAGAGATTCTCGATTGCTAACCAGGCCGCAGACGATGAAGGGGCCGCGGACGGAAATGCAAAATCGGGCACCGATTCCGGAGGCGAAAGCACCGTTCGCGTAAGGACCGATAGGCTAGACAGTCTCATCGACATCGTCGGTGAGTTGGTAATCGCACAATCGATGATTTTCCAGGACGACATCGTTCTAAACGGCGCGCATCCCGACCTCAACAAGAAGGTTTCGCATGCCGGCAAAATCGTTCGCGAACTGCAGAACCTGAGCATGGCGATGCGGATGATTCCTCTTCGCGGCACATTTCAGAAAATGGCACGCATCGTCCGCGATGTCAGCCGAAAATGCGGCAAGGAGGTCGATTTCGTTACCGACGGCGAGGAGACGGAAATCGATCGCAATATGGTTGATTTTGTCGCCAATCCCTTGATTCACATGGTTAGAAACGCAGCAGACCATGGAATCGAAATGCCGGAAGACAGAAAGTTGGCGGGCAAGAACCCGATCGGAAACGTCAGACTGGCCGCCTATCACAGCGGCGGCGATGTTGTAATCGAACTTGAAGACGATGGTGCGGGTTTGGACAAGGACAAACTCGTAGCGAAGGCGATTGCCAACGGCATCATCGAATCAGACCAGGGAATGAGCGAAAACGAGATCTATCAATTGATATTCGCTCCAGGGTTTTCAACCGCGCAAGAAGTTACGGATGTTTCCGGGCGGGGTGTCGGAATGGACGTCGTCCGCAAAAACATCGAGATCATGCGCGGCCGAATCGAGATCACCTCTGAAAAAGGATTTGGAACAAAGTTTACGATCCGCCTTCCGCTCACGCTTGCCATCACCGACGGCATGCTTGTCAGGGTCGGCGAAGAGAAATTCATCCTTCCGACAATAAATATTCAGCTCAGTTTCCAACCATCGAAGGAAATGCTCTCAAGTGTCGCCGGCAAAGGCGAAATGGTGAGCCTGCGAGGCGAACTGATGCCAGTCTTCAGATTGCACAAACTCTTCTGTGTCGATGGCGCTGTGGAAGAAATGACCGATGGGCTATTGATAATCATCGCGGACGGACGAAGACGATGCGCGTTGCTTGTCGATGAGCTTTTGGGCCAACAACAGGTTGTTGCGAAAACCCTTGGAAACAGCATCGGAAAGGTCCAAGGCGTTTCCGGTGGAGCGATACTCGGAGACGGCTGCGTCGGCCTGATCCTCGACACTTCGGAAATTGTCGCCATGGCGCGTCAATACGCTTCATCGCACGACCGCAAGAAACCGGGTAGTGAAATCAAGGCCGCCTAGCGGCAATCCAACAACGAAGGTAAGTCTATGCTTGACGAAATCAAAGAAACATCTGAATCCTCAGCCAAATCCGCAAACCGCGGCGGCAAATTTCTTACGTTTTTCCTAAAAGACGAAGAATACGGCATCGAGATCCTAAAGGTTCAGGAAATCATAGGGATGCTTCCTATCACCCGAGTGCCGCGCACGCAGTCGTTTATCCGCGGTGTCGTGAATCTGCGCGGAAAGATCATTCCGGTAATGGATATTCGCCTTAAGTTTGAAATGGAACCTAAGGAAGACACGGAAGACACCTGCATCATCGTCGTCCAATCCGAAGGGTTGGAAATCGGGATCGTTGTCGACAAGGTTTCCGAAGTTTTGGATATAGCCGAGGCCGAAATCGAAGACGTTCCCTCGTTTGGAACCGATGTTGACACCCATTATCTTCTCGGTGTCGGCAAAACCAATGAAAAAGTTCGACTCCTGCTAGCAATAGACAGAGTCGTTTCCCGCAGCGAAATGTCGGAATTCACCAAAAACGTCGAAGCGTCGATGGAAGAAGCCGCATAAGCATTTTTTACTCCGCACATACACCCACAATCTGGAAAAGGACACTCCAAGCGAGTTCCGCCACACAAAAAAAATGAAAGTTAAACACCTAATCACGATCACACTCTTGGTATTCGCCTCCTCGCTTTCAATTGCCGCGCAAACGGTTATTTCCGTTATGCCTTCGACCGACGTGACTTCTGAATCAAGAACACTAGTTGAAGCGGATTTTGGCGCCCACTTGGATTCATACGCAAACGGCGGATATCAGGCCTACGCTTTTCGCGCTACCCATGGAATCGGAAAGAACATGGAAATAGGCGCGAATGTCGTCTATTCGCGAAACGGCGCTTCAGACGCCGCCGAATTCCAACCCAACTTCAAATGGAAGGCCTACGACAACGAAGACAATGGCGTTTCGGTTTCCGCCGGCACGCTGGTCTTTGTTCCGCTCAACAAACACACCGGCTCCCGCCCTGTTGCAATGGTCTATTCCGTTGCCGGAAAACGCTTTAAATCCGCAGGCGGGCTGAAGTTCACCGGTGGCGGCTACACGATGATTGGCGCCGAACAGGATTTCGGAACCAAAACGGGTGCGATGGTCGGGGTTGAAAAATCGATCTCGAAGCGCGTTGGATTCCTCGGCGACTGGACGAGCGGAAAGAATCGCGTCGGATACGGGACCGCGGGGCTTTCGTTCGCGGTTACGAACTCGCAAACCCTTTTCGTTGGTTACAGCGTGGGCAATGAGGGTCGTGCCAACAACGGACTCATGTTTACGTACGGCAAAGTTTTCTAAATTTCGAAAATGCTAGCCGGGGAGCGTAAATCCTCGGCGTCCCCCTCACCGATTCGAACATTGAACGGGCAGTGGGAGAAATTTCCCCTTCAGGAGAAGCACAATGCTCAATTTCAAAGACTTAAACGTAAGAAAGAAATTTATCACCTTGATCGCGGTAGGCGTAGTCGGGATGGTCGTATTCGCGGCCGTTGCATTCCTGTCGCTTCGCGAAGTGATGGTCAACGGCAACCTATACACCGAAATCGTCCGCAAAAAGGATCTTCAGGCCGATATTCTTCCGCCCCCAAACTATATCGTCGAATCGTATTTGAACGCGTTTCAAATCCTCGCTGAAGACCATCCGGCAGAAATGGAAGCTTTGATCAAACGTTCGGCCGATCTTAAAAAGGAATACGTTGACAGAATCACGTACTGGAAAGAGCATTTGCAAAGCACCGAGCTAAAGGGACAGTTCCTCGACAAGTCCGTTGAACCCGCAATGAAGTTCTTTGACGTACAGGACAAGGAATTCATACCCGCAATAAAGACCGGAGACAAAGAGAAGGCGACAGCAGTCCTTGATCAGACCATGTCCGCTCTTTTCAAACAGCACAAGGCCGAAATCGAGAAAGTTGTCGAGATTGCGGGCAAGGAAAGCAAACAGGCGGAAGAAGAAGCCGCATCCACCGTGGGCCGCGATTTCATGTTGATGATTTCATTGACGATCTTTGTTATTGCCGCTATGTCGGCGATTGGCTGGTATGTTTCTAAGAGCATTACGAGCCCCCTCGGTGATGTCGTGGATCGCATGCAAAAAATCGCGCTTGGCGATGTTGATCAAACACTTGAATTCAAGTCTGGCGACGAACTCGGAAAACTGGCCGATGCATTTAGATCGACACTCGAATACTTGAAGGAAGTTTCGGAAGCCGTTAGGGCGTTTGGAGAAGGGCGGCTTGCCGTCGATATAAATCCGAGATCCGAGAATGATCGTGTTTCACATAGTCTGATTCAAACAAAGAGATCTTTGGAAGGTCTCGTCAGCGACACCGATGAGCTGATTGCGGCCGCAAAATCCGGGGATTTGGCGGTGCGTGGCGACCGATCCGCATATCAGGGCGCATACGGAGATTTGATCGGCGGCATAAATGAAATGCTTGATGCGCTCGTAGCCCCAATTAGCGAGGCTTCGGATTGTCTCGTCAAGATGTCCAACAAAGACCTTACCGTTAGAATGAACGGAGCCTACCAAGGCGATTTCGCCATGATGAAGGAATCGCTCAACAGCGCTTTGGACAATCTCAACAACGGGCTCGAGCAAATTTCGGCGGGCAGCGATCAGGTCGCTTCGGCAGCTCAGGAAATCAGTTCCGGCAGCCAGGCCCTAGCTCAAGGAGCATCCGAGCAAGCATCAACTCTTGAGGAAGTAGCGAGCAATCTGCAGGAAATCTCCACGATGAGCAGACAAAACGCCACGAACTCCAAAGAGGCGAGATCGTTGTCTGAGAGTGCACGCGAGTCCACGGATGAGGGACTTAGAAGCATGGAACGGCTTTCCGAAGCGGTTTCGAGCATCAAGAATTCGTCCGATTCGACAGCGAAAATCGTTCAAACCATTGAGGAAATCGCATTCCAAACCAATCTTCTCGCACTCAATGCAGCCGTTGAAGCGGCTCGTGCGGGAGACGCCGGAAAGGGATTTGCGGTTGTTGCCGAAGAGGTCCGCAATCTGGCGATGAGATCCGCCGAAGCTGCCCAGTCAACGGCCGAGCTGATCGAAAAGGCCGTCCGGGACACCGAAGCGGGTGTCGAACTCAATTCGGAGGTTTCGGCGCGGCTTGAAGAGATCAACGACCAGATCGAACGCGTTTCGGTCGTCATGTCGGAAATCGCAACAGCCAGCGAACAGCAACACCAAAGCACCGAACAGATCAATGTCGCGGTCGAGCAGATGAACGGAGTTACGCAAAACTTTGCGGCCAACTCCGAAGAGTCGGCGAGCGCTTCCGAAGAGCTTTCCAAGCAGTCGCAGGAAATGCTTGATCTAATCGCCGCCTACAAACTCTCGGGTAAAGGATCTTCGTTCTCTGGTTCGAGAGTCTCTTCGCCCGTCAAACCGGTTTCGAGATATTCAGCACCGCCAAAAAGGCAGCATGTTGAAAAACCATTCGACGCCGGCAAGTTTGACGGGGATATCAGTCCCGAAGACCTGATTCCGTTTGATGACTATTCGAACGATGTGCTTCAGGAATTCTAGGACCTTTTAAATCACCGCCTCTCAGGGCCGGAACATACGATTTGCCTCGACAATAGATGTCCGGCCCTTTCCAAACACCATTTTCACGCTCCTTTTTTTGAAGGGATCCTTCCCTGCTGAAGAACAAAACCGAGCGGCCTACGAAAACGATGATAGACATGGCATTGAGGCCAAAACTCGCCTCGCTGAATTCAGAGCAATTTGAAATCGTGCGCAACATGATCTACGGCGTCTGCGGAATACGATTGTCCGAGAACAAGATCCAGTTGGTTCAGTCGCGATTGGCCAAACGTCTTGTCGCTCTCGATCTTCCGGATGTCGAAGCCTATCTGAGATTTCTCAAGTCGGATCGGTCGGGCGTTGAGTTGGTCCATCTTGTTGATGTTTTGACAACCAACAAGACGAATTTTTTTAGAGAGCTTGCACATTTTGACTTTCTCGAAAATGCGGTACTGCCAAAACTATCGAACCGGCGCGCGAGGATCTGGAGCGCCGCCTGTTCGTCGGGAGAAGAGCCCTATTCGGTAGCGATGCTTCTGCGCGACGCAATACCCAGGATCGATAGCTGGGATGTAAAGATACTCGCCACTGATATTTCCACTGAGATTCTCGAAAAGGCGAGGGCCGGAAAATACACAAGGGATCAGCTTCAGGGTGTTAGCCCTGAGCGAGTCCGCAAATACTTCAAAAGCCAGACGGGCTCGAATGAATTCTTGATCTCGGACGAAATCAAAAAGATGGTTGGTTTCGCGCGGTTGAATCTTATGGGACAGTTTCCCATGAAGGGAAAATTCGACGTTATTCTTTGTCGAAACGTGATGATCTATTTTGACAAGGAAACTCAAAGCCGGCTTATTGACAGGCTCGGCGATTATCTCACCGATGGCGGCTATCTGATGGTTGGCCATGCCGAAAGCCTCGCGGGCGGCAACGAACGCTTCACATACGTGCAACCCGCCGTTTACAGAAGATGAAACATATAGTCGGAATAGCGGATATGAAAGTTTCGTCGAACCCGGATGACGAAATAATCACGTATGCACTTGGAAGTTGCCTTGGTGTCACCGTGTTTGACCCGGTTGCGGGTGTGGCGGGAATGATCCACATCATGCTTCCGAGTTCGAATACGAATCCGGAAAAGGCAAGGGAGAACCCCTACATGTTTGTCGATACGGGGATTCCGGCGCTTTTCAAGGCGTGTTACAAGCTTGGGGCGGACAAGAGCCGAATGATGCTAAAGGTGGCCGGCGGCGCGTCGAGGCATGACGCCGAAACGGACAATTTTCAAATCGGCAAACGTAACATGCTTGTTCTGAAAAAGCTGCTTTGGAAAAACAACGTTCTCATCGATTCGCAGGATGTTGGCGACAAGGTTTCCCGGACAATGGCCCTGCGGGTCAAGGACGGCACGGTTACATTGAAGATTAATAACGAGGAAAAACCTCTTTGAGTTTGCGGAGGCAATTTTTATGGCTTGGAAGATCCTGATAGTTGACGACAGTGCCGCGATGAGGTCGATCATAAAGAAGACGCTTCATCTCAGCGGGGTCCCCGTGGGAGAGGTTTTTCAGGCGCCTGATGGCAAAAAGGCGATCGAAATCATCGAGGAAAACCTGATTGATCTGGCGCTGGTCGACATAAACATGCCGGTAATGGACGGGGAAACGATGATCAACCTCGTTCGCGAGAATGAAGATTTTGACGATCTGCCGATCATAGTAGTTTCGACAGATTCGAGCGAGACCAGAGTGGGCCGTTTGGCGGATCTGGGAGTCGAATTTGTACATAAACCCTTCGCACCGGAAGAGTTGCGCGAGAAGGTAAAAAACGTAAAGGGAGTGGAAGATGAAGGAAGCACTGTATCAGGCGACGGTCTCGACTTTTGAGGAACTGGGATTCTTGTTCCCGTTGATGGAAGACGAAGAACCGACGGCGACCGATGACACCTGGATACACGTCAATGTCGCGTACCACGGAAATGAGAACGGAAATCTCGTTGTCAGTTTCCAAAACGGCGTTATCACGACGATGGCTGAAAACATGTTGGATGACGTCGGCGAAGACGAGGAGCTGATCCTCGATGTTGCCGGTGAACTTGGAAACGTGATCTGTGGAAATGTTTTGCCCTTCGTTTTCGGCGATCAGGCCGTGTTCAATTTGGACGCTCCCCGATTTGAGGAGGCGGACAATGCTATCGAGCCCGAGGCCTCAACCAAGGTTGAATTCGAAGAAGGTTCGGTGGAACTCAAATTTTATCGCGATAAGTAACTCAAATGCTGGATGGTTTGGAAAAGAAGCCTATCAAGGTTCTCGTTGTGGACGACTCCGCGGTCGTGCGGAGGGTGATCACGACGCAGCTTTCAGAATTCGAAGACATCGAGGTCGTCGGTGAGGCGATAAACCCGTTTATTGCACGCGAGAAAATATCGCGATTGCGTCCGGATGTTCTCACGCTCGATATTGAAATGCCGGAAATGGATGGCCTGTCGTTTCTTGAAAAGCTAATGCGGCACTTCCCGATTCCGGTCGTTATCGTCAGTTCGCTTGCCGAGGAAAACAGCGAGAATGCCGTCCGTGCATTGGCTCTCGGCGCCATTTCAATCGTAAACAAGCCCGGATCGCAATTCTCCGCGCCGAATGTGCGGGCGCAGTTGGTTGAAGCGATTCGCGTCGCGGCCAAAGCACGCGTTTATGCGCCGCGCAAAACTGAAACCGACCAAAAACCCAAGACAACAACCCAGCTCCAAACAACCCACAAGATAATCGCCATCGGCGCATCGACCGGTGGAACCCAAGCGCTTGAGAAACTTCTGAAGAATTTTCCCGTCAATTCGCCCGGCACGGTTATCGTCCAGCACATGCCGCCCGGATTTACGAAGGCTTTCGCGAATCGACTGAATGATCTCTGCAAAGTTGAGGTCGTTGAGGCCAAGAATGGCGATGTCGTGGTTCCCGGACGAGTCTTGATCGCGCCCGGCGGAATACACATGCTCTTAAGGCGCAGGGGCGCCGAGTATTCGGTCGTCTTAAAAGATGGTCCGGCTGTTTCG